>JBCAXH010000023.1:0-75513 GCA_038534155.1 Pseudomonadota bacterium
ACGCCGCCACCCATCCCAAGGCTCATCGCCGCCTAGCCGCCGACGGGCGTCTGATCGTTCTGCCGAAAGACCGCTACCGCTTGGTGCGCTTCGCCGGACGCCCGCCGCGTTCGGACGATCCGATTTACGAAGCGGCGGTGCGCGCCGCAGAGCAGTGCAGCGGCCATATCGTCGTCGGTTCTCGCACGCTGCTGCTTCCCCGCTGCTGAGCCGGGTGGTTTTCAGCTGAGCGCTTCATAGGCGGCCTTGAGCTGATCGAGGTGTTTCATGAACGGTCCCGGCCCGAAGCTGGCCCGCGAAACGCCGAGGGCCGCGACTTCGGCGATTGAGGTCAGCCCGCCCATCATCATCACGTTCACCGGCAGTCCCGCTCCCTCCACCACTTTGGAAATCAGCGCGGCCTCCGACAGGCCGGGAACGAAGAGACAGTGGGCGCCCGCCTCGGCGTAGGCCGCAGCGCGCTCCAGCGCCTCCGCCATGCAGTCCGCGTGAATTGCGGGATCGGTCCCGAGGAAGAGGTCGGTGCGGGCGTTGAGGACGAGCGGAACGCCCTCCTCCGCCGCGACGGCCTTGATCGCGCGGATGCGTTCGGCCTGCGCCGCGATGGGGTGAAGACCCTCGCCGCCGACGATCCTGTCCTCGAAATTGATGCCTACGGCGCCCGCGCGAATGAGCTTGCGGACGTTCTCCGCCGCCTCCGATGGTTCCGCAGCGTAGGCCCCTTCAAAATCCACCGTCAGGGGGATGTCGACCGTCGCGGCGATGCGCCCGACGATAGCGAGGACGAGATCGAGGGGGATCGCCTCGCCGTCGCCATAGCCATGGGCGGCGGCGACAGACCAGCTCCCGGTCGCCACGGCGGGCGCGCCGGCTTCGGCGAGCGCCTTCGCGCCGCCGGCGTCCCAGATGTTGTAGAGGACCACCGGGTCGCCCTTGCGGTGCAGCGCGGCGAAGCGGGCGGCTTTTTCAGACTGGGACATGGGCGGTTCCTTCTTTCGTTTCCGCCGCGAACCGGCGTTCGATATCCAAAAGCTTCTGTTTGCGCCAAAGGCCGCCGCCGTAACCGGTGAGCGATCCGTCCGCGCCGATGACGCGGTGGCAGGGGACGACGAGCGCGATCTGGTTCGCGCCGTTGGCGCGGGCGACGGCGCGGACGGCGTCGGGGCGTCCGACCGCCGCTGCGATCTCGGAATAGCTGCGCGTATCGCCCGCCGGGATTTGCAAAAGCGCGTCCCAAACCGCGCGGCTGAACGCCGGGCCGGATTGGGCGAGCGGTGTGCGGAAGGCCGACGATGCGCCGTCGAAATAGGCGGCGAGTTCGCTGGCGACCTGCTCCGACGGCGCCGTGCGTCCGAAGCCGAGCCGACTCTTGGCGTCCGCGTCCAGCCGCATCAGCGCTTTCGGCAGGCCCTTCCGGTCGACGAATTCCAGGAGATGCAGGTGCGACCGGTTCGCGACGGCGATCATGTCGCCGAGCGGGGTCGGGATCCAGTCGGCGAAGAGGATCGGATTGGCGGAAAGCGACCCGGGCGCGCGGCCGATCAACTTGTGAAACGCCGCGCGGAAGGCGCTGGCGCTATCGAACCCCGCATCGATCTGGCCTTCGATCACCTTGCCGCCCTCGGCGATTGTCCGGAACCCCTCCCGCAGCCGCCGGCGGCGCGCCATTTCGAGAAAGGTCATCCCGAACTGGCGCCTGAAGCTGCGCCGCACGGTCGAGGGGTCGAAGCCCATCCTCTCCACATCGCTCTCGCGCCAGCGGCGATCGGGCTCCGCCTCCAGCGCGGCGAGAAGCGGCGCGACCATCGGGTCCTCCAGCGCCGCGGGGCGCATCGGATGGCAGCGCTTGCAGGGGCGGTAACCGGCCTCCAGACACTCCGCGACGGTATGATAGAATGTGCAATTCTCCCGCTTCGGCTTGCGCGCCGGACAGGTCAGTCGGCAGAAAACGCCGGTCGACGACACGCCGACATAGGCGCGCCCGTCATAGGCCGGATCGCGGCGGAGGAGCGCGGCGTAAAGCGCGTCGTGGTCGGCGGCGTCGAACGTCATGGCCGCTGGATAGCATGAGCCGCGCGCGCCGCCGCCGGAGATCGGGCGTTTATTTCAGCGCGCCGAAAGACACTGCGCGCGTGGGGTCACGCCAGCTCCGCGTAAACGGTCCGCTCCACCGCGTCGTAGATCGCCATGCAGTGCGGATCGACGAAGGGCAGGTGCTGGAGCATGATCACCGCCGCGACGCCCGATGTGGGATCGAACCAGTAGTGGGTGTTCAAAACGCCCGCCCAGGACTGCGACCCGGCGCGGCGTTTGCCCTCGATGTCCGCCGTGTTCATCAGGCACCCGAGGGAGAATTTGTTCTCCTGCTCAGGGAAGAAATCCACATCCGCCGTCAGGGGCGGCGCGTAGGACGTCATCTTGCCGACCGACAGATCGCCGATCTGGTTGGCGCAGAACATCTCCACCGTCTCCGGCTTCAGAACGCGGGTTCCGTCGATCTCCCCGCCATTCATCAGCATGCGGATGAAACGGAGGTAATCCGGGCCCGTCGAATAGAGGGCGTGACCCATCCCGTAGAGCTCGGGCGAGGGCGGCGGAGCGATGTCGTAGGGAACGAAGCCGTCCTCCGTCGCCGCATGGGCGTCCGTCAGGCGGGCGGCCATGTCGGGGCGAAGCTCGAACCCGGTGTCCTTCATGGCCGTCGGCGTGAGGATCTTCTCGGTCACATAGGCGTCGATCCGCCGCCCGCTCACTTCCTCCACCATGCGGCCAAGCCAGTCGATGCCTGTGCCATAGTCCCATTTCGTCCCCGGCTCGAAGGCCAGCGGATAGGAATGAAGCGCCGCCATGGCGCCCGACAGGATCGTCGGCGCCGCCGTCGCGGCCATGTAGGCGCCCTGCCCTTCGTTCCAGAACTCATAGACGAGGCCGGAGGTGTGGGTCGCCAGATGGCGGAGCGTCGCCTTGGTCGAAGGCGCGACGAGGATCGGCTTTCCATCCGCGTCGAACCCATCGAGGCGCTTGACGTCTTTCCATTCGGGAAGAACGTCCTCCACCGGCGTCTCCAGCGTGAGGAGCCCGTCTTCAATGCACTTCGCCGCCGCCGCCGCGCCGACCGCTTTTGTCATGGAGAAGGCGCGAAAGACCGTATCGGTCGTCATCGCGGTCTCGCCGCCGACGGCCCGCGCGCCCATCGCGTTCTCATAAATCACGCCGTTCCGGTCGGCGACCGAGACGACGAGGCCCGGCGCGTGGCCGTCCTCAATGGCTGATTCCAATACGCGATCAAGCGCTTGCATGGCGCGTCCTCCCTTTTTGGTTGAGGGAAGGGTGCGCCGAGTCGCTCCGCCCCGTCTACCCTGCGTTTTCGAGGGCGGCGGCGCAGAAGGCGCGGATCAGGGCGGCGTCCTTCACCCCCGGCCCGCTTTCGACGCCGGAGGAGACGTCGATCTGGCGCGCGCCGGTCAGGCGGATCGCTTCGCGGACATTCTCCGGCGTCAGCCCGCCCGCCAGCATCCATGGGACGGTCCAGTCCCGGTTCGCGATCAGCCGCCAGTCGAAGGAAACGCCGTTGCCGCCGGGCAATTCGCCCGTCTTCGGCGGCTTCGCGTCGATCAAAAGCTGATCGGCGACCTCGGCGTAGGCGTCGATCCTGGAGACGTCCTCCGCCCCCGCGATTCCGACCGCCTTCATCACCGGAAGGCCGGAGCGCGCCTTAACCTCCCCGACCCGTTCGGGCGTCTCGCTCCCGTGAAGTTGGATCATGTCGATCGGGGCGGCGGCGACCTGGTCGATCAGCGCGTCATCCGGGTTCACGACGAGCGCGACTTTCATCACCCCAGGCGGCGTTTCAGCCGCGAGCGTCCGGGCGGCGTCGAAATCGATATTGCGCGGAGATTTCGCGAAGAAGACGAAGCCGACGTAGCGCGCGCCCGCCTCCGCCGCCGCCGCGACCGTCGCCGCATCGGTCAGACCGCAGATCTTAACGAGCATTAGCGGGCGGGAAGCGCGGCGATGTCGTCGTCGCCGTCTCCGGCGATCTCATCGAGCTTCTTGCGAAGCGCGTCCGCCTCCCGCTTCGCCTCGCGGGCGGAGCGGCGAACCTTGCCCTCGCGGATGTACTCATAGCCGAGGCCGAAGGCGATCCCGATCAGGAGCCAGATCAGCCCCGCGACGAGGCCGACCATAAAGACCGGCGTCTCGATGCTTGGGGAGAGCGGCAGGCCGTAATCGGTGAGATCAGGCCAAAGCCGCACTGTGACGATCTCGGCGTTCGCGATGCTGAAGACCACGACGGGCACGACGATCACAAAGAGGACGAGGGCGAATTTCAAGGTCCGCATGTAGGCTCCCGCGGGCCCATCGCCCGCCTCAGTTGTCGTTCATCCGGTCCCGCAAGTCCTTGCCGGTCTTGAAGAAGGGCGCGCGTTTCGCGGGCACCTCCACCGACTCGCCGGTGCGCGGGTTTCGTCCGGTTCTCGCATCTCTGTGCTTCACCGAAAAGGCGCCGAAGCCGCGCAGTTCGACCCGGTCGCCGCGCGCGAGCGCGTCGGTGATTTCATCGAACACCGAGGAGACGATGCGCTCCACGTCCCGCTGATAAAGATGCGGGTTTTCGTCAGCCAGCTTCTGAATGAGCTCCGACTTAATCATAGCGCCCCTCGCTCCGCCCCTACGGATTCGCCTGATGCAACTTAATGCGAAACTTACATGGAGCCGCTAGGGCGTCAATCAGCGAATGGTTTCAATCGGTTCCACCCGGCGGAGCGCTATCCGAACTTGCCGGCGAGGTAGGTGCGCGTTTCCTCCGTCCGCGGATCGGCGAAGAGATCGCGGGTGTCCCGCGCCTCCAGAAGCGCGCCGAGGTGGAAATAGGCGGTCTTCTGCGCGATGCGCGCGGCCTGCTCCATATTGTGGGTGATGATGACGATGGCGTGCTCGCGGCGAAGATCGGCGATCAGCTCCTCCACCCGCGCGGAGGCGATCGGGTCGATGGCGGAGCAGGGCTCGTCCATCAAAAGAACGTCTGGCCGCGTCGCCAGCGCCCGCGCGATGCAGAGGCGCTGCTGCTGCCCGCCCGAAAGCTCCGTGCCCGGTGAGTTCAGCCGGTCTTTCACCTCGTCCCAGAGGCCCGCTTCGCGAAGATGCCGCTCCACCAGCTCGTCCTGCGCGGCGCGCGTCTCGCAGAACCCGGCGATGCGCGCGCCGTAGACGATGTTCTCGCGAATGGAGAAGGGGAAAGGGTTCGGCTTCTGCGCGACCCAGCCGAAGCGGCGGCGAAGGAGGGGCGGGTCGATGTGCTCGGCGTTCACGTCCTCTCCGAAAAGCTCGATCCTGCCGGTCATCCGCGCGCCCGGCGTGATGTCGTGCATCCGGTTGTAGCATTTGAGCATCGTCGACTTGCCACAGCCGGAGGGGCCGATGAAGGCGGTCACCTCGTTCTCATGCACGTCGAGGGAGACGTCCTTCAGCGCGTGCTTCTCCCCATACCAGAAATCCACATTCCGGGCGGAGAGCGCGACGGGGCGCGCGGGGTCATGGCGAATGGGTGAAAAAGACAGCGTCTTGGCGGCGAGGTCGAACATGGCCGGGCTCCTTTGCCTTGAGGTTGGCCTGAGGATGCGCCCGCGCGTTCGGGGCGGGTTTGATCGGGATCAAGTTTCGCGTGACCCTTTCATGACCCTTCTGCGAAGGATGCCGGGCGCGGCTCTGGCATTGACCTGCATCATGTTTTCGCGGGCGAGCGCGGGGCACCTCCGTCGGGATGGCGGCGCATCAGGCTCGCGCCGCCCCGGATGGAGCGAGAAGGAAGACCCCGATGTCCAGCCAGCCCCTCGACGGCGTCACCGTCGTCGACCTCACCCATGTCCTTGCGGGGCCCTACGCCTCGATGACG
Organism: Pseudomonadota bacterium; assembly: GCA_038534155.1. GTDB lineage: Bacteria > Pseudomonadota > Alphaproteobacteria > Rhodobacterales > Rhodobacteraceae > Pikeienuella. Next base: position 5,897 of record JBCAXH010000023.1, read on the forward strand.
CTCTCGGATCTCGGCGCCCGCGTCATCAAGGTGGAGCGACCGGGGATCGGCGACGACACGCGCGCCTTCGCGCCCTTCGTCGACGGTGAAAGCGCCTATTTCGCGACGATCAACCGGGGCAAGGAGTCGATAGCGCTCGACCTGAAGGCGGAGGAAGACCGCGCGATCTTCGAGCGGATGCTGGCGCGCGCCGACGTGGTGCTGGAGAACTTCCGCCCCGGCGTGATGGAGAAGCTCGGCTACGGCTGGGAAGACCTCCACGCCCGCTGGCCGCACCTGATCTACGGCGCTGTGTCGGGCTACGGCCATACCGGCCCGTGGTCCGGCAAGCCCGCCTACGACATGGTGGTGCAGGCCGAGGGCGGCGTCATGTCGATCACCGGGGAGGCCGGGCGCGAGCCGGTGCGCTGCGGCGCCTCCATCGGCGACATCACGGCGGGGATGTTTCTGGCGCAGGGGGTCATGGCGGCGCTCTACGACCGGATGCGGACGGGCGATGGGCGGAAGATCGACATCGCCATGCTCGACAGCCAGCTCGCCATCATCGAGCACGCTGTGGCGATCACCAACGCCACCGGCGCCCCGCCGGGCCCAACCGGCGCCCGTCACCCCTCCATCGCGCCGTTCGAGACCTATCACGCTGACGACGGCCTGATCGTCATCGCGGCGGGCAACGACGCGCTTTTCGCCAAAGCGTGCGAAGCGCTGGGGTTGGAAGGGGTGGCGGAGGACCCGAAGTTCGCGACCAACATCGACCGGGTGGCGAACGTCCGGGCGCTGAAACGGCGGTTCGAGATGGCGCTGCTCTACGACACGGTCGACAACTGGATCGAGAAGCTTGAGGCGGCGGGCGTGCCCACGGGCCGCATCCAGACCGTCGACGAGGTCATGGCACACCCCCAGATCGCCGCCCGCAACATGGTCGCAAGCCTCGCCCCCGACGCGGGCGGCCGCCGGTTCACCGCGGCGGGCGACCCGATCAAGATGACCGGCCGCGATGACCCGGCGGAGCGCCCGGCGGCCCCGGCGCTGGATGGGGACCGGGCGGCGATTTTAGCGTGGCTGGAGGGGTGATTGCCTTCGCCCGCGCGCCGGGCGACGGTGCGGGACTGCGTAGTTCGCGGCGGGTTTTGGTTTATGCTCTCTCTACCTCCTGTCCTCTGACGCCAGATCGACGTTTGAGGCGCGCGCCGCCACCGCTATAGGCGATGCGCCGACCTCCCGCGACGGCGCCGCGCTGACGACGTGGGGCGGGGTGGAGATCGCGGCGCTTCCGCTCTCCGTTCCCTACCCCGAAGACGCGCCGCTCCGCGCTTGCGAGGGGAACCTATTCTGGCCGAAGGCGGCGGAGGTCGTCAGGGCGCATCGGTCCCATGTGGCGCTCGTCGCCTCGCATCCGGGTGAAGGATGGGAGGCGCGGCGGGCGGAGATGCTGAAGCTTCTGGATGTCGCGGAGGAGGTCGCGGGGAATGTCGGCGCGACGGCGGTCTATTGCCCGAACGGGGTTTGCGTCGCGCCGATCACCCGGATGACCGAGGCGCTGCGGGCGGCGCGGGCCGGGGACTGGCTGAACTGGACGACGGAGCCCTTCGTCTCCATCCGCTGCATCGATCAGCGGGAGGCGCCGGGCGGCGAGAGCGACGCGACCTTCCTCAGCGCGGGGGCGGCGGCGTTTTTCGGGCATGAGGTGGCGGTGCGGATGACCGGGCGGGCGGGCGTTCCGCATGCGGTGACGCTCTTCGCGTTGCGGCATCTGATGGCCAACGGGCCGGTGTTCAAGGACGGCGACGCCGTACCGATCCCCGCCGGGCCGGTGCTGACCGTGCGGGAGATAGCGGAGGGCAACGCCCGCACGCTCACGCTGCAGGACGAGGGTGCGACGCTCGCCAAGCCGGCCGCCCCGGCGGTGAAACGGGGGCGCGGGGCGAAGCCGAAGATCTGGATGAACGGATGGAACTTCGACGCGGCTTTCACCGAGTATGTGAACTGGCAAGACGACAGTGGGCTTGAGCTTGAGGATCGGGTCAAGCTGCAGAGAAAGTACCTCGCTGGCGACGTCACCGACGTGAATGAGTTGCCGACGCGTGGATACTACGAGCGCGCTGGCAATCGAGACTTCCCTGATGTCGGGCGGAACGCTTCGTTCCTGCTCGCGTCGGAGAAGACGAAGGCGGTGTTCGAGCGGTTCAATCTCGGCGCCTCCCGGTTCACGCCGTTCAAGATCTACAAGAAGGACAACGTCACGCCGCTCGCCGACTTCTACATCTTCAATCTGGTCGAGAAGAAGGCCGGGATCGTGATGCAGGAGCCGGATGTCGAAGCAGTAGAGGGTTTTTACACCCATATGCTCACGCTGGATCGGCAGCGGGACGGGGGCGTCTCCATCCATGGATCAGCTCTCGAAGGTCCTGATGTGTGGCTCGACAGTCAGATTATGCCGACGGCCGTCTTCTACTCTGACCGCCTCTATCGCGCCTGCCGTGAAGCCAAGCTTCGCAAGATGACGTTCAAGAAAACCATCCTCGTCGAGGAGTGAGGCGAGCCGCCCCGGCTCGGGGGCCGGGGCGGTTGCGCTTTGGGGCGAGAGGGCGCGCGCCGTAGCGTCACCTTCCTCCGGTCTTGCCGTGGACGCGCGGGTTTGGTCTCGTCTTCGGCGGGAGGAGACCAACATGCAGAACCCGTTCGAAACCGAGGAGCGCGCGGCGTGGCGCGAGACGATTGCGGCCTTCACCGCCTCCGAAGTGACGCCCTACGTCAACGACTGGGACGAGGCGGGGGACGTGCCGTGGCAGGTGCATGAGAAGCTGGGCGCGCTCGGGGTCTGGGGGTTTGGGATCGAGGAGCGCTGGGGCGGGCTCGGGTTCGACGACGCCTTCATGCGCTGCTCCTACAATGAAGAACTTTCGAAATGCGGGTCGGGCGGGGTCGCCTCCGCCGTCAACGGGCGGTCGATTTCGGTGGGGCCGATCGCGAAGCTCGGCTCGGATGAGATCCGGGAGCGGGTGCTGCCTGACGTGCTGGCGGGGCGGACGAGTTCGGCGCTGGCGATCACGGAGCCGGGGGGCGGGTCGGACGTCGCGAGCCTCAAGACGCGGGCCGAGCGGGACGGGAACCATTTCGTGCTGAACGGGGTGAAGACCTTCATGACGGGAGGCATGAAAGCCTCCCATTTCGTCGTGGGCGCGCGGACGGGCGGGCCGGGGCTTTCGGGCATCTCGCTCTTTCTGGTGGATGCGGACGCGGAAGGGTTTTCGCGAGCGTCCGTGGGGCCTAAACAGGGCTGGTGGGCCTCCGACACCGCGACGCTTTACTTCGATAACGTTCGGGTGTCGGCGGAGAACATGCTGGGGGAGGAGGATCGCGGGTTCCTCTCCATCATGAACAATTTTAATTACGAGCGGGCGGCGATGATCGCGGGTTGCGTGGGAGCGATGAAGATCTGTTTGGAGGACGCCATCGCCTATGCGCAGGAGCGGGTGACGTTCGGCCAGCCGATGATCAAAAGCCAGGTGATCCGGCACAAGATCGCGGATATTTCCATGCGGATCGACGCGACGGAGGCGTATCTCAACCAGATCTGCTGGGCGATGAACGAGGGGCTGAATCCGGTGGCGGAGATTTCGAAGGGGAAGGTCTTCGGGTCGAAAGCCCTCGAGTTCGTGGCCTCGGAGGCGATGCAGATCATGGGGGGCGCGGGGTATCTGCGCGGCAACCGGATCGAGCGGACCTGGCGGGAGGTGAAGGTCATGGCCATCGGCGGCGGATCGGAGGAGATCATGCGCGATCTCGCCGTTCGGCAGATGGGACTGTGAGGGAAGCGCCGCGTCGGGCGTCTCGCCTGTGGTCGGGTTTCGCTCGCGGCGGGCGGCTTGCGGGGCGCTTGTGGAGGCGTTCGCCTCCGGCGGGGATATTTTTGGAGCAAAGAAGGATGGGGATTTGATCCCTCGTCTGCATAACCTGACCGCGCGGCGGTTGTTTATTGAGCGTCATGGGCTGGCCGACCCGCCGACGCCGAAACAGTCGAAGACGGATTTGTTGGCGCTGGTGGAGCGGCTGGGCTTCGTGCAGGTGGACTCGATCCAGTGGGTTGAGCGGGCGCATCACATGATCCTGTTCGCGCGGAACCAGACGTATCGGAAACGCGATCTGGTTCAGTTGATCGAGACGGACCGGGCGCTCTTCGAGAACTGGACGCATGACGCCTCCATAATTCCCACGCGATTCTTCCCGTACTGGCGACGGGCAATGGCGGATGCCGAGCCGGGGCTGGTGAAGCGGTGGACCAATTGGGGGCGCGAAGGATTTCGCGAGCAAGCGGAGGACGTGCTGGCGGAGATCGGGCGGCGGGGGCCTTGCGGGACGAAGGATGTGGGTGCGGACGAAACCCGCTCGTCCGGCGGGTGGTGGGAATGGAATCCGTCGAAATCCTCGCTGGAATATCTCTGGCGGACGGGGCGGCTGGCGATCTGTCATCGGCGGAATTTCCAGAAGGTCTACGATCTGACGGAGAACGTCATTCCGGCTGCGCATCTGGGGCCGGTTCCGGACCACGAAGCGCTGGTGGACTGGTGCTGCCGGGAGGCGCTGGACCGGCTCGGCTTCGCCACGACGGGCGATCTGGCGGCGTTTTGGGCGCTCATCTCGCCGGAGGAGGCGAAAGCGTGGGCGGCCCGCCAGAACGCGCTGATCGAGGTGGAGGTGGAGAGCGCGGACGGGTCGAAGCCGCGCAAGCATCTGGCGCGGCCCGATCTCATGGAACATGAGCCGGCGGAGCCGCCGGCGCGGGTGCGGGTTCTCTCCCCCTTTGATCCGATGTTGCGGGATCGGAAACGGGCGAGGCGGCTCTTCAACTTCGACTACACGATCGAGATCTTCACGCCCGAGCCGAAGCGGAAATACGGCTATTACGTCTTTCCCCTGATGGAGGGGGACGCCATGATCGGGCGGGTCGATATGAAGGCGGATCGGAAGGCCGATGCGCTTGTCGTCAAAGCGCTGTGGCTGGAGCCGAAGGTGCGCGCCTCCAAAGGCCGCATCGCGCGGCTGGAGGCGGAACTGGAGCGGCAGCGGCGCTTCGCGGGGGTCGGCGCCCTCGCGTTTGAAAACGGGTGGATGCGGACATGAGCAAGACGGATGTCGTGATCGTCGGCGGCGGGCTGGCGGGCCTCGCGGCCGCCGTCGAACTGGCGAAGCGCGGGCGCAAGTCCGTGATCGTGGATCAGGAGGCGGAGATCAATCTCGGCGGACAGGCGTTCTGGTCGCTCGGCGGGCTGATGATGATCGACACGCCAGAGCAACGGCGCCTCGGGATCAGGGACAGTCTGGAGCTGGCGCGGTCCGACTGGATGGGATCGGCGCAGTTCGATCGGGATGAGGATTACTGGCCGCGCAAATGGGCCGACGCTTTTCTGGCGTATTCGGCGGGGCCGATGCGCTCCGACCTCCATGCGATGGGCGCGCGCTGGTTTCCGGTCGTCGGCTGGGCGGAGCGGGGCGGGAGTTATGGGAACGGGCACGGCAATTCAGTGCCCCGCTTCCACATCACCTGGGGAACCGGCACGGGCGTTGTGGAGGTCTTCGAAAAAGCCGCGCGAGAGGCGGTCGCCTCCGGTCATCTGGAGATGCTGTTTCGGCGCCGGGTCACGCGGCTCGTCACCGCGAACGGGCGGGTGACGGGGGTCGCGGGCGAGGTGCTGGCGCCGGATAGCGCCAAGCGCGGCGAGGAGAGCACGCGGGAGGTCGTCGGGGCGTTCGAGATCGAAGCCGAGAGCGTCATCATGGCGACCGGCGGGATCGGCGGGAACCACGACATGGTGCGGGAGTTCTGGCCGACGGATCGGCTCGGGCCGGCGCCCGCCAAGATGATCTCCGGCGTGCCGGCGCATGTGGACGGGGCGGGGCTGGGGATCAGCGCCGCCGCCGGAGCGAACCTGATCAACTCGGACCGGCTCTGGAGCTATTGCGAGGGGGTCACGAACTGGGACCCGATCTGGCCCAAACACGCGATCCGCATTCTGCCCGGCCCGTCCTCCATCTGGTTCGACGCCAATGGCGTGCGGATGGAGGCGCCCTGCATGCCCGGCTTCGACACCAATTCGACGCTGAAGCGCATCCTGTCGACGGGGAAGGATTACTCCTGGTTCGTCCTGACGCAGAAGATCATCGAGAAGGAATTCGCGCTCTCGGGGTCGGAGCAGAACCATGACCTCACCTCCAAGAAATGGCTGAAAGTGCTGAAGGCGCGGCTCGGAAAAGGAGCGACGCCGGAGGTGGAGGCGTTCAAGGAGCATGGCGAAGACTTCATCGTGGAGACGGATTTCTCCCGAATGGTCGCCAAGATGAACGCGCTTTCGGGCGACGATCTGCTGGTCGAAGTGAAGCTGCGCGCGCAGATCGAGGCGCGGGATGCGCAGATCGACAATCCGTTCTCCAAGGACGCGCAGGTGAGCGCGCTTTACGCGGCGCGGAACTACAAGGGCGACCGGCTGATCCGGACGGCGAAGCCGCACAAGATCCTCGACCCCGCCAACGGGCCGCTGATCGCGGTGCGGCTCAATGTGCTGACGCGGAAGACGTTGGGCGGGGTGGAGACGGACCTCTCCTCCCGCGCATTGGGCGAGGGCGGGACGCCGATCGAAGGGCTTTTCGCCTGCGGCGAGGTGGCGGGCTTCGGCGGGGGCGGCTATCACGGGTACAACGCGCTCGAAGGGACGTTCCTCGGCGGATGCATCTTCTCCGGTCAGGCGGCCGGGCGAGAGGCTTGATGTAGGATATTCGCCGCCACCCGCCCCGTCCTCCCCACCCGGCCACCAAGCGTCAACCCAGCCGGTAGGCTTGGTGGTCGGGTGGGGAGGACGGGGCGGGTGGCGGCTTGAGGGCGAAGCCCGAACGAGAAAGGAAACCAAACATGCCGATCAAAAAAGCATGGGACATGGTCAAGGAAGCGGAGCTTGAGATCGAGACGATCTCTCCCGCTGACGCCATCGCCCGGATGAACGACGAGGATTTCCTGCTGGTCGATATTCGCGACCCGCGTGAGCTGGAGCGGGAGGGGAAGATCCCCGGCGCCTTTCACGCCCCGCGCGGAATGCTGGAGTTCTGGGTCGATCCGCAGAGCCCCTATTACAAGGAGGTCTTCGGCGAGGATAAGAAGTTCGTCTTCTTCTGCGCCGCCGCCGGCCGCTCCGCCATCAGCGTGAAGACGCTTCAGGACATGGGGATGGAGAACATCGCCCAGCTCGGCGAAGGCTTCGCCGGATGGAAGAAGGCGGAGGGGCCGGTTGAAGGCGGGAAATCCTGAGGATCAGACCCGGCGGTCGGCGACGCAGAGATGAAACGGCTCCCCGCCTTTCATCATCGCCTCAACATACCGCGTGAAGTCGAGATGGCCGAAGTTCGAGATTAGATCGAGGCCGACATAGATGCCGTTCTCGGCAGCCGTCAGTTCGTCGATGACGTCGTCGAGCTGCTTCGACGCCGCCGAGTTCAGGTCCGGCTCGCGCCAGGGGCGGGAATCGCGGGTGAGATCGCGCCTCAACTCTGTCATGCGCCGGGCGTTCGGCGGGATCACCGGAGAATAGGAATTCACGCCGACGCCGAGGAGGACGAGGTTCAACCGCCTGAACGCCTTAGCCACGGTCTCGTTAGGAGAGGCGCCCATGACGTCCGACGCGCAGGCGACGCGGGCGTTGGCCACCTGACCGAGGGAAATTCCTAGAGTTTCTGAGCTTTCAGCCTCCAGCTTCGTGAACTCTGCGGCGATGTCCGCAGGCTCGGACGGCGGCCAATGGGTCAGATGACCGGCCGCGTACATGAAGAACCCGTTTCGGATCTGGTAAAGGGCAGCACCGCCCAGAACGACCAGCACGAGGCCGATCAGAATCGACATACGCATCGTTTACACCCTCACGTCCCCCGCCGCGCATCATGCCGCGCGGCGGCGCGAAGACAAGAGGGTCGGTAAATTCCTCAGGAAAGAGCGGCGACCGCCGCTTCGACGTCCTCGGTTTCGATCGCCTCCGCGCCGCGCGCCATTCGCATCTCGAACGCCTTGCGAAGAACGTCCGCATCAGTGGCGCCGTCAGGCGCGGTGAACTTGTAAGCGGCGAGCTCGATCATGTGGCCGAGCGGCTCGCGAAAATACATCGAATGCATGAAGCCGCGATCGCGGACGGCGACTTCGCGTCCCGCGGCGCGAAGACGCTCGACGGTCGGTTTGAACGCATCCGGCGCGATTGCGAAAGCGAGATGGTGGACGGCGCCCGGCTCCAGCCCGCTGCGATGACCCGTGGGGCGGCGGTCTTCGGACGTGAAGATGGTGATCAGGCGCCCGTCGCCGGGATCGAAGTACAGATGATCGACGTCTTTCGCGTCGAGATTCGGCTGCTCGAACACGAAGGGCATACCGAGGAGTCCTTCCCAGAAGTCGATCGACGTCTGGCGGTCTGCGCCATTCAGGGTGATGTGGTGGACGCCCAGCGTCTTCGCAGCGGTCATGGCGATGTCCTCTCCCGTTTTCAGGAGAGGACTTAAGCGTTTTAGCGGCTCACGTCAGCCTAGCGGCGGTGAACAGATTGTTCACCGCTCCCCGAAATAGACGCCAGAGCTGATTACGCCGGTGACAGAATTGCTCGTGCTGATCGACCCCGCCGTCGCACGGGCGTCGTTCGCGACCGGGCCGTCGAAGAAGGCGCCGTCGATCTGAAAGGTCGTATCGCCCGGCGTCGTGACGCCGCCGCCATAGTCGTTGAAGCTGCCGACGGAGCCGATCTGATCGACCGGCATGACCACCTCGCCTTCGCCGAGGAGACCGTTCAGGAAGACCGTGCCGTTGCCGACGCCGAAGTCCCAGTCCATCTCGAACCGTCCGCCGTCGACATAATCGGCGCCGGACGCTTCGAGCACGTTGAGGATCACCGCCCCGTCGAAGCTTGCGACGCCCGTGGTGGGAACGACGTCCGTCCGGTTGCCGCTCACGAAGGAGCTGAGCGCGAATTGCAGGCGCGCATTGTCGAAATCCGGGTTCGCGTCCGCGTCGAAGCGGAATTGGCCGGTCCAGTAGCCCCATGTGAGGAACTCCGGCGTCGCGTCCGCGTCCGCCGGGAAAAGCGTCCCGGAATCCGCCAGCCCGTGCGACAGGGCCGCCCCGCGGAACGCCGCCTGACCGAACGAGTTCGGCGGACGGCCCGTGCGACGGATCGCGTCGGAGCCCTCGATGAACTGAACCTCCGGTTCATCCGTCAGGACGTTGGCGAGCTGGGTCAGATCGTTGTGATCGCGCAGACCGAAGCGCGCGCCGTCGATCACCGCGCTGCGGCGGCCGCCGAAGGCGAGCTGGATGCGGTCGATCGGCACCGGATCGCCCGCGATTTCATCGATGTTCAGGATCATGGAGCCTTCGGGCTCCGTCAGGCTGAAGAAGGCGGCGCCGCCGAGAGAGTCGACGCCGAGCGTTCGTCCGACCGCCTTGCCCGTCGCGCCCGTCCCGGCGCGGAAGCCGAAGGCGGTCGAGGCGAAGGTGTAGGAGTTGAAGACGGCCTCCCCCGCTCCGAAGGCGGTCGCGCCTGTCAGACCGCGCTCAGCCGCGAAAGCGGCGGGGGTGGAGCCGAACGCGAAGCGGTTGCCGGTATTGAGGAGGAAATCCGCCTCTCGCTCCGCGAGATGCAGGCTGCCATAGAACGCTTGGCCGCCGGTCTCGATGTTGGACAGGAAACTGGCGGAGGTTTCGGACTCCGGGTCCAAGTCCTCGTGATAAGCTGAGGAGTTGCCGAGCAAGAGGTAACTGTCGTCTCGTCCGTAGATCGTCGGCCCGTTTACAGCGTCCTCGCTTTCAGGCACCGCAGTGGAGCCGACGAGCGGCTGGATACGGTTTGCGAAGCCGACCCCGCCGCCGCGGAAGGACCCGCGCCCGAAGCTGGAGAGATCGGGCGCATCCGCGCCGTTGTTGAGAACGCTCGTCGCGCCGACATGCAGGAGGTAGCTCTGGGCGGCGCCTTCGCCCTGGATCATGAACTGCGAAATCAGCCATTTCGAGCCGGTATTGGAAGCCGACCCCGAGCCCGCGCCGAACGTGTCGCTGTTCGGCGGGTTGATGAGGAAGAGCTGAGCCTGGGTCCCGCCGTTGAACGCGCCCCGCAGCGAAGCCGGCAGAAACGCCTGCGCGTTCGGCAGATCGCCGAAAGCGAGGTCGCGCTTGATGTCGAACGGCGTCGTGCGGAAAGCGTTGGTGTTCGCGTTGATTGTCCGAAGCTGGGTCGGCCCCGGCTCGGCGCCGAAGATCGCACCCTGATTGCCGAGCGACGTCTCCACGTCATAGAGGAAGAGACCCGCTGCGCTGTCGCCGAAGCCCCGGCCGGTGAGCGTACCTTCAGGGGAGGCGGTGCCGTCAGGACCAAAGGCGAAGAAGCCGTCCTGCGGGTCCGGCAGGGTGACCGTGTCGCCCTCCTCCAGCGTAACGATGACGGAGCCGGAGGCGAAGGTGGCGATTTCCTCACCCCCAGTGAATGAGAGGTTCACTGCGGCGGGGTTGTTTATCAGCGCGCCGCTGGCGTCGATGAACGGCTCAGCGTCACGGGTAATCAGGCCGCCGATGAACGCGGCGAAATCTTCGGTGAAGACGAGGTCTTCTCCGCCTTCGCTTTCGCCGTCCTGAATGTCGAGTTGCACGTCAGGATCGCTGACGATTGTGAGCGTCTCCACCTCTCCGGTGTCGTCGTCCACGGCGGATTCGCCGGAGGTCGAGATCGGCGCGTCGACAACCGCATCCGGGTCTTCGGAGTTGATCGCGGCGATCCCGGACCCTTCGGCGTCATCGTTTTCGAGGTCGTTGTCCGACCCGCCGCCGCCGCCCTGCATCTGGCTGTAGAAACCGGCGATGACGCTGGCGTCGGCGACGCCCTGATAGACCGGACCTTCGCCCTGACTAACCGTCGCGAATCCGTTGGAGCGGGAGATCGTCAGCGTCTCGCCGTTGGCGTCGACCGTCGTCGTCTCGCCCGCGACATGCATCACCTGGACGTCGCCGTTCGGCGCGACCGCGACGAGACCGATGCCGCCGCGAATGCCGATGGTGGCGCTGGGCGTGTTGATCACCGCCGCGTTCGACTTGGTGATGCGTCCGCCGACCATCCGAAGAACGCCGCGGGTGACGGTAAGGCCGAGCTGGCCGCTATCGGCGTCCGGGTCATAGACGTATTCGTCGAGGATGATCTCCGAATTCGGAGAAACGGTCAGTGTCGTTTGATCGAGAAAGATCATCTGCCCCGACCCGTCCGGGGAGGACACCAGACGCTCATTCTGGATCAGGCGGTCGCCGATCAGGAGCGAGCGCGTCGCGGCGCCGGGCGGGGTGCCCTCGATATCCCGGTTGGCGGCGGCGACGGAGCCGATCTCCGTGGCGGCGAAACTGACCTGCGGCGCCGTTACGCCAACTGCGCCGAGAACGACGGCGAGCGCGAGGGCGGAAAGGGACGAGGTCTTCATAAGGCGCGTCATGGCGGATCTCCTCAGAAGTCCAGGCCGACCGAAAGGCCGGCGCCGAAATTGGTGATGTCAAACTGGCGAAGGTTGGAATCGCGGCGGAGCACATCCGCGTCGAGCGCGATCCAGAGGCCATCCTCGAGGTGGAACATGTGCCGGAGGCCGGCGCGGAGATCGACGTCTTCGCGCTCCAGCGTGCCGGTCAGGCCGACGAACTGGACATTCGGATCGTCAAAGCCGCGATAGGTCGCCTGCGCGTAGCCGGTCAGGGACCAGAGCCGCCCGGCGAAGTCGAAGCCGCTGTCGTAGCTGTAGGTCGCGCTGGCGCGGAGCGTCCCTTCGAAGAACGAACTCGCCCCTTCGTTGGCGAAGGTCTTCTCGAAGAACGCCGCGCCCCGGAGGACGAGGTCGTCGCTCGGCAGATAGGCCGCGCCGACGGTTGCGCGGAGGATCGCGCCGTCCGCGTCGTCATCCCCGTCCCCGTCGCTGTCCGCGCCGTTGATGAAGTTGCGGTATCCGATGCGGGCGGACCCGTAGATCGACATCGTGTCCGAGAGCGTGTCGGTGTACTCCGCCCCGAGCGAGCCCGTCGCGTAGAGCGAGTTTTCGCCCGAGCGCACGTGGTCGAACTCGACGAAGGGGCGCAGTTTCGGCCCGAACTGCTGGTCGTCCAGCGAGAGACGCGGTCCGGTGCGGAAGAGAAGGCTGTCGATGTCGGCGGCCTGCTCGTCGAAATACTTCAGGCTGAAGAGCGAGAAATCCGTCCGCCAGAAATCCGAATCCGGTTGATCCAGATCGGAGATGATCGAGAGGCTGCCGGCGACCCGCGCGCCGAAATCGTCGTTCTCAAGGAACTGCGCGCCGAGCACGGCGGGCGTTCCGAAAAGGAGAATCGCGGGATCGTCCGGCCCGAGCGTCGCGTTCGACGAATAGACCAGCCCGGCGGAGATCGTGCCGAAGACGACGGTATCCTTTGTGCGCTGATCGATGGCGCGCAGGAACTCCTGCGTTTTCGCGACGATCTGCGGCGGCACGTCGTCGAAAGCGAGAACGTTGGAGAAGTAGTACTTCGCGGTCTCGTAGCTGCCGAGCCGATAATAGGCGGCGCCGAGCTCCATGTGCACGCGGGGGAGGTCTTTGTTGTAGATCAGCATCCGCTCGAGCGTGCTGATCGCCGCTTCGAGGTCCTCAAGCTCAATGGAGACGAGCGCGTACTGGAACATCAGCTCCAGATTGTCCGGATCCTCGAACATCTGGGCGAAGATCGCCTTCTGCTCGTCCCGGAGCGCGGTCTTGTCCTCGCCGAGCGCCGTGAATGTCTGCGCCGAGGCGCTGATAGCAAGGAAAACGCCAGCTAGCCCGGTCGCTAGACCCCGTAATACCGTATTCATGAACAACCCCTCGTTCACCGCCCCTCGCGGATGCGTGAGAAGCTAGCGTCAACGTTGGGGCAGTGCAACCCGAGAAAGATTAACGTCGCCCGTTAATCCTTTGTAAATAATAGTGACTTCGGTTCTTGAAGATCGGCGCTCACCGCTCCTCCACCAGCACCTCGCGCTTGCCAACGTGGTTGGCGGGGCTGACGACGCCCTGATCCTCCATCTGCTCCACGAGGCGGGCGGCCTTGTTGTAGCCGATGGCCAGCTTGCGCTGGATGTAGGAGGTCGAACACTTCCGATCCCGCGCCACGATCATCACCGCCTGATCGTAGAGCGCGTCTTCGGAGGTATCTCCGCCAAGGCCGAGGATCTCGTCGATCGCGGCGGCGTTCTCATCGTCCTCGTCCGCTTCGGTGACGGCGGAGACGTATTCGGGCTGCCCCTGCGTCTTCAGATGGGCGACGACTTCCTCGACCTCCTCGTCGGAGACGAACGGCCCGTGCACGCGCGTCACGCGCCCGCCGCCGGCCATGTAGAGCATGTCGCCCTGACCCAGCAGCTGCTCCGCCCCCTGCTCGCCGAGGATCGTGCGGCTGTCGACCTTGGAGGTGACCTGAAAGGAGATCCGGGTCGGGAAGTTCGCCTTGATCGTGCCGGTGATGACGTCGACCGACGGGCGCTGCGTCGCCATGATGAGGTGGATGCCGGAAGCGCGGGCCATCTGGGCGAGGCGCTGGATGCAGGCCTCGATCTCCTTGCCCGCGACCATCATCAGGTCCGCCATCTCGTCGACGATGACGACGATGTAAGGCATCTCTTCGGGCGCGAACTCTTCGGTTTCCAGGATGGGCTGGCCTGTCTCCTCGTCGAAACCGGTCTGAACGGTGCGGGAGAACGCCTCCCCCTTCGCCAGCGCGTCGCGGACCCGCTGGTTGTAGCCGTCGATGTTGCGGACACCCATCTTGGACATCTTGCGATAGCGATCCTCCATCTCCGCCACCGCCCATTTGAGCGCGACGACCGCCTTCTTCGGGTCGGTCACGACGGGAGAGAGGAGATGCGGGATGCCGTCATAGACGGAAAGCTCCAGCATCTTCGGATCGATCATGATCAGGCGACACTCTTTCGGGCTGAGCCGATAGAGCAGGCTGAGGATCATGGTGTTGATGGCCACCGACTTACCGGATCCGGTGGTGCCCGCCACCAGAAGGTGGGGCATCTTCGCGAGGTTCGCGACGACGGGTTCGCCGCCGATGTCTTTGCCGAGCGCCAGCGCCAGCTTGAAGTTGCTGTCGCCATAGACGCCGGAGGAGAGCTGCTCGCGCAGGAGCACCATCTCGCGGTGGTCGTTCGGCAGTTCGATGCCGATCACGTTGCGGCCCGGAATAGTGGAGACGCGGGCGGCGAGGGCGGACATGGACCGCGCGATGTCGTCCGCCAGCCCGATCACGCGGGAGGCCTTGAGGCCCGGCGCGGGCTCCAGCTCGTACATGGTGACGACCGGGCCGGGGCGAACCGATCCGATCTCTCCGCGCACGCCGTAATCGTCCAGCACGCTCTCCAGCATCCGCGCGTTTTCTTCGAGCGCGGCGTCGGAGGTCTGGTGGCGGACGATCTTCGACGGGTGCTGGAGGAGGGATAGAGCGGGCACCTCATAGGTCTCCCCGTCCTGCTCGTCGTCGAGCGCGAACATCGGCTGTTCTTCGCTCTGCGCCTGTTTGGATTTCTTCGGCGGCTTGGCGGCGGGCCGCTCGACTGGCGTCTTTTCGACGTTGCGGCGGAGGATGGCGGGGAGGATGCTGTCGCTCTCCTCCTCCCGCTCGCTGCGGTCGCGATAGGCCATCAGCGGCTCGTCCATGTCGAAATCGACCGGGCCGTCTTCTTCCTCATCTTCGTCGAGGCCCGGCTCAACCCGCCGCGCGCCCATCGGCGCTGGCGGCGCGACCTTCTCTGAGCGCGGCTTCGCCAGAAGCTCCCGCCCGCGCGTCCAAACGAACGCGGCGGCGACGGCGCTGGCGGAGATGATCGCGACCGTGGCCGTGATCAGCGAGCGGAGGAGGAAGCGGAAGGCGATCCGCGCCTCCGACCACACCACGCCGAGATTGAGGGCGCTCAGCACAAGAAAGAGCGCGCCGAGAAGCAGCGAAACGGTGGTGACGACGGCGCCGACCGACATCGGGATGAGCGGCAGGAAGGCGCCGAGAAGCCCATCGCCGATGATCCCGCCCATGCCGGTCTCGAACGCCCAGCCGTCGAAAGGCGCATGCATGGAGGCGAACATCGCCGTGACCGGGATGGTCAGAAGCGTGAGGATCATCCGAGACCAAACCCGCTCATCCCCTTTGTGGAGGATCAGGCGAACGGCCCAGACGATCAGGATGACGACGGGCGCCCAGGCCGCGAGGCCGAGCGTTCGCAGAAGCGGATCGGCGAGAAAGGCGCCCCCGGCCCCCAGCCAGTTGCGCGGCGCGTCGGATGTCGCGTTGAACCAGCTCGGATCGTCCGGATGATAGCTCCAGAGCGCGGCGGCCAGCGCAAGTCCGGCGATCAGGAACCCCACGCCCGCCAGCTCCGCCCCCCGGCGCGAAAGGAAATCGCGCGCCGATTGCGGCAGCAGCGGTTCCTTGTCGTCAGTCCAACTCGTCATGCAACAACCCCTCAGTTGCGCGCCGACCTATCCGGTCAGCACGTCGCGGATCGCCTCCAGCCCGCGTTTCACATTGTCCTTGGTGTCGACCAGCGCGGCGCGGATGTAATGCGCGCCGGGATCCCCGTCCCCCGCGCCCGGCGACCCGGGGCGGGAAAGGTAGGAGCCGGGGAGCACTTTCACCCCCGCTTCCCTCCAAAGGCGAACGCAACTCGTTTCGCCGTCAGCGACCTCCACCCACAAAAAGAAGCCCGCTTCGGGGCTCATGTAACCGGGCATGTTGCCCAGGATCTCATCCGCCATCGCGTATTTCTCCGCGTAAAGCGCGCGGTTGGCGACAACGTGGCTCTCCTCCGCCCAGACCTCGGCGGCGGCGAGCTGCGCGGGCAGCGGCATCGGCGCGCCCGCGTAAGAACGAAGGAGGCGCATCGCCTTGATCGTCTCCGGCCCGCCCATGCAGAAGCCGGATCGCAGCCCCGGAAGGTTCGATCGTTTGGAGAGCGAATGGAACGCCAGCACCCGTTCGGGATCGACCGTGTCGGCGAACTGCATGACGCCGGGCGGCGGGGTCTCGCGGTAGATCTCCGCATAGCATTCGTCGGCGAAGACGCGGAAATCGTGCTTCTCGGCCAGCGCGAGCAGTTTGCGCCAGTAGTCCTCCGTCGCCACCGCGCCCTGCGGGTTCGCGGGCGAGCAGATATAGGCGACCGTCGCGCGGGCGAGGAGCGTGGGGTCGATGCTCTCGAAGTCTGGCAGATGGCCGCTCTCGGCGGTGGCGTTGACGTAGATCGGCTCCGCCCCCGCCGTCAGCGCGGCGACCGCGTAGCACTGGTAGAACGGGTTCGGCAGGAGAACGACCGGCTTCTCCCCGTTCTTCCGCTCCGGCGAGAGCGCGACGCAAGCGGCGAAGAGCCCCTCCCGCGTGCCGTTCAGAGGAAAGACGTGATGCGCGGGATCGATCCGCTCGCCGAGGCCGTAGCGCCGGTTGGCCCAGTCGGCGATGGCGGCGCGCAGTTCGGGCGCGCCTTCGTTCGGGGGATATTTCGCGTAGCCCGCATGATGCCGCGCGAGCGCATCCGCCAGGAAATCCGGGAGCGGGTGACGCGGCTCGCCCAGCGACATCGCCACTGGCTCCGCTCCGGCTGGGCCGCCGGGCTGGATAGGGTCGAGTAGCGCCCGCAAACGCGGAAACGCATACTCCGGGAGGTTCGAAAACCGCTCGGGCGCCTGCATGTCACTGTCCTCATGCGGGGTCTCTGACGGACCCTCGTCCTGAGACAGGCTACACGGACCTTCCGATACCGTCCAGAAATTAAACGTGAATCGGCGACAGCGGAGCGCCCCACCCCGCCCCTGCTTCCTTCAAATACGCAAACGGCGAAGCCGAACGGCTGATGAGGCGGCTCCTGAAAGGGGCTCCGAAGAGGGCGTCCCTCCGTCCTCAGACCCAGCGCCTAACACGCGCCTTGTAAGCGGTGAAGTCATCCCCGAAGGCCGCTTTGAGCCGCGCCTCCTCCGCCAGGATGAAGCGGCGTTCGATGACAATCGCGAAGATCGGGATCAGAACGAAGGGAAGCGCATCCCCCAGCCCGACGCCCCAGCCGATCAGCACCAGAACGTCGGCCGCGTAGATCGGGTTGCGGCTGAACCGCATCGGTCCCTCCGTCACCAGCGCGTCGGGTTGCATGTGCGGGATGATGGTGGTGCGGCGGCGGCGGAACCATATCGCCGTCCATACCATAACGAGAAGCGCCGCGCCGATGATCGCGCGGCCCGCCCATGTCGCTTCGACGCCGGGCCAGGGCGCGACCTGCGCGACGGCCCACATCGCGGCCATGAAGCCGATCAGCCAGACCGGCGGCAGGTCTATCCACTTCACGTCGGCCGCTTCATACCTGAGTGACGACCGCTTCCGCCGCCGCCCCGAGACGACAGAGCGCCGCTTCGCCGAAGGGCTTACCCATCATCATCAGTCCGCAGGACGGCGTGGCCGTCGGCAAGGTCAGCGCGCACAGCCCCATGACGTTGCCGATCCGCGTGTTGCGAAGCGCCAGAAGGTTCTCGGTGACGAAATAGTCATGGTCCGTCATCAGCCGCTCCGCGTCCGGCGGCAGGATCGGAGCGGAGGGGATGAGGACGGCGTCGTAAGCTGCGACGCGGGCGTCCCAGACCTTCCGCAGCGCGCGGATGCGGGTCCAGTTGCGGATATAGGTCGCCGCGTCGACGCCCTCCCCGCTCTGGAACCGCTCGCGGACGGGGGCGAACATCAAGTCGCCTTTCTCCGCGATCGTCTCGCCCCATTCGGCCCAGGCCTCGGCGACGAAGAGCGGGAAAGAGAGCGGCAGCGCCTCCGCCACCTCCGGCGCCTCGATCCGCTCGATGATCGCGCCCGCATCCGCCAGCGCGGCGACGCCCGCCTCGAAAGCGGCGCGGGGTTCGTCCCGACAGTCGGCGTCGAGCGCGACCGTCTCCAGCACCGCAAGGCGGGCGCCCTTCACCGTCGCGCCCGTCAGATCGGGCGCGGGCAGGTCGCCCATGATCGCAGTCAGGAGCGCCGCGTCCTCCACCGTGCGGCAGAGCGGGCCGACTGTGTCGAAGCCGGGGCAAAGGAGGACGACGCCGTCGTCGGGCAACAGCCCATGTGTCGTCTTCAACCCCACCAGCGAGTTCCAGGCGGAGGGGATGCGGATCGACCCGCCCGTATCCGACCCGATCCCGGCGGCGGCGAGGTCGTAGGCGACGGAGGCTGCGGCGCCGGAAGACGACCCGCCCGGCGCAAGCTTCGGATCGAAGCGGTTCGGCGAAGTCGCCGTCACCGGGTTGAGCCCGAGACCGGAAAACGCCAGCTCCGTCATATGCGTCTTGCCGAGTGAGACGACCCCCGCCCGCCGCGCCCGCGCGACGACGGTGGCGTCCGCGTCCGGCGTGCGGCCCGCCAGCATCGCAGACCCGGCTTCGGTGGCGACCCCGGCGGTATCGTAGAGGTCCTTCCAGGAGATCGGCACGCCATCCAGCGGCCCGCGGCGCACGCCCTTCGCCGCCCGATCGGCGGCGGCGGCGGCTTCGGCGCGGGCCTGATCAGGGGTGGTGCGGGCGTAAATCGCATCAGCGTGTTCGGAGGCGTCGATGGCCGAAAGGTAGGCTTCGGCGACGTCGCGCGCGTCCCAGTCTCCCGCGCCGATCCTGCGTCCGGTCTCCGCCGCGCTGGCTTTGGTGTAGTCGGTCATGTGGTCTCCGTCGCCCATCCGATTTGAGCCGCATTCAACACGCGATTGAGAGTGCGGAAAACCGATTTTCCGGTGTCCTTCAATGAAAGCGGATCGACTGATGCTCGCTCGAGGGACGCGACGGGATGAAGATCCCAGAATCCCGGGATTCTAGAATTCTAGTATTCCGGGGAACTAGAAACATTGAATAGTCCGTAAGTGCATAGAGTAATTATCAAAATTACGGAGTTCCAACTCACATGCCATCGTTGTTTCGCCCTCTCGCTCGCCAGTTCTCGCGATATACCAAACTCTGAACAGATGAAGGCGAAGCGTGATCGCTCGCGTCTATGTCCGCCCAATGCCCGCGATCGGCGCGAAGCCAATGGAGCGCGCCGCCAGGGCACGCGGTGAGCGATAATGGGTGAGCGGCCCTGCGCGCCGCCTCAGCCGTCTCATGCAATGGCGATGTACGAGCGACCCGCGTTCAGGAGGTCGCTGCAGCACGTCGAGAAGGTGATCGCCTTCAGGCGCCGGCGGCTGTTTTGGCCGCACTCGGCGATGCGAAGATCAGCCCGCCGGGCGCCGTCCCCGCAGCCGGTGTAGCCGACAGGTTCGCTCCCGCCGCGTCGATTGCAGTCGCGCCCGTCAGGTGCGGTGCGCGGCCGCGAGATCGCGGAGCCGGGTCATCGCGTCGTCGCGGATGCCGAGCTCGTCGAGATGGCGCACCATGTTGTCTAGATAGGCGAAGTTCGGCCCCAGCCGCCCTTCAGCCACCGCGATCATCCGCGCCGCTTCCTCTTCGGAGAGATCGGGCGCGTAGCGGTGGTTCCGATGCTCCATGACGAAGACGAGCGCCTCCACCTCCCCCTGCGGGGTGGCGACCCGTTCGAAGATGGGACGATAGGCGCCGCCGAACATCTCCCGCCGCCACATAAACTCCGTCTCCCGCTCGACCAGCGGGCCGGGGATGCGCAGGACCACCCCCTCGCACCTCCCGCCTTCGTCCAGGGCGGCCATCAGCCCTGGATGCTCGCGGGACCCGCGCCCGCTCTCCAGTCTCATGCAGAAACTGCGGCTCCATCCCTCCAGGGCGGCGTAGCGGTATTCGTCGACCTCGACGCCCGGATCCCAGATGAGCGAGCCGTAGCCGAAAACCCAGAGGTCCCGGTCCATCCGGCCCGAGAGCAGCTGACGCCGGTTCGCCTCCCGGTCTTCGCAGGCCATGCGCCAGCCCTCGGCCCATCCCTCCTCCAAGGCCTGCGCGTCGTATTCGAGAAGGCGGTCCTGGCCGAACCGCATCTCCGACTGGTCGGGCGGGGTGATCAGAGCGCGGAGGCCCGGCGGCATGTGGCGGAAGACATGAGGATCAAACGGCATGGGCCTATCTAACCCGGCTTCGACCCGTTAGGCGAGCACCCGCCCCGCCACGGCGTCCAGCTTCGCCACCAGCGCCGGGTCGCGCGCGTCGGGCGCGGTGATCACGGCGTATTCCAGCGCCCGATCGCAACCGTGCGGGCAGGCTTCGCGCTCGCCGCCGAGCTTCGGCGCGACCTCGGCGATCAGCTTCGCGGCGTTGGCGGTGTTCTTCTGGAGAACGGCGAGGATCGCGGTGACGTCCACCTCTCCTTCGCGCGGATGCCAGCTGTCATAGTCCGTCACCATGGCGACGGTGGCGTAGCAAAGCTCCGCCTCCCGCGCCAATTTCGCTTCGGGCATGTTGGTCATGCCGATCACGTCGGCGCCCCAGACCTCGCGGTACATCTTCGACTCCGCGAGGGAGGAGAATTGCGGCCCCTCCATCGCCAGATACGTCCCGCCGCGATGCGCATCGATGCCCACCGCGTCCGCCGCCGCTTCTAGCGCGTCGCCGAGGCGCGGGCATGTCGGATAGGCGACGGAGACATGGGCGACGCAGCCCGGTCCGAAGAAGGACTTCTCCCGCTGGATCGTCCGGTCGATGAACTGATCGACGATGACGAAATGGCCCGGCGCCATCTCTTCGCGAAAAGATCCGCAGGCGGAGACGGAGAGCACGTCGGTGACCCCCGCTCGTTTCAGCGCGTCGATATTGGCCCGGTAGTTGATCGCGGTCGGCGTCAGTCGGTGGCCGCGTCCGTGACGGGGAAGAAAGACGAGCTGGACCCCGTCCAGCTCTCCGAAGAGCAGCTCATCCGAGGGATCGCCCCAGGGCGTCTCCACCTTGCGCCATTCGGCGCCGGTCAGCCCGTCGATCTGGTAAAGGCCGGACCCCCCGATCACCCCGATCACCGCATTGGCCATGTCGCCGCCTCCTCTTTCTCGCGAGCCAGTGGTAGCGCGGCCCGCGCGCGAGCGGAATGGCGATCAACGGCGATGTGACCGGAACGTCAGGACTGGGTGCGGCGCAGGAGATCGATCCAGTTGCGATGGCAGATCTTCGCGATCAGCGCGTCGCCGTAACCCGCTGCGGCCATCGCATCGACGAGGACGGGCAGACCCTCCGCCCCGCCGATCGCGGCGGGCGTGACCGCGCCGTCGAAGTCGGAGCCGAGCGCGACGCCGTCTTCGCCGAGCTTCTCCAGAAGATGGTCGAGATGGCGGATCATCGTCTCCACCGGCGTGTCCGCAAGCATCGCGCCGTCTTCGCGCAGGAAGGCGACCGCGAAGTTCAGCCCGACGACGCCGCCGGTCTCCCGGATCGCGTCGAGCTGGCGGTCGGTCAGGTTGCGGGCGTGCGGACAGATGGCGTGGGCGTTGGAATGGGTGGCGACCAGCGGCGCGTCGCTGAGGCGGGCGACGTCCCAGAACCCCGCCTCGTTCAGATGGCTGAGGTCGATCATCACGCCGAGCGCGTTG
Organism: Pseudomonadota bacterium; assembly: GCA_038534155.1. Classification (GTDB taxonomy): domain Bacteria; phylum Pseudomonadota; class Alphaproteobacteria; order Rhodobacterales; family Rhodobacteraceae; genus Pikeienuella. The sequence goes on from JBCAXH010000023.1 coordinate 27,445, forward strand.
TAGCGGCGGATCAGCCGCTCTCCCGCCTCCGTCAACCCGCCGCCGATGTCGGGCGTCGCTGGATGGGTGAACGGAACGCCTTCGGCGAAGATCGTCGGGCGCGACCACACGGGGCCGAGGGAGCGTAGGCCCGCGCGATAAAGGACGTCGAGCGCATGGAGGTCGGGGTCGATCCCATCCGCGCCCTCCAGATGCATGACGGCGGCCATGCGGTCAGCGGCGATGGCCGCGTCGATATCGTCCGCGGTGAGGCAGATCGCCAGCGCGCCGATCTCCTCCAGCCGGTTGAGGATCGCCGCCTGCGCCAGCGTCACGTTCAGCGCCTCGCCCTGATCGACCATGGACGGCAGGGGCAAGTCGTAGGGCGGGTTCACCATCTGCTCGACGATACCGCCAAGATCCATTCGCGAGGGCGGCCAGATCGCGAAGAACCCGCCGGCGAGGCCGCCCACCTGAGCCTTCGCCGCGTCGATATGGCCGGGCAGGCTGGTGAGGAAACCGTCCGCCGCCGCGACGCCGCCGGCGTCGAGGAGCTTCGTCAGAACGTCGTTATGTCCGTCGAAGACTTTCATGTTCATCTTCCTTTCGCCGCGCGTTCCCGCATCCAGACGTAAACGCCGCTGACCACGATCACCGCCGCGCCCGCGATGGTCCAGACCTCCGGCGGATGATGGAAGATCAGCCAGCTCGCCGCCGCCATATAGATGATGTGGATATAGGTGACGGGCGCCAACGTGGAGGCGTCGGCGTAGCGGTGGGCCAGTACGAAGAGCTGATGGCCGAGCCAGCCGAAGAACCCGATGGCGGAGAAGAAGAAGAGATCCCATCCCATCGCAGGCCACTTCCACCCAGTGAAGGCGAAGGGCGCGATGAAGATCACCGGCAGGATCGCCGCCCAGAACTGCATCGTATCCGGCGCCTCCACCCCCGCCAGCTTCCGGGTGAGCACGTTGTAGACGGAGGCCGCGATGGGCGGGATGAGGGAGACCAGCATCGCCCAGTGGAAATCCGCGCCCCAGGGGCGGGTGATGATCAGGACGCCCAGAAAGCCGATGGCGATGGCGGCGATGCGGCGGGGGCCGATCGCCTCCTGCAGGAAAAGGGCGGCGAGGACGGTGACGACCAGCGGGGAGATGTAGAAGATAGAGGTGGTGACCGTGAGCGGCAGATACTGAAGCGCGAAGAAATTCGCCGCCGTCGCGAAGACCAGCATCGCCCCGCGAACCAGCGTCAGCGTTGGGCGGCGCATCCGCCAGAGGCGCGACCCCTGCGAGGGCGCGAAGACCGCGACGATGATGATCAGCGCCGCGAGGTAGCGGACGAAGACGACCTGCCCCACCGGGTGCCCCGCCTCCAAAAGCCATTTGGCTGACGTGTCGATGCCCGCGAAGCATAGAAAGACCAGTAGGCAGATGCCGACCGCGAGGCCGGGCCGATCCTCCCGCGCCTTCAGGGCGACGGTCTTCGGCGTGACATCGGGGGCTGGGCTCACGCGCGGGCGCTCTTCGAGCGCGGCGTCGCGCTAGTTAGCATTTTCCTAAACTTCATGCGGTATCTGCGCCCTAACGCGGCGTTTCCGCAAGCGCATCGCGCGCCCCGCGGGCGTCGCAGGTTATGTTGCGTCGCAGCAGGAAACGATGTAGCGACGCGGCTTCGCTCCCGGGGGCGACTGACAGGATCGGACTTCCCATGGCCATTACGGACCTAACGGCGCCCGACCGGGGTTCGGAACCCGGCGGCGGGCCGTCTTTCCTCGGCGGTCGGCGCATCACGCCGATGCTTCTGAAGACGGAGCTTCTAGCGGGCCTGACCGTCGCGCTGGCGCTGGTGCCGGAGGCCGTTGCCTTCGCCTTCGTCGCAGGGGTGCATCCGCTGGTCGGCCTTTACGCCGCTTTCATGGTCGGCCTGATCACCGCGCTTTTCGGCGGGCGGCCCGGCATGATCTCCGGCGCCACGGGCGCGCTGGCGGTGGTGATGGTGTCGCTGGTGGCAGTTCATGGGGTCGAATACCTTTTCGCGACCGTCGTCCTGATGGGGATCATTCAGGTTGCGGCCGGGATTCTGCGTCTGGGCAAGTTTATTCGCCTCGTGCCGCATCCTGTCATGCTCGGCTTCGTCAACGGGCTCGCCATCGTCATCATGCTGGCTCAACTAGGCCAGTTTCAGGTTACGGCGGAGAGCGGCGACAAGGTCTGGATGACCGGAACGCCGCTGATGGTCATGCTCGCGCTCGTCGCGCTGACCATGGCGATCATCTGGCTTTTGCCGCGCGTCACCAACGCATTCCCCGCGCCGCTCGCGGGCATTCTGGTGGTGGCCGCGGTGGTGATCGGGCTCGGCCTCGACAGCCCGCGGGTGGGCGATCTCGCCTCCATCGAAGGGGGCTTGCCGCTCTTTCACATACCGATGGTGCCGCTGACGCTGGAGACGTTCTGGATCATTCTGCCCTATGCGGTGATCCTCGCCGCCATCGGCCTGATCGAGAGCCTGCTGACGCTGAACCTCGTCGGCGAAATCACCGGCGAGCGCGGCGGCGCCTCGAAGGAGTGCATGGCCCAGGGCGCGGCGAACGTGGCGACCGGGTTCTTCGGCGGCATGGGCGGCTGCGCGATGATCGGGCAGTCGATGATCAACGTGAAGTCGGGCGGGCGGACGCGGATCTCCGGAACCTCGGCGGCGCTATTCCTTCTGGCTTTCATTCTTTTCGCTTCCCCGCTGATCGAGCAGATCCCGCTCGCCGCGCTGATCGGGGTGATGTTCATGGTGGTCATCGGCACCTTCGCCTGGCGCTCCATCACCATCATGCGGCGGGTGCCGCGGGCGGATGCGTTCGTGACGATCCTCGTCACCATCGTGACCGTCGCCGCCGACCTCGCCATCGCGGTGGTCGTGGGCGTGATCGTCTCCGCGCTCGTCTACGCCTGGCAGAACGCATCGCGCATTCACGCCGTCTCGCGCGAGACGCCAGAGGGCGCGAAGGTTTACGAAATTCAGGGCCCGCTCTTCTTCGGGTCCGCCACCGGGTTCGCCGAGCTCTTCAAGCCGGAGACGGACCCCGGCGTCGTCATCATCGACTTCATGGGCAGCCGGGTCGCCGACCAGAGCGCTTTGCAGGCGATTGAGGACGTCGCCGCGAAATACGAAGCGCAGGGCAAGACCGTGCAGCTTCGCCATCTGAGCCATGAGTGCATCGGGCTGCTTCACGCCGCCGGTCAGCTGGTGGTCGAGGCGGATGACGATCCGCGCTACGGCGTAGCGGTGGATTACAGCGTTCAGACCGGACGGCTCGTCGGCGGGCATTGAGGGAGGGGCGGCCTCCTCGCCGTCCCCTTTGGGGACGCCTCGTCAGCCGCGGGATCGCCTTCGTCGATCCCGGTCGCTGACGCGACGCCGCTGCGCGGCATCTGAGTATTTTGGGAAAGTGATGGGTGGGGGCGGCTCGTTCCGAGGCGTCGCCGTCGGTTCCGGTCGAGAGGGTTTCCTCTAGGCGGAGTAGTCCACTGAGGTTGCATTGTGTGCAAATGTGTGCACATATGCATTTATGAGAAGCGTTTCCGATCCCGCCGCCGCCTGTCTTGAAGCCTTCGACGATCCCGGCCTGCGCGCCCTGTGCGACCCGGCCCGGATCGAGGTGGTCCGACGGCTGATCGCCGTCGGCGAGGCCGATATCGGAGAGATCGCCGATGGGCTGCCGCAGCACCGATCCGTCATCTCCCGTCACCTATCGCAGTTGAGCGACGCGGGCGTCTGCGATGCGAGCCGGGAAGGGCGGCGGGTTCTCTATCGCCTCGACGGGCCTGAAATCGTCTCGCGGGTTGAACGGCTGCTGACGGCGGCGCGGGCGCTTTCGGCGCTTTGCTGCCCGCCTCAGAACCCAGGAAAAGGAACCGACCGATGAACAGCGAAGTCAGCGATTTCTACCGCCGCATGCTCGACGCCTCGGCGGAGAAGTCCGCGCCGTCTCCTTTGATCTCCGAGTATGACCAGGCGCTGCTCGCGGCCGCGCCAAACGGCATGGCGGTCTCCAGTTTCGGGTGCGGCGATCCTTTGGCGTTCGCTGAGGCGCCCCTTGGCGGAACCGTGCTCGACCTTGGTTGCGGCGCGGGTCTCGACCTGATCGCGGCGGCGCGCAAGGTCGGCCCTGACGGGCGCGTGATCGGGGTCGACATGATGCCCGAGATGATCGCCCGGGCGCGCGAGAACGCCGCGCGGGCCGGCTTGTCTACCATAGACGTCGTGGAGGGGATGATCGAGGATGCGCCGGTCGAGAGCGGGTCCGTCGATCTGATCGTGTCGAACTGCGTCGTGAACCTTTCAGGCGACAAGCCCGCCGTCTTTCGCGAGATCGCGCGGCTGCTCCGCCCGGGCGGCGGGTTCGCGATCGCCGATCTTTGCGCGGACGATCTGCCGGAGTGGATCAACGCCCATAAGGACCTTTACGCCGCGTGCCTCTCCTCCGTGTCGAGCGAGGCGGAGTACATCGAACTCGCGCGGGGCGCGGGCCTTATCGACGTGCGGATCGCCGATCGGATGGTCTACGACGCCGGGCAGGTGGAGCAGCTGATCCGCGACGAACTTCCCGTCGCCCTCGACGCCATCGCCGCCCGGATCGGCTGCGATGCGGACGACGCCGCGCCGATGATCGGCGCCGCGCTCGCCGGGTCAGTGCGGAGCGTCAAGCTCGTGGGCCGCAAACCGGGCCCGTAGTGGAGGGCGATCAGTACGTCGCGCGCCCGCCCGAAATGTCGAAGACGCCGCCGGTGGTGAATGAATTCTCGGCGGAGGCGAGCCACGACACCATCGACGCGATCTCCTCCACCTTCACGAATCGCTCGCGCGGGATCTTGGAGAGCATGTAGTCGATATGCTGCTGGCTGATCTGATCGAAGATCGCCGTCTTCGCCGCCGCCGGGGTGATGCAGTTCACCGCGACGTCGTTCTTCGCCAGCTCCTTGCCGAGCGATTTCGTCAGGGCGATCACGCCCGCCTTCGCCGCGGAATAGGCGGAGGCGTTCGGGTTCCCCTCCTTCCCCGCGATGGAGGCGACGTTGACGACGCGGCCGTAGCCCGCGTCCGCCATGATCGGGGTGATGGCCTTGCAGCAGTAGAAGACGGCGTTCAGATCGACGTCGATGACCTTCAGCCAGTCATTCACGTCATACTCCGCCGTCGGCACGGTCGGCCCGGCGATCCCGGCGTTATTCACCAGTATGTCGATCCCGCCCATCTCCGCCTGCGTGCGGGCGGCGGCGGACTGGACGGCGGCCCAGTCGGTGAGGTCGGGGTTGACCATGCTGGCGCCCGTCTCGGCGCACATCTGTTCGCCGAGGCTGCGGTCCATGTCCCAGATGGTGACGGTCGCGCCGGAGGCGATGAAGCGCTCCGCCACCGCGCGGCCGATGCCCTGCGCGCCGCCGGTGACGACGGCGCGTTTGCCGGAAAGATCATACTGGTTCACAGCGACCACCCCCCATCGATGACATGGCTTTGTCCGGTGAAGAAACTCGATTCGTCGGAGGCGAGGTAGATCGCGAGGTTCGCCATCTCCTGCGGACCGGCGAGCCGTCCCATCGGCTGACGCGCGACGAAGTCCTTCATCGCCTGTTCATAATCGCCAGTGGCGCGAAGGCGGTCATGGAGCGACGGCGTGTCCACCGTGCCGGGGCAGATCACGTTCACCCGGATCCCTTGCGTGATGTGATCGCGCGCCACGGCGGCGGAAAGCCCCTCGATCGCCGCTTTGGTCGCGCAATAGATCGCGCGGTTCGGCGCGCCGACATGGACGCCGGCGGCGGAGCCGATGTTGACTATGGAGCCGCCGCCGCGTTCGATCATTCCGGGAATGACGGCTTTCATCACGCGGAACTGGCTTTTGACGTTCAGGCCGAAGCCGAAATCCCACTCCTCCTCCGTCGCCTCCAGGATCGTGCCTGCATGGACGAACCCGGCGGCGTTCAGAACGACGTTGGGTTTGGCCCGCTCGACCCCTGCTACGATGGACGCCTTGTCGAGCGCGTTCAGCTCGAACGTCTCGCCGGCGTCGAAATCCTTCAGCAAGTCGCCGTTCACGTCAGTCGCGAACACCTCGGCCCCTTCGCGGGCGAAGGCTTCGGCGCAGGCGCGGCCGATCCCCTGACCCGCTGCGGTGACGAGTGCGCGTTTTCCTTTCAATCGCATGGCGATCCTCCCTCTTGTCGCGATCTGCATAGCGACGGCGGGGCGCGCGGGAAAGGGCGGGGCGTTTCGCAGGGTCTGCGAAAATTGATCTGAATCAGGGAATTCTTCTCTCGGACTGGCGAGACATGGGCGGAGAATAAAGGAGTCCGCCATGCGCGACGTTCAACTCGCCTACGCAACGCGACCTGCGCCGCGCTACACGAGCTATCCCACCGCCCCCCATTTCAGCGACGCAATCGGCGCTGCGGAGTATTCCGAATGGCTGGCGGCGCTGCCGCCCCAGAAGCCGATCTCGCTTTACCTGCACGTGCCGTTCTGCCGACAGATCTGCTGGTACTGCGGCTGCAACATGAAGCTGGTGAAGCGGGAGGAGCCGCTGGCGGAATACGCCGCAGCCCTCAAGCGCGAGATCGACATGATCGCCGGGCTTCTGCCAGGCCGGATGAAAGTCTCCCACCTGCATTTCGGCGGCGGGACGCCGACGGCGCTGAAGCCGGACGCGCTCACCTCAATCATGGAGCGTGTCCGCGCCCGGTTCGACTTCACGCCCGGCGCGGAGATCGCGATCGAGAGCGATCCGCGCACGCTCTCCGACGACATGATCGTGCGTATCGGGGAGCTTGGCTTCACCCGGGCCAGCTTCGGCGTTCAGGAGTTCGATCCGAGCGTGCAGAAGGCGATCAACCGGGTTCAGCCGGTGAGCATGGTGGCCAAGGCGGTGAAGAAGCTGCGTCGCGCCGGGGTCAGGGGGATCAACTTCGATCTGATCTACGGCCTGCCGCATCAGACGTTGGACATGCTGCGCACGACGATCGCGGTGACCTCCGCTATCGGCGCGGATCGCTGCGCGCTCTTCAGTTACGCGCATGTGCCGTGGATGGCGAAGCGCCAACGGCTGATCGACGCCGCCGCCCTGCCGGATGCGAAGACGCGGGTCGAGATGGCGGCGGCGGGGGCTGAGGCGTTCGCGGCGCAGGGATATCAGGCGATTGGCCTCGATCACTATGCGCTGCCTGACGACGCGCTGGCGGTGGCGGCGCGGTCGGGCGCCTTAAGGCGGAACTTTCAGGGCTACACGACGGATAGGGCGGAGACGATGATCGGATTTGGGGCGACTTCCATTGGCAAAACGCCGTTCGGCTACGTTCAGAACCAGCCGGAGGTCGGCGCGTGGGATCGCGCGGTCGCCGAAGGCGTTCCCGCCATCGCCAAAGGCGTCGCGCTGGGCGGAGAGGACGTTCTGCGCCGCTACGTGATCGAGCAGCTGATGTGCGACGGCGCGGTCGATCTGAATGCGGCGGCTGCGATGCATAGCGCGCCTGCGGATTGGGCGATGGAGGAGGACCCCGCCCTCCGGGATATGCAGGCGGACGGCGTCCTGAACCTCGACGGCGGAAAGCTGACGCTGACGGAGACCGGCAAGCCGCTGGCCCGTGTCGTCGCCTCCGTCTTCGACGCCTATTTCGAGGGCGGCGGCGCGCGCCATTCTGTCGCCGTCTGATCTTACGCTTCGGGCGTGTCCTGGCTGAACGTGTTGAGCCACCGACCGTCTCGCAGCCGCCAGAGGGAGGAGACGTACATCGCCTCCTCCTCCGCTGGCGACTTGGCGCGGGCGAAGACGGCGCGATAGCCGATCAGGAAGGCGTCTTCGGCGATAACGTCGAGGCGCGCATCCTCGATCCGGTAGGCGGCCACGCTCGGACCATCATCAAGTTGCCCAACATGACACGCTCGTTCCGCGAAGCCGCTGGGATAGACCCCAAGGAAATCGGCGGCCAGCGACGCCTCATCCGCCGCCGCATCGCCCGCGACGAGCGCATCCCAGACGGCGCGCTCCAATGCGAGCGCATCGTCCAGCGTCACGGCGCAGGTCCGTAGATCGTGGTGGGTTCGGAGAGACCTTTGAGCAGCTCCTCCGCCGCGATCTCTCCTGGGTTGGAGAGGCGCGCCGCGAAGTCCGCGGAATAGAGCAGGGGGCGGCCCAGTTTCGAGCACAGCGCCTCGATCCGCGCGGCGACGTTCACCGCGCCGCCGAGGACGGTGAAGTCGAGCCGGGCTTCCGAGCCGATATTGCCGTAGAGCACTTCGCCCACATGCAGGCCGAAGCCGAACCGCAGGCCCGCCTCGTCCCCCGCGACAAGGGCGGCGCGGGCGGCGGCGAGGGCGCGTTCGCACGGGTCGGCGGCCTCCGATTGCTCCGCGAAGATCGCCAGAACGCCGTCGCCCATGAACTTGAGTATCTCGCCGCCCTCCGCCTCCACCGCCGCGCTCATCAGGTCGAAATAGCGGTTGGCGAGGGCGATTGCGTCTTCGGGGGAGAGGCTGGCGCTGATCCCAGTCCAGTTTCGGAGATCGCTGATCATGATCGCGGCGTCGATCGTCTCCACATCCCCCCGCGTGATCCGCCCGCCGAGGACGCGCTGGCCAGTGCGCGGGCCGAGATACGCTTCGGCGACGGCGTTGGAGATGCGCTTCAGCCGTTCGATCTCCACCATCGGGGTGAGGGCGGCGGCGAGGGTTTCGAAGTCAGCCAGCTCGCCGTCGGTGAAGCCGCCGGGCTCGTCGCTCGTCAGGACCATGATCCCCGCGCCGTCCGTCGCGAAGGGCAATTTGCAGCCGAAGTAATCCGTCGCGCCCTGGGCCTTGAGATTGCGCAGGGTGTAATGAGCTTCAGGGTCGATATCCTGGTCGAGGCGGATGCGGAGCGGCTCGTCTCCCTCCGCGATCTGCGCCATGGGGCTGCCGACGTAACTGCCGCGCCGCTCCAGCCCGTGCTCCGCCTCCAGATGCTGAACCTGCGCCTCGTCCCGCTCCCATATGCCGGTGACGGCGGTGACGAGCGGATGGAGCGTGCGGAACCCGATGCGAAAGCGATAGATCGGCGCGCCGTCGGCGACGAGGCGCAGACCGACCTGTTCGACGAAGGCGTCGAAGTCGGGCGCGAACCGCCCTTCCATCACCAGCCAGTCGAGCGTCTCCCGCAGGCGCCAGCGCGGAGCGGGAGCGCTCACCCGCTTACGCCGCCTGCGCCTTGCGCGCGTCCTGCAGCCAGCCCCAGACGCGCACCGGCGTCATCGGCATGTCGACGCGGCTCACGCCCGCCGCCGACAGGGCGTCGAGCCCGGCGTTGGTGACGGCGGCGAGGGCGCCGACGGTGCCGGCTTCCCCGCAACCCTTCATGCCGATGTCGTTGGCGGTGGAGGGGGTGCCCTCATGACTGAACGCGATCCAGGGCGCGTCGTCGGCGCGGGGCATGGCGTAGTCCATGAACGTCGTCATCAGCGGCTGGCCGTCTTCGGTGTAAGCGACCTGCTCGGTGATCGCCTGACCGATGCCCTGCACGACGCCGCCATGCACCTGACCCTCGGCCAGCATCGGGTTCATCAGGATGCCGAAATCGTCGACGACGGTGTATTTCACGACTTCCATCACGCCGGTGTCCGGATCCACCTCGACCTCCGCGATGTGGCAGCCGTTGGGGAAGGACCGCCCGGCGGTGGTGTGATCGCCTTCGTGGTCCAAGAGCTCCACCTTGCCTTCACGCCGGGCGCGTTCTGAAAGGGTCATCACGTCCACCGCCTTGTCGGTGCCCGCCACGCGGAAGGCGCCGTCCTCGAAGACGATGTCGGCCGCGGCGGCCTCAAGCTCGTCCTCCGCCAGCTCGGCGAAGCGCTCCAGCATCTGATCGGAGATCGCGTTGATCGACCCGCCCTGAATGGTGACGGAGCGGGACCCGCCCGTGCCGCCGCCCGTGGGCACGGCCTTGGTGTCGCCCTCGATCATCCGGATCTTGTCGAAAGGGATGCCGGTGCGGGTGTGGAGGAACTGGGCGAAGACGGTCTCATGCCCCTGACCCGTCGACTTGGTGCCGACATAGAGGTTCACGCCGCCATCCTCGGCGAACTCGATCCGCGTCTTCTCATTCGGGGCGCCGAGGATGCTCTCCACGTAGAAGGCGATGCCGACCCCACGCAGCTTGCCCTGCGCTTCGGACTGCGCCTTGCGGGCGGGCAGGTTCTCCATATCGGCGGCGACCAGCGCCGCGTCCTGCACCCGGTCGAAATCGCCCACGTCGTAGAGCTCGCCGGAGGCGGTCTTGTAGGGGAACTCCTGAATGAAGTTGCGGCGGCGGATCTCGTCCCCGCTTACGCCCAGTTCGCGCGCGGCGTGGTCCATGAGCCGCTCCAGCGCGTAGATCTGCTCGGGCCGCCCGGCCCCGCGATAGGCGTCCACCGGCGTCGTGTTGGAGTAGACGCCGCGCACCCGCATCCAGACGGTCTGCACGTCATAGGCCCCCGTCATCACGCGGGAGGCGAGCATCGACGGAATGTTCTGCGCGAAGGCGGAGCAATGGGCGCCCATGCCCGCGATGCAGTCGAAGCGCATCGCGGTCAGCTTCAGGTCCGCGTCGAAGGCCGCCTCGCAGGTGGTGTAATGGTCGCGGCCCATCACGTCGGAAAGGGCGCCTTCTGACCGGTCCGCGATCCACTTGATCGGGCGGCCTAGCGACCGCGCCGCGTTCGCGACGGGGGCGTATTCGGGGTAGTTGAAGACCTTGGTGCCGAAGCCGCCGCCGGTGTCAACATGGGTTCCGCGGACCTTGTCCATCTCCATGCCGAGCATCCCGGCGATCTCTTCCCGCACCCGCCAGGGGCCCTGCCCGCCATAGGTGAAGCTCAGCTCGCCGTCCTGATAGTCGGCGAGGAAGCCGCGCGTCTCCATCGAATGCGCGATCACCTTGTTGTCGATGATGTCGACGGAGACAGTGTGGGCGGCGTTGGCGAAGGCGTCGCCGGTGGCGTCCTCGTCGCCCATGCCCCAGTCGAAGGCGAGGTTGCCGGGGCTCTCCTCGTGCAGAACCGCCGCGCCGTCGGCCAGCGCCACGTCGGTGTCGCGCACGACGGGCAGCTCTTCATAATCGATGAAAATGGCCTCGGCGGCGTCCATCGCCTGCGCCTTCGTCTCCGCCACCACCAGCGCGACGCACTCGCCGACGTGGCGCACGCGGTCGACCGCGAGGCAGGGGCGTCGCCCGCCCGTCCCATCGGAGCCGTCGCGGTTCTTCACCGCAGCCCAGCCAAGCTCGTTCTTGATCTCCGCGTCGAGGTCCGCGCCCGTCCAGACGCCGAGCACGCCGTCCATCGCCTTGGCGTCCGCCGCGTCGATGGAGACGATCTTCGCATGCGCCATCGGCGCGCGAACGAAAACGGCGGTCGCCGCGTCCGCCACCTGGATGTCGTCCAGATAGCAGCCCTCGCCCTTCAGGAAGCGGACGTCCTCCTTGCGGATCACGGGCTGGCTGAGACCGAATTTCGAAATATGCTTCATCTGGAGAGCCTCCTTCGCGCTGCGCGTTGAGCGGGACGATAGCGCCGTGACGGCGGAGCGCCAGTACCGAAGACCCGGGATCGACGGGCCCGCGACGTTGACAACCTGACTTTTTTGCTCAACTTCAGGTGTCGAAGAGAGGCGATAGCGAGTCCCCGATGGAGCATGTGAAGTTCACCGCTATGAAAGACGGCGACAAGGAAGATTACGACTTCCTAACCGAGCATGAGATCGAATTCACCAAAGGCACGGCGGACCGGCTGTTGAACGCGCTGGTGTCGCTGGACGAGGGGCTGTCGGGCTATCAGATCACGCGCCTCGGCCATTCGCTGCAATCGGCGACCCGCGCCTGGCGCGACGGGGCGGATGACGATTGGGTCGTCGCGGCGCTCCTCCATGACGTCGGCGACATCTTCGCGCCCTATAATCATGACGAATACGCCGCCGCGATCCTGAAGCCGTTCATGCGCGAGCAGGTGACGTGGGTGGTGGAGAAGCACGGCGACTTCCAGCTGCTCTACTATGGGGAGCATGTCGGCGCGGACCCGAACAAGCGGAAGGCCTACGAGGGCCACGCTTTCTTCGCAGACTGCGCGGAGTTCTGCGAGCGTTGGGACCAGTCCAGCTTCGATCCGGCCTACGGCTATGAAGACATCGAGTTCTTTCGCGAGATGACGGAGCGGGTCTTCGCCCGCAAACCCTATGATCCGGAAGTCATACGCCCCGGCCATCGCGAGCCGCTGACGAACCCGGAGCTCGCCGCTCAGCGCGCCGTCTGAGTGAGCGGACGCTGCGCGGCGCCGAACGCGGCGCCTATGAGCAGGATCCCGGCCCCGACCATCAGACCGGCGATCGCATCGCCGTTCAGGTCGGAGACGGCTCCGGCCAGCACGGGGCCGAAGATCTGTCCCACTGAAAAGACCACCGTCATCAGCGCGAGCGAAGCGCCCCATCGCGCCTCAGGCAGGTTGCGCTTGCCGAAGGCGGTGACGGAGGTCGGCACCATGAAAAAGCTCGCCCCGAAGATCAGGGCGGAGGCGAGAATTCCCGGCGTCGTCGGCAGGAACAACGGGATCGCCGCGCCGGTTCCGGTGGCGATCAGGGTGATCGCGATGGCGCGCCCGCCCTCCGCCCGCGCGAGAATCGGGCTCCAGAACGGCGCGGCGGCGAAGACGGCGGCCCCCATCAGCGACCAGGCCCCGGCGACGAGCGGCGCGCCCGCCCCGCCGTCGCGCATCCATGCGACGAGGAAGGTGATGTAGCCGGTATAGCCGAGCCCGAAGCAGAAATAGGCGGCGAGCGCAGGCGACATCGCAACGACCGGGAGCCGCCCGCCCGCCGCCGCGCCGCCCCCGCGCGGGTCGGGCGCTCGCATCGCGGCGAGGACGCTGAGCGGAAAGCAGATCGCGGCCCCGAGGCCGAGAAGAATCCAGGCGAGCGGCCAGACCGCCGCCCCGAAAGCGTCCATGAAGAACGGCAGCGGCCCGCCGGTGGCGATCATGCCGAGCCCGCCCCCGCCGAAATAGACGGCGAGCGCCGCCGCGCCCTTGCGCCGGTCGCCTCCGAACATGGCGGAGGCGATGACGCCCCCCGCGATGAAGACCGGCGCCCCGCCGATCCCCGCCAGAATGCGCCACGCGCTGAGGGCGACCACGTCGCGGGTCAGGCCGCAGAGAAGCAGCGCGACCGCCAGAAGCCACATGCCCCCGATGAAGAGCGCGCGCGGCCCCAACCGGGAGATCGCCGCGAGCGCGATGATCGAGCCTGCGAGGTAGCCGATGGCGTTGGCGGTGTTGATCCAGCCTGCTTCGGTGAAACTCCACCCAAGATCAGCGCGCATCTCCGGCAGGATCAGACCGTAGGCGAAGCGCGCGAACCCGTTCGCCGCGGCGGGACCGAGGGAGAGGCCGAGTATGATGAGCCAGGCGCGCGCGTCTTTCATCGGCGCGACACTGCCCCGCCTATGCGCCGCGCGCCAGACGTCGCGCGCAGCTCAGAACATAAGCGTCGCCGCCACCTCCCGCCGGTGGGGACGGTCGCGATGCTCCCACAGGTAGACGCCCTGCCAGGTTCCGAGCGCAAGTCGCCCCTCCATCACCGGGATCGACAGGGTGACGCCTGAGAGGACGTTGCGGATATGGGCGGGCATGTCGTCCGGCCCTTCGATCCCGTGGACGTAGAGAGACGGATCATGCGGCGCGAGCCGCCCCATGGCGGACTGCAAGTCGACCTGAACGTCGGGATCGGCGTTCTCCTGAATGGTCAGCGAGGCTGAGGTGTGGCGGCACATCAGGTGCAGAACGCCGGCCACCGCGCCTTCATCTGTGACGAAATCCGCCAGATCGCGGGTGAAGTCGGTCATTCCCGGGCCGGTCGTCTGGTAGGCGAAGATGCGGGTCGCGATGTTCATGGGCGCGTGATAGCAGATCGCGCCGCCCATGTGAGGGGGCGGAAGGAGGGGCCGATGGAGCTTCGGGACGATCTCAATTGGATCAATTACCGCCCGCGCGGGTTCAACCTGCATGCTGGGCCTTTCCGCTGCGCCCATTGGGACGGCGACGAGTATCGCATCTTCATGGAGATCGAGGATCATCACCTCAATCAGGGGGGCGTGATCCATGGCGGCGTCTCCATGACCTTCGCCGACAACGCCATGGGGATCGCCGCCTGGCATGCGGCGGGGGAGCGACCGACGGCCACCATCGAGTTCGGCATGAAGTTCATCGCCGCCGGCAAGGCGGAGGGGCCGCTCTACGGCCGCGTGCTGATCGAACGGATGACAAAGGACCTCTGCTTCGAGACGGCGGAGCTCTGGAATTGCGGGCGCAAGGTCGCCACCGCTTCCGGCGTCTGGAAGTACATCGACCCGCAAACCTGGGTTCACCCGTCCGCCTGATCCATCGCCGTTCGCGATGGGCCAGCATCAAGATAAGTCATTGGCGACTGACGCGCCGCGTCTCCATCCTTTTGTTCCGACCAAGGAGACGAACATGGACATCGAACGCATCAGCGCCTTCAGCATCGGCGAGACGGGCGGCAACCCCGCCGGCGTCGTCGTCTGCGACGCCCACCCAGACGCGACGGAGATGGCCCGGATCGCCGCCGAGGTCGGCTATTCCGAAACCGCCTTCGCCGCGAAATCCGGCGACGCCTGGCGCGTGCGCTATTTCTCGCCGGCCTCCGAAGTGCCGTTCTGCGGCCATGCGACCATCGCGCTCGGCGCGGCTCTCGGCGGACGGTTCGGGGCGGGGTCATATGACCTGATCCTGAACGACGCGTGGATTTCGGTGGAGGCGATGGAGAGCGGAAGCGCGGCGCTCACCTCCCCGCCGACCAGTCAACCCGCGCTAGACCCGGAGCTCGTCCGCGAAGCCCGGCGCATCTTCGACATCGCGGACGACGATCTGCATGCCGACCTGCCCGTGGCCCGGATTTCCGCAGGCGCCGACATGCTGCTGATCCCACTTGCAAGCCGTGAACGCCTCGCCCGCCTCGACTACGATCAGGCCGCCGGAAAGGCGCTTCTGGACGCCCATGGGATCGTCGGGGCCTATTTCGTCCACCCTGCGGCGGAGCGCCGCTTCGACGTGCGCATGGCTTTCCCAACCGGCGGCGTCTTCGAAGACCCGGCCACGGGCGCCGCGGCGGCCGCGTTCTCCGGCTGGCTCAGGGACAGCGGGCGCCTGAGCGGTGAGATCGAGATCATGCAGGGCGAAGATATGGGCGCGCCGTCGCGCATTATCGCCCTCTCAACGCCGGAGATCGGCGCGTCGATCCGCGTCGAGGGCGCAACGCGCAGGCTGGAGTGAACGGGTCGCCGACCTCACGCTGAATTTTTCGCGAAATTTTCAGTAATCGCGTTTTCGGGCGTAGGAAAACTCCGTGAAACGCAGTAAATGAGACCCATGTCCATTTGGCAACGCATTGGCGAAGCGATCTCGGCCCTCGCCGCCGGAGAAAGCCTTTCCGCCGTTTTCGACAAACTCCGCACCCCGCCGGAGAAATCGGTGGGCTTCACGATCGCGGTGATCGCCCTCGGGGCCAAGATGGCGAAGGCGGACGGGCGGGTCACCCGGGACGAAGTGACGGCCTTCCGCGAGGTTTTCACCATCCCGCAAGGGGAAGAGGAGAACGCGGCCCGCGTCTTCAACCTCGCCCGGAACGACGTCGCCGGCTACGACGGCTACGCCAAGCAGATCGCGCGCATGTTCGGCGCGGGCGATGCGGCGCTCGTGGATCTGATGGACGGACTCTTCCACATCGCGCTCGCCGATGGCGAATTCCATCCCAACGAACAGGTGTTTCTCGAGGACGTGGCGGAGATTTTCGGCGTAAGCGACAGCTGCTATCGCTCCCTCCTCGCGCGGCACTCGCCGGATCATCGCGATCCTTATGCGGTGCTGTCGGTCGAACCCGGCGCATCGACCGAGATCATCCGCAAGCGGTGGCGCCAGCTTGTGCGCGAGACGCATCCCGACCGCGCCATCGCGCGCGGTCTGCCGGAAGAGGCGATCAAGCTGGCCACCGACCGGCTGGCGGAAGTGAACGAAGCCTATGAGGCGATCATGACGGATCGCGCAGCCTGACATGAGCCCGCCCGCTTGCTTGGCCGATCTTTCGCGGAATTGATCGGTATCAACGTTCGGGCTCGAGCGAAGGGATAAACGGGACTGCGAAGACAGCGTCGCTCGACGCGCTTTTCGGAGGACCGAACATGACCGTCAAAACCATTCTGCTCTATCTCGACGCGCCGGAGACCGCGGCGCGCAACCTGAAGCTCGCCAGCGCACTCGCGCGCCGCTACGGCGCACATCTGATCGGCCTGCACGTGACCGAGGGGATAGAGGTCTACGCAGGCGTCTCCATCTTCGCCGGCGCGATCGACGCGGAGGTCGTCTCTCAGGCCGGGCTGGCGCGGGCGAAGGAAGTGGAAGCCGCTTTCGAAGCGGGGGTGAAAGGCGAGGACTTCGTCGCCGAATGGCGCCATGTCGAGGCAGGCGCGCACACCGCCTCCGACCGGATCATCGAACACGCGCGGGCGGCCGACCTCGTCATGCTCGGTCAGGTTCGCCCCGAAGAGCCGAACCGGGAAGCGAATGTCGTTGTGGAGCGGACGATCCGGAAATGCGGGCGACCTGTCCTCGTTATTCCCTATGCGGGCGACTTCGAGGAGATCGGCCGAAAGGCGCTGATCGGCTGGAGCCCAACGCGCGAAGCGGCCCGGGCGGCCCATGACGCGATCCCGCTCCTGGAGGACGGGGAGGCGATGATCCTGACCTCCCATTCCGTGAAGGACCCGAGCACGCTGGGCGTCGAGACGGCGAAAGAGCTGGCGTTGAACTTCGCCCGCCACGGCGTGAAAGCGGAGGTGATCGAGCGCACCAACGACGGCATCGCGATCGGCGAGCTCCTGGAGAACGAGAGCTTCGAACGCGGGGCCGACCTGATCGTCACCGGCGCCTTCGGCCACAGCAAGGTCTACGACTTCGTCATCGGCGCGACCACGACGCGCCTTCTGGAGAGCATGACGGCCCCGGTGCTCTTCTCCGCCTAATCCGGTTTTAGACGCAGCGTGCGAAATCGTTGCATCCGAATGACGCGAAAGACGCCCATCCTTGGAGCGACTCTTGGGTCAACCTTTTCGCACGGTGCTTTAGAGGCGGCGCTCTAAAAATAAACTGAACGCCGCCCCATTCATCGCTTTCCGCGAAATACTCAAAGGCGAGCGCAGCCCGTCGCGGGTGAGGAGGCGGTCCCGAAGGGGCTTCGACGAGGGCGCGCCTACCGCTTGAGGCGTCAGCCGAAAGCAAACGCTCCCGCCCCTCCGCGCGCCTAACGGCGCGCTTCGCGTTGGGCCGAGCGCCGCGGGTCGCTTCGCGACGTCGCGGCGCGGGCGCTCCTGAACCGCCCTCCGAGCGTAAGGCTACACTCCGACCCTTTTCATTAACCCGCCCCGCGCGACGGCGGCGCGCCGGACCATGCGCGGTATGCGGCGGAGAAATGCGAAGGCGTCGAGAATCCGCAGGCGAGGGCGATCTCCGTCAGCGGCAGGCTCGTCTGCCGGATGAGATCGCGCGCCCGCGCGAGGCGCAGGTCGCGGTAGGTTGCGGCGAAGGTTTTGCCCGTCTTCTCGCTGAAGAGCCGTCCAAGCTGGCGTTCCGACAGGCCGACGCGAGAGGCGATCTCCGCTCGCGACAGCGGCTCGGCCACAGCGCCCTCCATCGCCTCGAACGCCGCGATCAGTTTCGGATGGCGCACGCCCCAGCGTTCAGCGCCGCCCGCGCGCTGGGGGCCGCCGGGCGGGCGTATCTCGGTATGGTGAAACCAGTCCGCGACCTTCGCCGCCAGATCCGCCCCATGCCGCTCCGCGATCAGCGCGTGCATCATGTCGAGCGGCGCAGCGCCGCCAGCGCAAGTCACCCTGTCCCGGTCGATCACGTAAAGCGCGCGGGAGAGCATGAGGTCCGGCCAATCCTCCGCCAGTCCGGCCGCGTGCTCCCAATGCACCGTCATGTGCCGCCCTTCCATCAGCCCCGCGCGGGCGAGTATCACCGGCCCGCCCGACACTCCGCCGATCCTGACCCCGGCCCGCGCCGCGCGGCGGAGGTAGGCGAAGGTCGGCGCATGGTCGAACCGCTCGGGCCGTCCCCCGGCGATCACGAGGAGGAGGTCGACCGCCGGCGGCGCGTCGACCGTATGGCCTGTCGGCGTCTCCGGCCCCGAGGACGACGCGACGCGATCGCCCGAGGGCGCGATGTGGCGCCATTCGAAGAGCGCTTCGCCGGACAGAAGGTTCGCCGCCCTGAGGGGCTCCAGCGCGCTTGCGTGGGACATCAGCGCGTATCCGGGAATCAGAAGGAAGCCGACTCGCAACGTCATGATTCTGAAAGCGCCCGCGCAGTCGGCGCTCGGACGACGCTGCGAATCACCCTTGAAGGTCCGTGCTTTTCACCGCGTCCACTCGCAGTTTTTGAGGATACGAATCAAGTGAGTGTAAATTTCATCTCGTAAAAGCAAGCATTTAGAAGAGGTAACCATCCGTTAACCTTTTGAATGTGGAGATAGATATGAACAGCTGGATCGTTGAGACCCTAACGCTCGTCAAACGGTACGCCGCCGAAAGCGGTCTGGAGAATCTGACGGACGAGATGGATATCGCGCTTCTCATAGCTGCCGAGGAGATTGAGCGGCGGTCGGACGCCGCGAAGGGGCGCATGGATGTCGTCGAGACTGGCGAACATTTCAGAGAAGTTGTCGTCTATCCAAGACCTTTCCGGGCTAGGCGGTATCATTGAGACGATACGCGCCGCGTACGACGTCGATCATGTCTACTACCACGCGATATCGCTGGGAACCGATGTGAAACCGGTCGCAGATCTCCGGGCCGGGGAGCTTACGCGGCAATCGGGGATCTGGATCAGGGGCGGGCGCTCCATCGGCGCGCTCTCTTACACGGCCGAATGGATACAGCGCTATTTCGATGAAGGGTATGAGGCGGTCGATCCCGTCAGGCAGGCGGCGGGCGAACAATTCGCCCCGATCGACTGGAACGTCCTCGACTGGTCGAAGGCTCCTCAGAAACGGTTCTTCGAAGACGCCTACGACCACGGCATCGGCAACCAGGGCTTCACCGTGCCGGTGCGCGGCCCGAACGGACAGTTCGCGCTCTTCTCTGTGACCAAGTCATGCCGCGACGAGATCTGGGCCAAGCTCATCACGTCATACGCCAAGGATTTCATGTTGCTCGCGCATTATATGCATCAACAGGCGTTGGCCCTGGCGGAGCGGGAGGCGGCAGCGCCCACGCTTCGACCGCTTTCGGGACGCGAGCGCGACGCGCTTCTGCTTCTCGCGGACGGGTCAAGTCGATCGCAGGCCGCTGATTTTCTTGGAATTTCAGAGAGCACGCTCAGGGTCTACATCGATAGCGCGCGCCACAAGCTCGGTGCGCTCAACATCCCGCATGCGATCGCGATCGCGGCGCATAAAGGCATTATCGTGCCGCAGTAGCGCGCGCTGCCATAAGAAATCGTAAACGGTTGCGCCCTAGCGTTCGACGCATCCCGAACAATCAGGAGCGCCGGACATGCGGTTCACGTTGGTATATCGCGAAGATCTCGACGATTTTCGCCCTCTCGCCGACCAGATGTTCTCCGATCGCCGACGTCAGTTCATCGAGCGGCTCGGCTGGAGCCTCGACGCCGACACCAAGGGGCGCGAGCTCGACGCCTATGACGCGGAGAACCCGCTTTACCTGATCGCGACGGATGAAGAGGGCAACCACCTCGGCTCCACCCGTCTCATGCCCACGACGGCGCCGACGATGATCAACGAGGTGTTCACCGATCTTCTCGGCGGCGTCGCGATCACCTCGGCGACGACATGGGAATGCACCCGGTTCGTCGTCTCCGCCAGCGCCAACCGGCGCGTGGCGCCCGCTATCATGTGGGCGGGATGCGCGCTCGCGCTTCGCTCCGGCGTGGACCGCTACGTCAGCGTGACGGGAACCAACCTGATCCGCGTCTTCAAGGCCTCCGGCTGGGAGCCGGAGATCATGGGCCGCAGCGAAAGCGAAGAAGGCGAGATCTGCGCCTGTCTCTGGGAAGTGTCCGAAGAGCAGTGCGAAAAACTCCGGCGCCGCGCCCGCATCCCCGAGGGAACGCCGGCGCCGCGCATCCATCTGAGAGAGCCGGTTGCGCATCAGTCCGCCGTCGCCGCCTGAAATGGCCGAAATACGACAGAAAACGTCTCTCTAGTTAAAGTGTAAAACCCGCGACTGCGTCAGCCTCTCCCAATCTCAGGGAGGGCCGCGCATGAAATACTCGGCGTTCAAGATCTTCACCGAAGGGCTGAAGGGAAACACGGGCTGGAAGCCGGTCTGGCGAGAGCCCGACCCGAAGCCGGAATACGACGTCGTGATCATCGGCGGCGGCGGGCACGGGCTCGCCACCGCCTGGTATCTCGCCCGCAATCACGGGATCACCAATGTCGCGGTGGTGGAGAAGGGTTATCTCGGCTCCGGCAATATCGGCCGGAATACGACGATCATCCGCTCCAACTATCTCCTCCCCGGCAATGAGCCCTTTTACGAGCATTCGCTGAAGCTCTGGGAGGGGCTGGAGCAGGACATCAACTACAACGCGATGGTCTCCCAGCGCGGCGTCCTGAACCTTTGCCATTCCGACCCTCAGCGCGACGCCTACGCCCGGCGCGGCAACGCCATGATCATGGCCGGGGCCGACGCAGAGCTGTTGGACCGCGCTGGCGTGCGGAAAATGTGCCCCTTCCTCGATTTCGATAACGAGCGCTTCCCGATCACCGGCGGGCTCCTCCAGAAGCGCGGCGGCTCCGTCCGCCATGACGCTGTCGCCTGGGGCTACGCCCGGGCGGCCGACGCGCGGGGCGTCGACCTCATCCAGAACTGCGAAGTCACCGGCATGATCCGCGAGGAAGGCCGCATCGTCGGGGTGGAGACGACACGCGGCCAGATCCGCGCCAAAAAGGTCGCGATGGCGGGAGCGGGCCGCTCAGGTCAGCTCGCGGCGATGGCGGGGCTGCGGCTGCCGATCGAAAGCCATGTGCTGCAGGCGTTCGTGTCGGAGGGGCTGAAGCCGATCATTCCGGGCGTCATCACCTTCGGAGCCGGGCATTTCTACGTCAGCCAGTCGGACAAGGGCGGTCTCGTCTTCGGCGGCGATATCGACATGTACAACACCTACGCCCAGCGCGGGAACCTGCCCGTGGTGCAGGACGTCTGCGAGGGCGCGATGGCGCTCATGCCGATGATCGGCAAGGCGAAGCTCCTGCGTTCCTGGGGCGGGATCATGGACATGTCGATGGACGGCTCCCCGATCATCGACAAGACGCCGCTGGATGGCCTCTATCTCAATTGCGGCTGGTGCTATGGCGGGTTCAAGGCGACCCCGGCGTCGGGCTGGGTCTTCGCCCATCTGATCGCGACGGACGAGCCGCACCCGACGGCGGTGGAGATGCGGCTCGACCGGTTCGAGCGCGGCTACATGATCGACGAAAAAGGCGTGGGCGCGCAGCCCAACCTGCATTGAGGGGGGTGGGATGATGCGAAACCTCTCCAATAACGCTGTCGCACGTGCGACCAGCACGGGCGTCGCCCGGCCCTCCCCAAGGCCGGGCGATTTGCAACGCTTCGAATTGCGGAACGCGCGGATGTGGCCGCGCCATAGACCGCAAAAACCAATCGCGGCGCCACGCCCGACCAGGGCCGGACGACGCCCTCAGCGCTCTACTTCGTTCGGAGGGATCTTCTGATGCGCATCAACTGCCCCTGCTGCGGCGAGCGGATGGTGGAGGAGTTCACCTATCTCGGCGACGCCGCGATGATGAACCGGCCCATCGAAGGCGCGACCTACGAATACACCTACCTCCGCGACAACCCGGCCGGACGCCACCGCGAGCTCTGGTATCACGAGCAGGGCTGCCGCTCCTGGCTGGTCGTAGAGCGCGACACCACCACGCACGAGATCTTCAGCGTCGAACTGGCTGAGGAGGTTCGCAATGCAAGCTAACCGCGTTGAAGGCCGCGGGCTGATCGACCGCGACGCGCCTCTGAACTTCCGGTTCAACCATGAGAAGATGCAGGGCTATGCAGGCGACACCGTCGCCTCCGCCCTCCTCGCCAACGGTCAGCGCCTGATGGGCCGGTCGTTCAAATACCACCGCCCGCGCGGGCCTCTCTCCGCAGGACCGGAGGAGCCGAGCGCGCTCCTCACCATCGGACGGTATGAGCACGAAGACCCCAATGTCCGCGCCACGGTGCGGGAGCTTTACGACGGCCTCCGCGCCCGCAGCCAGAACCATCGCGGCTCGCTGGAGCGGGACTTCATGGCGGTCACCGACCTGATGAACCGCTTCTTCGGCGCCGGGTTCTACTACAAGACCTTCATGTGGCCCGCGAAGTTCTGGGAGAGCCTCTACGAGCCCATCATCCGCGCCGCCGCCGGTCTCGGCGCCCTTCCCGGCGACAATGATCCCTCGCAATACGAGCATGGCTGCCGCCACTGCGACCTCCTGATCATCGGCGCCGGTCCCACCGGACTTATGGCGGCGCTGACGGCGGGGCGCGCAGGCGCGCGGGTGATCCTCGCCGACGAGGACTTCCTGATGGGCGGGCGGCTCAACGCCGAGAGCCATGAGGTTGGCGGCATGGCAGGGTCCGCCTGGGCCGCGCAAGCCGTCGCCGAACTCGCCGCCATGCCCAACGTCCGCCTGATGCCGCGCACCACGGTCTTCGGCGTCTACGACGGCGGCGTCTACGGCGCGCTGGAGCGGGTCGGGGAGCATCAGGCCGAGATCCCCGCAGACCTCCCCCGCCAGTGCATGTGGAAGCTGGTGGCGAAGCGCGCGATCCTGTGCGCGGGGGCCATCGAACGCTCCATCGCTTTCGAGAATAACGACCGTCCCGGCATCATGCTGGCGGGCGCGGCGCGGACCTATCTCAACCGCTACGGCGTGGCGGCGGGCAAATCGGTCGCCGTCTTCACTAATAACGACGACGGCTGGCGGACGGCGGAGGACTTCCGCGACGCCGGGCTGGACGTCGCCGTCGTCGCCGACGCGCGGGCGGACGCAAAGGAGCGGGACGGCTTCCGCACCATCGCGGGCGGCGTGATCGCCGACAGCGTCGGGCGGCTCGGGGTTCATACCGCCACCATCCGGCACAAGACGGGGACGGAGGACAGCGTCCGCGCCGACCTCATCGCCGTCTCCGGCGGCTGGTCGCCAGCCGTCCATCTGACCTGTCATCAGGGCTGCAAACCAGTCTGGCGCGAGGACATCGCCGCCTTCGTCCCGGGCGCCAACCCGCCACAGGGCCTGACGGTCGCCGGCGCCGCACAGGGCGACTTCTCCACAAGCGCCTGCCTCGCGGGCGGCGCTTCCGCCGCGCAGGCGGCCCTCGCCGATCTCGGGTTTGAAGCTCCCGCCATGGAGACGCCGGAGGCCGAAGACGGCGCGACCATGATCACCCCGTTCTGGAAGGTGGAGGGATGCCAGCGCGCCTGGCTCGACCATCAGAACGACGTGACCGTGAAGGACATCGCGATGTCCTATAAGGAAGGCTTCAAATCCGTCGAGCACATGAAGCGCTACACCACGCTCGGCATGGCGACGGATCAGGGCAAGACGGCCAACGTTCCCGCTATCGCGCTGATGGCGGAGCTGACGGGCAAGAGCATTCAGGAGACCGGCACGACCGTCTTCCGCCCGCCCTACACTCCCGTGCCCATCGGGGCCTTTGGCGGGCGTCATCGCGGCAAGCACTTCCACCCGACGCGCCTCACGCCCTCCCACGACTGGGCGGCGGCGAATGGCGGAGATTTCGTGGAGGCGGGGCTCTGGCTCCGCACCCAATGGTTCCGGCAGGGGAGCGAGAAGGGCTGGCGCGACAGCGTGGACCGCGAGGTCGTCACCACCCGCTCCAAGGTCGGCGTCTGCGACGTGACCACCCTCGGCAAGATCGACATTCAGGGGGCGGATGCAGGGGAGTTCCTCGACCGGGTCTATCAGAACGGTTTTTCGAAGCTCGCCGTCGGCAAATGCCGCTACGGGCTGATGCTGCGCGAGGACGGCATCGTCATGGACGACGGCACCTCCGCCCGCTTCGCCGAAGACCACTACGTCATGACCACGACCACGGCGAAGGCCGGGCAGGTGATGCGGCATCTTGAGTTCTGCCGCCAATGCCTCTGGCCCGACCTTGACGTCGCGTTGATCTCCACCACCGAGCAATGGGCGCAATACGCCGTCGCCGGGCCACACGCCCGCGACCTCCTGCGCAAGGTGCTGGATGCGGAGCACGACATCTCGAACGACGCGCTCCCCTATATGGGCTGCGCGGAGGTCACTGTTTGCGGTGGGGTGAAGGCGCGCATCTTCCGCCTCTCCTTCTCCGGCGAGCTGGCCTATGAGATCGCGGTGCCCTGCCGCTACGGCCACGACATGATGGAAGTTCTGATGAAGGCCGGAGAGGAATTCGGGGCGGAGCCCTACGGCACCGAAGCCCTCGGCGTCATGCGCATCGAGAAAGGCCACGCGGCGGGCAATGAACTGGACGGGCGAACGACCGCGGGCGACCTCGGCATGGGCCGCCTCGGCGCGAAGAAAAACACCGACTTCATCGGCAAGACGATGGCCCAGCGCGAAGGACTTCAGGCCGAAGACCGCGCCGTCATGGTCGGGCTGAAAACAGTCGAACCGACCGCGAAGATCGGCGGCGGCGCCCATTTCCTCGAGAAAGGCGCGGAGCCGACGCTCGAGACCGATCTCGGTTGGATCGCCTCCGTCGCCTGGTCGCCTGAGCTGAACAACTACATCGGCATCGGCTTCCTGAAGCACGGGAAGGACAGGATGGGCGACCGCCTCCGCGCCTGGGACGGCGTGCGCGGGACCGATATCGAGGTCGAGATTTGCTCGCCGCATATGGTGGACCCTGAAGGGGAGAGACTCCGTGGCTGATTTCACCCTCACCCCCCGCTCCATTTTCGATGCCGTCGGCGGTTGCCGGGTCGAGGTTGAAGGCTTTGCGTTCGACGAGACCCCCACACGCTCTCTAGTCTCCCTCGCCCGTCGCCGCGGCGAAGCTGGCGCGGCGCTCGATGCCGCTGTGAAGGCGGCCTTCGGCGCGGATCTGCCAGAACCGGGACGGTTCACGGAGGCCAACGGGGTGACGATCATCTTCTCCCAGCCCGGCCAGTGGTTGATCGCCGCCGAAAGAGAAGAGCTGGAAGCGGAAGTTCGCTCAACCGCCGCTGGCGCCGGAACAGTGACGGACCAGTCCGACGCCTTCACCGAACTCACCATGGAGGGCCCGCTGGCGGTGGAAGTGCTCAGCCGCCTCTCCTCCCTCGACTACGAGACCTTCGAGGTCGGCCAGGTCGCCCGCACCCCCATGCAGCAGATCGCGGTGACAATCGCCCGGACCGGGGCGGAGAGCTGGCGGCTGAACACCGCCCGCTCCACGGCGCGCGATTTCGCCCATGACGTCGACGTCGCGGCGAAGGCCATCGGGGCGAGAGGCTCTCTCGCGCCGACCTGATCGGATTCGTCCCAATCACATCGGCCTTCTCGCGCCGCGCACGGGAAACGTGAGCTCTACGACCCTGGCGAGACGCGCGACGCGGGCTGTGCAACCCAGGCGTTTGTTAACTCATTTTAAACGATTGTTGAGTCAACTTCGCCCCATTCTGGTCCCAATACGCGGACTATCAAGATGCTGAAGCGGCGCGGTTTCGCGTTTTGATCCGTCCTGCTTCGGAACCGTGTCGAACGGTGGAGATTGTGGGAGGTTAATAACGTGAAACGTCGGATTCTCATCGCGCTGGGCGCGATGTTCTTTGGGGCGCCCGTCGCCGAAGCGCAGACTGCCGGGGACGCATGCGGCGGCGACTACGTCGTCAAGGCGGGCGACACGCTCGCCAAGATCAGCCGCTCGATCTATGGGCCGGGCGTGCCGATCCAGCTTCTTTTCAGCGCGAATGCGGACCGTCTGAAGGGGCGTCTGGCCGATCTGCCCGTTGGGCTGGAGTTGCG
Source organism: Pseudomonadota bacterium (assembly GCA_038534155.1). Classification (GTDB taxonomy): domain Bacteria; phylum Pseudomonadota; class Alphaproteobacteria; order Rhodobacterales; family Rhodobacteraceae; genus Pikeienuella. Next base: position 53,515 of record JBCAXH010000023.1, read on the forward strand.
CGCGCCCTGCATGGCGGATCAACCGCTCGACGCGGTTCGCAGCCCGCAGGCGCTGCGCTCGCTCGCGGACCGCCAGCGCGCCGAAAACCCGACGAGAGAGCCCGCGCGGACCGCCGCTTTGCGCGTGGTCGCGACGCCCGAATGGGCGCCGCTGATGGATCGCGACGATCCAAACGGCGGGCTCGTGACCCATCTCCTGCGCGCCGCTCTTGACGGCGGCGCCGACGTCAAAGTCGACTTCGTCAGCGACCGCGGGGCGCAAGTCGGCCCCTTGCTTTCGGATGGGCTCTACGACCTTTCGCTCGGGTGGTCGCGCGCCGATTGCGCGGGCGACGCAGCCTCCTCCTGCGCCCGTCTGGGCTGGAGCGATCCGATTTTCGAGACGCCCGTGCGGATCTACGTGAAGCCCGAGAACACCGAGATGACCCGCGCTGATCTCTCAAATGGCGTGATCTGCGTCAGCGACGGCGTGTCGGAGGCGTCGCTCGAAACCCTCGGCGCGACCGGCTCGGATCTCCGCTTCACCAGGTCGCGCTCGACGCGCGACTGCGCGGCGCTCGTCGCCTCCGGCGGAGCGCGGGCCGCGGTCTCCCATCAATGGCTGATGAGCCGCTCGATCCATGACGCCGGCCTCGACGGACAGGTCGCCGCTCATGTCCAGGCCCCCGCGCAGGAAGTGCTCCACGCCGTCATCGGCGCGCGCCATCCGAAGCGGATCTCAATCCTCGCGCGGATCAATCGCGGCCTCGCGAAGATGCGCGACAGCGGCGACTGGTTCCGCATCGTGCAGACCCATCTGGCGCGCGAACCTGAAGCCGCGCGCCTGCGGACCGCCGCTTTGAAGGTCGACGAGGCGGGCTGAAGCGGGGCGTCCCCCGCGCCTGAGGGGACCTCGGGCGCTGGTTCGAAGCTCTCTTGCGAGCGATCGCGCGGCGGCGCCGCGCGGTCACCACTTGCGCAGTGCAGCATTTTTCGCTCACAGTCCCGTGTCGTAGTCGTAAAGGGGCCCGAATGAGCGCCCAGCCCACGCTCATCGCTGAGAACATCCACAAACGCTTCGGCGACCTCGAGGTCCTGAAGGGCATCTCCGTCTCCGCCAACCAGGGCGACGTGATCTCGATCCTCGGCTCCTCCGGCTCCGGAAAATCCACCTTTCTGCGCTGCGTGAACTTCCTCGAGACCCCGGATCAGGGCCGCGTGGTCCTCGATGGCGAGGAGGTGAAGATCGCGAGCGGACGGGCGGATCAGAAACAGATCACGCGCCTGCGCTCCCAGCTCGGCTTCGTCTTCCAGCAGTTCAACCTCTGGGCCCACATGACCGTCCTCGGCAACGTGATGGAGGGGCCGGTTCAGGTGCAGGGGCGCGGCAAGGCCGAAGCCGAGGAAGAAGCGATGGAGGTGCTGGCCAAGGTCGGCATCGCCGACAAGCACGCGATGTATCCGAGCCAGCTCTCCGGCGGCCAGCAGCAGCGCGTCGCCATCGCGCGCGCGCTCGCCATGCGGCCCAAGGCCCTCCTGTTCGACGAACCGACCTCCGCTCTAGACCCCGAACTGGTGGGCGAGGTGCTGAAGGTCATGCGCGGCCTCGCCGACGAGGGGCGCACGATGATCGTCGTGACCCATGAGATGGGCTTCGCGCGCGAGGTCTCGAACAAGGTGATATTCCTCCATCAGGGCGTCGTGGAGGAAGAGGGGAGCCCGAAAGACGTCTTCGAAAATCCGAAATCCGAGCGATGCCGGGCGTTTCTCGCCAGCGCGCTCTGAGTGTTCACGTAAAGGAGCGAAACATGAACTTCCTGAAACTCGCCGGCGCCGCGATCATGGGCGTCGCCATCGCGGGGACCGCAATGGCCGCCGGCCACTCCGTCCGCATGGGGACGGAGGGCGCCTACCCTCCGTACAACTTCATTAACGACGCGGGCGAGGTCGACGGCTTCGAGCGCGAGATGGGCGACGAGCTCTGCGTTCGCGCTCAGCTCGAATGCACCTGGGTGACGAACGACTGGGACAGCATCATTCCCAACCTCGTCTCCGGCAACTACGACACGATCATCGCGGGCATGTCCGTGACGTCGGAGCGGGACGAGGTGATCGACTTCACCAACGAATACATCCCCGCCTCGCCCTCTTACTACGTCGCGCTTGCGGGCGAAGAGATCGACCTGACCGGCGGCGTGATCGCCGCGCAGACGGCGACCATTCAGGCGAACCACATCGCCGCCTCCGGCGCCACGCTGGTTGAATTCGCCACCCCGGACGAGACCATCGCCGCCGTGCGCAACGGCGAAGCGGACGCCGTTCTGGCCGACGGCGACTACCTCGCCCCGATCGTGGCTGAGTCCAATGGCGAGCTGGCCATCGTCGAGCAGGTCGCCATCGGCGGCGGCGTCGCGCTCGGCATCCGCGAGAGCGACGGCGAGCTGAAGGCGAAGCTGAACGCGGCCATCGATTCCATGAAGGCCGACGGCACGCTGAACGCCATGCTCGCCAAATGGTTTACAGAGAACCCGCCGCAGTGGTGATCGCCGCAGCTTGAGGCGAACGAAACCGTCGCGCCCGGGGTTCGGCCCGGGCTCGACGACCCGAGGGGGCTGACGGGGCGAGATGTTCGACTGGTGCGTTGATCCGAAGTCTCTGGAGGGGGCGAGCTGGCTCGCCTGCTACCTGACGACCCCCAAGCACGCGAATTTCTACATCAGCTTCTTCACGGTGATCGGGCTGCTGCTGGTCACGGTCCCCCCCATCCTCCTCTTCGGGTTCGCTGGCGCCTTCGCCAAGCGCGCCGCCTTCGCGCCGATCCGCTGGATCGGCTCGCTTTATACGACGATGGTCCGGGGCGTTCCCGACATCGTCTTCTTCCTCTTCGTGCCCATCGCGCTCGATCAGGGCATCGAATATCTCCGTCACAAGACGCTCTGCCGGGAGCAGACCGGGTCGGTCTGGCAAGGCAACGACTTCGTCGTCTGCGCCGCGGCGAAGATGCCGCTCGGCCCGTCGGAGCAGTGGGTGCATGACATGTACGGCTTCGCCCTCGCCGTCATCGCCTACGCCATCGTCTTCGGCGCCTTCGCCGCCAACATCATCGACGGCGCGCTGAAGGCTGTGCCGAAGGGCCAGATCGAGGCCGGCCAGACAATCGGCATGTCGCCCCGCCAGATCCTCTGGCGCATCCACCTGCCGCAGATGTGGGTCTACGCCCTGCCGGGTCTCTCCAACCTCTGGATGATCCTGATCAAGGCGACGCCGCTCCTGTTCCTTCTGGGCGTCGAAGACGTCGTCTACTGGGCGCGGGAGCTTGGGGGGATGAAGACGCAGGCCTTCGCCTACCCGCACCCGGACTGGCGGGTCTGGTATTTCGGCGTTCTCCTGATCTTCTACCTCTTCCTCACCTGGGTCAGCCAGATCGGGTTCGACCGCCTGACCGCCCGCGCCACCCGCGGCATGGCGGTCGCGCGATGAGCTGCGTAGAGACGCTCTACGCCTACGGTCTGCGCGCCATCGGCGTCGGCGAGCGGCTCTTGCCGAAGACGGACATCACCTTTTGCGAGCAGGTGGTGCTGATCGGCTCCGGCATGATCTGGAACGTCTATTTCGCGACGCTGGCGCTCCTCTTCGGCTTCGCCTTCGCGACGATGCTGGCCATCGGCAAGGCGCGGGGCAACTGGTTCGCGCGCAGCTTCATCTACCTCTTCCGCGGCACCCCGCTCTTTCTCCAGTTCTTCTTCGTCTACGAGGTCTTCGTGCTCCTGCCGAAAGTCGGTGTGGAGATCGACCTCGGTTTCGCGGTGCTGAGCGCGGAGACCCGCTGGCTCACCCGCGCCTGGCTCGGCGCCCTATTCGTGCTGATCCTGAACACCTCGGCCTACTCGGCGGAGATCTTCTACGGCGCCCTCCGCGCCGTGCCGAAAGGCGATCTGGAGGCGGCGGACAGCATCGGCATGGCGCCTGGCAAGAAGTTCCGCCGCGTGACCTGGCCTACCATGCTCCGCCTCGCCTGGCCGAGCTACACGAACGAGGCGATCTTCCTTTACCACGCCACGGCGCTGGTCTTCTTCTCCAGCTTCCCAGCATGGCGCCAGCAGGGCGACGCGCTCTATTACGGCGCCTACTTCGCGGAGAACACGTTCAACCCGTTCATCGCCTATCCGATCGTCGGTGCGTACTTCGTGGCTGGAACGATCGGCATCATCCTCTTCTTCGGCTTTGTCAGCGCGCGCCTGAACCGGCATGTGGCGCCGGAAGCGCGGACCAAGTTCCGCTACCGCCCCCAGATCATCCGCTAGCGAGGAGCGGCCTCCTCGGAGCCCCTTTCAGGGGCCACCTCGTCACCCGCGACGCTCGCCGCTTGGGCGGATATTTCTGGAGCGAAGATGGGGGACGCCGTCGCTCGTCGCTTTCGCCAAATACTCCCGCCTGAGGCGAATAAGCCGCGCATTAGCGCGGCTTTCGCCGAGCGACACGCACCGTTGAAAACGGGGCGGGGTCGCGAGGCGTTCAGCCCAATCGGAGGGCTCGAAGAGCCCGGAGTGCGGGAGCGCCGCCAGTGAGTAGTGGGGTGCGGATGGGCGCGGCGGTTAAAGGAACCTTAACAGCGCAAGAAATATAACGTTATCAGATACTTGGTGTCCTGTCCGCATGGGGACGTCCGCCCTAAAGCAGCGAGCGAAAAGGTTGACGCGGAAGTTGCCCTTAGGCTGGGCATCTTCTGCGATTTTATGTTTCGACGATTTCGCACGCTGCCCTAGCCGTTTGAAATCGCGTCCGTCGGCGCGACTTCGACCACCTCCGGTCCGTCGAACTCGAAGCTCTCCAGCTTCGCCGCGCGGCCGCCCGCCTTGCCCGCGCTCGTCTTGATCTGCTCTACGTCCCGCCGCGCCTGTTCGAAATGCTTGTCGAGGTTACCGACCCGGTCCACCAGCCGTTCCATATCCTTGCCGAGCATCGCGAGCTCCTTGCGGATCGCGCCCGCCTGCTCCCGCATCCGCGCGTCCTTCAGGATCGCGCGCATCGTGTTCAGCGTCGCCATGCAGGTGGTGGGGGAGACGATCCAGACTCGCTTGGCGAACCCTTCGCGCACGACTTCGGCGAAGCTGGCGTGCAGTTCGGCGTAGACCGCTTCGGAGGGGAGGAACATCAGCGCGCTGTCCGCCGTCTCCCCTTCGATTATGTAGCGCTCGGCGATGGCGGCGATATGAGCGCGCACGGCGTTCCGGAAGAGCCGCGCCGCTTCCGTCTTCGCCCGCTCGTCGTCGGCGGCGCGCAGCGCCTCAAAGGGCTCCAGCGGAAACTTGGCGTCGATGACGATGGAGCCGGGCGGGTTCGGCAGCTTGATCAGGCAGTCCGCCCGTTTACCGTTCGAGAGCGTCGTCTGGAACGAATAGGCGTCCGGCGGCAGGGCTTTGGAGACGATGTCGTTCAGCTGGATCTCCCCGAAGGCCCCGCGCGCCTGCTTGTTGGAGAGGATGTCCTGAAGCGTCAGCACGTCGCCCGAGAGCTTCTCGATATTCGTCTGCGCCTTGTCGATCGCCGCCAGACGCTCCTGCAACTCGACGAGCGACCGGGTGGTGCGCTGCGACGAGCCGTGGAGGCTCTCGCCCATGTTCTTCTGCACCTCCTCCAGCCGCCGTTCCATCGTTTCGATCATCTTCGCTTGCGCCCCGGCCTGCATCTCAGAGACGTGGCGGAGGCCGCCGGTCAGTTGCTGCTGCCCCTGATCCAGCGTCCGGACGGAGGCGCCGAGCTGCCGGATCGCGTCGGCCAGCGGCTCCGCCGCCTTGGCGCTGCGGCGGGCGGCGGCTAGGGCGAGCGCCAAGAGGAACATGACGACGACCATCGCCATCGTCCCGATGGCGAGCGCGAGCGTCAGCGGATCGATGATGTTGAACTGGGCGGCGAGGTCCATCATCAGCGCCGCCCGAACAGTTTTTCGATATCGCCCAGTTTCAGCTCCACGTAAGTCGGGCGCCCGTGGTTGCACTGGCCAGAATACGGCGTCGCCTCCATCTCGCGGAGGAGGGCGTTCATCTCCTCCCCGTTCAGCCGCCGCCCGGAGCGGACGGAGCCGTGGCAAGCCATGCGACTCAGCACCGCTTCGATTTTCTCGGTGACGGAGCGGGCCGCGCCGCCCTCCGCCAGCTCGTCGGCAACGTCCTTAACCAGCGCGGCCGGGTCGCAGGGGCCGAGGATGGCGGGCGTCTCCCTCACGCAGATCGCGCCAGAGCCGAAGGGCTCGAGCGCAAGACCAAGACGGGCGAGGTCGTCCGCTATGGCGAGGGCGCGCTCGGCGTCTTCCGGGCTCAGGTCGACGACTTCAGGGAGGAGGAGCGCCTGTCCTGCGGCGCCGTTTTCCGCCAGCGCGCGTTTGAATTTTTCATAGACCAGCCGCTCATGCGCCGCGTGCTGGTCGACGATGACCATGCCGGTCTCGGTCTGCGCGACGATGTAGTTTTCGTGGAGCTGCGCCCGCGCGGCGCCGAGCGGGTTCGCCTCGTAGGTCGGCTCCGGCGTCTGGGGCGGGGCGTTCGCCGTCGGGGCGTCGAACCCCGAGAGCGAAGAGTCTCGCGGGGGCGCCTGAAACGCGAGTGCGGTTTCGGCGAGACCCATATTTGAATATCGGGGCGACGGATGGCGGGCGTAGTCGCGCTGATACATACCGGGCGCAGGCGCCGCAGGTTGCCCGAGGGCGCCGGGGGCGAATGCGCGGAGCGTCTCGTTAGCGACGGTGGTGGAGGCGCGATGCCCCGCTTCCGCCAGCGCGTGACGGAGGGCGGAGACGACGAGGCCCCGCGCGAGCGCCGGTTCGCGGAACCGCACTTCGGTCTTGGCGGGATGCACATTCACATCCACCCGCTCCGGATCGCAGTCGAAGAAGAGCGCCGCCGCCGGATGCCGGTCGCGGCTGAGGAAATCGGAATAGGCGGCGCGGAGGGCGCCGACGAGCAGGCGGTCGGTCACGGGCCGACCGTTAACGAAAAGGAACTGCTGGCGGGCGGAGCCGCGAGAATAGGTCGGCAGCGCGGCCCAGCCTGTCAGGCGCAGACCCTCCCGCTCCGCATCGATCTTCAGCGCGTTCTCGGCGAACTCGGCGCCGATGATCCGGCGGAGGCGCCCGAGGCGGGCGTCGAAGAGGTCGCCCTGTTCGGCTTCCGCCGAGAACGTCTTGCGCGGCGCGCCGTCGGTCACGTCCGTCAGCGTGAAGGCGACGGCGGGGGAAGCCATGGCGAGGCGCTTCAGCGTCTCGGAGATCGCCTGCGCCTCCGCCTTTTCGGACTTCATGAACTTCAGCCGCGCCGGGGTGGCGTAGAAAAGATCGCGTAGCTCCACCTCCGTCCCCGACGTCCGCGCGGCGGGGCGCGGGGGCTCCACCGCGCCAGCTTTGGCTTCGATCGCCCAAGCGCCGTCCGACCCGGCGGCGCGGCTGGTGATCTTCAGCCGGGCGACGGCGGCCATGGAGGGGAGCGCTTCGCCCCGGAAGCCGAATGTGCGGATGTTCAGGAGGTCGGAGCCGTCGATCTTCGAGGTCGCGTGCCGCTCCAGCGCCAGCGGCAATTCCTCCGCCGTCATGCCCGAGCCGTCGTCCGCGACCCGGATCAGCGTCTTGCCGCCGTCGGCGATGGCCACGTCCACGCGACGCGCACCGGCGTCCAGCGCGTTCTCCACCAGCTCCTTTACGGCGGCGGCCGGCCGCTCGATCACCTCGCCCGCTGCGATCCGGTTCGCGGCGGCGGCGGAGAGGCGGCGGATGCGCGGTTCTGCCGATATATGGGGGTCGGGCGCGTTCATGACCCAAGGGATAGCATGAGGCGAAGCGATTCCGCGAGGGTCGACGGATGAAGAAACGCGACTTCCAGTCCTGTGGAGCGACACCGGCATGAGCGCGCGTCCCCAAGCCCCGGCGGTCCAAGTATCCAGCCTTCCGGAGCTCCGACCTTCCGGCATTCCGGAAGGTTGAAAGGTTGGGAGAGCGGAACTCCGAAGAAGAGCGTCGACCCGCGGCTAAACGCGTGCCGCCGGCATGTGGGCGGGTGATCCTAAAGCGCCCGATCGTCGGGGGTCGTCAGACGTCGCCGATCGCCTCGCCGACGATCTTCGCAACGTCCGTCAGATGGGATGCGAGCGGGCTGGAGCGGCGCCAGACCATGCCGATGGTGCGACTTGGCGCGGGGCCGTCGAACCGGGCGACGGACACCGGGGCGGAGCGGGTCTCCACCGCCTCCGCCATCTCCGGGATCAGCGTCACGCCGATCCCCGACGCAACCATCTGCACCAGGGTCGAGAGGGAGGAGCCGTCGAGGCCGTCCCGCTGCCGCCCGGCGGGCATGCCGCAAAAGGCGAGGGCCTGATCGCGAAAGCAGTGCCCCTCCTCCAGCAGCAGAAGCCGCTCGCCGACCAGCGCGGACGCGGTCGGCGCCGGCGCCTCCGCTGCGCTTTCGGGGCGAACGAGCAGGAATTTTTCGGTGAAGAGCGGCGTCTCCGCCAGCGACGGCTCCGACACCGGCAGGGCGAGGATCGCGGCGTCCAGTTTGCCGTCGCGCAGATCGGCGAGGAGGCCGCTCGTCAACGTCTCCCGCACGTGGAGGTCGACGTCGGGATGCGCCGCCTTAAGGGCGCCGATGATGGAGGGCAGCACATAGGGCGCGATCGTCGGAATGACGCCCAGCCGAAGCCGCCCCACGAGCCCCGCGCGCGCCGCTTGCGCCAGATCGCCAAGCTCGTCCACCGCCCGGAGGATGCCCAGGGCGCGCGCCAGAAACTCTTCGCCGAGCGGGGTGAGGCGCACCTCCCTCGGCTCCCGCGCGAAAAGCCGGGCGCCGACGCTTTCCTCAAGCTCCTTGATCTGAACCGAAAGCGCGGGCTGGGAGACCGCGCAGGCCTCCGCCGCCCGGCCGAAATGACCGTGGGCGGCGAGCGCCTCGAAATAGCGGAGCTGGCGGAGGGTCAGGTCCTTCATAAGGTGAAATTATCGCGACAATCAGAAAATACAACTTATCCCAATGATCGGTCGCTGGTATCTCTGCGTCGTCTTAAGGGAGGAATCGCGGGCCGGCGCCATAGCGCGCCTCATCTCGCGCTCTATCTCCCGCTCCAAGACATCCGGGCGTCTCCCACGCCCGAGGCCCCGAAACCGCGTTCAGAACGGAGAATGACATGGACGGATCAGATATCGGCAAATGCCCTGTGCTGCATGGCGCGAGCACCGGCAACGCGACGGGCTCCGTCGCCAACCGCGGCTGGTGGCCGAACCAGCTGAACCTGAAGCCGCTGCATCAGAACCCGCCGTCGATGAACCCCTATGGCGAGGATTTCAGCTACGCCGAGGCGTTCAAGAAACTCGATCTGGATGCGGTGAAGGCGGACCTCCACAAGGTCATGACCGACAGCAAGGACTGGTGGCCGGCGGATTACGGCAACTACGGCGGCTTCATGATCCGCATGGCCTGGCACGCGGCGGGCACCTACCGCATCCATGACGGCCGCGGCGGCGCCGGGGCGGGTTCGCAGCGCTTCGCGCCGCTGAACTCCTGGCCGGATAACGGCAACCTCGACAAGGCGCGCCGCCTTCTCTGGCCGGTCAAGGAGAAGTACGGCAAGTCGCTGAGCTGGGCCGACCTCTTCGTCCTCGCAGGCAACGTCGCCATCGAGAACATGGGCGGCAAGACGTTCGGCTTCGGCGGCGGCCGCGAGGATATCTGGGAGCCGGAGGACGACATCTATTGGGGTCCGGAGACCGAGTGGCTCGCCACCTCCGACAACCCGAACTCCCGCTATGGCGGCGAGCGCGACGTGAAGGCCGAGAACGCCGACGCCGACAAGCTCGACGATCCGCTCGGCGCGGTGATGATGGGCCTGATCTACGTCAACCCGCAGGGCCCGGACGCGGTGCCGGATCCGCTCGGCTCCGCCCGCGACGTGCGGGAGACCTTCGCGCGCATGGCGATGAACGACTATGAGACCGTCGCGCTGGTCGCCGGCGGCCACACCTTCGGCAAGGCGCATGGCGCCGGCCCCGAAGCTCATGTCGGACCGGAGCCGGAAGGCGCGCCGCTTGAGGCGCAGGGCTTCGGCTGGATGTCCTCCTATGAAGACGGCAAGGGCAAGAACGCGATCACTTCGGGCATCGAGGGGCCGTGGACGCCGAACCCGGACAAGTGGGACATGGGTTACTTCGACGTGCTCTTCGGCTACGACTGGGAGCTGACCTCCAGCCCGGCGGGCGCCCATCAGTGGCGCGCGGTCGGCCTGAAGGACGAAGATCACGCGCCCCAGGTCGACGGCTCCGGCGAGAAGGTCGAGCTGATGATGACCACCGCCGACATGGCGATGCGTATGGACCCGGCCTACGAGAAGATCTCTCGCCATTTCCACGCCAACCCGGACGAGTTCGCGGACGCCTTCGCCCGCGCCTGGTTCAAGCTCACGCACCGCGACATGGGGCCGAAGGTTCTGTATCTCGGCGACGACGTGCCAGCCGAAGACCTGATCTGGCAGGATCCGGTTCCGGCGGTCGATCACGAGCTGATCTCCGACGCCGATGCGGAAACGCTGAAGGCGGCGATCCTCGCCACGGGTCTCACGCCGACGTCGCTGGTGAAGGCGGCGTGGGCGTCGGCTTCCTCCTTCCGGGGGTCGGACAAGCGCGGCGGCGCGAACGGCGCCCGCGTGCGTCTCGCCCCGCAGTCGGGCTGGGCGGCGAACGATCCGGACGAGCTTGCGAGCGTTCTCACGGCGTTGGAGGGCGTAAAAGCCGCCTCCGTCAAGCCGGTCTCCATGGCCGACCTGATCGTGCTCGCCGGTTCCGCCGGCGTCGAGGCGGCGGCGAAGGCTGCCGGCCATGACGTGAAGGTGCCCTTCGCGCCGGGCCGCACCGACGCGACGGACGAGATGACCGACGCCGACAGCTTCGCACCGCTCGAGCCGACGGCGGACGCGTTCCGCAACTTCCGCAAGGCGTCGGACCTGCGGGTGCCGTCCGAGGCGATGGTCGACAAGGCCCAGCTTCTAGGCCTCACGGCGCCGGAGATGACGGCGCTGGTCGGCGGCATGCGGGCGATGGGGGCGACGGCGGGGAACACCTCCCACGGCGTCTTCACGGCGACGCCCGGCGCGCTCACCAACGACTTCTTCAAGACGCTGATGGATATGGGCGTCGAGTGGACGAAGACGGGTGAGAACGACCTCTACGAAGGCCGCGACCGGGCTTCGGGCGAAGTGAAGTGGACGGGCACCTCCGTCGACCTCGTCTTCGGCTCGAACTCCCAGTTGCGGGCCTACTCCGAGGTTTACGCTTCGGGCGACGGGGCTGAGAAATTCGTCTCCGACTTCATCGCGGCATGGGTGAAGGTGATGAACGCGGACCGGTTCGACCTCGCCTGATCTTCGCGACCTGAATTTCAAACGCCCCCGGAGCGATCCGGGGGCGTTTTTTTACGCGCGCCTTCTAGCGATGCGCTTTTTCGACGGCGGGGCAACGCCTGGGCCGCAGGCGATCAGATCGGACAGAAAGCCCAGAGGTCGAGGTCCAGGAGGACGCCGGGCGCATATTTTCCATCCTCGCCGCGCAGGACCATCGCTTCGTCCCGGCCCTTCCGCGCAACGAGCCGCAATCGCATCGCGCCGACGCCCGGCGTCGCCGTCTCCGCTTTGTCCAAGACCTCGGTCCAGGCGTAAACGGTGTCGCCGGCGAAGGCGGGCGCGGTATGCGCGCCGCCGTTGATCGCCGCGACCATCGGCGCGTTGGCGAGGCCGTTGAACGACAACGCGCGGGCGAGGCTGATGATGTGGCCGCCGTAGATCAGCCGCGGCTCGCCGCCGCGCGCCTCCACGTTGAAATGCACCTTCGCCGTGTTCTGCCAGAGGCGGGTCGCCATCATGTGCTCGGCCTCCTCCAGCGTGGCGCCGTCCACATGGTCGATCTTCTCGCCGATCTCATAGTCGCCGAAACGGTGCCTCTCCCCCGCCGCGCCGTAATCGTAAGCGGCGAAGTCCAGCCCTGAGGGGACGATCAAATCCTCCGCCGCCACGACCTTGGCGAGATCGGGAACGACCGCCTCCGGCGCCGTGGCCGAGACATCCCGCTTGCGGACCATCACCCAGCGCGCCCAGTCTATCGCGACCTCGCCCCGCTGATTGCGCGCGGTGGAGCGGACGTAGACGACGCCAGTCTTGCCGTTGGAGTTCTCCTTCAGCCCGATCACTTCCGACGTGGCGGAGATCGTGTCGCCGATCAGCACGGGCTGGTGGAAGCGGCATTCGGCGTAGCCGAGGTTCGCGACGGCGTTCAGCGAGATGTCGGGCACCGTTTTGCCGAAGGCGACGTGAAAGCCGATCAGATCCTCCACCGCTTCGCCGGGCAGCCCGCAGGCCGCCGCGAAGGGCGCAGATGACCAGAGCGCGAAGCGGGTGGGGTAGATCGCGCCGTAAAGCGCCTTGTCTCCCGCCGTGACCGTGCGGGGCGTCGCGTGTTCGATCACCTGACCGAGGCTGAAATCCTCGAAGAAATTGCCGGGGTTGGTCTTGGTCATGGGATCGGCCCTCTGGTCGCTGAAGCGGCGCGAACATAGCGATGGGGACAGGGGCCGCAAGGCGGGTTTGCGCAGCGTCAGAGCGCGCCGAGTTTCATCGCCGGATCGTAGTCTGCGTCGACCTCCTTAACCACCGCCTGCCCGCAACGCATGACGCCGCGCACGGCGTCGAAGGCGTAGACCGGCGGGCCCTGAAGCGACCACCCGGCGGCGAGCGCCGCCGTCACCTTGTGGCAAAAGGCGGACGTGTCGTCCTCCGTCAGCAGGCGATAGGCGAGCATCAGCCGGGGAAGGGCTTCACGCCCAACAGGAACCAGTGGGTGAAGGCGATGACGACGTAGATGATCAGCGTCACGACGATCAGAACGATATCCGCTTTGAGACCGCCATGTTTTGGCGGAACCCAGACGCTGACGCGCCGGTTGATCATGAAAATCATGCCCGCCGCCCAAAGCCACATCCCCCCGAAGAGGAGCACAGACGCCTGATCGCCATTCGCGAGAAGATGCGCCGTCGCCCAGATCAAAGCGCCCATCAACATCGGATGCCGGACCTTCGTCGCCAGCCAGCCCTTGGCCCCGCCGACGCCGAACAAATAGATCGCGAGGATCATCAGCGCGTTGTTCGCATGCCAGCCCCAGGCGGGCGGTTCATAGACGAACACCCAGTCCGCACTGCGGTATCCCCAGATCATCAGCGCGAGCGCGATGGCCATGTCGACGGAGAACACGCCGCGATAGGCTTTAGGGCCGATCGCGTCGATGATCCGGTCGCGAATCCCTGGCGCAACAGACGGTAGGAAGTGCATCGCAGACCAAAGCGCGACGCCTAAGGCGAGTATAATCATGCGTTCCTCTCAGCCCCGCGGCGGAGAATGGCGCTACTCGGCGGCGGTCGCAAGCCCTTCTATCGCCTCGGCTTCCGCGATCAGGCGGCGGGCGGTCTCCACATGGAGGTTCTCGACGATCCTGCCGTTCACGACCGCGACGCCGCCGCCCGAAGCCGCCACCTGTTCGAAGGCGGCGAGCTGTTCGCGGGCTTCGGACAAGGCCTCCGCCGAGGGGCCGAACACCTCGTTCGCGATGGCGAGCTGGGCGGGATGGATCAGCGTCTTTCCGTCGAAACCCATCGCGCGGCCCTCTTCGCACTCCGCGCGAAGACCATCGTCGTCCTTGAATGCGTTATAGACCCCGTCGATGGCCGCGAGCCCGTTGGCGCGGGCGGCGAGAAGACACATGGAGAGGGCCGTCATGACCGGCGCCCGGCCCGGCGCGTGCTCTGCGCGCAGCTCCTTCACCAGATCGTTGGTACCCATGACGAAGCCGCTCAGCTTGTCGTGGCTCGAAGCGATTTCAGCGGCGGCGAGGACGCCGCGCGGCGTCTCCATCATCGCCCAGATCGCGGTGTGCTCGGGCGCGCCCGCCGCCGCCATGCGGTCGGCGACATCGCGGATCATCTCCGGGCTCTCGACCTTGGGGATCAGGATCGCCTCTGGCCCCGCCTTGGCCGCCGCTTCGATATCGGCGGCGCCCCAGTCGGTGTCGAGCCCGTTCACCCGCACGATCAACTCGCGCGTGCCGTAGCCGCCCTCCGCCAGAGCGGCGCAGACGAGATCGCGCGCCGCCGTTTTCTCCTCCGGGATCACGGCGTCTTCGAGGTCGAGGATCAGCGCATCCGCAGGCAGACCGCGCGCTTTCTCCAAAGCGCGGCTGCGGGAGCCCGGCATGTAGAGAACGGAGCGGCGCGGGCGGGCGATGGCTGGCATGTCGACGGTTTCCCCTTGTATCCGAGCGTATCCGATAGGAAATTTCCTACCGCACCGCAACACGCAGTTACGCGAGGTTTTCAGAGGAATGGCGATGTATCCCGAGAAGGGCGCGAAACGCCCCGATCCGATGGATTTCGGACGCGGTTTGACGCCCGGTCTGGGCGTGAATCTGCTTGTGACGGACGTGGACGCCGCCGCGCGGTTTCAGATGGAGGTGCTCGGGGCTGAGGTCGTCTACTGGGAAGAGCAATTCGCGATCATGCGATTCGCCGGGACGATCTGGCAGCTGCATTCCGACTGGTCCTATCGCGACAACGCCTTTCGCGGCTCGGTCGAAGGCGCGGAGGCGCGCGGCGCCGGGGCGGAGCTAAGGCTCTACGGCGCCGATCCGGACGCCTGCGTGGAGCGCGCGCGCGCCCGCGACGCGATCGTCCTGGCGGCGTCGATGGACAAGCCCCACGGACTTCGCGAGGCCGCCATCGTCGACGATGACGGCTATGTATGGGTCCCGAGCGCGGCGCTGCCAGCGGACGCCTGACGGGCGTTGCGCGGGCAGCGCGCGGTCGATTCACTCTTTGTTCGTCATGATTCGGCACTCTCTGAGCACCGGAGACATGGCGCAGGCCGCCTGAACTCACGGCTTCCGCGGCGGCTTGGTTGCGCCGCCGCATCACCCAGAGACTTGCGCGCTCAGGGTCGCATCTTCGCGGCCGTCGGCACGGTGCGCGGAAAGGCGTCGACATGCAGAACCGCATGATGAAGACCACTCTCACCTGCGCAGCGCTCGCCTGCGCGTTCACGATCGTCGCCGCCTCGTCGGCGAAGGCGCAGCAGGGCGGCCTCTGCGGCCAGCGCGACCAGATCGTCTCTCAGCTCCAGAGCGTCCATGGCGAGAGCCGCCAGGCGGTCGGCTTGCAGCAGAACGCACGCGTGATGGAGACCTACGCCAACCCGGAGACCGGATCGTGGACGATCATCGTCTCCACGCCGACCGGCGTCGCCTGCCTCGTCGCGGCGGGCGAAGCGTTCCAGGCCAACGCCGAGATCGCGGCTCCCGCGGCCAACCTCGACGATCCGGCGTAACGAAAGGCGGGCGGGAAGCTCCCGCCCCTCGCCGCGCCTGTCGACGCAGCTCACGTTGGGCCCGGCGCGGCTCGCCCAGGCGCTTCGCGCCCCGCTCGCCGCGCCGCCGCGCTCTGGGCGGCGGCGCCTGCGACGCTTTCAGGTAGTTGGAGCGCGCAATGAGCAGGGAGCGCTCGACTGTCCGATGACGCAGCTTGCGAAGCCTCAATTAGTTTTCAGTGATATGAGCGCTCAGAAAATGCGAGCGTAGTGAGATGTTCTGCGGATGTGCTCCATAGCTCGTTCAGAAACGCGCGCTGAGTAGTGCTTGGCCGGAGATCAGAACGACCGGCGCTCGCTGTGGCGCGAACTCACAGTCAAATGGCGAGTGCTTGAGACGGCTATGCTCAACGTCAGAACTCGCAGGGCAGGACTCTAGCGTAGAGCGAAATAAAGCTGACCTCCACGCCGCTGGAAGCGATGGCTTCTCACAAGTTCGCCGTATCGCGGCGCATCCCCGTCCATCGAAATTCCAGACAACTCAGGACTAGGCGCGGGCGCTTGCGCCCAAGGCGCGGATCACGCTGATCCAGAGGGAAGCGCGGCTGGTCCGTTTCGTGATTGATTGGCCAGCCTTTTGAGATCGGCGTTACGTCGCGACCTTGATCAACCCGGCTGACGACGGCGGGTTACGCATTGAGACCCAACCCGAAGCGGGCATAAGAATCGTCCGCCCCCCGCCTTTCATGCGCAAGATTTACAAAGTTCTCCTTGCCAAACGCGCTCTCCTGAATATTTTTGAAAAAATTCATTCTTCGCTGTTCGGCCCCTTTCGCCCTTCAGCATTGGCGAGGAGACCGGCCATGAACGACGCATCCGCCCCCGAAGGCTACGGGCGAGGGGGCGGCGTTTCCGCCGCGCTCGCCGATTTCATCGTCCGCACCCGCTGGCTCTGGCTCGTCGTCGCCATCGCGGTCGCCGCCCTTTCCGCCGCGCGGATCGACCGGATCGTGCCGATCGACCCCGATGCGCGCATCTTCTTCGATCCCGCGAACCCCGACCGCCAAAACCTCGACCGGTTCGAGGCGATGTTCTCCAAGGACGACAACATCGTCATCCTGGTGGAGCCGGAAAGCGGAGAGGTGTTCTCCCCCGAAAACCTCGCCGTCATTGGCGAGATGACGGAGGAAGCGTGGCTCCTCCCCTTCGTGCGCCGGGTCGATTCGCTCACGAACTTCCAGCACACCTACGCCGAGGGCGACGAGATGATCGTCCGCGATCTCGTTCCCGAACCCTGGAACGTCTCGCCTGAGATCGCGGCGGAGGCGGAGCGGATCGCGCAAAGCCGGATCGAGCTCAGAAACTCCATGATCGATCCTGACAGCTCGATCACCCAGCTTCAGATCCTTTTCTACCTGCCGGGCGAGAACCCGGAGGTTGAAGCGCCGATGATCTATCAGGAAACGCGGGCGCTGATGGAGAAGTTCGAGGCCGCCTATCCCGAGATCGACCTCCGCGTCACCGGGTCGGTCGCCATGAACAACCAGTTCGCCGTGTCGGGCCAGGAGGACGCGGCGACGCTGACGCCCGCGATGTTCCTCGTGATCCTCATCATCGTCGGCCTCGCGCTGCGGTCGATGTTCGGCGTCCTCTCGGTCCTCGCGATCATCATCCTCTCCGCCCTCGGCGGCCTCGGAATGCTCGGCTGGATGGGCGGACAGCTCAACTCCGTCACCGTGCTCGCGCCGCTCTACGTCATGACGCTCGCGGTCGCCTCCGCCGTACACATCCTCGTCTCGGCCAGACAGGTCATGGTCGAGACGGACGACCGGAAGGAATGGGCGCGCCGCGCGCTGACCGAACACATGGGGGCCATCGCGGTGGCCTGCATCACCACCGCGATCGGGTTCTTCTCACTGAATTTCTCGATCTCCCCGCCTTTCCGGGACCTCGGCAACATCACCGGCGCAGGCGTTCTCTTCGCGCTGTTCTACACGCTGACGCTGCTGCCCGCGCTCATCGTCATTCTACCCTTCCGGCGCCAGCCATCCCGCCCGACGACGTCTGTTCTGATGGATCGTCTGGCGGACTTCGTGATCGACCGGCGGAAGCCGCTGCTGGCGGGCGGATCTCTCATCGTCGTCGCCTGCGCTATAGGCGTCAGCCAGCTGAAGCTGGAGGATAATTTCGTCGAGTATTTCGACGAGAGCTACGAGTTCCGCGTCGACACGGACTACGCCGAAGAACGCCTGACCGGCATGTACCTGCTGGAGTTCCCCATCGACAGCGGGGAAGAGCAGGGGATCAACGATCCCGCCTTCCTGAAGACGGTCGACGCTTTCGCCGGATGGCTTCGCGAGCAGCCGGAGGTCGTCAACGTCCGCGCGTTGACCGACACGATCCAGCGGCTGAACATGAACATGCACGCGGATGACCCGAGCTATATGCGCATCCCCGACGACGCGGACGAGGCGTCGCAATATCTCTTCCTTTATGAGCTGTCGCTCGGCTACGGCATGGACCTGACGGACCAGATCGACGTCAGCCGGCAGGTCATGCGCATCAGCTTCAACATGCGCGACGTCACCACCGCCGACATGCGGGAGATTACGCTCAGGGCGGAGGACTGGCTGGCAGCCAATGCGCCGCAATACGCGGCCGCGCCGACCGGGATCGTCCATGTGTTCAACCTGATCTCCTACCGCGACACGCGGGCGATGCTGACAGGGACGCTGATCGCGCTCGCACTCATCTCCCTCGTCATCATGGCGGCGCTGCGGAACGTGCGGATCGGGCTGATCTCGCTCCTGCCGAACCTCATCCCAGCCGCGATGGCCTTTGGGCTTTGGGGCTACGGCGTCGGCACGGTGACGCTCGCCATCGCGGTCGTGCTGGCGGCGACCTTGGGGATCGTGGTGGACGATACCGTCCACTTCCTTTCGAAATACGCGAAAGCCCGGAAAGACGGGAAATCGCCGGAAGATAGCGTTCGCTACGCCTTCAAAACCGTCGGCATGGCGCTGACCGTCACCACGGTCGGCCTCGTCGCCGGGTTCGCGGTGCTGGCGCAGTCCGGCTTCGCGGTGAACGGCGATCTCGCCAAACTCACTGCAATCACCATAACCATCGCGCTTGTGGCGGATTTCCTTCTGCTGCCCGCGCTCCTCATCTGGCTCGACAAACGGAGAGAACCGATGCCCGCCTCTGGAAACCCGACCCCGAAAACCGTCCCCGCCGCAATCGCCGCCGCCGTGATCGGCGCCGGGCTGATCTTCTTCGCCAGCGACGTGCTGGCGGAGACGGCGGCGGAGAAGGGCCGCGCCATTTCGATTGAAGCGGACAAACGCGACCTCGGCTTCGGCGATACGACTGTCAGCGGCAAGATGGTCCTCCGCGACCGTCAGGGTCAGGAGAGCGTTCGGGAGTTCCGCAACCTGATCCTGGAGCGGGAGGACCCCGGCGTCGGCGACCTCGCCGTCATCGTTTTCGAGCGTCCGCGCGACGTGCGCGGCACGGCGCTGCTCACGCACGCGAATGTGGAGCCGAACGACGACGACCAGTGGCTCTACCTCCCCGCCATCAAACGGGTGAAGCGGATTTCTTCCTCCAACCGCACGGGCAAGTTCGTCTCCTCCGAGTTCTCCTATGAAGACCTCGGCGGGCAGGAGGTGGACGACTTCACCTATCAGTGGCTGCGGGACGAGCCCTGCAAAAACCTCTCCGGTCAGTGCTACGTGGTGGAGCGCGTGCCAGCCAACGCGAAGTCCGGCTATTCAAAGCAGGTCAGCTGGATCGATCAGGCGGAATACCGCCTCGACCACGTCGAGTTCTACAACCGTCGCGGCGATCTGGAGAAGAAGCTGAACTTCGACGGTTATCAGCAGTATCTCGGCCAGTTCTGGCGGGCCGACAAGCTGTCGATGGAGAACATGCAGACCGGCAAGTCCACCGATCTCGTCTGGTCGGATTACGAGTTCCGCGTCGGCCTTGAAGAAGGCGACTTCGACGCGCAGCGCCTCTCGAAGATGTCGCGATGACGGCGTCGCTCCTTCGCAACCGCCTCGGCCTTGAGCCGGGGCGGTGGTCTCTCGCCGCCGCGTTCGCGCTCTTCGCCGCGCCCGCAGTCGCGGACGGGCCGCTCGACGCCGAATATATCGAGTTCTACGGGGTGGCGGAGCTGGAGGCCGTGCTCTTCCCCGAAGGGCCGCGCTTTGCGGGACAGGAGGATCACACGTTCTCCGCCGCTATTAAACCGACGCTTTTCATGGAATGGGCGGACGGCGACCTAACCGCGACGCTCACCCCGTTCCTGCGGATCGACGCCGTCGATGCGGAGCGCACCCATTACGACCTGCGCGAAGCGAAGTTCGACTACCGCGCGGGCGATTGGGAATTCACGGTCGGCATCGACACGCTTTTCTGGGGCAAGACGGAGGCGAACCACCTCGTCGACATCATCAACCAGACCGACGCGATCGAAGACATCGACGACGAGGACAATCTCGGCCAGCCGATGATCCGCGTCTCCCGCCTGACTGAGATCGGCGAGTTCTCGCTCTTCTACCTGCCCTATGTGCGTCTCCGGACTTTCCCCAGCGTCGACGGGCGGCTCCGGTCGCAGCTGGTGGTGGACGACGACCAGCGGATCATCGAGCGGGACGGCGGGCGCTTCGCCCCCTCCTTCGCCGCGCGCTACGCAGGGGTGATCGAAGACGCCGATATCGGGCTTTCGTTCTTCAACGGCGTCGCCCGCGACCCCGTCTTCCGCCCGACGGATTTCGTCGCCACGCCAGCCGGACCCGTCCCAACCGCGCTCGCGCCGGTTTACGAGACGATCACGCAAGTTGGTTTCGACGGCCAGTACACCTCCGGCCCCGCCCTCTGGAAGGCGGAGGCGATCTGGCGAGACGGCCAGTCCGATCTGACCGGGCGGGAGCGGGACTTCTTCGGGATCACCGGGGGAATCGAATACACGCTCTTCCAGGTTTTCGATAACGCCGACCTCGGGCTGATCGCGGAGTATTCCTGGGACAGCCGGGGCGACGACGCGACGACGATCTTCAACAACGACGTCATTCTCGGCGCCCGTCTCGCGTTGAATGACGAGGCGGACACGTCGCTCCTCCTCACCTCCGCCATCGACCACGAGGACGGGGCGGCGTCGATCCGGCTGGAGGCGCAGCGGCGGGTCGCCGAAGGCTGGATCGCGGAAATCGAAGGGTCCTTCTTCATCAACGGCGACGAAGACCCGCTGGCCGCCGATTTTCAGGATGACAGTTTCGTTCGCCTGAAACTCTCCTATTATTGGTGAGCAAAGGGAGAAGACGCTGACCGATACGCTGGCGACGGAATGCCCGTCCCTCGAGGCCGCAGGCCCGATGGACGCGACGCGCTATGAGATCCTTCGCCATGCGGAGGATCTTTTCGGCCATTACGGGTTCAAGAAAACCTCCATGGCCGACATCGCCGAGCGTGCGAAGATGAGCCCCGGGAACCTTTACCGCTATTTCCGCAACAAGCAGGCGATCGGGCTGGCGGTGGTGGAGCTCTTTTTCCGCCAGTCCGAAGCGGCGATGGAAGTCGCGCTGACCCAGGTGCAGGAGCCGGAGACCAAGATCCGAAACCTCCTGACCACCGGCTGTCGCCTCGTCGTCGGCGAAATGGCGCGCAATCCGAAGCTGATGGAGCTGGTCGAATGGCTGACGGAGGAGGAGGAGGCCTGGGCCGCCCTTCACGTCCACATCGCCTGGAAGCGCGCGCGGATGGAGGAGCAGCTGGCGCGCGGCATTGAGACCGGCGTCTTCGTCGATGCGCCGGTCTACGAGACGGCGGTGAACATGATGCACGCCACCAAGGCCTTCCAGATGCCCCAGAGCCTCGCCGCCTGGCGCGAGCCGGAGACGATCCTGCCGGAGCTGGAAGGCGTTCTGGACCTCGTGTTCGCGGGCGTCCGGGTCAAATCCCCCGCCGCCGACTGAACCTCCGATCCGTTTCGCCTTCGCGACGCCGCTGCGCTTAACCCTGGGCCGACCATCTTCGGGCGAGCGGAGGGCTCCCGCCCCTTGCGATCTGCGATCGCGCCGGGTTGGGCCGAGCGCCTCGCGACGCCGCTGCGCGGATCGCTTGGCGAAAAGCCGCGCTGGCGCGCGGCGGCTTCGCCTTTTTGAGTATTTTGAGAAAGCGATGGCGAGCGACGTTGTCCAGATCGGCGCGCGAAACGGTCGATTTGAAGGGTCGCCGAAGACGCCAGTCCTGCGGGCGAAGCCAGCTGCGGCGCTGTCGCGCGGAGGATGCGCGCCGCGGCCGCCTTGCGCGTCGTGAGCCCTTGCCCCTCAACCAGCCCCATGCGACGCAGCCCCCATGATCACAGCCCTTTACCGCACGCCCACCGCGCTGCTGACGCTCACCGCCTTCATGTGGGGGATGAACGCCATCATCGGGCAGCTGGCGGTGGGGGAGATCACGCCCTACGCGCTCGTCCTGATGCGCTGGGTCTTCGTGGCGGCGGTGATGTGGCCGCTCTTCGGCCGCGCGGTCATGGAGCACTGGCCGGTGATCCGCACCCGTCTCGGCGCGGTCGTTTTCATGTCCATCGCGGGCTTCACCGCCTTCAACTCGCTCTTCTACGTGGCGTCGATCTACACCAGC
>JBCAXH010000024.1:0-72106 GCA_038534155.1 Pseudomonadota bacterium
CCGTTCCTGCGCGCCGCCGACCGAGCCGCCGAGTTCTTCGACCAGCCGGGCGCGGCTCAGGGCCTCGTTTGGAGTTTTGGCGAAAACCCGCATCAGGGAGGCTTCGGTGGAGGTCAGGCGCACCAGGTCCTCGCCCCGCCACATCTCGCCCCGCCCGATGTCGTAGCGCGTATCGCCCAGCGCCAGCGTCTTCGGCGGCTCGTCCTGCACAGGGATGATCGCCGCCCGGCGAAGAATCGCGCCGACCCTGAGCAACAGCTCCCGCGGCTCGAAGGGTTTGGGCAGATAGTCGTCCGCCCCCGCCTCGAGCCCGGTGATCTTATCCTCCGTATCGCCCTTGGCGGTGAGGAGGAGGATCGGGCTCTCCACTTTCTCGCGAATGCCCTTGGTGAGCGAGAACCCGTCCTCCCCCGGCATCATCACGTCGACGATCAACAGATCGAAGGCGAGACCGGAGAGGATGCGCCGCGCGTGCTCCGCGTCCCGCGCCTCGGTCACGAGATACCCGTTCTTGATCAGAAACTGCTTCAACAGGCTCCTGATCCGCTGGTCGTCGTCGACGACCAGAACGTGGGCCGGCTGCTCGTTCGCAATCATGTTCATCCTCGCCTTTCCTCGTCGTCTTGAGCGCGACCTGCGCCGCCGCCCAAATGACGCCGCGCGCCATCGTCCATCATCTCCAGGAGCACTTCGCGAAACCCAGCGACCGCATCCGGGCCCGCCGTAAGGAACGCCCGCCGGAGCCGTTCGCGCTGAGGGGCGGAGAGCAGCGCCTCCAGCTCTTCGCCCTTCTCGGTCAGATGCAGTAAGCGCTGACGGCGATCCGTCTCGCCGACCGTCTGCGTCACCAACTCATCCTCGATCAGCTGGCGCAGGACGCGGTTGAGCGACTGCTTGGTCACGCTGAGGACGTCGATCAAGCCGGCGACCGTGATCCCCGGTCGGTGCCGGATGAAGTGGATCGCCCGATGATGCGCCCGGCCGTAGCCGCGCTCGTCCAGGATGCGGTCCGGATCGCCCGTGAAATCGCGATAGGCGAAAAACATCAGTTCGATGCCCGTCCGGAGCTGCTCGTCCGTGAGGAAAAGCCGCTGATCGGCGTTCATCGCCTGGGGTTTTCGGATCGCGCTGCGCATTTCGGGCCTCTTGGCTGGGGGGCCTCTTTTCTGGATCGGCCGAGCATGTCCGGGCGAAGCGGCGTCGGGAAGTCACGTTTTATGTCAGTCTTATTGACTTAGAAATAGCCGACTGTTACCGGCGCCGCAAGTTAAAGGGTCATTTCCTGTCCCTTTTCGACCGATGTGAGAAACTTTCGAGAACCCGCGGCGATTTACGACAGGCGGGAGCAAGCGAGGAAACATGGCTGGCGGAGCTTACGACGATCGCGACGGCGTCATCTGGCTGGACGGCGAATTCGTCGACTGGCGCGAGGCGAAGGTGCATGTGCTGACCCATGCGCTGCATTACGGCTCCTCCGTCTTCGAAGGCGAGCGAGCCTATGGCGGCGTCATCTTCAAGAGCCACGAGCATTCAGAGCGCCTTCTCGCGAGCGCCATGGCGATGGACATTCCCTCCCCCTACACAGCGGAAGAGATCACCGCGGCGAAGGACGAGGCGCTGAAAGCCTCCGGCCTCGAAGACGCCTATGTCCGCGCCTTCATGTGGCGCGGCTCGGGCACCGACATGGGCGTGGCGGCGGCGGCGAACCAGGTCCGCGCGGCGATCGCCGTCTGGGGCTGGGGCGCCTATTACGGCGACGCGAAGTTCGACGGGGCGAAGCTCGACATCTCCAAATGGAAGCGTCCCTCGCCCGAAACTATTCCCTGCCACGCCAAGGCGGCCGGCCTCTACATGATCTGCACCATGTCCAAGCACGAAGCGGAGGCGAAGGGCTGCTCCGACGCGCTGATGATGGACTATCGCGGCTATGTGGCGGAGGCGACGGGCGCCAACATCTTCTTCGTGAAGGACGGCGCGGTGCATACGCCGACGCCCGACTGCTTCCTGAACGGCATCACCCGCCAGACCGTGATCGGCATACTGAAAGATCGCGGCGTCGAAGTGATCGAGCGCCACATCATGCCCGAAGAGCTGGAGAGCTTCGAGCAGTGCTGGCTCACCGGCACCGCCGCCGAGGTGACCCCTGTCGGGCAGATCGGCGACTATACGTTCGAGGTCGGCGACCTGACCCGCACGATCGCCGAGGACTACGAAAAACTGGTGCGCGGCAACCGCTGAGACGGATGCGGCGGGGGCTTCCCGCACGTCGCAGCCCCTCATGCCGAAATGCACGCCCGGCGGAGCCGAGCCGCCGGATGGATGCGTTTTTCGTCGATTTATCGAAAAACTTGCGCTAACAACAAAGGGGCGCGCAGGTGGGCTGCGCGCCGCACTCGTAACTCAGATCCCGGCGTATGGGATCGCACATCAGATTGTGGGGCAATCAATGAAGATCAAAACGCTCATCGCGGCGGCGTGCCTTATGGCGTGCTCCGCTGGTCAAAGCGTCGCGACCTCCGCGACCTTCGACGTCCACGCCAACCTCAACGTCTGGAACGAAGGCAAGGGCGTCGACAACGTCCTGAACGCCGATCCCGGCCTCGCGACCGGCTTCACCTTCGATATCGGCGATCCTTTCGAGGTCAGCGTTCTCAATACGAACGACACCTGGAACTTCTGCTCGCCAAGCGCCTCCTGCACGGTCGACGCCGACGGACGCCGCCCCGCCTCGGGCACGTTTCTGAACTCGTCCGGCTATTCGGATTCCGGGTTCAATTTCAATTTCGGCGCCCTTGTGGGTCGCGTCGGTCTTGGGGACTTCTTCCTGATCGGCACGGCGGGCTTCGACGGCCCTGCGACCTCGGCCGGCCAGTTGCGTCTCTATCACTGGGATCACAACACCAACAACAGCGGCTCGCTCCGCGTGCAGGTGACGTCCAATGTCAGCGCCGTGCCGCTGCCGGCGGCCCTTCCGCTGCTGATGGCCGGTCTCGGCGCCCTCGGCTTCGTCGGCTGGCGCAAAAGGGCGGCTCAGGGCGCTTAAACCTCCTCACCGCGCGATCGCAACCAGAGACAGCGAAAGCCGCCCGGCGATCCGGGCGGCTTTCTTCTTGTCCCGCGTCACCTCCCCCGCCGATCACGCCAGGCGGCGGGGAGGCTGGTTGCGCGCCCGCGCTCGGCCTATCGTCGCTCCGCCCGACAGGGTCCGGAACACGCGAGGTCCGAAGCACAGTGAACCGCCCTGCGCCGCCCGAGACGATTTCCCGCCTGCGCGGCGTCCTGCGCGTTCTCGCCGGAGGGCCGACCCTCTTCATCCACGCCAAGAAAACCGGACGGGCGGAGGTGGAGAGCGGCCGCTACGGTTTCTTCGCCGCGCTCTTCGAGACCTGTTCGGAGATGGACGTGCCAGTCGCTTTCATGCCCCATGGGCGCGGCCCCTATCTCGCGCGCCTCGGCCTGCCCTCCGTCCATCTTTACTTCACCTTCGGACGGCGCCCGGCGGCGAGAGGCGTGGTCTTCGCCAGCCCGGCCTATCTCAACGATTACTGGTATTTCGACCCGAAGGGCCACCGCTCCCGCTCCAGCGTCGCTGACGCTGTCTTCGACCCGGCCGATATCGACCCGGCGGAGGCGAACGCGCATTTCAAACGCCTCCGCCGCCGCTATGTGAGGGGGTCGGAGACCTCCCGCCATCAGGACAACCAGCCGCCGGGCGCGCTCCCCGAAAGCTTCATCGCCATCGCCCTCCAGCACCACAAGACGGAGGAGGAGCGGGCGGAGGCGATCTGCTCAGAGATCGAATTGATCGACGCCGTGATCAGCGCCCGCCCCGATGCGCCCGTCGTTCTGAAGTTCCACCCGGCGGGGGCGCGGAAGGAAACCGTCGACCACGTGACGCGGCTCGCAGCCGAAAACCCGCGCGTCCACCTCTCCAAAGCGAACATCCACGACGTTCTGGATCGCGCGCGCGTCCTCTGCTGCCTGAACTCAGCCGCTGGGTTCGAGGCGATGCTGCACCGGACCCCCGCCGTTCTCTTCGCGAAGTCCGACTTCCACCACGCCGCATTCACCGCCGCCGACATGGACCACGTGGGCGAGGCGCTCGACGCCGCCGAGGCGTCGAACCTCAACTACCCCAAATACCTCTACTGGTTCATGGAGCGCCATATGCTCCACCCCGACCAGCCCGGCTGCAAAGCGCGAATTCGGGCTGTGATCGAGGCGGCGCTAAAGCGCCCCTAGAGCGGCGAGCGGGACCGCTCACTAGAGAAGGCTGCGTGAGAAACCTGCGCTTAGGACGCCCGTCGCGTCGCCCTTTTGCGCACGGCTCCCTCACCCTTCATTCTTCCAAAAATACTCCCCGCGCGGAGCGCGCCCATGCCGAACGGCATGGGCCGCCCCGAGGAGACGGGCGAAGCCCGCCGATGAGATAAAGGCGCCGCGCGCAGCGCGTCCTTCAGGAAGCGCGAACCGCGAGCGCAAAGCCTGGGGATTCATCCCCGCTGCGCCCGCTCGCCATGCTCCGGGAGGGCGCTTACCAAGCGGTAAGTCCGCATGGGGACGGCCGCGCTGAGGCGCGGCTTTGGCGCCCCTAAAGCAGGCTGTCCGGCAACTTCTGCTCCGCCGCCGTATTCGCCCGGCGGAAGACCAACGTCACCAGCGTCGAGGTGATCACGATGAAGAGCGAATAAAGCGCCGGCACCGCCATGTAGCTCTGCGCCTCATCGCCGGAGAAGGTGAAGGCGATGATCGCAATGGCGAGCGGGCCGTTCTGAATGCCGGTCTCCAGACCCACGGTCCGCGCGTTCCGGGGATGCAGTTTCAGCGCCCGCGCGAACCCGTAGCCGATGGCGATCCCGAAGAGGCCGAGCGCGATGGAGGCCACGTAAGTCGCGGGCGTCGTCGTCACCAGAAACTCCCAGTTCCGCGGCACCCAGCTCAGCGCGATAAAGGCGATGAAGAAAAGCGCGAGGGCCGAGCCCATGAACTCCGTCACCGCCCCCACATTCGCGTTCACCTTGCGCAGAACCATCCCTATCGCGACCGGCACCAACAAGAGAACCAGCGTCGCGATGATGTTCTCGCGCGGGATCTCCAGATCGAGCGCGCTCGCGTAGATCACCAGCACGATGGGGATCATGATCACCCCCGTCACCGTCGACGTCACCGTCATCAGGACCGACAGCGCCAGGTTCCCCTTGGAGAAATAGGTGAAGATGTTCGACGTCGTCCCGCCCGGCATGCAGGCCATGATCAGAACGCCCACCGCCAGCGCCTGGGTCAGCGGCAGAACCGTGATCAACAGGAACCCGATGAACGGCATGATGCCGTATTGGCTCACGACCCCGATCGCGAGCCCGAAGGGCCGCTTCAGCGCCAGAAGGAAATCGCGCGGGGTGAGCGAGGCGCCCATCCCCAGCATGATCACGAAAATCATCAGCGCCAGAAGCGCCTGTTCGAATGGCCCGACCATCTCCGCTTACTCCGCCGCCACCTGCGCAAGCTCTTCGGCGCGCAGGTCTTTCCTCAGGATCTTGCCGACATTGGATTTCGGCAACTCGTCCCGGAACTCCACGAATTTCGGAACCTTGTAGGCGGTCAGATGCTCCTTGCAGTAGGCGCGCACCGCCTTGGCGTCGACGCTCTGATCCGCCGTCACGATGAAAGCCTTCACCGCCTCCCCGCTCGCATCGTCCGGCACGCCGATCACCGCAACCTCCACCACGGCGGGGTGGGCCGCGATCACGTCCTCCACCTCGTTCGGATAGACGTTGAAGCCGGAGACGACGACCATGTCCTTCTTCCGGTCGACGATGCGGATGTAGCCGTCGTCGTCCATCACCCCGATATCGCCTGTGAGGAACCAGTCGCCATGCATGACCTTCGCGGTCTCTTCGGGCTTCTTCCAATAGCCCGCCATGACCTGAGGCCCCCGCACCGCGATCTCCCCCGCTTCGCCATCGGGCGCAGGCGTTCCGTCGTCGGTGAGCAAGGCGACCTCGGTGGAGGGAACGGGGATGCCGATCGTCCCCTCCCGCGCCTTGCCCAGCGGCTCGAACGTCACCACCGGCGACGTCTCCGTCAGCCCGTAGCCCTGCAGAACCTCCGTCCCCGTCACCTCCCGCCAGCGCGCGGCGACTGAGGACTGGAGCGCCATGCCGCCCGCGCCCGCGAACTTCAGATGCTTCGGCGGCGTGTCCAGAAACCAGATCTCGTTGCAGAGGCCGTTGAAGAGCGTGTTCACCCCGCTCATCCAGGTGATGTCGTAATTCTCGAACGCCCGCTTCACGTTGGAGAGGGGGCGCGGGTTCGGGATCAGCACGTTCCGCGCCCCGAGCCAGTAGAAGGACAGCAAATTCACCGTGAACGCGAAGACATGGTAAAGCGGCAGCGCGGTCAGGATGACCTCCTCCCCCTTCCGCATGTCGCCGCCGAGCAGCTCCATCGCCTGCTCCATGTTCATAATCAGGTTGCCATGGGTCAGCATCGCCCCCTTGGCGACCCCCGTGGTCCCGCCAGTGTATTGCAGGACGGCCAGATCATCGGCGGTGATCGACTGGTGATAGGCCGCGACCTCCACCTTGTCGGCGGCCATATGGCTCCGCCCCGCGGTGAGCGCGTCGGGCAGGCGGATATGCGGGATCTCGATCGGCTGGACCGCCTTGTCCCAGTATTTCTGGACGAGCCCGACGATGCCGCGCGGCATGGGCGGAAAGAACTCCGCGATCCGGGTGACGATGACGTTGGGGATCGGATGGCCCTGCGTCGCCTCGGGAATCTTGTCGGCGAACATGTCGACGATGAAGAGCGCATGGGGCTCCGCATCGACGAACTGCTTCGCCATCTCCTCCGCTGTATAAAGCGGGTTGACGTTCACCAAAACGCAGCCCGCCTTGAAGATCGCGAAGGCCGCCACGGGGTAGGAGAGGCAGTTCGGCATCTGCACCGCCACCCGGTCCCCGGCTTTCAGGCCAGCAACCTCGCGGAGGTAGACCGCCAGCGCATCCGACATCTCGTCAACCTGCGCGAAACTCAGCGTCCCGTTCATCCCGTTCGGCAAACAGCAGGTGAAGGCCTTGGCGGCGCCGTAGGTCTCGGCGGCGGAGCCGATCAGGTCCGGCAGGTTGCGGTAACTCGGCCCGTCGAGCGTCGCGCGCACGTCGGGCCCGTAGAACGCCGTCCACGGGCGATCGGCTTCAGCCATCCTGGTCTCTCCCCCCAAGGGTTTTTCGTTGAAGCAGCGAGCGAAACGGTTGACGCAAAAGTTGCCCGAAGGGTGGGCATCTTTTGCGGCTGCTTGGATTCAACGATTTCGCTCGCTGCTCTGGCGAGGGAGATAAGGCGGATGGGGGATTAGGAAAGATGGTGCATGTTGTGGGAGCGGCGCAAAGTAGCGCAGGTCTTTGGTTCGCGCTCCCGGCCCGGAATCAAGGGCGAAGCCCGCCGGGCCAGCGTCTGGCCGTCCCGCGGCCTGACGCTCCGATGCGGTGCGCGCCATCCGGAGGTCGGGGGACTTGGCCGCCATAAAGCGCGTCGAACCAGCGGAGCAGCGTCAGTCCCCGGCCAGACGCTCGCCCGGCTAGTGTTGCTCGTCTCTGATAGGTTAACTCCAGAGTTGCGGGACAAAGCCAACATAAGAATAACAACGTATAATCTTGCATGTTTTACTTCCAAAACTTGTGCAGCGGGCTCCCTTCTGGCGGAGGTACTTCAAATGAGGCGATAAGAGCCGCATTGTAGTCAGCTGCTTCGATCCAATCTGGAACTACTCCCATAACCGCTGATCGAAATATGTTCATCCCATGGAATGCGAAACGGGCTCGTTTTACAAAATCGTTCAAGTCCTCAACGAACATAGCACTTTCGTCGATCTGTGTGCCTCTTGATCTGAGACAATGCCTCATCTTGCCGTCATACCCCCGAATAGGAAGGATTTGCGCGTGGGCTATTACGTTGCGTTTCTCGGAGAGTTCTCCGAACTCTTTGAGTAAAGTGCGGACAAATTCCTGTTTTTCTTCAGAAAGATAGCTCTTACCGATCTCCTTCATTAATTTTCTGTGGTAATGGCTATTTCGGAGAACATGCCCAAACACGTGAAGAACAATCATCTCCTTCTTGTGGTCGATCCTTCCCGGTTCCCTTGCACCTACTGCGTAAGAAAATGCCACTTGGGAAACGTCCTCCAGGTGGACATATTGATGAAGTGCTGCTCCGCGCGCTGCATGGAGTTGGGCCATCGTCGATGGGGCATAGCGAGAGGCCAAAGCAGTTTCTTTGTCGGCTGCACTTGTCACTCCTGATTCCTCCCCCCAAAGGCTCGGTCTCTGATCGCCTCGAGAAAACGAAGCACGCCCGATCAAAGTTCAATCACGTGATATCAAAGAGGCATAGTTCCGCCGATTAGCCAATCCTGCACCATTCTAAGTTCGTCGCTTTGCGCTTGAAGTCGACGCTAACCCAAAAGCGACAGGACGGCGTCACACTTCCCAGTAAAGGACTCCCAAAAACGCCTTTCTACACAAAATCAACCACTTAACCCCATGTCCCCATGCGGACACCCCTCACCGCCCCTCAAAACCCACCCCAAATCACCGCCCCGCCAGCCACCCCGAAACCTTCTTCAGCCCCGCCGCCAGCACCTCCGGCGCCTGGGCGTAGCCGATCCGCGCATAGCCCTCCATGTCCAGCGCCGAGCCCGGGGTGAACATCACCCCCGTCTCCCGCAAGAGCGCCACGCAGAACTCCCGCGACGACATGTCGAGGTCATAGCGGAGGAGCGCCGTCGTCCCCGCCTCCGGCTTCACCCAGTGGATCGCCGGCTCCCCCTCCACCCACGCCGCCAGAACGGCGAGGTTCTCCCGCACCAGCTTCCGGCTCCGCGCGAGGATGCGATCCGCGTTCTCCAGCGCAATGGTCGCGAAGTGGTCGTCCAGCATCCCCACGGAGATCGTGTTGTAGTCGCGGTGGATCATCACCGCCTCCGCGACCTCCTTCGGCCCCGCGATCCAGCCGAGCCGCAGCCCCGCCAGCGAGAACGCCTTGGAGACGGAGGCGGTGGAGATCCCCCGCTCATAAACGTCGGCGATGGAGGGAGCGGAACGGCCGGATTGCTCCGTCCCCCGATAAACCTCGTCGCCGAGCACCCAGGCCCCCGCCGCCCGCGCGATCTCCGCCACCTCCTCCAGCGTCGCGCGATCCATCAGCGCGCCGGTCGGGTTGTTGGGGTTGGCGAAGGCGATGAGCTTGACGCCGTCCGCCGTCAGGCGACGCAGCTCGTCGAGGTCGGGCTGGAAGCCGTCTTCTTCGCGCAGTTTCAGGCGGCGCACGTCGGCGCCGAGGCTCTCCGGGATCGAATAATGCTGCTGATAGGTCGGCGTGATCGCCACCACCAGATCCCCAGCGGAGACGAGGGTTTTGTGGACGAGCTCATTCGCCCCGATGGTCCCGTGGGTGACGATGATGTTCTCCGCCTCCACGCCCTGATAAAGCGCGGCGATGGCGGCGCGGAGGCGGGCGGAGCCTTCGATCGCCCCATAGGTCATCTTCATCGGCAGGAGCGCGGAGAGGTCGTCCGAGTTCCGCCCGGCCAGCGCCAGCAGCTCTTCGATGGTGATGGAGGCGACGCAGGTCTCCGCCAGGTTGAGCTCGCACTTCGTCTCGAACTCGTTCATCCACATCTCGACGCCGAAGGGCTCGATTTTCATGAAGTTTCTCCCGCACGCGCCGCTTCATCCGCTTTGATCTGATCCGAGGTCCGGCGCGAGCCGTCATGGCTCCACCCCGGCGGGGCGAACATGTACATGAAGCGGTCGCTCCATGTGATGTCGCGCCTGAAGACGTCCCGTGCGATCCCGACCCATTCGTGGAAAGCGACGCGGATCGGGTTGAAGGTGCCGAGATTGCGGACGAGGCCGTACTCCACCTTCTCCTCCGCCTGCTCCGGGACGAAGGTGCTGAAGAGCTTGTCCCAGATGATCAGCGTCCCGGCGTAATTGGCGTCGAGATAGCGCGCGTTCCGCCCGTGATGGACCCGGTGGTGGGAGGGGGTGTTCATCACCGCCTCGAACCAGCGGGGCATCTTTCCGATGGCTTCGGTGTGGATCCAGAACTGATAGACGAGGTTCAGCCCGCCGCAGAAGATCACCATCTCCGGGCTGAACCCCGCGAGGATCAGGGGGACCCGCACCGCCATCATGAAGGTGAGGTCATAGGTCCATGTCTGCCGGAGCGCGGTGGAGAGGTTGTAGTGCTGGGAGGAGTGGTGATTCACATGGCTCGCCCAGACCCAGCGGATGCGGTGGCCGAAGCGGTGCACCCAGTAATAGCGGAGATCGTCGAGGATGAAGCAGAGGAGGATGATCGGCCAGGTCGTCCCGAGGTCGAACAGCCGATACTCCCAGAGCCAGGTGAAAAAGCCGTAGGCGACGAAGCCGAGCGCGATGCCGACGATGACGTTGCCGGCGCCCATGACGAGGCTGGCGAGCGTGTCGCGCGTCTCATACGCCCCGCCTGCGCGGAAGAAGCGGATCGCGACTATCTCCGCCAGCAGCGCGACGATGAAGAGCGGGACGGCGAGTTGCACAACGTCGGGGAATTCCATCATTGCGCCGTTTCCAGCATGGCCTTGGCCGCCGCGCGTCGGGCGGGATCTGCGAAGGGCAAGCTAATCGAGGGGGCGCCGAAATCGTCAAGACTGACGTGGAGGCGGGCGCCGCGCTCGCGCAGCCGCCTGACGTCGCCGGGCCCGAGCGCGCGGATGAACCAGCCGTCGCCGAAGGACGTCGTAACCGCCGCGCCGCCCGCCGTCGAGAAGACCGCGCCGCGACCGTCATCGGCCAACAGCACCGCTGCGATCTCCGCATCCGGATAGTCGTGGGCGAGAGCCGCGCGCGCCGCGCTTTCATCAGCGAAGGCGCGGCGCTTCGACAGGCGCAGAAAATGCACGAGCAGAACGACGCCGCCGATGCCGAAAATCACCAGCGCGCCGAGGAGCTGCAGGGGCATCAGATCGCCTCCGTCTCTGTCATGCGATTCTCCCGGGTCGGCCTCGCCGAAATCACGAAAGCGGAAAAAATCCGGCGCGACAATCCGCCCGCGCTGCGGTGAGGGCCTCACCGCCGCCAATTGGGACGACGCTTTCAGAGTCTAATGGAAGCGCCTGAAACCACGAATGGAATCTATTCGCGGCGATCGGGGTGAAACAGCCGATTAGCGCCGCGCCGGTTACTTCGCGAATATTCAAGAACAGATGATCGCCGCCTGAGTTTCATTGTTCTTTCACAATCAGTCCATATCTGGAGGTTATCAACAACCTGATCGCTACATGTCGTAGCCGAGGAGGACGAGTGATGATCGACCAGTCCACGCTCTCGAAGCTCGCGGAGCTTCGCCGCCAGATCGACGACGCCCAAAAGACCTGCGGCGGAACGCTCAAGGCG
The DNA here is from genome assembly GCA_038534155.1 of Pseudomonadota bacterium. Lineage (GTDB taxonomy): Bacteria > Pseudomonadota > Alphaproteobacteria > Rhodobacterales > Rhodobacteraceae > Pikeienuella. The sequence goes on from JBCAXH010000024.1 coordinate 11,439, forward strand.
ATGTCCCGCGCTCGTGGTCAGGCCGCCGAGATGGCCGCCGCATCGCCCTTCCTCGCCGATTGCGCGAAAGAGCTGGAGGCGCTCGCGGGCGTCGTCCGTCTCGCCGCCGATCGGGCCGGCGATGGCGAGCGCGCCGCCTGACTTACCGAACCGCCCGATTCCACCCTCGCCTGTTCCCTCGTCGCGCGTCGTCCCTCGCGCCGCGACGCACTCGCCCCGCCGCTTTCGCGCGCGGGGCGTTTTTCTTCGCCTGCACCGCCGTCGGCGCATTAGGGAGGCGGAGGTCTCCCGCCCCTTTGCGATCTGCGATCGCGTCGGGTTGGGCCGAGCGCCTCGCGACCCTGCTTCGCAGGTCGCTTGGCGCGGGCCGCGCTGGCGCGCGGCGGCTTCGCCTGTTTGAGTATTTTGAGAAAGCAATGGGGAGCGCGCGACGTTCATTAAGGGCGAAGCGCGCGCTCGTCCGATCAGTTGTTAAGGTCGCGGCGCGGCCGACCGTCCGCTAGGTTTCGAAGCGGAGCCGCAACCTCGTTAGATCGCGAAGGCCGCGTCGCAGCTTTCGCGCCGAGATGGAGCCAAGGCGAAGCTCCGGGCTACTCGGCGGCCTCCAGCCCGATAAAACCACCCGACTGGCGGTTCCAGAACCCGGCGTAGAGACCGCCCTTCGCCAAGAGCTCCTGATGGGAGCCCTGCTCGGCGATGCGCCCGGCCTCCATCACCACGATGCGGTCCATGCGGGCGATGGTGGAGAGGCGGTGGGCGATGGCGATGACGGTGCGCCCCTCCATCAGACGGTCGAGGGAGGTCTGGATCGCGGCCTCCACCTCAGAGTCCAAGGCGGAGGTCGCCTCGTCCAGCGCCAGGATCGGCGCGTCCTTCAGGATAGCGCGGGCGAGCGCGATTCGCTGGCGCTGGCCGCCGGAGAGCTTCACGCCCCGCTCGCCGAGATGCGCCTCGTATCCGGCGCGGCCCTTGATGTCGCGGAGATCCGGGATGAACTGATCGGCCTCCGCCTCCCGCGCCGCCGCGATCATCTCCTCCCACGTCGCCTCCGGGCGGCCGTAGAAGATGTTGTCGGCGGCGGTCCGGTTGAACATCGACGTCTCCTGCCGGACCATCGCGATCTGGCGGCGGAGGTCGTCCTGGCGGAGGTCCCGGATGTCGGCGCCGTCCATGCGGATCGCCCCCGTCTCCACATCGTAGAGCCGAAGGAGGAGCGAAAGCGCCGTCGTCTTGCCCGCGCCCGATCGCCCGACCAGCGCGATCTTCTCGCCGGGCCGGATGCGCAGGTCGAACCCGTCGAGCCCGCCGCCCTCCTCCTTCCCGTAATGGTAGGAGACCATGTCGAAACGGATCTCCCCTGTCGCGCGGGTCACTGGCCGGGCCTCCGGGCCGTCGGTGATCTCGTGCTCAGGTGAGAGGGTGCGCATCCCGTCCTCCGCCTCCCCGAGATTGGCGAAGATCTGCATGACGGTGAAGGAGAACCAGCCGGACATCTGCGCGATGCGGGTGGAAAGCACGCCCGCGATGGCGATGTCCCCCGCCGTCGCCGTGCCCGCCTGCCAGAAGACGAGCGCGGCGCCGATGAGGAGGACGGGCAGGATCCCCGCCAGCGTCATCAGGAAGAAGCGGAAGCTGGCGGACATGACGCCGAAATCCAGCGCCCGGTCGCGGAACTCGCCCACCGCGCGCTCGGCGCCTTTCTCCTCCCGCCCGACATGGGCGAAGAGCTTGACGGTCGCCATGTTGGAGAGCGTGTCGACGATCTGCCCCGTGACCATCGCCCGGGCCTCCGCCCGCTCGCGGGAGAGGCGGCGGATGCGGGGCAGATACCAGCGGATGAAGAAGCCGTAGCCGACCAGCCAGAGCGCCAGCAGCGCCGCCAGCCGCCAGTCGACGGCGCCGAGAACGAAGGCGGCTCCGATCACCGTGGCGATGCAGAAGGCGATGGAGTTCGTCGCCTCCACCACGACCTCGGTGATCGCCATGCCGGACTGGACGTGCTTCTGCGCCAGCCGCCCGGCGAAATCGTCGTCAAAGAAGCGCAGGGATTGCCCGAGCGTGTGCCGCTTCAGCCGCATGATGACCTGCGGGCCGATATTCGGGCCGAGCGTGATGGCGTTGACGGCTGCGGAGAGGCCCATCGCAGCGGGGCGGAGAAGGACGAAGAATAGCGCGGTGCCGAGCACGAGGCCCCAGTTCGCGCCGAAATAGGCGGAGGGATCGGGCGCAGCGACAGCGGAGTCGATCACCCAGCCGATGAAGAGCGCGCCAAGGCTCTCCAGCACCCCGACGGTCGACCCCATGACCGCGCCGAAGATGATGGCGGGCCATGCGCCCTTCAGCGCCCATCTGAGGTAGGCGCCGAAGCTGCGCGGCGGCGGGCCGTCCGCCCCATCGAAGGGGCGGATCAGGTTCGCGAAAAACGCTCTCACTCAGCAGCTTCCACCGCGTCGCCCGCGTCGATGAACCCACCGGACTGGCGGTTCCAGAAACGGGCGTACTGGCCGTCGAGCTGCAGCAGCTCCTCATGCGTCCCGACCTCGACGATCCGCCCGTCGTCCATAACCACGATCCGGTCCATCGCCGCGATGGTGGAGAGCCGGTGGGCGATAGCGATCACCGTCTTGCCCTCCATCAGCCCATAGAGGCTGTCCTGAATGACGGCCTCCACCTCCGAATCGAGCGCCGAGGTCGCCTCGTCCAGCACCAAGATCGGCGCGTCCTTCAGGACGACCCGCGCCAGCGCGATCCGCTGGCGCTGACCGCCGGAGAGCTTCACGCCCCGCTCGCCCACATGGGCCTCAAAGCCGGTGCGCCCGGCCTGATCCTCCAGATCCGGGATGAACTCCGCCGCCGCCACCTTGCGGGCGGCCTCGACCATCTCCTCGTCGGAGGCGTCGGGGCGGCCGTAGAGGATGTTGTCCCGGACAGAGCGATGGAGCAGCGACGGGTCCTGCGTGACCATGCCGATGGCGGCGCGCAAGCTGTCCTGGGTCACGCGGGATACGTTCTGGCCGTCGATCTCGATCGCGCCGCTCTCCGCATCATGAAAGCGGAGAAGAAGGTTCACGAGGGACGACTTGCCCGCGCCCGACCGCCCGACGAGCCCGATCCGCTCGCCCGGCGCGATCTGCAGATCGACGCCGTTCAGCCCGCCGCCGCCCGCCTTGCCGTAGGTGTGGCCGACGCCCCGGAAGCTGATCGCGCCGCCCGCGACGGCGAGCGGTTTGGCGTCCGGATCGTCGTTCAGCGCGATGGGCGCGGTGATCGTCCGCATCCCCTCGTTGATGACGCCGAGGTTCTGGAAGAGCGAGGAGAGCGCCCACATGATCCACATGGTCATGGAGTTCAGCCTGAGCACCAGCGCCGTCGCCGCCGCCACCGCGCCGACGGTGCCGATCCCGACGCCCCAGAGATAGATCGCATAACCGACGACGCCGGCCATCAGGAGGCCGTTGATCGTCACCAGCGACAGGTCCATCCACGTGATCAGGCGCATCTCATAGGCGAAGGTCCGGCGCCCCTCTTCGATGGCCTCATGCGCGAACTCTTCTTCGCGGCCCGCATGGGAGAAGAGCTTCACCGACTGGATGTTAGTGTAGCTGTCCACGATCCGCCCGGTGATCTTCGAGCGCGCGTCCGAGAACGCCTCCGACGCCGCGCCGACGCGGGGGATGAAGAAGATCAGGAGGCCTATATAGGCCGCCAGCCACAGAACCAGCGGGACCGCCAGCCGCAGGTCGATCTCCGCCAGAAGGATGATCGCGCCGATAACGTAGAGCGTCGAATAGGCGAGCGCGTCGAAAGTCTGGAACGCCGCCTCCCCCACGGCGGGCGCCGTCTGCATTACGCGGTTCGCGATGCGCCCCGCGAAATCCTCCTGAAAGAAGCCGACCGACTGGCGGAGGACGCGGCGATGCGCGCGCCAGCGGACCAGCGTGCCGATATTCGGCATCAGCGACTGGTTGATGAAGGCGATGTCCACCAGGCCGATGATCGGGCGGAGCACGATGATGAAGAGAGCGACCGCCAGAAGCTCCCACCCATGTTCGGCGAAGAGCCGCTCCGGCCCGGCCTCCGTCAGAATGTCGACGATGCGGCCGCCATACCAGATCAGTCCGATCTCGATGGCGGCGACGACGGCGGTGAAAAGCGTGATGAGCACGGCCACGCGCCGGAACGGGCGCAGATAGACCATGAGAAACGGCAAGAGCTTGCGCGGCGGCGGCGCGTCGGCGTCGTAGTCCTGATAGGGATCGACGAGATTTTCAAAGAAGCGAAGCATGGGAACGGCCCTTTCGGGACATATGGGATCGATTTTCGGGAAAGCGATGCGGGGATGGAGACGGACTCCACCCGTGGGAGCAGTCTCAGTACGAGATGGGCTTCCAAATTCGCATTCGCATAATCCTTACGATCGGCGTTCCGTGAAGGCGGAGCTAGCGCGCCAGTCCGGCGCAAGCAAGTCGGAACGCTTGCGGAAAGCGGTTTCGGGACGGATAAAGCGAACTGCATTGCAATGGAGACACACCCCGTGACAACCGCGCTTGACGCCCGCCCCGCCGAAATGACCGAAGAGAAGGCGCGCGCCTCCGCCTGGTTCGCGGAACTCCGCGACATGATCTGCGCCGAGTTCGAGCGGCTGGAGGACGAGCAGACGGGAGGCCCGCACGCCCACCTCCCCGCCGGTCGCTTCGAGCGGAAGGAGACGAAGCGGGACGGCGGCGGAACCGACGCAGGCGGCGGCGTCATGTCGGTGATGCGCGGCGGGCGGGTCTTCGAGAAGGTCGGGGTGAACATCTCCACCGTCTACGGCCAGCTCGGCGATATGGCGCAGCGGTCGCTGACGGCGCGGAGAGAGATCCCGGGGCTGGCGGACGATCCCCGCTTCTGGGCGGCGGGGGTGTCGCTGGTGGCGCATATGCGCTCTCCGAAGACCCCGGCGGTTCACATGAATACGCGGATGTTCTGGACGCCCTTCTGTTGGTGGTTCGGCGGCGGCACCGACCTCAACCCGATGGTCGAGGTGGCGGAGGACACCGCCTATTTCCACCAGACGCTAAAGAACGCCTGCGACAAGCACTCGCCGGACTACTATCCGGCGCATAAGGCGTGGGCGGACGAGTATTTCATGATCAAGCACTGGAACGAGCCGCGCGGCGTGGGCGGCATCTTCTACGACGATCTCTGCACCGGGGACTGGGAGGCGGATTTCGCCTACACGCAGGATGTCGGCCGCGCCTTCATCGACGCCTTCGTGCCGCTGACGGAGAAACGCCGGAACGAGACCTGGACCGACGAAGACCGCGAATGGCAGCTTGTGAAGCGGGGCCGCTACGCGGAATTTAACCTCGTCTACGACCGGGGCACCAAATTCGGACTGGAGACCGGGCACAACCCGGAGGCCGTTCTGATGAGCCTGCCGCCGGAGGCGAAATGGCCCTGAGGTGAACCCGCTCGGCGAAGCGAAGGACCGCGGGTTCCACCGGCTGACGCTCCGCTTCGCCGACGACGCGATCGAGGCGGACTATATCGCGGAGCATAACCGGCGGGCCGTCCGCCCACTCCGCGTCGTCATCTGCGCCTTCGCGCTGGCGCTGATCGCGCCGATCCTGGGGGAGCTTTACGGGTTTTTGGTCGAGGGCTGGACCGGCTTCGACGTCTACCTTCGGATCCTGCCCTTGCGCCTCGCCGCCGTGGCGATGCTCTTCTGCGCGCTGGCGCTGACATGGGCGCCCTGGGCGGTGCGGAACGGGCAAGGCGTGGTGACGGCTGGCGCGCTGATCTTAATCGCCTTGCAGGCCCCTCTGATCGACACCTTCGGCCCGTGGATCATGCTGAACCTCGCTTACGCGAATTTCGGCCTGACGCTTTTGATCGTGGCGAGCGGGCTCCTCTTTCGCCGGGTCGTCCCGCTCGCCCTCATCGGGACGGGCGTCATCGTCTTCGCCGCAACGCGGTGGATGGAGAACCCGTTCGCCCCCCTCATGATGAGTTTCGCGACGCTGATCACGCTCCTCTGGGTCGCCTATTCCATCGAGCGCGCCCGGCGGCTGGCCTGGGCCGGGGCGGCGGCGCTGGCGGATGAGAAGGCGCTGACGGAGCGGCTCCTCCTCTCCGTCCTCCCGCCGTCGATAGCGACGCGGATGCGGGGCGGGGAGACGCTGATCGCCGACAGCCATGACGAAGCGACCGTCGTCTTCGCCGACATCGCGAACTTCACGCCGCTCTCCGCCTCGATGCCGGCGGAGGCGCTGGTGGAGATCCTGGACGAGATCTTCGCCGCCTTCGACGAGGTGGCGGAACGTCATGATCTGGAGAAGATCAAGACCATCGGCGACGCCTACATGATGGCCGCGGGCCTGCCGAACGAGCGGAGCCGCGACCCGGCGAGCGCGCTTCGCGCCGCGCTTGAGATGCGGGGGCGGCTGGAGGAGATCGCGGGGCGGCGGGGGATCGACGTGAAGATGCGGGCCGGGGTGCACATCGGGCCGGTGGTGGCGGGCGTGATCGGCCGGTCGAAATTCGTCTACGACCTCTGGGGCGACAGCGTGAACGTGGCGAGCCGGATGGAGAGCACCGCGCCGATCGGGGAAATTCAGGTAACGGAGGCGGTGTTCGAGCGACTTGGGGAGGCGTTCGAGATGACGCCTCGCGGAGAGATCGAGGTGAAGGGTAAAGGGCCGATGAAGACGTGGCTTTTGGCGGGGTGAGGTGATGTCACCATGGGGACATGAGGTTAAGCCATTGATATTGAACACGCCCTTGGATTCTGAATTCGTCAAACAATGATTTGGATCGATAGGGTGGGCTTCAGCCCACCTCGCTGCATCTGTAGGTTAAAGCCCATCATTCCGCCATTTGCGCCGCCATCGCCCGGCAGGACGGACGAGGCTAGCCGCGCTCCTCGATCGATGCGCGGATCTCCGCCGCAATCGCCTCCGCCTTCATGACGTTCGGCCCGCCACCTAACTCAGAGAATAGGGCCGCAGCGCGTTCCGCCGCCTCCACCGCCTCGTCCGGTCGCGACGTGTCGCGATAGACCAGCGCCAGATTGCCGTACTGGTTAGCCATGCCCTGCTTTCGGCCCAGGGTCTCATTGAGACGGATCGACTTCAGAAGGGCCTTCTCCGCCTCTTCTAAATCGCCGCGTTTGCGAAGGAGCGCGCCCAAATTGCCGTAGATTCCCGCCACGCCCTCGTCGCGCCCCAACGCTTCTTCGAGGCCTAGGGCCTTGCGAAACAGCGCCTCCGCACTCTCGAGATCGCCCCGTTCGACGGCGACCGCGCCGAGGTTCATATGGCAGACCGCAAGTCCCTGTTTCCGGTCGAGCTCCTCGTTCAGCGCGAGCGCGGAGCGGAGCATCTCCTCCGCAGCGTCGTAATCGCCCCGCAGGCTCATCACGATGGCGATCTCGCTGAAATTGTCGGCCATTCCCGCCTTGTCTTCGGCACTTTCATCCAGCACGAGAGAGGCGCGAAACATCCGCTCGGCTTCGCCAAGATCGCCCTGAGCGCGAAGCAGCACGCCGAGATTGCCGTAGTTCGCGGCGAGGCCTTCGCGCCTGCCGCTCCGTTCGTCCATCTCGATCGCTTCGCGATACCTCACCTCCGCACGGACGAAATCACCCAGCACGTAATGGCGGTGAGCGGCGTTGCCGAGGAGTATGGCCTCCTGCGACGCGTCTCCATATTTGCGCGCGCCGCTTAGCCCCGCCTCCAGCCAGCGCAGGCGTTCGGCGGGGATGAGCCGGAGGTCCAGGACGGCGTGGTTCGGCAGACGCATCGCCACGCGGGCGGCGGCGTCGTTTTTCGCAGCAATCGCCCCCGCGACCTCCGCCGCCGCGCGGATGTTATGGAGGTCGGCGTCGAGAAGGGCTAGACCCACTTCGATCCACTCCCCGTGCCGGTCGTACATCTGGCCCGCCGTCGCCATCATCTTCTCCGACGCTGTCAGCCAGCCGTCGCGGGCGGCGTCGGCCAGAGCGCTTTCCTCCAGCCGGTCCGCCGCCAGCGCGCGGAGATGATCGTGGAGGCGCCAGCGGCGGCCGAGCGCCACGTCGTAAGGCAGTTCGGGCATGGGGATTACGAGGCGGCGGTCGTGGAAGCGGTCGAACCAGCGGGCGGCTTCGGCCTCCTCCACTCCCCACATGATCGCAGCGTAGTTGGCGAAGACGCCGCCTTCGAACTGGGAGAGGGCGGCCCAGGCCGCCGCGTCCTCCTCGCCGAGCTGATCTACGGAATAGGCCAGGCGGCGGCGAATGCGCTCGTCGTAATCCTCCGCCGTCAGGGCCTCGTAGTCTGTGAGCACCTCTTCCGCGCTGCGGGGGGAGCGATTGACGGCCTGAGCGGCGACTTCGATCATCAGGGGCAGACCATCGGCGATCTTGCGGAGGCGTCCGATCTCGATCCCCGTCAGATCGGGGGCGAGGCGGGAGATCAGCTCGGTCGCGTCCTTTTCGGTGATGAAGTCTAGATCGACCTCCGCCCCGCCCGTGAGGTTCAGGCTCTTGCGGCTGGTGGCGATCACCGTCGGGCCGTCGCCGGGCATGAGATCGGCGATCTGATCTGGACGGGAGGCGTTGTCGAGGAGGACGAGCATGTCCTTCCCCGACGTCGCAGTCCGCCATCTGCCGGCGAGGGAGGCGGTTAGTGCGGCTTCGTCCATGTCGGGGAGCTGGCCGACGGGGTCGCCGACCTCTCCAAGCAAAAGAATGAGGGCGTCGCGAGGGGACATCGGGGTTTCGGAGAAGCCGCGTAGATCGACTTTCACCGCGCCGTCGGGGAACCGGCCTTCGTCCATCAGGCGATGGCCGACGACCTCGGCGAGCGCGGTCTTGCCGATCCCGCCCATACCCGTGATCCCGACGATGGAGGCGCGATGGCCGGAGTTCAGCGCGGAGAAGACCTTCGCGATGTCTTCGGTGCGTCCGGTGAAGTCGGGATTGGAGCGACCGAGGGAGTTGGGGCGCTCAGGGCGGAGCAATCTGGGATCGGGCTTCGGTTCGGGAACGGGCGCGGGCTTGTGCTCAACTTCGACCTTCACCGTTTGCGGCGGCGGCGCGGGCGAAGCGGGTGGCGGCGCCTTGCGGCCCATGCGCCGTCGGATCCACGCCCAGAGGCCGAGCAGCGCGGCGACGAGGAGCGCGGCGGCGATCTCCTCCTGCTGATCTTTCAGAACCCTTTCGAGCCATTCGCCGAAACCGTTCATGAAGCCCCTCCAATACAACCCGAACGATACCTCTGCGCCCGCGTCCCGCAAGCCCCGACCGGACGCCCCTTGCCCCGCTCCGCCCTCCGCCGCATTGTCCGGCCAACGTTAATCGGGAGGATGATCATGGACGTTAAGGGCAAGAAGGCCGTCGTATTCGGGGGCACCTCTGGGATCGGCGCATCGGCGGTGGCGATGCTGGCGGCGAAGGGTTGCGAGGTGATCGCGATCAGCCGCGATCCGTCAAAGGCCGGGACGCCGCCCGCCGGGGTCACGCTGAAGGGCTGCGACGTGCGGGACGAAGCGGCGATGCAGGCGCTCTTCGCGGAGATCGGGTCGTTCGACATTCTGGTCAGCGCGGCGACGGGCGGCGACCGGGCGATCGGGCCGTTCATGGAAATGGACATGGCCGGCTACAAAGCCTCCTTCGACAAGCTTTGGGGCTACGCCAACGTGGTGCGTTACGGCGCGGGGAACCTGCCGGACGACGGCTGCGTCGTGCTGGTCTCGGGGGCGCCGGCGCGGATGTGCAAGCCGGGGCAGATCGCGCTCTCCTCCGTCGGCGGGGCGGTCGAGGCGATGGTCCGGGCGCTGGCCAAGGAGATCGCGCCGAAGCGGATCAACGTGATGTCGCCGGGCACGATCGACACGCCGATGGTCGGATTGCAGGGCGGGGAGCGCACGGCGCTCTACAAGAAGATGGTCGAAGGCAACCTGATCGAGCGGGCCGGCACCGCCGACGAATGCGGTCAGGCGATCATGTTCCTGATCGAGAACGACTTCGTCACCGGCACCACGGTGGACGTGGACGGCGGCTGGATCCTGAGCTGATCGAATAGCGCCGCCGCCCGCCGCGCGAGCGGGGGGCGGCGGATCGCGTCAGCTGACGACCCTGACGCTCTCCACCCCGTCCGCCGCCGTAACCGAGCAGCAGATGCTGGAGAGCGTGCGCGGCTCGGCGTAATTCCAGGGGCGGCCGCGATGGAGGCAGGCGCGTTCGTCCCAGATCAGAACGTCGCCGACGTCCCATTGATGCGAATAGACGTATTCGGGCCGGGTGCAGAAGGCGATAGCGTCTTCGATGATCGCGGCGCCGACGTCGTAGCCGATCCCCTCGATCGCGAAGGAATGGGAGGCGATGTAAAGCGCCTCCTCCCCCGTCACGGGGTTGGGCCAGATCGCGCGCCAGGGGCGGTCGGGCCAGCGGGTCATCTTCCGCGTGGCAGCGAGTTCGGCGCTGATCTTGGACCGCGAATGGGAGAGGCGGTGCCAGATGATAGCGTCGCGCAAGGGCGCTTTCAGACCCTCCGGCATGTCGGCCCAGGCGGCGCGGGTGGAGGCGAGTTCGGTCTCGCCCCCCGACGAGGGGATGACCCGCGCGGTCAGGATGTTGCAGAGCGCAGGGGTCGGCAGGAAGGTGCTGTCGGTGTGCCAGAGCATGTTGCTCTGCAGATCAAGCGTCGCGAGGTCGTCAGCGGCGAAGACGCCGTCCTCCGTCTCGTTGGAGACCTTGGGAACCTCGAAGGCGATGTCGCGGCCGGAATGCATCGCCTCCCGGTTTTCGATCGGGCCGAACAACTCGGCGAGGCGCATATGGTCGTCGTCGTCGAACTCCTGTCCACGCAGGAGAATGGCCGAATGGCGTTCGAAGAGGTCGCGAAGCTCTGGGTAGTGACGCTCCGCGGTCACGGCGCGGAGATCGACCCCCTCCACGACGACGCCGAAGCGGGGATGGAGCGGTTCCGTCTTCATTTCATGACGGACATGGCGGAGGGGACCACGCGGCTGACCTTGATCTTCGAGCGATCGATATGGTCGCCGATCCGATCCGCGAACTCGTTCTTCCAGACATCGTCGTCATAGACGGCGGCGTAGAGCTTCTCGCGGTGCGTTTCGTCCTCGAAGCGACGGATCCACATGAAGAGGCTGTCGTCGTCCTCTCCGCTGAAGACGCCGTGGATGACCATACCCTTGCCGGTCTGGAACGGGACGATCTCCTCGTCGAACATCTTCAGCCATGAGGCCATCTTGCCCGGCTTGATGAAGTACTGGCGGATTTCGAAAAACGGCATGCGGACCCCCTTTGTTTGCAGCGAAGAGTGTCCACAGGAGCGCGCGCGCGGCAAGAGAATTGAAACGCGAAAAGATCAAGAGGGTGCGATGGAAACCAACGCCCGCGAGACCTTCCAACCAACGCGGACTGGCGCATCCGCGCGCTCCGGTTAAAATTGCAACGACAATCTAAGAGGGAGCGCTGAGGGGGCGCGACGTGTATGAGTAAGCGTAATCGGGCCGCCGCACGCCGGAGCAGGTTTGCGAGAGGCGAAAGCGAAGCGGGTCGCTACATCTATTCCAGCCTGTCTCTCCGGTTTCTCGAAGAGGGGGTGGAGAGCGAGTATCTGACCTACCGAAGACCGCGCACGCTGGAGATCCTGCGCTGGGTCCTCGGCATCGGGGCGGCGGTGGTGTTCCTCGGCCTTCTGATCGACTTCACCACGCTTGGCGGTGTGGCGGCGTGGGAGCTCTTGGCCATTCGCGCGGCCGCGTCCATCGGCGCGCTGACCGCCCTGGCGCTGACCTTCACGCCCTGGGCTCAACGGAACCTTTTCGAGTTCATCGCGGGCGGGGCGGTGGCGATCCATATGATCTGGCTCGCCGCGACGCCGATCATCGGGGATCTGATCACGGCCTATACCGGCCTTCTGCCGATCAATCTGATGCTGACCTTTCTCGTCTCCGGCCTGATGTTCCGCTGGGCGATTTGGGTCGCGGCTGCGGCCGCCGTCGCCTACACGATCGCGCTCTACAGTTTTCATCCGAGCCCGCTGGCGCCGTCTTTTTACATGGTGATCGCCGGCGTCTACGCGGGATACGCCGCCTTCATGGCGGAGCGGGCGCGGCGCGATTACTGGGCGGACGAACAGTTGCTGGACGCCGAAAAGGCGAAGTCCGACGCGCTGCTCTTGAACGTGCTGCCGCCTTCCATCGCCGACCGGATGCGGGGCGGTGAGCAGCTCATCGCCGACCGGTTCGAAGACGCCTCCGTCCTGTTCGCGGATATCTGCGGCTTCACCAAGATGTCCGCGAGCATGAAACCGGAGGAACTGGTCAACATCCTCGACGAGATCTTCCGCCGCTTCGACCGGATCGCGGTCGAGCATGATCTGGAGAAGATCAAGACGATGGGCGACTGCTACATGATGGCCTGCGGCCTGCCCCGCGAGCGCCGAAAGGACCATGCGCGGCTGGCGCAGGCCGCGCTCGACATGGAGGCGGCGCTGGCGGAGATCGCGGCGGAGCTGAACGCGGATCTGCAGATCCGGGTCGGCATCCACAGCGGGCCGGTCGTGGCCGGGGTGATCGGCGAGGCGAAGTTCATCTACGACCTCTGGGGCGACACGGTGAACACCGCGAGCCGGATGGAATCCACCGCCCTGCCCGGCTCGATCCAGATATCAGAGGCGATGCGGGAGCGGATCGGGGACGATTTTCTGGTCGCAGAGCGGGGCCTTGTGGAGATGAAGGGCAAGGGCGAACAAATGACGTATACGCTTAGGGAGCCGGCCAACCGGGCGGCGGTCTAGGTTCGCCGAAACCGGAAGGAGAACGCTATGAGCAAGGGAACGGCGCTGGTGACGGGCGCATCGGCCGGGATCGGGGCCGCGACGGTTAGCGCGCTGATCGCCGACGGCTGGGCAGTTCACATGACCGCGCGGCGGGCGGAGCGGCTGGAGGCGCTGGCGGCCGAGACCGGAGCGCAGGCGCATGCGATCGACGCGACAGACGAGGCGGCGATGCGGGCGCTGGTGGAGGGAACGGCCTTCGATCTGATCGTCGCCAATGCGGGCAAGGGCGGAGCGATGACCGGCCTCACCGGGTCGGACGCCGCCGAGATCGCGGATGTGGTGACGACGAACGTGACCGCCGTTCTGCAGCTCGTGCAGGCGGCTTTGCCGGGGATGGCGGCGCGCGGGCGCGGGCATATCGTGACGATCGGCTCGGTCGCGGGGCTCTATCCGGCGGGGGCGGCGCTTTATGGAGCAACCAAGCACGCGGTGCGGGGGATGGTTCGGAACCTCCGGATAGAGACGCTGGGTCAGGGGGTGCGCTTCACCGACATCCAGCCGGGCCGGGTGCGGACGGAGTTTTACGACGTCGCGATCAAGGACGATGCGGTGCGCGCGCCGATCAAGGAGACCGGGATTGAGGAGCTGACGCCCGAAGACGTGGCCGAGGCGATCCGCTGGGTGGCGGCGCAGCCAGCCCATGTGAACGTATCCGCCCTCGAAATCGCGCCGACGGAGCAGACCTATGGCGGGGTGCGGTTTCCGGCATGAGCGAGGCTTTAAGCGGGCGGATCGCCGTCATCGGCTGGGGGTCTCTGATCTGGGATCTGGACGATCTCGCGCCCAAGGTGACGGGCGCGTGGGCGATGCGGGCGGGGCCGGTTCTGCCCTTCGAATTCTCGCTGGTCTCGCGCAAGCGGAAGATGGGGCTGGCGGTTTGCCTCGACCCGTCGAACGGCGACCATTGCCCGACCCACGCCATCGCCTCCATTCGCTCCGACATCCATGAAGCGGCGGAGGACCTTTACCTGCGCGAGCGCAGCCCGGCGGTGGAGTATATCGGGGCCTATTGCGCGGGAACCGGGTTCCTGCGGACCCGTTTGCCAGATGTAGGCGATGCGGTGCGCGACTGGTGCGATGCGATTGGCGCGGCGGGGGCGGTCTGGACCGATCATGCGTCGAATTTCAGCGACCAAACGGGGGAGGCGTTCTCCGTCGAGCGCGGCGCCGCCTACCTGAGCGGGCTGACGGGCGAGAGCCTCGAGGAAGCGGTCCGCTACATCGAGTTCGCGCCGGAGACGACCTGCACGCCACTCAGGCGGGCGCTGTCGCAGGCGGAGTGGTGGCGCGAGGCGGCGGAGCGTTACGCTGCGACGCTGTCGGAGCGTTGATCCGACGACCCAAGCGGCTTCGGTTGGCGCTCGTTGCGATCGCCGTTTTTTCGCTCGCATTTGGGACAATCGTTCCGACCACGCGCGGAGAGGATGGTAGACTGGCGACCAATTCCACAGTCTCGCATCAAGTGGACATGGCGCGCGCGTTCATCGCCTGCTTTGAAACTCAGGAGAAAGGCTTCGCCTTTGATTGAGTTCAGTGGTGGAACAGCGCATATCAACGCATCGAACCATACGACGAAGACCTCGCATTCGTAACGGTGGACGGGCGAATGGGATGGTCGGTCACGTGGCAGGCGTTGGTTGATCTACGACGCGAAAAGCCGATTGCTTACGAAATGTGCGGTTCCGCTCGCTCCGACATTTGCCAGACCTTTCACGGCCGCGCGCTGTCGCGTTCAACAGTCTCAGCAATCGAAAGCTGTGGAGCGACGTTTGCTGGCGTCCACGCAGATTAACCCGCGCCTAAAGCCACTTCGCCGTCGCTTGAAGCGCCCCAAACAACGCCGTTAGGCGCCGAACGATCCCGCCAGCGCGACCCTGATCGCCATGACTGCGACGTCGAACACGGCGATGACGAAGGCAATGCGCAGCCACATGAACTTCTGCATGAGGATGCCGGAAAGAGCGTGGTTCGAGCGGGCGATGCTCTCCACCAGATGGGATAACTGCGATTTGCGCATGAAGGACCCGTAGTCGTCCGCCATCACATCGCCGCTCGCCAGCGCGGGCCAGGAAAAGCGCTCCCGCTGCGCCATCTCGCGGCGCATGTTGAGGCCCGCATAGCGCGGATAGAGCACGATGATCCCGGCGATCAGCGCGAGGCCATGGAGCGCGACCTGCGCCATGATCGCGGGCGTCACGTCGCCGACGCCGACAACCGCGCCCGGGCCGCGCGTCGCGACCAGTCCGACGAAGGCGAGGAGCGCCCCCGCCTTGGCGTCGGCGAACTGGGTCTGGGCGATCATCGACTGGTTCTGCCCGAGGAGAAACGCGATGCGGACGCGCGCCATATAGTCGAGCGACACGCCCTCGGTGGAGCCGATGTCGCCGTCGAGGCTCATCTCCTCCAGCGTTCCGCCGCCGCGCGCTCGGTTGTCGTCTTTAGCCATGTTCGCCCTCTCCGACATGAAACTGAGACAGAAGCGTCACATAGGCAAGGAAGCGATTGCACGGCGCGGTCAGCGCAGGCGGTCTCCGCCGAGGATGCGGACGCCGGTATCGTCGAAGACCACGCAGCTGAGCGGGCCGCCATAGGCCGCCCCGGTGTCGATGGCGATGCGGTTGCCGTGATCCTCGACACGCTCCACCGGCGTGTGGCCGTGGACAATCAGGGCGCCATGGTCGAGGCGGCTTGTGAGGAACGGGGTTCGGATCCAGATCAGGTCGTCGTCGAACTGATCGACAAGCGGCGTTCCGGGGTGAACGCCGGCATGGACGAAGAAGACGTCGCGCCAGCGCCAATGGCTCCTGAGGCTTTCGAGGAACCGCCGGTGCGCTTCCGGCACGGCGTCGCGGAGGGGCGCGTGAAGCGCTTCGTCGAGGGAGCGGTCTTCGAGAGGGCCAGCGGGGCCCGCATCGCAAGGGACGCCATAGGCGCTGATCGTGGTGAAGCCGCCGACCTTCGGATGGCGCCAGTGGACGCCGCGCATGACGGCGACAGGGTCCTGCCCGCCCGGCTCCTCCAGGTAGCGAAGGAACATGCGGTCGTGGTTGCCCATCAGGTTGATCCAGGGCGCCCCCGCCGCCATCCCGGCGGCCATGTAATCGAGCGTTCCGGGCATGTCGGGGCCGCGGTCCACGAAGTCGCCGATATGAAGGATGGCGTGGCTGGCGACCGGGCTCGCCTTCAGGTCTTCGTCGATCGCCGCGTGGACGGCGCGTAGCGCTTCGAGCTGCCCGTGGATGTCGCCGATCGCGTAGACGCGGTCGGGCTCCATCACGCGGCCGCGTAGGCCTGAAGCGTCTCCACTTCGATCTCGCCTTCGAGCTGGTTGGCGATGGCCTTCGCCGCCGCCAGCGCGCCCGCCGCTGTCGTGTAGTAGGGCGTGCGCATCTGGAGCGCGGTCGCGCGGAGGCTGCGACTGTCCGCGATGGATTGCGGCAGTTCGGTCGTGTTGAAGACGAGCGTGATGTCGCCGTCCTTCATCAGATCGACCGCGTTCGGGCGGCCTTCGTAGACCTTCTTCACCGTCTCGGATGCGACGCCATGCTCATTCAGGAACGCGGCGGTGCCTGAGGTGGAGACGATGGAGAAGCCGAGACCGGCGAGGAGCGTCACCGCCTCCAGGATCACCGCTTTATCGGCGTCCTTCACGGAGACGAAGACCTTGCCGCCCGACGGCAGCGTCACGCCCGCCGCGAGCTGGCTCTTGAGGAAGGCGCGGGCGAAGCCCTTGTCGACGCCCATCACCTCGCCCGTCGAGCGCATCTCCGGGCCGAGCAACGTATCGACGCCGGGGAAGCGGGCGAAGGGGAGGACGGCCTCTTTCACCGCGATATGGCCGGGCTCGGCGGAGGGGAGGCGGAAAGAGGTCAGCTTCTCCCCCGCCATCAGACGCGAGGCGATGGCGGCGATCGGGGCGCCGACGGCTTTCGCGACGAAAGGCACGGTGCGGGAAGCGCGCGGGTTCACTTCGAGGACGAAGATGTCGTCGCCCTTGATCGCGAACTGCACGTTCATCAGGCCGACCACGCCCAGCGCCAGCGCCATTTCGCGGGTCTGGCGCTTCAGCTCGGCGATGACCGCCGGGTCCAGAGAATGGGGCGGCAGGCAGCAGGCGCTGTCGCCGGAATGGACCCCGGCTTCCTCGATATGCTCCATCACGCCCGCGACATGGACGTCCTCGCCGTCGCAGAGGGCGTCGACGTCGACCTCCACCGCGCCGGAGAGGTAGCCGTCGATCAGGACCGGGCTGTCGCCGGAGACGACGACGGCCTCGCGGATATACCGCTCCAGCTGCGCGTCGGAGCGGACGATCTCCATCGCCCGGCCCCCGAGGACGTAAGAGGGGCGGATCACGACCGGATAGCCGACCTCATGGGCGATCTCGAACGCCTCTTCGGCGCTGTGGGCGATGCCGTTATGGGGCTGCTTGAGGTTCAGGTCCTGCAGGAGCTTCTGGAACCGCTCCCGGTCCTCCGCCAGATCGATCGCGTCGGGGGAGGTGCCGAGGATCGGGATGCCCGCCGCCTCAAGCGCGTTCGCCAGCTTCAGCGGCGTCTGGCCGCCGAACTGGACGATGACGCCGTGCAGATCGCCCGCCTCCTGCTCCACCCGCAGAATCTCCAGCACGCTTTCGATGGTCAGCGGCTCGAAGTAAAGGCGGTCGGAGGTGTCGTAGTCGGTCGAAACCGTCTCCGGGTTGCAGTTGACCATGATGGTCTCATAGCCCGCCTCCGTCAGCGCGAAGCAGGCGTGGCAGCAGCAGTAATCGAACTCGATCCCCTGCCCGATCCGGTTCGGCCCGCCGCCGAGGATGACGACCTTTTTCTTGTCCGAAGGCCGCGCCTCGCATTCGACGTAGCCCATCGCGTCGGCTTCGTATGTCGAATACATATAGGGCGTCTGCGCCTCGAACTCGGCGGCGCAGGTGTCGATGCGCTTGAAGACGGCTTTCACGTTCGCCTTGAGACGCGCGGCGCGGACCGCGCTCTCCTCCATCCCGGTCAGCGCGGCGAGGCGGGCGTCGGAGAAGCCCATCATCTTGATGCGCCGCATCTCCGCCGTCGTCGTCGGCAGGCCGGTCTCGCGGATCGCCTCCTCCGCCACCACGATCTCGCGGATGCGGGCGAGGAACCACGGGTCGAACGCCGTGATCTCGTTGATCTCGTAATCGGAGAAGCCGAAGCGCATGGCCTGCGCGACATGGCGGAGGCGGTCCGGCGTCTGGAGCGAGAGCGCCTGGGTCATGCCCTTGTCGACGGCTTCCTGAATAAGCGGATCGGCGCCGTCCAGCTTGCGCGAGCCGCCCTCTTCGAGGATCGCGCGGGAGACGAGGGGCGCGTTCTCCGGCACGCCCTCGACCGCGATCTCGTCGAAGCCGCTGAGCCCCGTCTCCATCGAATAGAGCGCCTTCTGCACGCTTTCGTGGAAGGATCGACCGATGGCCATCGCCTCGCCCACCGACTTCATCGCGGTGGTCAGCTCGGGTTGGGAGCCGGGGAATTTTTCGAAAGCGAAACGCGGGATCTTGGTGACGACGTAGTCGATGGTCGGCTCGAACGACGCCGGAGTGACCCCGGTGATGTCGTTGTCGAGCTCATCCAGCGTGTAGCCGATCGCCAGCTTCGCGGCGACCTTGGCGATGGGGAAGCCCGTCGCCTTCGACGCCAGCGCGGAGGATCGGCTGACGCGCGGGTTCATCTCGATCACCACGATCCGCCCGTCTTCGGGATTGATCGCGAACTGGACGTTGGAGCCGCCGGTCTCCACCCCGATCTCCCGCAGAACCGCCAGCGAAGCGTTGCGGAGCATTTGGTATTCTTTGTCGGTCAGGGTCAGCGCGGGCGCGACGGTGATGCTGTCGCCGGTATGCACGCCCATCGGATCGACGTTTTCGATGGAGCAGATGATGATCGCGTTGTCCGCTTTGTCGCGGACGACCTCCATCTCGTATTCCTTCCAGCCGAGCAGGCTCTCGTCGATCAGGATCTGGTTGACCGGGGAGGCGTCGAGGCCGGTCCGGCAGATCGCCAGATAATCCTCCCGGTTGTAGGCGACGCCGCCGCCCGTGCCGCCAAGGGTGAAGGCGGGGCGGATGATGGCGGGCAGGCCGATATCGGCGAGCGCGGCCATGCACTCATCCATGTTCTCGGCGATGGTGGCGCGGGGGTTCTCCAGCCCGATCCGGTCCATCGCCTCGCGGAAGAGCTTGCGATCCTCCGCCATTTCGATGGCTTCGCGGTTGGCGCCGATCAGTTCGATCCCCAAACGGTCCAGCGCGCCGTTTTCGGCCAGCGACATGGCGGTGTTGAGGCCGGTCTGCCCGCCCATCGTGGGGAGGAGGACCATCTTCTCATCGGGATGCTCGGCGATTTCCTTGGCGATGATCCGCTCAACGACGTCCGGCGTGATAGGCTCGACATACGTGGCGTCCGCCATGCCGGGGTCGGTCATGATCGTCGCCGGGTTCGAGTTGACGAGGACGACACGGTAGCCTTCCTCTCGCAGCGCCTTGCAGGCCTGCGCGCCGGAATAGTCGAATTCGCAGGCCTGTCCGATGACGATGGGCCCCGCGCCGATGATCATGACGCTGTCGATATCGGCGCGCTTCGGCATGGGAGGCTCCCTCGGACGGTGCGGATTCGCGACCCCTGACCGGGATCGCGCCGGTTATAGGGAGAAAGGCGAAGGGCGCAAGGACGTCCGCCGCCCATGGGAGGCGACCGCGCCGGGCGGCCTGGATCGGAGCGAACGTCGTTTCCCATATCTTCACGCTTCGACCCGCATAGTCGCGGCCACGGATAAGAGCCGGGAGAGACCCATGAGCGACGCCAACCTCGCCTTCAAACCGCTTGACCGCGCCTTCGACTACGCCGGCCATATCGACGGCCGGATGCGCGGCGGCGTCTCGGAGGCGGAGCGGGCGGAGCGCGATCTTCTCGGCCTGATCGAAGGGGACGACGGCGCGCCCGCCGACGCATCGTCTGCTGAGGCGGTACGCGCCGCCGCGCGTTCGGCGCTCGCCTTCGGCGCGATGATCCGCACCCTCGGCGGGGAGGCGCCGGTTGAGACGCTGGCGCCCGGAGATCTAGTCGAAACGCTGGAGGACGGCCCGGTGGCGGTTGTCGCCGTCGACCCGCTGCCAACGCCCGGCGAGGCCCCCGTGATCGCGCCGGAAGGCGCGTTTGGCGCGGTGCGGGCGACCGCCTTCGGGCCGGATCGCCGCATATTCTGGCGCGGCGGCGCCGCCGATCTTCTCTTCGGCGCGCCGGAGGTTTTGATTCGGGCCGCGGACCTGCCGTCCGCTTCGGGCGCATGCCGCGGCGTCTGGTCGGCCGTGGGCGCCGCATTCGCGCTGCGGCTGGAGCGGCCCGCGCTGATCTGGACGAACGGGGTTCTGACCGAGAGCGCCCCCGCTCCCGCCTTCGCGGCCCAGCGCCCTGTGCTGAAGCCGATGGAAGCGTCGGCGCTCCTCTCTTTCACGCAGCGGCGCTGAGCCCGACCCTGAACGGTCGAGACGGCATTCGCCTCAGCCCTGCAGCTTGGGCGACGCGATGGAGAACGGGGCGCGACTGCGACGCCGAACGGATCAGACGGCGCTCGATCGTTGGCCGTATCGCGTGCTCGTTCAGCGCCGATATAGACGGCGCGTTTCGGTGCGCGGCGCCGCCAGGGCGCAAAGCGGCGCTCCTTCGCCGGAGCCATGCAGCGCCGCGCGAGACGATCAAGCCCGAAGGCGGCGGAAGCCTGAGCGCCCGATGCGGCGCATTCGGCCAGACGGTCCCGCTCATCGCCCCATGGCCGCCGTCGCCCCCTACCGCTCCCGAGCCGCTTGCGCCATAATCGGCGCGTTGTCTTAAGGAGCCGCCTTTGGCCGTCGCCGAAACCACCGATCCGCTGCTGGTCGACGCTGCGATCTATCTGGGCGCGACGGTGCTCGCCGTCCCGATCTTCAAGCGCCTCGGCCTCGGCTCCATCCTCGGCTACCTCGCGGCTGGCGTGGTGGTCGGGCCCTTCGGCCTCGGCCTCCTCTCGGACATCGACGCAGTGCGTCATGTCTCCGAATTCGGCGTCGTCCTCCTTCTCTTCGTCATCGGACTTGAGTTGAGGCCCGCGCGTCTCTGGCGCCTGCGGGGGGATATTTTCGGCCTCGGCCTCGCGCAGGTCGGCGCGACGGCCGCGCTTCTCGCCGGGATCGGCGTCGCCGCCGGCTTCGATCTCGGGGCCTCGGTGGTGATCGGGCTCGGCCTCGCGCTCTCCTCCACCGCTTTCGGGGTGCAGATCCTGCGCGATCAGCGCGCCTTCTCCACGCCCTATGGCGACCGGGCGTTCTCCATTCTCCTTTTTCAGGACATCGCCGTTGTTCCGATCCTGACGCTGACAGCGGTGATCGGCGGCGCCTCCGCCGGCATGTCGGGCCAGGACGCATGGATCGCCCTCGGCGCGCTGATCGGGCTGGTGGTCGTGGGCTATTACGGCCTCCACCACGTCTTTCGTTTGATCGCGGTTGTGAAAGCGGATGAGGTTTTCACCGCCGCCGCGCTTCTCGTCGTCGCACTGTCGGCGCTCCTGATGCAATGGGCGGGCCTCTCCATGGCGCTCGGCGCCTTCATCGCGGGCGTGCTCCTGGCGGGAACGGAGTTCCGCCATCAGCTGGAGAGCGATATCGAGCCCTTCCGCACGCTCTTCCTCGGCCTTTTCTTCGTCGGGGTGGGCATGGCGGTGGACTGGTCAGTCGCCGCCGCCTGGTGGTGGGCGGTGATTGGGGGGGCGGTCCTCCTCTTCGCGCTGAAGCTCGCGGTGATTTTCGGCCTCACCCGCGCCGTCGGCTCGGGGCGGGAGGACGCGCTCCGCATCGCCGCGACGCTCGGTCAGGCGGGCGAATTCGGCTTCGTCGTCTTCGCCATCGCCGCCGAAGACGGCCTGATCCCGCGCGAAGCGGAGGCGGTGCTGACGATCACCGTCGCCCTCTCCATGGCGCTGACGCCCTTCGCGGTGAAGCTCGCCGCGCGCTGGCTCGCGCGGGGCGAGGCGAAAACGGAAGCCGAAGGCCTGCCCGACCCAGCGGAGGCGAAGCCGTCGCGCGTCATCGTCGCCGGGTTCGGCCGCACCGGCCAGGTGGTCGCCCGCATCCTGCGCATGCGCGGGTACTCCGTCACCCTGATCGACAACGCCCCCCGCCGCATCCGCCTCGCGCGCACCTTCGGCTCCGAGGTCTTCTACGGCGACGCCACCAAAGTCGACGTCCTCCGGGCGGCCGGGGTCGAGGAGGCGGAGGCGGTCTTCTTCTGCGTCAACGACCGCGAGGGCGCCAAACTCGCCGTGCAGCGCATCAAGGAGCGCTACCCGACGCTCAGCATCTTCACCGCCGCCTATGACCGCTTTCAGGAGCTTGAGCTGCGCGACGCCGGCGCCGAGTACGTCAAGCGCGAGACCTTCGAAAGCGCCATCGCCCTCGCCGCCATGGGCCTGAAGGCGCTCGGCGACGAAGATGTGGTGGGAGAGATCGTCGAGCGCTTCCGCAGGGAGGACGACGAGCTGCTGCGGCTCCAGGCCGAGCATGGCATGCGCGAGGGCGCGGAGATGATGCGCAAACGCTACGAGGTGACGTGAGCGCTACTCGTCTGCGATGAGCGTCGTGGCGACCCGATACTCTTCGATCTGCTCGGGCAGAAGGAAATAGACGTCTTCGGGCGGCGTCGTCAGAGCGTGGACGTGAACGCCCGGATCGACGCCCATGTCGCGCGCGAAGCCGATCACCTCGCCCTGGAGCGTCTGCACCTGGCTCACCGCCCGCCGCGTGGCGATCATGGAGACGTTGGCGAGATAGCTCTGGTGCATGCCGATCCAAGCGTCGGCGGAGACGTGCCGCTCCACCCCGCCGAAGAGGATCGTCGGGCAGGCCGAAACGCAGGCGCCGTCGGCCACGACCAGCGTGTTCAGCCCCGCCTCCCGAACCGCCTTCCCGATGGCGAGCGCATCGGAGAGGGAACCGCCGGGGGAGTGGAGGGAGACGAAAACCGGCGGCGTCTCCGCGTCCGCCAGGGCGGCGTCGAAGCGCTGGGCGTCGCCGGGGGCGATGGCCCCTTCGAGCGCCATGATCCGACCATAGGCGTCGCTGTCGACGAAGCGGAAGGTCAACTGCCCCATCTCGCGGGGCAGATCGAGCGGGGCGTCGGGACGGCGCCCGCGATCCTCCCGCCCCGGCACGGCGGCGGGGTCGTAGCGGCGGGTCTGATCGCCGGGAGCGACGGGGACGACGGGCCGGGTGACGACTTCGCCGTCGCTCCAGTCGAGCGAGGTCGCGTCGGCCCAGATCAGCCCCGCCGCCAGCGCCGCCTGTCCGATGAGGATCGCCTGCATCCAGCGACGAACTGAGCCTAGGCGCGGCCCCCTGGGCGCGTCGATATCCGTGGCGGTCACGAGCCGCCGCCCTCCGACCGCTCCACGGGCCTCAACCTGCCGGGCTTCGGCGGTTCGCTCGTTTCCTCCCGCGCGCCTCCGGCTTCGATCCGGCGCGCGGCGGCGAGGGCGACTTCGAGATCGGCGAGCGTGAGGGAGGCTTCGGGCGCGCGCCCGCGCTCTTCCTCCCGAATGGCGGCCTGCGCGACGGCGAGGATCAGGACGAGCACGCCGGGCAGCAGGTCGATGGCGATCGCCCCCGCCCAAGACGGCATGAAGTTACCAGCGTAGCGGATCACGGCGTCGGCGGTGGAGATCGGGGTATAGGTCGTCTCCTGCGGCGGGGGGAGGCGCAGCACCTCCCGCGCGGCGTCGGAGAGGGTTTCGGCCCGCCGGTCCAGCGCCTCCAGCACGGAGGAGATGGTCGCCGACTGCGCGTCGCGCACGCCCGCCGTGCGCCCGTCGAGCTCAGGCAGGACGACGGAAGCGCGGAGATCTTCCGAAGCGCGCGCTACGAGCGGCGCGACCGATAGTTGGCGGAGGGAGGCGATATCGCCGGCGAGGCGCACGGAGAGCTCAGCGAAGGCGATGGAGCGCGCCTCCACCGGGCCTTGCGCGGCGATCAGCTCGCGC
Source organism: Pseudomonadota bacterium (assembly GCA_038534155.1). Classification (GTDB taxonomy): domain Bacteria; phylum Pseudomonadota; class Alphaproteobacteria; order Rhodobacterales; family Rhodobacteraceae; genus Pikeienuella. Next base: position 35,309 of record JBCAXH010000024.1, read on the forward strand.
ATGCCCGAGAGGGTCTCGTTCCCCTCCTCGAAGGCCTCTCGGATCGGACGGTCTTGGGCCGCGATCTGCGCTTCCAGCGCGGTCAGTTCGGCGGCCTTCTGAAGAAGAAGGCGATAAACAGCGCCCTGCCCGCCGACGCCGGAGAGGGTTCCCGCCGCCTCCTGCTCCGAGAGGTTCTCGAAATTCTCCCGCGCGCGGGCGACGTCGCGCGCGAGCGCCTGGGCGGAGATCGCGTTGGAATGGGCGCGCTCCAACGCCTCCTGATACTCCTGCACGGTGCGCGCGAGGTGCTGCTCCACCGCAGCCGATCCGGCGAGTGCGGCGGCGTTCAGCCATGAGGACATCGCGACGATGGCGGCGGAGCCGAGCGCCATGGCGCCCAGCAGCCCGATGCGGGACGAGGCGCGGGTCATGGCGGGAAAGAGACGGAGGAGATAGCTCCAGAAGATGAAGATGCCGACCGAGACGGCGACCGAATACGCCACAGCGGCGAAGAAGGAGAGCGCGCCGGTCTTCTCCAGGAGCCCCGAGACGCCGAGATAGGTGTAGACGCCCGACGCCGCCGCCAGCACGGCGAGACCGAGGGGCGTGAAGGTGTCGAGCCAGGCGAGATGCCCGCGCACTTCGCCCGCTGCGCTTTGAGGCGTCGGCGGTTCCGTCTTCTGGTCGGTCATCCATTCGTCCTTTCGCCGTATCGAGCGCGACTATCCGGCGCGATATAGGAACGAATACGGCGGCGCGCCCGAAAACCGGCGCAGGCGGCGCTCTGCTTGACTCTCCCCCCGCCCCCACCTAAACGCCGCTCCACGAGGCCGTCCGTTAGGGCGGCGTCTCGCTTTGGCGTTCGCGGCCCCCGCAAGGGGGACCCTGTCGGTCGGGGAGACCCGGCAAAGGAGGACGCCTCTACACTCAGCGGGATTTTCCCCGCGCCACATTGATATGGAGACCGCGCGATGACCAAACGCACCGCCGCGAAATACAAGATCGACCGCCGCATGGGCGAAAACCTCTGGGGCCGTCCGAAATCCCCGGTGAACCGCCGCGAATACGGCCCCGGCCAGCACGGCCAGCGCCGCAAGGGCAAGATGTCCGATTTCGGCCTGCAGCTCCGCGCCAAGCAGAAGCTGAAGGGCTATTACGGCGATCTGACCGAGAAGCAGTTCCGCCGCATCTACGCCGAAGCCGAGCGCGTTAAGGGCGACACCGGCGAGAACCTGATCGGCCTTCTGGAGCGCCGTCTCGACGCGGTCGTCTACCGCGCCAAGTTCGCGCCGACCATCTTCGCCGCCCGCCAGTTCGTGAACCACGCCCATGTGGAAGTGAACGGCAAGCGCGTGAACATCCCCTCCTACCGGGTGAAGGTCGGCGACGTGATCTCGGTCCGCGAGAAATCCCGCCAGCTCGCCATCGTCCTCGAAGCCGTCCAGCTCGCCGAGCGGGACGCGCCCGAGTACATCAACGCCGACCACTCCAAGATGACCGCGACCTTCGTGCGCATCCCGGGCCTCTCGGACGTGCCCTACGCCGCGACGATGGAGCCGAACCTCGTCGTCGAATACTACGCGAAGAACTAAGGCCGTCCGGGCCGCGGCCCGAATGTCCACGCGAAAGTCACGAACGCCGCCCGCACCGCGAGGCGGCGTTCGCATATCAAACGTCCCACCCCACGCGTCGACGCAGCGAAGCAGTCGTCGCGCAGTCGACGGAGCCGCCCCATGATCCCCACGATCCTCACCAGCATCGGCGGCGTTCTCGTGGCGGTCGGGCTGTTCGGGCTCTTCTGGTGCATTCGCCTCGCGCGCCGCGCGCAGTCCGGCGCGATGAGCGACGAGGAGCTGAAAGGGGCGTTCTCGAAGATCTCCGCCGTCAACATGGCGTCGATGGGGGGCGCGACGCTCGGCCTCGCCATGATCCTCGTCGGGCTGATCCTTTAGGGCGTCAGGTCGCCCAGGCCGGATAGGGCCGTTTGGTAAGTCGCTCCACGACCTCGCCGATCGCATGCTCCTGGCCCTTGCGGTTGAAGAAGGAGCCCTTCACCTGGATCTCCGACGCCACCGCGCGGAGGAAGGATCGCGCCAGATCGCGATCGACCGGGGCGGGGGCCTCCCAGAAGCCGTCGAGATCGCCCTGATGGGTGAGACCCGGCACGTCGTAGATCGCATCCGCCATCGCTTTGACCGGGACCCCTTGGCGAATGGCGTGGAGGCCGACGGTGGAGTTGGCCATGATCGCCCCCTCCGAGCCGTCCAAGAGCTGGCCGAGCTCGCCGCCGCGGATCAGGTCGACCCGCCCCTCCAGCCCGAACTCCCTCACCCATTTCGGGATGAGCTCGCGATAGCCCTTATAACCCTGATCGAGCGGGTGCATCTTCATCACCAGCCGCCGATCCGCCGGCGCGGCGCGGGCCATGGAGGCGAGGACCTCCCGCATCATGTCGCCGTACTCCTCGTAATCCGACGAGCAGCGGATCTGGTAGTCGTGCGGCACCTGCATGGCGAGGAGGTTATAGGGCTCCCCGCTGGATAAGCGCTCTTCCTGCACGGCGAGCGCGTGGGCGGTCTCCCGCTTCTCCTTCAGAAGCGTTTTGATCCAATGATAGTAGCCGGTGAACATGTCGAAGACGATGTCCATCCGGTAATGGGGATAGAAGGCCCAGAAGGATACGGTGCTGAAATACATGCCGATATCCGCCTGCGCGTCCTCCCAGAACGCGGAGGGGTAGACGTTCTCTCCCCCCATCGGATCCCAGTCGCCGCCCGGGTCGAGCGCGCGGATCGCATCAGGGTCCTTCGGGAAGCGGGAGAACCGCCCCATCGCTTCGGGCTCGAGCGTCAGCCAGTCGGGGCGGAGGTAACCGAACTCCATCGTCCAGGCGCGAACGCCCGCGTCCTTGGCGGCTGCCAGCGCATCGACGTTCCAAGGTTGGCGATCGGCGTAGTAGAGGACGTCGGTGACGCCTTCGCGGCGCATGTAATCCTCGATCCAGCCCTTCCAGCGCGCTTTCGACCCCCGATAGGAGGTCGCGTCGCGCCAGCGCGGCCAGTAAAAAACGTCCTGACCGGAGACGCGGACCTTGAGCACCCGGTGCCCGGCCGCGCGCAGGGCGTCGCCGAGGCGCACCCAGAAAAACGTATGGTGTCCTTGAAGGAACAGGAACGTCTTCCGCTCCGCCACGCTCGCCGCCTCTCGTCCATGCCGCGCGTCTTCACCGGCTCGTGAGCGACGCTGCGCGCGTGTGCCATGATCGCGCTCTGGGGGCAAGGAACGCTCCGTTTCGGCGGGTTTCCCCGCCCCGGCTTTCATGCTTTTGTCCGCCGCCTGAAAACGAGGGTTCGCGTGACCGGAACGGCGGCGGAGAGAAGCGAGGCGAAGCGGACGGTCCTGCTGTTGCAGGGACCGTTTTCATGGTTCTTCACCTATCTCGCCCGCGCCCTGACCCGCCGGGGGGCGGAGGCGCAGCGCATCCTGATCTGCCCCGGCGACTGGCTCTTCTGGCGCGGGGCGAACGCGGTCGCTTATCGCGGGCGTCAAAAAGACTGGCCGGTCTGGATCGCGGCTTACCTCCGAAATCACGACGTGACCGACATCGTCTGCCTCGGCGACGGGCGGAAATGGCATTCGGACGCCATCGCCGCGGCGGCGGAGGCCGGCGCGCGGGTTCATCTGGTGGAGCAGGGCTATATCCGGCCCGGATACCTCACGCTGGAGCCCGACGGGACGGGCGGACGCACGCGCTTTCCCAACGACTGGACCGGGATCGAAGCGCTGGCGGCGGGGCGCGCGCAGCCCGCGCCGCAGTGGTTCGCGACGAGCTTCTTCGGCTATGCGGCGATGGACGTGGCCTTCAACCTCGCCAATGTCGGGACGTCGTGGCTGTTCTTCCCGCACTACAAGCAGCACGCCATCGACCACCCGACGCGGGAATGGTCGGGCTGGATCGTCAACAAGATCCTGCCGCTCCGCCATCGCCGCCGGCAGCTGGCGGAGGCGGAGGCGGCGCTCGCGGCGCATCGAGGTCCGTTCTACATCCTGCCCTTACAGCTGGAGACGGACTACCAGATCCGGCTTCACGCCCCGCCGGGCGGGGTGAGGGGGATGCTGGACCGGACCATCGCCTCCTTCGCCGCCCATGCGCCTTCGGATGCGGCGCTGGTCGTGAAGATCCATCCGCTGGATCACGGCTGGACCAACTGGCGGGCGATGGCGAAAACGGCGGCGGCGCAGGCCGGGGTCGGGGACCGGGTGATCTTTTTCGACGGCGGCGATCTCGACGCCATGCTGGCGCGCTGCGCGGGCGTGGTGGTCGCGAACTCGACCGTCGGCCTGACGGCGCTGCAGGCGCGGGCGCCGGTGATCGCGGTCGGCAAGGCGATTTACGATCTGCCGGGGCTGACGCATCAGGGCGATCTGGACGGGTTCTGGGCGGGCGCGTCGCCGCCTGACGCCGCGCGCGTCGAGACGTTTCTGACCGCGCTCGGCGCGATCCAGACGCCCGGCGGGTTCGACGGAGAGGGCGCGACGGTCGGGGCGGAGAACGTCGCCGACATGATCTTTTCGCTCCCGCCCTATTGAGGAGAGCCGGATATGGGCCGCAACATCGTCATCACCGGCGCATCCAGCGGGATCGGCGCGGCGCTCGCCGCGGCGTACGCGGAGCCGGGCGCGCATCTTCTGCTCATCGGGCGGGACGAAGCGCGCCTCGCGGCCGCGGCGGATGCGGCGCGGGCGGCGGGGGCGGAGGCGACCACGGCTGCGGTCGACGTGACCGACGCGGCGGCAATGGCGGAGACGCTAACCGCCTTCGACGCCGCCCATCCGATCGACATCCTGATCGCCAACGCGGGCATCGCGCTCGGCGGCATGCCTGAGCCCGAAGGCCAGTCGCGGCGGCTGACTGAGGTGAACTGGTACGGGATGCTCAACACGGTCGAGCCGGTCATCCCCCTGATGCTTTCGCGGGGCGCGGGGCGGATCGCGCTGATCTCCTCCATCTCCGCGATCCGGCCCTCCGGCGACCTGCCGTCCTATAGCGCGACCAAGGCGGCGGTCAGGGCCTATGGGCAAGCGATCCGGAGCTGGTTGCGGCTCCGGGGCGTCGCCGTCACGGTCGTCTCCCCCGGCTTCATCTCAACGCCGATGGCGGGGCGCCACTACGGGCCGAAACCCTTCGAGATGCCCGCCGATAAAGCGGCGGCGATCATCAAGGCGGGTGTGGAGAAACGGCGAGGGGCGCTGACCTTCCCCTGGCAGTTCGCGCTGATGGTTTTCCTCGGCAACCGGTTGCCGCCGTTCCTCTCCGACTGGTTCGAGCGGCGGTTCGCGGCGGATGTGGGCGGGCGCGACTGAGCGCTCAGCCGATGGCGGCCCCGGCGCCCATGAGGACGTCGATCTCCGCCGCTGAATAGCCGACCTCCGCGAGCGCCGCGCGGGTGTGCTCGCCGAGGCGCGGGGCGCCTTCCGGCGGGGCCGCGGGGGCGTTGTCGAAACGCATGGGCGGTCGGGTCTGGCGGAGGCGGCCCGCCGACGGGTGATCCGTCTCGACGATCAGCTCATTCGCCTGAACCTGCGGATGGCGGATCATCTCGCGCCGCGTCAGGACGGGCGCGTGGGGCACGTCGAACCGGTCGAGCCGTTCGATCCATTCAGCGGAGGTCCGCTCGCGAAGGGCGCCTTGCGTCAGCTCCAGGCGCTCGTTCTTGAACTCCTCCAGCCCCGGCGCGTCCATGAACCGTTCGTCCGTCTTCCATTCGGGCCGCTCGCACGCTTCCGCCAGCTTCTCCCAATCCACCCGTCGGAAGGCGGCGACGGAGATGTAGCCGTCGGCGGTCTCATAGATCAGGTCGATATAGCTCTGCGCCCGCTCCACCTGCATCTCGTCGCCCACGAACGTGTGGCCGCCCATGTCGGAGGACCAGAGGAAGTGGATCACCGCGTCGAGCATGGAGAGGTGGATGTGCTCCCCCTCCCCCGTCCGCTCCCGCTTGAAGAGGGCGGCGGTGATCCCCTGCGCCATGGTGAAGGCGGTCAGCTTGTCGGGAACGATGGTGCGGACGAGCGCGGGGCGCGCTTCGTCCGATCCCGACTGGATCGTCGTTAGCCCGGAGAGCGACTGGATCAGCGGATCGAACACCGGCTTGTGGGCGTAAGGCCCGCTCTCCCCGAACCCGCAGATGGAGGCGTAGACGATGTCCGGCTTCACCGCCTTCGCATCCTCGAACCCGATGCCGAGGCGATCTGCGACACCGGGGCGGAAGTTCTGCAGCACGACGTCGGCGGAGGCGAAGAGTTTCAGCAGCGCTTCCTTCGCTCCATCCTTCTTAAGGTCGAGGACGACTGACCGCTTGTTGCGGTTGTTGTTGACGAAAGAGGCGGAGAAGCCGCCCCGCCGCGTCGCCACATGGCGGGCGCTGTCGCCTGTCGGCGCTTCCACCTTGATCACGTCAGCGCCCTGATCGGCGAGGATCATGCCAGTCAGCGGGCCGGAGATCATGGAGCTGAGGTCGATGACGCGCACGCCTGCGAGCGGTTCGGGCATATGTGATTTCCCCTCGGTCTTTTCTCGAACATATGATGATGGGGCGTCGAAGCCATCTCACACTTGCGATACTCTGACAAAAATCGTACTTTTTGTCAGATTGTTCTCGAGGCGCTCTTGCGCGACGCGAGGCAGACAACACCTAAGGTTAAACGGGCGGGTCGGCCCGGCTGGTAGGGAAGAGATGCGATGAAACTCACAGTCAACGGCGAGGCCCATGAGATCGACGCGCCGGAGGACATGCCCCTCCTTTGGGCGCTGCGCGATCTGGTCGGCCTGAAGGGCACGAAATTCGGCTGCGGCGTGCAGGCTTGCGGGGCCTGTTCGGTGATGATCGACGGGGAGCTGGCGCGGTCCTGCGGAGTCGCGGTGGCGGACGTCGAGGGCGCCGAGATCACGACGATCGAGGGCATCTCCGAAGATGGCGGCCTGACCGTGGTGCAGGAGGCCTGGATCGAGGCGCAGGCGCCGCAATGCGGTTATTGCCAGTCCGGCCAGATCATGGCGGCGACGAAGCTGCTGGAGGAAAACCCGGCGCCGACGGACGCGGACATCGACGAGGCGATGACGAATATGTGCCGCTGCGGATCCTACCCGGAGATCCGCGCCGCGATCAAAATCGCCGCGAAGAACATGACCATTCAGCGGGCGGAGAACTGATATGGGACGCGTCGCGAAAATCGCCCGCCGCACCTTCCTTCTCGGCGCCGCCGCCGTCGGGACCGGGGTGGCCGTCGGTTACTACTATTACCAGCGTGATCGGGGTAACCCGATCCAGGACATGCTCGCCGACGGCGAGGCGACCTTCAATCCCTACCTGAAGATCGGCGCCGACAACACGATCACCGTCTATACGGGCCGGGCCGAGATGGGTCAGGGCTCCTCCACCGCGCTCGCCGCTTTGGTGGCTGAGGAGCTGGACGTGGAGATGGAGCAGATCACAGTGGAGCACGGCCCGTTCTCCTCCGCCTACGCCAACCACGCGATCCTGGCGGAGGGCGGCAAGGCCCGGCCCTGGGACGACAGTTTCGGCGCGCGGATGGAGCACAACGTCTTCGGCGTGCTGGGAGAGATCCTGGGCGTACAGGGCACGGGCGGGTCGACCGCCGTCGTGGATGGCTACACCAAGATGCGCGCCGCCGGCTGCACGGCGCGGGAGCTTCTTAAAGCAGCCGCCGCCGAGCGGCTGGGCGTTTCCGTCTCTTCGCTGACGACTGATGGCGCTCATGTCGTCTCCGGCGATCAGCGGGTTCCCTACGGCGACCTCGCCATCACCGCCGCGGCGATGACCCCGCCGAAGGACATGAAGCTGCGTGAGAAGAACGATTGGCGCATTCTCGGCAAATCGCAGAAGCGGCTGGATCTGGAGAAGAAAGTCACCGGAGCGCCGATCTTCGGGACAGATGTGGATCTGCCGGACATGGTCTACGGCACGGTTCGCATGTCGCCGCGCTTCGGCGCCAATGTCGTCTCCTATGACGATAGCGAAGCGCTGAAGGTGCCGGGAGTCGAGAAGGTCGTGCGGATCGACACCCATGACAGCCACGGCTTCGGCGTCATCGCCTCCAACACCTGGGCGGCGTTTAAGGGCGCGGAGGCGATCGAGGTCGAGTGGGAGGCCGCGTCCTACCCCGGCACGGTCGAGGAGATCATGGCGGATTACGAGCGCGTCCTGAACGAACAGGACGGCGCCTCCTTCCGCGACGAGGGCGACGCCAAGGCGGCGCTGGCCGCCGCGCCGTCGGAACAGATTATCGAAGCCGACTACCGCGCCCAGTTCCTCGCGCACGCCTGCATGGAGCCGATGAACGCCACCGCGCAGTTCAAGGACGGCGAGCTGACCGTCTGGACGGGCAACCAGTCGCCCACCATCGTCGCGATGGCGGGGGCGGCGGCGGTCGGGATCGACCGGGACGACGTGACCGTCCACACCACCTATCTCGGCGGCGGGTTCGGACGTCGGGGAGAGCCGGACTTCCCCCGCTACGCCGCGCATATGGCGAAGCACACGGGCGGACGCCCGGTGAAGGTCACCTGGACGCGGGAGGAGGATCAGTCCCACGACGTCTACCGCCCCGCCGCCATTGGGCGGTTCAAGGCGGTGGCGAAGGCGGGGGAAGTCCCCTCGACTTTCTACGCCAAGGTCTCTTCGCCTTCGATCCAGCAGTCGATCATGGGCCGCGTGCTCTTCTCGCCGCCTTCCCCCAGCCCGGACAAGGTCGCGGTCGACGGCATCTTCAACCAGCCGGTCGATTTCGAGAACGCCTATGTGGAGGCCGTCCACCCCGATCAGTCCCTGCCGATCGGGTTCTGGCGGGCCGTCGGCAACTCCTATTGCGGGTTCTTCCATGAGGGCTTCATGGACGAGGTCGCCGTCGCCACCGGACAGGACCCGGTGGAGATGCGCCTGAAGCTGATGGCGAACTACCGCCCGGCGCAGCAGGTGGTCGAGAAAGTCGCGGAGATGTCCGGCTGGGGCCGCGATCCGGGGCCGAACAAGGGCCTCGGCGTCGCCTTCACCTATTCCTTCGGATCGTGGTGCGGGCAGGTGATCGAGGTGACGAACGGCGACGATGGGATCAGCATCGACAAGGTCTGGTGCGCGGTCGACGTCGGCACCGCCATCGACCCCGGCAACATCAAGCGGCAGATGACATCCGGTATCGTCTACGGCCTATCCTCCGCCACCGGTCAGAAGATCACGCTAGCGGACGGCGAAGTGCAGGAGCTGAACTTCTGGGATTACGACGCCATGCGCATGGCGCAATGCCCGGAGATGGAGGTCGCGGTGCTGGAGAACGCGCCGAAAATGGGCGGCGCGGGCGAGCCCGGCACGCCGCCGTCGATCCCGGCGCTCGGCAACGCGATCTATGCGGCGACGGGGGTGCGGCTTCGGTCCCTGCCCTTCGGCGATGAGGTCGATTTCGTCTAAACGGGTCAGCTGAAACGAATTGAGCGCCTCAGGGCGCCCAATGCACCTCCACCGCCCCGGCGTTCCGGATCACGGCGGAGACGGGCGCGACCGCGGGGTCGCGCTCAGCGAGGGCGCGGTCCAGCGCCTCCCGCTTGTCCTCTCCGCTGATGATTATGCGGAGCGCATCGGCGCCGGCCAGGGCGGGCATGGTCAGCGTCACCCGCGGCTCCGGCGCGCCGGGGGCCGTCATCGGCAGGACGAGCGTCTCGCAGGAAGGCGCCATCGCCGCCTCCAGCCCGTCGCCGCCGGGGAAGAGAGAGGCGCAGTGCATGTCCGCGCCCATGCCCATCACCACGCTGGCGAAAGGCGCAAGCGGCGCGAGACGATCGGAGAGCGCCCTCGACGCCTCCATCGGCGTCGTCTCCGCCGCCCAGAAGGGAAGGAAGCGGATCGGCGCGGCCGCCATGGCGGCGCGGATCATTCGCTCGTTCGATCGCTCGTCCGTCGGCGGCGCCCAGCGCTCGTCCGTCGCCATGACTGTGACGGCGCTCCAATCGACGGGCGCGGCGGCGAGGGCGGCGAGGAAGGCCTTTGGCGTCGAGCCGCCGGGGACGGCGATGGCCGCGCGCCCCTCCGCCGCCAGCGCCACATTGATGTCGGCGGCGACGGAGATGGCGAGGGCCTTGGCCTGTTCGACGCGATCCTCGTGGACGATCAGATCCATCAGCCGATCTCCCGCCAGCGGCGCTTGTCGTTGTGCAAGAGGATATGGCTCTCCATCGGGCCGTCGGAGCCTTGGGCGTAGGGTTCGGGGTCGGCCCGCCCCGCCTCGCAGGCTTCGATGATCGGATCGATCCAGGCCCATGCCGCCTCCACCTCGTCGCCGCGCATGAAGAGCGTCTGATCGCCCCGGATCACGTCCATCAGGAGGCGCTCATAGGCGTCCGGCATCCTCAGGTCGCGCCCGAGATCGGTGGCGAAGCTCATATCGAGGGGCGCGGAGGTGATGCGCATGCCGCCGGGCCCGGGGTCCTTGATGTTGAGCCGCAGCTGAATGCCTTCGTTAGGCTGGAGGGTGATGACGAGGGCGTTGCCCTTCAGCATTCCCGCGCCGTCGTCGAAAATGGAATGGGGCGCGTCCTTGAACCGGATCGCGATCTCCGTGTGGCGGGCGGAGAGGCGTTTGCCCGTACGCAGATAGAACGGCGTTCCCGCCCAGCGCCAGTTATCCACCTGCGCGCGGATCGCCACGAAGCATTCGGTGCGGCTCTCCGCATCGCCCGCTTCGCCCCGGTAGGACGGGCCTTCGGCGCCCTTCGAATACTGCCCGCGCACCACGCGCTGATCGACTTCGGCGCCGACGATGGGGGAGAGCGCCTTCAGCACCTTCAGCTTTTCGTCGCGCACGGCGTCGGGATCGAAATGGCTCGGCGGCTCCATCGCGGTGAGGCAGAGGAGCTGGAGCATATGGTTCTGCACCATGTCGCGCATCGCGCCGTTCTGATCGTAGTATCCACCGCGACTGCCGACGCCGACGCTCTCCGCCGCGGTGATCTGAACGTGGTCGATGTGGTGGCCGTTCCAGATCGGTTCGAAAAGCGCATTGGCGAAGCGGAGCGCCATGAGGTTCTGGACGGTTTCCTTCCCAAGGTAATGGTCGATCCGGTAGATCTGACTTTCATCGAACGCCGCCGCGAGATCGGCGTTGAGCGCTTTCGCGGAGGCGAGGTCGCGGCCGAGCGGTTTCTCCACGACCAGCCGGGTTTCCACCGTCGCCAGCCCATGGGCGCCGATGCGCTGCGCGATGGGACCGAAGAAGCGGGGGGCGACGGAGAGGTAGAAGGCGCGCACCCGATCCGCTCCGCCGTTCAGGAGCGCGGTCAGCCCGTCCCACCCGTCGTCGCTCATCGCATCGACGCGGGCGTAGTCGAGCATGTCGAGGAAGGCGGCGACCTGCTCCTGCGGGCGATCAGCCTCGGCGACGAACTCTTCCAGCGCGCTTTTGGCGTGGGCTTGGAACCCGGCGCGGTCAAGATCCTGCCGTGCGGCGCCGATGATTCGCGCGCCTTCGGGGGCCTGACCGGACGCGAAGCGGTGGAAGAGGCCGGGGATCAGCTTGCGCCGGGCGAGATCGCCGGTGCCGCCGAAGACGATCAGGTCGAACGGCGGAACGGGCACTGTTTTAGCGACCATCTCTGACCCCTGAGACTGCTGCGATTACGGTTGCTTATGCAGGATCGCCGCCCGCGATGCGCCGCCCAGATGGGTGGGGCGGACCCAAGAGACGGATATTCTCGTAGTCCCGGGACTCTGGGCACGCTAATCACTCGGGAGCGAAACGCGCGAACGGCTCCGCCTCCGCCGCCCGTGAGCGGCGGCGTCAGCCGCGCACGCGTTCGTTGTCTGGATCATAGGGACATGGGGCTATCTCCACCGCCGAGCGCGGCTCGCCGAGGACATCGACGGTCAGCGGCCCGAGATCGCCGAGGCGGATGAAACCCATCGCGATGTTCAGGCCCGTTCTGTGCCCAATCCCGGCGGAGGAGATGGTTCCGACAACGCCGCCCTCCGCCGTGCGGATCGACGTTCCGGGTTGGGCCGGGTCAGGGCCGTCGAGGGAGAGATGGATGAAGCGGCGCTCCGGCGCGCGCGCGGCTAGGGCTGTCTTGCCGGGAAAGTCGCGCCCTTCCATCCGGACGAAACGGTCGAGGCCGGTCTCAAACGGGTCGCGCTCATCGATCAGGTCCGCTTTCCAATGGCGGTAGCCCTTCTCGAGGCGCATCGACTCCGTCGCGTAGAGCCCGAAGGGCCTCATGTCGAAGGCCGCGCCCGCCTCCCGCAGCGAGCGCCATGCGGCGAGGGAGCCGGACATCGGCACATGAAGCTCCCACGCCAGTTCGCCGGAGAAGCTGACCGACATGGCGACGGCGGGGGCGTGCCCGATGCAGACTTCGCGGACGGAAAGCCACGGGAAACCCTCTTTCGACCAGTCCGAATGAGGCGAGGCGGCTTGCAGCACGTCCCGCGATTTCGGCCCGGCGACGACGAAGATGTCATTCGTCTCCACAAGCTGCGTCAGCGTCACGCCGTCTGGCTTGCGCGCCATGAGCCAGTCCCAGTCGTGCTTCTCGGCGGCGGCGGCGGAGCCCCACCAGAAGCGGTCCTCGGCGAGGCGGGCGAGCGTCGCCTCCCCCAGCACGGCGCCGTTTTCGGTCAGGAAGTAGTTAAGAGAAACCTTGCCGACTTTCTTCGGCGGCGGGTTGGTGAGGAGGCCGTTCAGCCAGTCCCACGCGGCCGGTCCGGCGATCTCGATCCGGTTGAAGCCGCTTACCTCCATAATCCCGACGTGATCGCGGACATGGGCGACTTCGGCGGCGACCACGTCTTCGGTTTTCGTGCGGTGAAAGGAATGGTCTTCGACGAAGTCACGCGTCGGCTTGTAGAACGACGCCCGCTCCCACCCGTTCAACACGGCGAACTCCGCGCCCTCGGTCCGTAGCGCCTCCGTCACCGGGGTGACGCGCGCGGGGCGGCCTGCGGGCCGGTGCTCATGGGGCATGTGGAAGCGGAACTCGTTCTGATATTCCTCGATGGCCTTGGCGGCGGTGAATTCCGTCGTCGCGTGATCGCCGAAGCGGCGCGGGTCGAGCGCCCAGGCGTCCCATTCCGCCTGACCGTGAACGATGGTCTCGGCGAGGATCTTGCCGTGGCCCCCGCCCTCCCCCACCCCGGCGCGCAGGCCGATGATGCAATAGGCGTTGCGCTTGCCCGGAATGGCGCCGACCAGCGGCAGGCCGTCGGGCGAGTAGGTGATCGGGCCGTTAACGATGGTGTGGATGCCGGTCTCCGTCAGGCACGGCATCCGCTCGAAGACGTTTTCCAGGACGTCGAGGACGCGGTCCGGGTCGTTCGGCGAGAGGTCGTTGGAGAAATGCGGGTCGATCCCGTTCATCCCCCAGGTCTTGCAGCCCTGTTCGTAGAAGCCGACGAGGAGGCCCTTCTTCTCCTGCCGCGAATAGAAATCGTCCGTCGGGCAGCGCAGAAGCGGGACGCGGTAGTCGATCGCCTCGATCTCCGGGATCGGTTCGGTCAGGAAATACTGATGCTCCATCGAGATGACGGGGTGGGTCACGCCCATCATCGCCCCGATCTCGTTGCACCGATAACCGCCCGCATTGACGACGACCTCGCAGGCGATGTCGCCATCAGCGGTGTGGACGACCCATGAATGGTCCGGCTTCTGCGTCAACCCGGTGACAGGGCGGTTGCGCAGCACGCGCGCGCCCATCTTGCGGGAGCGACGGGCGAGCGCCTGGCAAAGCTGGGCGGGGTCGATGTCCCCGTCCATAGGGTCCCAGAGGGCGCCGGCGAGGTTGTCCTTGGTGATGAGCGGGTGGCGCTTCGCCGCCTCCGCCGCGTCGACGATCTCGAAATCGACGCCCATGCCCTTCGCCATCGAGACGAAATGAGCGTAGCCATCGAGGTGATCCTGGGTCGACGCGAGACGCAGCCCGCCGTCGCCATGGTGGTAATTGATCGGGTAGTCGGGATCGTTCGCCAGCTCGTTGTAGAGCGCGATCGAATGGGTTTTCAGCCCGACCATCGTCTGGATCGCGCCGAAGTTCGTCACCTGCGCGGCGGAGTGCCATGTGGTGCCTGAGGTCAGCTCGTCCCGCTCGATCAGGATGGCGTCGGTCCAGCCTTCCTTGCAGAGGTGATAGAGCGCGGAGCATCCGGCGATGCCGCCGCCGATGACGACGATCCGGGCGGTTTCAGTCATTTCAGGCTTCCATAGTGCTGGTGCGGATCATCCGGCGGCGGACGCGATGGCCGTGGGGGCCAGAGAAGTCATTGATCGGGTAGTGGAGGCAGAAACGATTGTCCCAGATCAGGACGTCGCCGAGCCGCCAGCGGAACCGGCAGGTGAACTCCGCCCGCTCCTGATGGTCGAAGAGGTAATTCAGGATCGGCGCGCTCTCCGACGCGGTCATGCCCTTGAGCCGTGAGGTGAACATCCGCGTGACGTAGAGCGCCTCCCGCCCGTCATCGGCGCGGCGGACGACGGGGTGCTCCGCCGTCCATTCCGGGTCTTCGCGGCGCTCGTACCAGTGATAGGCGTGGAGGGCGGTGAGGCCGCGCAGCGTCTCCTTCATGCCCTCCGACAACGTCTCGAAGGCGGCGATGGTGGAGGCGAAGGCGGTGTCGCCGCCAACCTCCGGCAGCTCCTGCGCGTGGAGGATGGAGACGTAGCCGGCGGGCTTGAGCCAGGTGATGTCCGAATGCCAGCTTTCGCCGCCGAACATCTCCGCATCCTCCGGCTCGCGCAGTAGCTCCAGCACCTCGGGGCAGTCGTCGTAGCCGTTGTCGACGAGCGGGTGGAGGAAAGGCGGGCCGAAACGGCGCCCGAGGGCGGCGAGTTGGAAGCGGTCAAGCGACTGGTCGCGGACGCGCAGCACCTGATAGCGGTCGAGCGCGGCCTTCAGCGCCGTCTCCTCCGCGCCCGACAGGTGGTTCAGGTCGATCCCCTCGACCTCCGCCCCGAGGGCGCCGCTGACGGGGGTCGCTTTCATGGGCGCGGCCAGAGCTGGGGGAACATCTCTCCGCCGATGGCATCGCCGTCGCGATAGCCGCGGGCTTCGAACATCGCCCGCTCCTCCGCCGCCCAGTCGCCGCGATAGCGGATCATCCCATCCTCCGCCGTCATGCGGAGCGTGTAGCGGCGAGAGGTCTCCGTCTGCGGCTTGGTCGCAAGCCCGCCGTGGAGCGTGCGCATGTCGAAAAAGATGCAGTCGCCGAGGTCGAGATCCCAGCTCAGGAGGTCATGGGCCTCCGGGTCGGCGGCGACGTCTGGCGGCGGCCCGTAAGTCACGCCGTTGACCGTGACTTCGCCGCTTTCATCCGCCTTGTGGCCATCGGTGAAGCGCACGCGCATGAAGTGCTTGCCCCAGAGGTGCGAGCCCTTGACGAAGGCGACGCCGTTTTCGGCGCTGACTTTCTCCAAAGGCAGCCAGAGCACGCACATGGACCCCGCGAAATCGAAATAGCTGAGGTCCTGATGGAAGGGCGGGCGGGACGTCGCGCCCGCCTCCCGCATGAACCAATTATCCATGACGAGGTTGACGCGGGATGCCCCGAGAAGCTCAGCCGCGAGCGGGGCGCAGGGGCTGTGGTGGACGAAATCGCGGAATTCGGGGCGCGTCTCCCATGACCAGAAGTCCTCGTGGTAGGCGGGCGCGCCGGGCGTCTTTGCGTGATTCACGTAGTTCGGGCCGGGCGCGGCGAGGCTCGCCTCCATCGCCGTCGCTAGCTTGTCGGTCCACTCCTGCGGAAAGACGGACCGGAGCGCGACTGCGCCGTCGCGCCGGAACGCGGCGATGTCTTCGTCTGAGATGAGCGCCATAACCCTTTCCTCCCTCGCCGAATTGCGCGCCAACTTGGCGGTCCGGTCAACGTGCGAGCGGGCCATTCGAAAATACCGAATTTATGATCTGCTATTCCGAAAGCCGCAACTTGCCCGCGACGAAAGGAAGGCGAGCCGACGCCTCCGCCAGCGCCGTCTCCGCCAGCGCCCGGCGAAGATCGGCGGCGACGAGCGCGGGCAACTCGCCCATCGCGCCCCGGCGGGCGTAAAGGTTGATGCGCCGCGCGAAGGCGGGGAGCGGCGCAGGGCGGGCGACGAGGCGATCGGCTTCGAGCGAGACGCCGAGATAGGCGAGCGCGGTCGTCAGCGCCCAGGCCCCGCTGCCGGCGGCGAAGGCGAGCGCGGCGCGGCTCGTGGTGAATTCGTGGCGGCGCAGGGGCTGCGCCTTCACGCGCCTGAGCTGCGCGTCCACCTGACGGGCCATGAGCTGATCGCGGGCGTAGCCGACCATCGGGCGCTGCATGAGGTCGTCGAGATCGTCGGCCTCCATGTCCGGCGGGCGGACGAGGATGTAGGGGTCGACGATCAGGGGATGCGTCTCCACCCAGTCGGCGGGTTCGATCGCCTCCGCCGCCACGATCATGTCGACGGCGCGCGTCTCCAGCGCCGCGTGGTTCTCATGGCTGGCGCCGGAATGGACGGAGACGTCGCATTTGCCGAGCAGTCCGGCGAGGTCGGAGAGCCAGCGCGGCGCGACGGCGAAGTCGAAATCCTCGATCAACGCGACGCGCAGGCGGAGGCGCGGGGCATGCCCCCCGACGGCGAGAGCGGCGCGCGCCTCCGTCACTTCGTCGAGGACCTTGCGGGCGCGTGGCAGGAAGATCTCACCCGCCACCGTGAGCATGAAGAAGCGGGCGGAGCGTTCGATCAGCTGCGCTGAGAGCGCAGCTTCGAGGTTCGCGAGCTGCTGGGAGACCGTCGACGCGCTAAGGCCGAGAGCGCGGGCGCCGCCTGTCACGGAGCCTTCGTCGACGACGGCGACGAAGATCCGAAGGGCGCGGAGAGAGAGGGAACCGTCTGACATCATGCATACTGATCATTAATTTGGATTCTTCGAAACATGAGTTTCGCATGATCTGCGGCTTTGACGGGTCGGCGCCCGCGTCACGCTCGGCTCGGCGAACGTTATCAAAGGGTTAAAGAGTGTCAGAAATCCGGTTTTCTGACAAAATGCTGGTTTCATTGAGCTTTCGCCGTCCAGCGCATTCCGCTTGCCGATGGGTGCGCCGCGAAACAGTGTAGACCAATGGAGACGATCCGCATCAAACGAGCCGGAGGCCGCAGCGCGCGCAAGGCCAAGCGCGCGGCCGCGCCGGAGATCAACCCCGCGCCGCCGGGCCCGGCGGGGGGCGCCTACAAGCCCCTCAGCGAAAGCGCTCTCACCGCAATCCACGAGACCGCGTTGAAACTGCTGGAGGAACCCGGCATAGGCGACGCGCCGCCCTCGCTGGTAGAGGCGGCGACGGCGCGCGGCGCATACGTGAACAAGCGCGGGCGGCTCGCTCTGCCCGCTGAGCTCGTCGACTGGGCGATCGACCAGACCCCGAAGCGCATCCTCTTCCCCGGCCGCGACCCGGGCCATGATTTCGAGATCGGCGGCGAAAAGGTCTATTTCGGCACCGGCGGCGCGGCGGTGCAAACGCTGGACCTGGAGAGCGGGCTATATCGCCCTTCCACCCTCTCAGACCTCTACGACTTCACCCGCCTGATCGATCGCCTGAACAATGTAAGCTGGTTCACCCGCTGCTGCGTCGCCACCGACGTGCCGGACAATTTCGAGCTGGACGTGAACACCGCCTACGCGCTCCTGCGCGGTACGACGAAGCCCGTCGGCACCTCCTTCTTCGTCGGCGAGCATGTGGACCCCGTGATCGACATGTTCGACGAGGCGCTCGGCGGGAAGGGGCGGTTCGCCGAGCGGCCCTTCTGCAAGGTCCACATCTCCCCCGTCATCTCCCCCCTTCGCTATGGCGAGGACGCCGTCGCGGTGGCGGAGGCGGCGGTGCGGCGCGGCATGATCGTCAACCAGATCATCGCCGCCCAGTCCGGCGCCACCGCCCCCGCCGCGCCGGCGGGCTTCCTCGCGCAGAGCCATGCGGAGACGCTGGCGGGGCTCGTCATGGTGCAATGCCTGGCGCCAGGTCATCCGACGATCTTCTCCAACTGGCCCTTCGTGATCGACCTGCGCACAGGCGCTTTCGCTGGCTCTGGCGGGGAGACGGCGGCGATGAACGCGGCGGCGGCGCAGCTCGGAAACTGGCTCGGCCTGCCCACTGGCGTCGCGGCCTCGATGGCGGACGCCAAGGCGCCCGACGCGCAGATGGGCGCGGAGAAGGCGTTGACGACCCTCGCCGCCGGGCTGGCGGGCGCGAACATGGTCTATGAGAGCAGCGGGATGATGGGATCGCTCCTCGGCGCGTCGTTCGAGGCGTTCGTCTTGGACGACGAGATGCTCTCCCACGTCTACCGAACGATCCGGGGGATTGAGGTGACGCCGGAGACGCTCGGCTACGACGACATCCTCGCCACGGTCGACGGCCCCGGCCATTTCCTCGGCGGCGCGCCGACGATGGCGGCGATGGAGCGGGATTACTTCTATCCGGCGATCGGCGACCGCGATCCGCCGTCGAAATGGGCGGAAGAGGGCGCGGAGACGGCCTGGGACCGCGCCAAGGCGAAGGCGCGAGACATGCTCGCCTCGCCCGATCCCGGCTATCTCGACGCGGCGGCCGACAAGGCGATCCGCTCTCGCTTCAACATCCTTCTGGATTAGGTCAGAGCGGCCATCGAAGGAACGTCCCCGCTCACATCCGGCGAGGTGAACGCCGACGAGCCGTTAAACCTTCCAGTATTCCGGAATACTAGAATCCCAGAATACTAGAATTCTAGAATCCCGGGATTCTCGGATTGTTAACGAGACGCGGCGACGCGCCGCCGGTTTCGTTCGCCTTGACCAATCCCTCCTGAACCCGCTCTCCTGCGCGCCGAGCAAGGGAGAACGCCAATGACCGAACGCCTCACTTATGTGAACGGACAGATCGCGCCGGAGAGCCAATCCTTCGTCTCCGTCCGGGACAAAGGCTTCGTCTATGGCGACGCCGTCTTCGACACGGCGCGGACTTTCGGCGGCAAGCTCTTCCGCGCAGCGGAGCATGTGGACCGGCTTTACGACAGCCTCGCCTACGCCCGCATCGACCCGGGCATGACCAAGGCGGAAATGCTGGCGGCGACGGAGGATCTGTTGGAGCGCAACCTGCCGATGCTCCGTCCGGATGAGGATTACTGGGTCACCCAGCGCGTCACCGCCGGAACGCAGACGATGGACGGCGACCCGCCCGCCAATGCGGGCGCGACAGTGGTCATCGAGTGCACCCCGATCCCCCTCCGCGCCCGCGCGTCATTCTTCCGCGACGGCGCGCCCGCCGCGATCCCGGCGCGCCGAAGGGTGCCGCCGGAGGCGCTGTCGCCCAACGTCAAATCCAACAACTACCTCAACATGATGATCGCCCAGCGCGAGGTGGAGGCGACGTCGCCCGGCGCCTGGGCGCTGATGCTCGATCGCAACGGCGACATCGCGGAGGGGCCGGGGTGCAACTACTTCGTCGTCAAAGACGGCGTCGTCCACACGCCCCCCCGCGATTTCGTGCTGGCGGGGATCAGCCGACAGGTCGCCATCGAGCTCTGCGCCAGGCTCGGCATCGAGTGCCGGGAGGAGACCGTGCAGGTCCAGCGCGCGATGACGGGGGAGGAGGCGTTCTTCACCTCCACCTCGCTCTGCGCCTGCCCGATCTCCACCATCAACGGCCATGCCTATCCGGCTGGAGCGCCGGGGCCGGTCACCAAGCGGATCATGGACGCTTTCGCGGAGGAGGTCGGGTTCGACTATGTCGGCCAGTATCTGAAGTTCCTCGGGACCGGTCCCGCGACGACGGGGATCTGAGATGCTGGAGGATCGCTACGGCAACGCACTCTCCACTACCTCCGCCGCCGCGCGCGACGCCTATGTGGAGGGGGCGGACCTCTTCCTCTCCTCCTGCTTCGGGGTCGAAGAGGCGCTGGAACGGGCTATCGGGGAGGATCCAAACTTCGCCCTCGCCCATATCGTCCTCGCTCGCCAGCATCAGTCGATGGGTCGTCCAGCCGAGATCGCCGCGCATCTGGCGGCGGCCCGCACCGCGACCGGGCTGACGGCGCGGGAGGCGGCGCATGTCGACGCGCTGGCGACGCTCTGCGAAGGGCGCGGGCCGGAGGCTTACAGTAAGATAAGCGCCCATCTGGCGGAGCATCCGCGCGACGCGCTCGTGGCGCAAACCTGCGTCGGCGTCTTCGGCCTGATCGGCTTCTCCGGCCAGCGCGGGCGGGAGGCGGAGCAACTCGCCTTCACCGCCGCGCTCGCGCCCCATTACCGCGACGATTGGTGGATGCTGGGCGGTCACGCCTTCTCGCAGCTTGAAGCCGGGCGGCTGGCGGAGGCGGAGAAGAACATCGAACGCTCTCTGGAGCTGAACCCCGCTTCCGGTCAGGGCGCGCATATCCGCTCCCACCTCTACTACGAAAACGGGGAGAGCGATGCGGGGACCGCGTATATCGCAGACTGGATGGCGGGCTATGACCGGCGCGCGCTGCTCCACACGCACATCTCCTGGCACATCGCGCTCTGGGCGCTGGAGCGGGGCGATGAGGCGACACTCTGGCGGGTGTTCGAGGCGGATGTCGGCCCCGGCGCCGGGTCCGGGCCGCCGCTCAACGTGCTGACGGACAGCGCCGCGATCCTCTTCCGGGCGGAGCTGGCGGGCATGGCCGTCCCGGCGGGGTCGTGGGCGGCGGTCAGCGACTACGCCGCAAGGATGTTTCCGAACGCCGGTCTCGCATTCGCCGATCTGCACGCCGCGCTCGCCCATGCGATGGCCGGAAACGGCGAAGCCATGGCGAAGGTGATCGCGGACGCGAAGGGCCCCGCCGGAGACCTCGTGCGGGAGGCGGGCGAAGCCTTCGGCGCGCTCGCCCGCGAAGACTGGGCGGAGGCGATCGCGCATTTCGCGCCGGTCATGTCGGAGCATGAGCGCTTCGGCGGCAGCCGGGCGCAGCGGGACCTTCTGGAGTTCGGCCTCGCCGCCGCCCTCCTGCGCTCCGGATCGGGCGACGAGGCGCGACGGCTGATCGCGATGCGGCGCCCTGTCTCTACGCCGCCGGGCGCGGTCAAAGGGCTGAACTAGGAGCTGTCCCGCGGGCGAGTAGGACTTTCGCGCACAGGCCGGCGAGAAGGCCGGCGCCGACGCAAACCATGCATAGCGCCATGACCGTGAGCGGCCCCTGTTCCGGCCCGACGACCGCCCCCGTCACCTGCGCCGCCACGGCGCCGATGCCGACGGACAGGGCGCCCATGACGCCCGCCGCCGACCCTGCGGCGCGGCCCGCAGCCTCCATCGCCGCCGTGTTGGCGCCGGGCATGGTCAGGCCGTTGCCCATCCCCGCGAAGAGCGCCGCGCCGAAGATGACCGGCGCTGAAACCGCACCGCTGATCACGAGCGCCAGTCCGATCGCGATGCCGAGGCAGGCGATGGCCCGCCCCGCGATCATCAGGTCGGGCGCCGTCATGCGTTTGGCGATCCGGCCGGTGATCAGGCTGCCGATGAAAAAACCAAAGGGCGTCGACGCCATCCAGAGACCGATCTCAGCGGGCGAGATGCCGAAGGTCACGGCGCTGACGAAGGGCGCGCCGGTGGTGAAGACATAGAAGAACCCGGACGAGAACCCCTGACAGAGCGCGCAGGCCCAGAAGGCGGCGGAGGCGAGCATCGCCTTCGCGTCGGCGATGAGGTCCGCGCCGCCGCCCGCGTCATCCGTCTTCGTCTCGCCGAAGTCGAACCAGACGAGCGCGAAGACGATCAGCCCGCCGATCCAGAGCGCGTCAAGCGTCGCGCGCCAGCCGAAAGCGGCCTCCAGCGCGCCGCCGACCATCGGCCCCATCATCGGCGCGATGGCCATCGCCGCGCTGACGTAACCGATCAGGCCCGCGGCCTCGCCCGGCGGCGCGGTGTCCCGGATCGACGACAGGGCGACGACCCAGACGCCAAGGATCGTGGCCTGGCAGAACCGGCAAAAGAGAAACCATTCGATGGTCTCCGCCCGCGCGGCCAGCGCCGCCGCGACCACGAAGATCCCCACAGTGCCGATGGCGACCGGGCGCCGCCCGAACCGGTCCGCCAGCGGCCCGGTGGCGAGCATCACGACGACCGTCGCAGCGAGGAAGCCCGAGACGGCGAGGCTCATCAGGGCGTAGTCGGCGCCGAACGCCTCCGCCATCTTGGGCAGGACGGGGAGGAAAAGATTCATCGAGACGACGGAGAGGCCCGTCATCGCGATCAGCGTGATGAGGCTCGGCGGGGTGCGGGCGGTCATTGCGCCGCCTTTCCGGCCTCCTCTTCAGCGGCCTCCGCTTTGATCTTCTCCTTAATCTCCGCGATCTCGCCGTCGTCGCGGAATTCGACATACCGGCGTGGGTCGATGAACTCGTGAACCTCCGAGATGAAGCCCCGCTTCTCCGCCGTCACTTCCCATTTGATCAGCCGCCGCTCCGTCTCCGACCCGGTCACGGCGAGCTCGGAGAAAGCGTCATAGGCCGCGATCAGATGGTCGAGAACGCTCTGTCGCTGGCCGCGATATGCTGGCGGCTTGCCCGTCTCCGTCAGCCGTTCGAGCCCGGAGAGCGAGTTGGGGAAGAAAAGCCGTCCCATGTCGATCTTCGCCGAGAGCTGATGACGCAGCTTATGCCGCCGCGCGATCTGCGAGGCGGTGTCGCCGGTCGCAACGGAGAACTCCGCCATTTCAGAGAGCAGATCGCACGCCGCCCCCGCCCAAGCGATGATGTCGCTGTCGCGCTGCATCCGCGCCTGTTCGCGCGCGGCCTCGGCGGAGGCGGCGGCGATGCGGCTCCCCTCCTCCCCCTGCGCCTTGGAGAGCTCGAACTGTCGCCGGTTCAGTCGGCTGGCGCGCATCGCCGTGTAGTAGGAGAGCGCGAGCGCCGCGACCGAGATGCAAATCGTGATGACGTCGCGTATCTCGAATGCATCGAACACGACGTCGGACCCGATCTATTCGGCGCCGCGCGCCATGGCGGCGACGCCGGTGCGGGCGACTTCGATCAGACCGAGCGGGCGCATCAGATCGACGAAGGCGTCGATCTTGGCGGGATCGCCAGTCAGCTCAAAGACGAAGCTCTGGAGCGTGGTGTCGACGACGTTGGCGCGGAACACCTCCGCCATCCGCATCGCCTCCAGCCGCTTTTCGCCGGCGCCCGCGACCTTGACCAGAGCCAGCTCGCGCTCCACCACCGGGCCTTCGACGGTGAGGTCGTGGACCTCATGCACCGGCACGATGCGCGACAGCTGCGCCTTGATCTGTTCGATCACCTGCGGCGTGCCGGTGGTGACGACGGTGATGCGGCTCAGATGCCCCTCATGGTCCGTCTCCGCCACCGTCAGGCTCTCGATATTGTAGCCGCGCCCCGAGAAGAGGCCGATGACGCGGGCGAGGACGCCCGCCTCGTTGTCGACGATGACGGAGATCGTGTGACGCTCCTTCACATCCGAGAAAGTCGGGCGAAGGTTATAGGCGCTCTTGCGGGACGTGCCGCGTTTGATTGCGAGAGCATTCATATCGAAACCTCTGAACGAGAGACGTTGACGGGCGCACGGCGAGCGCGTGTATAGAAACCATGACCAAGCCGCTCATATATGTCAGCTACGGCATGGCGAAGTCGGGATCGACGCTGGCCTTTCAGCTGGTCAGCGCGATTCTGGAGGAGGCGGGCGTTCCGCAATACGATCTCGACCTGACCAGCGGGCCGACGATCACTCAGGCGCGTTTCATCCCGATCATCCGCCCGCAGGAGCTGGACCATCTGAAATTCGTCGCGGCGCGGCGCCAGACGCCGATCGCGGTGAAAACGCATGGCGGCATGTGGGACTGCGTTCGGGCGGGGCTGAACCAAGGCTGGATCATCGGCCACGCCGTCTGCCGCGATCCGCGCGACATCGCGCTCTCCATGATGGACGCGAGCCGGGAGAACCGCGCCTGGGGCCAGCGCGACGGCCAGCCTCTTCGGCATATCGAAGACGCGCTCGACTACGTTCGCGGCCATTCGGAGAAGTTCAAAGACTGGGCGCGGCACCCGAAGGTCAAGGCCCTGCCCTATGAGCGCGTCGCCTTCGACACCGAGGCGACGGCGATGAAGATCGCCGCGCAGCTCGGCGTCGACTGCGACGCGAAACGCGTCGCGAAGATCGCAAAGGCGTCGCAGACCCAGTACAACAAGGGCCGCTCCCGCCGCCATTCCGACGAGATGAGCGCGAGCGTGAGCGAGCAGATCCGCGCCGAGTTCGCCGACTTCATCGACAACTGGTGCGAACCGGATTTCATCCCGCCGAAGAAGGGGATCCTCAGCCGCATCACCGGCGGCTGAGGTCGTATACGGGGCGTCAGACAAGAACGGCGCCCTTGCTTTCGATGACGCCCTGGGTGTCGGCCTCGCCCAGCAGCATCTCGTTATGCGCCTTGCCCGACGGGATCATCGGGAAGCAGTTCTCGTGCCGCTCCACCAGGCAGTCGAAGATCACCGGGCCGTCATAGGCCAGCATCTCTTCGATCGCGGCGTCCAGATCGTCCGGATGCTCGCACTTGATGCCCTTGCAGCCGAAGGCTTCGGCCAGCTTCACGAAGTCCGGCAGCGCCTCGGAATAGGAATGCGAATACCGCTCCCCATGCAGGAGCTCCTGCCACTGGCGGACCATGCCGAGGCGTTCGTTGTTGAGGATGAACTGCTTGATCGGCGCGCGGTACTGCACGGCGGTCGACATCTCCTGCATGTTCATCATCCACGACGCCTCGCCCGCGACGTTGATCACGAGCGCTTCGGGGTGCGCGATCTGCACGCCGAGCGACGCCGGCAGGCCATAACCCATCGTGCCCAGCCCGCCGGAGGTCATCCAGCGGTTCGGGTCCTCGAAGCCCATGAATTGCGCGGCCCACATCTGATGCTGGCCGACCTCGGTCGCGACGTAGCGATCGCGTCCCTTGGTCAGCGCCTCCAGCCGTTCAAGCGCATACTGCGGTTTGATGGTGTCCTTGGACCCGGCGTAGGAGAAGCATTTGACGCTCCTCCATTCGTTGACCGTATCCCACCACTTGGCGACAGCGTCCTTCTGGGTCTTGCCGCCGCGCGCCTTCCAGACCTTCAGCATGTCCTCCAGCACGTGGCCGATATCGCCGACGATGGGCACGTCCACGCGCACGTTCTTGTTGATCGAGGACGGGTCGATATCGATGTGGATCTTCTTCGAGTTCGGGCTGAACGCGTCGATCCGCCCGGTGATCCGGTCGTCGAAGCGCGCGCCGATGCAGACCATGACGTCGCAGTCATGCATCGCCAGGTTCGCCTCATAGGAGCCGTGCATCCCCAGCATCCCGACCCAGTTGTCGCCGGAGGCGGGATAAGCGCCGAGGCCCATCAGGGTCGACGTGATCGGGAAGTTCGTCTTCGCGACCAGCTCGCGCAACAACTGGCTCGCGCCTGGGCCGGAGTTGATGACGCCGCCACCGGAATAGAGGATCGGCTTCTTCGCCTTCTCGATCAGCGCGACCGCTTCCTCGATGGAGGCCATGTCGCCCTTCACCGTCGGCTCGTAGTGAGTCTTCATCGCCTTCTTGCCCTTGTAGGGGGCGGAGGCGAACTGAACGTCCTTCGGGATGTCGACCAGAACCGGACCGGGACGGCCAGAGGTTGCGACGTGGAACGCCTCATGCATGACGTCGCCGAGGTCGGCGGTGTCCTTCACCAGCCAGTTGTGCTTCGTACAGGGCCGCGTGATGCCGACCGTGTCCGCCTCCTGAAAGGCGTCGTTGCCGATCATGAAGGTCGGCACCTGCCCGGTGAGGCAGACGATCGGGATCGAATCCATCAGCGCGTCCGTCAGCCCGGTGACGGCGTTGGTCGCGCCGGGGCCGGAGGTCACCAGAACGACGCCCGGCTTGCCGGTGGAGCGCGCATAGCCTTCGGCGGCGTGCGCCGCGCCCTGCTCGTGCCGGACGAGAATGTGGCGAATGTCGTTCTGCTGGAAAATCTCGTCATAGATCGGAAGGACGGCGCCGCCGGGATAGCCGAATACAGTGTCCACGCCCTGATCCTTCAGAGCCTGAACCACGATCTTGGCGCCGGTCATTTCACGCGACATCGTCTTTCTCCATCTGGCCCGGCGGGCGCCGGGTCTCTTCGTTTCGCGATCCCGTTCGGGAGACCGCTTTTCCAACAAAAAAGGCCCCGTCTGGGGCCCGTTAGCGCGCGTTCGCCGGAAGTCTTACTTCCGTCGTTCCGCGCGCCCTGCAATTACGAGAATCATGGCCATCAGCGGCTCACTCCTGCGTTGCGAGGTTGAAGTAGCCAGCGGGGCGCGGAGGGTCAAGGCGAAATGGCATAAGAAAAGTGCGCGAAACGCCTTTTTTTGAAACTTTCCTTCGGAAGTGCGCGCGCTGAAGACATATTCGCAATTGGAGAGCGGTCGGCGGCGCTTCTTCGTACTATCGACGCGATGAACGATGACGGCGACATGAACCGGGACGGCGGCGTCGATGCGGCGGCCGCGCGAATTGCAGCGCGGTTCGGCGCGGCGAACCTCCGACGCATTGCGCGCACCGATCTGGCAACGGTCTGGCGCGCGCGCAGCGATCGCTACGGCGACGTCGCGCTCAAGGTCTATGGCGAGGCGGGCCCGAGGAACGAGCGATTGGCGGCGGGGCTTCTACGCGCCTGGCGCGGTCGGGGCGCCGTGCGGCTTCTCGCCGAGGACGGCGCGGCGCTGATCCTCGAGTTCGCGAACGGAGGGAGCCTCGGCGACCTCGTTCGCCGCGGCGAGGACGAGAAGGCCGTCCAGCGGTTGGCGGAGGTTGCGCGCTGTCTCCATAAGCTTGACGTCGCGGCCCCCGCCACTCACCTCAGCGACGTATTCGCGCCCTTGCTGCGCGAAGATCTGGGCGCGATCGCGAACCCAGCGCTCCGGCGGGACGTGGATGCCGCGCGCGGTCATGCGGCGGCGCTTCTCGCCGACGGGACGGAGGAGCGGGTCCTCCACGGCGATCTCCATTTCGACAACGTTCTCCTCAGCGAACGCGGCTGGCTCGCCATCGACCCGAAATCCTATCTCGGCGATCCGGCGTTCGAGCTGGCCAACGCCTTTCGCAACCCCAAGGGCGCGGAAGCGCTGATGCGCGATCCCGCGCGCGTCGACCGGCTGGCGGATCAGTTCAGCGAAATACTGGAGGTGGACCGGGCGCGTCTGCTCCGCTGGGCGGCGGCCAAATGCGCGCACTCGCTGCACCTCGGGTATCTGCGCACAGCGGAATGGCCGGAGGAAAGCGATCTCCTGTCGCTCCTCCACGCGAAGGCGGAGGAGCGGGCTTAGCCGACCTCTACAGGTCGCCAGTCCTTCATCTGGTTCCGCATCCACGTCATCTGGCGTTTTGCGTAGTTGCGCGTCGCCTGCTTCGCGAAGGCCGCCGCCGCCTCCAGCGACATCTCGCCTCGCAAGTGCGCGAAGAGCTCCGGCGCGCCGACCGCTTTCATCGCGGGCAGGATCGGGTCGAGGCCGCGCGCCGCCATCGCCCGCGCCTCCTCCAGCGCGCCAGCCCCCAGCATGGCGTCGAAGCGGGCGTCGCAGCGGGCGTAGAGCGCCTCGCGTTCGGTCGCGATCAGGATCTTCTCCGGCTCCGCAATCAGGGGCGGGGGCGTGTCGGCGCGCCAGGAGGCGAGGCCGCGGCCGGTATGCTCCAGCACCTCCAGCGCGCGGGTCACGCGCATCGGGTTCTTCAGGTCGGTCGCGGCGGCGGTGTCCGGGTCGCGGGCGGCGAGTTCGGCGACGAGCGACGCCAGCCCCTCCCCTTTCAGCCGGGCGTCCACAGCGCGTCGCACGTCGTCAGGAGGCGGCGGTATCTCCGCCAATCCCTCAAGCGCCGCCTTGAAGTAGAGCCCGGTGCCGCCGACGATGATCGGGCGGAGGCCGACATCCCGGCACTCCTCCAACGCCTTCGCCAAATCGCGGAGCCAGTCGCCGACGGAAAAGCGCACGGCGGGTTCCACGTGGCCGTAAAGGCGATGAGGCGCCTGCGCCTCTTCCTCCGCCGACGGCCTGGCGGTCAGGACGCGCCAGCCGTCATAGACCTGACTGGCGTCGGCGTTGATCACGACCCCGCCCTTCGCCGCCTCCGCCAGCGCATAAGCGGATTTGCCGGAGGCGGTCGGCCCCGCGACCAGCAGGGGGGTCATTCCATCGCAGCGATCCACGCTTCGATCAGCGCGATCCCCTCTTCATCCGGCAGGCTGCGGCCGAGCTCCGGCATCATCACGCCGGGGTCCAGGCTCTTCATGCGGTGGACCATGATCGACGACATCGGATCGCCCGGCTTGATGTCGAACTCCAGCCCACCGGAGCCGCGCCCCGCCGCGACCGGGCGCTTGAGATACCCCCAGGCGGCGCGCTCCTTCTCCCCGTATGTCAGGAAAAGGCCGGAATTCGACGCCGGCCCGTCTCGGCGATGGCAATGGGCGCAGTTCACGTCGAGGTAAGCGCGCGCCCGCTCGTTCAGCGTGCCGTTGCGCCAGTCGGCGGAGGGCGGGGCCGCGTCGTCCTGGTTCTCGAGAAGGCCGAGCATCCGCCAGCGGGCGATCTGGTTGAACGCCCCCTCTCCATAGTCGAAATCATGGTTCAGGTTGCGCGCCTTCGGCCCGATCGGCGTGATCGCGCCGCCAAGCTCATGGCAGCCCTTGCACTGATTGGCGTTCGGGGCGCGGTACGAGACGGCGACTTTGGTCCCATCCGGTTTCGTCGCGGTCAGATCGAGACGCGCGCCCGCGAGCTTCAGGACGGCGTCGGTCTGATCCTCATTCCAGATGTAGGGCCACGCCCTCCATCCGGCCTCCTGCCGGATCAGGAGGCGGGTTTCGATCAGGCGCAGGCCTTCGCCTTCTGGATAGGCGAATGTCTTCGCGAGGACGGCGCCGACCGGAAACTCGAACACTTCGTCTTCTGACCACGCCGCCGGGCCGGGGGCGTAGACGAAACGCAGCTTCATCGCGTGATCGGAGAAGAGCGGCGTTGCGAGGTCATAGGGCGTCACGCCGATGGCGGGCGTCTGCGCGCCCATATCATCGAAGAGACCGTAGGCGGAGAGCATCTTCGCCGGCTTCTTCGCCAATATCGCCGCGTCGTTCGCCGCCCAAGCCAGCCCCGGCAAAAGGAAGAACAGAAGAGCGAGCGCCCTCATTGGTCCTGCGGCAGGACGACGGGCGCGGGCTCCGGCAGGGTTCCGGCGTAGTCGCCGATGTCCCGGTCCACATCCGCGCCCCATGGATAGATCGTCTGCGCGATCATGCGGAGGTTGGCGAAACTCGCGTTCGCCTCGTTCACGTAGATCGCGTCCTCGTCCGACGTGCCGAGAACCCATTCGTCGAGCGGCGTAACGCCGTCCCAGATGATGTCGGGAATATCGCCCTCCGCCGCTTCGGCGAAAAACTCGCCAACCTCGCCGTTCGGGTCGAAGCCGCCGCGACCGAATTCGTTGTCGCGAATGACGATGCCGCGCGGATGGGGCTGATAGGCGTCGTCCTCATAATCCTCGAAATAGGAGATGACGCCGATATGGACCATCGCGTTGTCGTCGAAGCGGTTGCCGAAAACGTGGACGTCGCGATTGGCCATGATGAGCATACCGGTCCCGCGCGGCACGGTGGCGACGATGTTGCCTTCGGGTGCGAAATTGTCGGTGTCGTTCCGGACGATCTCATTGTCGAAGACGCGAACGAAATGGCCGCCAGATTGTTCGAGGTTGGGCAGATCGAAGACCAGAATGCCGCCGGTGTTACGGGTCGCCACGTTTTCATAGACGTCGGCGCGGAAGGAGTTCTCGATCTCGATCCCGGCGACGTTGAACTCGGCGCGGTTACGGCGAACGATGATGTTGTCGGACTGGCCCACATAGACGCCTGCGTCGGAGGCGCCGCGCACGAGGCTGTCTTCGATCAGCACGTTGCGGCTTTCGACCGGGTAGAGGCCGTAAGCGCCGTTCATCTCATCGGGCCCGCCCGTCCACTCGACGCGGAGGCGACGGAAGGTTATTTCGTCGGAGCCCTTAGATTTGATGCCGTCGCCCTTGGTGTTCTCGACCGCGAAATCCTCCAGCACGACCTTGGAGGAGGTGATCAGAAGCCCCTCCCCAGCGCCTTGCTGCCCGGAAAAATCGAGGATGGAGACGTCAGCGCCCGCGCCGCGCAGCGTCACGCCGTCCACATCCAGCGACAACCCGTCGACGATAGGATAGCGGCCAGGCGCCAGCGCGATATCGTCGCCCGGCTCGGCGAGGATCAGCGCCTCCTGCAACGCTTCGCCGGCGGCGGGCCCCGGCGAGATATCTATGGTCGCGGCGCTTGCATGGCCCGCGATGAAAACAGCTGCGAAGACGAAACTACGCATCAGACCCCCAATCACCCCTTAGCTGGTCGGATTCTGCGCCTGAGGCGGCGTTCGCGCAAGAATATCTTGGCGTCAGATCGGCGGAGAGACGGATTTCTCTTCGGAGAGAAGCACGTTGCTCTCCACCTCCCCGATCCCCGGCAGGGTCATGATGCGGCGCCGAAGGATGCGTTCGAAATCCTCGAGATCGCGGGCGACCACCTTCAGACGATAATCGTAGACCCCGAGCACGTATTGAACGAGCTGCACTTCGGGGATCGCGGCGACGGCGCGCTCGAACTCCTCCACCCGGCTCCGGCCCTTGGCGGCGAGCTTCACGCCGAGAAAGACCGTGACGGCGTAGCCCAGCGCCTCCCGGTTCAGGCGCACGCGGCGGCCCCGGATCACACCCGCCTCCTCCAGCCGCTTGATGCGCCGCCACGCGACGGGCTGGGAGACGCCCGCGCGCTCCCCCGCCTCCTTCGCGGAAAGGCCGCCATCCGCGATCAGGGCGCGGAGGAGCGCGAGATCGGTCGCATCAGGTCTGAAATCGGGGGCCGTCATATCGCGATCCACGGGTCGTTCTTGATCTCGGAGATCAGCATGAGCGCCTCGACGTCGGCGATATGGGGGAGGTCCATGATCCGGCCCTTCAGGATCTCCTGATAGTGGTTCAGATCGCGGGCGATGACGTCCATCCGCACATCCACGCGTCCGAGAAGGGTCTGGATCACGATCACCTCCGGCACCTCGCGCGCCGCCGCGATGAACTCCTCGAACGCGCCGCGCTGGGTCTTGTCGAGACGGACGCGGAGGTAAACCTCCACCCCGTAGCCGAGCTTGCGGAAGTCGATATCGACTTCCCGACGCTCGATCACGCCCAAGGCCTCCATCGCCGCGACCCGCCGCCAGCAGGGCGAGGGCGAAAGACCCGCTTTCTCCGCCAGTGCGGCGGTGGAGAGGTTGGCGTCCGATTGCAGGGCGCGCAGAATACGTCTGTCAGTATCGTCCACTTGATGCATGAATTTTCTAATTTCGCGTATTATCCGTTATGTCAATTTTTCAAAGTGATGATCTTGGGGTCAAAAAGACACGCATAGACGGCCCACGCGCCTATCTTCCCAATCCATCGACAACCAGAACAGGGGATGCGGATCATGCGCGTCTATTACGATCGCGATTGCGACATCAATCTCATCAAGGACCGGAACGTGGCCGTGGTCGGCTACGGCTCCCAGGGTCACGCCCATGCGCTGAACATGCGCGACAGCGGCGTTAAGAACGTCGCCGCCGCGCTGCGCGACGGCTCGCCGTCCGCCGCCAAGGCCGAAGGCGAGGGCCTGAAGGTCATGGGCATCGCCGAGGCCGCAGCCTGGGCCGACGTGATCATGATGACGATGCCCGACGAGCTGCAGGCGGAGACCTACTACGCCCATATCCACGACCACATGAAGCCGGGCGCGGCGATCGCCTTCGCACATGGCCTAAACGTCCACTTCAAGCTGATCGAACCGCGCGGCGACGTCGACGTCATCATGATGGCGCCGAAGGGCCCGGGTCACACGGTGCGCGGCGAGTTCGTGAAGGGCGGCGGCGTGCCCTGCCTCGTCGCGGTGGACCAGAACGCCTCCGGCTCCGCGCTTGAAGTCGGCCTCTCCTACTGCTCCGCCATCGGCGGCGGCCGGTCGGGCATCATCGAGACCGATTTCAAGGAAGAGTGCGAGACCGACCTCTTCGGCGAGCAGGCCGTGCTTTGCGGCGGCCTCGTCGAGCTGATCCGCATGGGCTTCGAGACGCTGGTCGAGGCGGGCTACGAGCCCGAGATGGCCTATTTCGAGTGTCTGCACGAAGTGAAGCTGATCGTGGACCTGATCTACGAAGGCGGCATCGCCAACATGAACTACTCGATCTCCAACACGGCGGAGTACGGCGAGTACATGTCCGGCCCTCGCATCCTGCCCTACGACGAGACGAAGGCGCGGATGAAGGCGGTGCTGACGGACATCCAGAACGGCAAGTTCGTCCGCGACTTCATGATGGAGAACAAGGTCGGCCAGCCGATGTTCAAGGCGATCCGGCGCAACAACGACGCCCACCAGATCGAAGCGGTCGGCGAGACCCTGCGCGGCATGATGCCGTGGATCGCCGCCGGCAAGCTGGTGGACAAGGCGAAGAACTAAGCGCCGCCCTGAGAAACAACGAAGGCCCCCGCGCGGCGGGGGCCTTTTTCTTTACGCGAAGGCGTTCGCCTTACTCCAGCACGGTCGGCCAGTTGCCGTCGGCCTTGGCGATGTGACCGGGAATGTCGCCTTCCCATCGCGCCTGAACGTCCTTGTTGTAGTTCAGGTAAAGCTTCCCATCGATAATCGACCACGCATCCGGATCAGTGGAGGCCGTATAGCCTTGAGCGACGGCCCAGGCGCAGTAACCGCCATATTGCGGGGCATAGGCTTCGGGATCGGCGGCGAACTTGTCGCGGTTTTCGGCGGAGACGAAGCGCCAGGTGGCGCCGTTCCAGTCATGGGTGAAGTCGGAGGAGCCTTCGACCGGTTTGCCTTCGGTGAAGTAAGCGACGGGATCGGTGCCGTCGATCGCCGTGCCACCGAGGAAGGACTGATACACCGGCTCCTTCGCGTCAGCGGACGGCGCGGCGGTGAAGAGCAGCCCGAAGGCCACGAGGACGGATGTGAACAAGGCGCGCATGGTGATCTCCCTGATTGCGGCTCGCGTCTGCTGAGCGACATAGTCGAACGCCCGACGGGCGCTACGGCTCGAAACGATATCCAACGCAGTTGTTATGGGTTCGTGACCGGACCCCGCGGTTTTCCCTCGACAGTCGAAGCCGAAACCGGCTGACTCGCCTCATGCGGATTCTCCTCGCCTGTCTGTTCGCGTTGATCGCCGCCTCTTCGCGGGCGGAGGAGGTGGAAGTCGATGTGGAGCTCTTCCTCGCCGTCGACGTCTCCCGCTCGATGACGCCGCGAGAGCTGGAGATCCAGCGGCGCGGTTACGCCGAGGCGCTGGCGAGCGACGAGGTGGTGGCCGCCATATCGCGCGGCGCGCTGGGGCGGATCGCGCTCACCTATGTCGAATGGGCCGGCCGGAACGATCAGCGCGCCGTCGTGCCCTGGACGCTGATCGACGGGCGGGAGGCGGCGGAGGCCTTCGCCGCGAAGATCTCCGCCCATTTCGACAGCGCCATGCGCCGCACGTCGATCTCCGCCGCGATCTCCCACGCCGCCGCCTCCTTTGAAGGGAACGGGTTTCGGAGCTGGCGCCGGGTGATCGACATCTCAGGGGACGGTCCGAACAATGACGGGCGGCCCGTCACCTGGGCGCGCAACGCGGCGCTGGAGCGGGGCTTCGTCATCAACGGCCTTCCCCTGATGACGCGGGAGGGGATGGGCGCGCAGTGGCATCTCGACGATCTAGACGAATACTACCGCGCCTGCGTGATCGGCGGGCCCGCCTCCTTCGTCGTGCCGGTGCGGCGGTGGGAGGAGTTTCCGATGGCGGTGCGGCTGAAGCTGGTTCAGGAACTCGCGAGCGCGCCTTCGGACCTTTCGCCCGGCGCGACGCCCGCGACATTCCACGAACTGACGCAGCCGACCTATGACTGCCTGATCGGCGAGAAAATCTGGGAACGGTATTTCCGCGAGACGTTGCCTTAGGCCTACCCGCCGACGGCGCTGGCGAGGCATTGGTTCACCGGCTCGCCCGGCGCGGCGGGCGACGCGGCGGCGATCATGCGCCGGACATTCGCCGCCGCCTTGGCGCTGGTGGTGTAGGCGGATTGGGAGATCACGGGCTCCAGCGGCGTATCCAGCGGCATCAGCGCGCCGTAGCCGCCGAGGACGCGCAGCCCCTCCAGCATGCAGGCGCCGAGCTCTTCTCCGCAGGCCGTGTTGCAGACGGCGGCGAGCGGGCGCATCGCGGGGTCGCGGCGGGCGAGGCCGGCGACGAGCTTCTCGGCGTAGGCGACCTCCTCCGGCCCTGCGGCGACCAGCGCGGCGGGCTTGCCGTCGAGGGCGGAGGCGACGCGCTGCAGCTCCTCCGTCAGGGGCGTTTTGGCGGCGATGAACTGCGCGGCCCAGTTGGCGAAGATGATCCCGGCGGCGCGGCCCTTCGCCTCCGACACCAGCACCCAGTTTTCGGGCTGCCCGCTATTGGCGCCGCCGGCCATCCAGCCGCGCATCCACCAGAGCCAGTCGAGATCGCGGTAAAGCGGCTCCTCCTGCGGCATGGTCACGACCTCGGCGAGCTTGCCGGCCTCCAGCATGGTCCATGCGAGATGGCGCGCCCGCTCGACCTCACCAAACGCATGGAGCGTATGGGCGGTCTCGATGGTCGCCTCCGGCCCATCCGCGGCGAGCAGCATCTCGGCCAGCGCATCGCCTCCGCCCGCCAACGCGTCGAGGAGCGGCGCGCCGGTCGGCGCGAAGAGCGCGGCGCGGTCAGCGGAGGAAAGGGAAGCGAGCCACGGGCTCTCCGCCGGTTTCGGCGTCATCCGCTCGATGCGGCCGAGCATGATGGCGGCGCTTTGGTCGCCGGAGGCGGCGAGCGCAGAGAGGGCGGGCAGCGCCGTCGCATCGTCATCTGAGAGCCATGCGTCCGTAGCGACCTGGAGCTCAGGCGAGGCCTCTTGCGCGGAGGCGATGGTCGCTGAGATGAGGCCGAGGGCGGCGATGAGAAAACTGAACACGCGCATAGAGAGCGCTCCCCTGAAACACGAGGCAGGCTTTAACGGCGGCGCAGCTGAAAGGCTAGAGGATTTCCGCGCGCATTGG
The DNA here is from genome assembly GCA_038534155.1 of Pseudomonadota bacterium. GTDB lineage: Bacteria > Pseudomonadota > Alphaproteobacteria > Rhodobacterales > Rhodobacteraceae > Pikeienuella. The sequence goes on from JBCAXH010000024.1 coordinate 70,464, forward strand.
TCACTTCGGCGCGTGCGGGGTTTCGAACCAATCGAGCGCCAGTTTCGACCAGCCGGGCGGGATCGAATGGGCGCCGGGATGGAGCGCCATCTCCAGCCCCGCGCCGGGCGCGCAATCGGTCCAGCGGCGGACAAGGTAGTCGCCGGTCGCGTCGTATTCGTCCGGATCGTCCTTGGCGCAGGCCATCGCGTCACGGAGGAGGTTGAGCCCGGCGAAAAGGTCGCCTTGTGTGAGTATCCCGCCGCCGACCGTCCGCCCTTCGATCGGGACGACGGTGTCGGACCAGCCGTGGGTGTGCTGCATCCGGAACGGTCCCGCGCACGCCTCCGGCAGCGGCCGCCAGAGGAGGCCCGCGATCGGGGCGTAAGCGGCGAAGCTCTCCGGCGCGTCGCAGGCGACCCGCCAGGTCATCATGCCCCCGCCGGAGAAACCGCCGATCAGGATGCGGCCCCGGTCTATCCCATGACGGTCGGCGGCGTCGGCGGCGACGGAGTTGAGGAACGCGACGTCGTCGCGCCGCGTCTCCCGCGCGAAGCTGTTCCAGGAGCCGCCCTTCGACCCTTCGCGAAAGGGCAGGCCCTGCGGCGCGATGACGGCGTAGCCGCGCGCGGTCAGCGCGCCGACGAGGCCCGTATTGCGGATGATCCCGGCGCCGCGGCCGCCATAGCCGTGAAGGAAGATGACTGCGGGCGGGTTGGCGATCGAGGGGGCGGGCGGCGCGTAGTGATAGATGCCGTCCCCGGCGTCGCAGGGCGCGTCCGGTCCGCCGCATGTCTCCGCCGCGTGAGACGGCGCGCTCACCACGAGACCAACCGCCAAGGCGGCGGCGAAGCGTTTCAACATTGGAGACCCTCCGGTTGCGGCGCGGAGGATGGCGCGCCGACGCTCGCGGCGACAATCACGATCCCGCGACGCCTCAGGGCTCGATCACATGGCGCGGTCGCCGCCCAAGGCTGACGTCGACGATGGAGCGAAGGGCGGTGCGGGCGATCTCCTCAAAGCACTCGTCGGTCCAGCAAAGCGCGTGCGCGGTGATCTGGACGTTGTCCATCGAAAGGAGCGGGCTGTCCTCCGGGATCGGCTCGATCTCGGTCACATCAAGGCCCGCTCCGGCGATCCGGCCATCGCGAAGCGCTTGCGTCAGCGCCGCTTCATCATGGATCGGCCCGCGTCCGACATTGACGAAAAAGGCCGACGGCTTCATCCGCGCGAAGGCGGCGGCGTCGATCAGGTGGCGCGTCTCCTCCGTCAGGAGACAGCAGACGTTCACGACGTCGGCCTCCGCCAACAGCGTATCCAATGGAGCTTTCTCAGCGCCGAGCGCCGCGATCTGGGCCTCCGCCACATAGGGGTCAGCGGCGAGGACTCGCCCGAAGAAGGGCTTCGCCAGGCGGATCAACTCCGACCCGATCCCGCCGACGCCTATGACGCCGAGCGTTCGGGTCGTGAGGCCCACGCCCATATGCTCCACCCGGTCGTTCCAGCGCCCTTCGCGCACCAGCCGGTCCTTGGTGAAGAGCTTCGTCGTCAGCGCGAAGATGTGGGAGAGCGAGGCGACCGCGACCGGGCGGCGGATCGCGAAGGGGGTGTTGGTGGTCAGGATGCCTTTTCCGGCGCAGGCGGCGACGTCCACCGTGTCGTAG
>JBCAXH010000025.1:0-71502 GCA_038534155.1 Pseudomonadota bacterium
GGAAGCCGTGAAGCGCAAGGTGAAGGCCCTCTGCGACAGGTTCCCGATTTATTGAAACAGCGGAGGCCGCGGCGCTTAAGTCGCGGCTTCCTCCCACGCCTTCCCGAGCCGGGGCAGCGCCGCCCGTTTCAGAAACTTCCGAAACGCCAGATCGCGACCCGCCGCGAGATCGGCGAGCGGCCCGAGCGCGTCCGCCAGCCGCTCATCTCCCTCCCTGAGCCGCCGCGCCAGAAACTCATCCGGGTGCAGGCGTTCCAGCCCGTGGATCCGCAACTCCCGCAGCGGAAAATCGCGCGTATTGAACGTGACGATCCCTTCCGCCTCACCGACAATCGCCGCCGCGATCACATGGGCGTCGGCGGGGTCCGGCGACCAGACCTCCGCCTCCCGCGCCTCATACCCCTCGACCAGCCCCCCCGGAAACAACGCGCCAATTAGCGCCGCGGCCCCGCGCGCCCGCGCCTCGTCCTCAGCGCCCAGCTTAGCTCCGGCCGCCCGCGCCCATTCCTCCAGCACCCGCGCGGACCAAAGCGGCGCGAATCCGCCCGCCTTCGCATACCCGAGCAGGATCTCCCGCGTCGCTACGGGGTAGAGAACGCAGGCGTCCAGAAAAAGCCTCATCCGATCCCGCTTCCTTCAAATACGCAAAACCCGACCAAGGCGATCGCGCGCATCAGTCGAGCCTGAAGTACAGCGCCTTAAGGTAACTCGTCTCCGGCAGCGCGAAATGCGCCGGATGATCCGGCCCCGCCTGCCCCGCATGGATCAACGCCGCCTCGCGCCCCGCCTTGCGGATGCCGGCGACGCAGGCCCCGCGAAAAAGGTCGGGCGACGCCGCATGAGAGCAGGAACAGAGAACGAGATATCCGCCCGGCTTCGTCAGTCCCGCAGCCAAACGCGCCGACGTCTCATACGCCCGCAGCCCCTTCTCCACCGCGCCCTTTGACGGCGCGAAGGCGGGCGGGTCGGAGACGACGACGTCAAAACGACGCCCGTCCTGACTGAGCTGGCGCATCACGTCGAAGGCCTGCCCGCGCTTAGTGGAGAACCGGTCCGCGACACCCGACGCCTCCGCCCCTTGCGCCGCCAGCTCCAGAGCAGGCGCCGAACTGTCCACGGACAGCGCCGACGCCGCGCCGCCCGCGAGACAGGCCAGCGCGAAGCCGCCGACATGGGAGAAGACGTCCAGCACCTCCCCGCCCTCCGCCAGCCCGGCGGTGAAAGCCTGGTTCGGGCGCTGGTCGAAGAAGAGCCCCGTCTTCTGCCCCCCGATCAGATCGGCGAGATAGGTCGCCCCGTTCATCGGCGTCGCCACCGGAGCGTCAATCGCGCCGCGCTCCAGGCGAACCTTGTCGTCAAGCCCCTCCAGCGCCCGTGCGCGGCCTCCGCCATTGACCACAATGGCGTCGACGCCGGTCACATCGGCGAGCGCGTCGCAAATCTCCCTGATCCGCACGTCGGCCCAGGCCGCGTTCGGCTGGATCACGGCGGCGTCGCCGAAACGGTCGATGACGACGCCGGGCATCCCATCGCCCTCGGCATGGATCAGGCGGTAGAACGGCGCATCGAACAGGCGCTCGCGATGCGCCAGCGACGTCCGCAGCTTGCCGCGCAGCCAGTCGCCGTCGATCCCGGCGGCGGGGTCGCGGTCCAGAACCCGCGCGAAAATGGTGGAGGCGGGCGTGACGGCGACGGTCGCGAGCGGCGCGCGCTCCGCGCTCTCCAGCGTCGCAATCGCGCCCGGGGCCAGCGCCTTGGTGCGCCGGTCTGTGACGATCTCGTCGGCGTAAAGCCAGGGCGCCCCTTCGAAGAAGCGGCGCCCGCGTTTGGGGCGAAGACGGATCGTGGGGCGTTCTGTCATGGCGCGGCCTTACCGCGCCTCAGGCCCCAGTGAAAGCGCCCTTAGTGAGCCGTGCGTCCGCTCGCGAAGGCGACCAGATCGCGGAGCAGGCCGAAGACCGCTTTCATCCCGCTCCGCAGCGCCTCATGCCGCATCCGATGCGCCGCATCGTAAAGCGCGGCCGTGTCTTTCGATTGCGTGGCGATATGGGCGATATCCATAACGAACTCCTGAACTGCGAAACTGGCGGCGCGAACTTCGCCTTCGCAGATGCACATAAGATGCTGCGACCGCGAATAAACCTCTCGCGGACGCAAAGCAGCCATGCATTTTCGGCAAATCGTCGGTTCAGAAGAGCCCCGGACGCGACCCGTCAGCAGCCGACGCCTTCAGCCAGTCGAAGACGTACTGGCCGAGAGAGCGGAAGCAGACCAGCGTCAGCGCCCCGTCCTCCGCCATCCAGAACGCCGCCGCCACCTGGCTGAGCCGCGTACGGCGGACATCGCCCGCGCCGAACGCCTCCGGCGCCATGTCCACCGGCGCACCCTTGGCGATCAGTTCACGCGCGCCCGCGCCGGAGACGGCGAACACGCAGCGGGCGTCGGAGACGTCGACCGCCATGTGATGCGCATCGCCCATCGCCTCGCCGATCGCCGCGACCGTCGCCGCGCTCTCCGCGTAGTCGCAGACGAGCAGAAGTTCGTCCGGCGACATCCAGACGAGCGACTTGCCGCCGCCCGCCGTCACCTTTCGCAAGGCGGGAACGGCGAGCCCCGTCGCGCTCTTGATCGCCTTCTTGAACCCGGCGGCGGAAAGGTCGCCCCGGATCGTGACCATGCCAGTGGGCCCGAGATCGCGGATCGAGGCGTCGGGCCCTTCGAACGCGGCCCCTTTCGCGGCGGAGACGGGGATAACCTCAGACATTCTGCTTCTCCCCTTCCGGATCATAGAACACCGGATCGACGATCTTCGCGCGGATCACATCGCCCCCCTCGACCGGGATCGCGATGGTCTCGCCCATCCGGTCCGGGCCGTTCACGATCAGCGCCATCGCGATGGATTTATCAAGCGTCGGCGAGAAATAGGTGGAGGTGACGCGCCCGATCACGACGGGCGGGCTCGCCGTCGGGTCGGCCACCGCATAGGCCCCATCCGGTAGCACCTTCTTCGGATCGTCGGTCGCCAGCCCCACCAGTTTTTCGCGGTTCGGGTCAGCCAGATGCGACCGCTCCATCGCCCGCTTTCCGATGAAATCGGCCTTCTTCTTGGAGACCGCCCAGTTCAGGTTCAGGTCCTGCGGGATCGTCGTCCCGTCGGTCTCGTCCCCGATCATGATGAAGCCCTTTTCGGCCCGCATGATGTGCAGCGCCTCGGTGCCGTAGGGCGTGATGTTCGCGCCCTTCCCGGCCTCGCGGATGGCATCCCAGAGATGCTGGCCGTGATGGGCCGGCGTGGCGATCTCGTAGGAGAGCTCGCCGGAGAAGGAGATGCGATAGATGCGCACCGGAACGCCCGCCATCTCCCCATCGGCGAAGGCCATGAAGGGCAGCGCCTCGGTGGAGACGTCCATGTCGGTGAGCGAAGCGATGATCTCCCGCGATTTTGGGCCGACCACGGCGATCTGCGCGAACTGCTCGGTGGCGTTGGCGACGTAGACCTTCATGTCGAACCACTCGGTCTGCAGCCATTCCTCCATCCACGCATGAACACGGTCGGCGCCGCCGGAGGTGGTGTGGCAGAGGAACTCGTCCTCTGCGATCCGCGCCACCACGCCGTCATCGAATAGGAACCCGTTCTCCGTGCACATCAGGCCGTAGCGGCAGCGCCCAACCTTCAGCGACGACATCATGTTGGTGTACATCATATCGAGGAAGCGGGCGGCGTCCGGCCCCTTCACGATCATCTTGCCGAGGGTGGAGGCGTCCAGCATCCCCGCCGATCCGCGCGCGGCCAGCACCTCGCGGGTGACGGCGGCGTGGCGGTCCTCCTCGCCGCGCCGGTAGCAGAACGGTCGGCGCCAGTCGCCGACCGGCTCCCAATCCGCGCCGTTGGCGTCGTGCCAGTCGTGCATCGGGGATTTGCGGATCGGTTTGAACAATTCGCCCGCGTCCCGGCCCACGATGGAGCCGATGGGAAGCGGCGTGTAGGGTGGGCGGAAGGTCGTCGTCCCAACCTCCGGGATCGGGGCGTTCAGGCTGTTCGCCAGGATGGCGAGGCCGTTGATATTGCTCAGCTTCCCCTGATCCGTCGCCATGCCGAGCGTGGTGTAGCGCTTGGCGTGCTCGACGCTCTCGTAGCCTTCGCGCGCCGCCAGCTCCACATCGGCGGCCGTGACGTCGTTCTGGTAGTCGAGGAAATGCTTGGTGCCGTGGGCGTATTTACCGACCGAAGGCGCGAACCACATCGGCGTCGCGACGCCCGTCTCCGGCTCCGCGACCCTGGCGGCAGCGGGCTTGCGACCCGGTTTCAGGCCCAGCGCCTTCGCCGCCTCGCGCCCCGCCTCAACCGCGTCGGCCAACGCCTCGGCGGTGGACATGAAGCCGTTGGCGGTCCCGGCGACGAGCGTGTTCGCCTCCCCATCGTCGCCCGTGGGCGCGGCGCGCTCCGGCGCGGGGCGGAACATCGATTGCTCCTCGTCCCAACGCAGCTTACCGCCGCAATGGGACCAGAGGTGGACGACGGGCGACCAGCCGCCCGACATCGCCACGCAATCGCATTTGATCTTTTCAAGCGCCCCGCCGACGCGGCCTTCCGGCGTCTTCGTCCCGACCATGACGGCTTCGACAGCCTTGCCGCCCTTTACCTTGGCGATGACGGAGGAGGTGCGGATGGGCACGCCGAAGCCGCGCACCGTCTCCGCCAGCGGCCCGGTCGCTTGCGCGCGCGGGTCGATCACGGCGGCGACTTTCAGCCCCGCCTCGAAGGCGGCGATGGCGGTGCGGTAGGCGTCGTCGTTGTTGGCGAAGACCGCCAGCTCCCGCCCCGGCGCGACGCCCCAGAGGCGGATATAATCGCGCACGGCGGAGGCGAGCATGACGCCCGGCACGTCGTTATTGGCGAAGGCGAGCGGGCGTTCGATGGCGCCCGCCGCGACGATGATCCGCTTGGCGCGCACCCGCCAGAGACGGCGACGGGGGCCGGAAGCGTCCTCTCCGCAATCTTCGTCCAGCAGCGCATAACCGTGATCGTAGAGGCCCGCGGCCTGCGTGCGCGTGCGGATGGCGACGTTCTCCATCGCGCCCAGCGCTTCGGCGGTCGCGGCGGCCCAGTCGGCGCCCTCCGCCCCGTCGATCTGCGTGTCGTTCTCCGCCAGCAGCCGCCCGCCGAGATGCCCGGTCTGCTCGACCAGCAGCACCTTCGCGCCCGCAGCGCCCGCGGCCTTCGCCGCGGCGAGGCCCGCCATGCCGCCGCCGACGACCAAAACGTCGGTGTAGTGGTAATAGTGCTCGTAGCTGTCCGGATCCTGCTCCGTCGGCGCAGGGCCGAGGCCCGCCGATTGCCGGATCACCGGCTCATAGACGTGCTTCCACGCGATGCGCGGGAAGAGGAAAGTCTTGTAATAGAACCCCGCCGAAAAGACCGGCGCGACGGAGGCGACGGCGGCGTTCACCGCGCCGATGTCCCAGTCCAGCGACGGCCAGTGGTTCTGCGTCTTGGCCGTCAGCCCCTCGCGCAGCTCCACCATCGTCGCGCGCTGGTTCGGCTCCGCCTTCGCGCCCGTCCCGGTGGTCATCAGCGCGTTCGGCTCCTCCACCCCCGCCGCGACGAGGCCGCGCGGGCGGTGATACTTGAACGACCGGCCCATAAGCGCCTGCCCCCCGCCAATGAGGGCGGAGGCGAGCGTGTCCCCGGCGAAGCCCGTCATGCGCTTGCCGTTGAACTGGTAGGAAACCGGTTTGGAGCGGTCGATCAGGCGACCGCCGTCATTCAGGCGATGGGGCATGTCAGGCCGCTCCCCGCTTCTTGGCTTTCGCCATGATCTCTTTCGGCGGCGTCAGCACGTCCGCGGGGTAGGACCCGTAGACCTCCAGCGTTACCGTGTCCCGCGCCACGTGGAACCACTTGCCGCAGCCATAGGCGTGCCGCCAGCGTTCAAAATGCAGGCCGCGAGGGTTCTTGCGGTAGAAGAGGTATTCCTCGAAATCGCCGTCGTCGGAGCCGGGGCCGTGACGCTCGATATGCGCCTCCCCGCCCGGAGCGAACTCCGTTTCTTCGCCGGTCACGCCGCAATAGGGGCAGGTCAGTTGGAGCATGTGAAACCCTCCATAGGATGGGCTTCGGCCCACCGATGCGGCTGGTGGGCCGAAGCCCATCCTACGATTTTTGAAGTGTTCAGCCGTGCAGCGCCCGCACCAGCATCACGCCGAACCCCCATTGCAGAGTGCCGACGATGGAGAAGGTCATCTCCAGCCGGTAGGTCTCCGCCGATTTCTCGGCCGCCTTGGCTTCGAGGAGCGACTCGAAGCTCTCGTCGATCTGCGCCTCCAGATCGTCCAGCGCGCGCGGGTCGGCGTCGTCCTCCCGCCGCAGCCGCTTGAGATAGCGCCAGGTGAGCCGCTGCTGCGTCTCCACCAGACTGTCCCAATAGCGGCGCTGTTCGGAGAGCTGGAAACGGTCCGTCAGGAAGACGCCGAAGCCCAGCGCCAGCGCGAAGGCGCCGAGGGCGGAGAAGATCTGCGGCCAGCCGATCAACAGCGCCGTCAGCGACGCCGCCGCCCAGCCGACCATCCCGGCAAAGGCCAGATACCGCCTCGACTGCCAGAGATACTGAAACAAGCCCGCGTCCCATGATCAGTGCGCCACCGCCGCAGCGACGCTTTCGTCGATCATGCGGCCTTCGGTGAAGCGATCCAAGCCGAACGGCCCCGCCACCTTGTCTTCGCCGTTGGCGATCAGCGAGGCGGTCGCCCAGCCGGAGCCGGGGATCGCCTTGAACCCGCCGGTGCCCCAGCCGCAGTTGACGAACATCCCCTCCACCGGGGTCTTCGAGATGATCGGGGAGCGGTCGCCGGTCATGTCCACGATCCCGCCCCACTGGCGCAGCATCTTGAGGCGCCCGATGACCGGGAAGGTCTCCTTCAGCGCGCGCACGGTCTCTTCGATGTGATGGAAGGAGCCGCGCTGGGTGTAGTTGTTGAACCCGTCCGCGCCGCCGCCGATCACCATCTCGCCCTTGTCGGACTGGCTCATGTAGCCATGGACGGTGTTGGCCATAACGACGATGTCCATCAGCGGCTTGATCGGCTCGGAGACCAGCGCTTGCAAGGCGACTGACTCCACCGGCAGGCGGAAGCCCGCCATGTCGGCGATCACGCCGGAATGTCCGGCGACGATCATCGCGACCTTCTTGGCGCGGATCGGCCCGCGCGTGGTCTGCACGCCCGTCACCTTGCCCTGATCGACGTCGACGCCGGTGACTTCCGTCTTCTGGATCACATGGACGCCCATGTCGGACGCCGCCCGCGCATACCCCCAAGCCACCGCGTCATGGCGGGCGGTGCCGCCGCGCGGCTGCCAGAGCCCGCCGAGGACGGGGTAGCGCGGCCCCTTCGTCTCGATGATCGGGCAGATCTGCTTAACCTTCTCCGGGCTCGCCCATTCCGTCGCGATATTGGCGAGGCGGTTGGCGTGGGCGGTGCGCTTCAGCGCGCGCAGCTCATGCTCCGTCTGCGCCAGCATCATCACCCCGCGGGGCGAGAACATGATGTTGAAGTTCAGCTGCTGGCTGAGGTCTTCGTATAGCCCGCGGCTGAGCTCGTAGATCGCCGCCGACGGCTCGCGCAGATAGTTGGAGCGGATGATCGTCGTATTCCGGCCCGTGTTGCCGCCGCCGAGCCAGCCCTTCTCGATCACCGCCACGTTCGTGACGCCATGGTTCTTGGCGAGATAATAGGCGGTGGCGAGGCCGTGGCCGCCAGCGCCGATAATGATCACGTCGTATTCCGCCTTGGGCTCGGGCGAGCCCCAGGCGCGCTCCCATCCCTGATGGTAGCCGAACGCCTCTTTCGCGACGGCGAATGCGGAATAGCGTTTCATGGGCCGAGCCTCTCCCCAAACTTCAGCGCTTCTATACGCCGCCCGGCACACCCTATTCGACGCGGCGCGTCATCGCGGCGCCCGGAAACGACATCCCCGAACGCGCGGCCTGTTTCAACCTGGCGCGTCACTTCGGTCAAAATGAAACCCGCCGGGCGAGCGCACCGCATGACGCGCCATGGCGTCGGCGCTACCCCACCTGAATTTATCATATTACTCCAGAGCGTTAGGCGAATATGGCGGAGCCAGACGCATTTTGGCTTCCGCATTGCAATGTTGTGGGCGAGGGCCGCGTCCTAGTCCCTGCCTTTCCGAATGACGCGGTCCGGTTCGGTGAATGCCGACGCCTCGATTCTCGCCCGGCGTATGTGGGCGCGTCCGGGGAGACGAGGCGCAGGGGAATCTGATCGGGAGCTTCAGGGGTGAGGCGAGTGAGTGCGTGCCAGATCAGATTCCCAACGCCGCCGCCGGGGGCGCGCTCCCATGTGATCGCGCCCTCGCGGCGGTGACCTTAGTCACGGCGCGACAAAGGCGCCGATTTACCGCTCCCTCATATCCCTTAGATGTGACCTGACCGCGTTGCGGCACCCCAGCGGGCGCCGTATCGATGCGGTCGAGGCATCGCTGGGGAGCATCGAGTGACCTTCTGGATCATCGCCGTCGCCATCGTCGCGATCGCGGCCATCTACATCGCCCTGCCGCTGATCCGGCGGGAGGAGGACGCGGCCCCGCGCGCCGCCCACGACGTGCAGGTCTTCAAGGACCAGTTGGCCGAGCTGGAGCGCGATGTCGGGCGCGGCACCGTGAGCCGCGAGGACGCGGATGCGACGAAGCTGGAGATCTCCCGCCGCCTTCTGGCCGCCGACGCCGAGTTGCGCGAGGCGGAGAACGAGCGCCCCGCGCCGAAGACCCTCAGCCGCGCTCTGGCCGCGCTGGTGGTCTTCGCCGTCCCCGCCGCCTCGATCTGGGTCTATTTCGACGTCGGCGCGCCCGGCGTTCAGGACGCGCCCTTCGCCGAGCGGCGCGAGCAGGCCCGCCCGTCCCAGCAGGAGGCGGAGGAGATGCTCGCGGACCGCGACCTCGCTCCGCCGGTGGACGATGAGACGGTCGCCGAATTCTCTCAACTGGTTGAACAGCTTGAGGCCCGCCTCGCCGTCGCGCCGGACGATGAGCAGGGCGTCTTCCTCTACGCCCGTTCGCTGATGAATCTCGGCCGCTTCGCCGACGCCTGGCCGCAATTCGAGAAGCTGATCGAACTTCGCAACGATCGCGTCGAAGCCGACGTATACGCAGGATATTCGGAGGCGATGATCCTCGCCGCCGGCGGCTATATTTCGCCAGAAGCGGAGGACGCGCTCCTGCAGGTGCTGAAGCGGGAGCCGACCAACCCCTCCGCCCGTTACTATCTCGGTCACCTCCACGCGCAGGCGGGCGATCCGCAGCTGGCCGAAAGCGTCTGGGTTACGCTGTTGCAGGAAAGCCCGCCGGGCGCGCCATGGGTGCAGCCGATCCGGGCGGAGCTGAACCGCCTCGGCCTCGGCCCGCGCGGCGGCGACGGTTTGCCGGGGCCGACGCAGGACGAGCTGGCGGCGGCGCAGAACATCCCGCCGCAGGACCAGCAGGCGATGGTCGCCGATATGGTCGGCCGCCTCGCGGATCGCCTCGCGGCGCAGGGCGGCTCGGTCGCCGAATGGCGCCGGCTGATCCGCAGCTACTCCGTGCTCGGCGACGCAGCCAAAGCGCAGGAGGCGATGGCGAACGCCCGCGCCGCCTTCGCCAACGATCCCGCCGCGCTCGCCGCATTGGACGCGCCGGACGAATTGCCCGCAGCGCCCCCGCAGGCCGGAGGCGGCTTCGGCCTGCCGCCGGTTCAGGGTGGAACGCAAGGCGGCGCCCTGCCCGGCCCGGATCAGGACGACATAGCAGCGGCCTCCGAGATGGACGAAGTGGATCGGGCGGCGATGATCGAGGGCATGGTCTCTCGCCTCCGCGAACGGTTGGAGGTGGAAGGCGGCGCGCCGGAGGAATGGCTGCGTTTGATCTCCTCCCTCAACGTGATGGGTCGCCAGGGCGAAGCGCGCGCGGCCTATGAAAGCGCACGCCGCGATTTCGAGGACGACCCGCGCGCCCTCGCCATGCTGGAATCCGCCGTTGAAGGCGCCCCGCGCAGCGCTCAGCCCGGCCCGACCGAAGAGGACGTCGCCAACGCCCGCGACATGGCCCCGGAAGACCGGGCGGAGATGATCCGCGGCATGGTCGGGCGCCTGCACGACCGCCTCCGCGAGGAGGGCCGCGCCGCCGACGTGAACGACTGGGGTCAGCTCATGCGCTCCTACCGGGTGCTGGAGGAGCAGGACGCCGTCCGCGCCGCCTATGAAGAGGCGATCCAGATCTACGACGACGACGATATCGGCCTCGCCTATCTGAAAGAGGCGGCGCTCCTGAACGGCGTCGTCTTCGAGTGAGCGCAGTCCCCGCCCTAGTCACCGACGATATGGAGGCGTTCGCCGCCGCCCTGCCCGCCTATCGCCCGCTCGCGGGGCTGGATCTCGGCACGAAGACCATCGGCGTCGCGCTCTCCGACGCGCGTCGCTCCGTCGCCAGCCCGGCGGAGACGATCAAGCGAACTAAGTTCACCGCTGACGCCAACGCGCTCTTCGCCCTCGCAGCTACGCGGGAGGTGGCGGGTTACATCCTCGGGTTGCCGCGCAACATGGACGGGTCCGAAGGCCCGCGCTGCCAGTCGACGCGCGCCTTCGCGCGCAACCTCTCGCGGCTCACCGACGCGCCCATCGCCTTCTGGGACGAGCGCCTGTCGACCGTCGCGGTGGAGCGCACGTTGTTGGAGGCGGATCAGTCGCGCAAACGGCGCGCGGAAGTGGTGGACAAAATGGCCGCGGCGTTCATTTTGCAGGGCGCGCTCGATCGGTTGGCGCATCTGGAGGCGAATGCGTGAACGACCCCACACTCACCGATGAAATCTGGCGGCGCGACGAGATCGAAAGCCCCTGCGTGAAGATCTGCGTCATCCACCCCGGCGAAGACATCTGCGTCGGCTGCTTCCGCACCCGCCATGAGATCGCCGGATGGTCCCGCATGAGCCCGGAGGCGCGCCGCGCCGTGATGGCTGAACTGCCCGCGCGCCAGCCGCAGCTGACCAAGCGCGGACGGCGCGGCGGCGCCTCCGCTCGGCGAAAATAGCGAACCGCTCATCATTTGAATCAATAGGTTACAATATTTTCTTCATGCTATTTGCGCTTTCCCACCGGAAACCCGCGTGCTATCGTTGAAGCATCATACAGTAACGTCGTCCGTACATGTTCATCTGGCCCGTGGTCTTCATCGTAGTTGTCGCCGTCGCGCTCTTCCAGCTGAACGCGATGTTCCCGGACGCCATGCGCCAGGACGGCTCGTGGGAGCGTCTGGTCTATCTCGGCGTCCTTTTCCTGTTCCTCGTCGTCTACGGATACCGGTTCAGCCGCGTGCGGGCCTATCCGATGTTCAAGATCGGCCTCGTGTGGGCCGCGCTCTTCTCCGCTGCTATCATCGGCTACTCGGAGCGGGAGGCGGTCAAATCGCTTTGGGCCAACTTCCGCGGAGAGGTGATGCCGACCATCGCCGTGGCGCGAGCCGAGGGCGAGGTTGAGCTGCGCAAGGCATGGGACGGGCATTTTCGCGCCGTCTCCCGCGTCAACGGTGCGAATGTGGGCATGCTGATCGACACCGGCGCCTCCATCGTTCTCCTCACACATGAAGACGCGATCGCCGTCGGGCTCAACCCGGACCGGCTGAAATACGATCTGCCGGTCACGACGGCGAACGGGCGCGCCTATGTGGCCCCGGTGATGCTGGAGACGATCACCATCGGCGCGGTCGGCCTCGACAATGTCCGCGCCGCAGTCGCCAAGGAGGGCGCGGTGCATTCCTCCCTTCTCGGCATGAGCTTCTTGGGTCGCTTGCAGGAAACCAGTTTCCGCCGCGATCGGTTGATCCTGAAAAACTAGGATCAGAACCGCTCCCCCAGCAGCCGGTAGCACCAGAACCGCTGATCCGTCGCGATCAGCCGGTTGATCTTCGCCGGCGACAGGCCGGTTATGCGCTTCACTTCGCGACCCATATGCGACTGGTCGGCGTAACCCGCGTCATAGGCGAGGTCGGCGAGGTCCGGCTCCCCCTCCACCGCCAGCGTCCGCGCGAAAAGCGCCTCCACCCGCGCATGAACCTCCAACTCTCGCCGCGACCGGCCGGTGAGCGCCTTTAGCCGACGCTGCGCCTGCCGCAGGCTCCGTCCCGGCCCCGATACGGCGGTGCGCGCCAGCAACGCCGTCAGCCAGTCGACCAGCAGCGGCGGCGTGAAGAAGGTCGGCGGGCGCGTCGCCGCCCAGAGCGGCTGAAGTGCGGCGGCCAGGCCGCCATAGCCCTCCGCCTCCCCCAACGCCGCGCAAACGTCCAGCGCGGTCCCGGACGGCAGCGCATCCAGTGCGACGGACCGGTCTGCGTGATCGCCCGGCGCCACCCCGGTGAGGGCGCGCCAGGCCTCCGGATAGAAGACGACGGTCATCGCGTAGACGGGTCCGGGGCTCCAGCTCGCCATAGGTTCCGACTTCGGTCCGGTGAAGAAGCGGCTGGGAAAGGGTTCGGCGACCGGCGCCCCGCTCAGGTCCGCATCATGGATCGCCCCCTCCCACACCCAGGTGACCGAGCACATCGGAGCCGCCGGAAAGAAACTCACCCGCTGCTCCGAGGACAGCGCCAGCCGCCGCGTGTCGCGGACGACTGTCGCCGCGATCAGGCCGGCGAGCGCGGGCGCGGGCGGGATCAGGCGGGCGGAGGGGTCGGACATCGGGACCGCAAGCGAAGTGATCGTCGCAATCGTTCTATAGCGGCCCTCCCCTTTCGCGCCAGAACCCGTGCGACGCGACAGAAGAGACGAACATGCCCCGCACAGTCACAACCGGCCCGCTCGGCCACCGCATCGCATCCTGGGCCGTGATGATCGGCTGCAGCTTCGCCGCCCTCTCCGCCCGCGCGGCGGGGCGCCCGATCAACCCGGCATTCTGGCGTCGCCAGTTCACCCGCGCCCTGAACGCGCGCGACATGGGCGAAGGCCGGGTGATCTTCGACAGCCTGCAAACCTATACGGATGAGGTGTGCGCCGTGCGCCGCCAGCCGATGAAAACGCCCGAGGTTGCGGGCGACTGGATCGAGCCGCAGGCGCTGAAGACGGACGTGACGCTGCTTTATCTGCATGGCGGCGGTTACGCGCTCTACGGCGCCGTCGCGCGCACTTTCGCGGAGACGCTCGCCCATCACCTCGGCGCCCGTCTCTTCGCCCTCGACTACCGCCTGACGCCCGAACATCCGCACCCCGCCCAGCGCGACGACGCGCTCGCCGCGGTGCGCCACCTGCTTGGCGAAGGGGTCTCCCCGGAGCGTCTCGTCCTGATCGGCGACAGCGCGGGCGGGCATCTGACGCTGATGACCCTCATCGCGATCCGCGAAGCAGGCCGGCCGCAGCCCGCGCTGGCGGTCGGTCTCTGCCCGTGGACCGATATCGGCGACCGGGGCGAGAGCCTGCATGGCAATGACGCCTACGATCTGGTGCAGGGCTGGATGGCGCTGCGCTTCGGCGAATGGCTTCAGGGCGACACCGGCGCGACGCGGGAGGCGCTGTCGCCGATCCATCAGGATTACCGCGGCCTCGCGCCGGTTTACCTGCAGGCGGGTGGGCGGGAGATCCTGCTCGACATGATCCGGGATTTCGCCCGCGAACTCGGCTGCGACGCCACGCTCGACGTTTGGCCGGAAATGACCCACGTCTTTCAGGCGCACAGTCGGACCAGGCCGGAAAGCGCGGCGGCTCTGGACCGCATCGCCGCCGCGATCGCCCACCGCACGGGCGACGGAGGCGATTTCGGACCGATCCGCGAGACGGAGGTCGCGCCCTAGAGCAGCCCGCCTTTAACTTGAGCCATCGTATCGCCAAACGCCCGAAAACGCCGAAGGCGTGGCAGGGGTTTGGCGATTCAGGTTTAAGGCGGGGTGCTTTAGCCCGCTTTCGCCTTGCGCAGCACGTCCATCGTCGCGGGCCACGCCTCCGCATCCGCCACGGTCTTGTCGCGGCAGAACCGGTTGCAGTAGCCGATCACGACGCCGTCGATCTCGGCCAGACTGTCCGGGCGATAGGGCTTTCCGGAATAGGGACAGGTCGGGCTCACCGGCTCGACGCCGGTCACCGCCCGCGCGGGGAGAGGCGCCGCGCCAGGGCCGAAAGCGCCGGTGACCGGGAGGTCGGCGACGTCCTCCTCAATCACGTGGTCATTCGCCCAGCCCATCGCCCGCCACCGGCGGAAGTCGGGGTGGCGGTGGAGCGCGTCGATATAGGCGTCGTCGGCGTCGTCCGTCGGCAGGCCGAAACTCGCGAAGCGAGATGCGATCGGGAGGTAGAAGGCGTCGGCGGCGGTGAACTTCGCGCCGAACAGATACGGTCCATCGCCGCCGAACCGCTCACGCGCCATGCGCCACAGAAGGCGGATGCGCTCCACGTCCTTCACCACGGCCTCCGTCGGCTCAAAACCGGAATAGACCGCCTTCAGGTTCATCGGGCAGGCGCTCCGCAGCGCCATGAACCCCGAATGCATCTCCGCAGTCATCGACCGGGCGAAACCGCGCGCGACAGGGTCTTCGGGCCAGTGTCCAGCTTCCAGATGCCGCTCCGCCAGCGTCTCCGCGATGGCGAGGCTGTTCCAGACCAGCGCCGTACGTTCGTCGTCTTCGATCTCCAGCGCGGGAACCGTGCGGGCGGGCGCGACACGCTCCAAAAGCGCGGTCCATTCCGGGCTCGGCCAGTTCGCCTGCACCGTCTCATGGGCGAGACCGAAAGGCGCGAGCATCATGTAGCCGCGAAGCGACCAGCTGGAATAGGCCCGGTCCATGATGAAAAGACGATAAGTCATCGGCGATCTCCCTGCGTTTCCGCCATGCTGCAGCAGGCCGCACTAGGTGGCCAATTCCGATTTGAGGGGCGACGGATCACCACGCGTGATCACGGTTTTGTTTATTTGGGTGCGACAATCCGTTACTCGCCGATTCTTTGTGATCCGAACGGTAACTGCCCGCGTAGACCCTTCCATCACCCCGAGGTAGGACAAGAGGGTATATCGATGGGAAGGCTAGACACCGACACGGAAGTCTCGATCACGCGCAAGGCTATGAAGGCCGAGATGCTGGATGCGGAGACTGAACGGAGGCTTGCAACCGCCTGGCGCGACGAACGCTGCGACGAAAGCCTGCACCGCCTTATCAACGCCTACATGCGGCTCGCCGTGTCGATGGCTTACAAATTCCGCCGCTACGGCGCTCCCATGGCGGACCTGATCCAGGAAGCCGGCATCGGCCTTCTGAAAGCCGCTGAGAAATTCGATCCCGACCGCGGCGTGCGGTTTTCGACTTACGCCAGCTGGTGGATCAAAGCCTCCGTCCAGGATTACGTGATGCGCGACTGGTCGATGGTCCGCACCGGCTCGACCTCCTCTCAGAAAGCCCTCTTCTTCAACATGCGCCGCGTGCGCGCGAAGATCGAGCGCGAGGAAGGCCCCGTGACCGACGGCCAGATGGCCAACCGGATGCGCGAGCGCATCGCGGAGGAGGTCGGCGTGCCTCTTCGCGATGTGGAGATGATGGAGGCGCGTCTGGCCGGCTCCGACTTCTCGCTCAACGCGACGCAGTCGGTCGAAGAAGGCCGCGAATGGATTGAGGCGCTGGAGGACGACGCCCCGATCGGTTCCGACACGGTGTCTCGCGAGAGCGATCTGTCGACGGCCCGAACCTGGATCGTGGAGGCGTTCGACGCCCTCACCGATCGCGAGAAGATGATCATCCGCCGCCGCAAACTGCAGGACGCGCCGGACACGCTGGAGCATCTCGGCGGAGAGCTCGGCCTCTCGAAAGAGCGCGTTCGCCAGCTTGAGGCGCAGGCGCTTCGCAAGATGAAGACGCGGCTTGAGACCACGCATGGCGGCGCGCCGTCGGCCTTGGCCGCAGCGATCTGATCGCGCCTCCGAGTTAAGCAAACGACAAACGCCGCTCCTTCATGGGGCGGCGTTTTCCGTTCGAGTGATGGGGATCAGGCGATCTCCATCCAGTTGTTGGGCTCCATGACGAAGTCCGGGTTGCCGGTGAGCTCAAAGTCCAGAACCGCGGCGTCGCTGGACGACGGCTTATGCGTCCCCTCGCTGATGTCGAGGATCGGGATCCAGTCATCGTGATCGGCGGCCGTATCCGGTCTCCCCTTCTCATGCGCCAGCTGCACCGCCGGAAGCAGAAGACCCGCCGTTTCACCCTCGCCGCCTGAGGGCGCTGCGAAATCGAAACTGTCCTCAGACCCCTCTTCGCGGCTCGTCGGTCGCGCCGCCTCCTTCGCCGCCTGAACGGCGGGCAGCAGCAGCGCGGTCTGCTCCGTCTCGCCGCCATTGGTGAAATCGAAGCTGTCCGCGGCGTCGGCCGACCCGCTGGTCTGGTAGCTCGTGACCATCACGTTCTTCAGCTCGTAGCGCATCTTCGATCTCCCATCTTTTCCTTGCGTTGAAATCGATATCGGAAGCGCCCGATCCTTTCGAAAGGGTCAGCCCTTCCGCCTGATGACGTGGATCACACGATGCTTCCAAATCGCAGCCGCTCGCCCCTGATCGCGTGACATTCCTCACTGACATTGCGACATATCAGGCGGCTCGGACGCCGCGTTTCGCGTTGTTCCCCCCTCTTCAGAGCGCTATATCCCGCGCGCCTGAACTCCCGGAGCGACCTCATGCGCTACATCTCCACCCGCGGCGAAGCCCCCGTTCTACCCTTTGAAGAGGCGATGCTAACCGGCCTCGCCCGCGACGGCGGCCTTTACGTGCCGGAGACATGGCCGACCATGACGCGCGATGAGATCGCGGCGCTGGCGGGGCTGCCTTACGAAGACGTCGCCTACCGCGTCATGCGACCCTTCGTCGGCGACGCCTTCGCCGATGACGAGTTCCGCGCGATCATCGACCGCGCCTATTCCGTCTTCGGCCATCGCCTGCGCGCCCCGCTTTCCCAGATCGGGGAGAACGCCTGGTCGCTGGAGCTGCACCACGGCCCCACGCTCGCCTTCAAGGACGTGGCGATGCAGCTGATCGGGCAGATGTTCGAGACCGCTCTCACCCGGCGCAAGGAGCGCGTCACCATTGTCGGCGCCACCTCCGGCGACACCGGCTCCGCCGCCATCGAAGCCTTCCGGGGGCTGGACGCCGTCGACGTCTTCATCCTCTACCCCCATGGCCGCGTCTCCGAAGTGCAGCGCCGACAGATGACGACCATCAAGGAGGCGAACGTCCACGCCCTCGCCATCGAAGGCGATTTCGACGATTGCCAGGCGTCGCTGAAGGCGATGTTCAACGATTTCGACTTCCGCGACGGGGTGAAGCTGGCGGGCGTGAACTCGATCAACTGGGCGCGGGTGCTGGCGCAGGTGGTCTACTACTTCACCTCCGCCGTCGCCCTCGGCGCCCCGGAGCGCGAGATCAGCTTCTCAGTCCCCACCGGCAATTTCGGCGACATCTTCGCGGGCTATGTGGCCAAACGCATGGGCCTCCCCGTCGGCGACCTCATCATCGCGACCAACCAGAACGACATCCTGCACCGCACCGTCGAGACCGGCGACCATGTGAAGGAGGGGGTCACCCCCTCCACCTCCCCCTCGATGGACATTCAGGTCTCCTCGAATTTCGAGCGCCTGCTCTTCGACCTCTACGACCGCGAGGGCCCCGCCATCCAGCAACTGATGGCGGAGCTGAGCGGCAAGGGCGGGTTCTCCCTCTCCCAAGGCGCGCTCGAACGCCTCCGCGCCGAGTTCGCCTCCGCCCGCTACGGCGAGGACGAAGTCGCAGCCCTGATCGCGCGGCTAAAGGCGGAGACGGGTCAGGTCCTCTGCCCCCACACCGCCATCGGCGTCGGCGCCGCCCTCGCCCATCCCGGCCCCTGCGTCGCCCTCGCCACCGCCCACGCCGCCAAATTCCCGGATGCGGTGGAGGCGGCCTGCGGCGTCCGCCCGGCCCTCCCCGCCCGCATGGCCGACCTTTACGAACGCGAGGAGCGGTTTACGGTCCTGCCGAACGATCAGGCCGTCATTCAGAAACACATCAAGGAGCGCGCCCGCGCATGACCATCCGCCTCTCCACCCTCTCCAACGGCTTCCGCGTCATCACCGAACACATGCCCGGCCTCGGCTCCACCGCCATCGGCGTCTGGATCGGCGCCGGGTCGCGGAACGAGGCGGAGAGCCAGAACGGCATCGCCCATTTCCTCGAACACATGGCGTTCAAGGGCACCTCCCGCCGTTCCGCTTTGGACATCGCGGAGGAGATCGAAAACGTCGGCGGCCATCTGAACGCCTACACATCGCGCGAGGCGACCGCCTATTACGCCCGCGTGCTGGCGGAGGACGCCCCGCTCGCGCTCGACATCATCGGCGACATCCTGACGGGCTCCACCTTCGAGAAGGCGGAGATCGAGCTGGAACGCGGCGTGATCCTTCAGGAGATCGGCCAGACGCTCGACACCCCCGACGACATCATCTTCGACTGGCTGCAGGAAACCGCCTATCCTGGCCAGCCCATCGGTCGCTCCATCCTCGGCCCGGCGGAGCGCGTCAGCGGCTTTGGGGAGGGCGATCTGCGCGCCTTTGTCGACGCCCACTACGCCCCCGGAAACATGATCCTCTCCGCCGCCGGCGGCGTCGACCATGACGCGCTGCTCGCCGAAGCCGAGCGCCATTTCGGCCACCTCACGGCCCGCGAAGCCCCGGCGCGCGACGGCGCCCGTTACGAAGGCGGGCTCCTGCGCGAAGTGAAGGACCTCGAACAGGCCCATCTCTGCATGGCCTTCGAAGGCCCCGCCTATCTCGGCGACGACTTCTACGCCACGCAGCTGATGAGCGTCGCCCTCGGCGGCGGGATGTCCTCGCGGCTCTTTCAGGAGGCGCGGGAGAAACGCGGCCTCTGCTACACGATCTTCTCCCAGGCCGGCGCCTATCAGGACAGCGGCATGCTGACGATCTACGCCGGCACCGGCGGGGCGGAGGCGAAGGGCCTCGCCGAACTCACCGCCGACGTCATCAAGGGCGCCGCCGAGGGGCTGAGCGAGGAAGAACTCACCCGCGCCCGCGCCCAGATGAAGGCGGGCCTCGTGATGGGTCTCGAAAGCCCCTCGGCCCGCGCCGAACGCCTTGCCCGCTCCCTGATGATCTGGGGCGAGCCGCCGAAACTGGAGCGGACGATCGCCAAGATCGACGCGGTGACGGTGGACGACATCCGGGCGGCCGCCGCGCGCCTGACGACGTCGAAACCCACCCTCGCCTATTACGGGCCGGTGAAGGACGCGCCGGATCTCGACGCCTTCGCCAGCCGTCTGGCCGCCTGAGGAACCGCTTGTTCGGCCTCGGCAAACACACCGAACTGCAGACGGAGCGCCTCACGCTCCGTCCCGCCCGCCTGTCCGACTACGCCGCCTGGGGCCGCGCCCGCCGCGAAAGCCGCGATTTCCTGAAACCGTGGGAGCCGACCTGGTCCACCGACCACCTCACCAAGGGCGCCTTCAAGCACCGCGTCCACTGGGGTCGCAAGGCGATCCGGATGGAGCGCGCTTGGCCCTTCCTCCTGTTCCTCCGCACCGATCAGGACGAATACGCCGCCGGCGCGCTGGCGGGGGCGGTGACGCTCGACAACATCCGCCGCGGCCCCGCTCAGTCGGCCACCGTCGGCTACTGGACCACGGCGGGATTGGCCCGGCGCGGCTACATGCGCGAGGCGCTGAACGAGGTGAAGCGCTTCGCCTTCGACGATCTCGGACTGGGGCGGCTGGAGGCGGGGTGCCTGCCGGAGAACGAACCCTCCCGCGCGCTGCTGGAGAAATGCGGTTTCAAATACGAGGGCGTCGCGCAGGCGTATCTGCAGATCGACGGCCGCTGGCGGGATCACGTGCTTTATGCGGCGCTGCGGGGGGACCGCAGGGGACGGGTGGAGACGCCAGAACTGTAAGGTGCAGTCGCCCTCCGTCACAACCGCCCCGGCCCTGAGCCGGGGCCTCTCTCCGCCGGTACCAGGCCCCGGCTCAAGGCCGGGGCGGTAGCCGAAAACGGTAGGGTGCTAAGGGCCGCGCCCTCCCTCGGGTGGGCGCTCCCAACTTCGCCGATCCGCACTTTATGGTTCCGCGAACATCCGACGTCGCCGCAACTTGCAACGTCGCAAAGCGCCCTCCCATGCGGGAGGGAGGGCGCGGCCCGTGCTGGCCGCACAGGCCGGAGGCGCCGTTGGGCGATGTCGTATCCGAGGTCTGCGGGGGATGGAATCGACCGAAAGTCATCAGAAGCGAGACTTACGTTCGCGTACCGTGTAGGACGACGTTCATGTGGTACGTGCGAAAATACGACTGGCTGGCCAGGTTCGGCGGGGCCGTGCCAGAGTCTGTTTTCACGCGCGCGGTCGCGGTTGCTGTTTTTTGCATGGGAGGAACGATGCCGTTCACGTTTCCACTTATCATGCTTTTGAACGAAGACTTTGGGATGAACCCAGACTTCACTGCTTACATATTTATCGGCGCGATTATCATTAAGTATGCGGTTCTCGAGTATCTTCGAACGAAGCTATAAGATCGGGTAACTGCGAGCATCATGGACGGTAGGGTGGGTGAAACCCACCAAACCGCAACGGTGGGTTTCACCCACCCTACAATGGTTAACGCATCACTAAAATTTCGGAATACCTTTAAAAATCAACATCCTAACCACCCCGCCGCATGCGGAGCTTTCTCAAAAGGCCCAATCAGGCCGACCCGCCCTCCGCCGAAAGCATCCTCGGATCGACCCCGAGCTTGGCCAGCGCCGCCTCCCATTTGTCGTCATTGGCGCGGCCGAAGACGATCTCCTCATCCGCGTCGCAGGTGAGCCAGCCGTTCCGCTGCAGCTCTCCCTCCAACTGCCCGCCGTCCCAGCCGGCGTAGCCGAGCGCGATCATCGCGCGCCGGGGCCCCTCCCCCGCCGCGATGGCCTTGAGAACCTCGATGGTCGCGGTCATGGAGAAGGCGTTGTCCACCTCCAGCGTCGCCTCCTCCAGATGATAGTCGGCGGAATGGAGGACGAAGCCCCGCCCCATCTCCACCGGCCCGCCGTAGTGCACCCAGGACGCCTCCCGCTCCGGATCCGTTGATATGTCGAGCTGTTTGAACAGGTCGCGCTGCGTGACGTTGTCCGCCCGCCGGTTAACGACCAAGCCGATCGCCCCGTCGTCCGAATGCGCGCAGATGTAAACCACGCTCCGGTCGAAGCGCGGATCCGACATCCCCGGCATCGCGATCAGTAACTTTCCGCTGAGCCCCGGGTCGCCGTCCGTGTAATTTTCATCCGCTTCGTCCATATACCTAACGTGTCGCGCGCATGGCTGATGTTCAAGGCTGGCGAGCGCGGCGTTTTGGGGACGATGGATGATCATACGGACGCTAGCAGCTTTAGCCCTCTCGGCGACCATGGCCGCTCCGGCTCTCGCCCAGACGATCCTCGGCGGCGCTCAGGCGATGCCCGCCGAAGTGCGCCTCCATTCCGGCTGGGCGGAGCCCGACGGGCGGCGCATCGTCGGCCTGCGCGTTGATCTGGAGCCCGGCTGGAAGACCTACTGGCGCAGCCCGGGCGCGGCCGGCATCCCTCCCCACTTCGACTGGAGCGGCAGCCGCAACGTGGCCGACGTGAACATCGTCTTTCCGCGCCCGGAGGTCTTTCAGAGCTTCGGCATGCGAACCATCGGGTATTCGAACCAGATGATCCTGCCCATCGCAGTGACGGTGGAGAACCCGAACCGCCCGCTTCGCCTGCGCCTCTCTCTATCCTACGGCCTCTGCGAGGAGATCTGCATCCCCGCTCAGGCGGACCTCGCGCTCGACATCATGCCGGGCGAAAACGCCGACGGCGCGGAAGTCATTCAGGCGGCGCTCTCCGAGGCCCCGACGCCCGCAGCGGCGGCGGGCATGCGGACCGATGCTTGCGAGCTCATGCCGACCGAAAGCGCCTTCGAAGCCCGGATCGCCTTCGACGACCCGCCCGTGGCCGCTCCGGTGGTCGTAGCGGAGGGCGAAGGCGCCTATTTCGGCGAGATGAACGCAAGCATCGAAGACGGCGCGCTGGTCGCGCGGGGCGAGATGCGCATGGCCGAGGACTGGATCGACCGGAGCGCGCTGCGCCTCACCGTCCTCGCCAACGACGGGACCTATATCAGCGCGACCTGCGCCCCGGGTTGAGCGACCGGCGGAACGCGCGCAATCCACCGCATTGCTCTGAACGGCGCGAGCGCCCATATAAGCGCTCCGTTCACATTTCCGGCAGGGCATCCACATGACGCGCTTTTTCGACTGGCTGGTCGAGACTTGGGACCGGCTGCGCGGCTTTCTCGGCTTTCATCGTCTTACGAAGAAAGGGCGCGGCGACGACCTCGTCGGGCGCGGGGTCGTCCGCAGGGTCGGCTACTTCATCCGCCCGGTGATCATGCTGATCGTCCTGATCTACATCGGCACCATGGTCTGGCGCTTTTCCTGGGTGCGGGGCGAGACGCTGTACTATCCGCAGGCCTTCCTGACGGACGCCAGCCCGGTCGCGTCCGGCGAAGAGACGGAGGCCGGCGGCGGAACGGCGGGCGCCAACACCTGCACCCGCAGCCGCATCGTGATGGCGGAGCAGGCGCTGATCGACATGCTGGTGAACCAGAACGATTGGGCCCCGGCGACGCCGCAATACAAGTTCGGCTTCTTCGGCCTCTTCCCCTGGGAGGCGACGCCCTTCTTCGACAATAAGGCGAGTTTTCAGAAGGGCGCGCTGACGGCGGTGCGCCGCGTCTCGATCGAGCTGACCGACACGCTCGGCCGCGTGCGCGGCACTTCCGGCGCCGACTCCTCGCTCGAGGCCGCGCGCGGGGCGCTGCAGATCGACGAGCTGACCTGGATCTTCAACCCGTTCGACAGCCAGCGACCGATGCTGGCGACCAGCGCCGCGTCGTCCTACGACAACGCGATTTCGCTCTTCGAGGAGTATAATGACCGCCTCGTCGCCTGCGACGCGCTCTTCGATGCGCGCGCGGACAACCTCTTCCAGCTTCTCGACCGGATCACCAAGGATCTCGGCTCGACGGTGGATCAGGTCGCTCGCCGCAGTCAGGGGGAGGTCTATGACGTCGCGACCAAGACCTTCACCGACGGCGAGGGCAACGACTGGGGCTGGTTCGACATGTACGCCGACAACTACTTCCACGAGGCGCGGGGCAAGATGTACGCCTACCACGGCATCATGCAGGGTGCGCGGATCGACTTCGCCGACGTGATCGAGAAGCGAGATCTCGCCGACGTCTGGGACCGGATGGAGGCGCATATCGCCGAGGCCGCGAACCTCTCCCCCTGGATCGTCTCCAACGGGCGGGAGGACGGGTTCCTGATGCCCGACCACCTGAGCGTCATGGCGGAGAACATGCTGCGCGCCCGCGCCAACATGACCGAATTGCGCGATATCCTCGCGCGGTAGGGGCGCCCTCCTCGGAGCTGCTTCGGGCCAGCCTCGTCAGCCGCCTTTCCGCGCTACGCGCGGCCAAAAGCGATTTCCGCGATGCGGAAAACGCCGAGCCCGGGGGCGAGTGTTTTTGGAAGAGTGAAGGAAAGCGGGACCTAACCTCATCGCTTTCTCCAAATACTCATAATCGCCGAAGGCGCGCCGTCCGCAGGACGGCGTCGCAGCGAGCGGGCCGCGGAGCGGCTGGGCGAGCTGCGCCAAGTCCAACGGAAGCGGCGCCGACGGGCGCGGCTTCATGCGGAAGCCCTTACTCCCCGGCTGCGATCTTCGGCGCAGCGCCCAGCCCCCTGCGGCGGCGGACCGCCAGTGACGCCATGCGTCGGGCGGAGCGGAGCGCGTCGCCCACGTCCTTCTGGATCGCGATCATCGCTGGCGTCACGAAGAGGACGAGGATCATTCCGAAGCTCAGGCCGAAGACGAGCGTCACCACGGTCGGCTTCAGAAACTGCGCCTGCTGGCTCTGCTCATAGAGGAGCGGCATGAGGCCTACGACCGTGGTGATCGTCGTGAGAAGGACGGGACGGAGCCGGTCCGCCGTGGCTTCGACAAGCGCGGGGAAGAGCGCGCGGCGTTTGGCGTATTCGTCAACGGTCGAGACGAGCACGATGCTGTCGTTCACGATGATCCCGGCCATGCCCAGGAGCCCGACGATGGAGAACATCGTGAGCGGGATTTCGTTCCAGTGATGGCCCCAAAGCGTGCCGATGATCCCAAAGGGAATGGCGAGCACGATGACGAGGGGGCGGGTCCAGGAGGCGAAAATCCACACCAGCACGAGATAGACGCCGATCACGCAGACGACGAAGCCCCGCAGGCTGTCTTCGAGGAAGCCGCGCTCCTGCTCCGCCAGCCCGGCGATCTCCGCCTTCACGTCATGGCGCGCTTCGACTTCGGGGATGATGACGTCGCGGATCGCCGCCTGAACCTCCGCCGCCGCCGTCGGGTCGTCTTCCGAGACATCGCCACTGACGCGGATCACCGCCGTGCCGTCTTCGCGCCGGATGGCGGAGAAGCCGAACTGGGTGCGCACCTCCACCACTTCGGAAAGCGCCGCGTACCCGCCGTCTGGCGTGCGGATCAGCGCGCGCTCGAGGTAATCCGCCGTCAGCTCATCCTCCGGCAGCGAGACGCGGACGGTCGCGTTGCGTCCGTTCAAAAGATACTCCGCCGCCTCGATGCCGGAGAGGCGGTCGCGCAGCTCCCGCCCGATCCGCTCCGTCGAGAGGCCCATCGCCTCGCCCTTGGGGGTCAGCGTCAGCACGGCCTCCCCCTTGTCGTAGGCGAGGCTGTCCTCCAGCGCGGAGACGGCGCCGAACTGGGCGAGGCGCGCCTTCGCCTCCTCCGCCGCCGCCTTGAGAATCTCCGCTTCGGGTCCCGCGAACTTGATGTCGATGGCGTCGCCTCCGGGTCCTGAGCGGCCGCCGCGGATCGACAGCGTCTCCAGGGTAGGCAGGCTCCGGATCTCCGCCTGCCATGAGCGGATGAACTCCCATTGGGTGTAGGAGCGGAGGTCCGGGTCGATCAGCGTCACGCTGAGCCCACCGAGCAGGTCCTTGTCCTTGGCGTCTGATCCCGAAAGTCCGCGCCAACCCGCATTGCCGCCCACTTTGGCTAGCGAATACTCCAGCGGCTCCTGCTCATGCTCCTCGCGGAAGCGGGCCGCGACGACGTCGAGCGCGCGCTGCATCTCGCGGAGCTGCGCGATCGTGTCTTCGCGCGTCCCTCCCGGCAGCATGGCGATGTTGGCGTCAACCGTGCCGACCTCCGGCGCGTTCCAGAACCGCCATTTCACCGTGCCGTCGATAAAGAGGATCGAGGTGAGAAGGATCGCCGCGATGGAGCCGCCGAGCACCAGATAGCGCGCGTGGATCGTCCAGCGGATCAGCGGGCGAAACGCCTTGTCGCGCACCCAGTTGAAGCCGCGATTGAAGGCGCGGCTCGGGGCGTCGTACCAGCGTTCCTTCTTCTTGCCGGAGAGCGCGTGGTTCATGTGGGCGGGCAGGATGATGAAGGCCTCGATCAGGGAGGCGATCAACACGGCGCAAACCGTCAACGGCACGTCCCGGATCAGGGTGCCGAACCGTCCCTCGACGAAGGTGATGCCGGCGAAGGCGATCACCGTCGTCACGGTGGCGGAGAAGACGGGCGCCATCATGCGGGTCGCCCCGGTCTCCGCGGCCTCCGCCGGGCCGAGGCCGCGGCGCTCCGCCATGAAATCCGCATGCTCGCTGACCACGATGGCGTCGTCCACGACGATGCCGAGGCAGATGATCAGCGCGAAAAGCGAGACCATGTTGAGCGTTATGCCGCTGATGTACATGAACGCCACCGCGCAGGCGAAGGCGGCGGGGATGCCCATCGCCACCCAGAACGCCGTACGGGCGGAGAGAAAGAGAAAGAGGAAGAGTAGAACCAGCGCCAGCCCATAGGCGGCGTTCTCCAGAAGGATGTTGAGGCGCTGCGAAATCGCCTCCGCCCTCACGCGGGTCAGCTGGATTTCGACCCCGGCGGGAAGGGAGGAGGCGAAATCATCGGCGATCCGCTGCACCAAAGCCTGCAATTTGATGGCGTCGCCGCTTTCCGAGCGGTCGACGCGAATCGTGACGGCGGGATTGTCGCCGCGAAAGAAGGCGACCCCCTCCTCCACCCCGAAACTCCGGACCTCCGCGACGTCCCGCACCAAAAGGCGCGATCCGTCGGCGTCCGTCCGCACCACGATCTCGGCGATCTCTTCGGCGCTTCGCCGCTCTTCGCCGGTCCTGATGCGCGTCGCGCCGGCGGAGACGTCGCCCGCCGGGTTCGCCTCCGTCCCGGCTGCAATGGCCGATGCGATGTCCGAAAGCGCGACGTCATGGCGGATCAGCGCCGCCTCCGGCGCGTCCACGCGGATGATCGGCTCATGCCCGCCCCGGATGGAGGTTCGGGTGACACCGTTCTGGAACAGCTCCTCCTGAAACTCCTGCGCGAAACGGGTGAGCTGATCGGTCTCCACCGGCCCGTGGATGACGACATCCGTCACCCGGTCGCGGTAGCGTCCTCGCTGGACGATCGGGTCTTCGGCGCTGTCGGGGAGGTTGGAGATGGCGTCGATCGCCGACTTCACCTCGTCCGTCGCCTGCCCCATGTCCCAGCCTTCTTCGAACTCCGCGATGATCCGCGCGGAGCCTTCGCTGGCGGTGGCGGAGGTTGAGACGACCCCTTCGATGGCGAGCATGCGCGGCTCGATCACGCCGACGATGGCGCGGTCCACGTCCTCCGGGCCGGCGCCGGGCCAGACGACGTTAACGGTGACGGTTTCAATGACGAAATCAGGCAGATACTGGCTGCGTAGCTGCGTGGCGGAGAAAAACCCGCCGACCAGCATCAGCACGAGCAAAAGGTTCGCCGCCGTCCGGTGCCGGGTGAAATAGGAGATGATCGCCCCGAAAGCGCCGGAGGCGGCTCGGTTCACGCTGCCGACCGGGCCGCTCATCAGCCGCTATCGCCCATGCGGGCCTCGATCCGCTCGATCATCTCCGCGGGCGCGCGGCCGCTTCGGAGGGCGCCGAGAACGCGGACCTTCATGTCGGTCGGCATCCGCTCAGCGCCTTCAACGAAGCCGATGAGGCGCTGCTGGCGTTCGGGATCGAGCTCGACCATCGCGCCGCTGCGGGCGGACGCGCTGGCGGTGGCTGGAGCGGCGCCTGTCATCTCCGCCTGGATCGGCCGCACCTTGATGCCGGGGCCGAGCTGCGGGGCGCGTTCGCGGACATAGCGCGCGCCGTCCGGCGCGCCCGCGACCACCACTTCGTCGCCAAGGCGGCGTAGAATGCGCGTCTGGACGGCCCGGAGGCGCTCGTCCTCTCCCACGATCAGGAGCTCCCCGCTTTCCAGAACCGCCGCCGCCGGCAGGCGCGCGACGTTCCCCAAGGGCGGCTCGTCGATGGAGACGGTGACGAAGTCGCCGGGACGGAAGAGCGAGGCGCTGGAGAGATCGAGCCTCGCGAAGATCAGTCGCCCGGTCTGCCCTGTCTCGATGATCGCGCCCGCCCGCGCGATGACGCCCGTGGTCGTCACCGGCGCATCGTCGAGCTCCAGCGTGACCGCGACCGGCGCCTCTTTCAGCCGCCCGTCGTCGTCCAGAAGCCGTGCGAACTGGGCGTTGGTGACGCGAAACGCCGCCTCCAGCGCCGTCGGGTCGATCAACACGCCGAGCCGTTCGTTGACTGAGACGAAGCCGCCGAGCACGGCGTTGACGTCGCTCAGAAGCCCGTCGAAGGGCGCGAGATGCGCCGTCTCCGCCAATCGCCGCTCTGCATTGGCGAGCGCGATCTCCGCTCTGCGCACGCGCAGCTCGGTCCGTTCGATCTTCACATCCGCCGCCAGCAGCATCTGCGAGCGGGAGGCGACCGTCTGAGCGGCGGCGGCGAAAGCGAGCTCGGCCTCCTCCACCTCCGCCTCGGTGGAGACCCCGCGCGAACGAAGTCCCTTGCGCCGCTCCCACGCGGCGTCGCGGAGATCGCGCTGCGTCTCCGCCGCTTTCAACTCCTGCGCGGCGACGGCGACGGCCTGCTTCGCCTCGGCCAGGTCGGCGCGGGCCTCGTCGAGGGAAGCCTGGGCGTCCTGAACGCCGCCGGTCGCGTCTTCGGGGTCCATACGGAAGAGAAGATCGCCCGCCGCGACCTCCTCTCCGTCGCGGAAGTTCTCCGCCAGATCGACGATATAGCCGCCGCTGGAGGCGCGCAGCTCGAGACTGCGCCAGCTGCGGATGTCGCCATAGGCGGTGATCGTCGGCTCGACAGCGCCGTTCTCGATGACGCCGATATCCACCGCGAACACGCGCTCGGACGGCCCGCCGCGGGCTGGGCCGTCACCGGACGCCGTTCGCGCCTGATTGAAGGCGTAACCGCCGTAAAGCACGACCGCGATCGCCGAGAGGAACAGCGTAAGGCCGATAAAACTGCGCATCGCAAAGCGCATGAAGGCTCCTTCCCACCGAGCGCGGGCAACTCACAGTCTTTGTCTTAGCGCGAAATCCCGACGCAGCATGTGCGAATTTACGTGAAACGCCGCGCGATCCGTCGCGGGTCGGCGCCGCAGGGGCTCAGGCCGTCGTGAAGAGATTGCCCCAGGCGCGCTGGATGTATTCCGGCGTCATCTTGCGCGGCGCGCCCTCGTACGCGGCGATGGAGAGCACCTGATCGATCAGGAAACCGGGGTGGAAGGCGGCGTAATCCTCCTTCCGCTGGGCGTACATATCGCGGAGAAGGAAGGCGATCGTATCCTCGTCGATCCCGACCTCGCGCGATCGGCAGGCCTCGAGCAGGATGCGGATGAAGGCGTCCTGATCCGGACGTCCGATCTCGATTTTGTGCCTGATCCGCCTGAGCGCCGCATCGTCCACCAATTGTCGCGGCGGGATATTGGTGGAGAAGATGACGAGCGTATCGAACGGCGCCTCGAACTTCCGCCCCGTCTGGAGCGTGAGGTAGTCGATCCCCCGCTCCATCGGAATGATCCAGCGGTTGATGAGCGCCTGCGGCTGCTCCCTCTGGCGTCCGAAATCGTCGATCACGAAGACGCCGCCCGCCGCCTTCAGCTGCAAGGGCGCCTCGTAAATCTGCGTCGTGGCGTTGAACGTGAGGTCGAGCATGTCGATGGTCAGCTCGCCGCCCGTGATGATGACCGGACGCTTGCAGACGACGAAACGGCGATCGTAAGTGACCGCGCGGCGGAGCCCCTCTCCGTCCTCCTTCAGCTTCACCTCGCGGTGCACCGTGCTGTCGAACATCGTGATGATCTGACGGTCCAGCTCCAGCGCGTGCGGGATGAACACGACGTCCTTGAACGCCTCGCAAATGGCGTAGGCGATGGAGGATTTGCCGTTCCCCGGCGGCCCGTAGAGCAACATGGAGGAGGCGGAGTTGGCCGCAGGGCCGACCGCCTGCGCCACCATCTCCGGCAAGGTCAGATCCTTCATCACGCTGTAAAGGCGGTCGCGCGTGATCGTCTCCGTCCGGATGGACTGACGCTCCACCTGTTTACGATAGATCTCCAGCGGCACGGGCGCGGGGCCGATATATTCGGACTGCCGGAGCGCATCGAGCGCCCAGGCGCGGCCGGCGTCGCTCAGTTCGAACCGCATCTCGGCGGCGACGGAGGCGCTGCGCACGCCCACGGGCTGCAGGAGCTTCGCTTCGCGCGCCATTTCGATCAGCTGGTCGACGATGGCGGTGGAGAACTTAAGCTCCGCCGCCATCTGCGTCGGCTTCTCATGGCCAAGACGATAGACGTTCTTGATCAGGAGGCTGAGAAGGAACTGACCGTCGAGGCCGGTTTCCTCAATCGTGCGCGGCTGCGCGGGGGCGGTCGCGACCATCGTCTTACCCCAACAAGAACGCGACGAGCGCGAGATAGATCGTCAACGTCTGCCCGAGCGCCACGGCGTAGGGGAACCCCTTGTCGGACCAGACGCGCCACTCCCCTTCCGCCAGGCTGGTCCGGCGAAGGCCCCAGATCACGGCCATGTTCACCAGCGAGCAGACCGACAGGAGGATCAGAACCTCAGCCGCATCGCGCGACGCGACGAGGATCGCGAAGGCGGCGGCGAGCTTCACGTCGCCCCCGCCCATGGCCCGCGCCATGTGCAAAAGGAACCCGACGAACAGGACGAAAAGCCCGCCGAGAATCCGGTTGATCGCCGCGTCCATGGGCAGGCCGTAAAAGACGACGGCGGCGAAGACGACGGCGGCGGCGGGCGCGACCCAATGCGGGATCTCCATGGTCTTAAGGTCGTAATACGCCCCGGCCACGGCGAAGGGGATCGCCGCGATCAGCGCCACAAGGGCCATATCCCCGACCATGGTCAATTGACGACGTTCGCCTCAAGCGCCGCCAGCTTTTCGGCGGCGGCGGCGTAGTAACGGGGGTGCGTCTCCACCGCCATTGTGAAGAGGCCCTTGGCCTGCTCCCCATCCCCCCGGCGGAGCGCGATGACGCCCACGTTATGGAGCATGGTCGCCCGCTCCTCCTCCGACATCGTCACGAGCGGCAGGCGATATTCGCCCTGCAGCGCGCGGCTGACGGCGAGGTTGTTCTTGATGGAGAAAAGGCGCGGGTTGTGGGCGATCGCCTCCTCAAACGTCTTTTGCGCCGCGTCGTATTCGCCGCGCGACATGCGGCTCACGCCCCAGTTGTTGAGAATCGTCGCCGGGTTCGGGCTGAGCGCCCGGGCGCGTTCATAGGCGCCGTCGGCGCCCGGCCAGTCGGCGCGGTGATCGGCGAGCATCGCGTCGATCAGGTGGCGGCGCGGCGACTGCTGGGCGCCGGAGACGAGGGCCATCTGGTTCTCCGCCTCCGTCCACCGCTCCAGCCGGGCGAGGGCGTGAGCATGCTCCACCCTGATGGCGTCGTCCGAGGCGCCGTCGCGCTCCAGCTCCTCGAAAAGCCGCACCGCATCGTTATAGCGGCGCGCACGGGCGAGCGACAACGCATAGCCGCGCTTGAGATCCAAACGGTCCGGCTCCCGGTCCAGCGCCTGCTGGAAATAGCTGACCGCATCCTCGGGGTCAGAGAGCGTCAGCATGAGGGCGCCGAGATTGGCGCTGTCGATCACGTCGACATCGGCGCCCGGATCGGAAACCTCGGTTTCTTCATCGAAAGGCGCGGCGCACCCAGCTGCGAGAAGCGCGGCGAGGCCGATCGCCCCACATGCGCGCGTAAGCCTGTATCTGGCGCTCATGACTGAGCCTCCGTCTCGGAGTTGACCTGCTCGGGCGACGCGGTTTCCCCGCGTTCGCGTTTCTCCAGGCGATAAACGCCATGGCCGTATTGAATCACATCGAACTCCGCTTCGTCCACCACTGCGTCGTTCGCCCGCTCCGTGAACGCGATTTCCGCGACGCCGAGGTTGAAACGGATTTTCGGGTCTGTCCCGCCGGTGAGCGCGAAGGCCCGTTCGAACTCCGACCGCGCGGCGGCGTATTCGCCGTTGGCGTAATAGGCGACGCCGAGATTGTTGCGCGCCTCGGCCGAGTTGGGGTCGAGGTCGGCGGCCGCTTCGAACATCTCGACCGACGCTTGCAGCCGTCCGAGCGCGTGATAGGCGACGCCGAGGCCGACCAGCGCCTCGGCGCTGACGCCGTCCGCAGCGAGAACGCGCGAAAAAGCGTCGAGCGCCATTTGCGGCTGGTTCGCCTCCAGAAGACGCGCGCCGAGCGCGACCGTCGCCGGCTCCGAGGCGCTTCGTTCGGAGAAGAAGTTCTGCGTCGGGTCGCCCGCCTCGACGCAAGCGGCGGTGGACGTCGCCGCGAAGGCGAGCGCGACGCAAGCGGCCGCGCGGGGCGTCATCGGGCGTTCATCTGCGCGAGCGCGCGCACGATCTCGATCAGCGACGGACCGATCAGGATGATCATGAGCGGCGGGACGGTGAAGAACATCGTCCCCAGCGTGAGTTTGGTGGGAAGCGTGTTCGCCTTCTCCTCCGCCCGCATCAGCCGCTTGTCGCGCATCTCCGCCGCGTAAACGCGCAAGGCGGCGCTGACCGAGGTGCCGAAAGCCGCCGACTGGACGAGCACGGTGACGAAGGCCGAGATGTCCGGCACGCCCGAGCGGTCGGCGAAGTCGCGCAGCACCTGCGCGCGATCCTTGCCCGCCCGCATCTCGGCGGAGACGATCTGGAACTCTTCCGCCAACGCGGCATGCGCCTCGTTGATTTCGCCGGAGACGCGGTTGATCGACTGGTCGAGCGACTGGCCCGCCTCAACGCAGACCAGCATGAGGTCGAGCGCATCGGGAAACCCGTTCCGCATCTCGGTCTGGCGCTGCGTCTTGCGCCGCGACACCCACCAAGAGGGCGCGAGGAAGCCGAAAATGCCCGCGACGCCGCAGATGATGGTCAGGCGCGCCGGGTCGACGTCGGTTCCCGCCAGCGTGAACAGAAGAAGGATGAACACGACGAGCCCGATCGCCAGACCCGCGCGCGCCAGATAAAACATCCGCACGGCGGTGCGCGACCTGTAGCCCGCGGCGATCAGCTTGGCGCGCACCGCCGACAGCTCGCCCTCATCCGACGGTTCGAGATAGGGGGCGAGCGCTTCGAACTGCGCCTTTTGCTTGTCGAGGCGCAGGCTCTCCGCGCTGCGCTCCATCTGGCCGCCGGTCTTGTTCAGCTCATCCAGCCGGTCCATCGGATCCGCCGGGCGGCGGAGCGCGATCGGCGCCGCGATCAGGATGAGCAGAGCGCCCAACGCCGCGATGATGTAGTAAGGGCCGACGGGCCCGAACATGTTGACGGCGGCGCCCCATGCCTGATCGAGCAAAGCGTCCATCGGTCAGACCTTGATGTTCACCATCCAGCGCATGAAGAACACGTTGATCACGAGCATGACGGCGACGGCGACTGTCCCGGGCACGAACCAGGGGTGGTCGGCGACGTCGTCATAGTAATTCGGATCGACGAGCTGCACGAGCAGGAGGGCGATGATCGGAAAGATCGACAAAAACCAGCCCGACCAGCGCGCCTCCGCCGTGATGGCGGCGACTTTCCGGAAGAGCTTGAAGCGGGCGCGAACGACCTCGGAGAGGCCGTTCAGAATTTCGGCGAGGTTGCCGCCCGATTGCGACTGGATGCCGACGGCGACCGAAAGAAAGCGAAGATCCGGCACGTCGACGCGGCCCGCCAGCCGCTCCAGCGACTCCGTCACCGGCATGCCGTAGGTGCTCTCATCCGCGATGATGCCGAACTCGCTCCCCAGCGGGTCCTGCATCTCCTGCGCCACGATGTTGACGGCGGAGGCGAACGGATGACCGATCCGCAGGCTTCGCACGATCAGGTCGACGGCGTCCGGCAACTGCTCCTCAAACTGCTGCAGACGGCGCTTGGCCTTGTTGCGCAGCCAGAGGAATACTGAGCCATAGCCGAGCGCGATCGCGACGGCGGCGCGCACGAGGGGCGGCGCGCTAGTGCCGATGGTGAAGAAGAGAAACGCCGCCGCCGCGATCGCGATCATGACGAGGACGATCGTGGTCGGCGCCATCGGCACGTTGGCCTGCGCCGCTTTCTGGAAGACGATGGAGAGCAGCGGGATTTCCCGCGCTTCCTGATGGCGCTCCTGCTCCTTGCGGAGTTTGACCAGAACCTCTTCGCGGTCGGCGCCCTGCTCCAGAAGGCGGAGACGGCGGTTGACGCTCGCCTCTCCCGAATGGGCCTTGCCGAAGATCAGAAGGTAGACGCCTTCGATGATCATCAGCACCCCGATGAAGATCATCGCGTAGAGAATGGGGCCCAACATCCGCGCTTACCCTGAAACGCGGCCGGGGTTGAAGATATCGTGCGGCAGCTCGATCCCCCACTGCCCGAACCGTTCGGCGAAGCTGGAGCGGATGCCGGTGGAGACGTAGTTGCCGATGATCTCTCCGTCCTCGCCAGTGCTTTCGCGCTGGAAGCGGAAAATCTCCTGCATGGCGACCACGTCTCCCTCCATCCCCGTCACTTCGGAGATCGACATCATCCGCCGCGTGCCGTCCGACAGACGTGAGACCTGCACGATGACGTCGAGCGCGGAGGCGATCTGCCCCCGGATCGCCTTCATCGGCATGTCGACGCCCGCCATGGAGACCATGTTCTCAATCCGGCCGATGGCGTCGCGCGGGTTGTTGGCGTGGATCGTGGTCATGGAGCCGTCATGGCCGGTGTTCATGGCCTGGAGCATGTCCAGAACCTCCCCGCCGCGAACCTCGCCGACGATGATGCGGTCGGGGCGCATACGCAGGGCGTTTTTCAGAAGGTCGCGCTGGGTGATCGCGCCCTTGCCTTCGATGTTCGCCGGGCGGCTCTCCATCCGGCCGATATGGATCTGCTGGAGCTGAAGCTCCGCAGTATCCTCGATCGTAACGATCCGCTCCTTGTTGGAGATGAAGGAGGAGAGCGCGTTGAGCGTCGTCGTCTTACCCGAACCCGTACCGCCGGAGACCAGCACGTTCAGCCGGGTGAAGACCAGCGCTTGCAGGAAGAGCGCCATATCCTCCGAAAACGCGCCGAAGCCGATCAGCTTGTCGATGCCGTAAGGCGTCTTGGAGAACTTACGAATGGAGAGGAGCGGCCCGTCCACCGCGCAGGGCGGGACGAGCGCGTTGACGCGGGAGCCGTCTTTCAGGCGCGCGTCGACCCAGGGCTGGCCTTCGTCGACGCGGCGGCCGACGGCGGAGACGATCTTGTCGATCACCCGCATCAGGTGCTTCTCGTCCTTGAACTGAACGTCCGTCAGCTCCAGCTTGCCGCCGCGCTCCACGAAGCACTGTGCATGGCCGTTGACCAGAATATCCGTGACCGTCGGGTCGCGCAGAAGCGGCTCCAGCGGGCCGAGGCCGTTCACCTCGTCGATCAGGGCCCCGACGAGCTGCTCGAACTCGCTCGAGTTCACGACGACGCCGATATCCGAAAGCGTCTCCCGGCTGATCGAGGCGATCTCCGCGCGAAGCTCTGACTCCGGTGCGTCTTCGATCGCGGCGAGGTTCAACGTCTCCAAGATGCGCTGATGAACCGCGATGCGCAGATCGAGGAGGCGCTTGCGCCGCCGCGCGTCCTGGCTGTCGTCGTTCGGAACCGCAGCCGGCGCCGGGCGCGGGGCTGGCGCGGCGGCTGGTTTCACGGCCCGCGGCGCGGGCGTCGGCGCGGGCGCGTTCGCCGCCGCCGCCGGTTTGGCCGGGGCGGGCGCGTCTGCTTGCGCGGTTCCTGTGCGAAGACGCTTGAACATTTGCTACCTACGCCGCCTGACCTGTTTTCGCATCCGCCACCTGCTTCAGAAGACGCTGAGCGACCTTGCGGATCTCCTTGCGGACCGGATTGTTCTTGGCGGCCTTCATGAGCGGCGCGCCATGGTCGCAGGCGACGCCGATCTGCTTGCCCCCGTCGGGAAGGCGCACGGCGAAATCGACGCCAAGGCTCTTCTCAAGACGATGGGCGCGGTTCTTGCCGCTGAGATCGGTGAAGGTCGGCGCCTTGTTCAGGCACACGGAGACCTTTTCGATCGGCAGTTCCTCCGCCTTCACGGCCCGAAGGAACCGCAGCATATTTTGCGCGCTACGCATATCGGTTTGCATCATCGCGAAAAATTCTTCCGACTCCGTCAACACCAGATCTGACCAGTGGGTTAGCGTCTGCGGAAGATCGATGACGATGAAGTCGAAATTACGGCGAACCAGCGAGATCAGAAGCCGCACGTCCTCCGGCCCAATGATGTCCAGCGGCAGCACGTCCATCGGCGCGGTCAGCACGGAGATCTTGTTGCCGTAGGTGGTCAGCGCCTGGCCGAGCCCCTCCTCATCGAGGGTCGAGGTGTCGGAGAGCAGCTCGTAAATCGCCTCCCGCCGGGGAAGGTCGAGATAGGTCGCGACGGTACCGTATTGGAAGTTGAAATCGAGGAGGGCGACCTTCGTCCCCTCTTTCGGTTTTTCGTTCGCCAGCTCCCAGGCGAGGTTCACCGCGAAGGTCGTCGCGCCCGCGCCGCCCGCGACCCCGTAGACTGGATAGACGAGACCGTTGCGGCTTTCCTCCGGCTTCGCAGTCGCCCGGCTGAACCGCAGACGGGCGGCGCTGTCGGCCAGCGCGCCCGTCGGCAGAGGCAGCGGGGCGAAATCATCCGCGCCCGCCCGCATCAGCGAGTGCATGCCCGAAGGGCTCAGGCGCTCCGCAAGAAGGATGATGCGCAACTCCCCCGCCTGCGCCGCCGCGATGGCGTTTTTCGCGTTCTCCATCTGCGAGACGTCTTCTTCGAGAACGCCCACGACAAGGAACTGGGCACCGGCGGCGACCGCCTTCTCGACGCGATCGCTTGCGGATTTCAGCGGCGCGGCTGTCCAGCCGCCAGAGCCGAACGCCTCATCGAGATGATCCCCAAGGTCCTGCGCGTCCGCCTCAGTCGGAAAGACGACGAGCGCATCCGTCTGGTTGAGAGACTTCGTGTTCTGCAGCATGCTAGCCCCTAACTCCCATCACAGCCCGCTTGACGTCGACAAGTCTTCGGCGACGGCGGTCGCGGTTACCGCCGGCAGCGTCTCGACGCCCGGACGCGCCTGATCGGCGTTGCCGCCAAACGCGGTCGCTTCAAAAAGAAACTGCAAAAAGAACGGCTTCTCTAGGATCGAAACCTCTATGACCGGCACGAAGGGGCCGCCTGCGAACCCCAACCCTGCGTCGCGGTAGGTTATAACGACGTCCTCCGGCTGGAGCAAATACGCCAGCGACGCGATTTCCTGATAGATCGCATCGAATGCGGCGGCGTTGCAGGTCGGCGACGCGAGGTCAGCGCCCGCGCAACTCCACGGGCCGTTATTCGAGGTGTTCGCAAAAGCGCATGTCCCGGCGACCGAACAGGCGTCGCCCACCTCAGCGGTGGACGGCGCTGTGCGCGAGAGTTCTTTGATCATCGGCATTTGGCCCAGAGCGTCGCCGCGCACTACCGCCGCATCGCGCACGGCGGCGAAGCGGGCGCCGTTCTCGACCGCCTTCTGCGACGTCAGCGCGAAGTGATAGGCGAGCGAGATCTGAAACGAAGTGAAGACGAGCGCGACCAGCGGCAGAAACAACACCACGTATTCCACCGTCGCCGCGCCGCGCCGGTCGGAGAGAAACGATCTGATCCGCCGCACCATCGTCACCGCCCTTGATGGGGAAAGCGCTCGGCGGCGCTGATGACGATGCCTTCGATCTCCCGCACCTTGGTCCCGTCATCCAGCGTCGCATCGGCCGGCGTGACGAGGTTCAGGATCGAAAGCGCCCGCGTCTCCACCCCGACGCGGGCCGCGACCTCAACCACCTGAACGCCTCCGACGTCGAGCGGCGCCATCGGAATGTCGATGTCGATGAAGTCGCTGTTGAGCCGGTTGCGGATCAACTCGTCCGCGAACGCCCGGCTCGTGACCGTGAACTGCCCGGTGGCCTCGTCAGGCTGCACGCGCGTCAGGTAGCGCGTGGCGTCCGACACCGCATTGTCGAGGGTCGTGCGCATTTGCAGGACCCGACCGTATTCGGATGTGATGACGAGAACGCCGACGAGGATCGGGATGGATATGACGAAATCAACGGTCACGCTGCCGCGTCCGTCGCGTGAGAAGTTCAGCGCCTTCTCCGCGATATGCCGCAATACGCGCAGCAACATCACATTAACTCCCATCCAATCGCCGTGACAGCTACGCGCAAAATGAACGGCGCTCGGAACCGTCCTCATTTCATCGCGCGCAAACCCACAAAAATGCGTCTGGCGTTCTTCTTATATACGTCTCCGATCAGCCGCCGCCACCCGATGCAGTCGTCGTCGCGGCGGACGCCGGAGTTTCGACAGTATCGGTCACATAGCGCCGATACATCAAGAGCGCGCGTCGCCCATCCATGCCTTCGCCAACGAAACCGTGAGTAAATCCTGCGACTTCGGTCACGCTGCGTCGATTTCGGCGCTCTCTTTCCTCAGTTGCAACGACGGGTTCGCGCTCGCCCTGGCTTTCGACCATGTCGATTCGCGCACGCGCGACGCCTCGGCGCAGAAGGTATCGCGCCGTCGCGCGCGCCCGACGGAGGCCAAGTCGGTCATTGTATCCTTCGCCGCCCACGAGGTCCGTATGCCCGGTGATGCGGACCCGCACCGTCGGATTCTCCCTGAGCCACGCGGCCTGGCTGTCGAGCGCCCGACGCGACGCTGCGTCGAGTTTCGCGCGGTTGAAATCGAAGTTGATCGTATCGTCGACCTTACCGGCGAAATCGGCGCTCACCTCGCCGATGAAGGCGCCGCGCTGATATTCCGCCGACTGGATCAGCGTGTTGTTGCCGTAGGCGATCCCGAAGGTCGCATTCTCCGGCCCGATGCCCGCCTCCGTCGCGCAACCAGCGAGAAGGGCGAGGGCGGCCAGCGGTTTGGCGATGTTCTTAACCATCATCACACTCACTCCAGAATGTAGCCGTAGGTGCCGTCGAGATCCTGCGAAGCGACTTCGCTCGCAAGGGGGTCTCCTTCGACCTTGCCGAGCAGGAACAGCTCGCTCTCGTTGGGAATGCGCATTCTGTCCGTCGGAAGCGACAGCTGGTCGCCGTCTACCGGCGTAACGAGCGTCGGCGTGATGATGATCACCAACTCCGTCTGGTTGCGCTGAAAGTCGCTGGAGCGGAACAGC
Source organism: Pseudomonadota bacterium (assembly GCA_038534155.1). Classification (GTDB taxonomy): domain Bacteria; phylum Pseudomonadota; class Alphaproteobacteria; order Rhodobacterales; family Rhodobacteraceae; genus Pikeienuella. The sequence goes on from JBCAXH010000025.1 coordinate 38,646, forward strand.
GTCCCGAGAACGGGGATGTCGCCAAGCCATGGCAACTGCGTTTTGGCGTCGACGAAGTCGTCCTGCAGCAACCCGGCGATCGCCATGCTCTGACCATCCTTCAACTCAACCGTGGTCCGCGCGCGGCGCACCGTGAAGCCGGAGAGCGAAATACCCGCAGTCGTCACCTGAACACTGGAGTCCAGCGAGCTCACCTCGGTTTCGAGCTCGAGATTGATAAGGTCGTCATCCACAACGGTCGGCGTAAACGCCAATCCGATCCCGAACGGTTTGAACGTAACGGAGATGCCTTCCTCGTCGGCGATGGGGATCGGCACCTCGCCGCCGGCGAGGAACTGCGCGGTGTCGCCCGAAAGCGCGACCAGGTTCGGCTCCGCCAGCGTGCGGACAACGCCCTTCTGCTCAAGCGCGCTGAAGATCACCTCGATGAAGGCGCCGCCGACCGAAAGGGCGACCTGTCCAATGCCGAAATTGCCCGGAACGGGAATGGCGGGAAGGTTCGGCACCCCGTCTTCGTTGACCGTTTGGCGGGCGGTGCTGATCCCGGTGCCGAGCGTCGAGCTGACGCTGCTGTTACCGCCGAGACTGCGCTGGCCGCTCAAGGCGGAGATATTGAAACCCAACGCCTTGGAGGCCGACCGCTGCACCTCGGCGAAGCGGATCTTGAGCATCACCTGCTGCGTACCGCCTACGCTAAGCAGGTTGGTAACCCGCTCCGGCGCATAAAGTTCAGCTAGGTTCACCGCCGTATCGATCTTCCGTGCGCCCGATACTACGCCGGAGAGGATAACCCCGCCCGCCGCGCTGCGCACGTCAATCTCTTCATTCGGCAGAACCTCGCGGAGACGCTGTTTGAACTCCGCCAGATCAGCCGTGACGCTCACGTCGACATTGGTGATCAGCCGCCCCGCCTCGCCCAGAAGCGTCAGCGTGGTCGTGCCCGGCGTTTTGCCCAAAATGTAGATGGTCTGATCCGACAGCGCCGCGACATCGGCGATGTCGGGGTTAGCAACCGACACCTCCGCGAAGCGCTGCGCGCTCTCAAGTACGATAGCGCGGTTTACGTTGACGTTGACATCCGAAGACGTCGCCCCCCGCGCGATCCGCAAGATATTGTTATCCGCCTGCGCCAGGGCCCTCTCAGTGGGGCCTCCGGCGAAAATGGCGGCGGCGATCATGGCCTTGAAGAGCGTTTGACAACGCATCGCTCGCATTCCCTCAAAACGGCGCTCTCTCTGCGCCTCTAGGGGCAGATTAGAGATCGCCAAGCGAATATCAAGCTTTTTCGGTGGGTTACGGGTCGTTCTTAAACTGATCTCCGAAACAGGGGATCAGTTGCAGATCAACTCCGTCCCTTTGCGTACGCACAAACGCTTCTTCGGCGCGGGCGCGGGCGCAGGCGCCGCAACCTCTTCGCGCTCAATGATATCGTCGATGTCGACGGACTTCTGCGCATCCGTTTCCGCCACCTCGTCTATCTGGCGAAGGCTTAGCGAAATCCGCCCGACCTGCTGCGCGAGCGCGAGCTTTTGCGCCTGCTCCGGCGTGACTTCGACCGTCGCCGTATTGGCGACGCGCGCGATGGCGCTGGTGGTGCCCGAAAGCTGATCGACGGCGATGACCTTCACGTTCTGCATGATGAGGTTCGAGGTCAGCCCGTCGCGCGACCCTTTGGTGAGGAACACGTCGACGCGATCGTTCGGCAGCAGGAAACCGGCCACGCCCGTTACGGTGTCGATGCGCAGCGTAAACGCGCGCATGCCAGGGGTGAGCTGCGCCGAGATCGTCGCGCGCTCCCCAAATCCAGTGACTTTCGATCGAAGAATCGGCTCATTCGGCGAGACCTCGCGCAGAATGATGCGCTTCTCCTCCGCGCCTTCAGCGCCGAGAAGATCCTCGAGCGTCGCGAACGCGTTATCCGGGACGGCTTCCTCGGGATAATTCACAATGCGCACGTCGTCGGCCGTCAGCACTCTGCCGTAGTTCATCGCGTTTACGGCGACGACGACTGGCTTCGTGGAAACCGCCTGCTCCACGGCTTTGTTGTCGTCGCTTTGCGCCTGAATTTCAGCCGCGATGCGGCGCAGTTCCGCTTCTTCAGCATCAAAGCGCTTCTTGGCTTCAAACACGGCGAAGCCGGCGATTGCGGCGCCGGCGACGAGAATGAGGATGGCGACGATGCGCATGTGCTGATCAGCTCCGCTGGCTTATGAGCCGTTTCCGGCGCCCTGAACTGAGCCTTCGATATTCGTGGTCGCCTGCCCAAGCTCTCCGGACAGTGCGTTGACGAGGCCGGTCATCCCAGCGTCGCCGTCATCGCCGCCGCCGATCTGATACATGAAGGCGATCGCCAGCACGGTGCCGATCGCGGCGATGGTGATGTATTCGATAGTCATCGCGCCGGACTTGTCGCGGAGAAACTCGGAAAACGCTGCGTATGTCTTGGACACGGTTTTCTCCAAAGCGCTTTTGAACTCTACTGTAAACGCGCGGACCAGTCGGCCCGCGCGCTCTGTACTTAGATGCGACTTAGGTGCCGCCCGACAGGATGGACGGAGCGTTCGCCTGCACGTTGGCGTTCTCGATCGTCGTGTCGAGACCGGTCGCTTCGGTCTGGATCTGGCTCGCGATGCCGTTGAAGCCGGTCGCGTCGTCGGCGCCGAAGACGGCGTAGACGAGCGCGATGCCGATGACGACGACGGCGGCGGTGAGCGCGACCCAGTCAACCGTGACGGCGCCGGATTTGTCAGCCGCGAACGAGCGGAATTTATTCAGAAGATTGCGCATGAGACTCCCTCCACATGCATTTCACCAGTAGTCAGGAGTTGCTCGACGCGCGAGACGATGCGCTGGTGCGGCAGAACACGCCGCGGAAAGCGGATCGACTGTCCCACCCACTGGGACCGCCTTACAAATCCTGCCTATTGTTTAACATCACAGTCCTCGCACGACAAACACTGATCACATCGTAAACGAGAAAATTGGAGTGATCGGTTTCCGCATGCGCGTACCGCTGATAATGTGCGATAAAACAGAGAGTTAGGGGTGCGGTGATGACAATGAGCGCGGCGAATTCGCCGAAAAGTGCGTCCGGCTCGCCCCGTGGCCGCCTTTTTTCCGCCGTAATTGCCCGCCTTTCGCCCAATTCAACTCACGGAAGACGGCGGAAAACACGAATCGATTCGCGTTGCACGACTGGACGAATGGCGTTGATGGCGACAATCGCCCTTTTTCTTTGGGTTTTCGCACCCATTAGCGGGACGCAAGCGCCATTCATGACGTTGAGCGCTTCAGCGGCGGGACTGAGCGGCAAGGCTGGTCCCTTCAAGGTCGTGAAGCCTCCGGCGCGGGGCGCGCGTAAGCGGATTACCATCCACAACGGAACGCAAAGCGCGCCCGCGACCTCTTCCGCTCCGCGCAGATCGCGACATGATTGGTTCTGGACCATCGCGTCGCCCGAGCTTAGGGCCGCAGACCCCGCGCGGATCGATCCGCTCGCCGCGACGGCCGCGCAACGGCTCGGGGCGAGCGGCAAGCCGGAGCGGCTGACGAAGATCGCCACGCGCTTCGGATCGGAAATCACGACAGCGGCGGCGAAGGCGTCGGTGCCCCCGCGTCTCCTCATGGCCGTTATCGCGGCGGAAAGCGGGGGCGATCCCCGCGCGGTCAGCTCCGCCGGGGCCCAGGGCCTCGCGCAACTCATCCCGGCGACCGCCCAGCGTTTCGGCGTGCGCGATCCATTCGATCCGGCCCAGAACCTGACGGGAGCGGCGGCGTATCTCGCCGTGCTCCTGCGGATGTTCGACGGCGACCCGCTGCTGGCGCTCGCCGGATATAATGCGGGGGAGAATGCGGTGCTGCGTTATGAGGGCGTCCCGCCCTTCGCGGAGACGCGGGACTACGTGCCCATAGTGCTCAGCTATCTGCACATCGCGGGCACGATGTGCGACGGCGAGGCGCCCCTCGCCGTCGGGTGCGGTTAGAAGACGATCAAACGGCGGTCAGGAGACCAGCGCCGCTTCCGTCTTCGCCTCGACCTCGGCCATGTCCACATCGGGCGCCAGCTCGACGACCTTAAGGCCGCCCTCCGCCACGTCGAAGACGCCGAGATTGGTGATGATCCGATCGACCACGCCCTTGCCGGTCAGCGGCAAGGTGCACTCCTTCAGAAGCTTGCTTTCGCCCTTCTTGTTAGCGTGGTCCATGATGACGATGACGCGGCCGACCCCGGCCACGAGGTCCATCGCCCCGCCCATGCCCTTCACCAGCTTGCCGGGGATCATCCAGTTGGCCAGATCGCCGTTCTCCGCCACTTCCATCGCGCCGAGGATCGCCGCGGCGATCTTGCCGCCCCGGATCATCCCGAAGGACGTCGCGGAGTCGAAGTAAGCGGTGCGCTGCAATTCGGTGATCGTCTGCTTACCGGCGTTGATGAGGTCCGGGTCCTCCTCCCCCTCGAAAGGAAAGGGCCCCATGCCGAGCATCCCGTTCTCCGACTGGAGCGTGATGTCCTTCTCGCCGACATAGTTCGCCACCAGCGTCGGAATGCCGATGCCGAGGTTCACGTACATGCCGTCTTCGAGCTCCTCCGCCGCGCGGGCGGCCATCTGATTGCGATCCCAAGGCATCAGGCTTCCTCCCGCTTGCGCACGGTGCGCTGTTCGATCCGCTTCTCATGATCGCCCTGAATCAGGCGATGCACGTAAATCCCCGGCAGATGGATCATGTCGGGATCAAGGGAGCCGCGCGGGACGATCTCTTCGACCTCAACCACGCAGACCTTCCCGCACATGGCTGCGGGCGGATTGAAGTTCCGCGCCGTCTTGCGGAAGACGAGGTTGCCGGTGTCGTCCGCTTTCCAGGCCTTCACGATGGAGAGATCGGCGAAGATACCGCGCTCGAGGATATACTCCTCCCCGTCGAACTCCTTCACCTCTTTCCCATCGGCGATCACGGTGCCGACGCCGGTCTTGGTGTAGAAGCCCGGAATGCCGCACCCGCCGGCGCGCATCCGCTCGGCCAGCGTGCCCTGCGGGTTGAACTCCAGTTCCAACTCGCCCGAAAGATACTGCTGCATGAACGTGTCGTTCTCCCCCACATAGGAGGAGAGCATCTTCTTCACCTGCCGCGTCTGCAAAAGCAGACCGAGACCGAAATCATCCACGCCCGCGTTGTTGGACGCGATGGTCAGGTCCTTCGTCCCCGCGTCGACGATGGCGGAGATGAGGTTTTCGGGAATGCCGCAAAGGCCGAAGCCTCCGGCGGCGATGAACATCCCGTCGAAGAGCAGCCCGTCGAGGGCCGACGCCGCGTCGGGATAGATTTTCTGGGCCATGAGCGAAGTTCCCCGGTGTTGCTGAGGGTCGCTGGCGTTCTTTCCAATCCGCGCGTTCGAGTCAATTGACCCAACGTCGCGCGACCAAGCCGTCAGCGTTTGCGCGCCGTGAAAAGGTGCCCCCGGATCGGCGCGCCCTGCTCTCGCCTCACCACGATGTCCACCTGATCCAGCATATCGAAGCCCGCATCGGCCAGAACCTCGGCGATGTACTCTGGATCGTGGGCGAAGCGATGGTGCGGCGTCACGCGCCAGCCGTCCTCCGAAAAGGCCTCGGCGGGAAGCGTTTCGGTTGAGAACGTAAAGACGCCCCCATAGGCGGCGCGCCGCGCGACCGCGTGAAAAAACGGCGCAGCATCGCCCAGGTACGGCAAGACGTCGGTCGCCGCGATCAGATCCCATTCGCCATCCGCGCTCCGGGAGTTCAGAAAGCGCACCGCCTCGGCCGTGAAGAGACGGTCGTAAAGCTCCTTCTCCGCCGCGATCTCGACCATGCCCTCGGCGATATCGACGCCGGTCATGTTGTCGGCCATGTCCTCGAACGCCTCCGCCGCGAGGCCGGTGCCGCAGCCAAGGTCGAGAAACCGCTCGAATGGGCCCAGCTGCAGCGCCTGCAGTCGTTCGCGGGCGAGCATCGGAACGCCATATTCGAGCTGATCGACGAGGATCAGATCGAACACTTCGGCGTGCTGATCGAAAAGGGCGGCGACATAGGCTGGCGGCGCGACGTCCGGCGTTTCGCCTTCGCCGAGCGCCGCGAGCCGGATCGCGGCCCCGCCGGGATCCGCCTCGTTCAGCGCGAGCACGTCGCGCCAGGCTTCCGCCGCGCAGACGTCGCCCGCCTTCTCCAATTCGAGCGCGCGCTCATAGGCTTCGGCCAGAAGATCAGCCATCGATCACCTCAATCTCCGCGCGCGCCTCCGGCGGCAGGACCGCGAGCATCTCCGCCACCGTGGCGCCGGTTAGCGGATGGCGCCAGCCCGGCGCGACATCGGCGAGCGGGGCGAGGACGAAGCCGCGCTCATGCATCCGCGGATGCGGCAGGATCAGATCGTCCGGCGCCGCCCTCGCCGCCGCGCCCGTCGCCGCCATCAGCGCGCGGACCGTCGCGGCGTCGGGCGCGACGAAGTCGCCGCAGGCGATCAGGTCGAGATCGCAGATCCGCGGCTCCCACCGCCTGTCCCGCGTGCGGCCCATCCGCGCTTCGATCTCATGCAGGCGCGATAGCGCTTCCCGAGGCGCGAGGTCGGCGCGCGCCAGGACCGCGCCGTTGACGAAGTCGGGCCCGGAACCCGCCGGAAAAGCCGGCGCTCGACGCCAGCGCGCAGCCGCTGAAATCGAAAAACCCGATTCGCCCATCAACCGCAGCGCCTCGCGAAGGGTCGCCATCGGCGCTCCGATTGCAGAGGGGAGGTTCGCGCCCAGCGCGATCAGCATCTCAGAACGTGAATTCACGGTATTGCGCTCCGCCTCCGCTAAAAGAGCGATTGCGTCCATAGCCGACATCTATAGATTCGCGCGACCTGCGGAGGCCGGATTGTCTCAAACAAAAAGTCCCGGTCCCGCGCCACATTTCGAGGTGACCCATGTTTTATCGTGACGAACGATTGGCGCTTTTCATCGACGGCTCGAACCTCTACGCCGCCGCCAAAGCCCTCGGTTTCGACATCGACTACAAGCTGCTGCGGAGCGAGTTCGTCCGTCGCGGCAAGCTGGTGCGCGCGTTCTACTATACCGCGCTTCTGGAAAACGAAGAATACTCCCCCATCCGCCCCCTCGTCGATTGGCTCGACTATAACGGCTTCACCATGGTGACGAAGCCCGCCAAGGAATTCATCGATTCCATGGGCCGCCGCAAGGTGAAGGGCAATATGGACATCGAGCTCGCAGTGGATGCGATGGAGATGGCCGACCGGATCGACCACATGGTCCTCTTCTCCGGCGACGGCGACTTCCGCCCGCTGGTGGCGGGCATCCAGCGCAAGGGCGTGCGGGTCTCCGTGGTCTCCACCATCCGCTCCCAGCCCCCGATGATCGCGGACGAGCTGCGCCGCCAGGCTGACAACTTCATCGAGCTCGAAGAGCTGAAGGACGTCATCGGTCGCCCGCCGCGCCCGCCGCGGGAAGGCGATGAGGATTTCGCCCCGGCCCGCGCCGAAGCGGACGACTAATGCCTGAAATACCGGCGGAGGCGCCGAAGGATTGTCGCCTCTGCCCGCGCCTCGCCGCCTATCGCGACGAGGTGAAGGCCAAGAACCCCAATTGGTTCAACGGGGCCGTCGAGAGCTTCGGCGACCCCGACGCCTCTTTCCTGATCGTCGGACTTGCGCCGGGCGTCACCGGCGCCCACCGCACTGGGCGTCCGTTCACCGGCGACTATGCGGGCGACCTTCTCTATGCGACGCTGACGAAGTTCGGCTGGGCGAACGGCAAGTTCGACGCCCGCCCCGACGACGGCCTCGCGCTCACCGACTGCATGGTCACCAACGCCGTCCGCTGCGTCCCGCCGCAGAACAAGCCGGTCGGCGCCGAGATCAACGAATGCCGTCCCTTCCTGAAGGCCCGGATCGACGCCCTGCCCCGCCTCCGCGCGATCCTCTGTCTTGGCGGCATCAGCCACCAAAGCACGGTGCGCGCCCTCGGCGGCAAGGTCTCCGCCTACAAGTTCGGCCACGGCGCGCGCCATGAGATCGCCGGGCTGACGCTCTGGGACAGCTACCATTGCTCGCGCTACAACACGAACACCGGGCGCCTGACGCCGGAGATGTTCGAAGCCGTCTTCGCCGCCGCCCGCGCCGAGTTTTGACGCGCCTCCCCTTCATCGCTTTCCCGAAATACTCGGCCGTCCGCCAGGACAGCGACTGAAGAGGCGGCTCCCGAAGGGGGCTCCGACGAGGTCGCCCCTACTTTTCCGCAAACGACCCGGAGATGATCTCCCGGATCGCCGCCTCCCGCTCATCCGGCGGCAGATCGGCGACGTAGCGGGGCGACCCGCTCAGGAGGAGATCGGCGAGCCCGTGCGCCTGAGACCAGACGCGGGAGATCATCATGCGCGTCGTCCGATCGTCTTCGGGGCGCTTGCCCGTGATGGCGCTGACATTGTCGATCAGGTGATCGAAAGCGGCCTCGCTCGCCCGATGGAGATCCCGGTCGCCATGGTTCGCGCGCCGCGAACCGAACATCAGCCGAAAAAGCGCCGGATTGGCGCAGGCGAATTCGACATAGCCGACCCCGCTCTCCAACAATCGCTCCTCCGGCGTCTTCGCCCGCTCCTCGCATTTTAACTGCGTCGCCAGAAACCGCCGCGACCCTTCCGCCGCCAGCGCCGTCAGCATCCCCGCGACATCGCCGAAATGATGCGCCGGCGCCGCGTGGCTGACGCCCGCGCGCTTGGCGACGCTGCGGAGCGAAAACTTCTCGACCCCGTTCTCGGACAGCTCCACCTCAGCCTCGCGCAACAGCGCGGCGCGCAGATCGCCGTGATGGTAGGAAGCGGTGCTCATGCGATCTGCGATAAGCGCTCATTTTGACATTGTCAAAATTCGATCTTGACGCTGTCCAGATTCGCCGCAAATGTGATCTTGACAGTGACAAGCAGGCGGAATTCGAGATGAACCCCGAAACCCTTTTCAGCGCCGTCGGCATGGCTGCGATGATCGGCTGGCTCGCGCTCCTCGCCTCGCCCTTCATCAAGACATGGGCGTGGGCCATCTCGGGCGCGGTCATCCCACTCCTCCTCTCCGTCGCCTACACCGGCCTCATCTTCGCCTTCTGGTCAGGGGCGGAGGGCGGGTTCGATACGCTCGCTAACGTCCAGAAGCTCTTCGAGATTCCGGAGTTGGCGTTGGCGGGCTGGATCCACTTCCTCGCCTTCGATCTCTTCGTCGGCGTCTGGGTCGCGCGGACGGCGGCGCGGGAGGAGATACGGTTCTGGTTCGTGATCCCCTGCCTGTTCCTCACCTTCATGTTCGGCCCGGCCGGGTTTCTCGCATTCACCGCCCTACGTCTCGCGCATGGCAAAGGATTTCTCCCATGAGCATCGCAACCTCCGAAGACGCCGCCTGGGATAGCCGCTTCAACCCGGCGGCCATCTTCCGCGAATGGCGGCGGCGGGAGCCGTATCTGGCGGGGGCGACGCTCGTCTATCTCGTCGCCTGCCTGCCGGTGCTCTTCGCCATGCAGATAGACGAGCGGACCTATCTGGACATCTCGGTCTGGATCAAACCGCTGAAGTTCCTCACCTCCATCGCCTGCTATTTCGCGGTGCTGGTCTGGTTCGCGGGGTACCTGCCGGCGGGAACGACGGAAAAGCGATGGTATCGGCTCTACTCCGCCCTGCTCGTCGCCTGCGCGACGCTGGAGCTGATCTGGATCATCGTCGCCTCCGCCGCCGGGATCGGATCGCATTTCAACACCGGCACGGCCCTGATGTCATTCGCCTACACCGCCGCTGGGATCGGGGCGGTGACGCTGATCACCGGCGCGCTGGTCTATGGCGTCATGATCTGGCGGAACCCGACGCCGCAACTTTCGCCCGGCTTCCGCGCCTCCGTCATCGCGGGCCTCCTCCTCACCTTCCCGCTGACCTTCGTGGCGGCGGGATATCTTGGCGGGGCGCCGTCGCATTTCGTCGGGGGCAACGCGTCAGATGCGGAGGGGATGATCCTGACCGGCTGGGCGCGGGACGGGGGGGACCTCAGGGTGGCGCATTTCTTCGCGCTCCATGCGATCCACTTCCTGCCGCTCCTCGGTCTCGCGACGATCTGGATGCGGAGCGCCGGGCGCGCCGTCGCGACGGTTTGGACAGGGTCCGCCGCCTACGTCGCCCTCACCGCCTTCACTTTTATCCAGGCGTTGAACGGGGAGCCCTTCCTGGCCATGATCCCCTGACGGGACAGGGGAGCGGGATATGAAGGATCACTCAGCGGACTTCTCGAAAGGCGCGGCGTGGATGCCCCGCACCCACGGCGACGAGATCATACCCATGGCGGAGGCGACGATCGGCGTGACCGACTGGGGCCTCACCCATTCCGACATCACCTATGACGTGGTGCCGGTGCTGGAGGGCGCCTTCTTCCGGCTGGAGGTCTATACCGAGCGCTTCGCCGCCTCGATGAAATCATTCCGCCTCGACCCGCCCCAGACGATGGAGGACCTGAAGGCCGCCCTGCCCCGCATGGTCGCCAAGTCCGGCCTGAAGGACGCCTATTGCGCGATGGTCTGCTCACGGGGCGAGCCGCTGATCCCCGGCACTCGCGATCCGCGCGAATGCGGAAACTACATGTTCGCCTGGGTCGTGCCTTACGTGCATGTCTTCCCGCCCCCGGTGGCGGCGCGGGGAGCGCATATCTGGATCTCCAAATCCTCCCGCCGCATCCCCGAATACAGCGTGAACAGTCAGGCGAAGAACTACCACTGGGGCGACTTCACCACCGGGCTCTTGGAGGCGAAGGACCACGGGTTCGACAACACCGTCCTCCTCGACTTCGAAGGCAATGTGACGGAGGGGCCGGGGTTCAACATCTGCGCCCTCAAAGGCGACACCGTCGTCACCTCCGCCCATGATGTCCTCCACGGCATCTCGCGCCGGACGATCCTGGAGATCTGCGACGAGGTCGGGCTGAAGTCGGAGGCGCGGCCCCTCCCCCTCGACGAGCTTCTGGACGCCGATGAGGTCTTCCTCACCACTTCATCCGGCGGGCTGGTCCCGGTGGCGCGGGTGGATGAGCGGGTCTTCTCCAACGACGCGCCGGGGGAGGTATCGTTGCGCCTCCGGGAGGTCTATCGCGACTGGACGCGGCGCCCCGAACACCGGACGGAGATTGATTACGAAGCCGCGAAATAAGCTGATTTCGGCGTGTCCTCATGCGGACATGGGGTTAAGTGACTGGCGCCAAAGGATTTCCGATTTCATTAAGGTTTTGTTTACCTTGCGCTGGCGGCGCCGAAATCCGGTAGGGTGGGCTTCAGCCCAGCGCTGCGCATCGGTGGGCTGAAGCCCACCCTACCGGCCCGTCACCGTCGCCGCTTAATCAGCGCCGGCGCCACCAGCACCGTGAAGAGCGCCGCGAAGATTAGCGCGAGCGCAGTCAGGTCGTAGGCGCCGATCGGCTCCCCCAACAACAAGGCGCTTGAGAAGACGCCGACGACCGGCACGGCGAGCGTTCCGATCGCGGCGATCGCCGCCGGGAAAATGCGGACGACGGAGAAGAACGCCCACTGGCAATAGATCATCGGCAGGGCGAAGAGATAGGCGAGCGCCGCGATCGCCTCCCAGCTCAGCGCGGTCAGGTCCGGGAAGGGCTCCAGCGCCACGGCGAAACCGGTGATCGCCACAGCGCCGACGGCGAGTTGCCAGCCGATAGCGGAGGCGACGGGCAGGGTGAAGTCGAACTTCTTGAAGAGCACCGTGCCGAGCGCCCAGCTCATCGAGGCCCCGAGCATGAACATCGCACCGACCGGCGCCGCGCCGAGCGCCGCGAGATCCGGCCCGATCAGCGCCGCGAGACCCGCGACCCCGAGGATCAGGCCGCCAATCTTCCAGGCTGTAATTCGCTCCCCCAGAAAGGCGGCGGCGAGCAGGGAGGCCCAGACCGGCATGGTGAACGCTATGATCGACGCCCGCCCCGCCGCCATCAGCGACACGCCATAGGCGGTGAGAATATGCCAGCCGAGGATGTTGAACGCCGCGCAGATCAGAAGCGGTTTCAGGTCCGACCGCGTCGGGCGCACCCGCTGACCGCTCGCCCCCGCGATCAGCAGGAGGCCGATCGCCCCGACGCCCACGCTGAAGGATCGGAACCACCAGACCGGCAGCTCGTTCAGCGCGATTTTCATCCCCGGCCAGTTCAGCCCCCAGAAGAGGCCGAGCGAGGCGAGCATCAGGTAGCCGACCATGCGCGATGGCGGGGCGGGCGCGTTGGTCATGGTTTCGGCCTTTCAGTGATGACGGCGGTTGCGGCCGGTAGGGTGGGTGATAACCCACCATTGCGCCGCGGTGGGTTGTCACCCACCCTACCGAAGTGCGGACGCTAGGACGCCTTGAGCGAGCGCAGGAACAGCCCCAAACCGCCCGCGACGAGCACGAAGATCACGATCAGGTCGAAGGCGGAGAGACGGGTGAAGATCAGCTGCGTGCTCGCCACCACGCCGACGACGAGCGCGAGGATCGACCCCGCCGCCAAGCCCCAGCCGAGCCAGCTTTTACCCTTGTAGAAGATCAGGCCGACGCCGAGCGCGAAGGGGATGAACACCATCCCGCTGGTGATCGAAAACCCGCCGAAACTGTAAAGCGCTCGCCCGAGGCCGAGCCGCGGCGGCGCCACGATGATGTTGTTCAGGAGGAGGTATCCCCCTGCGATCATCATCCCCAACCCGAGGAAATAGGTGACGACGCCGCCATCCGATCCGCCTGCCCCGCGCATCTCAACACTCCTATCCGTTGGGGCCGTTATGGCGGTTTTCCGGACAGCTTCAAGGAAGACGGCCGCGCGGGAGGCGAAGCGGGGGCGGAGATCGCCGCCGGCGCCGCGCCGCCATCGCCCGGCGACGACGCTCAGGGCGCCGGTCTGAGCGCGTCGATCCCGGAGAACTTCGCGGCGATGAAGTCGGTGAAGGCGCGGACGCGGGGCGGGGGCGTTCGCGCGGGCGAGCGGACAGCGTAGATCCCCCATTCGGGCGTTACGACATGATCCGGCAGCACCTGGAGGAGGGCCCCCGTCTCCAGATGCTCCGCCACCTCCCACCGGCATTTCCGCGCGATGCCGACGCCGGCCAGCGCCGCTTCAGTCACCGCTTCGGCGAGGTTGACGGCGAAATTGCCCGAGACCTTCACGTCCTCGACCTTCCCGTCGGGTCCGCGCGAGGTCCAGACGCGCATGTCGGCCCGCATCAGACAGTTGCGCGCGCCGAGATCGCGGGGCGTCGACGGCGCCCCATGCGCCGCGAGGTAGTCGGGCGAAGCGACCATGATGCGGGGGCTGTCGCCGACGCGGCGCGCTTTCAGGGTGGAGGAGGGCAAAGCGCCGAGCCGGATGGCGAGGTCGAAGCCGTTCTCGACGATATCGAACTGGCCATCGCTCAGGTGCAGCTGCACTGAGAGCTTCGGGTGCATATCGAGGAACTCAGCCACGAGCGGCGTCAGGATCTTTCGCCCGAAGGAGGCGGAGCTGGCGATGCGCAACTCCCCGCCCACCGCCGCCGGATCGTTCTCCAGATCGGAGAACGCCGCGTCGATATCGTCGAGAATGCGCTGCGCGTGGCCGAGAAACACTTCACCGTCCACCGAGAGCGACACCGAGCGCGTCGTGCGGTGGAGAAGCTGGGCGCCGATGGTCGCCTCCAGCTCCTGTATCCGTTGGGTCGCGACCGTGCGCGAGAGACCGAGCTCCGCCCCCGCCCTGCCGATGGCTCCGAGGGCGGCGACCCTGACGAACAACTCCAGCGATTTCGGATCGAGCGCCACTGTTCGCCTCCAGCGGATAGTATCTCCGCAACTTCGCCTATTATCCTGCGTCGCTGACCCTCTACGTCACAGGTAGACAGGTTGTCGAGAGATGAGAGGAGCCCGCCCCATGCGCAAGCTATCGACCGTTCTGAGCGCCGGATGCGCATTATTCGCCGCCGCGACGCAGGCGGCGCCGACGGTGGAGGTCGTCACGCGGGACGATTTCGAGCTGATCCCGCTCAACCCGCTGCGCGGCGACGCGAGCCCGAAGGCCGGCGTGCTCTGGGGCGATCTGCGCGCGGACGTCGCGACGGGGACGTTGATCCAGTTCGCGGACGGGTTCTCCTCCCCCCCGCATATCCACAACATCACCTACCGCGCGGTGGTGATCGACGGGCTGGTCCATAACGACGATCCGGAAGCGGAGATGTTCTGGATGGGCCCCGGCTCCTTCTGGACCCAACCGGCGGGGGAGACGCACGTCACCGCCACCGGCGAGGGCGGCGGGCTGGCCTTTCTGGAGATCGAATCCGGCCCCTATCTCGTCCAGCCCGCGGCGGAAGCGTTCGACAATGGCGAGCGTCCGATCAATCTGGAGGCGCGCAACGTCGTCTGGCTCACCGGCGAGGACGCGACCTGGGTCGAGGGCGACGGCGCGGAGATCGCGTTCCTCTGGGGCGCGCCGGTGGAGGGGGCGCGCAACGGCTCCTTCGTGCGGCTCCCCGCCGGTCATGAGGCGGTGCTGGACACGGGCGGGACGACGCTCAAGATCGTCTCCATCGCAGGCGACCTGACCCATGAGGCGGGCGAACTGGCGGGGGAGCGGACCCTCGCGCCCGGCAGCTATGTCGGATCGGAGGGAGACGTCGCCCACGCGCTCGCCTGCGTCGCTACGACGCCCTGCCTCCTCTATGTCAGCGCGACGGGCAAGTATCGGGTGCGCGATGGCGGATGAGTTTCAATCGCCGCGGACGCGCGCGTAGCGCGACATGGCCCTTATAGCGCTCCCACCGGCGACTGCGCTGGACCCGGACCTCGCCCGTGAAGAGCGGGCGAGCCTGACCTACATGTTTCGGGGCCGGTTGCTCGTGCTCGGGCTGCTGGCCGTCTGGGTCGTGGCGACGCTGCCGCTGGAGCGGTCGGCGGCTTATCTCGGCGTCCTCGCGCTTTTCTTTCTTTTTGGCGCGATCCCCTATGCGCTGTCGGTCCGCGGACATGGCGGCGCGGCGGTGATCGGTTTTTTTCTGCTGCTCGACGCGGCGGTGCTCAGTTACCTGCTGATCGTTCCAAACCCCTACGGGATGGAGGGATGGTCGCCGCAGATGAACCTGCGCGCGCCGGGCTTTCTCTATCTCGGCCTCTTCCTCGTCTACATGGCGCTGAGCTATCGCACGCCGCTGGTCGTCTGGGCGGGCGTCGCCGCCGTCATCTCGTGGAGCGTCGGGAACCTGTGGGTGATCAGCCTGCCGGAGACGCAGTTCTTCTCCTCGCGCGACATCCTCGATGCGGGGCTGAGCCTTCAGGCCGCGCTCGATCGGGTGCTGGACCCCTACGCGGTCGGGTTCGCGCGCTTCGTCAACCAGATCGTCTTCCTGATCGTGGTCACGCTGATCCTGACCCTGACGGTATGGCGGTCGCGGCGTCTGGTGCTCAGGCAGGTGGCGTCGGAGCGACAGCGCTTCGCCCTCTCGCGCTACTTCTCGCCCAATCTGGTGCGCGAGCTGACGGAGACCGGTCGCTCGCTCGGCGCGCCCAAGGTGCAGCCGGTGGCTGTCCTTTTCGCCGATATGGTCGGCTTCACCGCGATCTCGGAGCGGCTGAAGCCGGGGGAGCTTGTCGATCTCCTCCGGGAGTTTCATGGCCGGCTGGCGCGGATCGCCCTCGATCACGGGGGCACGGTCGACAAGTATATCGGCGACGCGATCATGGTGCATTTCGGAACGCCGGAGACGTGCGAAGACGACGCCGCCCGCGCGCTTCGCTGCGCCGCCGCCATGCTGGCCGAGATCGACGAGTGGAACGCGGCGCGCCGCGCGGCGGGGCTCGAGACCGTGGGGATGGGCGTCGGCCTCCACTACGGGGAGGTGATCGTCGGCAATATCGGCGATGAGACCCGGCTCGAATACACCGTGCTCGGCGATGCGGTTAACGTCGCGAGCCGCCTTGAAGAGCTGACGCGCAAGCTCGGCGCCCGCTTCGTCACCAGCGACGCCCTGATCGCGGCGGCGATCCGAAGCGGGGCGGCGCCGAAGGAGATCATGCCCGACCTCGCCCCGGCTCCGCCCAAAGCGCTCAGGGGCCGCGCGGAACCCGTCGCAATCTGGCGCGCCCTCGCCGCCGCGACGGAAAGCGCGGCCCATGGCTGATCGCGCCGCCGGATCATCCCTTGCGGGCCGCGGCCGCCGCGCGGCCGCCGCCGCCACTGTGGCGCTGGTGCTCGCGAGCCTCCCCGCCGCGAAGCCGGCGACCGCGCATCCCCATATCTACGTCGACGCGGAGATCGGCCTCGCGATCGCCGATGGAGGCGCGCTCACGGCGCTGCAGGTCGTCTGGCGCTTCGACGCATTTCACACGCTGTTCGCCCTCGCCTTCGACGATATCGAGCCAGCGGCGGACGGCGGCCTGTCGCCCGAAGCGGAGGAGACGCTGATCCGCGCCTACACGAGGTGGGAGCGGGGCTTCGACGGGTTCGCGAAACTCTCCCGGAACGGAGATCCGATCGGGATGGAGCCGCCCGCCGAAGTCTCCGCCCGCCTCGTCGACGATCAGCTGGAGATCGCCTTCGTCCGCGATCTGACGACGCCCCTGCCGCTATCGGAAGCGGCGGCGGAGATCGCCGTCTACGACGGAACCTATTACCACGCCGTCACGGTCGCCGAAGCGCCTAAGATCATGGGCGCGGCGGCGGGGTGCCGCGCGGCGCTCGCGCCCTTCAACCCGGATGAGCGATCCTCGACGCTGCGGGCCGCGCTCGCTGATCTGGGGCGGGAGGAGACGCCGGCGATCGAAGACGTCGGCGCGCTTTTCGCGGACAGGATCGAGATATCATGCGACTGACCCTCCCGAACCTCGCCGTCGGCGGCGGCGTCCTCCTCATCGCCTTTGTCGCGGCGTTCGCCCTCAGCGACGTCTGGAGCGAGGCGGCGCGGTCGGTATCGGGGTGGGCCGTCGCCCGGCAGCGCGTCCTGCGGGACGACATGGCGACGGCGGTGCGGGCGGTTCAGTCCGGCGCTCCCTGGGCGTGGGCGGCGCTGATGGCGGCGGCGGGGACCTATGGGCTGGTCCATGCGGTCGGACCGGGCCACGGCAAGTTCGTCATCGGCGGCGTCGGGCTCGGCTCCAGCGTCAGCGCGCCCCGTCTCGCGTCCATCGCGCTGGCCTCCAGCCTCGCGCAATCCGCCTGGGCGATCGCGTTGGTCTATGGCGGTTTCACCCTCCTCGAAGCCTCCGCCGCCCGGCTCGCGAGCCTTTCCGAGGGCTATCTCGCGGCGGCGAGCAGCGTCGCCATCGCCTGCGTCGGCGCGCTCCTCGCGTTTCGAGGCGTGAGGGCGTTCTGGCGCCGCGCCGCCCATCGAAAAGTCGGGCATGGAGCACATGGCCACAGGCACGATCACGGGCGCGATCACGGGCGCGATCATTCCCATGAGGCGTGCGGCTGCGGCGGTCATGGTCCGTCGCCGAAGGAGGTCGCGGCCGTCTCATCGCTGCGCGAGGCGGCGGCCCTCGTGGCGGGCATCGCCGTGAGGCCATGCACGGGCGCGCTCTTTCTTCTGGTCATCGCATGGCGCATGGACATCGCGGCGGCCGGGGCGGCTGCGGTGATCGTCATGGGGCTCGGCACGGCGCTGACGACCTCAGCGGTGGCGATCTCCAGCGTGGCGGCGCGGGGGCTCGCCCTGTCGGCGTCCGGAACGCTGGGCATCGCGTCCGCTGCGGCCCCGTCGCTGCAGCTCGCGGCGGGGCTCGCCATCGTCTGGTTCGCCTATGCGCTCTTTCAGACAGGCGCGTTCTGAGGACGCGCTAACGCAGAGCGTCGCGGCTCAGCTCGCCAAGGCCAGCGCTTCGCTGCGCTTCAGGATCGGGCGGGCGGCGGCGCCGGGCCCGGCGGCGACGAGATCGGGAAAGAGCGCGAAAAGCTCAGCCGCCGCCGCGACGTCGAGGGCGCGAAGCGCTTCGGCGCCTGCGTAAAAGCTCTCCGTCGGCGCGCCCTCCGCCAGAATGACCTGATGCTCCCGGCACATGATGTGGTGGTAGGCCACGTCATGATCGGGCGCGACCTGCGCGACGCCCGGCGCTCCGCATAACGACAGGGCGGAGGTCAGCGCCTCCTCCATATCGAAGAGCAGCTCGACCTTAGGGCCGGAGACGAGGATGCGGTGCTGCGGCGAGACGTAGAGATCAGCCTCCGGCGTATTCGGGCCGAGCGCCCCCGCCGCGATCCGCACCGGGCGGAGCTCAGGGTTCGCCGCCATCTCCGCCGTCGTCACAACGCGCCGCCCGGTCCAGACGAGCGTCGCGGGCGCGCTATTGTGGGTCAGCACCGCGTCGCCCGGGCGCAGCGTCTCCACCGCCCGCGCGCCGCCCGGCGTCGCGATCCGCGCGCCCGCGACGAAGCAAATGAGCCCGAGATAGGGCGTGCCGCCGCCGTCATTGGCGAACGTGATGTCATAAGTGATGTTCGGATCGAGCAGAGCGGTCGTGACGACCATCTGCAGCTGGCCCGCATTCTCAGCCCCGCCGATCGCGACGAAGAGCAGAGAGATCGGATCGCCCCCGCCCACCGGCGTCGCGGTGAGCGTGAACTCGACCTCCAGAATATCGTCCTCGTTAAAGGTGACCGTATCGCCGGCGACGGTGTCGAAGCTGACCGTGTTGACGAGGCTCTGATTTCCGGGGCCGAGGCCGTTCTCCTGAAAGCCGTCCTCGAAATCGGGATCGTCGTCATCGACGTTGATCGAAACGAGATCCGCCCCTTGCGCCAGGTTCAACTGCGCGTTGTTTGGAAGGGTGAACGGGCCGTTCTGGTTTTCGTTGATGAGACCGTTGTCGTTCAGAAAGGTGAAATCGTCGAAGAGATAGCCGGCGACGATACCGCCATTGAGGGTGGGCATAAGCGGCTCCGCACTGCAACACGATGCATTTGTAAGACAAAAGAAATCAGAAATTTCACTAAAAATCAACGCTTGACGCACTCAGTCTGCGATTTAGCGCGGTATCATAGGGTGATCTTGGCGAGAATCGCGCAATCGTGAGGTCATTTCCCTCCCGCCGATCTCGCACCTGCGGGAGGCGCCGCCAAACGACGAACGGGGAAGCGGCCCGGTTTCGGTGCGGCGCCGCTCGGGGTAGCGGCTTCCCATACGCGGCGCCCTCCGCTATTTCAGCAACATGAGCAAACAGCCCCTGACCCTCTACCTCGCCGCGCCCCGCGGTTTCTGCGCGGGCGTGGACCGCGCCATTAAAATCGTCGAGATGGCGATCGAGAAATGGGGGGCGCCGGTCTACGTGCGGCACGAGATCGTCCACAACCAATTCGTCGTGGACGGGCTTCGCGACAAAGGCGCCGTTTTCGTCGAGGAGCTGGAGGAATGCCCGGACGATCGGCCCGTCGTCTTCTCCGCCCACGGGGTGCCGAAATCAGTCCCGGCGGAGGCGGCTAGCCGTGAGATGGTGTTCGTCGACGCGACCTGCCCGCTGGTCTCCAAGGTGCATATCGAAGCCCAGCGCCACCACGACAACGGCCTCCAGATGGTGATGATCGGCCATGACGGGCACCCGGAGACGGTCGGCACGATGGGGCAGTTGCCGGAGGGCGAAGTGCTGCTGGTGGAGACGGCGGCGGACGTGGCGACGCTCGCCCCCCGCGACCCCGAGCGGCTCGCCTACATCACCCAGACGACGCTGAGCGTGGACGACACGGCGGAGATCGTCGCGGCGCTGAAGGCGCGGTTCCCGGCGATCGTCGGGCCGCACAAGGAAGACATCTGCTACGCCACCACCAACCGCCAGGAGGCGGTGAAGGCGATGGCCCCGAAGATCGACGCGCTGATCGTGATCGGCTCGCCGAATTCGTCGAACTCCCAGCGGCTGGTGGAGGTCGGACGGAAAGCCGGCTGCGCCTACGCGCAGCTCGCGCCCCGCGCGACCGACATCGACTGGCGGGCGCTGGAAGGGGCGAAATCGGTCGGGATCACGGCCGGCGCCTCGGCGCCGGAGGTTCTGGTGAACGAGGTGATCGACGCTTTCCGCGACCGCTACGACGTGACCACGGACAAAGTGGTGACGGCGGAGGAGAACGTAGAGTTCAAACCGCCCCGCATCCTGCGCGAGGCGGTCTGAGCGTCAGCCCCGCTCGCACCCGATCCCGTCATTGTCCGCATCGAGGCGGTAGGGATCGCTTCCCACAACTCTGATTGGTCCGCGCACGTAGAGCGGGCCGTTCCCGCTCCCCCCGGCGCAATCGACGTCCGGGCCGTTCAGCGGCAGGCAGACGTCGGGATAGCTCGGGTGGCACTGGGCGGATTGCGCGGAGGCGATGTTCGCGGGTACGCTCAGAACGGCGACCGGGGCGCTGAGGACCAGACCAAGTTTCAAAAGAGATTTATTAACCATCGTTAAGAGATGGTTAACGCAGCCCCCGATCGCAAGCGGTGCGCTGCGGGCCGTCGCGTTGAATGCGCGGCGCGGCGCCGTGGCGGGGGCGGCGCCTTACCGGGCGTCCGCGGTGTCGCGATTCCAGTTTTCCGGCATTCTAGTATTCCGGAATACTAGA
Source organism: Pseudomonadota bacterium (assembly GCA_038534155.1). Taxonomy (GTDB): domain Bacteria; phylum Pseudomonadota; class Alphaproteobacteria; order Rhodobacterales; family Rhodobacteraceae; genus Pikeienuella. Next base: position 59,199 of record JBCAXH010000025.1, read on the forward strand.
ATGCCGGAAAACTAGAGGATTTAGGGGGTTCGTTAAGGTTTAGAGCGCGCCAAAGCGCCTTCGCCGCATTGTCGGCGGAACGTTCCCGCAGCTGTTGGAGCAGGCGATGCGCCGGGGCGGCGCTTTCAGTAGGGCAAAGCCTCGCGATAGGCGGCGAGCGCCTCCCGGACGCGGTCCGGCGTCCAGATCTTCGGGATCGACGCGCCAGCGGCCACGTCCATCATGCGGGCGGCGGCGAAGGGAAGGCGCGCCTTCCAGAGCGGCGTCGCCTTCATCGCGGGGGATGCGTTCTCATGCATGTGGCGGATGACGCCCGGCAGGTCTCCGGCGGCGTCTGAGGCGCGGGCGCCGAGAGCCCATAGCTCTTCGATGAAGGCCCGCTGGTCGGCGAAGGCGGCGAGCGCGGCCTCCGCCCCATCAGTCGCGCCGCCACGTCCGGGAACCATGACCGACGGGCGATAGGGCGCGAGGCGGTCGAGGGTGGAGATCCATTCGGGCGCGGCGGCGTCGCCGACGAAGGGCGTCGCCTCCCGCTCCACCAGATCGCCGGTGAAGAGGACGCCCGCGTCCTGCACCCAGACCACCGCGTCGCCGGACGTGTGGCCGCGCCCGAAATGCAGGATCTCCACCTTCCGTCCGCCGAGAAAGACGCTCAGCCCGCTCTTGAAGGCGAGCCGCGCATCCGGCGGCGCCGTCAGCCCGCCGGTTGAGAAATCGACGCCGTCGCGAAGATGCGCGACCTCCAGCTCCCCCGCCCCGCGATGCAGCATCTCCGTCCGGCATTTGCGACTGGTGATGAGAGCGGCGCCGGGAAAGACATCTACATGCGCCCAGCGGCTGGCGTGGAAATGCGTCAGCGCAACGGAGGTGACGGGGCCGCGCCCTAAGGCGGCGATGCGGTCGGCGAGATCGGCTGCTGCGGCGGCGTTCGGTTGGCCGTCAACCACCATGATCCCGTCATCGCCGAGGATGACGCCGCTGTTCGGACCGCCATCGCTGGCGTAGACCCAGACGCGATCGGCGACTTCGGCGAAAGCGGCGGTCATGGCTCCAAAGGTCAAGACGACCGGAGACGGCCGACCCTCACCCAAAGCCAGATCAGCGCCCCGGCGGCGAGGGCGAGGAAGGGAGCCTCCGCGTAGTTCACCGCGTTCCAGCCCGTCACCACGTCGTCGAACCCGTTGAGGAGCGCGCCCGAGGAGAGAGAGGCGATGGTGACCATGCCGAAGACGAGGAAATCGTTGAGGCCCTGCACCTTCGCCCGCTCCTCCGGTTCATGGGCGGAGGTGAGCATGTCGGTCGCGCCGATGAAGCCGAAATTCCAGCCGAGACCGAGCAGGATCAGCGCCGCGAGGAAATGCCAGAACGTCGTCCCCGACGTCGCCACGACGGCGGTGAGGCCAAGGAGGACGAGGCCGACGAAGACGATCCGCGTCGCGCCGAAGCGGGCGATCAGGTGGCCTGTGAAGAAGCTCGGCGCGAACATGGCGAGAACATGGGCCATGACGATGGTGCCCGCGACGTCGGGCGAAAAGCCGCAGCCGACGACGGCGAGCGGGGTCGCGGTCATCACCAGATTCATCAGCGCGTAGGAGACCATCGCGCAGATGATCGCCGTCTGGACGCGCGGCTGCGCGAGGATCTCGCGCATCGGACGCCCGGCGACCTCTCCCCTCACCTTGCGTTTCGGGCGCGGGATGCGGAGGAGGAGGAGGATCGGCGCCGCGATCAGGTTTAGGACGACGACGGCGAGATAGGCCCCGGCGAAGGGCGCCGGCGCGAGCGCGTCGCGAAAGAAGGGCACGATGATCTGCGGGCCGATCACCGCTGCGGCCAGCCCGCCCGCCATGACATAGGAGATCGCCTTCGGCCTGAACGATGCGGAGGCGGTGTCGGCGGCGGCGAAGCGATACTGCCCCTGCGCCGCCATGTAGACGCCGACGAAGGCGGAGCCGACCAGCAGCAGCGGAAAGCTCCCCTGCAACAGCGCCCAAGCGCAGAGCGCAGCGCCGATCGCCCCGCCGATGGAGCCGAGCATGAAGCCGAAGGTCCGCCCGTATCGCCCCATCAGCATCGCGATGATCGGGGCCGAGAGCATGGAGCAGAAGACGGTCGCGGAAATCGGCAATGTCGCCAGCGTCTTGTCAGTGGCGAGGATCTGTCCCGAAAGCCCGCCGAGCGTGAAATGCACCGGCATCTGCGCGCCAAGGACGGCGCTCGCGATGGCGAGGATCACTACGTTCTTGCGCGCGGTCTGATCCTGATCGAGCGGCGCATCGGCCGCCAGGGCTTGGTCTGTCATCGGGGGTGTCCTCCGGCGGCGACAATCGCCGTTTCGGACGCGCGCGGCAAGACGCGGCGGAGAGGCATTTCGCTCCTGTTCGATGTGTATATTCCTACACAGACGCGGAGCGCCGTTCGTGCCTACATCGCGCATCTTCGTTGCGGCGCGGTGCTGGGGCTTTGGCCGCGACCGACGAAGCTGGCTTCAGCCGCGACCCCGGCTGTTGTCTGTAAACCAGCAACCCAGACCGGCGCAGTCCCCTCCGCGCGATAGGTACGGGAAGCGATTGGGAGCGGGCGGCCCAACCCTAGCCGTCCGCTCCTTTTCGCTTAAAGGGCCCCACTTGCATTAGCGGTCGTCGGCAATCGCGCGGCAGCGCGTTGAAGCACCATGAGAGACTGACTTACAGAACCCATCTCTCGGGGGCGAGAGGCTGGGGGTTTGACACGCCGTTCAAGGGCACAACTGGCGAGCGAGCCACCCTCGGACAGGGAGAAATTCGCAGTCTGTTCTGACGCTCACCACGATTTCAACGAAGTCCGGCGGAACGCCCCAAGCCATCGCTCTGTTCTCTATATTGGAAAGACTGATCCAGCCGTGCTCGAAGTCTCGTTTCGATGGGTCCGAATAGACAGTCCACGTGCGCTTCAGGATTTCCTCGTCAGACATCGACAGTTCGTCGCCCATGATCTCATTCACTAGAGAAAACCACTCACGTCCCTGATCCTCCGTCGCATTCACGGTGTTCAGAAAGAACCTCATCAGGACAATTTCCTGATTTTTCTCAAGGTAAGTGACGCTATACGCCCCGCCAGGAGCCACCAGCCCGCCGATTTCGGAGCCGAAGTAGGTGGTTTCCAGCGCTGCAACCAACCTTTCGACCGCCGCTGGCGCGGTGGACCGATAGCCTGCGCGGATCTTATCGATGAAGGCGCCATCGACGGAGACTGGCGGCTCCGCCCAACCCTTTTCTTCCGAAAACGCGCGGTAGACGCCATCTGGGTCGATTGTCAGTTCTTGCGCCTCGGCCCAGGACGCCAATGCCAGGAAACAAGACGAAGCGATCAAACGAATTGCGAGCATATCAACGTCTCCAGATCAAATTCTCTTGGCATACATCTTACACGTCGCCGTCGCCGCCGCACGAGCGAGTGGTCATATCGGGCTTACTCTCGACCACTAAGCGGGCGCTTCAGCCTTGCTCACATGTCGGGTAAAATGGGTGACGCGTTGCGACATCTGTCTGACCTCATCCCAAAAGTCGCTTCGGCAATCGATTTGCGGATGTCGAAGAGAGACTTGAATGGCGCGGGCGACCCCCCGCTGCCCTTCCCTCTCGTATGGAGGGATCTTCAACGTTTGTCTTTCCCCGGGCCCATCATGTCGTCGAACGACACCGTATCTTTCGCATCGGGAAAATCGCGCTGAGCCTCCTTCGCGATTTGCTCCAACTCCTCCTTAGAGCGGCGCTCCAGCCCATAGCTGTCCGCATCGTCGCCGAAGAGCATCTTGCTGAAACCGAAGAACTCATCGCCGACGATGTAGGCGATCACCCCGAGGACGAGGAGGATCCAGGCGTTGTCCGTCGCAAAGTCGATAAACGCATCCATGCGCGCCTCCTTACGCCCAAAATAGGCGCAAACCGGTTAAAGCATAGAGGGGAGGACCTGATCCGGCGGGCGGTGGCCGTCGGCGAAGGTCTTCACGTTGATGATGACCTTCTCGCCCATCTCCATACGCCCTTCCTCCGTCGCCGAGCCCATATGGGGGAGGAGCATGACGTTGGACTGGGCCATCAGCTTGGGGTTCACCGCCGGCTCATGCTCGAAGACGTCGAGACCGGCGCCCGCGAGTTCGCCCTTCACCAGCATGCGCGTCAGCGCGTTCTCGTCCACGATCTCGCCCCGCGCGGTGTTCACGATGTAAGCGGTGGACTTCAGGAGCTTCAGCCGCCGCGCGTTCAGGAGGTGATAGGTCGCGGGCGTGTGCGGGCAGTTCACCGAGATCACGTCCATCCGGGCGAGCATCTGGTCGAGGCTCTCCCAGTAGGTCGCCTCCAGCGGGGCCTCGATATCAGCGTGCAGGCGGCGGCGATTGTGGTAGTGGATTTGCATCCCGAAGGCCCGCGCCCGGCGAGCGACCGCCTGTCCGATGCGGCCCATGCCGAGGATGCCGAGCCGCTTGCCCGTCACCCGGTGGCCCATCATAGCCGTCGGCGACCAGCCGCCCCAGTCGCCAGAGCGGATCAGCGCCTGCCCCTCATGAAGGCGACGCGGCACCGCGAGGATCAGCGCCATGGTCATGTCGGCGGTGTCTTCGGTCAGGACGCCAGGCGTGTTGGTGACGAGGACGCCGCGGCTCCGCGCCGTCTCCACGTCGATATGGTCGAAGCCGGCGCCATAATTCGCGATCAGCTTCAGCCGCTCGCCCGCGCGGGCGAGAAGACCCTGGCCGATATTGTCGGTGACGGTGGGGACGAGGACGTCGGCGCGCTGCATGGCGTCCGCCAGCGCGGCGTCGTCCATCGGCGCGTCGCTTTCGTTCAGCTCCACGTCGAAAAGCTCGCGCAGGCGCGTCTCCACCGGCTCCGGCAGGCGGCGAGTGACGACGACGGTGAGGCGCTCGGCCATGTTCTTCCCCCGGAAAGTCTTGATTTCGGGCGAGGCCCGAGGTTCTTCTCGTGTTAGAGTAATGCGCTCACCGCCACAAGAAAGCGCCGCGAAGACGGTCTGAAGGGCGGAGAGGGCCAGAGCGGGTGCGTTATGAAACAGGTTTTTCGCGCGGCGGCGGCCGCGATGGTGTCGGTTGCGATCATCTGGGGCTGGGCGCCCCGGATAGCCCATGCGCAGGTCGCGGAGGCGGCGGTGGGGCCGGAGACGAACCTGCCCATGCCGCGCTTCGTCAGCCTGAAATCAAACAAGGCGAATATCCGGCGCGGGCCGGGCCTCACCCACCGCATCGACTGGGTGTTTCTGCGCCGCGGCATGCCGCTCGAGGTGGTGGCGGAGCATGGCCATTGGCGCAAAGTGCGGGACGTGGACGACGCGACCGGCTGGGTGCATCACGCGCTTCTGCGCGGTCGCCGCTCCGCCGTGGTGATCGTGGACCAGGCGGTGCTTCGCAAGAAACCAGATAGCGACGCGAAACAGGTCGCCCATGCGGAGCCCGGCGTGATCTTCGCCGTGAAGCGCTGCGAAGCGGCCTGGTGCGAGGTGCGCCGCGACCGGTTCGAGGGCTGGGTGCGCAAGGCGGAGATCTGGGGCGTTCGGGCGGAAGAGACTTTCGAGTGACGGGGCGCCGAGCGTATTCTACGACGTTGACTGCGGTCCGCTGGCGACCACCGAAAAGCATTATGTTGCGAGTGTCGCGCGCTGGCGCATTCATCAGGGCCGCGCACGCGTAGCAATGCGTTCTCTCCTACCAACCAGTTAAGAAAACTCAGAATTCCGGCATGCTGGAATTCTAGAATACCGGAATACCGGAATACCGGAAAACTGGAGGATTTAGGGAAGCGTTAAGGTTCTGCGCCGCCCAGATCGCCGCCCGTCAGGTCTTGCTTCGTCTCCCGAAACCGCCAGTTCACGGCGACAGACTGCGTGAAACGACTTGACCGCGACGCCCGCCCTCGCCCCATTCTGCGCCATGACAAACGCGCTCCCCTTCTCCGCCGCCGAATACGACCGCCGCCTCGAACTCACCCGCGCCGCCATGGCCGCGCAGGGGATCGACGTGCTGATCGCCACCGACCCCTCCAACCAGCACTGGCTGACGGGTTACGACGGCTGGTCCTTCTACGTCCATCAGGCGGTGATATTGCCCTTGGAGGGACGCCCCCGCTGGTGGGGCCGGGCGATGGACGCCAAGGGCGCGGCGCGTACGGTCGATCCGGATCGCACCGACTACGTCGGCTATCCCGACCACTACGTGCAATCCACCGAACGCCACCCCATGCAGCATCTCGCGGCGGAGCTGAAGGAGATGGGGTTCGAGACCGCGCGGATCGGGGTGGAGATGGAGAACTACTACTACTCCGCCGCCGCCCACGCCGCGCTTGTAGAGGCGATGCCCCAGGCGACCTTCGTCGACGCCACAGCCCTCGCCAACTGGGCGCGCGTAGTGAAGTCGGACGAAGAAATCGCCTTCATGCGCAAGGCGGCGCGCATCGCGGACAAGGTGGTCTCGACGGCCATCGAGAACGCAGAACCAGGCCTCCGCAAGAACGAACTGGTCGCGAGCATTCTCAAGGCCGGGATTGAAGGCGTAGACGAGGACTGGGGCGACTACCCCGCCATCCTGCCGCTGACCCCTTCAGGCTCCGACGCCGCCGCATCGCACCTGACCTGGAACGGCGAGCCGATGAAACAGGGGGAGGCGACGTTCTTCGAGCTCGCCGGGGTCTATCGGCGCTATCACACGCCCTATTGCCGGACGGTGTTCCTCGGGAAACCCCATGACGCGATCCTCCGCGCCGAAGCGGCCCTGATCGAGGGATTGGAGAACGGTTTCGACGCCGCCCGCGCCGGCAACACGGCGGGCGATATCGCCCGCGCGCTCGGCGCGGCGATGGAGAAAGCGGGGATCGAGCGCGGCGCGCGCTGCGGCTACTCCATCGGGGTCGCTTATCCGCCCGATTGGGGGGAGCGGACGGTGTCGCTCCGCGAGACGGACGAGACCGTCCTCAAGCCCGGCATGTGTTTCCATTTCATGCCCGGCATCTGGATGGACGAGCCGGGCGGGAACGCCTGGGGGCTGGAGATCACGGAGAGCATTCTCATCCGCGAAGACGGGCCGGCGGAGTGCTTCTGCTCCCTCCCCCGCAAGCTCTTCGTGAAGGACTGAGCGATGCGGGAGGCCGCCATCGCCACCTTGGGCGACCTGATCGCCTTCCCGACTGTCTCCACGGAGAGCAACGTCGAGATCACCGCCTACCTCGCCGACCGGCTTGAGGCGGCGGGCGCCCGCGTCGAGATCCAGCGCCACGAGAGCGAGCCGAAGGCGAACCTCTATGCGACGCTGGGGCCGGAGGGGCCGGGCGGCGTTCTCCTCTCCGGCCACACGGACGTGGTGCCGGTGGCCGATCAGGACTGGACGACCGATCCCTTCACAATGGCGGAGCGCGACGGGCGGCTCTACGGGCGCGGCTCCTGCGACATGAAGGGTTTCGTCGCCTGCGCCGTATCGCTGGCGGAGGCGCTCACTAGCGAGACGCTGACGACCCCGCTCCATTTCGCCTTCACCCATGACGAAGAGACCGGCTGCCTCGGCGCCCAGCGTCTGGCGGATCGCCTCAGGGAGCGCGACGCCCTCCCCTCCATCTGCATCGTGGGCGAGCCGACGGAGATGAAACCGGTCGACGGCCACAAGGGCTGCTTCGAGTACCGCGTGCGGTTTCAGGGGCTGGAGGGGCACGGCTCCGCCCCCGATCTTGGCGTCAACGCAGTCGAATACGCCGCTCGCTATGTCGCCAACCTGATGGAGCTGCGCGAGGCGCTGCGCCGCCGCGCGCCCGCCAACTGTCCCTTCGATCCGCCTTTCGCCACGATCAACATCGGCAGGCTCTCAGGCGGCGTCGCCCCCAATGTCGTCGCGGGCAAGGCGGAGCTCTTGTGGGAGATGCGGCCCGTGCAGCCCGGCGACGCCGAATTCGTCAAAGACGCCCTTGAAGCCTACGCGAGCGAGGAGCTGATCCCCGCCATGCGCGCGATCCACCCGGAAGCGGGGTTGGAAACCGAAATCCTGGGGGAGGTCGTCGGCCTCGCCCCGCAGGCGAGCAACGCCGCCCGCGATCTCATGGCCGCGCTGACGGGGGATAACGCGGCGGGCCTCGTCCCCTTCGGCACGGAGGCGGGCCTCTTTCAGGAAATCGGCATGGACGTCGTCGTCTGCGGGCCGGGCTCCATCGAGCAGGCGCATAAGGCGGACGAGTTCATCGCCATCGCCGAAATCGACCGCTGTCTCGCCATGCTGGAGCGTCTCGGGGGCCACCTGACCGCCTGACGCGATCGCCGCTTTCCCACCCGCGCGGTGTTGCGATACGCTCGCCCCAACCGCGCCGCATTTTCGCCGAAGGCGACCGGAAAATAGGCGCGGACAAGGGAATCAGGGAGCCGACCCATGCGCATGCCGAAACCGATCCGCGCCATCGCCGCGAGCGCCGCGATCATCTCTCTCGTCGCCGCCTGCGCCCCCGGCGGGCCGCCGACGGGGCAGCCGCAGACGGTGGCGCAGCGCTCGACCTCCGATCAGCGCGTCGGAGATGAAAACCACCCGAAGCTCGTCGCCCAGTTCGGCGGGGAGGTGAGCGACAAGGCCCTCAAGGATTATGTGAACGGCATCGGCGCCCGCATCGCCGCCGTCTCCGAACAGCCGAACGCGAAATGGACCTTCACCGTGCTCGACAGCCCGGTGGTGAACGCCTTCGCGCTCCCCGGCGGCTATATCTACGTCACCCGCGGCCTGATGGCGCTGGCCAATTCGGAGGCCGAGCTCGCGGGCGTGGTCGCCCATGAGGTCGCCCATGTCACCGCCGCCCACGGCGCCCAGCGTCAGCGTCAGGCGGGCATCGCCCAAATCGGCGTGCTGGCCGCGACCATCGGCGCGGCGATCCTCGGCGCTTCCAGCCAATCGGTGCAGGCGATCAACCAGCTCGGCAACACGGCGGGCGCCGGTTTCGTCGCCTCCTATTCGCGCGAAGACGAGTTCGAAGCGGATCAGCTCAGCGTCAGCTACCTCGCGCGCGCCGGATACGACCCCGACGCGGCGGCGGATTTCCTCGCCTCCCTCCAGGAGGAGACGACGCTGCAGGCGGAGATCGCTGGCGGCTCCTACAATCCGAACCGGGTGGATTTCCTCGCCACCCACCCCGCCACCGCCCAGCGCGTGCGCGAAGCGACCCGGCGCGCCAGCCTCGAGACCGGCGAAGGCGAGCGGAACGAGGAGGGTCACCTCCGCCGCATCGACGGCATGGTCTACGGCGACAGCGCCGAGCAGGGCTTCGTCGACGGGCGCACGTTCAGCCACCCGAAGCTGCGCTTCACCTTCACCATGCCCGAAGGGTTCGTGATCCGGAACTCTTCCGCCCAGGTGACGGCGACCGGCCCGAACGGCTCAGGGATCATCTTCAGCGGCGACGGCTACAATGGCGGCTCGATGGACGCCTATATCGCCCGGCAGTGGGCCCCCGCGATCGCCCGCCAGGCACGGACCGGCCGCCTGACGGATTTGCGGCGTCGCACGATCAACGGCATGCCAGCCGCCTCGGCGCTTCTGCCGGTCGAGACGCGGAGCGGGGTGCGCATCCTGCGCCTCACCGCCATTCGCAAGGGCGACACGATCTATCGCTTTCTCGGCAATCAGCCCCAAGGCGCCGACCGCCTCGGTCAGGCGATGGACCGCGCGGCGGGGAGTTTCGCCAGCCTCTCCTCCGCGCAGGCCAGCCGTCTGAAACCGCTTCGGATCGACGTGCGCACCGTGCGCCGCGGCGACACGGTTGAGGCTCTCGCGCGCCGGATGGCCGTCCCCGACCGTCAGGTCCAGCGTTTCCGCGTGCTCAACGGCCTGAAGGCCGGCGAAGGGCTCCGGGCGGGCGAGAAAGTCAAACTGATCGTACGCTGACGCGCCCCGCGCGCGTCCCGGTCAAAGGGCGATCCGCCCCGTGATCTGATCGAGTTTGGCGAGCACGCTCATCGCGGCGAGCGCGGAGGATCGGGGATTGTCCGGCAGCGCCTCCCCGCTGATCTGAAACGAGAACCGGCCAAAGGCGCCCGAGGCGGCGATCTCGTGAACGTTCCGGTCGATCGCAGGGTCGGCGATCAGACGCACCCGAGTCTCGTCGAACCCAAGCCCCGCGAGCGCCGCCGCCGCCGCGACATTGGCGTTCTTCGGATAAGCGAGCGCCGCATCGCGCGCCGAGCCTTCGAAATGCGTCGCGGCGCCCGTCCCCATAGCGTAGAGATCGAGCGTCTCCTCAGCAGGCGATCCCTTCCAGCCCTGAGGCGGCTTGCGCCCCGTATAGGTCACCTCGTCGAGCCCGCCGACCTTCGCCGCCGCAAGGCAGTCGAGCGCGCCGATCGCCCCGCTCGCCAGATGAAGCCGCGACCCGCCAGCCTCCGCGGCGTCGTCGAGCGCCCCCGCCAGCCGCCGATCAGCCAGCGCCCCGATCGAAAGGGTGATCATGCTGACGCCGCGCGCGAGGATCTCCGGCCCATGAGCCGCGAGCGCCCCATGTCCGGCGCAGTCGATCATCAGATCGACCGTTTCGGGAATATCGGCCGCCGCCTCGACTTCGAGAACCGCGCCGGGCGCCGCTCGACCGGGCCGCACGAGAACGGCGGAGACCTCATGCCCGCGCGACGCGACCTCGCGCGCGACATAGCGGCCGATTGCGCCGCGTCCGATAAGTCCAAGCTCCATCGCCGGAGCTTACGGCGCCGCGTAGAGAAGGTGGCGAAAAAGTCGCCCAAGGCGCGGGCGGCCTTCGCGTTTTCGGACCGGCGCCCCTATCCGAACGCTGGCCGGGAGATGAACGCGGTGGAGGCGACGTCGGAAACCTCGCCATCCGCCGCCTGATAAACGCTCCACATCTCGTAGATCGCGCCGCTCGCGAGCCCGTTGACGGAGACGGAGGCGACTTCACCGCGCTTCGCTTCGCATTTTCGTCCGCGCGCGATGATCTCGGCGGCGTCCCGCGCCCGCCCAGCCGCCGGCGCGGCCATCGCGTAAAGCGCGCCGTCTTCGCTGGCGGCGGCTTCAAGGGTGGCGCTATCCGCCTGGCGCCGCGTCACGGCGGGCAGGCGCATCCAGGCCGGTCTGATCGCCCTGATCGGATGATCGAAGGCGAGACCGCAGGGTCCCGCATGGTGCAGATGCGCCTCCCAGATCAGCGCGCCGATCGCGCGCATCTGCGTGACGTCGAAATGAACCCCGTTCGTCGGGCGGATGAGATGATCGATGATGTAGGAGGTCTCGTCCCGCCCCGCGCCCATATCCTCGATCAGCCCGCCCGGCGAGACCCGCCAGCGGCAGAGGGAGGCGAGCGCGTCGTTGATCGCGGCGGCGTAAACGTCCTCCTCCGAGATGGCGACGAAGCGCCAGGGCGCGCGCGGCGCGCCGAGCTGCGCGCGGTGGAAATCGCGAATGCGGGCGAGGCCGTCGGCGTAGTCGACGATCGCGGGACGGTCGACGTCGCCCGCCGCCCGCGCGATGGCGGCGTCCGCCTCGCCATGCATCCAGATCGCGCCCTGATGGCGGATCGTCTCTCCGGCCGAAAGACGCGCGCGCAGGGCGCCCGTCAGCGTCGCTTCGCGTCTCTGAAACGCGGCGCCGCCAAGGCGGCCGGATGCGTCGACATGATCGGGCGAGAAAGCCGATAGCGGCGCATTTCGCTCGACGAACTGGGCGATGAGCGACCTTTGCGCAGCCAGTTCCCCCTCGCGCGCCGCCCGCGCCTCCCGAATGCCGATAATCGGTCCGACGCCCTGCGGCGCGGCCGCCGAAGGACCGGTCTCGCAAGCGCTGGCGACTGTCGGCGCGGCGCCGGCTCGCCACGGGTCGTCTCCACAGAGAAACTCGAACTCGGGATCGCTCCCGCGCAGCGCTGCGGGCGCGAGCGACAGGTCGTTGATCCCTGCGAGGTTGGCGTCGCCCTGCCCTTCCCAATAGCAGGCGAAGGACGGAGTGACCGAAACAGTCGAAAGCGGCGCATAGTGCATGGCGTTTCCCGTGGTGGCGGTGGGTTCAGTGCGCGGAAAAGTCGAGGCGCGATATGGACCGGCCGCCAAGGGCGCAGCGAAATCGCATGCGCCGACGCCGCGCGCTCACGGGAAGGCCCCGGAAACGACATGCGGCAAACGACCCGTCCACCGCAGCGGTAGCGCTGAAACGAAAAAATTTAGTTAAAATTCTTACTGACTAAGCGAAAACCGCCCTCGCCTTCCGCGCAACGCCCCTCTCTTCACGCTTCCCGAAAATACTCCCGCCGGAGGCGAAGGCCATGCCCCAAGGCATGGCCCGACCCGAGAA
>JBCAXH010000026.1:0-68990 GCA_038534155.1 Pseudomonadota bacterium
ATCAGACGCCCGTCGGCGGCTAGGCGGCGATGAGCCTTGGGATGGGTGGCGGCGTAGTCGATGTCCGACCTGAGCGCGAAAGCGAACTGCGGACGGTGTTGAGCCTTCGCGCTGCCGATCGGGCGCAGCGCGACGCGATCGCAGAGGCCGTCCTCCGCCAGCATGTCGCCCTCTTTCATCGGTTGAAGGCGTTCGCCCCGTTCGTCGCGATCGTTGGAAGTCAGCGCGGCGACGCCGATGAACGACATCTCCGGCAGATCGACGTCCCGCGCGACGAAGATCTCCGCCCCAGCGGCGAGATCGGGGGCGACGTCGTCCGGCGCAAGGCATGCGGCCCCCGCCGCATGGGCGGAGAGCGCCAGCGCAGCGCCGATCAACCAGTCCCTCATACAGCGTGTCTCCCGTCGTCTCCGCCTGAAACTGCCATGCATACGGAGTGAGACAAGCCGCCGCCGCCTATCGACGGGCGCAGGGCGAGGCGCTAAGTAGCGGCGTCCAATTCCATGGGGAGGCACGCGCCGATGGCGTCCGAAATGCTCAATTCCTATCGCACCGGTCCCGACGAGCGGGGCCGTTTCGGCCAGTTCGGCGGGCGCTTCGTCTCCGAGACGCTGATGCCGCTGATCCTCGACCTCCAGGCGGAGTACGAGAAAGCGAAGACCGACGATAGCTTCTGGGCGGAGATGGACGACCTCTGGAAGCACTATGTCGGCCGCCCCAGCCCCCTCTATTTCGCGCCGCGCCTGACGGAGCGGCTCGGCGGGGCGAAGATCTACCTGAAGCGGGACGAGCTGAACCACACCGGCGCGCACAAGATCAACAACGTGCTCGGCCAGATCCTGCTCGCCCGCCGCATGGGCAAGACCCGCATCATCGCGGAGACCGGCGCCGGCCAGCACGGCGTCGCCACGGCGACCGTCTGCGCCAAGTTCGGCCTCAAATGCATCGTCTTCATGGGCGCGACGGACGTGGAGCGGCAGAAGCCCAACGTCTTCCGCATGAAGCTGCTCGGGGCCGAAGTCATCCCCGTCACCTCCGGCCGCGCCACGCTGAAGGACGCGATGAACGAGGCGCTGCGCGACTGGGTCACCAACGTCCACGACACGTTCTACTGCATCGGCACCGTCGCCGGGCCGCATCCCTATCCCGCCATGGTCCGCGATTTCCAGTCGATCATCGGCAAGGAGGCGAAGGCCCAGATGCAGGAGGCGGAGGGCCGCCTGCCCGACTCGGTCATCGCCTGCATCGGCGGCGGATCGAACGCGATGGGCCTCTTCCATCCGTTCCTCGACGACAAATCGGTGCGCATCATCGGGGTGGAGGCCGGGGGCCTCGGCGTCGACACCGTCGACAAGCACGCGGCGTCGCTCACTGGCGGACGGCCGGGCGTCCTCCACGGCAACCGCACCTATCTCCTGCAGGACGACGACGGGCAGATCATCGAGGGGCACTCGATCTCCGCCGGGCTCGACTATCCCGGCATCGGGCCGGAGCATGCCTGGCTCAATGATATGGGCCGCGTCGAATACGTCTCCGTCACCGACGCCGAAGCGCTGGAGGCGTTCAAGCTCTCCTGCGAGACTGAAGGCATTATTCCCGCGCTGGAGCCGTCCCACGCGCTCGCCCATGTGGCGAAGATCGCGCCGACGCTGCCGAAAGATCATCTGATGATCATGAACATGTGCGGTCGCGGCGATAAGGACATTTTTACAGTCGCCGAAGCCCTCGGCGCGGAGATGTAAGGCCGGCCTTAACTCCTATCCGCGATCCTTCGCACCTGAGCCCGCTCCAATGCGCTGCGGCGCGGAAACGGCCCTGATCTCGGCTTGTTTCCGCCATGTCCGCGCGCGATGGGGGCGTCCTGTTCAATCGCGTGCGTAAGGGTGAGCCATGCTTTCCGATTCCGCAGTCGCCGTTCTGACGGCGCTCCTTCTCTCCTCGGTCGAGGCCGAACAACCGTTTCCGCGTACGTCGGACGCAGCCGTCCGGCGCGAAGTCGCGGCGATCCAGTCGGCGGAGGCGACGACGCCGAAACCGATCGAGCCGGAGACGGCGCGCTACCGGTCCGAGGGCGCAGCGCCGCGCTGATCGCATTTCGGCTGGGCGCGGCGCGCGGCGATTCCCACTGGACGCCGCCGCGCGACCGGCGCATAAGGCGCGCCTAATTCAGGGCGGCGTCCGCGCTCGCCCGCAAACCGGGATCAACACATGTCCGACTACGCTGTCGGGGACCTCGTCGTCCTCATCTCAGGCTCCATGCGCATGGCGGTCGAAGCCGTCGATGAAGGCCGCGTCGCCTGCGTCTGGTGCAACGAAGGCGAGATCGGGCGCGACAACTTCGACGCCCGCCTCCTGAAGAAATGGGAAGTGCGCGAAGATCACGGCGACCGCGGCGGCGACCGCCGGGGCGGCGGCAAACCCTATCGCGGCGACCGGGACGGCGGCGGCAAGCCCCATCGCGGCGGCGACCGGGACGATCGCGGTGGACGCGGGCGCGACCGGGATGACGACGACCGCAAACCGCGCGGCAAGACCGGCTGGGACGGCAAGCCGCGCGACAAGAAATACTTCCGCAAGGACGACTGATAGAACACTCAAGGGGCGGCGATGACCCGGCTGACGGACAAGTTCGAAGCGCTGAAGGCGGCGGGCAAGCCGGCCTTCGTCACCTACACCATGTCCGGCGACCCGGACCCCGCGACCTCCCTTGAGATCATGAAGGGCCTGCCGGGCGCGGGCGTCGACGTGATCGAGCTCGGCCTGCCCTTCACCGACCCGATGGCGGACGGCCCGGCGATCCAGAAAGCGGCCCTCCGCGCGCTGGATGCGGGTCAGACGCTGAAGGGCGTCCTCGCCATGGCGACCGAGTTCCGCAAGACGGACGACGCGACGCCCATCGTGCTGATGGGCTACTACAACCCGATCTACTCCCACGGGGTGGAGGCGTTCATCAAAGACGCCATCGCCGCCGGGATCGACGGGCTGATCGTCGTCGATCTGCCGCCCGAAGAAGATGACGAGCTGTGCGAGCCGGCCAACGCCGCTGGCCTCCACTTCATCCGCCTCGCCACCCCAACGACGGACGACAAGCGCCTGCCGGCGGTGATCGAGAACACCTCGGGCTTCGTCTACTACGTCTCCATCACCGGGATCACCGGCGCCGCCGAAGCCTCCGGCGACGCCGTGGCGCCTGCGGTTGAGCGCATCCGCGCGGCCTCCGGCCTGCCGGTCTGCGTCGGCTTCGGGGTGAAGACGCCGGAGCGGGCGCGGGAGATCGGCGAGGTCGCCGATGGCGTCGTCGTCGGCTCCGCCATCGTGGACCGGATCGGCGCGGGCGATAGCGTCGCCGACGTGCTCGGCTTCGTGAAAGAGTTGGCCGACGGCGCGCACGGCGCCTGAGGCGCGACCCCAAAACCTTCTTCTTGAAACTAAAACGCCAGCGGTAGCCGGGCCGGCGGCGGGCCGGGGTCTGACGCCGCGACGGTGGTGGGACGCACTTTATGGTGGCGGCTCCTCCCGACCTCCGAAGGGAGCGCTCCGTGGCCGAAGCGTCAGGCCGCGGGACGGCCCGACGCTGGCCCGGCGGGCTTCGCCCTTGATTCCGGGCCAAAGGTGAGATTGATTATTATGCACTATAATGCAAGAAATGCATCATTTTGCGCCCGGTGAAATGAGTTGATAACGCACTAAATCGCACTATCCTGCTGGAAACGCAGGGAGAGCGCAGAATGCCCCAACGGATCGACTTTCAGCCGGACCCGACCGCCTACAAACACTGGCGGGTGGAGGTCGACGGCGAGGTCGCGAACCTCGTAATGGACGTGGACGAGACCGGCGGCCTCTTCGACGGCTATGAGCTGAAGCTGAACTCCTACGACCTCGGCGTGGATATCGAGCTCGCCGACATCGTCCAGCGACTTCGCTTCGAACAGCCCGGCGTGAAGGTCGTCGTTATGCAGTCCGGCAAGAACAAGGTGTTCTGCGCAGGCGCCAACATCCGGATGCTCAGCGGCGCGGCCCACGCCCACAAGGTCAATTTCTGCAAGTTCACCAATGAGACGCGGAATACCTTCGAAGCGGCGGGCGCCGAGAGCGGCCAGTACTACATCGCCGCCGTCAAAGGCGCCTGCGCCGGGGGCGGGTATGAGCTGGCGCTGGCCTGCGACCACATCATCCTCGCTGACGACGGCGCAACGTCCGTGGCGCTGCCGGAGGCGCCTCTGCTCGCCGTCCTTCCCGGCACGGGCGGGCTCACCCGCGTCACCGACAAGCGCAAGGTGCGCCGCGATCTGGCGGACGTTTTCTGCTCCACCGAGGAAGGCGTGCGCGGCAAGCGGGCGAAGGAGTGGCGGCTGGTGGACGACGTCGTCCGCCCCACCGCTTTCGACGAGACGCTGGCGACCCGCATCGGCGAATACGCCGCCAAATCCAGCCGTCCGGCGGATGCGGAGGGCGTGAAACTCACCCCCCTCGCCAAGACCATCGGCGATGACGGCTCACTCGCCTATTCCCTCGTTCAGGTGGAGATCGACCGCGACGGCCGCCGCGCCGCGATCACCCTCACCGGCCCGGACGGAGACGCCCCCGCCGACATGGCCGACTTCCAAGCGGAGGGCGATCAGGCCTACATGCTCCGCCTCGCCCGCGAGTTGGACGACGCGATCCTGCATCTGCGGCTGAACGAGATGGAAATCGGCCTCCTCGTCTTCCGCGCGCAGGGCGACCCTGAAAAGCTGCTGAAGCACGAAGCGCTCCTCACAGCCAACACCGATCACTGGCTGGCGAACGAGGTGCTGCTCTACTGGAAGCGCCTCCTGAAGCGCATCGACGTCACCTCCCGCTCCATGATCGCGCTGGTGGAGCACGGCTCCTGCTTCGCGGGCGTGGTCGCCGAACTCCTCTGGTCCGTCGACCGCACCTACATGATGGAGGACGAGTTCGAGGGCGATAACCGCCCGATGGCGACCGTCACTCTCTCCGAGACTAACTTCGGCCGCTACCCGATGGCCAACGGCCTCACCCGCCTCGCCACCCGCTTCCTCGATGACGACGCGAGCCTGCAATCCGCCCGCGACCGGATCGGCGAGCCGCTGGAGGCGGAGGAGGCGGACGATCTGGGCCTCGTCACCTTCATCATGGACGACATCGACTGGGAGGATGAGATCCGCATTTTTATAGAGGAGCGCGCCTCCTTCTCCCCCGACGCCCTGACGGCGATGGAGGCGAACCTGCGCTTCGCCGGGCCGGAGACGATGGAGACCCGCATCTTCGGCCGCCTCACCGCCTGGCAGAACTGGGTCTTCCAGCGCCCCAACGCCGTCGGCCCCGATGGCGCGCTTCAGCGCTACGGCACGGGAAAGCGCGGCGAATACGACATGAACCGCGTCTGATGATCGACGACGCGCAACTGAGGGAGATACGCGCGGAGACGCCGGGCTTCGCCCACGGCGCGCATCTTCTGGCATGCGGCTCCGCTCTCCAGCCGAAGCCGGTGGTCGACGCCGTGATCGACCACCTCAAGCTGGAAGCGGAGATCGGCGGTTACGAAGCCGCCGCCGCCAACGCCGCCGCCCATGAAGACGTCCACGACTGCGTCGCCGCCCATATCGGCGCCGCGCCGGAAGAAATCGCCATCGTTGAGAACGCCACGGTCGCCTGGCAGCACGCCTTCTACGCCCTGCCGCTGAGGCCAGGCGCCCGCATCCTGACGGCGGAGGCGGAATACGCCGCCAACTACGTCGCTTTCCTCCAGCGGGCCAAACGCGACGACCTGACAGTCGAGGTCATCCCTTCGGACGAAACGGGCCAGCTCGATACGAAAGCGCTCGAAGCGATGATGGGCCCTGATGTCGGCCTCATCGCGATCACCTGGGTCCCGACCAATGGCGGCCTTGTCAATCCAGCCGCCGAAGTCGGCCGGGTCGCGCGACTGCATGGCGTGCCCTACCTCCTCGACGCCTGTCAGGCGGCCGGTCAGATGCGGATCGACGTGGAGGCGATCGGCTGCGATTTCCTCTCCGCCACCGCCCGCAAGTTCCTGCGCGGGCCGCGCGGTATCGGCTTCCTCTACGTCTCCAAAAGCCAGCTGGAGACGATCGAGCCTGCGATGATCGACTTCTACGGCGCGCCTTGGGTGGCGCGCGACGAATACCAGCTGCGACCCGACGCCCGCCGCTTCGAGAACTGGGAGAACGCCTACGCCCTCCGCGCCGGTCTCTCCGCCGCGATGGCTTACGCGGACCGCATCGGCATCGACGCGATCGAGGCGCGGGTGGCCCATCTCGGCGGGTTCTGCGCCGATCTCGGCGACGCGCTGCCGGGCGTGACCAACATGGACCTCGGCGTCACCCGCTCTGGGATCGTCAGCTTCGCGCTGGACGGCGCCGATGCGAGCGGGATCGCCGACGAGCTTCGCCAAAGCGGCTTCAGCGTCGGAACTTCCGGCCCCGGGACGACCCGCATCGACGCGGAGAAACGCGACCTGCCGACCCTCCTCCGCATCGCGCCGCACTACTACAACACCGAAGAGGAGGTCGCCGGCTGCGTGAAGCGCCTCGGCGAGCTGATGGAGGCGTCGGCATGAAAGCGATCTCCCTCACCGAAAAGCTCGCGACGTTCGAGGAGCACTGGTCGCCGAAGATCGTCGGCGCCTTCAACGGCCATGACTTGATGGTTGTCAAGGTGAAGGGCGAGTTCGTCTGGCACGAACACCCGGACACGGACGATTTCTTCATGGTCCTCAAGGGCTCGATCCGCATCGACCTGCCGGACGGCGCCGTGACGCTCAACGAAGGCGACGTCTACGTCGTGCCGAAGGGCGTCCAGCACCGCCCGGTCGCCGACGAAGAAGCGCATCTCCTCCTCATCGAACCCGCCGGAACCCCGAACACCGGCGATCCCGCCACCGCCGCAACCAAGATTGAAATCTGAAGGAAGCCGCCATGCTCGATCTCGTGAACGTCGAATACGACACGCTCATCCCCAACAATGTCGGCCTCTCCTCCGACAAGCGCGTCCTGAAAGCGCTGGAGAAATGGCACCCCGGCTACATCAACTGGTGGAACGACCTGATCCCCCAGCAGTTTCAGGAGAGCATGGTCTACCTCCGCACCGCCGTCTCAGTGGACCCGAAGGGCTGGGCCAAGTTCGACTATGTGAAGATGCCGGAATACCGCTGGGGCATCCTCCTCGCCCCGCAGGTCGAGGACCGCATCATCCCGATGGGCGAGCATTACGGCCAGCCCGCATGGCAGGAAGTGCCGGGCGAATATCGCAATCTTCTGAAAAGACTGATCGTCATTCAGGGCGACACGGAGCCGGGTTCGGTCGAGCAGCAGCGCTTCCTCGGCCTCACCGCTCCGTCGCTCTACGACATGCGCAACCTCTTCCAGGTGAACGTGGAGGAAGGGCGTCACCTCTGGGCGATGGTCTATCTCCTCCAGAAATACTTCGGCAAAGACGGTCGGGAAGAGGCGGACGACATGCTTCTCCGTTCCTCCGGCTCCGAAGAAGCGCCCCGTATGCTCGGCGCGTTCAATGAAGAGACACCGGACTGGCTCTCCTTCTTCATGTTCACCTACTTCACCGATCGCGACGGCAAGATGCAGCTGGAGAGCCTCGCGCAGTCCGGCTTCGACCCGCTCAGCCGCACCTGCCGCTTCATGCTGACGGAGGAAGCGCACCACATGTTCGTCGGCGAAACCGGCGTCGGGCGCACCGTGCAGGCGACGGTGGAGGCGATGAACCGCGCGGGGATCACCGATCCTTACGACGTGAACAAGATCCGCGACCTCGGCGTGATCGACCTTCCGACGATTCAGAAAAAACTGAACCTGCACTACACCCTGTCGCTGGACCTCTTCGGTGGAGAGGTCTCCACCAACGCCGCGAACGCCTTCAACGCGGGCATCAAGGGGCGCTTCCACGAGCACCGGATCGACGACGACCACAAGCTGGCCGACGCCACCTACCCGGTGACGACCATCGTGGACGGGGAGATCAAACTGACCGAGGCGCCCGCGCTGACGGCGGTGAACATGCGTCTGCGCGACGATTACGTGAAGGACGCGGCGGGCGGCGTCGGCCGCTGGAACAAGATCATCAAGAAAGCCGGCGTCGAGTTCGAACTGAAGCTCCCGCACGAAGGTTTCCACCGCCAGATCGGCGCCTTCGCCCCCTTCCACATCACCCCCGAGGGCGAGATCACTTCGGAGGAGGCGTGGAACGCCAAACGCGACGAATGGCTCCCGACGAAGGAAGACGGCGCCTACATCCAGTCCCTGATGAAGCCGGTCTACGAGCCCGGCCGCTACGCCAGCTGGATCGCCCCGCCGAAGGTCGGCATCAACAACCAGCCGGGCGACTTCGAATACGTGAAGCTGCACATGGCGTGACGGCCATGGTCCGTCTGTCAGCCTTCGCCTTCCTCGGCGCCGCGGTCCTCGCGGCGCCGACCGACGCCCGCCAGCCGATTTCCGTCTCGCTGGCGGAGTGTTCGGCGATCTACGGCGAGATGAGCGGCTTCACCAGCGCCGGGTCGACGCCTGAGCGAAAGGCGAAAGCGGCGGCGCTCTCCGTCGCTTTCCGCGACGAAGCGGTGGCGGAGGCGACGCGCGAAAAGGTCGCCGACCCGCAGGCCCATGTCGGCGACTGGCTCGCGCGCCATGAAGCCAAATGGTCTGCCCAGATCCGCGATGTGACGCGGCTGTCGGAGACGAAGGACTGGATCGACTACTGCAAGGCGCTTGGCCGCGACCGGGGCGTCGCCGGAACTAACTGATCGGCGACGAAAGGGAGAAGACGCATGAACAAGCCGATCAAACAGCACCTGATCGACCCGGAGATCTGCATCCGCTGCTACACCTGCGAGATGACCTGCCCGATCAACGCGATCGAGCACAATGACGACAACGTGGTCGTCAATCCGGACATCTGCAATCACTGCATGGACTGCATCCCGGTCTGCCCCACCGGCTCCATCGACGAATGGCGGGTTGTGATGGAGCCCTACTCGCTCGACCAGCAATACGAGTGGGAGGAGCTGCCCGAGCAGGAGGAGATCGCGGAGGGCGGCGACAGCGTCGAGGCGCTGGACGACGCGATTTCGGCGCTTCTGGCCGAAGCGCATCAGGGCGTTCAGGGCAAGGCGAAGGCCCCGGCGAGCGCCGCCAAGCCCTCGGTCAACATGTACAACCTCGGCAAGCCCGCCATCGCGACAGTGCAGGGCAACTATCGCCTGACCGAAGACCCGGACCATGACGTCCGCCACATAATCCTCAGCTTCGGCGATCAGCCTTTCCCTGCGCTGGAGGGGCAGAGCATAGGGATCATTCCGCCCGGCGAAGACGCGGAGGGGAAGGCGCACCTCCCCCGCCTCTACTCCATCGCCAGCCCGCGCGACGGCGAGCGACCGCAATACAACAACGTCGCCCTGACCGTGAAGCGGGAGGAAGGCGGCCTCGCCTCCAACTACATCTGCGACCTCGAACAGGGCGCGGAGGTTAAGGTCACCGGCCCCTTCGGCGCCACCTTCCTCATGCCGAACGACGCACATGCGAAGCTGGTGATGATCTGCACCGGCACCGGCTCCGCCCCGTTCCGCGCCATGACCATGCGCCGTCAGCGCACGGGCGCCGAGCCGGGCGCGATGACGCTCTACTTCGGCGCCCGCAGCCCCGAGGCGCTGCCTTACTTTGGACCGCTCAAAAAGGTGCCCGACGACGTGCTCGCCAAGCGCTTCGCCTTCAGCCGGGTCGAAGGGGCGGAGAAAACCTACGTACAGGACAGGATGCGCGAAGACGCCGCCCATCTCGCTCCGCTCCTCGCCGACCCGGAGACCTACATCTACGTCTGCGGACTGCGCGGAATGGAAGCAGGGGTGGAGGAAGCCTTGACGGAAATCGCCTCCGCCTCAGGTCTTGACTGGGCGGCGTTGAGGGACGCGATGCTGTCCGACGGCAGATATCATACAGAGACGTACTGACCTTGAACCAGTCGAACCCCATCGACGAACGCATAGCGGAGCATGTGACATCGCGCGGCGAGACCATCGCCGTACGCGCTGGCGCTCGCCTCCGCGCCGTTCGCGGGGTTCGCAAACTCAGCCGCAAGGCGCTGGCCGAGCAGTCCGGGGTCTCCCTCCGCTACATCGCCCAGATCGAAGCGGGGCAGGGCAACGCTTCCCTCCTCATCCTCGATCGCCTTTGCGCCGCGCTCGGCCTCTCCGTCGCCGAAGTGGTGACGATGGAGGATGAGATGACGGAGCTGATGGTGTCCTACCGCTCCGCCGACGCCGCCAGCCGCGCCGCCGCCCGCACCGCGCTGGGCATGGCGGCCTCCACGCGCGGTAAGGCGAAGCGCATCGCGCTGATCGGTCTGCGCGGCGCCGGTAAATCCACCCTCGGCGCGCGCCTCGCGCGAGAGATCGACGCGCCCTTCGTCGAGTTGAACGACGAAATCGCCGCGCTCTCCGGCATGAACGTACCCGACCTGATCGCCCTCTACGGTCAGGAAGGGTATCGCCGTCTCGAAGCGCAGGCGCTCGGCCGCATCGCCGCCGCCGGGGACCGCGTCGTCCTCGCCGTCGCGGGCGGCATCGTCGGGGCGCCTGAGACGTTCGAGACGCTCCTCGCTCATTTCCATGCGATCTGGCTGAAGGCGTCCCCTGAGGAGCACATGACGCGCGTGCGCGCCCAGGGCGACGAGCGCCCCATGGCGGGAAGCGCCTCCGCAATGGACGAACTGAAATCGATCCTGACCGCCCGCGAAGCCCTCTATTCCCGCGCGCCGCTGCACCTCGACACCTCTGGGCGGAGCCTCGCCGACGCGTTTGACGCGCTCAATCGTCTGGTCGCCGCTGAAATCCGCTAATCGCGGCGAAGATCGCTCCAGTTCGATCTGAATCGTTGCATGGCGCGTCATCCATGCTTCACGCTTCCGAAAATACTCCCGCCGGAGGCGCACGTCGCCGTCTTGGCGCCCCAGCCTCATGTGAAGCGCGGGCGGCGAGACTGAGCGCGAAGCGCTCGCGAGCCGCCCCCGTTCGCGCGCCAGCGCGAACCTCCGAGGCGACGGCTAAATGGCCTCATAGCCGTATCGAGCGAGAAACGGCTCGCAAAGCTCGTTCGCCGCCGCCCGCTCCGCAGCGCTCCATTCGCGCCAGTCGCCGTCTCGCGCCGCGCTCGCGTTGCGGGGGCGGGCGCGGAACCCGGGCGGCATCTCGAAACGGTATCTCCGGTCGCCGAAATCGCAGATATCTTCGACCAGACCCGCCATCGGCGCGTCATCCTCGCTGAAGAGGTCTTCGAAGCGATAGACGCGCGCCGCGCCCGCATCCTCCGCCGCCGCCAGGCTCGCGGTCACGCGCCGCCACTGCCAGGCGAGGCGCCCGACGGCGCCGATCTCCTCCCACCGCGCGGCCCACTCCTCATCCCGAAGCGCCATGGGCGTCAAAGGCCCAGGGGGCAGTCGGTGGGTCCAGTGTCCGCGATCGCGGCCCGCCTGATGCGCCGCCCAGGAGGCGATCCAGGCGCGCGGGTCGCGCACTACGCCGATCGCCTTCGCGCCGGGGAAAATCGCGCCCCGATGCGCGCCGAGATGAGGCGCGACCATCCACCAGGGATAGTTGCTCTCGATCAGCATCCGCTCCGGCGTCTCGGCGTGATAGCGCGCGCGCTGACGTCGAAACGACGCCGTCGCCGCCTCCAGCGATATCTCCCCCTTCAGGAACCGCATCCCCGTCACGCGAACGCCCGCGCGCCCCAGCGCCCGGCCTACGACCATATGCCAGAGCCCAAAGCGGCGAATGCGCGCCACCGTCAGGCGGTCGAAGCCGAGGAAGAGGTCCGGCTCATGCTCCGAATGGCAATCCGCTATCACCTCGCCGAGAAGATCGCCGAGGAACTTCGTCCCTGTCCGCCCGCCCGACATGATGAAGACGAGATCCTCAGCCATCCCGCGCCTCTCCCGGCGGTATGAGGGCGTAAACGGCTGATGCGAGCGCGGCGACGATCAATCCCACGATCCGGTTCAGCGCCACAGCCAGGAATGCGGCGGCCGGGGCCGCGGCGGTCATGGTCGCCAGAAGCGCGGCGAGGCCTTCGCTCACCCCAAGCCCCGCCGGCGCGATGGAGGCCGCCGACCCGGCGATGGAGGCGAAGGCGAAGACGAACCCCTCCGCCGCCGGAATGGGGACGGAGATCGCAGCGAAAGCGATGATCATCCGCAAGGCCGCCACCGGCAGGCCGACGACCCGCAAGACAACGCTTAAGCTTGCGATCCGGATCGATCCGATCCGCGCGATCCAGAGCGTGGAGACCGCCATGCCGGCCGCCCCGAGCCCGAGCGCGCCCATAACCGCCCATGGCGGCGCCCCGCGAGCCGTCAGCCCGGCGGCGAAAACCGCGCAGGCGATCCAGAGGATCGCGTTCGCCGTCACGATGGCCGCGGCCCGCGATGGGGCGACGCCCCGCTCAATCAGCGCCGCGCCGCGCACGATGGCGCCGCCGGGCGCGGGCGCGACCTCGGCGAGCTGGGCGAAGCAAGCGATGCGGAGGCACTTGGCGAGCGGGATCGCCGCGCCGACAGCGACGGCGGTCAGCTTCATGTTCAGCGCCGCGTATCCAAGGCTCACGGGAACCAGCAAAAGCGCCAGCGCCAAAAGCGGCGCCGGCGCGAGATCGCCAAGCGCGAGGTCGAGCGCCATCGCCGAGTAGACGCAGCCCGCCAGAACCAGCCCCGCCGTCGCCAGAAGCAACGGCAGGCGCCATCGCCGCCGCGCCGCCCCGATGCCGGAGAGGACGGATTGGAGCCGGCCTTCGTTCATGCGCCCAAAACCTCGCGGTAGACCGCCGCCGTTTCTTGCGCGACCCGCTCCCAGGCGAAATGCGCGCGCGCCCGCGCTTGCGAGGCCGCGATGAAATCGCGCCTCTGCGCCGCGCTCCAACCAGCGACCTCTTCAATGGCCGCGCGCCATGCCGCCGCGTCGCCGGAGGGGATCAGAAACCCCGTCACCCCGTCGATCACGGCGTCCGTCAGCCCGTCGCGCTTCGCCGCCAGCACCACGCCCCCCGCCGCCGCCGCCTCGCAGGCGACGAGGCCGAAGCCCTCATACTCCCCTTCGGGCGTCTCCACGTTCGGCAAGATCACGCAAAGCGCGTCGGCGTAGCGGCGCGGCAGCCGCTCATGCGGGACGGGGCCGAGATCGTCGATGCGCGGGCTGTCGAGCGCCTCCGCCTCCGACGCATCCCAACGCGACCCGGCGACGTCGAGGCGAAACCCCTCCGCCAAGTGAGGCGCGACCTCCCGCGCGAACCAGCTGAGCCCCTTGCGCCGCACGAGCCGTCCGCAAAAAAGCGCCCGTCCGTTATGGCGGCCGTCCACGGACGAGCCGTCCGCCGTATCCGTCGCGAGCGGGATCACCCGCTGCGTCTCCCAGCCCGTTTCCGCCGCCACCTCCCGCGTGGCGCCGCTGTTGGCGATGACGGCGGCGCGGACAAGCCGCCGCCCCAGCCTGAGGTAAGCGCCGTAGAGCCGCCCTCTGATCCCGCCGCGTCGCGGATAGGCGACATCCGTCCCGTGGGCGGAGATCACCACCCGTGTCCGCCCCCGCGCGAGCCGCGCCAGTAGCCCAAGCGGCCAGATCGCCATATCGCCGAGATGCAAAATGTCCGGAGGCGCCGGGCGGGCGCGCCATCGACGCAGCACCGTCAGAGGAAACGCCAGAAGAGAAAGGACGCCGGGCGGAGCGCCGTCCGCGCGCCCCGGCAGGGCGGCCACCTCCACCTCCGCATGAGCGGCGAGCGCTTCGGTAAGGCGAAGCGAGTAGGTCTCCATCCCCCCGATCGCGGGCGGCCATTTGCGCGTGACGAAAAAGACAGTCGGCGTCATCGCCCCGCGGCTCCGAAGAAGCCGACAACCGGCGCACGGCGGAAAGAGGGACCGGGCGGACCCGGCGGCTCAGGCAGCGCCCAGAGCGCGACGCAGCGCGGCCCGAACGCCCGCGCCAGGTGCGCGCCGCGCTCCAGAACGACGCTCGCGCCGTCTTCGATGCGCGCGCCGTCGATCTCCAGCGCGCCGCCATCGGCGGCGAACGGACCCGCACGCGCGATGTCCAAAGCAACTGGCGCCTCGGCGGGACAGACCACCCGCCCGTAAATCCAGATCATCCCGTCATGCGAGATGAAACGACTGCTCAACGCCTCGACGTCCCGAAGCGGCAGCGGAGATGCGGCGGCATCGCCGATCAGCGCCGCCTTGAGCGCGGGACTGTCGGCGAGAACGAACCCAACCTCCCCCGCCTCGATCCGCCGTGCGATCGCCGGATCGGACGGCTCCAGATAGCGCGCCAGACCGGGGCCGGAGAGGAAATGCGGCAGGATGCGCTCATGCCGGGGCGCGAACGGCACGTGGGAGAGATAGGCGACCTCCTCCCCGAACAGGCGGTTGATCTCACCCAGAAGCATGCGCTGACCGTCCAACACGATGGGCTTCTGCGCGAGAAGGAGAACCACGGCGCCCGCAATGGCGGCGAGCGGCGCCGCCGCCCGCCAGAGCCGCCCGCCGATCAGCGCGAGCGACGGCGCAATCGCGACGCAGACCGGCGCATAGAGAAAGGCGAAATAGTAGGGGAACGTATTGCGATAGAAGAGCAACGTCGCGAGCGGCGCCAGAAGCCCGACGACCGTGAAGCGCTCCGCCGGGCTGAGGCGGCGCCAGACCATCGCCGTGGCGACCACGCCGAAGGTGACGAGCGGCGTCAAAAGAAACTGGATCGCCGCGTATCTCGCATGGAGCAGCGGCGCGTCGGCGAGGAACGCCGCGGCGCGGCGCGACAACCCCGCCGCTCCATTCTCTCCACCAGAGGCGTCCGCTCCATGCGCCGTTACGGTCGCCGCGAAAACCAAACCCGCGACCAGCGGCGCGATCGCGACGATGGCGAGGCGCCGCCACGGCCCGTCCGGAGCCTCCATCGCGCGCATCAGGGCGACGCCGGCGAAACAGGGCGCGAAGAAGACGCTCTTGATCGTCATCGCGCCCGCCAACCCGATCAGAATCCCCGCCGCCGCCATCCGCAGCGCGGATAGCCGTCCGATCGCCAGAAGGCACAGCGCCCCCATCAGGGCCGCAGTCGCGAAAGGATCGGGCCGCACCGCGAAGGCGTGGGCGAAGACGTAACCGCCCGCGATATAGGCCAGCCCGGCGAGCCACGCCGACCACCGGTCGACGAAGCGGGCGGCGAGCAGAACCACGAATCCGGTCGTCGCCGCCGAACAGGCCAGCGCGGCGAGCCGCGCCGCCTGAATCTGCGCGATCGCGTCGCCGGGAACCCAGAGAACCCAGGCCAACAGGCGCGCGTGCAGCGTCTGCAGACCCCATTGGAGGCGCCCCTCGGCGAGATCGACGATCTGGCTGAAATGCAGGTATTCGTCCCAGTTGATCGGCGCCTTGAAGACCAGAACGACCTGCGCCGCGATCACCGCCGCGACAGCCGCCATCAGCGCGCGCGGCGAGCGGGCCTCAGACGTCATCGCGCCGGATCTTCGCCTGCTCGCCTTCTCCGGCGGCTCCTTCGGCGTCCAATCGCGCCTCCAGCCGCCTGAGCCGCTCCAGCGCCGCCTCCGACAGCTTGCGGTTGGCGCTGACGAGGTCCGCCAGCATCCCAAAGAGAACCGCCACCGCCCCCAGGATCAAAAGCGCCGCGCCGAGGATCAGCGACTGCACATGCCCCTGTCCGTCGCCCTGCAGCGCGAAGACCAGAAACCGGATGATCGGCGCCAGCCCGATCAGCGCCAGCGCAACGCCGATCGCACCGAAAACCCGGAGCGGATTATACATCGTGTAGGTCCGCGCGATGGTCATCCCCGTTCGCGCGATGAACCGCGTAGTGGACCGGAAAAGCCGCGACGGCCGCGAAGGCGGGTTCGTGCGGATCGGCACGCTTAAGATCCGCATCCGCTTTCGCCCGGCCTGAATGAGCATATCCGTGGTGTAGCTGAACTCGCTGGCGATGAAGATCTTCTCCGCCGCCTCCCGGCTGATCGCCCGAAACCCGCTCACCGCATCCGGGATGACGTTCTGCGAGAGACGGCTCACCACCCCGCTTCCGATCCGCTGCAGGCGCCGTTTCAGCGGGCTGAAATGCGCGTTCCCCGCGACCCCCCGGTCGCCGACGACGATATCCGCCTCCCCCGCCACGATGGGCGCGACGATCTGTGCGACGTCCGCCCCATGATACTGTCCATCCGCATCCGTATTGACGATGACGTCGGCCCCGGCGCGCAGCGCATGATCCACCCCGGTCTGAAAGGCGTGGGCGAGCCCCCGATTCCCCCGATGCCGCACGACGCTGGCCCCGGCGGCGGCGGCGATGGCGGTGGTCTCATCGTCGCTGCCGTCGTCGATGACGAGGACTTCGATCCGCTCGATCCCGTCGATCGCCTTCGGGAGCGCCGCGATGGTGCTCGCCAGCGTAGCCGCCTCGTTCAGGCAGGGGATCTGTATGATCAGCTTCACCGCAACCCCGCGCTGGCGACTGAGGAAAACACCCGAAGGTCATATTGGCCCGTAGGAGGGGGGAGGTCTATGGGCGCTCCGTCATGGGTCATCCCGCTTCGCAACCCGCATCTCCTGGACGATCGACATCGTCTCCACTGACACCGTCGTCACCCGCATCAGCAGGTCCACGACCTTCTCCTTGTAGTCGGCGAAGCGGTAGGTGTTGAACTTCTCCCGGATGGTCGGGTCGCGCGGCGTCTTCTCCTTGTGCTGGTCAAGCACCCATTCGACGCCGGAGCGGTTGCCGAGGCGGTAGTCCCACGCCGCCTCCGGCGCCCCCTCCAGCACCGTTTCGCTGTCGAGCGTGAAGGTCCCCGCCGCCCTGTCGCCCTTCAGGATGACCTTGGGCGACAGCCCCGCCGCGCGGGATTTCTCGTCCGGGACATCGCGACGGAGGAGGGGGTAGGGATCGACCGTTTCGTAGTTGATGTGGAGGTCCATCAGCCGTTCCCCCCAAGCGGCCCATTGGGCGAAGTCGGGATAGAAGGGGATGCGCGGAAACTCGCGCTTCAGGTTGATGGCGTAGGTCTCCCGATAGATCGGGTCGTGGAGCACGCCGTAGACGTAATGGAAGATATCGTCCTTGGTGACTTTCTTGGTTTTGTAGCGTTTGTTGAACTTGTTGAGCGCCCAGTCGGTGATGTTGTCGATGCGCTCGCCTTCGGGGGTGTAGCGAGATAAAGGTAATGAAAAAGTTCCCCCATTTCCCTGCTTTATAAACCCTAAATCGACTACTAAGTCTGATGATAGGCATGATAAAAGATGTGAAGAGGAGATTGAATAAACATTTATACATTTATTGGTCGAATTTATACAAGGAAAAATGGCGTCTTGCGCATAAAATCTGTGAATATAATCACGGCTATATTGTATTATACGATTACAGAATGCACGATATCCTGAAGTTCCAATAGAAGATTCAGACAATTCAAGAGTTTTTCCCGAACGGGCGAGCTTTTCGAGCTCGCTGTTCCATTTTATTGACTTGTCAAAATCTTCAAATTTTATCTCAGGCCCGAATCCCAGATGATCTGAATAAACCTCTTTAAAAAATGCTGCCTTTCGGTCCAGCGTTTCTCTTGAAAAATCGTAAACCCATTCATCTCGATTGGTCCCCAAGCCGAGCGAAAACAACCGAAAAATCGCCCGATCGGCATTCAACCGCTTCGCCGCCTTCGTCTTCTTGTCCGCCACCGGGATCAGGTCATCCCAGTCGTTCTCCGCCTGATTGATCCAGTTCGCCTTGTCGTCCGGCTCGACCTGCTCGAACCGCAGCCCCGACGCCGCCTCCGACCCCAGCCAGGCCAGCTTGTCCTCCGCCGTCTCGTCCTCCGGGCGGCGCACGTAGTGGATACGGCATCCCTTCCGCGCGGGGTTCTTCACCAGAAAGGCGATGGCGACGCCGGTCTGGATGCCGAAGACGTTGTGCTTCGTCCCGCTGAGTTTTGGGTTCGCCCGCACATCGCCGCCAAGGTCCACAAGGTAGACGTCGTTGAACTCCTCCGCCACGTACTTCCGGAACCCGTCGAAGGTACGGCTATCGATGAAGCTGCGGTTGGTGATGAAGGCGATGATCCCTTCGTCATGCAGCCGGTCCGCCGCCCAGCGGTAGAACCGGGAATACATGTCGTAGACCTTGGTTTTCTGCGCGGTGGAGAGGCGCACGAAGCTCCGCTTGATCAGCCCGTCGATATGCGGATAGGCGCGGTTCTTGTTGTTGTCGTTCTCGTTCTGCTGGTTGGCGTTATAGGGCGGGTTGCCGATCACCACGCTGATCTTGCGCCGGTTCTGGCGGTTCACCCGCTCCACGTTCTCTTCGGAGAATGAAGCGAAGAGGTCCTGCGTCTCCCCCGACTTGATCCCCAGCCCCGCGATGTTGTCGAGCGTGTCGACGAAACAGAGATTCGGGTATTCGGCGTATTGCCCGCTCACCGCCGCATAGGTCGCTTCGATGTTCAGGTTGGCGACGTAATAGGGCAGGATCGCCACCTCGTTTGCGTGCAGCTCCTCCTTGAACTTGTAGGCGAGCTTTTCGGGCTGCCCCCGGAAGTGCTCGATCAGCTCGCAGATGAACGTGCCGGTGCCCGTCGCGGGGTCGAGGATCTGCACGTCCCGGTCGATCAGCGTCTTCCCGAAGTGCTGATGGCAGAGCCAGTCCGTCCCTTCGATCATGAAGCGCACGATCTCGCTCGGGGTGTAGACCACGCCCAGCCGGTCGGCGGCGTCGGGGTTATAGACCTTGTAGAAGTTCTCGTAGATCACCTTCAGGAAGGTCTGCTTCTCCGTGTGGTTGGTGATCAGCTCCGCGTTGGCGTTGATCGCGGTGTAGTAGGGTTGCAGCGCCTTCAGCGTGTCCTTCTTCACCGCGCCGCGGAAGAACAGGCGCTCCAGCGCGTAGAGCTCTTTCGCGATGTTGTTCTCGCGGTGGAAATCGCCTTCGTCGAAGACTTTGTTGAAGATCTCCTCCGTCAGGATGTGCTGGATCAGCATCTCTCGCACGTCGGCTTCGGCGAGGGTCGGGTTGATGGTCTGCTTGGCGTGTTTGAGGAACGCGCGGGCCTGCTTCGCGAAATCCGGGTTGCCGTCGTAGGCGGCGTCGATCTGCTCGCGCAGCGCCTCCAGCACGGCGGGGATGTCGGTTTTGAACTGTTCGACCGCCTTGCGGAAGTTTGCGATCTCCGGACGCTCGTAGGCGAAGAACAGCGCGACGAGCTTTTCCAGCGCCTCCGTATCCAGCATGTCGCAGCGCATCACTTCGCTGCGGTTTTGCCAAAGGATCGCGGTTTTCGAATCTTCGAAGAGAACGTTGTCCTGCGGATAGCCTTTGCGGAACTTCTTCTCGATTTCCGCGTCAAGATCGTCGTCTTCGTCCTTCGCCTCCCAGTATCCGAGGGGGACGCGAATATCGTGAAGGACGGTGCCGTCGGGCTTCACCGTCGTCTTGAGCGCCGTGTCGTAGGCGAGCTCGGATGCGAAGACGAGCCCCGCCTGCTTGGCCCAGCCGCGCAGAAGGTCGCGAAAGGCGTCGCGGATCACCTCCTCCGTCGCCGTTCCCGCGAATTTCTTCAGGCGGTCGATTTCGGCGAGATAGGCGTTGATCAGAATGCGGCTCACGCTGAAATCCCCGGCCAGTCCCCTGGCGCTTCAGTCGGCGCTCAGATGGTTAATGAAACGTGAAGAAATGAGAAAATCAATAAAAACAATAGTCTAAAGGAGCGTCCGCATGCGGACGCCCCCTCATTCCGCCCAAATCAGGCGTTCACGTCGACCACGACGCGGCCCTTCACGCCGCCCTTCAGGATCGACGCGCCGAGGGCCGGGAGGTTGGAGAGGGTCGCGTCCTCCACCATCGCCTCCAGCTTCGCCATGGAGAGGTCCTTGGCGAGCCGCTTCCACGCCTCGACGCGGTTGTCGTAGGGCTGCATCACGCTGTCGATGCCGAGCAGGTTCACGCCCCGGAGGAGGAACGGAATGACCGTCGCAGGCAGTTTCGCGCCGCCCGCCAGACCGACGGCGGCGACGGAGCCGCCGTATTTCATCTGGGTCAGCACCTTCGCCAGCATCGGCCCGCCCACGGCGTCGACGCAGCCCGACCAGGTCTCCCGCTCCAGCGGCTTGCCGGAGGGCTCCGCCAGCTCTTCGCGCGGGATGATCTGGGTGGCGCCGAGGCCCTTGAGGTACTCCGCCTGCTCGGGGCGCCCGGTCACGCCCGCGACCTCGTAGCCGAGATTGGCGAGGATCGCGACGGCGACGGAGCCGACGCCGCCCGCCGCGCCCGTGACCAGCACCGGCCCGCCGATGTCCTTCAGTCCGTGCTTCTCCAGCGCCATGACCGAGAGCATGGAGGTGAAGCCCGCCGTGCCGATCGCCATCGCCTGTTTCGTGGTCAGACCTTCTGGCAGCGGCACGAGGTAGTCGGCAGAAACGCGCGCTTTCTGGGCGTAGCCGCCCCACATCACTTCGCCCACGCGCCAGCCGGTCAGCACGACCTTGTCGCCGGGCTTGTAGCGGTCGTCCGAGCTCTCAGAAACGGTTCCAGCGTAGTCGATGCCGGGCACATGCGGGTAGTTGCGCACGAGACCGCCATTGCCGGTCAGGCAGAGGCCGTCCTTGTAGTTCAGGGTGGAGTACTCGACATCGACGACGACGTCGCCTTCGGGGAGGCGATCGACCTCGATCTCCTGAATGGACTGGCTGATCGCGCCGTCCTCGGCCTTTTCGACGATGAGAGCGTTGAAACCCATGATGGTCCTCCGAAGGTTGCGTGGTTGCTGCGGACCTAACGGCCCGGGGCGGGGGTTGTCAAAACTATTGTCAGACAAAAGGCGGCGCGTTACTCCGATGGGATGAACGACGCCGCCGAAAGCAGGAATCCCGAAGGCCTCGCCGCCGACATCGCCGCGCGTCTGCGCGATGCGATCATGGCGGGCGATCTGGCCTCCGACGAGCGTCTGCCGGGGGAGCAGGAGCTGGCGGAGCGCTACGGCGTCTCCCGCCCCACTGTGCGTGAGGCGCTGAAGCGGCTGGCGGCGCAGAACCTGATCCGCTCGCGCCGCGGACCGACGGGCGGGACGTTCGTGAACCGGATTTCCTGGGGGGAGGCGCATGAGAGCCTCGCCACCCTCTCCATGCTCGTCGTCGGCATGCAGGGCGCGGACCCCGCCGAGATCATCGAAGCGCGGCTGGCGCTTCTGAAGACCTGCGTTCCCTTCGCGGTGAAAAGGCGGGAGACCGGACATCTCACCCGGATGCGCGCCGAAGCCGCGGCCCAGCGGGGCGATGGGCTGTCGGATGAAGACTTCTGCGCCTCCGACGTGCGGTTCCACCGGGCGCTGGCGGACGCGACGGGCAACCCCGTGCTCGCCTTCCAGATGGCGGGCGTGGTGGAGGGAATGCAGCCGCTCCTGAATATGATCACCTATCGCGCCCGCGACCGGGAGATGATCGCCGACGGTCACGAAGCCATCGCTGATGCGGTGGAGGCGCGCGACGGAACCGCCGCCATCGTCGCCCTCGAGCGGCTCGCGGCCTATGTCTCCGGTCTGACCGAGGGTTTGCTGGTGAGGAAAGAGAAGTCGTGAGGTCGCTCCGTTTCGATGATCCGCGTCTGGTGACGCTGACGATCATGGGCCTTCTGGCGGCGTTCCTTTGGGTCGCCGCCTGGTCGGTGATGGGCGGAACGGATTTCTCCATCGTGGAGCTGTGCCGCAGCGCCCTGACCGGAACGCCGCTGCCCGCCGAAGCCCGCGAAAACCTCGCCATTCTCGCCGCCGCCCTGCCGCCCGAAGGGTTCACCCTCCGGCTGGCTGCGGAGACGGGGGTCATGTGGCTCCTCATGATGGCCGCGATGATGTTGCCGGCCATGTCCGCCGTCATCGCGACCTATGCCGACATCGCGCGGATCGAACATCGGGGCGCGACGCTCGCCCTGCGGATCGGGCTCTTCGCGATGAGCTACTTCGCGCTTTGGGGCGTCTTCGCGCTCGCGGCGGCGCTGATGCAGCTCGGCGTGCGGGGCAGCGCCTTCTTCAGCCATGACGGCGCCACCGCCGGGCCGATCGCGGCGGGCGTTCTATTGCTGATCGCAGGCGCTTATCAGTTCACAAAGCTCAAAGAGGCGTGCCTGTCGAAATGCCGGCAGCCGATGGCGTTTCTGATGGCCGAATGGCGGCCCGGCATCGCGGGCGCGGCCCGGATCGGCGCGCGCCACGGGCTTTACTGCCTTGGATGCTGCTGGGCGCTGATGGGGCTGATGTTCGTCTTCGGGGCGATGAACCTCTGGTGGATGGCGGCGATCGCCGTCTATTGCGCCGCCGAGAAAATCGCGCCGCGCGCGGATGTTTGGGGAAAATACGCCGGAGCCGCGATGATCGCGGGCGGCGTCTGGATGCTGGCCAGTCAGATTTAGGGAGAGTTCGACATGGCGAAAGATGGAAAAACCGGGACTGACTGGGCGATCAAGGGCGAGCTGGCGCTCAACTGCAATTGCGACGTCTTCTGCCCCTGCGTGGTCTCGCTCGGCTCGCATAAGCCGACCATGGGCTACTGCCAGGCTTGGCTCGGCGTGCGGATTGACCGCGGGCATTACGGCAAGGCGGACCTCTCGGGCCTCAACATGGCGATGATGCTCGATATTCCCGGCCGCATGAGCGAAGGGAACTGGACCGCCGCGCTCTATGTCGACGAGTTGGCGGACGACAAGCAGTACGCCGGGCTTGAGAAGATCATGTCCGGCCAGGCGGGCGGCACGACCGGCCTCTTCACCATGCTCGTCGGCAACTTCCTCGGCTCGCGGCGGGAGCCGGTGACCTTCTCCACCGATGAAGACGGCGTGCGCACGGTGACGGCGGGGCGCGCTATCTTCGGTCAGGTGAAGCCGATCTCCGGACCAGATCCGAAGAAGCCGGTGAACATCGACAACACCGGCTACTGGATGGGCCCCGTCGTGACGGTGGCGCAGGGCCTGAAGTCTAAGGTGCGGGATTTCGGCCGGGTCTGGAACTTCGACGGCCGGTCGGCTGAGCTTTGCGAGATCGACTGGTCTGGGCCGTGATTTAAGCGCCGCCTTCCGCCCCGTTTTTCGCACCCGCCCACCAAGCGTCCCAATCGCGGTAGGTCTTGGCGGTCGGGTGGAGAGGACTGGGCGGGAGGCGGCTTTTTCGCATATCAAGCGATAACGAGAATGTAAGGGGGCGCCGACGCGCCGCTCTGCTAGGACCCGGCTTCTTGAGGGAGGAGCCGGGTCCATGTTTTTCAGAACGCTCGCCATCGTACTTTGCGCCGCGTCCGCCGCTAAGGGCGACTGGACGATCACCGAGCTTGATCGCGCCGACTATCCGCCGGAGATCGCGGTGGAGACGCGGGGCGACGTCTCCCTCGTTTCGAAAAACGGCCTGCCTGACGGGCTGATCGCCAAGAGCTGGGGCGACATCCGCCGCGCCTGGTACGAGCAGCCGACCCGCCGCTACGCCCACGCCATCCTCGGCGACGCGATCGAGGCGGGAGCGCTGGTCGCCTACGACGCGGCGGGGACGCGGCATGAGGTGGTTTTGCCAGAGCAGCAGGTCTTTGAGGACCGCTATCCTCGTATCGTCGATCTCGATAGCGACGGGCGCAATGAGGTTGTCGCTATACGCGCCTCCTCAACGGGCGGCGGCGGCGTCGCGATCTACGGACTGCGCGATGGGCGGCTGAGCGAGCTCGCCGCCGTGCCGGATATCGGCACGCCCAATCGCTGGCTGAACATCGCCGCCATCGAAGACCTGAACGGTGACGGACTTATGGAGATCGCCTTCGTCAAGACGCCCCATATCGGCGGCACGCTGCGGGTCTTCTCCTACCGCGACGGGGCGCTGCGCCTGCTGGATGAGGAGCGCGGGTTCTCCAACCACGCCATCGGCGATCGCGAGATGCGCCTGTCCGCGATCATGGATGCGGACGGCGACGGGCGGTTGGACGTTGCCGTACCGGACGCGGAGCGACGGGCGCTTCGGATTATGGCGCTGGACGGCGATGAGCTGAGAGAGATTGCGTCGATCGCCACGCCCCGCCGTATCGCGAGCGCGATTCTGGTTGAGGATAGGGGGTTCGTCCTCCGCCTCAACGACGGGTCGGTCTGGCGGATCGCGAAGGAGTGACATCGTTCCCGGCGGCGCCGCGAAACACTAACGGTTCGCGAAGAAACCCCAGGATTCCGGCATGCCGGAATCCTGGGGTTTCTTCACTATCTCTTAACCTTTGCGGTCCCAGCGAAGATCCTTCGCCGCCAGCCAAAGCTGTTGACGCAGATCAAAGAGCCGTTCCGCCCGCTGGTTTACGATCTCCGAAATCGCAATGAACAGGATGAGCGACATGGGCGTATTCCGGAAATTCTCCCGCGCGGCGGAGCAGGCCAATGAAATGGCGGTTCAGCTCGGCGTCGACATGGGCCGCGCGGCCGATCCCCTGCCGGACATGGAAGCGGCGCGCCTCAGAAACCGGATCTTCCGTTGCGCATGGTGCGGCCAGCATGAGGACTGCGCGAAACGCCTTGAGGCCGGCGATCTTACGGAAGCGCCGGACTACTGCCGCAACAAGGCGGAGTTCGACGGGCTGCTTTTGCGGATGGTCGAAAACGCCTGAGCGGCGCGAACGCTTTTGCTATGACTTCCGGCGATGAGAGATTCGCCGATCAAACGCGGCGCCGCCGACATCGCCGCCGACCTCAAGCGCGCGATCCTGTCGGGCGAGCTGATGCACGCCGAAAAGCTCCCCGCTGAGCGGGATCTGGCGGCGGCCAACGGCGTGGCGCGCGGCACGGTGCGCGCGGCGCTCAGGCGTCTCGCCGAAGACGAGTTGATCGAGATCCGCCACGGCGCCGGCGTCTTCGTCGCGTGGGAGAACCCCAATCCCGTTCAGGCGCTGATGGAGGCGGTGAACGACGGCGATCTTCTCGCCGCGCGGCTTGCGTTGGAGCCGGAGCTTTGCCGCCTCGCCGCTGCCTCAGCCCGCGCCGCCAATATCGAGACGATGGCGCGTCTTTGCGTCCGGATGGAGGCGGCGACGGGCGAGCCGTCGACCTTTCTGGAGGCGGACGCATCATGGCACGCGGCGCTCGCCCGCTGCACGGGCAACCGGCTGATGATCGGCATGTTCGATCAGATCAGCGCAGCCCGGCGCAACGACCAGTCGATGGAGCGGCGGCGCGGCGCGATGACGCCGGACGCCATCGCCGCCTTCAACGCGCAGCACCGCCAGATTCTCGCGGCGATCAGGGTCGGCGACGGCGATCGGGCTTCGATGCTGATGAAGCGGCATCTCGATACATCGCGGGCGAACGCGGCGGGGGAGGTTCAGGCCTCGCTCTGAATGGTGCGCCGCACCACG
Organism: Pseudomonadota bacterium; assembly: GCA_038534155.1. Taxonomy (GTDB): domain Bacteria; phylum Pseudomonadota; class Alphaproteobacteria; order Rhodobacterales; family Rhodobacteraceae; genus Pikeienuella. Next base: position 25,420 of record JBCAXH010000026.1, read on the forward strand.
TCCCGCCAGCCGGCGTAGGCGCCGTCCCGCGCCTCCGCCGCCAGCGACGGCTCGAACCGTCGCTCCAGCGCCCAACTCTTCCCGAACGCCTCCGGCTCCGGACAAAGCCCCGATGCCAGCCCGGCGAGATAAGCGGCGCCTAGCGCCGTCGTCTCCGTCACCACCGGGCGGTCCACCGGCGCGCCGAGTTGGTCTGCGATGGCCTGCATGGTCCAGTCAGACGCCGTCATGCCGCCGTCGACGCGGAGAACGGTATCCTCCGCGTCCGGCCAGTCGGCGCGCATCGCCTCCAGAAGGTCGCGGGTCTGGAAGGCGACGCTCTCCAGCGCCGCGCGGGCGAACTCCTCCGGCCCGGTATTGCGGGTGATTCCATAGATCGCGCCGCGCGCGTCAGGCGCCCACCAGGGCGCGCCGAGGCCGGTGAAGGCGGGCACCATATAGAGCCGCTGCGCGGGGTCGGCGGCCTCGGCCAGCTTCTGCGTCTCCCCCGCGTCGCGGATCATCTTCAACCCGTCGCGAAGCCATTGCACCACGGCGCCGGCGATGAAGATCGACCCCTCCAGCGCATAGGTCGGCCGCCCGCCGAGCTGATAGGCGACGGTCGTCAGCAGGCGGTTGGTGGACGTCACCGCGTCCGCGCCCGTGTTGAGAAGCGCGAAGCAGCCGGTGCCGTAGGTCGATTTCATCATGCCGGGCGCGAAACAGGCCTGCCCGACGGTCGCCGCCTGCTGGTCGCCCGCCACCCCGCGGATCGGGATCGGACGACCAAACAGGTCCGCGCGGCTGAGACCGTAATCCCCTGCGCTGTCGCGCACCTCCGGCAGTATCGCGGCGGGCACGTTCAGGAGCCTCAGAAGGTCTTCGTCCCAACGTCCCGCGCGAATGTCGTAGAGCATGGTTCGGGACGCGTTGGTCGCGTCCGTCGCATGGACCGCGCCGCCGGTCAGCCGCCAGATCAGCCAGGTGTCGACCGTGCCGAACAGAAGCTCCCCCGCTTCGGCTTTCGCGCGCGCGCCTTCGACATTGTCGAGAATCCACGCCAGCTTGGTGCCGGAAAAATAAGGGTCGAGCAGGAGGCCAGTTTTCGCCGTCACCGCCGGTGCATGCCCCTCCGCCTTCAGCCGAGCGCAGGTTTCCGCCGTGCGCCTGTCCTGCCAGACGATCGCGTTGTGGATCGGGCGGCCCGTCGCCTTGTCCCAGACGACCACGGTTTCTCGCTGGTTGGTGATGCCGATTGCGGCGACGTCCTCCGGCGCTGCGCCCGCCTTCTCCATCGCGGCGCGGCACATGGCGGCGGTGGTGGACCAGATTTCCTCCGCGTCGTGCTCGACCCAGCCCGATTGCGGGAAGATCTGGCGAAACTCCTGCTGCGCGGTCGCCGCGGGCTGGAGCGCCTGATCGAAGAGGATCGCGCGAGAGGACGTGGTGCCCTGATCGATGGAGAGGATGTACGGACCTGTCGTCATGGCGCCCTTTCCCGTCTGACGTCCCGCCACCATAGCGCTCTTGCGTTACGCGAGAACCCGAAATGACCGACTTAGCGAGCGTCTGGTTTGCGCGCCCTTCGGCGCGCGATAGCGTCTCGTCGCCAGCGCCTCACGTCATGCGGAAGTGAAGGCGGGGGGTCGTTCGCCTCCGGCGGGGATATTTGGCGAATGGTGAAGCGCGGCCGCGTCAGCCTTCCGTCTCGGCGCAGTGGACGCCGAGCTTCGCCATGAAGTTGATCTTCTCCCCCATGCTGAGCGCCGCTTTCGGGTTGGAGGCGTTGCCGTCCAGCCCGCGCTTCTTCACGCCCTGAAGGATGGCGCAGATGCGGAAGAAGCTGAACGCGGTGGCGAAGGACAGCTCTGGGATCTCCGTCAGGCCCATCCGCTTCATGTACATCTCGGTGTATTCGTCCTCCGACGGGATGCCGAGCGCCGCTCGGCCGATCCCCATCAGCCCGCGCCCTACCTCGCCCGGCGGCAGGCGGCCCTGCATGCGCTGGTAGGCGAGATCGGCGATGGGATGGCCGAGCGTCGAAAGCTCCCAGTCCAGCACCGCAACCACGCGCGGTTCGGTCGGGTGGTAGATCAGATTGTCGATCCGATAATCGCCGTGGACGATGGAGGTCTTGTCGTCATCGGCGGGGACGCGCGCCTCCAGCCAGGCGATCAGCGTCTCCATATCCTCGATCGTCTCGGTCTCGGAGGCGCGGTACTGCTTGGTCCAGCGTCCGAGCTGCCGGGCGAAATATGACCCCGGCTTGCCGAAATCATCGAGGCCGACCGCCTCGTGATCCACCGAATGCAGCGCCGCCAGCACCCGGTTCATGTCGTCGTACATCGCCGCGCGGTGGTCGTTGTCCACGCTCGGCACGGCGGGGTCGAACAGGATGCGTCCCTCCACCTTCTGCATAACGTAGAACATCGAGCCGATGACGCTCTCGTCCTCGCAAAGGTGAAAGACGGGCGGCACCGGCACGTCGCTCGAAGCCAGCGCCTTCATCACGCGGTATTCGCGGTCGACGGCGTGGGCGGACTTCAGGAGCTGCCCCGGCGGTTTGCGACGGAGGACGTAGTTCCCCGAACCCGCCGTCAGGATGAAGGTCGGGTTCGACTGGCCGGTCGCGGTCTTCTCCGCCGTGACGGGGCCGCGAAATCCGGGGATCGCTTTGGTCAGATAGGCTTCGACCGCGTCGAGATCGATCTGCGCGGCGGCGTGGGGCGTGGACATGGGAACCTCCCTCCGCATGTGGCGGTAGGGTGGGTGCAACCCACCGCTACGCCATGGTGGGTTGCACCCACCCTACAGGATCAAACCTTCTCGTTCGTATGCTTGCGCAGCTCCGCCCGACCCACGACCCGGCGATGCACCGCATCTGGCCCGTCGGCGAAGCGCAGGGTGCGCTGCCAGGTCCAGGCTTCGGCCAGATGGTTGTCCTGACTTATGCCTTGGGCCCCGTGCATCTGCATCGCCTCGTCGATCACCTTCAGCGCCATGCGCGGGGCGACGACCTTGATCTGGCTGATCCACGGCGACGCGGCGCGGTTGCCGATCGTGTCCATCATATAGGCGGTCTTCAGGCAGAGAAGACGCGCCATTTCGATCTCCATCCGGCACTCGGCGATGATGTCGTAATTGGCGCCGAGCTGGTAGAGCGGCTTGCCGAAGGCGGTGCGGTTCAGCGAACGCTTGCACATCGTCTCCAAGGCCCGTTCCGCCGCGCCGATGGAGCGCATGCAGTGGTGGATGCGGCCCGGCCCAAGGCGTCCCTGCGCGACTTCAAACCCAGCGCCTTCCTCCTTGATCAGGTGATCGACCGGGATGCGCACGTCGGTATAGCGGACATGCATGTGGCCGTGGGGCGCGTCGTCGCGCCCGAAGATCTCCATCGGGCGGAGGATCTCGATGCCGGGCGTGTCGGCGGGGACGAGCATCATCGAGTGGCGGCGATGCTTGTTCTCATTCTCAGGGTCGGTGCAGACCATGACGATGTAGACCTTGCAGCGCGGATCGCCGGCGCCGGAGGCCCACCATTTCTCGCCATTCAGCACGTAATGGTCGCCGTCGCGCACCGCCTGAAGGGAGATGTTGGTGGCGTCGGAGGAAGCCACGTCCGGCTCCGTCATCATGTAGCAGGAGCGGATATCGCCCTCGAGCAGCGGGGCGAGCCATTTGTCCTTCATCCACTGCTCGCCGTAACGCTCCAGCACCTCCATGTTGCCGGTGTCGGGGGCGGCGCAGTTGAAGGTCTCGGCGCCCATTTTGGAGCGGCCCATGACCTCCGCCAGATGCGCGTAGTCGACCGTGGTGAGGCCGTAGCCGCGCTCGCTGTCGGTCAGCCAGAAATTCCAAAGGCCGCGGGACTTCGCCTCGTCCTTCAGCTCTTTCCAGATTTCGAGCTGACGGTCGGTGTAATCGAAACGCCCGCCGGGGGCCTTGCCGATCTCCGCCTCGAATTCCTCTTCGACGGGATAGACCTTTTCCTCGAGCATGCGCTCGACCTGGTCGATGAGCTTTTGAACGCGGTCGCTGACGCCGAGATCCATTGCGGGGTTCCTCCTCAGAACAGGCTTTTGACGGTTTCGACGTGGATGCCCCCGTCGACGGGAATGACGGCGCCGGTGACATAGGCCCCGGCGCGGGAGCTCAGGAAGACGAGAAGGCCGGCGATGTCGTCCGGCTCCCCCAATCGCCCGAGCGGGGTCTTGTTCGCGATCTTCGCCGCGTTCTCTTCATCCGCCGTCGCGAAGGCGGTCATCTTCGACGGGAAGGGTCCCGGCGCGATGGCGTTGACGGTGATCCGGCTGGAGGCGAGCTCCGTCGCGAGGATCTTGGTCAGGTGATGCACCGCGCCCTTGGACGCGGAGTAGGAGTAGGCGCCGACCCCGATGGGCGCCGTGCCCATGACGGAGCCGACATTGACGACCCGGCCCGGATCGTTCGGCGTCGCGCCCTTGGCGAGCAGGCCGGTGAGCTGCTGCGTCAGGGTGAAGAGGCCGGCGACGTTCACCGACATGATCTTCTCCCACGCTTCATGCGGAAACTCGGGGTAGGGCGCGCCCCAGGTGGCGCCCGCATTGTTCATCAGAAGATGGAGATCATCGGTGCGGGATTTCACCTCCGCCGCGAGCGCCATGACGCCCGCCAACTCCCCGACGTCCCCCTCGAACCCTTCGACCGATCCCGCAAGGCCGAGCGCGTTGATCTCCTCGGCGACCGCCGCGCAGGCGCCTGGCTTGCGCGAGGCTATCAGCACCCGCGCGCCAGCTCCCGCCAATCCAGTCGCCGCCATGCGCCCGATGCCCGTCGCGCCGCCGGTGACGAGCGCGGTCTTGCCCGCGAGACTGAAGAGGTCGGCGTGAGGGGTCATGAAGGCTCCTGTCATTCGTCAGGCGGACGATAGGGCGGCGGACCTCGCGTGAACAAGCCCCGCCCGCATTTCCCTAACGTCGCCGATTGCGCGCGTCGGCGAAATACATATCCTGACAAATGTCAGGAAAGCGAGAGGAGCGCCTTACCCATGTCCGCCAATTCCGAGGTTATTCTCGTCGCCCGCCCGGTCGGCGCCCCGAAGCCCTCAGATTTCACGTCTCAGGAAGCCGCGGAACCAACCATGGGCGCGGGCGAGATCGAGGTGAAGCTCCTCTGGCTCTCCGTCGATCCCTACATGCGCGGCCGCATGACGGACGCGAAGAGCTACATCGCGCCCTTCGAGCCCGGCGAGGCGCTGGAGGGCGGAGCGGTCGCGGAGGTCACCGCCTCCGACAACCCGAAATTCGCGGTCGGCGACAAGGTCACCGGCATGCTGAAATGGCGTGCGACGCAAACGCATTCGGGGGAGGGGCTGGTGAAGCTCGACCCCGCCCTGCCGAACCCGTCCTGGGCGCTGGGCGTTCTCGGCATGCCAGGGATGACCGCATGGGCCGGTCTGACGTTGCACGGGAAGCCGAAGGAGAGCGAGACCATCGTCGTCTCCGCCGCCACCGGCGCGGTCGGCTCGCTGGTCTGCCAGTTGGCGAAGGCGAAGGGCCTGCGCGTGGTCGGCGTCGCGGGCGGGGCGGAGAAATGCGCCTATGCGGTGGAGGCGCTCGGCTGCGACGCCTGCGTCGATCACCGCGATCCTGAGCTGAAGAAGAAGCTGAACGAGGCCTGCCCGAAAGGCGTCGATATCTACTTTGAAAACGTGGGCGGCGTTACGCTGGAGGCGGTTCTGCCGCTCCTGAACCCTTTCTCCCGCATCCCGCTCTGCGGACGGATCGCCCATTACAACGATACCGAACTGCCCGAGGGTCCCGACAAATCCGGTCTCCTTTGGCGGCTCATGCTGGTGAACCGCGTCACGGTGCGCGGCTTCATCGTGACCGACCACTGGGACAAGTTCCCAGAGTTCCTCGCCGAAGTGACGCCGATGCTGATGAGCGGTCAGGTCAAGGTGAAGGAGACGGTGATGGAGGGGCTGGAGAACGCACCCGAGGCCTTCATCAAACTCCTGGAGGGCGGCAACTTCGGCAAGATGGTGGTCAAGGTCGCCTGAACGGCAGGCCCGCCCCTTCTTTGCTCCGAAAATATCCCCGCCGGAGGCAGCCACAATCGCGGCCGGCGGGGACGCTGAGTTTGGGGCGCTGGTCGGCGAGGCTGAGCGCGCAGCGCTCGCGAGCCGCCATGGCGCGCCGTCAGGCGCGCAATCCGGCCGCGCGGGTGGTCGCGAAAAGGCCGGCGAAAACGGCGACGCCGCCGATGAGATAGACGAGCAGGATCGACTGAACCTCGCCGTAGCTCATCGTCGAAGTCGCCGACGCCTTGATCGACAGGGCCGACAGCGAAACCGCGAAGACGATGCGCGAGACGAGGCTCTTGATCGAAAGATAGGTTGCGCGGCTGTCGTCGGTCAGTTCAGGTTGCACCGCTGCGATGACGAACGGCTTGGCCAAAGCGTCAGGGACCATGCGCAGCATCAGAAAAGCGACGACGATCAGGCTGTCGCCCGCCGTCATCACGCCGACCAGACCCACTTGCATGGCGAAGGCGATCAGCAGCATCGCGGCGAGGCCAATCGCGGCTTTCATGCGCTTTGCGATCCAGGACGCGCCGATGGACACCGTCATCATCGCCGCCGCGATCGCGCCGGAGACCACAGGCGCCGCATCGCCGTCGCCGGTTGAGGACAGCGTCTCGAGGATCAGCGGTTGGCCGAAGACGAAAGGAATGTGGCTGAAGACGTACATTGCCGCGGTCAACGCCATCAGCCAAAGCAACACGGGCTTTCGCAGTTCCCTTTTGAGACTGCGCAACTGACTGAAGGTTTCCGGCGCGGGCCCCGTATGGGGCGGCTCGCGAAACCGCAACGCGATGGCGATGGTCGCGGCCGCCGCGATAACGCTCGCCCAGAACGGCGCGCCGCCGCTGGCCATGGCCATGACCCCGCCGGTCACCGCGGAGAGCGCGAGGCCCGCAAAACCGTACCGCCACGCCCTGAGTTCGAAGTTTTCGGTCTCGGCCTCCCGCCCCTCCCCGGAGAGCGATTCGTAGAGAAGCGAGCTGTCCGTGCCCGAAACGAACGCCGTCGAAGCGCCGATCAGGCACTGACCGAGCGCGAAAGCGGCGAAGCTGTCGCCCAGCGCGAGCAGAAGCGTCCCGAATGTCGCCGCAGCCGTAGAGAGAACCAGCGTCAGCCGTCGCCCGACCTTGTCGGAGAGCCAGCCTGAGGGCACCTCCAGCACCATCGTCGCCAGATCGTAGACGGCGTAGAGCAGGATCGCCTCCGCCGCCGACAACTCGCCCTGGAAATAGAGAAACCATGTCGCCTGCCAGAACAGGAGGTTCCTAAAGAACTGAAACCAGGGATAGAGGCGGAGGTTCCCGTCCACGCGCTATCCCGGCACGACCTTGCCGGGATTGAGGATGTTCTTCGGATCCAGCGCCGCCTTCACCGCCCGCATCAACGCCAGCGCTCCATCCGACGAATTGCGCGAAAGCGAGCCGAGTTTGGCGAGCCCAATGCCATGCTCCGCCGAGATCGACCCGCCGGACGCCTTCAGCCCCTCCTCCACCGCGAGGTAGATCGGGTCGGTGTCGGTCAACGGCCCGTCGCCCGTCACGGTCATGTGGAGGTTGCCGTCGGCGAGATGGCCCAGCGCGCTCAGCTCGTATGCCGGATCGATCGAGGTCAGCCGCGCGCGCAGGCCGTCGACATAGGCGTCGAGCCCGGCGAGCGGGACGGAGATGTCGAACCAGAGCGCTTCGCCGGGCTTTTTGCGCACCGCCTGGGTGTCTTCGCGAATGCGCCAGATACTCGCTTTCTCCCGCTCGTTCTGCGCCATGATCGCGTTGACGACGGTTCCGTCCTCCATGAAGGGCGCGAGGGTCTCCAGCGCCGCGTCCGCCTCCCCGGCGATTTCGACGATGGCGTAAATCGGCGCGTCGGCGAAGGAGATCACGTCGGTCAGATCCAGCGTCTGCGTCACCCGATCTACGTAGAGCCGCCACATGATCTCCGTCAGGAGAAGCGACCCGGCGTCCTCGAACGCGCGGGTCACCCGCAGCGCCGCCTCCGCCGTCTCCACGCCCATCATGATCGTCTGGCTCGGCGGATCGACTTTCACCAGCCGCACCACCGCCTCCGTCACCACGCCAAGCGTGCCTTCCGCGCCGCAAAAGAGCTGCTTCAGGTCGTAACCCTCGTTCGCTTTCGTCACCCGCGCATCGTCCCGCATCACCGTCCCGTTCGCGGTGACGGCGGTCAGGCCTAGCAGACGCTGGCGCATCATGCCGTAGCGAAACGCCTCCATGCCCCCCGCATTGGTGGAGATCATGCCGCCGATCGTCGCCGTGCCGCGCGCCGCGATGTCGATTCCGGGGGAGAGGCCGTGCGCCGCCGCCGCCTCCTGCAGCGCCTGCAAGGTCACCCCGGCCCCGACGACGGCGAGGCGCTCCACCGGGTCGACCTCAATCGGCTGAATGCGCTCGGTGGTGAGAATGATCTGACCGGGCGTCGAGACCCCTCCAGCGGCGAGGCCGGTGCGCCCGCCATGGGTGACGATCGCGACGCCCGCCCGCTCGCAGGCGGCGAGGACGGCCGCCACCTCCTCCGTCGATCCCGGCCGGACCGCGACGCCCGCATCGAGGTTGCGCTCATCGACGCCGGGATGCACGACCGCGAGCTCATTCGATCTCCGGATATGCTCCGCCCCCACGATGGCGGCGAGTTCGTCGAGCAGGTCTGCGGGCGCAGTCGTCATTTCGTCACTCCCCTTGCGTCTTTTCAAAGCAGTATTCACCGCGCCTGCGCATGCGCGCAATGGCTGGTCCGCGCGCCGGTCGGCCAGCGCATGTGGAAAGCGTCGCCTCAGCCGGTTAATCGGATATAACGGAAGCGCTCGGTCGGCGAAGTCGGCCGGCAGGGGGGTAGGTAAGTTGGGCGCATGACCGGTATCGTCGGCGCAGAAGGCCGCAGTCGCGTTACGGCCATCATCTTCTTCGGCATCGCGCTCACGTCTCTGGGCGCGCCTCAGGTCCTGTTGAACGCCGGGGCCGCGGCGTATCTTCTGACCTTCCACGGCGTCGAGCTTTTGCCGCTGACCTATATCGGCTCCGCCTTTCTGATGATCCCGGCGATCTGGGCGCTGACAGTCGCCGGGCGCCGCACGGACGCGGCGACGATTCTGATCGGCGCGACGATCTTCAGGATCGCGGTCGCCTTCGGCCTCTTCCTCGCCGCCGCGCTTGGGCATGGAGAATTCGTCGGCGTCGCCGCGCCGCTCTGGGTGCGCGTCGACATGGTCATCGGCCTGATGACGGTCTGGCGGCTGGCGGGAAAGGTGTTCGACGCTCCGGGGGATCGGCACTGGCTCGCCTATCTCGCGGTGTGCGACCCCCTGTCGACGGTCTTCATGGGGTTCGCCGGTCCGCTGATCGCGGGCGTCGCGGGGGTCGCCGCCGCCTTCGCCATCGCCGCGCTGACGCTCGCGGCGGCCTGTCCGCCCGCCGTTCTCATTCGCGCGCAACTGCGCGAAGAGCAGGATCGCGTCCGCCGCGCCCGGCGCCGCAGCCGCCCCGCGCTCCGGCCCCTGTCGCCGAGCATGCGGGTTTATCTGCTGACCGTGATCGCGGCGATGGCGGTCTGGGCGGTGGCGCATTTTCAGCTCGACATCCTTCTCCATGGCTTCGCGGGCCTGACGTTCGAGAGCTTGGGAGGCCGGTTCGATTTCTTCGCCTATACGCTTGCGGCGGCGGGGATCTTCGGCGTCGGCTTCACCGCGTTTGGACAGGGACGGCTCCTGCGCGCCTACGGCGTGCGCCTGCTTCTCGTCGTGCTGCCGATCATCCTGATCGTCGCCGCCGGCCTCGGCCTCGCGGCGGCGAGCGCGTTCGATGCGCCGGTTCTGCTTTTCGCGGCGGTGACGGCGATGAAGGTGGTTGAGTTCGCGCTGGTCAGCGGGTTCTACACCCGCGCCTGGCGGGGTCTCCTCAGCCCGCTGCCCGACACCCATCGCGACCGTCTGATCGCCACGGTGAACCGCAACGTCCACGCCGTCGGCGCCCTTGGCGGAGCCGGGGTGGGATTTGGGCTCATCATCACGGTCGGGTTCGATCCCGAAGCGTTCACCATCGCCTTCCTCGCGCTCTCCGCTCTCGGGCTCGTTCTCTCCTATGTTGTCCTCAGGGGGTTCATCGCGGCGCTGGAGCGGGCTCTGGCCCGGCGCCAGTCGATCGAGGATATGGAGCTCGGCGCCGCCGACCGGCGCAGCCGCGAGGTCGTGCAGAAGATGCTGCGCGAGGGCGCCGGGCGCGACGCGATCGAAGCGGCCCGGCTTCAGGCGGCGCTGGACGTGGACGGCTTCGTCCATATGGCGCCCCGTCTCATCGCGCGCGGCGATCGGGACATCGTCGCCAAGCTCCTCGATACGGTGCGGGAGATCGCCCGGCCCGAACTCTTCCCGCCCATGGCGGGGCGTCTGACCATCGAAGAAGACCCCGAAGTGCGCGACGCGCTGATGACGGCCGCCGCCGCGACCGGCCATCCGCGATCCGCCCGCCTGCTGGCCAAATCGCTGGCGGACCAGCCTGAGAACCCGCCTATGGGCGCCCTGATCGGCCTTGGTCGACATGGCGGAACGTTCGGCGGCGCGGTGGCGAGCCAGTTTCTGGAGCGCTACGCGCTGAAAGGCGATCGCCAGCTCTCCCGCGCGCTGGACGCGGCGCGGGAGATCGGGCGGAACGCCCCGACAGGCCCCGTCGCCGTCGGCCTGCAGTCGCCCGACCCCGCGACGCGGCGAAAGGCGATCCGCGCGGCGGGAAAGATCGGCGATCCGACGCTCGCCAATCTGGTCGTGCAGCAGCTCTCCGACCCGCGGGAGCGGCGCGCGGCGACCCTCGCGCTCACCGCCATCGGCGAGGGGGCGGTCTCCGCGCTCGCCTCCGCAATCGGCGATCGCGCCGCGCCTTTCACGCAACGCGCGGCGGCGCTGCGCGCGCTCGGCGACATCGCCGAGCCGGAGGCGATGGCGCAGCTCCTCCTCCACGGCGACAGCCGCGACCCTCGCGCTCACCGCCATCGGCGAGGGGGCGGTCTCCGCGCTCGCCTCCGCAATCGGCGATCGCGCCGCGCCTTTCACGCAACGCGCGGCGGCGCTGCGCGCGCTCGGCGACATCGCCGAGCCGGAGGCGATGGCGCAGCTCCTCCTCCACGGCGACAGCCGCGACCCGCAGCTTCGCGCCGCCGCTCATCTGGCGCTCTGGCGGTCGAGCGCGGTCTTGCCGCGCGAGCGGCACGCCGCGCTCCTCCGATACTGCCGCGAAGAGCTGGTCGATGCGGCGGAGGCGGTTCTGGCGGCGCGCGACCTCGGCGCGCTGGAGGAGGTTTCGCTCGACGATGCGCTGCGGCAACGGGCCGAGCGAGCGCTGACCTGCGCGATCCGCGCCGCCGGTCTGACGCGACCGCGGGCCCACGACGTCGAGGTGCGGTTCTCGTCGACCTTCGGCCAATCGCGCGACTGGCGGCGGGTGGAGGACGGCGCGGCGCTGATGCCGGAAGATCTGCGCCAGATCTTCACCACCATCGCCGCTGGCGCGGATGGGGATGTGGAGGCGATCCGCGCCTTCGCCGAACAGCCCGAACGCGCGCCCGCCGACTGGCTGGGGCATATGCTGACAGACGCGCGCTGGACGACCGACTGGCTGCGCGCCGCGTCCTTTCACCACCTGACGCGCGCCGCGCTGGGGGAGCGCGGCGCGCTCCTCGCGGCGGTGACGGATCCCGGCCCGTTTCTGGCCCGCGTGATCGAGGAAGAGGGAGAGACTGAGATGGCTTTGAACACGGTCGAAAAGGTCCTGATCCTGAAAACCGCGGACCTTTTCCAGAGCGTGCCGGACGAGGACCTCGCCGAAATCGCGCCGTTCCTGACCTCGGTTTATCTCGACCCCGGCGAACAGATCATCGCCGAAGGGGAACTTGGCGAGGAACTCTATATCGTCGTCGCGGGCGAGGTGAGCGTTCGCAAGGAGGGGAAGGAGCTCGCCCGTCGCGGCGAGCGGGCGGTTTTCGGCGACCTCGCCGCGCTTGACCCCGAACCGCGCAGCGCCTCCGTCGTGGCGACGCAGCCGACGCAGCTCCTGAGCCTTTCGAACGAGCACCTGCTGGCGCTCTTCGAATCCAATGTCGAGATCGCCTCGGGCGTCATCGCTTCGCTGATCCGGCGCTTGCGACGGGGTGAGGTCTGAGGCGGCTCAGGCCGCCTCGCCCTTCAATCGCCGGTAAAGCGTCGACCGTCCGACGCCCAACCGGCGGGATGCTTCCGACATCGACCCGTCGTATCGCTCCAGCGCCGCCGTCATGGCGGCCGCCTCTATCTCCGCGAGTGGACGTATCTCGCCCTCTTCGTCGAAGAACGGATCGACTGAATTCGCCGCCGCCATCGGCGCGATCGGGGCGAGACCATCGTTTAGGTTCACGAGGGCCTCCGCGTCGATCACCTCGCCGCTCGCAAGGAGCAAGGCGCGGTAGACCGCGTTCTCCAGCTGTCGGACATTGCCCGGCCAGGGCGCTTCCCGCAGCGCGCGCTTCGCCGCTTCGGAGAAGCCGACGAACGCGCGCGCTTCGATCCCGGCCCATTTGCGCGCCAGCAACTCCGCCAGCGGGACGATATCCTCCCGCCGCTCTCTCAGAGAGGGCAGGCGAATGGGAAAGACGCTGACGCGATAGAAGAGATCGCGCCGAAACCGGTCCGCCGCGATCTCCGACGCGAGGTCGCGGTTCGTGGCGGCGATCACGCGGATATCCGTCTTGACCGGGCGCGAGCCGCCGACCGGATCGACCTCCCCCTCCTGCAGCGCGCGGAGGAGTTTGACCTGCGCGTCAAGCGGCAGTTCGCCGATCTCGTCGAGGAAGAGAACGCCGCGATCCGCCTCGACGAACTTGCCGAGCCGACGCTCGACCGCCCCGGTGAACGCCCCTTTCTCATGGCCGAACAGGATCGATTCCACCAACTGCTCCGGGATCGCGCCGCAGTTGACCGCGACGAAAGGCTCATCCCGCCGGTCGGAGAAATCGTGGATCGCTCTGGCGAAGACCTCCTTCCCGACGCCGCTTTCGCCGGTCAAGAGGATCGGGATCATCGACGGGGCGCCCCGCTTCACTTCCCGCACGACGTCGCGCATTGCGCCGCTTTCGATGATCAGACGGTCGAACATGCGCGCCTCGGTCTTCGGCGCGCGATCGGGGGAGCGGCGCTTTTTCGGCTGCGCCTCGCTGGAAGGATCCGACCCGCCCTCCATCGGATCGCGCCGCGGAAGGGAGGCGAGCGCATTGAGAAGGCGCGCGGGCGCCATCGGCGCTGGCAGAAAGTCATGCGCGCCCGCCTTCATCGCCGCTACCCCGACGGAAAGCGATGCGCGGTTGGAGTATGCGATGATGCGGGGACCGGGACGGTTCGCCGTGAAAGCCGTCAGCCGCTCCACCCCCGCTTCCGGCGGATCGCCGAGATCGAAGGCGATCGCCTCCACGGCGGGCCCATCGGGCCCATCCAGGCAATCGAGCAACGCTTCCTCCGTCTCCGCGAAGCGAAACGCCACGCCGGCGCGCTCCAGCGCAGCCGCTAGCGAGGGATCGCAGTCGGTTTCATTGGCGAGTAAGACGATCACGCGCGCGTCCTTTCCGCGATGATCATCGTCTCAATTCGTTAACATCTCCTGTTAACCCGTAAGGACCTCAGCGCCCTTGCAAGTCGGATCGCTTCCAGCTATGCGCCGCTCTCGCGTTCGCGCGACGGGTGATTAGCTCAGGTGGTAGAGCAGCTGACTCTTAATCAGCGGGTCGTAGGTTCGAGCCCTACATCACCCACCAATCCTTCCGATTAAGTTCATCGCGCCTCGCCTGTACGCGACGATGCGCGGCGGAAGGCTGGATGGCGGCGCCGGACTTCTCGCACGGCTCTCTAACCGATCATCTCCCGCAGGAAGCCGACGGCGCGATCCGTCATCGGCGCGTATCGCTCGGTCGGCCATGCGACCGCTGTCGTGACGATGGAGATGTCCTCCGCCAGCGGGACGATCGCCACGTTCTCGGGCGCCAGGCGCGCGAGCGAGCCCGGCACGAGCGCGAGACCCTGACCGCAGCTGACATAGGCGAGCTGCGAGGCGATCGACCGGACCTCATGCAGGATGCGCGGGTTAAGCCCGTGACGACGGCAACCGGCGACGATGCTGTCGAAATAGACGGGACTGACAGAACGCGACGACATGACCAAAGGGGTCCCCGCCAGGCGCGAGAGGGGAACTTTCGCCAGTTTCGTCAGCGGATGGTCCGCCGGGGCGGCGATGCGCAGCTTGTCGTAGGTGACGGGAAAACTCTCGAGCCCGGGGCCTGGGGCGCCGTCCAGCCGAAAGAACGCGAGGTCGAGGGCGCCGCTTAGCAAACCCGGCGCGGCCTCAGCGCTGTCGATCTCCTGAATGGACACGGACAACTCTGGAATCCGCTCCTGCAAGAGCCGGAGCCACGGCGGGATCACCTCCGACATGGCCGAGGTGATCGCGCCGACCGTGAGAACGCCCGACTGCCCCGCGGCCAGTTCCCGGACCGTGCGCTCCAGCTCGATCGCCTGATCGGCGAAGCGTTTCACCGCGGGCAGGAGGGCCGTGCCGGCGGCGGTCAGCTTGGTGCCGCGCCGCGAGCGGTCGAAGAGCGTGACCCCCAGCGCCGTCTCCAGCGTCTTGATGTGCTCGGACAAGGGCGGCTGCGTCATCCCGAGACGCTGCGCGGCGCGGCCGAAGTGGCCTTCCTCCGCCACCGCGAGAAACATCCAGAGGCGTCGGTTCAGTCGAAAATCAAGCTGTCGCATGGAGTGCCCATTGATACGAAAACCATATCACAGAGATACTGGCAAACGGATTTCCCTTTCAACCGCGCTATGGGACGGTCGATGCTCGCAAAGACGATCGCGCGCATGCGCGTCAACCTGATCGCCGCTGAACGAGAAAAAGGGGAGGGAACCGCCATGCCCGTTTCGACGCGCTTCATCCTGATCGCCTCCATGGACGTGGATCCGGCGCATGAGGACCTTTTCAATGAGGTTTACGATCAGGAGCATGTCCCACACCTTCTGGCGGTGCCGGGGGTTCGGCGCGTCACCCGCGCCAAGGGGGTGGATGCGGAGATCGCGATCGCGGGCGGGTCTCAGCCCCTGCCGTCGCCGCGCCCCATCTACACCGCGATCTACGAGATCGACGATCCATCCGTCCTCGCCAGCCGCGAATGGGCGGAGGCGGTGGAGGCCGGCCGCTGGGGGACGGAGGTTCGCCCCCATACGACGAACCGACATCACGCCGTCTACGAGACGACGTTCAGCATGACAGAAGAGGACTAACGCCATGGCCAATCACCCGGAATTTCACAATATCGACGATGCGAGCGACGCGATCGTGCGCCAGCTCGCCGATGGCCTATCGGCGCATATCTATCCAGGCGATCAGGCGATGGTCTCCGTCGTGACGGTGGCGCCGGGGGCCGCGGGCAGCCTCCATCATCACCCGGAGGAGCAATGGGGCATGTGCCTCGAAGGGTCGGGCGTCCGGGTGCAGGGCGACGATGAGGTGCCCTTCGCGAAGGGAGATTTCTGGCGCACGCCCGGCGGCGTTCCCCATACGATGCGGGCGGGGCCTGACGGGTGCCGCGTGCTCGACATCTTCGCACCGCCGCGCGATGAATACCGGAAGCCGGGCTCGGGCTTCGGCGGCGATTGAGACGAGCGGCGCCTCTTTGATCGAGCGCGCCTCGACCCAATCGCAGGTGACCGCAAACGGAGGCGCCCGATGACGCGGCTTTCAGTGGATGTCAGCGACATGGGCGAGCGCGGCCTTTTGCTGACGGCCGACGGTCCGCTGAGCATCGCCGCGCAGGACAGGATCTGGCGCCTCGCCAGCGATCACGGGCTGTGGCCGGGCGTCACCCAAACCGTGCCGGGGGTGAACAACATCCTCGTCCTTTTCGATCCGGACGAGGTCAGCGCCGCCGCGCTGACGGAGATGATCCTCGAGACCTGGGATGATCCGCCGGACGCCGCCACGGCCACGGCGGAGCATGTCATTCCCGTCCATTACGGGGGCGACGCCGGGTTCGATCTGGAGGAGGTGGCGGACATCGCCGGCATGTCGCCGGAGGAGTACGCCGCCCGCCACGCCGCGGGCGACTACGTCGTGATGACGCTCGGCGCCTATCCGGGTTTCGGATATCTCGGCGGGCTCGACGAGGCGCTCGCGGTCCCGCGCCGGGCGACGCCGCGCAGCGAGGTCGCGGCGGGCGCCGTCATGATCGGCGGGGCGCAGACGGCGGTGATGACGACGACCTCCCCAACCGGCTGGAACGTCATCGGCTGGACCGACGCCGCGCTGCTGGATCTCTCCAGCGACCGCCCCTCGAAACTGCGCCCCGGAGACCGCGTCCGGTTCGAAGCGGAGGTCGCCCGATGATCGAAATTCTACGGACCGGCCCTTTCGCCACCGTTCAGGATCTCGGAAGGGAGGGTTTCATCTCCGAAGGCATCGGCCCCAGCGGCGCGATGGATCGCCTTGCGCTCCGACGCGGCAACCGGCTCACGGGCAATCCCGACGGCGCTGCGGCGATCGAAACGACCGCCGCGCCGCTCGAACTTCGCCTCGATCGGGACGCGCTCGTCGCCGTCACCGGGGCCGAGGGCGCCGTATCGGTGAACGGCGCGCCCATTCCGACCAACTGGGCGGAGCCGGTGCGGGCGGGCGATGCGCTCCTCGTCGCGCCCAGCGCGTCGGGCATGTGGCGCTACGTCGCCATATCGGGCGGCGTAGATGCGCCGATGACCCTCGGCTCGCGCAGCACGGATCTGAAGAACGGGTTCGGCGGCGTCGGAGCCGGGCGACCGCTGCGGGCGGGAGACAGACTGCCGCTCGGCGCCGAGGACGAGATGACGGCGGACTGGCGGGAGGAAATCCGTCGCTTCGACGGGCTTGGCCTCTCCCCACCGAAAGACGCCCCCGGCGAACCCGTCATCCGGGTGATGAAGGCGCGGGAACACAACCGTTTCACCGAAGCCTCGCGAGAGGCGTTCTGGCGATCCGGCTGGCGCATCGGCGGCGAAAGCAACCGGCAGGGATACCGGCTGACCGGACCGCAGCTGGAGACGGAGACGCCGATGAGCCTCCTGTCCTACGGTTTGATCGCCGGGACGATCCAGGTGCCCCAGTCGGGCCAGCCGATCGTGCAACTGGCGGAGGCGAACACCTGCGGCGGCTATCCGAAGCTCGGCGTCGTGATCGAAGCGGATCTCGGCCGGTTGGCTCAGGTGAGACATGGCGAGACCGTCCGGTTCCGCGCCGTCACGCGCGGAGAAGCGATCGCCGCCATGGCGGCGGAGGAGGCGAAGATCGCCGGCGTTCGCGCAATCGCCGAAGCCGTCGCATGATGAAGACCCAGGACATCGAGGCGCTCGGACGGATGCTCGAAGGGCTCGCCGATGCGCCGACGCTCGACCTCCGCCTGACGCGGTCGGGCTATGCGATCCGCATGAAGCGCGACGCCGCCCCCACCCGGCGCATAATGGAGGTCGAAGCGAAGGCCGCCGGCATACTGAGATGGACGAGCGCGGATGGAGATGCGCCCGCTATCGGCGCCGAAACCGCGCCCCGCGCGATCCTCGGCTTCATAGAGGCGGAGACCCACCGGATCGCGGTCCGCGCGCCGCGGCGAGGGGTCGTGGAGAGACGGCTGGCGCCTGACGGGGAGCCGGTAACAGCGGGACAACCGGTCATCGCGCTGCGCCCGCTTGCGGGCTGAGACCATTCAGGGAGACGACAATGGCCAGATATATCGACATCAACGCCGACATGGGGGAGGGCTACGGCGCCTATGACATCGGCAACGACGCCGCCATGCTCGACATCATCTCCACCGCCAACCTCGCCTGCGGGTTTCACGGCGGCGATCCCTCCATCATGGCGGCGCGCTGCGGCGAAGCGAAGGCGAAGAAGGTGCGCATCGGCGCCCATCCCGGCTTTCCCGACATTCAGGGCTTCGGCCGGCGCCATGTCGATATGTCGTTCTCTGAGGTGCGCGACCTGATCGCCTATCAGATGGGCGCGCTCGACGGGGTGGCGCGGCTCTCCGGCTATGAAATCGCCCATGTGAAAACCCATGGCGCGCTCGGCCATTACACGGGCGACACCGAACACGCGGCGGAGGCGCTGATCGCGGCGGTGAAGGCTTATCGATCCGACCTGATCGTGATGGCGATGGCGGGAACGGCTCTGGTGGAGATGGCGGAGGCCGCGGGCCTCCGTGTCGCGCGGGAGATTTTCGCGGATCGCGCATACGAGGAAGATGGGCGCCTGATGTCGCGCAAGAAAGCGGGGTCGATGATCCATGATGCGGATGCTGCGGCCGAGAACGTCGCCGCGATGGTGCGGGAAAACGCGGTGATCTCATCAACGGGCAAGCGCATTCCGCTCAAATCGATCGACAGTGTCTGCACCCACGGCGATTCCGACAACGCGATCGCAATTTCCTCCCGCGTAAAGGCGCGTCTGATTGAGGAGGGTTTTGAAGTCGCCCCTTTCGCGGAGACGATGGCTTAGGCGCGAGACGCATTCACCACCTCGCGCGTTCGCAGGGTCTCGCCGTTGGACCGGCGCGACCGCTCAACGAACGCCGACGATCTTCCAGAAGACGCGCTCGAACCGATTGACGAGGTCCGTCTCCACCCGCCGATAGGTTCTGTGCCCCGCTCGCAAGAGATCTGGCGCGGGCAATCCGCCGGTCTGGCGCGGCCTGAGATCGCTGAAGTCGACGGACTGGTCGTAGGCGCGCAACGCCTCGCGAATGCGCACCAGCGCCGCCGTATCCTCGAAATCGTCGGCGGAGAATTCATGCTCCAGCCGCGCCCAGCCGTCTGCCGGGAAGCTGCGAACGCCGCGCGACATAAGCTCGGGGAGGAGCGCTTCGATCTCCGCCTTCGTTTCTACGCTCGGAAGGCCGCCGTTGCGGACGAAGGGCGTAACCTCTTCGATATAGGTGGTGGCGAGGGAGGGGCCGTTCATCAGCCCCTTCTCCAGCAGCATCGTGCTGCCGAAGGAGGCGACGCAGTCGGCGTGCCATGTCGCCTCCGCCGGGGTCGCTTCGACGCCGCCGCCGTCCGGGCGCGCGATTGTGAGCGCCTGATGCGCGCCCAGCGCCTCATCGAACGTGTCCTGGAGGAGCGTTCCCTGCTGGATGGCGGGCAGGCGCAGGATCAGCTGGTAATCCCGCTCGCGGCAAACGTCGTGCAGATCGGCGACGGCGCGCGCCTGCATCTGCCGCGCCGTGCGCGGCGCCTCCACATTGTCGAGGGTCTGGGCGCAGAACATTACGATCTTCCGCTCCGGCGCGAGGCCGAGCCTCGAACAGTATTCCTCCCGTGTGAGGCGCGGGGCGTAACTCGCGGCCTTCTGCAGTTTCGGCGATCCCACCACGCTGATCCGCTCCGCAGGATAGCCGCGCTTGGTGAAGATGTCCTTCTGCCCATGCCCCCACGCGAGCAGGCGATCCGCAATCGGCGCATCGGCGCCGGTGTTGGGGTCGCGGTAGTAGCGCCACTCCTCCATAAAGACGCCCTCATGCGGGATGACGATGACCGGCACGCCATGGCTCTGGGCGACCTCGGCGGCGATGCGCATCGGCGGGGTCCAGTCGAGCGTCAGCGCCAGCGCATGCGCAGACGGGGCCGCATTCAGGAACTGGCGCTCAAAGAGCCGGGCGTAGGTGCGCGGCGCGTTGGCCGCGAACTGGATGAGCGCGCGCCGGGCCACGGTGTCGCCTTGCGGCGTGATCTGGACAGGGGTCAGCGCAATGTCGTCGGCGTCTTTCGCAACATCATGAAGAAGAACGTCACCATGCTCCTTGATCCATGGAATGTAGAGGAGATTCAACGACTTCATCGCCGCCCGTCCGATCGATACGCGAGAGCCGCCAGTTGAAACATGAACCGTCTATCAAAGAAAGCGGGTATCGCCGCGCGAGGCCGCCGCCGACGATGCTCCATTGACTGAGGGCGCGAAAGGTTCGAAAGCACGGGCGGCTCAAGGCCGCCCCACCGGCGCGGGCCAAGAGCCGCCAAACCGAAACCGCCGATGCGCGCCCATCGGCTGCGCGATGCGATCATCCCCGGCTTATGCATGACTGATGCGAAATACAGAGACCTGCGCATCGCGGTCCGCGCGGACGCATCCCAGAAGATCGGGACCGGCCACATCTTTCGGTCCATGGCGGCGATGGAGCGTTGGCGCGATGGCGGCGGCGGCTGCGTATTCGTCTGCCGTAGCGACGAAGGCCACCTGATGGACTTCATCGCCGCCGCCGGGTTCCCGGTTCGCGCCATCGACGCGCCCGAAGACGATGCGCTCGCCGATGCGAGGGCGTTTGCGCTTGCGGTGAGGGAGGAAGGCGGCGCCGACGCCATCTGGGTTGATCACTACAGCCTCGACCGGAGATGGGAGCGCGCGGCGCGAGACGCGGCGGACGCGATGCTCGCGATCGACGATCTGGCCGACCGCCCGCATGACGCGGACATCGTCGTCGATGCAGGCCGCGACCCTTCGCGAGCGGCTGACTACGACGGCCTGCTCGCGCCTGAAGCGGATCTTCTGCTCGGGTTGCATTACGTTCTCCTTCGGCGGGAGTTCACCGACTGCACGCCGCCGCCACCGCGATCCGAGGGCGCCGTTGGGCGACTGCTGGTGACGCTGGGCGGCAACGATCCGCTGAATGCGACCGGCTTGGCGCTGGACGCTTTCGACCATCCCGCTTTCGCCGCTGTTGAAATCGACGTCACGATTGGAACCGCCAATCCGCGCCTTACGGCGTTGGCGGCGCGGGCCGCAGCACTGCCCAACGTCACGGCGCATATCCAGCATGGTCGCATGTCCGATCTGATGGCGGCGGCGGACCTGTGCCTCGGCGCAGGCGGCACGACGTCGTGGGAGCGGTGCTATATGGGCCTCCCGACCGTTGGGCTGGTGCTGGCCGACAATCAGACGGCGTTCATGGCTGAACTTGAGGCGCTGGGCGTCGCGCGCAATCTCGGCTGGGCGAATACAATGGACGCGCCGGCGCTTAGAGAGGCCATGCTCGCCGCGATGGCGAACGGCCCCTGGCGGGCGAAGGCGAGCCGCAAGGGCGGCGCGCTGATAGACGGCAAGGGCGTGGAGCGAACGCTGGATGCGCTCGCAGCGAGGATCAGGCGATGACCGGGGAAGAAGCGACCCTCCGGCCACTAGGCGTCGCAGACGCGGCGATGACGCTCGCCTGGCGCAATCGCGACGCAGTACGCCTCGCCATGTTCGACCCGACGCCGCTGGAGGCTGAGGGTCACACGCGCTGGATCAGCGCAGTGGAGGCGGACCCCGACCGCGCTTACTTCGTTTATCAGGAAGACGGACGCCCGCTCGGCGTCGTCGGGCTCATCTTCACCGACCGCGCGGCGGGCGTGGGCGAATGGAGCTTTCATATCGGCGCCCAGGATGCGCCGAAGGGCGCGGGCGGCAGGATGCTGACTGCTGCGCTGGCGCAGTTCTTCGGCCCGCTGGGCGGCGCGCGGCTCGAGGCGGAGGTGCTGGACGACAACGAGGCCTCGCTCAGGCTTCACCGCAGGCTCGGCTTCCGCTACATCGGGGCGCGTTCGGAACCGGCGCGTCATCTGGGCGCGCTGAAACCCGTTCACCGGTTCGAAATGAACCGCGAAGACTGGCGAAAGGGCCTCGGCGGATAACATGGCCAGATTACTCTTCACCGGCGGGGGCGGCGCGGGCAACGAAGCGCTCCACCGCCATCTCGAAGGCGCGCATGAGACCCATTTCGCCGACGCCGACCTGGATGCGATCGATCCTTTGGTCCCCGCGGACCGGCGCCACGCGATCCCCTTCGCCGCCGATCCCGCCTTCGCGGACGAGCTCTTGGCGCTTTGTCGCCGCCTCGACGTCGACATCCTCGTCCCCGGCGTAGATGAGGAGTTGCCCGCCCTCGCTCCGCTTCGCGACGGAGCGCCCCGGATCATGGTTCCGCCAGCGGCTTTCGTCGGCGACATGCTCGACAAGTTCACCTTCGCTAAGCGGCTCCATGCAGCGGGGTTGGACGCGCCGGAGACGCGGCTTTTGTCCGACTGGTCGGGCATGGCCTTCCCGCTGATCGCCAAGCCCCGGTCTGGGCGCGGCTCGCGCGGCGTCATGCGCATCGAGAACGCGGCGCAGGTCGAGGCCTATCTCGCCTTCCAGTCAGCGCCCGCCGACGCCTTCGTCGCGCAGGAGCTGGTGGAGGGCGACGAGTACACTGTCTGCGTTCACGCGGACGAGGAGGGCGCGTTGCGCCATGTGGTTCCGGTGCGCGTCGGCGTGAAGAAGGGCATCACCATCGCTGCGACCGCGATCCGGTCGGACCCGATCTTCGCCTACGCCGAAGCCTTCCAGGCGGCGCTGAAGCCCAAGGGCGTCTACAACATCCAATGCATGCTGACGTCGGAGGGGCGGGTCGCGCCGTTTGAAGTGAACCCGCGCGTCTCCACGACGTTCTGCCTCGCGTTGCAGGCCGGGTTCGACCCGTTCGTCGAAGCCGCGCCTGCGCCCGCCCGCCATCTGCCCGAGGCGCCGATCCATCTGAAGCGGCGCTGGGTCAACCATTTCTCCCCCGAAGCGGAGGCTAGCCCATGATGACCTTCAAGATCGGCGAGCGGGAGGTCGGCGACGGCTGTCCCTCCTACGTGATCGCGGAGATCGGCTCGAACCATAACCAGGATTTCGAGCTGGCGCTGAAGATGATCGACGCCGCCGCCGAGGCGGGCGCCGACGCGGTGAAATTCCAGACCTTCACCGGGGAGGCGCATGTCTCCAAATTCGCCAAGATGCCCTCCTACCTGATGGAGGGGGAGAGCATTCAGGATCTTCTGAAAACTCTGGAACTGGACCGGAGCTGGCACGCTCCATTGCAGGAGCACGCCAAGAAGAAGGGCGTCGATTTCTTCTCCTCCCCCTGCGATTTCGACGCGGTGGACGAACTGGCGGCGATCGGCGCGCCCGCGATGAAGGTGGCGTCCTTCGATCTGACAGACCTGACGCTGATCACCCACATCGCGGAGAAGGGGACGCCCGTGATCCTCTCCACCGGGCTCGCCGACTGGATGGACATCCAGCGCGCGGTGGACGCTTGCCGCGCGGCGGGGAACGAGAAGATCGCGGTGTTGCAGTGCACGTCGCTTTATCCGGCGCCGGTCGACCTCTCCAACCTGCGCGCCATGGCGACGATGCGCGACGCTTTTCGCGTAACGACGGGGTATTCCGACCATACGCTCGGCGACACGGTCAGCTGCGCTGCGGTGGCGATGGGCGCCACGATCATCGAAAAGCACTTCACGCTGGATCGGAGCCTGCCCGGCCCCGACCATTCCTTCGCGATGGAGCCCGACGAGTTCGCCGCCATGACGACCCGCATCCGGGAGACGGAGGCGGCCTTCGGCGACGGCTCCAAAACCGGTCCGCGCGGACCTGAGATGGAGATGGCGGAGAAGGTGCGCCGCTCGCTCCATGTCGCGCGCGACGTAGCGGAGGGCGAGACGATCACGCGCGAGATGCTGACGATCAAGCGGCCGGGCCGGGGGATCCCGCCCTATCTGATCGATCAGGTGATCGGGCGGACGGCGCGTCAGTCGATCCCGGCGGACCACTGGATCGACTGGTCGATGATCTAGTGAGCGAAAGCGTTCTGGTTACAGGCGCATCCGGCTATCTGGGCGGAGAGATCGTCAGGACGCTCCGCGCGCGGGGGGCCGAGGTGATCGCGGCGGGCCGGGGCGAGGATGCGGACATCGCCGCCGACATGACCGACGAAGACGGCTTTCGCCGCGCGCTCGACGGACGCGCCTTTGACGCGATCGTCCACGCAGCGGCAACCGTTCCGAAATCAGCAGCGGGTTACGGGGACGAAGACGCCGTCGTCGCCAGCGTGGCGATGGCGGAGACG
Organism: Pseudomonadota bacterium; assembly: GCA_038534155.1. Lineage (GTDB taxonomy): Bacteria > Pseudomonadota > Alphaproteobacteria > Rhodobacterales > Rhodobacteraceae > Pikeienuella. Next base: position 49,409 of record JBCAXH010000026.1, read on the forward strand.
GCGGCTCGCGTCGCCGCCGACCGAGGCGCGGCGCTGCATCTCATCTCCTCCATGACGGTCTATCCCGCCGACGCCCCGCTCCCCGTCGGCGAGGACGCCGCCACCGGCGCGCCCACGTCCGCTTATGCGGCGGGCAAGCGGCGGGCGGAGCACGTCGCGGCGACCGCCGGACGCGGCTTCGCGATCCGTGCGCCGGGCCTCTTCGGTGGAGCGCGGGCGGGCGGGCTCGTCGGCAACCTCCGCGCGGCGCTCCAGCGCGGAGAAGCGCCGCGCCTGCCGGACGCGCCGCTGCAATGGGCGGCGATGGATATCCGCGACGCCGCCGAAGCGGTCGCGGCGCTGACGGTTTGCGAGGCCTCCGAGTTCGCGCCGGTGAACATCGGCTACGCCGGGGAGATCTCCGTCAGCAGGCTGGTCGAATTGGCGAGAGAAGCGTTCAGGACGGTGGCGCCTTACGAGGTGCCGCACCCGCCCTTCGCCTTCGATCTCTCTCGCTTCGAGGCGCTCACTGGTGCGCGGGCGGAGGCGTTCGACGCAGCAATGCTCCGCTATTTCAGGGAGGCCGACGATGCGGCTTGAGCACACAAAGGTCCTCCAAGCCGACATGGCGAAGATCGGCGCCGACCTTCTCGCCTGGCGGAAAGATCCCGCCGCGCTGCACGTCCATGAGCCGAAGGCCCTGAAGACGGAGGCGGACCGGCGCGCCCATGAAGCGCTCGCCGCCGCCATCGCCCGCGCGTATCCGGGCGATCCGATCATCAGCGAGGAGGACGCGGCCCATTCCCTTGAGCGCCCTGACCGCTACTGGCTGATCGACCCGATCGACGGCACGGCGAGCTGGCTGCATGGCTTCGACGGCTTCGTCACGCAGGCCGCGCTGATCGAAAGGGAAACCCCGGTGATCGGTCTCGTCTGCGCTCCCGCGCTGGACCTCTTCTATGCCGGCGCCGAGGGCGAGGGCGCATTCCTGAATGGCGAACGCCTCCCCCCGCTCGCCGTCCGCGACGGCCTGATCGCCATCGACAACACGCCGGAGCCGCACGGCTTCACGGCGGCGCTGTCCGCTCACATGCCGCTTACCGGCTATGTCGAAAGCGGCTCTCTCGGGCTGAAATGCTGCCGCGTCGCGGACGGCGCGGCGGACATCTTCGCCAAGAACGTCGTGATCCGCGACTGGGACCTCGCGCCCGCCGCCGTGCTGCTCTCGGAACTCGGCGGGCGGCTCACGGGCCTTGACGGCGCGCCCTTTCCGTTCTCCGGTTCGTGGGAGAAGCCGGATGGGTTCGTCGCGGCGCGCACGGGCGCGGCGCTGGAGACCTGCCTCGCCGCCATCGCGGCGCTCGGCGACTGAGGGGAGAGGCCAATGGCGGGCAAACGGGTCATGGTCGTCGCGGCCCACGCGGATGACGAGACGCTCGGCTGCGGCGGAACGATCGCGCGCCATGCGGCGGTGGGGGACGAGGTCTCCGTCGTCTTTATGACCGACGGCGTCGGCGCGCGCGACGCCAATATGAAAAGTGGGGGCGCGACGGACGCGGGCGAGCGCGACGACGCAGCGAAGGCGGCGCTCGCCGCGCTCGGCGTGACGCGCTTCCATCGCCATTCTTTTCCCGACAACGCCATGGATCAGACCCCGCTCCTCACCATCGCCAAGGCGCTGGAGGCTGATTTCGCGGAGGTCCGCCCGCAGACCGTCTACACCCACCACCATGGCGACCTTAACGTCGATCATCGCGCGACACATGAGGCGGTGATGACCGCGCTCCGCCCGCAGCCGGGGCTGGCGGTGGAGACGATCCTGAGCTTCGAGGTGATGTCGAGTACGGAATGGCGGGCGCCTTCCGCTGCGACCGCCTTCATCCCCGACTGGCATGTCGACATCAGCGAAACGCTTGAGGCGAAGACGCGCGCGCTCGCGGCATATGAGGCGGAGATGCGGGAATGGCCGCATTCCCGCTCCATCGCAGCGCTGGAGCATCTCGCCCGTCACCGGGGCGCGACGATGGGCGTGGCGGCGGCGGAGGCGTTCAAGCTGATCCGGGCGATCCGGTGAAGCGGGCGGAAAGGGGCGCGGCGTGATCTACCAGCGGACGGCGAACGAAACGGCGTTGAAAGCGCTCTTCGGCGAAGGCGGCGCGGACGGGATTGGAGCGCCCGAGCAGGCGTCGGCGCCTGTCCTCTACCTCATCCATTTCTCCCAGGGCGACGTGGAGTTGATGCGCGCCTCGCTCGGCGCGGCGGGACGGCGCTTCCTCCCCTCCGACTGGTATCTGGCGGAGGTCGTCGGCGAAGACCCCGACGCGGTGGATGCGGGTTCGCTCGGCGACATGCTCCGGCGCAAACTGGCTGCGTTTCCCGAAGGCGCCGTCGTGCCGGTGAACGGCGGCGACTTCTTCGCCTGCGCGCGCCAGGGCGCGTTCGACGCCACGCGCGGCGCGAAGAGCTTCCTCGTGCTCGGGCGGCGGCGGGCGCATGAGTTCGCCGCCTCCCGCTTCATCGAGATCGAGGGCAACTTGCGGCGGCGGCTCGCCGATCTGACCCGTGAGGACTTCGAGTGGCTTTTTGAGGCTTCGTTCACGATCAGCCAGCAGCGCGCGCTCGCCATCGCCTATATCGACGTGATGTTCGGCCCGCATGTCGCCGTCGTCTTCGACGTGTGGCGGCAGGATCCGGACGCCTTCTTCAGCCGCTACTTCTCCGCCGTCGGTCTCGGCGCGCTGGGCGAGCCCGCGCGCAACCGCGAGCCTTCGGACCGCCTGCAGGCGGAGCGGAAGATCGCCAACTGGTTCGCTGAGAAGATGACCGCCCAGATCGCCTCGTGGAACCGGGACGGTTGGCCGGTGGTGGCGGACTGAGGGGGCGTGACGGCGCCCTGCTATCGCCGATTTGCCGAGGGGTATCGGTCAAATTTAGCAACGGTTTCTGGTATTTCTGCTTTTCTGGACAAACAGAAATCTGAAAAAGCGGAAGAGATCAGAGAGTGCGGAGTCTTCACGTCGCCGCCCGACAACGCTGTCAGCCCGCCATCTTCGTCTCGCGCGTCAGCTGGTCGATCAGCGCCTGATCCGTGGCGTAGACAATCACCTGATCGGAGTTCATCGCCGCGATGTCGGGCCGGTCGTCCAGAACGGAGAAGACGTTGCGCGTCAGCGGCGGCAGGTCACGCGCGCGCAATTCGGCGAAGAGCGCGTCGAACATCTTGAGGTCGGCCTCGTAGTCCAGCGTCAGGCGGTAATCTCGCACAAGGTCTTCGGGCAGGTCCACGACGTTCACCTTGAAGGCGTCCGCGTTATTCTCGAAGTACCAGTTCATGTACTCGGAGAGCGGCGCCGCGCCGAGCGACGCCATAACACGGCGCATCGCTTCGACGTTGATCACATGCATGCCGGTGCCGACCGCGTCCTTCGCGGCGCGCGTGAAATCGGCGCCGGATGCGAAGTGGCGCTCCAACAGGAGATCAGCGATCTCGGGAGAGACGACGGGATTGTCTGCGGTCACCCGGATGATGACGTCGAGCGCCAGTTCGTCCGCCACGTCGAGATAGCGGCGCATCACATCCTCCGGGTCGCCCCGACGGAAGAAAACGCGCCCGTCGAGCGTATGCTCGCCCAGCGCGTCATCCGCCTCTAGCGTGGACGTCGCCAGCACTACCCCGCCGGACAGGCCGCCGGTCGCAACGCCGAAACGGAGGCAGTTCTCGAGACAACGGTCGAGGGCCGGGACGCCGTCGATTAATAGCTTCGGTTTCATCTTCAGCCGGGTCGATTTCAGACGACACGCCACCACGGCCCCGACCACGGCATCGCGGTAGAAGGCGCGGGTCACGCCCCGCCCGGCGGAAGCATCGGCGCTCAGAACCCTGCCGCGCGCCTGTTCAGCCGCGATCTCGTCGAGCGACAGGACTGGCGCGCCCTGACGGCGGAAAACCACATCATCGGGCGCGACGAGCGTTCCGCCGGCGGCGGGCGCGCGGAGCGCGGGTTGCAGGATCGACCCCTCCAGATACCGCCGCTCCGCCGGCGCGATAAAGCGCGGCGCGAAGGCGCGGGCCGCCTTGGCGACATGGTCGGCCATCTCCGCCGCCTCCGCCGGCTCCAGCGCGGAATAGGCGTCGAAGGGCGCTTCCGCCCGGTTGAGGCAGACATGCTTTTCGATGAACGCGGCGCCCATCCCGGCGGCGACGGCGGGGAGGACGCGGGCGAAACCGTCGGTCGCGTCCACATGATCCGCGAGGCTGAGGCGATGATCGGGAAAAGCGCTTTGCAGCACCCCGATCTTGTTCAGCATCGTGTCTTCGACGGCGGTTGGATACCCCTGAAACCCGACCTGGAGGATCATGTTCTCGTCGCGCAGTCCGGCGTCCGCGAAGCGAACGAGACAGCGCTCGATCTCCTCCAGCGACAGGCCGGAGACGTTGACGAGCGCCTGAAGACCTTCGGGCGCGGCGTCCGCAAGCGCCTCCAGCACTTCGGCGTTGTCGATCATGGAGGACTGGAACTTCACCCCGCGCACAGCGGCGCGGTTGGCGATCAGGCGGCGGGCGCATTCCGCGTCCGCCATCTCCAGCCAGACATGGAGCGGCGCGGCGGAGGCGATGATCTCCGCCCAGTCCGCCGAAGAGATCTCGAGCCGCTGGTAGATCGGATGGGCGAAGAAGTCCGGGGTCGCCAGCTCGTCAGCGGAGATCGGGTGGAATTTCACGCCGACCTCGCCGGGATAGTCGATCTCCTTCAGCGCGGCGACGATGGCGAACAGCGCTTCGGCGTCGCCGCCATGAAAGCTCGCCGTTTCGAAAATCAGCTCGGGTGCGTTCATCGTCTTTTCGCCTCTTTCGCCGCGCGGAACGCTCTTAACGGCTTTGGAGCGCGGGAAGAAGGCGCAACCGGCGCACTTTCAATTTCTTTCGCGTTTCCATAGTCTTCGCCCGATGGCGAGATGGGCCGTCAAGTTGGGCTCTGGTGATTTCCGCGATGACGTCGGCAAGCGAAGCTCCCTCTAAACCGATTCCGCCGCTCAGTCTGGTCAAAGCCAGTCCCGGCGCGGCGTGGCTTGATGAGACGCCGACGACGGCGAAAGCCGCAGCGCCGGCGGAGCCGTCGCGACCCGCCGAGCCCGCGCAATCGCGCCCGCGCCGCCACCGCCGTCGCGGCGGGCGCTTCCTCATATGGCTGAGCTTTCTTTTCTTCGTGGTCGGGCCGACCTCCGCGATCGGCTACTACTTCTTCACCATCGCCAGCCCGCAATACATGGTGGAGATGCAATTCGCCGTGCGCGGATCGAGCGAAGAGCCGCTGGGCTTCCTCGGCCTCTCCGCGCTGCCGGGGGCGACCACCCAATCCTCCGATTCCTACATCGTCCAGAACTACATCCGGTCCCAGCAACTGGCGAAGGACGTATTGGCGGAGCAGGGCGTCGACATCAGGCAGGCTTACGCCCACGACTTCATCGACCCGCTCTACAAGATCGAACCGGATTATCCCTACATCGACTGGGAGAGTTACTGGCAGCGCATGGTCAGCGTGGAGTTCAACAACATCTCCGGCAACACCACGGTGCGCGTCTTCGCCTTTGCGCCGGAGGACGCGCTGACCATCGCCGACGCCATTCTGGAGCAGTCGGAGAACGTGGTGAACGCGCTCGCCGACGACAGCCGCCAGCAGCTCCTCGGGGCCGCGCAGGCGGAGGTCGACCGGACGGAGGGACGGCTGCGCGCCGCTCGTCTGCGCATGCAGGAGTTCAGGAACGACACCCAGGTCCTGACGGAGGACAGCCTCGGACAGATCGAATTCGACATCGTGGGCGAACTGGAGCAGGAGCTGAGCCGCATGGTCACCCGCCGTCGCCTGCTGGAGGATCGGGTGGACGTCGACAGCCCCATCGTCCGCGATCTCGACCTTCAGATCGCCGCCACGCGCGAGCAGTTGCGGCAGGAACGCTCGCGCATCGGCTCCTCCGCCAATGTCGGCGGCGACCGGAGCCTCGCGGATGTGGCGACGGAGCTGGTCGATCTGACCACCTCTCAGGAATTCGCCACCGCCGCCTACACCGCGGCGCTCGAAGCGCTGGAGGCCGCCCGCGCCGACGCTCGCCAGCAGGAACGCTACCTCGCGACCTACATCCCGGCGTCCCTGCCGACGGAATCGCGTCATCCGAAGCCCTATCTCTATACGGGGATCGCCTTCATCTGGGCGTTCTTCGCATGGCTCGTCGCGCTCTTCCTGATCCGGACGATCCGGGATCACACCGCGTGATCGGCGATCGCAATGGCTGAAATCGCGCTCACGCCCCCGGAGCCGGAAGTCATAGACGAGCTTCAGCGCCGGAACCGGTTCTGGCCGGCGCTCGTCATGGCGGTGCGGGTCGTCAATGCGATGGTCCTGCGCGAGGCCATCACCCGGTTCGGGACCATGCGCATCGGCTATCTGATGGCGTTCATCGAGCCGTCGCTCTACTTCATCGGCTTCATCATCCTTCGGAGCTTCATCCTAGACCGGGTGCCGTTCGGGGAAAGCGCGCTCCTCTTTCTGATCTCCGGTTTCATCACGGTGCGCGCGTTCATCGCGATCTCGCGCAAGATGATGTACGCGATCGCCGCCAATCAGGCGCTGATGACCTTCCCGTCGGTCACTCCGCTCGCCGCCGTTTTCGCCCGCGGCGCGGTGGAGACGTTCACCATGTGCACGATTATCTTCCTCTTCTACGCCTTCATCGTCTGGGGCGCGGACACGGCGCGCATCGAAGACCCGGTGGAGATGACATGGGCGGCGATGGCGCTCTTCGGGCTCGCCTTCGGGATCGGTTGCTTCAACGCCGTCATCGGCATGCTGGTTCAGACCTACCGCATCGTCTACGCGATGATCACGCTGCCGCTTCTGATCACCTCAGGCGTCTTCTTCGTGCCTACGCAATTGCCGCCCGAGTATCAGGAGATCATCGCCTGGAACCCGGTCTTGCACTGCGTCGAATGGTTCCGGGTCGCGATCTACATGGATTACGAGCCGCTTCTGAGCAAATCCTACGTGGTCGGCTTCGCGGTCGTGTCCCTTGGCCTAGGCGTGATCGCCTGTCAGGTCTTCCGCGTGCGGCTGCTTGACTGAGCCATGATCGTCTTCGACCGCCTGACCAAGCGCTACCCCCTCCGCGGCGGGGGCCATGTGACGATTATCGAGGATTTCTCGGGTGTCGTGCCGCGCAACCTGAACATCGGCATTCTCGGCCGGAACGGCGCGGGCAAATCGACCATGATGCGCCTGATCGCGGGCAGCGAGAAACCGACCTCCGGCGCGATTTACCGCGACGCCCGCATCTCCTGGCCGCTGGGTTTCGCGGGAGGGCTGAACGTCGCGCTGACCGGGCGGCAGAACATGCAGTTCATCGCCGATCTCTATGACGCGAACTATCAGGACATCGTCGATTTCGTGGAGGATTTCGCGGAGATCGGGCGCTTCATGGATCAGCCCATGGGGACCTATTCCTCCGGCATGCGGGCGCGGCTCTCCTTCGGCGTCTGCATGGCGCTGGATTTCGATTACTACCTGATCGACGAGGTGATCGGGGTCGGCGACGCCTCCTTCCGGCAGAAATGCCGCGACGTGCTGGACGAGCGTCGCCAGACGACCTCCGTTCTGCTCGTTTCGCATTCCTCGCGGCTCTTGCGGGAGTTCTGCGATATCGGCGGGGTGCTGCATGACGGGCGGCTGACCTTCTACGACTCGCTCGAAGAGGCGATCGAGATGCATGACGAGAACCTGAAGGTCGCCGCAATTGACGCCTGAGACGGAGCTTGTCCTCGGCGCGGTTCAGATCGGCCTCGACTACGGCGCGACCAACACCCATGGCCGCCCGGACGACGCGGCGGCGAACGCCATCCTCGACGCCGCCCTCGCCGAAGGGATCGCGACGATCGACACCGCTCGAGCCTATGGGGAGAGCGAGGTGCGGATCGGACGGTTCCTCTCAGCGCGCCCGAAGGCGGACCTCAGGATCGTCACTAAGATCGCGCCTGATCTCGGCGATGACCCAGTGGAGGCGACGCGCGCTTCGCTCGAAACCTCCCGCGAAGCGCTGGGGCGCGAGCGGCTGGACGCCGTGCTCTTCCATCGTCCCGCGCATCTGACGACGGGCGGCGGGGCGGCGCTAGATGCGTTGACGGATGAGCGGGAGGCTGGACGGGTCGGCCGGATCGGCGTTTCGCTCTCGGAGCCGGAGGAGTTGGAGGCGGCGCTGGCGTTCTCCGCCGTCGGACAGGTCCAGTTTCCCTTCAACGCGCTCGACGGCAGGTTCGAGGGCGAGCGGACCCAGGCCGCCATCGCCGCGCGCCCGGACGTGGTTTTCCACTTGCGATCCGCGTTCCTTCAAGGCGTGCTTCTTGCGCCCGACCCACGCATCCTGACCCGCATTTTCGGCGCCGAGGCAGGCGACGTCGCCGCCTTCATCGACGGTTTGCCGGGCGGTGAGACGACGGCTGGGCGGCTCCGCGCCCTTCTCGCCTACGCCTGCGCGCAGCCATGGATCGACGGCGTCGTCACCGGCGCTGCGACCGCGGCGGAGATCAGCGAGATCGCCGCCGCGTGGCGCGATGCGCCCGCCATCGCGGACGACGTTGCAGCCTACGTGGCGGCGTATCGCCCGAACCTGCCGCCCGAGACGCTCAACCCCGCCAACTGGTCGCAAAGCTGAGGAGCCGACGATGACGGACCACGCCCCTTGCCTGATCACCGGCGCTGCGGGTCTTTTAGGCTCCGCGATGGTTCGCGTTCTGACCGCGTCAGGCGCACACGTCATAGGCGCGGGCCGGGACGCCGCGAAAATGGAGGCGTTGAAAGCGGATCTGCCCGTCGCGGACGCTGCGCGCTTCTCGCCCGTCGGCGATGTGGACATCCGCGACGAAGGCGCAGTCGCCGCCGCATTGGACCGGATCGGCGTCACGCGCCTCGCCGGGCTGGTGAACAACGCGGCGATCGGGAAGACCGGGTCGTTCCGTCTCTCCACCAAGGCGGATTTCACCTTCTCGCTGGAGATGCACGTCGCCGCCCTCGCCGACGTCACGCGCCAGTGCCTGCCGTTGTTGGAGGCGCACGGGGCAGCCTCCATCGTCAACATCTCTTCGATGTACGGCGTGGTAAGTCCCGATCCGCGCGTCTACGATACGGAGGCGGGCCGCAACCCGCCAGCCTATGGCGCGTCCAAGGCGGCGGTGATCCAGCTGACCCGCTATCTCGCCTGCGAGCTCGGCCCCTCCGGCATCCGCGCCAATGCGGTGACGCCGGGACCGTTTCCGGGGCCGGGCGCGCCCGAGGACTTCGTCGCGCGGCTGGCGAACCGCACGCCGCTGGGGCGCACTGGGCGGCCCGAAGAAGTCGCGGAGGTCGTGAAGTTCCTGCTCTCGCCCGCCAGCAGCTACGTGACCGGCGCGGTTCTGCCGGTGGATGGTGGCTGGACCGCCTGGTGAGCCGCAGCATGATCCCCTGACCGCTCCGCCGCCAGCGCGGCGAGCCGCCGGGCCAGCGCCTCGACCACCGCAGCGCGCGAGCCGAGACCGCGCGAGGTGTGGTGCGCGATGCCCGGCTGCCAGAGGTCGGTCTGCGACGCCTCGTGCACCCGCCAGCTCTCGCTCACGCCCGGGATGACGTCGAATGACCAGATGTTCGGCGCGCCGACGGCCGCCGCCAGATCGCGCTGGGTCACGGGCGGGACGATATTGGCGTCAGCGGTCCGCATCAGCGCGCCGGTCAGCTCGAAGTCATTCTTGAAATCGACGCCTTCGGGGCGCAGCAGCTCCACGCCGTAGCGATCCGCGATCTCGCGCCGCTCCACATCCGACGAGTTCGGATGCGTGTCGATGAACCGAACCCCCGGAACCGCGAAAATGGGGCCGAGTTCGTCTATCCGGAGGTAGGAGGCGGAGGGCCGGTTCGGGCTGAAATAGGTGCCGCGCCAGGAAATCGTCGCCACAGGACCGCCGGGGCCGAGCGCCGCGATCATCTCCTCCGCCCGCCCGGCTTTCTCGTCGTTCAGCGCAAGCGGCGCGTAGTCCGGCGCCGTCCCAGCGAAGATGGCGGGCAGCAGATGCGACAGCACGACCTCATCAGCGAGGATCACCTCATCGAACTCATCGAAGAGCCGCGCGCGGAAATAGAGGTGCTGGCGCCGGGCGAGCTCCGCCGTGCCCTTCTGGATGCGCGGCAGGTTCCGGAGCGCGATCTCATCCGCCAGCAGCTTTGACCCAGCAAGCGGGTTGGAATGGAACGACCCGCCGCTGAAATTGCCGTGGAAGATGTCTCTCACGCGCCGGTCGCCGAAGAAGCTGATCGTCGCCCCCATCTCCTCCAGCACGCGCGCTGCGACCTGAAGCGTGCGCACCTCGTCGCCGGGCCCGCCGCGCGGAACGAGAAGGACGGACTTGCCGTCGAGCCGCCCCCCGTCCCAGCGCTTCACTTCAGGCGGCATCAGAAGGTGAAGGCCGGTCACCAGCCCGTTGAACGCCGCCGGCGGCGCGCGGTCGGTGTCCGCCTTCGCCCTCACCTTGAAGAGGCTCCAGTTGTTGCGGAGGTCGTCCCTGAGCGTGGAGGCGACGCGCGAACGCCCGGCGCGGGTCAGCCGCTCCTCCGCTTGGTCATGGTCGCCGTCGGCCTCCGCCTGCCGGGCCAGCGTCTCAAGCACCCGGAAGTCGTTCGGCGCGATGAGGGAGGCGAGATCGGCCAGCGCCTTCGCCTCTGCGCCGCCATCGCGTCGCCTTTCAGCGACTTCGCACGCCAGAAGCACATGGGTCAGCCGCGCGGGATCGAACGCCAGCGCGCGGCGGAGCGTGCGCGCGGCGGCGCCGAATTTCTCCTGATGGAGGCGCAGGCGCGCTTCGGCGTAGGTGAACTGAAGCATCTCGGCGCGCCCCTCCCGCGCCGCCGAGAGGTGATGATCCGCCCGGTCGAAATCGCGGCGCGAGGTGAAATGCATGCAGGCCGCGACCTTGGCGTCGGCGGAGGTTTTCGCGTGGCGCTCCAGAACTTCAGCGATCAGAGGCTCACCGCCCGCCGTGCTCGCCAGCGACACCGCGTTCGCGGCCAGCGCGCTCGACGCCGGGTCGAGACGGAACGCGGCCAGCGCCGCGCTCATAGCCCCCATCACGTCGCCGTCTTCGGCCAAAAGGTAGCTGAGCAGAAGCTGCGCGCGCGGATGGTCGGCGTTCCGCGGGCTCTGCAGCTCCAGAACCGCCGCGCGCAGACGTCCCGTCGCGCGCGCCGCCTGCGCCCAGTATTGGAGCGCCGCGGGGTTCTCCACGCTGGTCTGCACGATGTCCTGAAGGTTGTCATAGGCGACGTCGTAGTCGCGCATGATCGCGGCGAGACGCCCGTAAAGGAACTTCAGCCCCTGCGACGGCGCCGCCGACGGGTCCATGCGCGGGCGCAGAAACTCATAGGCCGCCTCGCGCCCATAGGCGTTCGTCACGAGATTGAAGGCCGGGGTTGAGATCGGCGACTTGGTCCGCACCTCCTCCGGCAGGCGATCGAGCCAGGCGAGCCCTTCTTCGATGCGCCCCGTCCGGTAAAGACAGGACAGAACCATCCCGTGATGGCCCGCCGAAAGGTTCGAGAGGCCGTCGAGCACCGCCATGCCCTTCTCGGCCTCATCCGCCGAAAGATAGAGCCGCGCCGCGATGATCGCCTTGATCTGGCTGCGAGGCGCGAGCGTTCCGGCGATGTCGTCGGCGACGACGCGGGCGTTCGCCTTGGAGCCGCTGAGACCTGCGAAGAGGCGGAACCCCTCCTCCAGCCCCATCTCCGCGATCCGCCGGGTGAGAATGCGCGCGACCGGGTTCGAGAACCCGGCGCTGCGACCGATCCGGGAATAGGTGCGGATGCCCGTTTTGATCAGCCGATCGCGCACCGCCGCCTTGAAGCTCTGGATACGGCGAGGCGCGGCGATCTGCATATCGCCCGTCGCGCGCGGCAGGGCTTGGGCGAACTGGGGCGCGTCGGCGGTCTCTTCGGGCGTTTGCGTCAGCCCCGCCTGGTAGAGCCTGTCCGCGAGGCGGCGAAGCGCGCGATGCGCCCGCATGCTCTCCCCGCGCCGGTCGCGGATGAGCGCTTCGAGGAAAAGACCAAGCGTCGTTCCGAAGGACGGATCGGTCCCCCGCGCGACGGCGAGGGAGATCAGCTGCAGCTTGTCCTCCTCCGACGGCACGTTGCGGTTCACCAGGCGGAGGAGCGACCGATAGCGGCGGTAGGGTCCCGCCTCGTGATAGAGAAACCGCGTCAGGCTCAATCGCCGACGGAGCCGCAGATCGTAGAGGCCCGTCGCCGTGAAGTCGGAGAGCAGCGACATGCCGTCGAGCGAAAGCGCGGTGGAGCGGCTGATCTTCCCATCGGCGCGCAGCGTCGCGGCCGGATAGCCGAGGCAGGCCAGAAAGGTCGATGTGGAGACGTCCTCGGTCAGGAACGTGGCGCCATCGGCGGCGGCGGTCCGGATCCGCTCCGCCTGATCGCCGGCGCCGATGAGATCGAGCACGGGCATACGGCCCGCGAAGCGCGCGCCGTCTTCTCCGCCGGCGACCGCTTCGGCGAGGTCTTCGTCCGAAGGGCGGCTGAAGGACGGCGTGTCGAGGAAGATGTAGGACGGCGCGCCATCCGGCCCGGCGCCCGCGGTTTCGACCGGGTGGGCGAGCCAGGTGGTGATGTCGGTAAGCGGCGTCGGCGCGCCGATCGCCGTCTCGTCAACTTGGCCGTCCATCTTCAGCGCCCTGAGACCGAGAAGGATGCTCGGGTCGGCGAAGAGCGACGCAGGCGCGCGCGTCAGAAGCCGGGCGACCGTGCGAAGGCCAGGCTGCATGGCCAGGGTCGCTTCCGCGTCCGCGACATTCGTGAACATCACGCGCGCGTTGGAGATGCGGGCTGCGAGCGACGCCGCGCCCTTGGCGAAGGTCCCGTCTTTCCGGGGCCGCACCACGATCAAACGGCCCGACCAGATACGCACCATAGCGTCGTTGATCGCGCGATCGCCGCTGAAGATGACGCAGAGCGGGCCCTCTTCGCTCTCCGGACGAGGGTCCAGATACGCGGTCGCATGCGCATGCCCCGCGAGCCGCTTGACCGGGGAAGCGAAGAGCTGAAAGCCGCGGGCGCGGCGCCGTCGTTTCGGCTTGGTCGGACCTATCGGCGCTTCCGCCATATCAGCGCGCCGGGTCAGCCGGCCGTGGCGAGGTCGCGGACCACGTCGATTACGACGGCGATGTCATCCTCGCTCATCGTCGGAAAGAGCGGGAGCGAGATCGTCTGGGCGTAATGCGCCTCCGCCGCCGGGAAATCGCCTGCGCGGAACCCGAGCCGTTCGTAATAGGGCAGGCGATGGACCGGGATGTAGTGGACGTTGACGCCGAGGCCCCGCTCGCGCATCGCCTCGAAAGCCCTGCGCCGGTCGAGCCCGCCGAGGCCGTCCGGCCAATGGACGCTGTAAAGATGCCAGGACGACCGCCGGTCGTCTCGCATCTCCGGCAGGCCGAGGCCGGTATCGGCGAAGGCGGCGGCGTAGCGCGCCGCGATCTCGCCGCGACGAGCCACGTATTCGTCCAGTCGTCCGATCTGACTGCGCCCGAGCGCGGCCTGAATGTCCGTCATCCGGTAATTGAAGCCGAGATCGAGCATCTCGTAATACCAGGGCCCGTCCGGCTCGCGCTCCAGCGCAGCCGCGTCGCGGGTGATCCCGTGGGTGCGCAGCGTGGCGCATTTCGCGACGATCTCCGGGTCGGCGGATGTGATCGCGCCGCCCTCTCCGGTCGTCACGATCTTCACCGGGTGGAATGAGAAAACGGCGGCGTCGCTGTAGCGGCAAGCCCCCGTCCGCTCCGCCGCGTCGCCGAGACCGTGGGAGGCGCCGACCGCATGGCTCGCGTCCTCGACCACGCGGAAGCCGTAGCGATCCGCCAGCGCGGCGATCTCCGCCATGTCGCAGGGCGCGCCGGCGAAATGGACAGGGGCGACGATCTTCGGGAGCCGCCCTGCCTTGGCCGCCGCTTCCAGCTTCGCCTCAAGCGCGGCGACGTCCATGTTGCGCGACGCGATGTCGATATCGACGAAGTCGACCTCCGCCCCGCAATAAAGCGCAGCGTTCGCCGTCGCCGCGAAAGTGTTCGGAACTGTCCAGAGGAGGTCGCCTTCGCCAAGGCCCAGCGCGAGGTACGCGACATGCAGTCCAGCGGTGGCGCTCGTCACAGCGACGGCGCCCGCAGCGCCGCAGCCTTCGGCGATCGCCGCTTCAAACCCCGCGATGGCGGGGCCCTGGGTGATGAAATCGGACTTCAGCGTCGCGACGACCGCCTCGACGTCGTCCTCTGTGATGTCCTGCCGCCCGTAGGGGATCATGACGCGATGAGGGCTTTCTCCAGCCCGAAGGGCGTAAAGCTCACGTTCTCCGCCGCATAGTCGTTGTAAGCGCGGATCTCGTCCTCATCGAGCACGTGGAAATTCTCGTTCGAGCGGTATTCGAACTGGCTCTCCACCGGGCGACCCCGCTCGCCGATCACGTTGACGGAGAAGTCGATTTCCCGATCGCCATAAGTGATCGTCGGCTTCATTACGTAATGGTCGTCGAACTCCAGCGTCAGATGGCTGTCGTCGCGCGGGCACATGACCTCATGCAGCTTCTCGCCCGGCCGGATGCCGACCTCCCTGAGCTCGCAGCCCGGAGCCATGGCGCGCGCCAGATCGGTGACGCGGACGGTCGGGATCTTCGGCACGAAGACCTCTCCGCCCTGCATCCGCGCGAAGTTTTTGATGACGAAGTCGACGCCCTGCTGAAGTGTGATCCAAAAGCGCGTCATCTCCATATGGGTGATCGGCAGAGAGGTCGCGCCCTGATCGATCAGGTTGCGGAAGAACGGCACGACGGAGCCGTTGGACCCGACCACGTTGCCGTAGCGCACGACGGAGAATCGCGGGCCGTCCTTGCCGCTCATGTTGTTCGCGGCGACGAAGCACTTGTCGGAGGCGAGCTTGGAGGAGCCGTAAAGGTTGATCGGGCAGGCCGCCTTGTCGGTGGAGAGCGCGATGACCTTGTCGACCCCGCGCGACATTGCGGCGCGAATCAGGTTTTCGGCGCCGTTGACGTTCGTTTTCAGGCACTCGAACGGATTGTATTCTGCGATCGGCACGTGCTTCATCGCAGCGGCGTGGATCACCAGATCGACCCCCTGCAGCGCCATATCGAGCCGGTCGTAGTCGCGCACGTCGCCCACGAAAAAGCGAAGCCTGCTTTCATCTCCGTAAAGCTGTTGCAGCTGGAAGTGCTTCTGCTCATCCCGCGAGAAAACGACGATTCGCTCCGCTTTCGTTCGGTTGATCAGCGTATCGACATATTTGCGCCCGAAGGAGCCGGTGCCGCCTGTGATGAGCACCGATTTGCCGTCAAACAGACTGTCGCCGATCTGGGGTCCGGAACTTGAGCTCGCGTTCATTATAACGTCCTCGATAAGTCGCCTCGGACAGAGAGGCTCACGACTCTAACGCACCCACCCAGGTAAAAAGTATCCGAAACCCTAACCCGGCTTCGGACGGCGGTTGGTTAGTCGCCTTCGCCGATGCGCGCAAGCCTGCGCGGCGCGCACTGTGACGCAACCGACGCCGCGATCAGCGCTCCAATGGTTAACGGAAAGTTAATTTGAACCTTCCCGCGCCTCCCACCGACAGACAGCCGATCCGCGTCAATATCGCTCAGGGAGCAGTCGTCATGGCCACCTTCACCGTCACCACTTTGGACGACGAAACCGAAGACAACGGAACGCTGTCCCTGCGCGAGGCCATCGCGCTGGCGGAGGCGAACGCGGGCGCCGACCAGATCGTCTTCGCCGACGGGTTGGAGGGGACGATCCGTCTGACGCAGGGGGGGCTGTTCTCGGGCGACGACATGTCCATCGACGGCGACGGACGGATCGCGATTTCGGGCGACGCGAACGGCGACGACGTGACGGACGCGAACGGGATAACCGATGTGGAGGCGAGCCTCGCCGCCGACCGCCTCTCCGACAACGTGAAGATCCTGCGCCACTACGACGGCGACCTGACGCTGACGGGGCTGACCTTCACCGGCGGCGCGTCGGACTTCGACGGCGGGGCCATCTATTCCCGCGCCGCCAACACCTACATCGCCGACAGCGTGATCGCCGGGAACTACAACGGAGAGATCGGCGGCGGCGTCTTCGCCGAATACGACCTCACGCTGGAGAACACGGTCCTCTCGGGCAACCACGCGGCTAGGAGAGGCGGCGGCGCCTATGCGAACGGCGAAATCGCGATCAACCTGAGCGACGTTTCCGACAACAGCGCGGGCGAGGACGGCGGCGGCTTCTACTCGCAACGCGGCGGTATCACGGTCACCGGATCGCAGCTGACGGGCAATGATGCGGGACAATCCGGCGCAGCGATATACACGCAGTACGCCGTCACGATCATCGACAGCGAGGTGAGCGGCAACACCGGGCCCAGCACCGTCCTGTCCGGCCAAGACCTTCTGGTTCAGCGGGCTTCTTTCCTGAACAACGACGGAAACGCGATACAGCATGTCGACGGCGTCGCGAGGATCGAGGACAGCGCCTTTGTCGGCAATGAAGGCTTCTACGGCGCGGTCTTCTCCAGCGGCTCGCTGAACGTTTACGGTTCGCTCTTTCAGGACAACACCGGCGCCGGTTCGGGCATCGTGGCCAACAGCGGCTATGGCCTCAAGATCGTCAACTCCACCTTCGTCGGCAATGAGGCGGGCGCGCGGGAGGGGATCATCTCCAGTTATGGCAACCTCGACCTCGAACATGTCACCGTCACCCGCAACGTGATCGAAGGCGACGGCGCCGCGGTCGAGGTTAGAGGAGACGCCACCGGATCGAACATCCTCAACTCGATCATCATCGACAACCAGAACGACGGAACCGCGCCGAGCGAGGTCGCCGGCAAGGACGGCGCCTTGACGGAGGACATTGAATTCCTCGGCTCCAATATCGTCGGCGCGGATGCGGACGCCTTCGACGCCTCCGGCGAAGAGAACGCGATCAACGCCGACCCCGCGCTCATCTTCGAAGAGGAGGTCGCCGACAATGGCGGCCCGGTCCCGACGTTGGCGCTTCTGGCGAATGCGGAGAACCCGGCCATCGACGCGGACAGCGTCACCTCACAGGAAACGGATGCGCGCGGCGAGGACCGGGCCGTGGACATCCTCGGCATCGCCAATGGCGGCGACGTCGACCTCGGCGCGTTCGAATTGCAGCGGGACGAGGCTCCCGATCCGTTCGAGGTCAGGACGCTCGACGACATCGTTGATAACACCGACGGCCTCGTCTCCCTCCGAGAGGCGATCCTGGCCGCCAACGCCACCCCCGGCGAAGACGTCATCACCTTCGCCGACGGGCTGGAGGGGACGATCCGGCTCATCGACGGCGATATCTTCGCAAACGGCGATCTCGTCATCGACGGCGACGGGCGGATCGCAATCTCGGGTGACGCCAACGGCGACGACGTCACCGACGCCAACGGGATCACTGATGTAGACGCGAGCTTTGAGGCGGGCCTTCTGGCCGACAATTCCCGCCTCTTGCTGCACGTCAACGGAACGCTAGAGCTGACGGGCCTGACGTTGACGGGCGGAACTGACGCCAATGACGGCGTCAGCGCCGGCGGCGCCGTGCGCTCCAGCGGAACCATCGTCCTCTCCGATAGCGAGGTGTCCGGCAACTTGGCCTTCGCGAGTGGCGGCGGTCTCTTCGCGGACAATGATGTCTTCGTCACTGACAGCGTCATCTCCGGCAACGTCGCTCTGGATGACGGAGGCGGCGTTTTCGCCTCTGGAGATGTTACGGTCGTCAACTCCCAAATCTCGGATAACTTCGCTCTGAGAGACGGCGGCGGCGCCCATGTCGGAGGCGCCGTCAGCGTGACCGATAGCGTCATCAGGGACAACAACGCCGAGGGTAACGACGGCGGTTTCTACTCGGGCGGCGACGTTCGCGTGGAGCGATCTGAGGTCATCGGCAACGCCGGCGACTTCGCGGGCGGCTTCCGAAACGACGAAGGCTCCGTCGACGTCATCGACAGCGTCATCGCCGAAAACACTTCGAACAGTTACGGCGGCTTGGTCTCATCGGGCACGATCACCATTACCGGCTCCCTCTTCCAGGATAACGTTGGCGGGCAGACGGGCGCCGTCGGCTTCGCCGGATACGACAACACCGACGATCGCGTCGTGAACTCGACCTTCGTCGGCAACGAAGGCGGTAGTCGGGGCGGCGCGATCTATGCGCGCAGCGCCGAGTTGCAGCTGGACCATGTGACGATCACCGGCAACACGTCCGCTGCGGATGCGGCGGCGGTGACGGCGCTCGGAACCAACCGCAGGGTTGATATCGCCAACTCCATCATCACCTCGAACAACGGCGGCGGCGTCTCCGGCCCGGACCTCGCCGTAAGGGGGCGGGACTACGTCCCGTACTCTGGGACGATCGACATCTTCGGCGTCAGCATCATCGGGGAGGACGACAGCGCCTTCGGCGACAGCGGCCAGCCGTTCAACGTGATCAACGCGGCCGCCGCGGACATCTTCGTCGACGTCGTCGCCGACAAGGGCGGGCCGACCCCGACGCTGGCGCTGAAGAAGAGCGCCGACAACGTCGCCGTCGACGCCTCGGACTTCATCGCTGTCAGCGGGGACGCCCGCGGGCGGCCGCGCCCGGTCGACGTGGAAGGCGTGGACAATTACGCCGGGGACGGCGCTGTCGACCTCGGCGCCTATGAGCTGAACGTCGCTAATTTGAATGGCGTCGGCGTGAATGTCCCCGGCGAGTTCGGGGCGGAGGAGTTGTTCGGCACCGAAGACGACGACGTCATCCAGGGCGGCGCGAGCTTCGAGGACAGCCTGCCGGGCAGCGGCCAGGATACGATCCGCGGCTTCGGCGGCGACGATCTCCTGACGGGCGAGGGCGGCGCCGACCTGATCTTCGGCGGCTCGGGCGACGACACGATCAACGGCGGCGGCGATTTCGGGGATCGCGCGGATACGATCTTCGGCGGCGACGGCGATGACGACATCTCCGGCGAAGACGCAAGCGACGAGCTGTTCGGCGGCGCGGGCGACGACACGATCCGCGTCACTGAGACGGATCTGTTCGGAGGGTTCGACGCCATCGACGGCGGCGACGACGTCGACACGATCGACTTCTCCGGCGCTACCGGCGGCCTCGGCTTCTCCGTCAACCTCGCCACCGGCGCGCAGGCCCGGTTCGGCGAGGGCGACACCCCGCTTGGGGTCATCGCCCTGGAGGCGAGGGTTCTCAACGTGGAGAACGCGACCGGCGGCGACGGCGACGACAGCTTCGCCGGCGATGACGGCGCGAACGCGCTCATCGGCGGTGAAGGCGACGACACGCTGGAGGGCGGCGGCGGGAACGACACGCTCGACGGCGGCGAAGGGGTTGATACGGCGGACTTCTCCGATGCGACGTCGGACACGCTCGCCGTCCTCTTGAACCGGGAGGGGGTCGCGCAATCCACCCTCTCCTCGGGCCGCGACACGTTCATCGGCATCGAGAACCTCATCGGCTCCGACTTCGACG
>JBCAXH010000027.1:0-65276 GCA_038534155.1 Pseudomonadota bacterium
TTGCGCAGAAGGTCGGCGAGTTCCTCTGCGTACCGGCCCATGATGGAGAGCGGCGCCGTCGGCTCCGCCGGCGTGATCGCGACGATGGCGGCGTATGCCCCGGCGTTGTCGGAGGTGAAATCAGGCGTCAGCGCACCAGCGGGAAACCGCGCCTCGGCATCCGCGAGCGCGTCGCGGATCTCGGACCAGACGCCCTCGATCTGATCGTCGGGCAGCGTGTTGACCAGCTCGACCTGAACGATGGAGACGCCGGTGGCGGAGGTTGAGCTGATCTCCTCCACCTCGGCGATCTCGCGCAACTCTTCCTCGATCTCAGCGGTGACGAGGCTTTCGACGCGGGCGGGATCGGCGCCGGGATAGGCGGTCGTCACCGTCGCGAAAAGGTTGGTGATCGTCGGGTCTTCCTGCCGTCCAATGGCGAGGAGAGACGACAGCCCCGCCGCGACCAGAACCAGGATCGTCAGCGCGACGAGCCGCGGCTCGCGGAAGGTGAGGGTCTCCATTACTCCGCCTCGGCCACGGCGAGCGAAAGGAGCGGTTCATCGGCCCCGATCGGAACCGGAACGACCATCTGACCAGGCGCTATCCGGTGCGCGCCGTCGACGATGACGAGGTCGCCATCGCGGAACGTGCCGCGCACGAAGACGCGTTCGGTCTCCGCATGGACGACCTCGACCGCTTCTACGGCCGCGATGTCGCCGTCCTCCGTCTGGCGCACCGTCGTCAGCAGCCAGAGGCCCTGCGGCCCGTCGCGGAGCGCCGAGACAGGCGCCCAGGCGCCGGTCGCGCTGCGCGTGGTCGGCAGGGTCAGCTCGCCCGTGGCCCGAAGCGCGGGCGCATCGCCGGGGAAGAAGTCGAACATCGCCACGCGGGTGCGCGTCGCGGGGTCCAGCTCGGGCAGAACGGCGGAGAGGGCTACGGGATAGAGCCGCCCAGCGAAGCGCGCCTCATAAATGCGATCCGCGCTCAGATCCGCAGCGACCTCGGGGCTGAGGCCGACGCGAAAGCGGCGCGCCTCGGCTTCGACCAACGAAGCCACAGGGGCCCCTGGGCTCGCCATCGCGCCCGTGTCGATCATCCGCTCCGCCACGTAGGCGTCGAAGGGAGCGGTCAGAACGGCCTTGTCGATCCGCACATCGATCGCGGCGATGGCGGCGTCAATCTCGGCGATGCGCGCCGTCGCCTCGGCCAGTTGCAAGGTGATGTCGTCAAGCGCCTGGGAGGAGGCGTGCCCGCGATCGCGAAGCGCCTCGCGCCGATCAGTTGTGCGGCGGGCGAGCTCGGCCTGCGCCTCCATCGCCGCGCGGCTGGCGATCAGCCGATCCCGCTCGGCCTCCAGAAGGCGCGTATCGAGGCGCGCGACGGGCGCGCCAGCTTCGACGCGGTCGCCTTCGTCCACCATGATCTCGGCGACCTCGCCCGCGGCTTCGAAGGCCATCACGGTGCGCTGACCGGCCTGGACCTGTCCCGGAAAACGGCGATCCGTCTCATAGCCGTCCTCGAAACGAAGCGGTGCGACCGCAACGGTGACGATCGGCGCAGCCTCGGGCTTGCCCACCGCCGCCGCGCGATCCGCGAGCACGCCGCGCCCGAAGACGACGACGCCTGCGGCGACGCCGACGATTGCGCAGGTCGCCGCAATCGTCATGGTCCGCGCCAGGCCACGGCGCCAAAGGGGTTTCCGGTTGAGATCCACTTGCGTCATCTTGCGCCTCACTGGATAAGTAAGATGCTCTAACATATGTAAGAGGCGCTTACTTCATCAAGGGAGAGGCCGAAAAAAATGAGTTGGGGCGACGCATGTCGGTGAGTGAGACCAAAAAATCCTATCACCATGGTGACTTGCGAACGTCGCTCGTCAATGTGGCGCGCGACTTGATTGAGGAGTTCGGACCGAACGGCTTCTCCGTCGCCGAGGCGGCGCGTCGCGCGAAGGTCTCCAGCGCGGCGCCCTACAAGCACTTCAGCGACAAGAGCGAGCTGCTGAACGCCGTCGTCTCTGATGCGATGGACCGCCTCCGCGGCGACATGCTGCGCCGACGCGACGCCCATCCCGCCGGCTCACTTGAGGCGATCACTGCGCTGGGTCTCGCATACGTGGACTTCGCGAAGTCAGAGCCGAGCGTCTTTCGGCTGATGTTCGGCGTGACCGAAGGCCATGAAGACGAACCGGCGCTTCGCGAAAAGGGGGAGGCGACCTTCGGCATCGTCATCGAAACGGCGGCCCTGTGCATCGGCGCGGCCCCGAATGATCCGCGAGCCGTCAAAGCGGCCTACCTGCTCTGGACGGTCGTGCACGGGCATTCGTTCCTGAGCATCGACGACAAGCGGAAGACGTCAGGCGACGAGCTATCGGACGAACAGCTACTCCTGGCCGCCGGTCGGGGCCTCCTCTTCGCGCAATGAAAAACGACGGCGCAGGCTGCCGACCATGGGAATGACGGCCAACGGGGCGCAAGACGTTCCAAATCTTCGACCTTTTCCAAAGTCTCAGTCGGATGGCGATTGAGGCGTCTTCAAGCGCTCATGGCTTCGTCCACGGAAGACGGCTTCCATCTGATCCCCGACGAAACGGCGATGCCAACCTCTGAACTGATGAACGCGAACAGATCGGGCTCGCTCAGCGGTTTTGCGAAGAGATAGCCCTGAAGCACGTCGCATCCCATGTCGATCAGAAGCTGCGCCTGCTCTGGCGTCTCAACGCCCTCCGCGGTGACGCCGATGTCGAGCACCTTGCCGATCTCCACGATCGACTTCACCAGGCTAAGGCGCTCTTCAAACTCGACGATCGGCGCGACGAGCTCCCGGTCGATTTTCATCCGGCTCGGTGCGATCCTCGTCAGCGCCACGACGGAGGCCCGCCCACTGCCGAAATCGTCGATCTGAACTTCCATCCCGGCGCTTCTCAGACTGTCGATATTCCACATGGCCGGACCGGTTTCGTCGTCGAGAAAGATGGACTCCAGAATTTCGAAACTGATCGAGCTTTCGCATTTCGGCAGATCTGAGATTGAGGCGATGAAGTCGTCCTCCATCAGACGCGCGAAGCTGAGATTGGTGCTCAGGTGCGCCACCGTGCGCCCCGATGTATTGGCGCGGTTCACGACCTCGATAGCGCGTTCCAGCACGCAGCGGTCGATTTGCGCGACCACATCCAGGTCTTCGGCGATGGGCAAAAACTCGGACGGCGGCAGAACGCCGAGCTCGGGATGCTCCCACCGCGCTAGGGCTTCGACGCCGTAAAGGCTCCCGTCGCTCGAGCGTATCTGCGGCTGAAAATAGGGAACGAACTCGTTTCCGGCTTCGATCGCCCGCAGGATATCGTCTGAACGGTTCTTGTGAGCGATCACCTGCGCGTGGATCTCGGGCGAGAAGAGCTGGACCCGTCCGCGCCCATCCTCCTTCGCCCGATAGAGCGCGAGATCCGCGTTGACCAGAAGCGCGTTCGGATCCGCGCTGGCGATCGGCTGGACGGCGATCCCAACGCTCGCGCCGAAACGACAGGGACGGCCTTCGAACGCCACCGGTTCGGCGCATGACGCAACCAGGTCTCGGGCGGACTTCGTCAACGCGCTCATTCGCAGGTCGTCGACGATCGTCGCGGCGGTGAATTCGTCCCCGCCGACTCGGGCGCAGAAGGCGCCCTGCGGGAATGCATCGACGATCAGCTTCGCTACGTGGCGCAGAATGAAGTCGCCCCCTGCGTGGCCCATCGTGTCGTTGATCTGCTTGAAGCGATCGAGATCGATGTGGACCGTCGCGATCATCTTCTCACGCGATCCGGCGTTTTCATCGATCATGTCTTTCAGCGCGCGAGAGAGAGCGCGCCGGTTGCCCAGCCCCGTCAACTCGTCTTCATTCGCCTGTTTTGAGATGCGCATGTTCGCGGATTGAAGGGCCTGCGTCCGCTCCTCTACGCGCCCGGTCAGGTCGACGGCGTGCGAGAGCTGCTGATAGGTCGCGAGGCCGGCGAGCGCCGCCAAAGCGAACCCCACCGTGGCGATGCCGAGAGCCACACCGAAGGCGAAGGGCAAGCCGTCGACCGGTTTCGGCGCGACCAGAATCCGCCATGTGTGGCCGCCGATGCCTATGTCGCGCTGTATCGTTTCCGGGGCGACATTCGCCAACAGCTCTTCTCCAACGAGGTTCGCGTAGTCGATCTCGCCCAGCCTGCTGCTGGCGAGAACGGTCTCCGCTCCGATCGAGAAAAACGCTCGTCTCTCATCGCCGAGGTCGTGGACCTCGAAGTCAACGCCTTCGATGTTTATCGCACGCAACGCGTTCGCCATAAAACTCTGTGTCGACATAACGGCGACGACCAGCCCGACCGTCTGCGCCCGCCGGTCTTCTACCGTCTCCGGCACGTCGGCGGTCGCGTAGATGGGATATGCGAAGAACACGCCGGGGAGACCGGAAAGCAGAACGATCCTGTCGCCAACCCCGGGGGTCGAGCGTTCCTTGGCGTACTGGATCGCCGCCATCCGCTCCGGACTAAAGGACAGATCGGCGCCGATAACCCGACTATCGGTCTGTGGATAAACGCCAATGAGCGTATGCTCGTCGGACGCGCCTTCGGGCTGACCAAATCCGCGATTCATCACGAGACCGACGTTTCTGATCGATGGGGAGTGCGAAAGCAGGTCGCCTTTTCGAAGAAAATCGTAGAGCCGTTCTCTCAACCCGTCGTCGCTCATATCGTCGCTCAAACGCAGCGCGGATGCAGCAGCTTCGATCGTGCCGACGGTGAACTCCAGTTCCCTCGTTATCGTCGCGGCGAGGCCGTCGGATCGCGTTTCGAACTTGGCGCGCAAAGTAGAGACGTTTTGTTCATATATGAATATCGCCATCGATACTGAGATCGATAAAATTATTGAAAAAACGGCAAAGCCGATGTAGAGTGGATTTATTGAATTTAGGTGTTTCATAGATTGAATTTCGCGCTGCACAATAAAATAAATGGTTAACAGTGCGGCGTAGACTGTGATTTCCAAAATCGATTTTTGCGACAATCGAGTAGATACAGATTTGTCTCAAAGCAGACTCCATCTGGAACGCCGCACACGCCATCGGCGACCAGCTGGCGAACCGCCGGATCGCCTCGGTCTCGTATCGACCAATTACACGCAACTTGAACCCGGGGGTCGGAGCGCATCCCGCGCCTTGCGAAAGGACGCTCCAAAGGCCGCCCGCCACTTGGGCGGAGCGCTCAGTCTTCGATACGGTCCTTCAAGAACCACCGGAGATCGACGAGCTTCTTGCGCGCCTTCGAGACGTAAACGAAGTCGAGGTTGGTGCGCTCCGTCACCATCTCCCCCGGAAAGGGCAGGTAACTCAGCTCCTGGGAGCCGAAGGACGGCGACGCCGTCCCGACCTGCCATTCAGTCGTCAGCGACACGTCGACCAGCTTCAAGGACGGCTCGCCGTTCTCGCCGTCGATCTCCAGCGGCACCCCGGCGATGCGGAGGTAGGACATCTTGTCTTTCGCCTCCTTGAAACCGTCGATGAACTGGTCCGTGAGCACCTGAAGCTCGGCGGCTTCGTCCACCTCATGCATGTGGGAGTGGAGGTGCTCCACGTCATGGGCGTGATTGTGATCGTGGGGATGATCGTGCGGCATCACTCGGCCCTCTTGGCGCGGGTCGTCCAGCGCTTCCCGTCCCGCGCCTCGTCGTAACCGTCGCCCATCGGGATCGTAACCGGCTTGTCGATCAGATCCTTGTGCTTGCCGAGAACCCCATGGGAGACCATGGAGCCGAGCACGTCCACGATCACGCGGGTGCCCATCAGCGCGGTGATCTCCGACTGGTCGTAGGGCGGGGAGACCTCCACCAGCTCCATTGCGCAGATGCCTTCCGCGGCGACCTTGGAGGCGAGCGCCAGCGCCTCGCGCGGCAGGAACCCGCCGGGCTCCGGCCAACCGGTTCCCGGGACGAAGCCGCAGTCGATGCTGTCGATGTCGAAGGACATGTAGACCATGTCGACGCCGTCCCACGCCATCTCCAGCGCCATCTCGGCGGTTTTGTCGACGCCCATCTGCTCCATATCCGACATGGTGATGATGTTCGTCTCCCGTTCCCGCGCGACTTTCACGCCCTCGCGCGGCACCTGCCAGCCGCCGATGCCGACCTGAACGAGGTTCTTGGCCGGCACGTTCGGCAGATTGGTCGAATGGAACCACGGCGTGGTGTGCATCCGCTCATCCAGGTCCTTCTCCTGAATGTCGGCGTGGCGATCGAAATGGACGATCCCGATCTTCTTCGAGGTGCATTCGGCGAGACCGCGCACGCAGGGGAAACCGATGGAATGGTCCCCGCCGATGATGATCGGCATCGAGCCGGAGGAGAAAACATGGCTCACCGCGCGGCTGATCTGATCGAAGGTTTTTTCGATGTTTCCGGGAATTGTGAAAATATCCCCCGCATCGCAAAGCGACATCTGCTCGCGCAGATCGACGGCCGTCTCGTAGTTGTAGGGGTTGTAAAGAGCGGAGATCTTCCGCACCCCCTGCGGCCCGAACCGGGTGCCGGGACGATAGGTCGTCCCCCCGTCGAACGGCGCGCCGAGGACGGTGGCGTCGTAAAGGCCGACGTCCTGAACGTCCTCCACATAGGGCGCCTTCAGGAAGGTGTTGATCCCGGCGTAATGGGGCAGCTCCCCCCGCGCGAAGGTCGGGATGGTCTTGTCTTCAAGGCTGTCCGAACCCGTCAGGCCCATGCGGAGCGCCCAAGCCTTCTCCTTCTCCCACTCCGTCTCCGGAATCTCGCCTTCGGCCCGCATCGCCTTCCAGCCCTGGAGTTTGGAGAGGTCGGGGTGGTGATGGCGGCAATCGGGGAGGCGGGCGTCCCGCGGGCTGTGGGAGCGTGTGCGTCGCTCAGTGCGGAAGTCCATGTCTCGTATCCTCCAGGGTCTGATAGGGGACGCCGTCGTTGCGAGCGTCGAAGTCGTAAGTGATCGTCGCGCCGTAAGCGTCCGGGGCCTGCTCGTCCCAACGCACCTTATCGAACACGAGGACGCGGTCGCCAAGCTTGAACCCTTCCTCCAGATCATGAGTGACCATAAAGACGGTCATGCCCGTCTCCGCCCTGAGGTCGGTCAGGAAGTCATGCATCTGGAGCCGGGTTCCGGGGTCCAGCGCGCCAAAGGGTTCATCCAGCAGAAGGACGCGCGGCTTCGCCGTCAGCGCCTGCGCGATGGCGAGGCGCTGCTGCATGCCGCCAGATAGCTGCGCCGGATAGGCCCCCGCCATGTGCCCGAGACCGATCCTCTCCAGCACCTCCTCCGCCGCCGTCCGCGCGGCGCGCAAGCGGGCGCCGAAGAAGCGCCCGAGGCGCGAGGCGTGGAAGGCTTCGGCGGCGACGATGTTGTCGCGGACGGTCATGTGCGGGAAGACGGAGTATTTCTGGAAGACGACGCCCCGGTCCCGCCCCGGCTCCAGCGCGGGTTCGGCCCCGGCGATCCGTATCTCGCCCCGCGTCGGCGTCTCCTGCGCGAGGAGGAGGCGGAGGAAGGTGGACTTGCCGCAACCGGAGGCGCCGACGATGGAGACGAATTCGCCCTCCGCCACATCGAGGCTCACCCGCTCCAGGATCGGGCGTCGGTCGTAGGACTGATGGATGTCGCGGACGGAGACGAAGCTCATATCCCATCCTTCCCGAACCAGGGGAAGGCGCGCTCCCCCAGCCTCTTCAGACCGTAGTCCATCAGGAAAGCGAGGAAGGTGATCCAGACGACGTAGGTGAGGATCACATCCATCGCGAGATACCGGCGTACGAGGAAGATGCGGTAGCCGAGCCCGGCGTCGGACGCGATGGCTTCGGCGGCGATCAGGAAAAGCCATGCGGGGCCGAGCGACAGGCGCACCGCCTGCACCAAGCGCGGCAGGATTTGCGGGAGCGCCACGCGAAGCGCGACGACGAGTGAGGAGGCGCCGAGCGTTTGCGCCTTCACCATCTGCTCCTGCGGGATCTCCAGAACCCGTTGGCTGAGGTCGCGTATCAGAAAAGGCGTCACCCCGATGGCGATCAGCGCGATCTTGGAGCTTTCGCCAAGGCCGAAGGTGATGAAGAGGATCGGCAGGATCGCCAAAGGCGGCACCATGGAGACCACGTTCACGAACCCCGCGAAGGCGGCGCGAACGTAAGGGAGCAGCCCGATCCCCAGCCCCGCGATCAGCCCGATCGCCGCCGCGATCCCGACGCCGAGCGCGAGCCGCTGGAGGCTGACGACCGTGTCCGACCAGAAGAGGATCCTGTCGGACCGTCTGTCAGGCTGCGTCACCAGCCGCTCCGCCGTCTCGACGATGGCGGCGGGGGCGGGCAGGAGCTTGTCCTTCGGGTTCTCCGCCCGCCGGATGTCGGAGGCGATGGAATAGGCCAGCAGCACCGCCAGAAACGGCAGCGTCAGAAGGAACAGCGCTAAAGGCCGTCCGGGTTTGCGGTTGATGAAGCGCATGGGATCGCGGGCGGGCCGCTGCGGCCCGCCCGATCTGGCTTAGAGCGCGCCGTCAGCGGCCATCTTCATGAAGCTCGGATCATAGCGGAGCTGCACGTTGTCCGCGTCGCCCGTGGTGACGCCGCCCGGATAGGCGACGCCGACGAAATCGGCGGAGGGGGCGCCTTCGCCGAGGATGCCCTTATCGAAGAGGAATTCGGCGACCTTAACCATCGTCTCCGGCAGCGCGGGGCTTTCCACGAAGGCGACTGCGTCGGCGGGCTTCCAGAACATCTCCGTCGACGCCAGTTGCGCCTTGTAGCCCGCGAGATCGGTGCCGGAGGCTTCCGCCATCGCGGTCAGCGCCTCTTCGTCGCCGGCCTCCATCAGGCCCATAACCTCATACCAGGCGCCGACCAGCGCCTTGCCGAAACTGGGGTTGGCGGCAAGGGTTTCGGTGTTGACCACCATCATGTCGATGATCTCGCCCGGAATGTCGGAACTGTCGAAGAGCTTGTTGGCGCCCGGCTCCTCCATGATCGTGGAGACGAGCGGGTTCCAGGTGACAACAGCCTCCACATCGTCGGTGGCGTAAGCGGCGATCATGTCGGCGTCGGAGGTGTTGATGACCCCGTCGAGGTCGCTTTCCTTCAGCCCGACGCTGTCGAGCCCGCGCGCGAGCAGGTAGTGGGAGACCGAAAGCTCCACCAGGTTCACCGGCTTGCCCGCGAGGTCGGCGAGGCCGCCCTCTCCCTTCATGATCACCGCGTCATTTCCGTTGGAGAAGTCGCCGACGATCAGAGCGGTCGTGTCCACGCCGCCGCCAGAGGGGATGGAGAGCGTATCCATGTTGGTGGCGGAGACGCCGTCGAACTGCCCGGCGGTGTAGAGGTTGATGCTCTCGACGTAGTCGTTGATCTGCACGATCTCGACGTCGATCCCGTATTTGTCGGCCCATTTGTCCATGATGCCGCTGTCTTCGAGATAGCCCCAGGGCATCCAGCCGACATAGATCGACCAGGCGACTTTGAATTCGGTCTTCTCTTGGGCGAAGGCGGCGGGGGCCGCGAGGGCGACGGCGACGGCGGCTGCGGCCAGTGATTTCAACTTCATGGCGTATATCTCCCGTTCGCGTTCCGCAGGACGCTCGGCGGGTTGTCGCCACGTGCGGAACTGAAGGAAGCGTGGCGCGCGCTTGGCAGTGGTCCTCCCGGGATTTTGGCCCGCCGTGTACCGCTGGTCGGAATTGGCCGACGCGGCGCTCCCTCTCGGACCGAACCCTTCGCGGGAAGGTGGAACCCTAGGAAGCCTGCGAGTCGGAGGTTAGCGCCGCCCGGCCTCCGCCGTTAACGGAGCTGCGTATTTTCTGTGCGTTTACCAGTTTCTGCCCAATTGATCGCCGATCTAAGCCGACATGCCCCATTGATAGGCAACTAAATGCATGCAGGGACCGATTACGCCGCGATCCAGGCGACGGAGCTATACGTCAGGCGGCTCGAAACTCTCGGCGCGGGATCGACGCCAGCGGTCGAGGTAGCCGAAACCGACGTCTTCCTCCCGCAGAAGAAAGCCGTCCGGCAGATAAGGATAGGTCTCCGCCCCCGTCACCATGGCCCGGTCGCCCTCGCGCATGATCAGGTGATGGGGCAGAAACTCGGACGGGTGGGAAAGGCCGGCGGCCCCCGTCATCTCCGCCAGCGCCTTCATCGTATTGCGGTGGAAGTTGTAGACCCGATCCGACTTGTCGCCGACGTCCAGCGCCCGCTGGCGGAGCGGGTCCTGCGTCGCCACGCCGACCGGGCAGGCGTTGGTGTGGCAGGCCTGCGCCTGAATACAGCCGATCGCGAACATGAAGCCGCGAGCCGAATTCGCCCAGTCGGCGCCGAGCGCCTTCACCTTGGCGATGTCGAAGGCGGTCACGATCTTGCCGGAGGCGCAGAGACGCAGCTGATCGCGGAGCCCGGCGCCCCTGAGCGTGTTGTGGGCGAAGGTCAGCCCTTCGACCAGGGGCATGCCCACATGGTTGGCGAACTCCAGAGGCGCGGCGCCGGTGCCGCCCTCTTTCCCGTCGATGACGATGAAGTCGGGGACGATCCCGGTTTCCAGCATGGCGCGGACGATGCACATGAACTCCCGCCGGTGCCCGATGCAGAGTTTGAAGCCCACTGGCTTGCCCAAGGCGCCGTCGCGCAGCCGGGCGATGAAGCGCATGAGCTCAACCGGAGTGGAGAACTCCGGATGCGCGGCGGGGGAGATGCAGTCGACCCCCATGGGCACGCCCCGCGCCTCCGCGATCTCGGCGCTGATCTTGGCGGCGGGCAGCATGCCGCCGTGGCCGGGCTTCGCTCCTTGCGACAGTTTCAGCTCGATCAGCTTGACCTGAGGGTCGGCGGCCTGCGCCGCGAACTTCGCGTCGTCGAAGCGCCCCTCATCAGTCCGGCAACCGAAATAGCCGGACCCGATCTCGTAAATCAGATCGCCGCCGCCTTCGCGGTGATAGCGGCTGACGCCCCCCTCCCCCGTGTCATGCGCGAAGCCGCCCCGCTTAGCGCCCTTGTTGAGCGCGAGGATGGCGTTGGCGGAGAGGGAGCCGAAGCTCATGGCGGAGATGTTGTAGATCGAGGCGTCGTAAGGCGCCGCGCAGGCCGGTCCGCCGATCCGGACCCGGAAATCATGATCGGCGATCTCCTTCGGGGCGATCGAGTGGGTGATCCATTCATACCCTGCGTCGTAAACCCGGGCGCGGGTGCCGAAGGGGCGCTTGTCCTCAACGTCTTTCGCCCGCTGATAGACGATGGAGCGTTCGTCGCGGGAGAACGGCTCCTCATCCTGATCGTTCTCGATCAGATACTGACGGATCTCCGGCCGGATGCCTTCGAAGAGGAAGCGCATATGCCCGATGACCGGGTAATTCCGCAGGATCGCGTGGCTAGACTGCGCGACGTCATAGACGCCCAGCGCCGTAAGCGTGCCGAACAGGATCGCGAAGGGCGCGAGCCAACCACTCCAGAAGAGCCCGACCAGAGAGACCCCGAAGAGCGCGACGACCACCGCGAAAGGGGCGAAACGGGCGGCGTTGTTCGCTGCGGCCATCTGCTCGTCCGCTCCTGCATTTGACGCATTCTCGTGTCGACACCTTAAGCCGACCGCGCGCGGCTCCGCCAGCATCCGGATCAGAGACGCCGAAGGGCTGCGAAGCGGGAAAATCATAATTCTGACCAGATGGTCGAAAATTTTGAACTTTCCTGTATTTTGCAGCGACGAAGGCGATAGAGGTTCGAAATTCGCAATGGAAACCCTCGCCGACGATATGGAAAGCAGGGCCGGCGACAGATTCCGCGCCCCGTTTTCGCCAGCGACGAGGCGGCCTTGCGACGGGAGTTCGAGGGGGTGGGGGCCGTGCAGCCGATTGACCGTGACCGGAGAAGGACTGAGACCATCGCGCGATACCTGGCCGATCAGATGACCAATGAAGAAAGGGCGGCCTTTCAGACCGAGGCCGCCGCCGATCGACGTCTCGCCGCTGAGATCGAGGTTGCGCGGAGCGCGAAGGCGGTTACGGCTGAAGACGTCGCCAACGCCACCTCGCGGCGGCGAGCGGACGGCGCCTCAACCAACAGAGACCCCCGCGCAACGCCACCCATCCGGCGCGAAGACTGAACCGGAGACGCTCGAGAATGAGAGGTCCGACAAAACCCTGCGGCGGGATCATGGGCGCTCGCCGCCCCTCGCGAAAGGCGGCGGCGCCATGACCGATCGCGACATGATGCGCAGCGACGTCGATCTGATCGGTGAGATCGCGGCGGGCGACCAGAGCGCCCTGCGCGCGCTTTACGAACGCCATCGCGGCCCCCTCCTCGCCTTTCTCAAGAGCAAATGCGGGGACGCGGAATTGGCGGCGGACGCGGCGCAAGATGCGATGATCGAGGTTTGGACCTCAGCGTCGAAATTCTCGGGCAAGTCCTCCCCCAAGACGTGGATGTTCGCCATTGCGCGCAACAAGCTGGTCGATCGGCTGCGCAAGGATGCGCGCCTGACCGTCGTGGAGGAGCCGCCGGAGGTCGTCGACGATGCGCCCGACCCGACCGTCGTCATCGCCCGCGCGCAGGACGCGACCCGCGTGCGCGCCTGCCTCGCGAACCTCAGCGAAAGCCACCGGTCGGTGATCGAACTCGCGTTCTTTCATGAGCTGAAATACGAGGAGATCGCAGAGGTCGAGGGCGCGCCGCTCGGCACGATCAAGACCCGCATCTATCACGCGAAGAAGCTCCTGATGCGCTGCCTCGGCGAGCGCTAGCGCGCGGAGCGTTACCGAGCCGCCGAGATCACCAGCGGATCAGCCCCGAGAACCGCGATGGCCGCGTCGCGCGCCGCAGCGTCGTCATAGGCGACCCGGAAGACGCCGAGCGCACTCGGCCCCCCGACGATCTCCCCGCCCGTTCGCCGCAGAAGCGCGGCGATGTCGGCCGCCGTGGCGGTCTCGGCGAAAATCGCCTGAAGCTCCTCGCCGGAGGCCCGTTCCGAGACGGGTTCGTAGCGCGGCGCGTCCGCATCCCTGAACGCGGGCGCGGCGGCGAACTCCCAGAGGAAGACGGAAACCGCCGCGATAGCCGCGGCCTGCGCCAGTTTCGGCAGCCATCCGGCGCGGTTGTCGTTGGCGGCGCGGGCTTGCGGGGCGGGCCTGTCCAGGCGGGCGGAGATCTTTCGCCACTCAGCCTCCCGTTCCGTTTCGGAAGCGGATGCGGCGACGACGTCCGCAGCGGCCACGCCGCGTGCGGCTCGCAGCATCGCGACCTCGGCGGCGAGGGCGGCGTCCGCCTCCATCCGCGCCTCAAATGCGCGCCGCGCTTCCTGCGGCATGCGGTCGGAAAGATATGAGCTCAACTCCAAAGAGCGATCTTGATCGGCGTCCATAATGTCCATCCATTGCGCCTCCGCCATGGGACGCGCGCCGTTACATCTCCACTCCTCTGAACTCAGTCGATCCTAGGCGCAAAAAGGTTCATTGTGGAGTGATCAAGCGCATGCCCTTGACGAAAGGGGCGAATTTCCCTCTCCCTCCGCATTGCAACGCGGCGCCTGCAAGATAATGTCCGGATCGCGGGGCGCTTGTGAACAAAGGACCACAGTATGGTCAGCTTGATCGGAATCTCCGCCGCGCGCCGCATTGCGGCGGGCCTCGGCTTCGCAGCCGTCGCATCGCTGATGGGCTGCGCCGCGATGGAGGTCGGATCAGGCGACGCGACGCTCCGTCCCGTTCTGGTCGACGACGATGAACTGGTGGTGCTGTTCGGCGACGAGGTTTCCGCCGCCGATCTGAACCGCGAGGTCACGGGCCGCGGTTACGTCGTGCGCGAAGCGCGCCCGCTCGCCTCCCTCGATCTCAACCTTCTAACGCTCACCATCCCCGACGGCGTCACCGGCAAGGCCGCCATCGCGGAGGTGGAGGGGATCGAGCCGCGCTCCACCGCCGGGATCAACCACGCCTTCCATTCGCCCACCGTCATCGCCTCCGCCGATCCGCGCCGCTACGCCGACCGGATGCTGGGCTGGCCGAGCAACGGCTGCCGAGCGGCGGCGAAGGTCGGCCTGATCGACACCTTCGTCGACGCCGCCGATCCGTCGCTAAGTGGCGTGCGGATCATCTCCGAGAGTTTCGGCGACGCCGACGCGACCGTCACCCGCCATGGCACGGACATCGCCGCGATCATCGCGGACCAGCGGCGATTGCAGGACGTCTCCATCTACAACGCGGCGGTGATCGGCGGGACGGAGACGGGCGGACAGGCGGCGGGCGTCGACGAGTTGGTCGAAGCGCTGGACTGGCTCGCCGCGAACGACGTGCGGATCGTGAACATGAGCCTCGCCGGGCCGTTCAACAAAATCCTCGCGCGCGGCGTGAACGCGGCTGCCGCGCGCGGCATGATCATCGTCGCCGCCGTCGGCAATGACGGCGACGGCGCGCCGCCGCTTTATCCGGCGGCGTACCCGACGGTTCTCGCGGTGACGGCGGTCGACGTCGAAGCGCAGGTCTATCCACGCGCAGTGCAGGGAGAGCATATCGACGTCGCGGCGCCCGGCGTCGACGTCTTCGTCGCGGCGGGCGAGGCCGGGCGCTTCTCCACCGGCACCTCCATCGCCGCGCCCTTCGTCACCGCGCGCATCGCAGCCGATCCCGCGCTGGCGGCGGCGCCGGATATCGAAGCGGTGCGCGAGGCGTTGCGGTCAGGCGCCGCCGATCTCGGCCCGGTCGGTTTCGATCCGACCTATGGCGCGGGTCTGGTGGACGGCCCGTCAGGCTGCTGAGCGGCGGCTTTCAGCCTGAAGCGTCGGCGTAGCCCGCCGGGTTCTGCGACTGCCAGCGCCAGGCGGAGGCGCACATGTCCGCCAGATCGCGCGTGGCCCGCCAGTTCAGCACCGCCGCCGCCTTGTCGACGGCGGCGTAGCTGCAAGCGACGTCGCCCGCGCGGCGCGGCATGATCTCATGAGGGATCGTCCGCCCGGACGCCGCCTCGAACGCCCGCACCATCTCCAGCACCGTGGTGGTGCGCCCCGTGCCGATGTTGAACGGATGGCATCCGGTCGCTCCCCCAAGATGTTCGAGCGCCGCCAGATGCGCCTCCGCCAGATCCTCCACATGGACGTAGTCGCGCTCACCGGTGCCGTCGCGCGTGTCGTAATCCCCGCCGAAGACCGACAGCGAGGCCAGCGATCCCACCGCGACGCGGGTGATATAGGGCGCGAGGTTGTTGGGGATTCCCGAAGGGTCCTCCCCGATCCGGCCCGAGGCGTGCGCGCCGACCGGGTTGAAATAGCGCAGGAGCGCCGCACCCGCGCCGTCGACCGACGCCGTCCAGTCGGCGATGATCTCTTCGACGAAATGCTTGGTCCGGCCATAGGGATTGGTCGCGCCGAGCGGGTGCGCCTCGTCGAAGGGCAGATACTGCGCCTCTCCATAGACGGTCGCGGAGGAGGAGAAGACGATGCGCCTGCAGCCCACAGCCTCCATCGCTTTCAGGAGCGCGACCGTGCCGAAGACGTTGTTAGCGTAGTATTCGAGCGGCTTTTCGGTCGACTCGCCCACAGCCTTCAGCCCGGCGAAATGCACCACCGCGTCGGGGCGCGACTGCTCCATAACGGCGGAGAGCGCCCGCCCGTCGCGGATGTCGGCCTCGACCGATGCGAGGGATCGGCCCGCAAGCGTCTCCACCCGCCGAAGGGCCTCGGGCGAGCTGTTCGCGAGATTGTCGACCACGGTCACCTCATGGCCCGCCGTCAGCAGGCTGAGAACCGTGTGGCTGCCGATGTAGCCGGCGCCGCCGGTGACCAGAACTTTCATGGGCGACTGCTCCTCCCGCGTTGCGCTCGCTTTCAACCACAACCCGGATCGCGGGGGAAGGCGCGGCCTGATCTGGGCCCGATCGGGGCCTGATCCGCTCCGACGCGGCCCGTCCCGGTCTTGCCAGCGATCGCTAGCGGCTATAGCCGATGCAAGGACGAAGGGGCGATAGCGTGAAATTCAGCGAGTTTTCGAGCGATCTCGGAGCGGCGCGCGGCGATGCGCGCCGCCCGTCCGTCGACGCGGCGATGGATTTCGGCGACGTTTTCACTAGAAGCGCCGCATGACCGACGCCGCCCCGCTCCACTGGCCGCTCATCCTCGCGGATGACGATCTGCCTCGGGCTTTGATCGGCGAGACGGTGGAGGGCGAGGTTGCGCTCACGGGCTACGCCAACCTCTTCCCGCTCGCCTATTTCAGGGCCTACGCGCCGCATGTCGTCCTCGCCCCGACGGCGACGGGCGCGGGGCGCGTGCGGATCGACGTCCAGCTGGCCGCGATTGACGGCGCAACGCGGACGATCCGGTCCGAGACCGCCGATCTGATCGCGGGCGAGACCTGGCGCGGCGAAGGGTTGACGCTCTCCGATCTGCCGGAGACCGGCGCGCTCTTCCTCGTCCTCGCGCCTGAGACCGACGCCAGGATCATCGGCGCCGCCTGGACGGCGGAGAGCGCCCCGCGAAGGGACGTTCGCCTGAGCGTCGGCATCGCGACCTTCAATCGGCCCGATGACGTGGCGCGCACGGTCGACCTTTTGGCGGCGCGCCGCGGCGACGGCGTCGCCGAGGTTCACGTGGTGGATCAGGGGCAGGAGCGGGCCGATTTCCCCGACCTGCCCGGCTTTCTCCATACCTATGTGCAACGCAATCTCGGCGGCGCCGGCGGGTTCGCCCGCGCGCTGGCCGAAGCGCTGGCGGCGGAGCGAGCCACCCATCACGTATTCATGGATGACGACGCCTTCCCGCAGGCGGAGATCTTCGCCCGCCTCCGGTTCTTCCTCGCGCACGCCGCCGCCGATCACGCGGTCGGCGGACAGATGCTGGCGCTTGAGGATCCGCTACAGATGACCGAGTTCGGCGTGCGCCTGTCGCGGGACGGCGAGCGGGAGAACCTTGGACGCGGCCTGCGCGTCGACCGGCCGGAGGTCGCCGCGCTCAGCCACCGCGTGGAGACCATCGACGCCCACGCCTGGTGGTTTTGGGCGGTTCCGCTCGCGGCGGCGAAGGCTG
Organism: Pseudomonadota bacterium; assembly: GCA_038534155.1. Classification (GTDB taxonomy): domain Bacteria; phylum Pseudomonadota; class Alphaproteobacteria; order Rhodobacterales; family Rhodobacteraceae; genus Pikeienuella. The sequence continues at coordinate 16,999 of JBCAXH010000027.1, forward strand.
CGGGCCCGCCACTGCCTGTCTTCATCAAGTTCGACGACATCGAATACACCGACCGTCTCAGCCGGGCGGGCGTAGCGAGCGCGCCGCTTCCCGGCCTCTTCATCCGCCACCCGGCGATCCACATGAAGGCGGCGGACTGGCGGTACTACTACTTTGCGCGCAACGCGGCGATCGCGGCCAGCTCCTTCGGGCGCGACGGCGTCGGACGCATTTACGGGCTGAAGACGCTGCTCGGATCGCTTCTCCGCCATGAGTACCGGCGCCTCGAGCTGGAGATCATGGCGCTCGACGACTACCTCGCCGGGACGCAGTTCCTCGCGGAGGGCGATGAGGAGGCGATCCATGATCGCGTCCGCGCCCTCTCCAACCGCCTGCGCGGACCTGACGCCGTCGAGCTGAAGCCGGGCGCCTACGCGGAGGCCCCGGCGCTGAGCGGCGAACCCGCATCGGAGACGGCGCGCTACCTCGCCGCTTTTCTGCGGAGTTGGCTGCCCACACGGGCGGAGCGTCCCTTCGTCTGGTCCAACGCCTCGCAAGTCGACCCGATCGCCGCGTCCCGCCGCTCCTATCTGCGCCCGATGGCGAAGGAGGGGACTTTCGAGCTCTACGCCTTCGATCGGCGCCGTTATCTGAGCCTCCTCCCGCGGGCGCTCTGGGCGGCGGTCCGCTTCGCGGCGGGCGCCCGGCGCGCATCGAGGGAATGGAGCGAAAACGCCGCCCGGCTTATCGCGGCGGAGGCTTGGGCGAAGCGCTTAGAGGCCCGCTCCTCCGAAGAGACGCGCTGAAGCGGGGGCTAGTCTTCTCCAGAGCGAGAAGATAGCCGTCGCTTGCGCGGCGCGCGCGTCCACCGCACTCTCCGGCCCATGACGACGAGACGCCGCTTCCTCTCCCTCGCCGCAGGGTCCGCTGCGGGATCGGCGGCCGTCGGCGCCTCCGCCTCCGCCGAAGACGCCTCCCCCATTCGCAGCGCAGCCTTCGCGGATCGCGCCAGCGCCAGCGGCGCTGATCTCGGCGTAGATATCGGCGCGCTGGAGTTGAGGGAGGGCGAGCGCCTGTTGCGCTATGTCCGGAGCGAGGATTGCGACGCGCTCGTCACCAATGGCGGCGACGTTCGCTGGGCGCCCGAAGGGCCGGCGACCCCGGCGCACTGGGGGGCCGCGCAGGCGGTCGATGAAACCGAACGCCTCAACGACATGATCCGCTGGGCCGCCGCCGCCGGTCGTCCGGTCCGCTGGCCGTCGGGCGGCGAATACCGGTTCAAAACGCTCTCCATCGGCGGGAAGGGCTCCGGCGGCGGCGCCGTGGACTGGTCGGTGGAGGGGGCGGGCGAATGCGTTCTCCGCTCCATCAAGAAACAGGTCGATAAGCGGAGCTACGCCGCCGATTACGCCGTTCGCTTCTCCCATGACTGGCGCGGCTACCGCGCGCTTGCTGCCGATCTCGACGTCGGGGCGGATGAGGTGGTTCTGAACGACGCGAGCCCGCGCGTCCGACCCGGCGACCTCCTCCATTTCCGCTCCACCCGGATGATACAGACCGACAATCGGGGCCAGGCGGTGGAGGGGTTCGCAACCCGCGCGCGGGAGGTGTTCGCGAATGGGCGCGTCGCGCTGGCCGATCCAGCGCCGGTCGCGCTGAAGGCGGCCGCACGGCGCGCCGGGCGCATTCGCGATGTGGTGGGCGAACGGGAATGGATCTTGCCCGACGCCTTCGACGGCCCTGAGCGGGACATGCTTCTCAAGGTGACGCTCACCAGCGGCCCCGCCAAGGGCGAAGCGCGCTTCGTCACGGAATGGGACCGCGCCGTACGGCGCGCGCGTTTCGGCGGCTCGCAGCGGCCCTGGCCGCCGGGCGTCCGGGCCGGGACCGGGTTCGAGATCGAATGGACGACGCGGGTCGGCGTCTCGACGCCGATCCATGTGCACCTGAGCGGCGGCCTGAAGATCGCGCGCGCGCCCACCTTCGACGCGAAGCCCGGCGATCTCGGGTTTCGCGGGCTGGTGATCGAGGGCGCCGCCTCCCCCACCATCCGCATCGCGGGAGTGGAGGATTTCGCAGAGACCGCGCTCACCCTCACCGGCTGCCATGAGCCGCTGGTTGAGGGCGGGCGCTACGCCGGCGCCAACCGGGCCTACGACGTCTTCAACGGCACCGGCTACGGCCTGGCCGTCAACGAATGCTGGCGGCCGGTGATCCGCAACGTGACCACGGCGCGATGCCGCCGCGGGATCGACCTCGGCGGGTTTCGATACCAGTCCTGGTACGGGCGCGTCGTCGGCTGCCGCGCGTCGGGCGGAGGGCGCGCCTATGACGGAGAGCGTTTCTTTCCCTTCGGCCCGACGCAGAACGGCGGCTTCGGCACCCATGGGGCGGGCTTCCGCACCGAATACGCGAATTGCGAAGCCTCCGACGTGGAGTTCGGCTTCAACTGCCGCGCGCGGGGCGAGCGCCTTCTGAACTGCCGACAATTCGGCGCGGGGGAGAGTTGCATCCTCGTCCATTACGGCGGCGGCCTCTCGGTCGACGGGTTCGAATACAAGGACGGCGAGACCGAGATCGGAGAGGCGGACGCCCATTACCAGATCGGCCCAGCCCGAACGCCCCGCACGTTCATGGAGATCCGAACGCCCGTCGCGCTGGAGACGCTGCCGATCTCGCTCACCGATATCTCCTGCACTGGCCTCCGCCAGTCGGTGATCGAGCTCGCCTGGAAGGGCGCCCCGCCGCCGCCGCTGACGGTCGGCGACGTCCGCGTCATCGCGCGGCCAGCGCCGGACCGGCCTTTCCTCTTCATCGACGCGCAAGGGACGAAGCCGATCGCGGGTTACGTCGATCTCGGCGGCAACCGAATTTCGCTGGACGGCGACGACCCGCTCGACGCCGCCTATTTCGCCTTCGGCCTCGATCTCGACCTCCCATCGGGCCAGACGGTGCGCCTGCCCGGGCCGCAAACGCATCTCGTCTCGCTGGCGGAGGACGGCGTCGGCCGCGTCCCCGTCGGCGCCGCGCGGGTCGCGCGCGTCTCTCTCTTCGATCGGGACGAAGCAGGTGTTTTTTGGGCGGAAGGTCTGCTCCTCAACGCCGGATCGGCGGCGCTTCGGGGCGCGCGCCCGGAAGACCTGCGCGCCGTTGCGCTGTCCGACCGCCGCCCCACGGGGCGGAGCGGCGCGCCGGGCGCTATCACCCTCGCCTTCAAACCCGAAGGCGGCGGCGGATATCTTTATCTGGAGAACCGAACGGGAGCGCCGCGCCTCGCCATCGTGACGATCACCACCGTCGCCTGAAGCGCCGCTTATTGTTGACGCGGGGTTTCTGTCGTAACCACGCCGCCGAAACACGGGACTGCGAGAGCGAAGGGATCGGCGCGCTATGTTCACCAAACCCAAGAAATCCAGCGACCGCGCCGGCGGCATCTCCGGCTACGCCTATGACGGCGACCGCCCCGCGACGGCCGATCAGGACAATCCGATCTCCGACCTCTTCTGGAACCATGACGGCGCCATCGTCCACAAATGGCATCACTATTTGGAGGTCTACGACCGCTACTTCTCCCGCTTCCGCGGTACGAATTTCCGCTTCCTGGAGATCGGCGTCTTCAAAGGCGGATCGCTGGAGATGTGGCGCAAGTATTTCGGAGACGACGCCACGATCTTCGGCATCGATATCGAGCCGACCTGCATCGCCTATGACGGCAATGCCGGGCGCGTGCGCATCGGCTCCCAGGCGGATCCCGAGTTCCTGAAATCAGTGGTGGAGGAGATGGGCGGCGTCGACGCCGTGCTCGATGACGGCAGCCACCGGTCGGAGCATATCCGCGCAAGCTTCAATGCGCTCTATCCGATGCTCGCGGATAACGGCGTCTACATGATCGAGGATCTGCACGCGACTTACTGGACGCATTACGGCGGCGGCTATCAGAGCGACGTCAGCTTCATGAGCGAGGTGAAGCAGATCATCGACGACATGCACCACTGGTATCACGACTATGAGCAGGCGGTAGGACCGGCGCGGAACGCTGTCTCCAGCATGCACATTCACGATTCCATAGTAGTGCTGGAGAAGAAGCCCATCGCGCCGCCGAAACACTCGAAGCGCGGCCGCGCATAGGGCGGCCGCGCGCGAGGCGGAGCGGTTACGACCGCTCCGTCAGCTTCACGACCAGCGCCATGTGGCTGACGGCCTGGGCTTCGTAGTCGAACCCGGTTCGCTCCAACATCTCCATGAACGCCTTGTGTTCGCCGTTGCGCCAATCGGCGTAGCCGAAATAGTCGTCGAAAAGGAGGATCGTTCCGGGCCGGAAACGATCCTCAAGCTCGGTGAAAACCGTCGCCGTGGACGAATAGAGATCGCAGTCGATGTGGCAGTAGGAAATCGGCCCCTCGTGCTCCGCCTTCCATTTCGGGATCGTCTCGTCGAACCAGCCCTTCACGAGCGTGACGTTGTCCGGCACCTCCGGCATCTGACCGCCGAGGCTGAAGGCGCCCTTCATCTTGCCGGCGCCGGACCAGTTCTCAGGAAGACCCTCGAAACTGTCGAACCCCCAGATTTTCAGATGCGGCTTCTTCTTGGCCGTAGAGGTGATCGTGCCGCCCGTATGGACGCCGAACTCAACGTAAAGGCCTTCGTCATCCGCCATGCGCACAGCGGCGTCGAGCGTCTGGTGGCGATGCTGCATGACGCCGACAGCGGGGTAGTTTTCGAAGACGTATTTCGCGCAGTCCTGAGCCGCGAGACGCCTGATCTCAAGCGGGGTCGAGGGCAACTCGCGGAGCGCTCTCAGCTGGTCGGCCATCTGTTTCAGCTGCCCTTCAAGAGCAACGAACTTCTCGTTGAGTTCATTCAGTGGGTTCATTGCGCAACTTGGCTCCCGATAGCTTTTTCTCGGCCCCACACCGCTCGCGACATTCCCTCATAAAATGTCCCGTGACCAGCATTTCCCCTGAAGCGGCTGCGCACGAGAACGCGAGCGCCCCCCGCGCGCCCATCCCGGATTTTCAGTTGCGCTTCTCGCAGGCCCATGGAAATGGGGGCAAATGGACGCGAAGCTCGGCAAGATCATCCTCGAGGACGCCGTCGTCTATCCGACGATGCGCCACAAGGATCATCCCGGCGTTCTCTTGATGGGCGTCCGGACGAAGGACGGCGAATTCCCCCCAAACGGGCTGCAACAGCGCCGCGCGACCGAACAGGGCGCGCCGATGCCGGAGGAGTTCTTTCCCGAAGAACCCGAATACGTCCCCGGCGAGCATCTTTACGCCGGAGTGATGTACAATCACTTCGGCCACTTTCTTCTGGAGACGATCTCCAAACTCTGGGCGGCGCCCGACCATCCGGAAGCGCCCATCGTCTGGGTCGGCGCCTACACGTGGACGAACTTCAAGCTGAGACCTTGGCAGAACGACGTGGTCGACGTTCTCGGCCTCTCCAACCCGTCAGTCTGCCTTTACCGGCCGATGCGATTCGAACGATTGGTGGTGCCTCAGTCGGGGTATCACTACGACGACGCCTTTCATCCCGAACACGCCCGCTTTCTGGCGAAATACGAGGGGCCCTCGCCCGATCCGGAGACAAAGCTCTGGCTGACGCGGGCGCAGTTCTCCGCCAACCGCGACCGCGGGGCGGCGCATCTGGACCGGCGCCTCGCGGACGCCGGTTGGACCGTCGCGGCGCCGGAGAACCATAGCCTGCGCGAGCAACTCGACATGCTCTCCTCAGCTTCCGTCGTCGCGGGGGAGGAAGGTTCGGCGCTGCATCTGCCGATGCTGCTGAAGAACCAGGCCGGGCGGCGCTACGACATCTTCAAGCGCACCAAGACAGTGCACCGAAATTTTCTGACCATCGGCGACCGCATCGGCATCGACCAGCGCTTTCATTACCTTTCGAACCAGCGGGTCGTCTCGCATGCCGGGCGGGCGATCCAGAAAGTGTCCGCCAACACATCGGAAGCGCTGGAGATCCTCGGCGTCGCGCCGAGCGGGCCGGCGCCGGAGGAGGCTCCGTCCCTGATCGGCCGCATCGCCTCCTGGATCACGACGGAGCGGCGGATCGAGCGCTGCCTCGACGCGGCGCCGGGCGATACGGCGCCGGTCTGGCTGACCCCGGAGGCCGCTGGCGACGAAGAGGGCGCGGGCGCGCGCGCAGCCGGAGCGCTCGATCTGGTTCGCGGACGTTTCGCTTTCGATCCGCGACAGGTTCCCAAGGCGAGCGCCTTCGAAGTCGACCCGGAGGTGTTCTTCAGCCGCTTCGTCGACGACGCCCGCTATGACCTCTTCCTCCTCGACGGACGAGACCACGAACGCGCCCTTCGCGCTTTCGCCGCGTCCGTATCCGCGGCTCTGCCCAAAGCGATCTGGCTTTTCGGCGCGAATGACGACGCGGGCTCCTACGCGGTCGCCAACGCCGCCGCCGCCGCCGCGAAAAAGAAAGCGCTCGCCGCCGCAGATCCGCTCGGCGCGCCAGAGGGCGGCGCGCCGCTGAAAACCTCTGGCGAAACCCCCAGCGAAGAGACGAGCGCACCGCCCCATGTCCGGCTCGCTTTCCGGATGCAGGAGCTCTTCCCATCGATGACGGTGAAGACGATCACCATCGGGGAGACGCCCCTGATCGCCGCGATCAACCTGCCCATGCCGGAATACGCCGCAGTCTTCTTCGGCGAAGCGCCGGAGGCGGATTTCGCCGCCGCCGCGCGACTAGCCTACGAATCCACCCTTCAGGCGTGGCTGCGCAACAGCGACTGGCTCGTTAGGGCGGCAGAGACGAATTGGCTGAGCCGCTTCCTCAAGTTGACGGTCGGAACCAGAGAGTAGCGGCGAGATCCCGTTCGAAAGAGGCCGCCATGGCCCCGCTTTCGCCCCATTCCAAACATTGCCGTAACCTTAAAGGTTCCTTAGAGGACGTCTCGAACGTTTGGGACAGGGAAACGAAATGGCTCACTCAGAACGCCGCTTGAAGCAGATTTTCAAGATGACGGGCGCCAAGACCTATCTTGAGGTCGGCGTGTTCGACGGCGCGACCTTCAACGCGCTGAAGATCGACCACAAGGACGCGGTCGACCCCGTCTTCCGCTTCGATGTGCCGAAGTTCGAGACCAAGACGGCGCGCTTCTTCGAGATGACGTCGGACGAGTTCATGGTCAATCACGTGGGCGACCGGGTCTACGACGTGATCTTCCTCGACGGTCTCCACACGTTCGAGCAGACGTTCAGGGATTTCTGCATGTCTCTGTCCTGCGCGCACAAGAACACGGTCTGGCTGATCGACGACGTGCATCCGCTCGACGTCTTCTCCGCCCACCGCGACCAGCGCACGGCGATCAACTACCGCGCCCAGACCGGCAGCACGCGCAAGGCGTGGCATGGCGACGTCTATAAGACGATCTTCGCGATCCACGACTTCTTCCCGAACTTCGTCTATCGCAGCTTCGCCACGGGCGGGAACCAGCAGACGGTGCTGATGCAGCGGCCGCGCGCAGGGTTCAAACCGGTCTACAACGATCTGGAGCGGATCAGCCGCGTGGACTTCTACGAATTCATGGACCGCCGTCCGCTCCTTAATCTGGAGCCGGAGGACGACGTGTTCAAATGGCTTCAGGCGACGCTCAAGGGCTGATCGCTTTCCTTGCGGCGGGCGCTGCCCGCCACGGCGCATGATGAAAGGGCGCGGAGGTTCAATGGAACTCTCAATCGTCATTCCGGTCTACAATTGCGCCGACGACCTCGCCGCCAACGTGGAGAGGATCATCAGCGACGTCGCAGCGGATTTCGAGGTGATCCTCGTCGACGATAAGTCGACGGACGCCAGCCGCCAGGTCATCGAGATCCTTTGCGAGACCCACGAACGCGTCTCCGCCGTCCTGCTGGACGAGAACGGCGGCGCTGGCCTCGCCCGCGTGGCGGGGTTCGCGGAGGCGAAGGGCGAGTACACGCTGTTTTTCGACGCCGACGACCAGATCGTCGAAGGCTCTATCGACAAATGCCTCTTCGCCATCCGCAGCGAGGGCGCGGACGCGCTGGTCGCGTCCTACCACTACGGGCAGAGCATCTCCGAACACAGCAACGGCATGCACCGCCGGGATGAGGAGATTTTCTCCACCGTCCTCGGCAAAGCGGAGACGGTGATCGCGCATATGGGTCGGACGCCAGAGCTGGCGAGCATCACGGCCTATCCTTGGAACAAGATCATCGCGACGCAGCCCTTTCGCGACAACGGGCTCTTCTTCAGCGCGACGCCGGTGCATAACGACATCTACGCCCACTGGCACATCATGATGCTGGCGAAAAAGCTGGTCGTCACCCGCACCCCGCTCTGCATCCACATCGTCGAGCAGGGCAAGGGCAACATCACCAACATCGCCGATAAGCGGCGGCTGGAGATCTTCACCGCGCTGGAAGATGTCGAGCGTCTCTTCGAAGATCGGCCCTGGCTGAAGCGCCGGTATTACAACGAGTTTCTCGAGTTCAAGATGAACCTGGTTGAATGGGCGGTCGGCCGCGTGCCGTTGGCGCATCGGGCGGAGTTCGCGCGGCGCTACGCCGAATCTTGCCGAAGAATCACCGTTCTGGACTACAACACCCTCGCCAGCCCGAAATTCGACGTCGCAGGGCGCATGCGCCGCTGGATGAACGACCCCTATGGGTTAGCCGTAAAGGATTTCTGATGCCGGCGCTCTCGATCATCGTCACCAGCTACAACGTCGAACCCTATCTCAGCGAATGCCTCGACGGTCTGATCGCGCAAACGCTTTCCGACGTGGAGATCATCGTAGTCGACGACGGCTCCACCGACGCGAGCCCGAAGATCATCTCCGATTACGCCGCGAAGCACGCCCATATCAAACCGATCCTGATGGAGGAGAATTCGCCGGGCGGCGTCGGCACCGCGGCGAATGTCGGCATGGACGCTGCGACCGGCGATTACGTCGGTTTCGCCGACGGCGACGACGTCTACGACCCGACGATGTTCGAAAAGCTGCTGACGGCGGCGCGGACCCATGACGCGGACCTCGCTTTCTGCCGCTACGACGTGCTGGATTCGGTGACCGGCGAGCGGGCCGATCCGGCGGACGAGCATCGCTGGCGCGGGCTCGAAGGCGATCTGATCGAACTGGATGAGGAAGGATCGAAGACGATCCTCCGCTTCATCGCCGTGCCCTGGCGCAAGATCTATCGCCGGACGCTCCTCGAGGACCCGAAGCTCCGCTTCCCCGAAGGCGATTACTTCTTTGAGGACAACCCCTTCCACTGGTTCACGGTGCTCAGCGCCAAGAGCATCGCCGTGGTGCCCGAAAAGCTCTGCCAGCACCGGGTGAACCGGGTCGGCCAGACCATGGCGACAGCGGATGAAAAACTCTTCAAGATGTTCATCCACCACGGCACGATCCATGCATGGCTGAAGCAGACGGGTCGGCTGGAGACCTACCGCTCCTCCCTGATCACCTGGATGATCAGCCAGATGGACTGGATTTCGCGCCGCACCCCGCCGGAGCTGCGCGCGAAGCTCTTCGACGCCGTCCGCGCGCAGGTGAAGCTCTACCGGATGTCGGAGATCAACGCCGCGATCCGCAGCCAGAGCGTCGGGCAGCTCGGCTGTCACCTGATCCTCGCGATCAAGGGCGACGATCTGAAGCGCTTCAACGCCGCGCTCGACGGCGATATCAAGATGAATCTCCTGCAGGAGGCGGCGCTGCACACCCGCCGCTTCGGTCTGGCGAGCACGATCGGCGAAGCGCGCGATCTCTTCGGCAAGTGGCTCAACCGCCATCAGAAGGGAGCGCGTCGCCTGCCGGTGGTCCGCACGCTCGACAAGATCGTCAACGGCGCATCCTATGAGCGCGCGCAGATCGAGCGGAAGGTCGATCGCTTGATGGCCGGCCAGGAGATTATGGACCGTCGCCTCCGGGAGCTGGAAAAACGCCTGGATGGGTCATAGGTCAGCGACGGCGCGCGCAGAGCGGCCCGGAATCAGGTCGGGAAGCAGTTACGGAATGAGGTTCGAGCTTTGACCTTCGTTGGACTGCGCGTTCTCGCCGCTCTCATTCTGCGGGAGATGATGACCCGCTACGGGCGGAGCGCCGGCGGCTATATCTGGGCGCTGATCGAACCGGTGGCGTTCATCATCATCTTCTCAGCGATCTTCAGCTCCATCGCCCACGACCCGCCGCTGGGCGAAAACTTCCCGCTCTTCTTCGCCACCGGCGTCGTCACCTTCGCGTTTTACCGCGACGTGCAGGAGGTCGTCTCCGGCTCCTTCACCTTCAACAAACAGCTCTTCACCTACCCGCAGGTGACGGTGCTCTACGCGGTCGCCGCGCGGCTTTTGCTGCAATTGCTGACGCTCTTCGCGACCTCGACGATCATCATGGTCGGGATCATCCTGATCTTCGACATCCGCGTGAACGTCGATCTCGGGCTGATCCTGCTCGGCATCTTCTCCGCGACGCTCTCGGGGCTGGCGGTCGGGCTGGTGAACTGCATCGCCTTCGTGGTCTGGCCGACCTGGCAGCGGTTCTTCAACATCTTCAACCGGCCGCTGTTCCTGATCTCCGGGGTCTTTTTCATCCCCGAGAACCTGCCGCCGGAAATCCGCGATATCATCACCTTAAATCCGATCGCGCATCAGATCGGTCTCGTCCGGTCGGGCTTCTACGCGACGTACGACCCCGACTACATCAGCTACGTCTACCTCTTCGGCAGCGCGATCGTGGTGTCGGTCGCGGGGCTGGCGCTCCTCCTGAAATACGAGGGGCGACTGACCGAGCTATGATAATTTTCGACCACGTCTCGAAGCGGTTCAAAACCGGCGGCGCGGACAAGGTGATCGCGCGCAACGTCTCGCTGACGATCCCCAAAGGGTCGCGCGTCGGCCTCCTGGGGCGGAACGGCGCAGGTAAATCAACCCTCCTGAACATGATTTCGGGCATGACCCGGCCAAACAAGGGGCGTATCATCAAAAAATACAGCGTCTCCTGGCCGCTCGGCTTCGCCGGTTCCTTTCACCCGTCCCTAACTGGCGCCCAGAACGTGATTTTCGTCGCACGCATATACGGGCGCGATACGGCGGAATTGACGGAGTATGTGAAGGAATTCGCTCAGCTCGGCGACTATTTCTACATGCCGGTGCAGAGTTACTCGAGCGGCATGCGCGCGCGCCTCGCCTTTGGCGTCTCCATGGGGATTTCATTCGACTGTTATCTCGTCGATGAAATCACCGCAGTGGGCGATACCAATTTCCGCAAGAAAGCGGCAAATATTTTTAACGACCGCCTTTCAAAATCTGACGTCATAATGGTGTCTCATTCGGTTGGAACGATCTTCGAGTACTGTAATTGCGGAATTATTATGGAGAACGGGAATTTCACGTTTTATGACGACATTAAGCAGGCGGTTGAAGTGCACGAAAAGAACATGGCGAAGTAGGGTCGCAGTGCGTAAATTGACATTGACCGCGGCCGATAGATGACTGACTTACCTCAGACGCGGGTCCGGGCCAGCGCTTGGCCCAGACCCCGGAGCATGGAGGCAGCGACATGAATCAAGTCGCCAAAGCTAATCCGCAGGTCCTCGCCGTCGTGCCGGAGGGCGAGAAGACTGGGCCCGCGCCGCGCCCGGCGCGCTTCCGCTTGCGCCATTTCCTGGTGGCCTTCAGCTTCCTTCTGATCGTCGTCGCGCCGGCGGTGCTCGCGATCGGCTATCTCTACACCAAGGCCGCAGATCAGTATCATTCCATCGTCAGCTTCTCGGTCCATTCCGAAGAAACGCCGAGCATGGACAGCATCTTCGGCGCTTTCACGCAAAGCACGCCGAACGCCGCGGCGGACACGGACATCCTGTTCGACTTCATCCGCAGCCAGCAGATCGTCGAAGACCTACGGACGACGACCGATCTGGTCACCATCTTCAACCGCCCGGAGGAGGACCCGTTCTTCACGCTGGGCGAGGATCCGTCGGTTGAGGAGCTGCACTCCTATTGGGAGTGGATGGTCTCCATCGCCTATGATCGCGGCACCGGCATCATCGAGGCTGAAGTGCGCGCCTTCACCCCCGAAGACGCGCAGGCCATCGGCGCTGCGATCGTGGAGCGGTCGGGCGAGCTGATCAACACGCTCTCGCAGGAGACGCGGCTCGATACGATCCGTTTCGCCGAAGCCGATCTGCGGGAGGCGGAGAACCGCCTGAAGGATATCCGCCTGAAGCTGCAGGAGTTCCGCAATCAGGAGCAGATCGTCGATCCCACCGCGGCGCTCGAACAGCGGATGGGCCTCCAGAACGCGCTGGAGCAGCAACTCGCCACGCAGCTTATCGAACGCGACCTTCTGGTCGGCGTCGCGCAGCCGGGCGACAGCCGCCTCGTCCAGCTCGACCGTCGGATCGAGGCGCTCTATGCGCGGATCGATCTGGAACGCGCCAAGCTCGGCTCCGGCGGGAGCGGCGCGGGATCGGAGGAGCAGAGCCGCATGGCTGAGACCTTCGGGCGCTATGAGGAGCTTCTCGCCGACCGAGAATTCGCCGAGCAGGCGTATTCCGCAGTCCTCGCCTCTTATGAGCAGGCGCGCGCCGATGCGCGGCGCAAGCATCGGTATCTGCTGAACCATGTCGGCCCGACCAGAGCGGAAGAAGCGCTTTATCCGAGTCGCTGGATGCTCTCGACCATGATCATCGTCGCGTTGGTGAGCATCTGGCTGATCGTCGTGATGATCGGCTTCAACATGAAAGATCGCCGGTAGAAGAGGCCGCGCTTCCCCCCTCTGAGGATTAGCTGAAGAGACTGAGTGCGGCGGCTGAGACCGCCCTTTCAGCGACTACCCTCAGAAGAGGAAATCGCCCTCCGTCAGGTCGTCAACCTGAACCCCGGAGAGGACGATCCGGTCGGCGCCGTCGCGAATCTCCGCATTCCCGCCGACTTGGAACAGATGATCCGCCGTCAGGTCCGTGAAGTCCGCAATCGCCGTCACGCCGCCGAGATCGATCGCCTCGCCTGCGCGACCCACCTCGAAATCGGCGATCCGGTCGACCCCGAACCCGTCGCTGAAGACGAACTGATCCGCCCCCGACGACCCGGCCATAACGTCGTTCCCATCGTCGCCGAAGACCGTGTCGTCCCCGGCCCCGCCGTTGATCACGTCGTCGTTCTGACCGCCGCGCAGCCAGTCATCGCCGGCGTCGCCCACGATGAAGTCGTTCTGCCAGCCGCCGTAAAGCGCGTCGTTCCCGTCGCCGCCGCGGATCGTGTCGGCCTGGTTGTTGCCGCCGATCACGTCGTCGCCGTCGCCGCCGAGGATGCTGTCGCCGCCGTCGCCGCCGAGAAGCGTGTCCGCCCCCGCCGAGCCGCGCAGATCGTCCGCCCCCGCGCCGCCTTCGACCCGGTCGTCCCCGGTCGAGCCGTCGATCAGGTCGTCGCCCGCGTCGCCGAAGAGCGCGTCGCCTTCCGCGCCGCCGTTGATCACGTCGCGATCCGCGCCGCCACGGATCTCGTCCGCGCCTCCATCGCCGATGAGGAAGTCGGCGCCCTCGCCCCCGTCGATGCTGTCGTCGCCAGCGCCGCCCCGGAGCGTGTCGCGCCCGGCGTCGCCGCTCATGTCGTCGGCGCCGGCGGAGCCGAGAAGGCTGTCGTCGCCCGCCCCGCCTTCGATCCGGTCGTCGCCCGAGCCGCCGTCGATGCGGTCGTTCCCATCATCGCCGAAGAGGCTGTCGTCGCCCGCGCCGCCGCCGATCAGGTCGTCGTTCTGGCCGCCGCGCACCCAGTCGTCGCCCCCGTCGCCGACGATGAAGTCGTTCTGCCAGCCGCCGTAGAGGCTGTCGTCGCCGTCGCCCCCGCGGATCGTGTCGCGGTGGTTATTGCCGCTAATCAGATCGCCGCCGACGCCGCCGAGGAGGCTGTCGTCGCCATCACCGCCCTCCACGCGATCGCCGCCCCCGGCGCCGTCGAGGCTGTCGTTCCCGGCGCTGCCCAGCAGCGTGTCATTCCCCGCGCCGCCGGCGATCGAATCGGCGTTAGGGCCGCCGCGCTCCAGAGAACCGCCGACCACGAACCCGGCGGAGCCCCCGATGACGAGGGAGCCGGTCCAACCGGAGTAAATGAAGGAGTAAACTGAAGCGCCGCTTGCGCCTCCAGAGACGGTGACGCCCAAAGCATCCGCCAATGCGGACAGGTCGGCGAGCGAGTCGATCACAACCGGTTCGCCAAAGCCGACGCTAATGTCGGAACCGATAAAGAAGTTTGAGCCGAACCCTTCGAGCGTCAGGCGATCGCCTTCGCTGAAATCCAGATCGGCGAGCACATCCTGATCGTAGTGGTCGGCCTCTCGCCAATCGTAAACGAACGTATCCCCGCCCGCTCCGCCGATCAGCGTATCGTCGCCTGCGAAGCCCTGCAGCGTATCGGCGCCGCCGCGCCCTTCGAGCCTGTTGTCGGCCTGATTCCCGCGAATGACGTCGCCAGCCGAACCGCCGATCGCGTTCTCGATCAGCGACCTCGCATCGCCCTCGTATTGCAGCGCGTTGAAGAGGTGGCCTTTGGCGTAAACGCCGCCGCCGAGATAGGCGCGCTGAGCGTTCCCGTTCGCATCCAGATCGACGAAGCCGCCCGGCGCGAGATCGACCTCCAGCGCGCGACCATAATTGGAGAAATCGTAGGTGTCTTCTCCGCCGCCATCCCAGAGCGCGCGGAAGATGTAGTTCCCCCCAGGCTCGACCGCGCCGACGCCGTCGACGAACATCTGACCGCTGGAGCCCGCGAACCGGTAGTTGGTGTCGCCGCTATTGGTCGTGAAGTTCGCGCCGTACATCTCCTGAATGGCCGCGATGTCGTAGATCATCGGCGTTTGCGGACCGCTCCAGACCCCGTTCGTGTAGGACGTGCCCGGAGAGCCCACGTAAGACCGATAGGTCATGATCGAATATTCGTGGCTGTCCTCGGCGCTCGGGATCGCGCCCGGCCCGTTGGTCTCATGCCCATGCTTGAGGCCCAGCGCATGGCCGATCTCGTGCATGACCGTCGACCAGGCGTAGTTGCCGGTTTCGGGAGAGTTGAAGTTGTTCCGATTGAACCAGCTGTCGCCGCCCCAGTCGCCGCTTGAGGGATAATAGGCCCAAGCGGTCCCCGGCGCGCTCGATTCGGCGAAGGTGAGATCGGCGTCCCGGTCGGCGGCGGCCGAAAGCTCCGTGAACTCCAACTGGGAGACGCTCGCGTAGTAGTCGAGTGCGATGCGCACCGCCGCGATCTGGGCGGCGTTCATCTGGGCGAAGTCGGACTTCGCCTCCCCATAGAAATCGTAGGTGAAATCGGATGCGCTGTCGGGGAAGCTGTAGGTGAGCGAGGTCGTCGCCCATTTTGAGCCTGAAAGCAGCGCATCCACGCCCTGATCGGCGTCGGATCGACTCGAATCATAAGCCTGGTTCGTAGCGGTCGCGGTTTGCTGAACCGGCGTCGGGTCAGCCTGCGGGGCCGATCCGCACATAGCGCACGCGCACCCCGGCATCAGGGCGTAATCGACGTCCATCGAGATGTGCGAAAAAGCCATTCAAAAACCCGGGTACTTCACGTCCACACTGCACTACGAAATAGGAAGCCCAGATGCTGTGTTCAAACGCATGGTCTGACGTCGCTCTAGGCCGAAAACCTTTCGCTCATCATACGATAGCGGCGCGGAGGGGCGCAACCGGGCGGTCGAGCTTACGTCGCCTCCCTCACACGCGCGCGAACGCTCAAGGCGTCGCCTCTTACGCGAAGCGCGCGGGGTCGAACGGCGTCGCATCGAGCGCGGTCGCGCGCCCAGCGACCATGTCCGCCGTCATCACCGCGAGCGCAGGCGAGGTCTGGATGCCATAGCCGCCGATCCCGGCGTACCAGACGAATCCCTCCGCCCGGGCGTCGAAGCCGACGACGGGCTCTCCATCGGGCGGAAAGCTGCGCAGTCCCGCCCAGGAGCGCTCCACGCGGGTGACGTCATAATTCATCCGCCGCTGAAACCGGTCGATCCCCTCGGCGAGCACCAGGTCGTCAGGATAGATGTCGCAAGCCGCCACCGGATCCTGATCGGCGGGGGAGACCATGAGCTTGCCGCTCAGCGGCTTCGCGTACCAACTCTCGTCAGCATCGGCGACGAGCGGCCAGTCGCCGATCTCCAGTCCCGCTGGCGCGGGCAGGACGGCGGCGGAGCGGCGGCAGGGCGTGATCTCGATCGGCGCCGCCCCCGCCATCGCGCCGATGCGGCTCGCCCAGGCGCCGGCGGCGTTGACCACGACGGGAGCTTCGAACGCGCCCGCCCGCGTCTCGATGCGCCAGACGCCGCGCTCGCGCGCGAGCGCGGACACTTCCGCATCGGCGACGATCTCGCCGCCCGCCGCCAAGATCATCCGCCGGTATCCGCCCGTCAGCAGATCGACGTCGATATTGCGGCTGTCGGTCTCGTATGCGGCGGCGGTCATCCCTTCAGTGCGGATGATCGGGAAGAGCGCCTGCGCCTCCTTCGCCGTGATCGCCTCCAGATCCGGAGAGGTAGCCAGAAGCGCCTCCACCCCGCGGCTGTCGTAATCCACATAGAGGAAGCCGCGCGGGGTCAGCAGCGGCGCCTCGGCGAACCCGTCTGGCGGCGCCATGAAGAACGCTTCGGACGCGGTTGTCGCAGCGCGGACGCCGGGGGGCCCGTAGGACTTCACGTAGATAGCGGCGGATCGACCGGAGGAGTGGTAGCAGGGCGCCGCCTCCATCTCCAAAACGGTGACACGCGCGTCGGGCGCGATGCGCGCGGCGGCGCCGAGCCCGGCGACGCCCGCGCCGATGACGATGACGTCGGCGGTTTTGCTCATGGCCCGACTATCGCCGCCCCGCGCCGCTTTGCAACGGTTCCGCGAGCCGGGAAAGCATGAACGATCCGTTAAAGACATCCAGGATTCCGGCATGCCGGAATCCTGGGTGTTCTCGCCGATTTGGAAGGTTCCACGGACTAGGCAGAGGGTAATCGCCGGTCGCGATCAACGCGCCGAACGTCTCGCACGGCGTGGTCGCCGCGGACTTCCCCATTCACACTGGCTCGTAGGAGGACCGCGCCATGCGAAAGAAAAACACCGGGTCATGCCTCTGCGGGGGCGTCGCGTATGAGGTCGAAGGCACATTGCGCGAAGTCGTCGCCTGCCATTGCGAGCAGTGCCGCAAAACCTCGGGCCACCACGTGGCCGCAACCCAGGCGCCAATCGCCGCCGTCACCATCACGGCGGACGAGACGCTGACCTGGTATCGCTCCTCAGACGAGGCGGAACGCGGTTTCTGCGCGCGCTGCGGCGGGAACGTTTTCTGGTGTCAGATCGGGTCGGACAGGATCTCGATCATGGCCGGGACGTTCGACGATACCTCCGGCTTGACGCTTGGGCGGCATATTTTCGTCAAAGACAAAGCCGATTACGTGACCCTGCCGGTCGATGCGCCGACATTCGACGAGGCCGGCTGAGGTCGATTCGGACTTACGCGAAAGCCTCCGGCGCCTATATTCACAGCGTCCGCGATGTTGCGGATGCGAAGTCGGGGGACAGAGGTGCGCACGCTCGCCTACGTCGTTTTGCTGGTCACGATCGGGGTCGCCTCCTGCGGGGCGTTCGCGACGGACTACGACAGCCGTCAGGGCTCAGCCGCCGCGGTGAGCGAATGAGCAACGCGAAACGTTTCGGCGGGGCGCACTCGCCCGGAGGCGCGGGTCGGCCCGCGCCGGAGGTGCAGGCGAAGGCGCCGAAATCCCCGCTGGCGGGACGCAAGGTGCGGAAATTCTCCTGGCGCGTGCTCGGGCTCTACATCGCGCCCAGCGCTCTGATCCTGACCGGGCTGGAGGCGATCTTCTCCGCCGATCTGCCCGCAATGCTTTGGTCCTGGGGCGGATACGCCGCGCTGATGCTCGCCGCCTGGCTCACCGCGCAGGGACTGAAGGCGGAGGAGGCGTTCAACGCCCGCGTCATCGCCAAACCGCCCGCTTTCCCGCGTAAACTGGTGGCCGCGATCCTCGCCGGCCTCGCCGTGGCGGGTATCAGCTTCGCCGGGATCGGCGTGAACGTCCTCGTCGCGCTCGTCTACGGCGCTATCGCGGTCGGAGCGCATATCGTCGCCTTCGGCCTCGACCCGATGAAGGCGAAAGGCGTCGACGGCATCGCGGATGCGGAGCTGGAGCGGGTCGCCGCCAAGATCGAACGCGCCGAAGCCGTGGTGGCGGAGACCGTCGCGGCGGCGGAGACGCTGCGCGACCGCAAGCTGACCGACCGGATCGACGCCCTGGCCTATTCCGCGAGGGACATCCTGCGCGAAATCCAGTCCGATCCGCGCGACCTCACCCGGTCGCGCCGGTTCCTGTCGGTGCATCTGGTCGGCCTCCGGGACGCTACGGTGAAATACGCGGATGCTGCTAGAAAAGGGGCTGCGGGCAAAGGCGCGGCGGGCGATCTGCGCGACCGCTACGCCGACCTCCTCGGCGATCTGGAGACGAGCTTCGAGGCGCAGCGCACCGCGCTCCTCAGCAACGACCAGACCGATCTGGAAGTGGAAATCGACGTCCTGAGGGACAGACTGAAGTCATAGCGCCCAAGGTAGGACGGGCGAAAAAGGAGAGAGAGATGGGTCAGGCGGTTCAGGAGAAAGCCCAGGCGCTTATCGTCGAAGCGGAGCAGGTCACGAACGCGCTTCTGCCTGCAACCAGGGCGGAGATCGTGGAGGCGGACAAGATCACGCCCGAAGAACAGGCGGCGATCGACCGTCTCGTCGGCGATCTCGACATGGGCAACACTCAGTCGATCATCACCTTCGGCTCCGCCGCGCAGACGGAGTTGCAGGCGATCTCCTCCTCCATGCTGGACGGCGTGCGCAACAAGGACGTCGGCCCCGCCGGCGCCTCCCTCCGCGAGATGGTCACCAATATCCGCGGCTTCGACGCGGATGAGCTGGACCCCAACCGCAAGCAGAGCTGGTGGGAGCGTCTCTTCGGCAAGGCCCGCCCGGTCGCCGAGTTCATCGCGAAATACGAGGGGGTCCGGGGCCAGATCGACCGCATCTCCGATGAACTGCTGGAGCACGAAACCGTCCTCCTGAAGGACATCAAGTCGCTCGACAAGCTCTACGAATCCTCGCTCGACTTCTACAACCAGCTCGCCCTCTACATCGCGGCGGGGGAGGCGAAGCTTGCGCAGCTCGACAACGACATCATTCCCGCCAAGGCCGCCGAGGTGGAGACCGCGCCCGAAGACGAAGGCGTCCTGAAGGCGCAGGAGCTGCGCGACCTCCGCGCCGCGCGGGACGATCTTGAGCGGCGGGTGCACGACCTGAAGCTGACGCGCCAGGTGACGATGCAGTCGCTCCCCTCCATCCGGCTGGTGCAGGAGAACGACAAGTCCCTCGTCAACAAGATCAACTCGACGCTGGTGAACACCGTGCCGCTGTGGGAGACGCAGCTGGCGCAGGCGGTGACGATCTTCCGCTCCCGCGAGGCGGCGGAGACCGTGAAGCAGGCGACGGACCTGACGAACGAGCTTCTCACCAAGAACGCCGAAAACCTGCAGGAGGCGAACCGCGAAGTGCGCGAGCAGATGGAGCGCGGCGTCTTCGACATCGAAGCGGTGAAGAGCGCGAACAAGACCCTGATCGACACGATCCAGGAAAGCCTCGCCATCGCGGACGAAGGCAAGGCGAAGCGCGCCGAAGCCGAGGGCGAGCTGAAGAAGATGGAAGAGGAGCTGAAAGAGACCCTCGCCGCCGCCAAGGCCCGCGCCCCGATGGGCGCAGGCCCGGACGCGGCGGGCGGCGACGCTTGATCGCCCGGCGCGCGTTTAAAGCAGGGGCGGTCATCGCGACCGCCCTTGTCGTTGCGGGGTGCGCGGAACCGGCGGAGATTTACGCCCGTTACGAGGAACGCCTCGTTCAAAAGGGCTTCTTCCGAACTGACGTCGCACCGGACGACGCTCCTTTCGACCGGGACGACTTGCGGCGAAACTTCATCGAGGTGGCGCTTTACTCCGAATTCAGCCCAGACGGAGTGGACCCGGAGCGAACCGAGCGTCCGTTGGGTCGATGGGCGGGGCCGGTGAACTACACGATCCTCGGTGAAGAGGTATCGGATCAGGACCGACGCGATATCGTCGACTTGATGCTGCGGCTCTCGGAGCTCACGGGACTGGAAGTCAATTCGACCACTCCGGAAGCGATCCGAACTTTCGCAAACTTCCAAATTCTATTTCTGAATGAGGAGGAACGCAGGATTATCGTCGACACGTCGACGACCAACGACGGCTTTGGCGGTCAAGAATTCCGGCGCGAATGGGCGACGAACCTGAACCGTCCTTGCATTGGCCAGATCCGGTACGACTCTGATCGAAACATCACGCACGCGCGGGTCTACATTAAGTCCGAAACGTCGGGGATCTTCCGGAAGTCATGCATTCATGAAGAGATCGTTCAGTCGTTTGGCCTCCTGAATGACGCGGATTGGATACGTCCATCGCTCTTCAACGATACGAACGAGTTCGCTTTGATGACGCTCCATGACGAGTATCTCATGCGCATCCTCTACGACGATCGTCTTTCTTCGGGCATGAAGGAGCCGGAGGTGACGCCGCTCCTCGATGACATCGTCAGATCGTTGGACCTGGAAGGATCGTCTTGAGACGGCGCGTCGCCCTCGTCCTCAGCGCCGCCGCGCTTTCAGCATGCGCCGCCGACTACTCAGGGCAATACCGCGACTACGCCCGCGCTCTTGAAACGAACGGCGCCTTTCGGACGGAGGCGGCACCCGCCGATGCGCCGTTCTCCAGCGCCGATCTCTCCAGAAATTTCGAAACCATCGCGCTCAACCGCGAATATCGGCGAGAGGGCGGGGAGCTTCGTCAGGCGACGACCCCTTCCGTCGTCTCCCGCTGGGCGGACCCGATCCGCTACAGCCTCGTGGGCGACGGGGTGACTGACGCGGACGTCGCCGCCTATGCGGCTTTCGCAGAGCGCCTTTCGTTCCTTACTGGTCTTCCCTTTGAAGCAGCTGACGAAAACGCGAACGTCAACATCCTGATCCTCGGCTCCGAGGAACGGCGCGCATTCGTCGACGCCCTTCGCGAGAACGGCGCGGCGGAGCGGATGCCGCTGCTCGTCGACTGGTCGCGGGAGGTCCGCTATCCCTGCGTCGGGCAGGTCGGCTTCGACGAGGCCAATCCGGGCCGCATCATCGGCGCCCTGATCGTCGTGAAGGCGGAGCTGGAGGGGGTTTTTCGCGAAAGCTGCATGCATGAGGAGCTGACGCAGTCCCTCGGCCTGATGAATGACGACGACGGCGTCCGCCCTTCGATCTTCAACGACGATCAGGAATTCGCCCTGCTGACGGAGCATGACGAGCTGCTCCTGCGCGTCCTCTACGACCCGCGCCTCGCGCCGGGAATGGCGGCGGAAGAAGCGGCGGCGCTGGCCACTCAAATCATCGCGGATCTTCGACCCGAAGGCTGACCGCGCCGTGAAAACGGCTTCTCCCGTCCGTGAAATCCGGATGCGTTATCTTGCGCGACGGCCATTGCGGTGGAATTTGTTAACCACTTTCGGCGCTCAAAGTGAGGGGAACGACAATGGGCTTCATGGATGCGGTTCGCAGCTGCCTGAGCAAATACGCGACGATATCCGGTCGCGCGCGGCGGGCTGAATACTGGTATTTTTACCTTGCAATCATCATCGCGGCGATTGTCGCGGCCGTTTTGGACGTCATCGTCGGCGCGATCACATTCGGCCTTGGCGCGGGGATTTTCTCGATCATCGTCACGCTCGGCATCATCATCCCGAGCATCTGCGTCACCGTTCGCCGCCTGCACGATCAGGATCGGTCCGGGTGGTGGATCCTCATCGCCTTCGTTCCCGCCATCGGAGGCATCGTGCTCCTGGTCTTCATGATCTTGCGGGGGACCGAGGGCGAGAACCGCTTCGGTCCCGATCCGCTCGCCGGCGAATACTGATCCAGATCATCGCGCACTGAAGCGGCCCCCGCGCGGGGCCGTTTTCATTTGCCCCGCCATCTGTCGCATTCGCGCCGCCATTGCTATCTATGTCGCAACGAAAGCCGCCCCGCGCGGCCCGACGTGAAAAAGGGGACGCCCCATGAGCCTTTGGGACAAACTCACCGGCGAGTTCATCGACGTCATCGAATGGACGGACGACAGCCGCGACACGATGGTCTGGCGGTTCGAGCGCCACGGCAATGAGATTAAATACGGCGCCAAGCTGACGGTCCGCGAGGGGCAGGCCGCCGTCTTCGTCCACGAAGGGCAGCTCGCCGACGTCTTCGGCCCCGGTCTCTACATGCTGGAGACCAACAACATGCCGATCATGACGACGCTCCAGCACTGGGACCACGGGTTCCAGTCGCCGTTCAAGTCGGAGATCTACTTCGTCTCCACCCGCCGGTTCCAGGACCTGAAATGGGGCACCAAGAACCCGATCATGCTGCGCGATCCGGAGTTCGGGCCGACCCGCCTGCGCGCCTTCGGGACCTATTCGATCCGCGTGACCGACCCCGCCCTCTTCCTGCAGGAGATCGTCGGGACCGACGGCGAGGTGACGACGGACGAGGTGACGTTCCAGCTGCGCAACGTGATCGTCGCGCGGTTCTCCAACGCCCTCGCCTCCTCAGGGATCGCGGCGCTCGACATCGCGGCGAACACGGACGACCTCGGCGCCTTTCTCAAGAAGCGCATCGCGCCGGAACTGGCGGCCTACGGGATCGAGACGCCCGCGCTCTTCGTCGAAAACGTCTCCCTGCCGGAAGCGGTGGAGAAGGCGCTGGACAAGCGCACGTCCATGGGCGTGATCGGCGATCTTGGAAAATACGCCCAGTATCAAGCCGCGGAGGCGATGACCGTCGCCGCCGCCAATCCCGGTGACGCGGGGGGCGGCATGGGCGCCGGGCTCGGCATGGGAATGGGCATGGCGATGGCGAATGCGATGGGCGGCGGCGCGAGCCCATGGGGCCAGCAGCCCCAGCAGCCCGCCGCGCCACAGACGATGGCCCCGCCGCCTCCGCCCCCACCGCCGCCGGAGCGGCTCTGGCATGTGGCGGCGAACGGTCAGACGACCGGGCCCTTCGCGCGCGGCGATCTAGGACGGATGATCAAGGAAGGAGCCTTCGACCGCGAAACGCTCGTCTGGTCGCCCGGTTACGCCGGATGGACGGCGGCGGGCGAGGTCACCGAGCTCGCCCAGCTCTTCACCATCGCGCCGCCGCCTCCCCCGCCGGCTTCTCCGCCTCCAGCCTAAACCATGGCGGACGGGGCCGAGGCGCTCGGCAAGTTTCCTTGCGAAAACTGCGGCGCGGCGCTGACCTATGCGCCGGGCGAGCCGGTCGTGCGCTGCCCGTTCTGCGGAACCTCGAACGAGATCGAGCAGGCCGATACGCCCTGGGGCGCATCCATCGCCGAGCAGGACCTGGCGAGGGCGCTCGCCGATGAGCTGCCGGAGGCGGAGATAGAGGTCACCCGCACGGTCCATTGCGACAATTGCGGCGCCGACGTCGAGTTCGACGACAAGACCCATGCCTCCGAATGCCCGTTTTGCGCCACGCCCATCGTCACGGAGACGGCGGACAACCGGCACATCAAGCCCAAGGGCGTCCTCCCCTTCGAGCTGACGGAGGCGGAGGCGCGCGCCGCGATGAACGACTGGCTCGGCTCGCTCTGGTTCGCGCCGAACGGCCTTTCGGAATATGCGCGGGCCGGTCGACCGATGGAGGGGCTCTACGTCCCCTATTGGACTTACGATGCTGAGACGGAGACCGATTATCAGGGCCAGCGGGGCGATGTTTACTACGTCACCCAGCGCGTGCCGGTGCAGGTCGACGGCAAGACAGTGATGCGGAACCGGCAGGTGCCGAAAGTGCGCTGGTCGCCCCGGCGCGGTCGGGTCGCGCGGTTCTTCGACGACGTGTTGGTTCTGGCGTCGAAGTCGCTGCCGAAGAAATTCGCCGACCGCCTCGGCCCCTGGGATCTCTCGGCGCTGAAGCCCTATCAGCCCGCCTATCTCGCCGGGTTTCGGGCGGAAGCTTACACAGTGCCGCTGGAGGACGGGTTTCGCGAAGCCCGCGCGAAGATGGATCAGATCATCCTCCGCGACATCCGCTTCGACATCGGCGGCGACAAGCAGCGCGTGACCCATGTGGATACGCGGCTATCGCGCACGACCTTCAAGCACATCCTGCTGCCTGTCTGGCTCGCGGCTTACAAATACCGAGGCGAAACCTATCGCTTCATCGTCAACGGCCGAACCGGCGCGGTGCAGGGGGAGCGACCCTGGTCGATCTGGAAAATCGCCATCGCGGTCATCCTCGGCGCGCTAGCGGCGGGGGCGGTCGGCTTCGCGCTCCATGCGTCGGGCGGGTTGCGATAGGCGGGGCCGCTTTCTAAACGGAGGCGCTAACGCGCCGCTCTTTCTTGGTTTGCGCCCTATCGGGCGCGGGCCTCCGGCGGGGATATTTCTGGAGCAAAGAAGGCGGGCCTGGTCATGGAATTCGAAGGACCGATGAAGATCGCCGTGGCGGGCGCCTCCGGGCGGATGGGTCAGATGCTGATCCGGGCGATTGACGAGACCGAACATGCGGAGCTTGTCGGCGTCACCGAGCGGCCCGGTCACGACTGGGTCGGCGGCGATCTCGGCGAGGCGATGGGCGGGGCGGCGCGCGGCGTCATGGTCGCGGACGATCCGCTGGAGGTCTTTGCGAAGACGGAGGCGTTTCTCGACTTCACCTCCCCCGCCGTGACCGTGGCTCATAGCGAGATCGCGGCTCAGGCGCGTGCTGTGCATGTGATCGGGACGACGGGGTTTGAAGACGCGCATCTCGCCGCCTTCGAAGCGGCGGCGCGCCATGCGGTGATCGTGCGGGCGGGGAACATGTCGCTGGGCGTGAACCTTCTGACCGCTTTGACCCGCAAGGTCGCGGCGGCGCTCGACGCCGACTACGACATCGAGGTGGTGGAGGCTCATCACCGTCACAAGGTCGACGCCCCCTCCGGCACCGCGCTAATGCTGGGCGAGGCGGCGGCGGAGGGGCGCGGGGTGGATCATGGCCATGTCGCAGACCGAGGGCGCGACGGGATCACCGGCGCGCGGGAGCGGGGGCATATCGGTTATTCCGCCATCCGGGGCGGCGATATCGTCGGGGAGCATGACGTGATTTTCGCGGGCGAGGGCGAGCGGATCATCCTCCGCCATGTCGCCTCCGACCGGATGCTCTTCGCGCGTGGGGCGGTGAAGGCCGCGCTCTGGGGGCGGGGGCGGAAGCCGGGGGAATACGATATGATGGATGTGTTGGGTCTCACCTGATCCCTTCATCCTTCTTCCAATATCGAAATCCGTATTCACCGTTTCAACGGCGCCCGCCGATAACTCGCCGCCTCCGCCACATGGCGTTTCTTCACGCCCTCCGACCCGTCGAGATCGGCGATGGTGCGGGAGAGGCGCATGACGCGGTGGTAGCCGCGGCCGGTGAGGCGCAGGGCCTCCGCCGCCTTGTCGAGGAGGGCGCGGCCCTCCCCGTCAGGCGCCGCGACCTGCTCCAGCGCGTCGCCTTGCAATTCGGCGTTGGTGCGGAACTTAGCGCCCATCTCTTCGAACCGCGCCTCCTGCGCCGCCCTCGCCCGCGCCACGCGGGAGGCGACGGAGGCGGAGGGTTCGCCCTTGGGCGCTCCGGAGAGGTCGGCGGGGGTGACGCCGGGTAGTTCGATCTGCACGTCCAGCCGGTCGATCAGGGGGCCGGAGATGCGGGCCTGATAGTCCAGCCCGCAATTCGGCGCGCGGGAGCAGGCGAGCGACGGGTCCGCGAGGTGACCGCAGCGGCAGGGGTTCATCGCGGCGATCAGCTGGAAGCGGGCGGGATAACGGACATGGGCGTTGGCGCGGGCGATCAGCGCCTCCCCGGTCTCCATCGGCTGGCGGAGGCTCTCCAGCACGGGGCGGGCGAATTCGGGCAGCTCGTCCATGAAGAGGACGCCGTTATGGGCGAGGCTGATCTGCCCCGGCGCCGCGTTCCGCCCGCCGCCGACCATTGCGGCCATTGAGGCGCCGTAGTGCGGGTCGAGATAGGGGCGGCGGCGGGGGATGCGCCCCTCCTCGATCAGCCCGGCGACGGAGTGGATCATGGAGACCTCCAGCGCCTCCGCCGGAGACATAGGCGGGAGGACGCCGGGCAAGCGTTCGGCCAACATCGACTTGCCTGCGCCGGGCGGGCCGATCATCAGCATGTTGTGGCCACCGCCGGCGGCGACCTCCAGCGCGCGGCGGGCGCCCTCCTGTCCCTTCACGTCGGCCATGTCCTTGATGGCGCCCTCGTTGCCGGGTCCGGCGGGTTCGGGCGACGGGAGGACGGCCTTGCCGGTCATGTGGTTGATCAGGGCGATCAGCGTCTCCGGCGCGAGCACATTGACGGCGGTGATGAGGGCGGCCTCCGGCCCGCAGGCGGCCGGACAGACGAAATCATGATCCGCCTCCGCCGCTGCGAGCGCGGCCGGGAGCGCGCCGGGAACGGCCGAGATGCGTCCGTCGAGCGACAACTCGCCCATCGCCGTGCAGCGCGCGACGTCTTCGGGAGGGGTGATTTCGAGTGCGGCGAGGAGCGCGAGTGCGATCGGCAGGTCGTAATGCGCGCCCTCTTTCGGAAGGTCCGCGGGGGCGAGGTTGATCGTGATCCGCTTCGGAGGCAGCGCGAGACCAATGGCGTTCAGCGCGGCGCGGACCCGCTCTTTCGACTCCGCAACCGCCTTGTCCGGCAGGCCAACCAGAGCGAAGGCCGGCATGCCGGAGGACAGGTGGCACTGCACCTCGACATGGCGCGCCTCCATGCCCTGAAACGCCACCGTATATGATTGGACGGCCATGATCCCTGCCCCGATGTCCCGAACGCCAGCCCTTACTGGGTGACGAACGAGGTTAAGGGCGAGTTAAGGGCCCGCCATCACCTGCGCCGCGAGGGCTTGATTGGCGGCGGTGCGGCCTGTTTTTCAGGATGCGGGCTCTAGCTTGCTAGCAAACTATCAACATGCTGATTTTAAATGCTCATTCAGCCCAGCACGATTAAATCGCCGTTTAAGGGGAAGCGATGCGCTTCGCGCCGCGAGCGTCGCGCCAAACGCCCGATGCGGCGACGCTTAGGAAGTATCGTAGGCAGGTTCGGCGACGACGAGCGGAGGATCAGCTCGTCATGTCATCCCAGAAATTCTTCACCTTGGAGAAGAAGTCGGAGCTTTCGGGGCTGTTCTCAGCGCTCGCCTCTTCAAAGAGCTTCAGAAGCTCTTTTTGCTGAGAGGTGAGGTTGACCGGGGTCTCCACCGCCAACTCCAGATAGAGATCGCCGAAGCGGCCGCCCCGCAGGGCCGGCATGCCCTTGGCGCGGAGGCGAAGCTGTTTGCCGGATTGGGAGCCTGCGGGAATTTTCACGCGGGTGCGGCCGCCGTCGATGGTCGGCGCCTCAATCTCACCGCCCAAAGCCGCCGTGGTCATCGGCACGGGGACGCGGCAAAAGAGGTCGAGCCCGTCGCGGGCGAAGATCTCGTGCTCCCGCATCTCCAGGAAGATGTAGAGATCGCCCGGCGGCCCGCCCCGCGCGCCGGCTTCGCCTTCGCCGGCGAGGCGGATGCGCGTGCCGTTCTCGACGCCCTCGGGGATGCGGACGGAGAGCGTCCGCTCCTTCGCGACGCGGCCCTGGCCGTTGCAGGATTTGCACGGGTTCTTGATGATCTGGCCGCGGCCGCCGCAAGTCGGGCAGGTGCGCTCGATGGTGAAGAAGCCCTGCTGCGCGCGCACCTTGCCGAGACCGGAGCAGGTCGGGCAGGTCGTCGGTTCGGCCCCGCCTTCGGAGCCGGTGCCGTCGCAGGCCTCGCACACGATCGAGCCGGGGACGTTGATCGTCGTCTCTTTGCCAGTGAAAGCGTCCTCCAGCGAGATCGACAGATTGTACCGCAGGTCGGAGCCCCGCGTGCGGGACCGGCCGCCGCGCTGGCGCCCGCCGCCGCCCATGAAATCGCCGAACAGATCGTCGAAGACGTCGGAGAAGGCGGAGTTGAAGTCGGCGCCCCGCGCCCCGCGCGCCCCGGCGGCGCCCGCGCCCATGCCGCCTTCGAATGCGGCGTGGCCGAACTGGTCGTAGGCGGCTTTTTTCTCGGCGTCCTTCAGGACGTCATAGGCCTCGTTCACCTCTTTGAACTTTTCGGCCGCGGAGGGGTCGTCCTTGTTGCGATCGGGATGCATCTCGCGCGCGAGCTGGCGGTAGGCCTTCTTCAGGTCCGCCTCCGACGCGCCGCGCTGGACGCCGAGAACATCATAAAAATCGCGCTTAGCCATGGATCACCGCCGTTCCCGGAACCTGGCTTGCATATAGCGCGGGGCGCTTGGGGCCAAGGTTGCGGAGAAAGGGAGAGGCGGGACCCAGGCCGAGGCCAGGTCCCGCCCGGTTCAGTTTCAGGACGCTTTCTTGTTCTGGTCGTCGTCCTTGACCTCTTCGAAGTCGGCGTCGACCACGTCGTCGTCTTTCTTGGCGTCTGCTTCGGCGGCAGCTTCGCCGCCGTCGGGGGAAGCGGCTTCGGCTTCCTCCATCTGCGCCTTGTAGATCGCCTCGCCGAGCTTCATCGCGGTTTCGGTCAGGGCCTGGGTCTTGGCTTTGATCGCCTCCGCGTCGTCGCCTTCGATCGCCTCTTTCAGCTCGGCGATCGCAGTCTCGATGGCGGACTTGGTCTCATCGTCGACCTTGTCGCCGTGATCGGCGAGGGATTTCTCCGTCGAATGGACGAGGCTTTCGGCGTGGTTCTTCGCCTCGACCGCCTCTTTCTTCTGCTTATCGGCCTCGGCGTTCTCCTCGGCCTCCTTCACCATCTTCTCGATGTCGTCGTCCGAAAGGCCGCCGGATGCCTGAATGGTGATCTTCTGCTCCTTGTCGGTGCCCTTGTCCTTCGCCTTCACCGAGACGATGCCGTTCACGTCGATGTCGAAGGTGACCTCGATCTGCGGCATGCCGCGCGGGGCGGGCGGGATGTTCTCAAGGTTGAACTGACCGAGCAGCTTGTTGTCCGCGGCCATTTCGCGCTCGCCTTGGAAGACGCGGATGGTGACGGCGTTCTGGTTGTCATCGGCGGTCGAGAAGATCTGACTCTTCTCGGTCGGGATCGCCGTGTTGCGGTCGATCAGACGGGTGAAGACGCCTCCGAGCGTTTCGATGCCGAGCGAGAGCGGTGTGACGTCGAGAAGCGTCACGTCCGTCACATCGCCTTTCAGGACGCCGCCCTGAATGGCCGCGCCCATGGCTACGACCTCGTCCGGGTTAACGCCCTTGTGCGGCTCCTTGCCGAAGAAGTTCTTCACCGTCTCGATGACCTTCGGCATGCGGGTCATGCCGCCGACGAGGACGACCTCATCGATTTCGCTGGCGGAGACGCCCGCGTCTTTGAGGGCCTTTTTGCAGGGCTCCAGCGTCCGCTCGATCAGGTCGGCGACGATGCTCTCCAGCTTGGCGCGGGTCAGCTTCAGCGTGAGGTGCTTGGGCCCGGTGGCGTCCGCCGTGATGTAGGGCAGGTTGATCTCGGTCTGGGTCGAAGACGAAAGCTCGATCTTCGCCTTCTCGGCGGCTTCCTTAAGGCGCTGCAGGGCGAGCTTGTCGCCGCGCAGATCCATGCTGTTTTCCTTCTGGAACTCGTCCGCGAGGTAGTCGACCAGGCGAAGGTCGAAATCCTCACCGCCGAGGAAGGTGTCGCCGTTGGTCGACTGCACCTGGAAGAGGCCATCGCCGATCTCCAGGATCGAGACGTCGAAGGTGCCGCCGCCGAGGTCGTAGACCGCGATGGTCTTGTCTTCGTCGGACTTGTCGAGGCCATAGGCGAGCGCAGCCGCCGTCGGTTCATTGATGATGCGCAGCACTTCAAGGCCGGCGATCTTGCCGGCGTCTTTCGTCGCCTGACGCTGGGCGTCGTTGAAATAGGCGGGGACGGTGATGACGGCCTGGCCGACTTTCTCGCCGAGATAGCTCTCCGCCGTCTCTTTCATCTTCTGCAGAATGAAGGCGCTGATCTGGGAGGGCGAGTATTTCTCGCCCGAGGCTTCGACCCATGCATCGCCATTGTCGCCTTTGACGATGGCGTAGGGGACCATCTTCTTGTCCTTCTCCACCGCCTTGTCGTCGGCGCGACGGCCGATCAGTCGTTTAACGGCGAAGAGGGTGTTTTCCGGGTTGGTGACGGCCTGGCGCTTGGCGGGCTGACCGACGAGCCGCTCCCCATCGCCGGTGAAGGCGACCATGGAGGGCGTGGTGCGCGCGCCTTCGGCGTTCTCAACGACTTTCGGGGATGAGCCGTCCATGATGGCGACGCAGGAGTTGGTCGTGCCAAGGTCGATCCCGATGACTTTCGACATGTTCGTATCCTCTCTTCCGGCGATACAAGGCAGTGGGTCCCGAAGGCCCCCAATGCCTCTAAACTGGTTGATGTCGCGTTAGGCCCCTCCGTCGCTTTCGCGCTGGCTTGCAACGGGGCCCTTGCGGGTCGCGGCGTATATAGTTGTGGCATTTTGGCCTCGCAAGGCGCGCAAGCGACTCTTTCGAGCGGGAAGTTTTTCATTGGCGGCGACTGAATACAGGCTGCGGTCAATGCGTTAATCGCCTTCGTCGCGGGTTCGGTCCGCTTGTTGAGGGCCGCCCGGCTTTACGCTACACTCATCATGCGCCAAGATCGGCGCGGTTTCTGGAGGATCCTGTTCTGCATGAACGGATTGACGCGGGCCATATGAGGGACCCGAAAGCGAAGGCGCCGACGGCGGGCCCCGACGCAGATGGAGACGCTCGGAGCGATGGGCTCCTGGACTTTATCCGGGCTCGGCTCGACCAGGACAAAGCCGAAGACATCGTCACGATCGACCTGCGGGGCAAATCGGCTATCGCGGATCACATGGTCGTGGCGTCGGGCCGCTCCACGCGGCAGGTCTCGGCGTTGACTGAAAAGCTGGCGGATGAGCTGAAGTCGAAAAAGGGCGTTCTGGCCCGGATCGAAGGCAAGGACGCCGGCGACTGGGTTCTGGTGGATGCGGGGGACGTCATCGTCCACCTTTTCCGCCCGGAAGTGCGCGAGTTCTATCAGCTCGAGAAGATGTGGCTGACGGCGCCGGAGACCGGCTTCGCGCGGGCGGCGGGCTCGGCCTGAGCGGGCGTTGAACGCGTGCGCATCGCGGTGATCGCCGTGGGCCGCCAGAAGGGCGGTCCGGAAGCGGCGTTGGTCGACGACTATCTAAAAAGATTCGACGGCGCGGCGCGGCCGCTCGGGTTCGGCGGCGCGAAGCTGGTCGAGGTCGAGGACCGCAAGCGCGTCGGCGAAAGCCGCCTGCTGCTGGACGCCATGCCGGACGGCGCAACGGTTTTCGCGCTGGATGAACGCGGAAAAACCATGGACAGCCGCGCCTTCGCCGCGCTCCTCGCGAAACTGCGCGACGAAGGGCGACGCGACTGCGCGTTTCTGATCGGCGGGGCGGACGGGCATTCGGATGAGCTGCGGTCGCGCGCCGACAGGCTCCTGAGCTTCGGGCCGATGGTTTGGCCGCATATGCTGGCGCGGGCGATGTTGGCGGAGCAGCTTTATCGGGCTGCGTCCATTCTGTCCGGCGCGCCGTATCACCGGGATTGATCTGGTGGGACCGAGGGCGGCGTTGAGCCGCGCTGTGCGCGGCGCGACTTTTTCTCAGGCGCCTCATTCGCATGCGAATGACGACCTTCGGGTTGCCTCCGGCGGGGATATTTGGTGAGCAAAGAAGTTGGCGAAGCGGCGGGATTGATCGGCGGGGATGATCGGCGGGAATGGGTAACGTGAAGACGCCTGTAGTGTTGTGCATCCTCGACGGATGGGGGCTCCGTGATGAAGCTGAGGCGAATGCGCCGAAACTGGCGACGACGCCGAACTACGATGCGCTGATGGCGGCGTCGCCGCCTGCGATGCTGGCCTGCTCCGGGCCGGATGTCGGGTTGCCCGCAGGTCAAATGGGCAATTCTGAGGTCGGACATATGAACATCGGCGCCGGGCGCGTCGTCTGGATGGACCTTCCGAAAATCGACAACGCTATCGCGGATGGAAGTTTCGCGGAGAACTCGCGCCTCGCGGCGTTCGCCGACGCGATGATCGCCGGCGGCGGGACGGCGCATCTCATGGGGTTGATGAGCCCGGGCGGCGTGCACGCTCACCAGCGGCATATCGCGGCGGCGGCGAAGGCGCTGGCCGCGCGGGGCGTCAAAGTCGCGCTCCATCTCTTCACTGACGGCAGGGACACCCCGCCCAAGAGCGCGCGCGATTACCTCGACGCGTTTGAGGCGGAGCTGGAAGGAGCGGGGACAATCGCGACGGTGACCGGTCGCTTCTTCGCCATGGATCGAGACAACCGCTGGGAGCGGGTTCTCGCCGCCCATGACGCGATCGTGGAGGCCAGGGGGCGGCGCGCGCCCTCGCCCGCAGAGGCGGTCGACGCCGCCTATGAGCGGGGCGAGACCGACGAGTTCATCGCGCCCGCGATTATCGGAGACTATGCGGGCGCGCGCGACGGCGACGGCGTGCTCTTCATGAATTTTCGCGCGGACCGGGCGCGGGAGCTCCTCTCAGCGCTCGGCGATCCCGGTTTCGATGCGGCGGCGGCCTTCGAGGGGCTTCCGGCGCCGCGCCGGATCGCCTGGGGGGCGATGGCGGGGCTGGTGAGTTACTCCGACGCCCATGATCGCTACATGACGGTTCTCTTTCCGTCCGAGACCATCGCAAACACGCTCGGCGCCTGGGCGGCGCGCGCGGGCCGGGCGCAGTTGCGGCTGGCGGAGACCGAGAAATATCCGCACGTCACGTTCTTTCTGAACGGCGGGGAGGAGACGCCCTATCCCGGTGAAGATCGCCACATGGCCCCGTCGCCGAAGGTGAAGACCTATGACCTCGCCCCTGAGATGTCGGCTGCGGAGGTGACGGATAAACTGGTGGAGGCGATCGGGTCCGGCCGCTACGATCTGATCGTCGTGAATTACGCTAATCCCGATATGGTCGGCCATACCGGCGACCTCGCCGCCGCGATGCGCGCCTGCGAAGCGGTGGACGCGGGCCTCGGCCGCGCCGTCGCCGCGATCGGGGCGGCTGGCGGAGCGATGATCGTCACGGCGGATCACGGCAATTGCGAAATGATGGTCGATCCGGCCACCGGCGGGCCGCACACCGCGCACACGACCGCCCCCGTGCCAGCGATGCTCGCCGGCGGTCCGGCGGGCGCGCTGCTGGAGGGGCCCGGAAGGCTCGCCGACCTCGCGCCGACGCTTCTGGACCTGATGGGCGTCGCGCCGCCGCCGGAGATGACGGGCGCATCGCTCTTGAGACGCGGATGAAGCGCCTTGTAGTCACCCTCCTGGTCGCGCTCGGCCTCGCGGGGCCCGCCGACGCCGACGACGCCGCGGCGGCCGCGAAGCTGCTGAAAGAGGCGCAGGCCGCGCTCTCGGCGGCGACGCGGCCCAAGGCGAGGATAGCCGCCCTTGGACAAGCGGCGCAGGCGCAGGAGGCGGTTCTGAAGGCGCTCCGCGGCGATCTGCAGGCGCTGGCCGCGCGCCGGGACGAGCTCTCCGCCCGCAAGGACGAGGACGAGGCGCGCCTCACCGCGA
Source organism: Pseudomonadota bacterium (assembly GCA_038534155.1). Lineage (GTDB taxonomy): Bacteria > Pseudomonadota > Alphaproteobacteria > Rhodobacterales > Rhodobacteraceae > Pikeienuella. The sequence goes on from JBCAXH010000027.1 coordinate 50,627, forward strand.
TCCTCTCCGCCCTGCAGCGGTTGGAGCGGTCGCCGCGGGCGGCGACGCTGGCGCATCCAGGCGGCGCGGTGGCGGCCGCGCGCGCGGGCATGGCGCTCGCCAGCTTCATCCCCGCGCTGGAGGTGGAGGCGGCGCGCATCCGCGTCTCCCTCGATGAGTTGGCCGCCCTCGAGGCGCGACGCGAGGTTGCGGCGTCTGAAGCGCGCGCGTCGCTCGCGGCCCTCCGCGAGGCGCGACTGGAGATCGCCGCGCTCCTCGATCGCGACCGGCGAACGCGCAGCTTGCCTCAGGCGCTGCTCAATCGGATCGAAGCGGAGAGCGCAGCGCTCGCCCGATCTGGCGCGAACCTCGCGGCGCTGTCGACCGCATTGCCGCCGTCGCCGGTCGAGGCGCGTTCCGGTCCGTCATTCCTCTCCACCGCGCGGAGCCTTCCGCCGCCGGTGCAGGGGCGGCTGGTCGCGGCCTTCGGAGACGCAGCCTCGCCCGGCGTTAAGTTTCAGGCGCCCGCATACGCTGAGGTTTACGCGCCATGGGATGGCGTTATCCGTTTCGCAGGCCCCTTCGGCGACTATGGAATCGTGGTGATTCTGGAGCCTGAAGACGATGCCCTGCTCATCTTCGCAGGGCTGAAATCCGTCAGACGCGATGCGGGCGACGTCGTCCTGAAGGGCGAGTCTCTCGGCGCGCTGGGCGGTCCCGCGCCCGAAACTGAAGAATTTTTGATCTCGACCGCTTCGGCGCTTGAAGCCTTGCCGGTGGAAACGCTCTATATGGAGGTGAGACAGGGCGGCGCTTCGGTGGATCCGGCGACGTGGTTCGCCCTCGTGACGAATGAAAGGTGACGTTCGAATGAAGAAAGCTTTATTCGCGGCCATTGGCGGCGCGACCCTCGGGGCGCTCGCCGCGACGCAATTGATCTCTCCCCTCTCGGCGCAAGAGAACAACGCGCGCTCGACCTATGAGCATCTCGACCTCTTCGGCGACATCTTCGAGCGGGTGCGCAGCCAATACGTGGAGGAAGTGAACGAGGAGGAGCTGATCGAAAGCGCGATCAACGGCATGCTCGCCTCGCTCGATCCGCATTCCTCCTACCTCGCGCCGAAGAATTTCGAGGACATGCGGGTCCAGACCAAGGGCGAGTTCGGCGGCCTCGGCATCGAGGTCACGATGGAGGAGGGCTTCGTGAAAGTCGTCGCCCCCATCGACGAAACGCCAGCGGCGGAAGCCGGGATGGAGGCGGGCGACTTCATCACCCATCTCGATGGGGAGACGGTTCTGGGCCTCACGCTCAGTCAGGCGGTGGAGCGGATGCGCGGCAAGGTGGGCGAGCCGATCATCATCACCGTCGTTCGCGAGGGAGCGGAGGAGCCCTTCGACGTCACCATCGTGCGCGACACGATCAAGATCCGGGCCGTGCGCTCCCGCGTCGAAGGCGATGTCGGGATCATCCGCGTGACGACCTTCAACGAGCAGACCTTCGACAACCTCGAGACCGGCATCAAGAAGGTCACGGACGAGATCGGGGCCGACAACCTCAAGGGGTACGTGATCGATCTCCGGAACAATCCGGGCGGGCTGCTCAATCAGGCGATCGCCGTCTCTGACGCCTTCCTGGAGAAGGGCGAGATCGTCTCGACCCGCGGGCGCGATCCGGACGATAGCGAGCGCTACAACGCGCAGCCGGGCGATCTGACGGACGGCAAGCCGCTCGTGGTTCTGATCAACGGCGGCTCCGCCTCGGCGTCCGAAATCGTCGCGGGCGCGCTGCAGGATCATCGCCGGGCGATCATTCTGGGCGCGAAGAGCTTCGGTAAAGGGTCGGTTCAGACGATCATGCCGCTCTCGGGCGAAGGCGCGCTGCGGATGACGACGGCTCGGTATTACACGCCCTCGGGCCGCTCCATTCAGGCGCTCGGCATCGAGCCGGACATCCTGGTCGAGCGTCGCCGGATCGACGACGGGGAAGAGGAGGGCGCGAACCCGCTCACCTCCAGCCGTTCGGAGGCCGACCTGCGCGGCAGCCTGGAGAACCAGCTGACCGAAGAAGAGATCGAGCTTCTGCGTCAGGAGCGCGAACGGCATGAGGCGACGGCGCGGCTGCGGGGCGAGGACTTGCAGTTGGCTTACGCCATCGACTTGCTGACGGGTCTCTCGGTCTACGCGTCCCAACAGCAGTGAGTTCAGCGAAGATGATGAGCGCGGCGGAGATCGCCGCGCTCCCTTACCGTCCCTGCGTGGGCCTCGTCGTGATGAACCGGGCGGGGGAGGTTTTCGCCGCGACCCGGATCGACAACCCGACAGACGCCTGGCAGATGCCGCAGGGCGGCGTCGACGTGGGGGAGGCCCCTCGCGATGCGGCGCTTCGGGAATTGACGGAGGAGACGGGGATCGCGCCCGGCTCCGTCGAAGTGATTGCGGAGACGGAGAACTGGATCCCGTACGACCTGCCGCATGAGCTCGTCCCGAAGCTCTGGAAGGGGCGGTTCAAGGGGCAGGAGCAGAAGTGGTTCCTGCTGCGCTTTCTGGGCGATGACGCGGAAATCGACATCGAAACCGAAGAGCCGGAGTTCAGCGCCTGGCGCTGGATGAAGCCGGACGAGGTGATCGAGAAGATCGTGCCGTTCAAACGAGCCACCTATGAGGAGGTTTTCGCCGCGTTCGAGGGGCGGATCGGGGCCGTCTAGAGCCCACGCTACCGGCGGCATCCAAAGGGCGCTGACGCGCCGTTTCGCCTTCGGCGAGGATATTTGGAGAGCAAAGAAGCGGATGAGCGCGCCGCGTGCGCACGCCCTCCACAATTCCGCCCAGAATGCTTACCATGTGACGAACGCGCATAAGAGCAGCACCATCAAGAGGCGCGCGTGGCTGATCGGAAGACCAAGTCCGGGTCGTCGGGTAAACCGTCTGGGAAGGCGGCTCCGGCGAAGAAGAAGCGCGCGAGCAAACCTCGCGCGGCCAAGCGGCGCGCGCCTTCATGGCTGGATCGGGCCGTGCGGGCGGTTTTCTGGTTCTTCGTGCGCTTGGGGCTTCGGGTCGGGGTCGTGGTCGCGCTGATCCTCGCGGCCTCAGTGGGGTATTATTACGTCAGCCTGCCGGATAGCGAGGAGCTTCTAGACGCTCGCTCACGCGGGTCCGTCACGCTGCTGGACGCCAAGGGCGACGTCTTCGCCTGGCGCGGGGCGCAGTTCGGCGGGGAGATCACGCCGGGCGACGTCTCCCCCCATCTCGTCAACGCGATCATCGCGGCGGAAGACCGGCGGTTCTACTCGCATTTCGGGATCGACCCGCGCGGCCTCGCCCGCGCGATGGTCGCGAACGTGCGAGCCGGGCGCTTCGTGCAGGGCGGATCGACCCTGACGCAGCAGGTCGCGAAGAACGTCTTTCTCACCTCCGAGCGCACGATCGAGCGGAAGCTGAAGGAGATCCCGGTCGCCATCGCGCTGGAGCTGAAATACGCTAAGGACGAAATCCTCTCGATCTACATGAACCGGGTCTATCTCGGCGCCGGAACGACCGGCTTCGAGGCGGCGGCGCAGCGGTATTTCTCCAAATCCGCCAAGTTCGTGAACCTGCCCGAGGCGGCCATGCTGGCGGGGCTTTTGAAGGCGCCGAGCCGCTTCGCCCCGACCTCCGACATGGGGCGGGCGCAGGGGCGGGCGGGCGTGATCATCAACGCGATGAAGGAGACCGGCTTCATCGACGACGCCGAAGCGAAGCGGGCGATTGATGAGCCCGCGGAACTGAGCCGGGAGGCGGCGCGACGCACCGGCGCCCATTTCGCAGACTGGGTGATGGAGGACGGCCCCGCCTTCCTAACCGGGGCGACGGCGGAGGACGTGCGCATCCGCACGACCTTCGATCCCGCCATCCAGGCCAAGGCCGAGGAAGCGCTGGCGCATATTTTCGAGACGCGCGTGCGCGCGGGCTCCCCCGCCGAAGCGGCCATCGTGGTGATGGAGCATGACGGGCGCGTGCGGGCCATCGTCGGCGGGCGCGACCCCCGCGCGAACACGTTCAACCGGGCGACGCAGGCGCTGCGTCAGACCGGATCGGCCTTCAAGCCCGTGGTCTACGCGGCGGCGATGGAGGCGGGATACGGGCCGTTCGATACGATCGAAGACAAACCGCTGACCATGGACATACCGGGGTCGGGCCGTTGGTCCCCGAAGAATTATTCCGGGCGGTTCGAAGGCGTAGTGACGCTGGAGGAGGCGCTGGCCCAGTCGATCAACACGGTCGCGGTGCGCCTGTCGGAGCGGGTCGGGCGGAGCCGGGTGCGCGATCTCGGCGCTGCGATGGGCCTCACCTCCCCTATCGCGGAAGGTCCGGCGGTCGCGCTCGGCGTGTCGGAGGCGACGCTTCTGGAAATGACTTCCGCCTACGCCGTGATCGCCAACGGGGGCGAGACGGCCCCTGCGCAGGGCATCCAGGACATCACGCTTCGCGGCGACGATCAGCCCGTGATGACGGCGGGCGACGGGGCCGCGACGCGGCGGGTGATGTCGCAGGCTTCCGCCGCGCGGCTGACCGGCATGATGCAGGCGGTGATCCGAGATGGCACCGGGACGCGGGCCGATCCGGGTCGCCCGGCGGCGGGCAAGACCGGCACGACGCAGGGCGCGCGGGACGCCTGGTTCATCGGCTTCACCGGGCAGTACGTCATCGGCGTCTGGATGGGGAAGGACGATAACGCCCCCCTTGTCGGGGTCACCGGCGGCGGTCTTCCGGCGGCGATCTGGCGCGAAGTCGCGGTGCGGGTTCACGAAGGCCTGCCTGTCAAATCGCTGAAAACGCGGAGCGACGGTGGGCGGCGCGATCTGGTCGCGACCCGAGACGGCGGCGGCGAGGCCGCGCGCGGGGGCGGCGACGACGTCGCGAGCTCGATCCTAAGGAACGTCGTCGACTTCCTGTCTTCGCGAGAGGGCGATGCGCCGACGCCCTATCCCCAAGGCGAAGAGCGGATCGACCGCTGACCAGTCTGATCTCTCAATTGATGATATCGGTCAGCGCTTCCATCATTTTGACCACATCGCCCGCTTCGCTCTGATCACGTCGAACGGCCATCTTCCGTCCATCATCGCATGAGGACGACATGGCACGAATTTCTCTCATAGGAGCGCCTATCGATGCGGGCGCGTCTCAGTCCGGCTGCCAGATGGGGCCGGAGGCGTATCGCGTGGCGGGTCTGGCCGATACGCTTCGCGGACTCGGGCACGAAGTGCGCGATCATGGCGATCTGCGCATCGGAGCCCCCTCCCCCGCCAGCCATGCGAACCCGGCTTTGAAGCGGCTGCCGGAGGTTCTGGAATGGACCCGCGCGCTGCAGGGCGCCGGACGCGGGGCGGAAGGGTTTCCGATCTTCCTCGGCGGCGATCATTCGCTGGCGGCGGGGACGGTTCCCGCTATGGCGGAAGTGGCGGCCAATGAGAACCGGCCGCTCTTCGTGTTGTGGCTGGACGCCCATCCCGATCTCCATTCGCCCGATACGACGACGAGCGGGAACCTGCATGGGCTGCCGATGGGATATTTTACAGGTCAGCCGGGGTTCGAGGTCTACCCCGATCTCACCGCCGTGGTGGCGCCGGAGAACGTCTGCCTCATGGGCCTCCGCTCCGTCGACCCGGCGGAGAATGAGCGCCTGTCGGCCCAAGGCTTCGACGTTCACGACATGCGAGACATCGACGAGCATGGCGTCGCCGATCCGCTGCGCCGGTTCCTCAAGCGGGTGAAGGAGGCGAACGGGCGGCTGCATGTGAGCCTCGACGTCGATTTCCTCGACCCCGCGATCGCGCCCGCGGTGGGGACCACCGTGCCGGGCGGCGCGACCTTCCGGGAGGCGCATCTGATCATGGAGCATGTCCATGACAGCGGCCTCGCCACCTCGCTCGACCTCGTCGAACTGAACCCGTTTCTCGACGAGCGCGGGCGCACCGCGACGCTAATGGTCGACCTCGCCGCGTCGCTCTTGGGGCGCAAAGTGCTCGACCGCCCGACCCGCCGTTACTGATGTGGAGGACACGATGAAAATGGATGTTTTGAAACCCGCGCCGTCGCGCCTCGCCATGGTGCCCTTCGTCTCCGTCGACCACATGATGGAGATCATGAACGGCATCGGCGCGCGCCGGATGATGCGCGAGTTGGCCGACTATATCGAATCGGATTTCCGCCGGTGGGAGAGCTTCGACAAGACCCCGCGCGTCGCGGCGCATTCCGACGAGGGCGTGATCGAGCTGATGCCGACCTCCGACGGGTCGGAGTACGGGTTCAAATATGTGAACGGCCATCCGAAGAATATGCGCGAAGGCTATCAGACGGTGACCGCGTTCGGCGTGCTGTCGTCGGTCGACAACGGCTATCCGGTTCTGCTGTCGGAGATGACGGTGTTGACGGCGCTCCGCACCGCCGCGACGTCGGCGATGGCGGCGAAGCATCTTGCGCCGGCGGACAGCCGGATCATGGCGATGATCGGCAACGGGGCGCAGTGCGAGTTTCAGGCGCTCGCCTTTCAGGAGATCGTCGGGGTGGAGGAAGTCCGCCTCTACGATATCGATCCGGCGGCGACGGAGAAGGCGATCCGCAACCTTGAAGGCGCCGGGCTGCGCACCGTTTTCTGCAAGTCCAAGGAAGAAGCCGTCGCCGGGGCGCAGATCGTCACGACCTGTACGGCGGACAAGCGGAACGCGACGATCCTGACCGACAACCTCGTCGGGGCCAGGGTGCATCTCAACGCGATTGGCGGGGACTGTCCGGGCAAGACGGAGCTGCATGAGGACATCCTCCACCGCTCCGACATCTTCGTGGAGTATCCGCCGCAGACGCGGATCGAGGGGGAGATCCAGAAGCTCGCGCCCGACCATGAGGTGACGGAGCTGTGGCGCGTGATCACCGGTCAGGCCGAAGGGCGGCGGTCGGAGAGCCAGATCACTCTGTTCGACAGCGTCGGCTTCGCCATCGAGGACTTTTCGGCGCTGCGCTACGTGCGCGATCAGCTGGAGCGGACCGGGGCCTATGTGGAGCTCGACATGCTCGCGGACCCGGACGATCCGCGCGATCTTTTCGGGATGACGCGGCGGGCGAAGGTCTGATCTGAACGAGTGACCGGCGACGCGCAATGGAGCGCCTCGGCGCTAGATCGTTAACAGATCACAAAGGAATGTCAGAAATCCGGATTTCTGACATTCGTTCAGATCCCGTTAAGGAGACGAGGCGGCGCGCTTGATTTTCCGGCGATCGCATGGCGGGTTTGGGGAATGCCGATCCGTTTCACGCTCCGCCAGCTCGAATACCTGATCGCCGTCGGCGAGACCGGCTCTATTGCGGCGGCGGCGGAACGGGTGAACGTCTCCTCACCCTCAATCTCCACCGCTATCTCGCAACTGGAGAAGGAGCTCGGCGCACAGCTCTTCGTGCGCCGTCATGCGCAGGGGCTCTCTCTCACGCCAGGCGGGCGCCGGATTTTCAATGACGCGCGGCGCATAGTTCACGACGCCGGACGTCTCTACGCTGTCGCCGGAGAGACGCGCGATCTGCCCAGCGGGCCGCTGACCGTCGGCTATCTCACCTCCATCGCGCCCGTGCTGGCGGCGGGCGTGCGGCGGGGGTTCGAGGCGGCCTATCCGGAGGCGACGCTCACCATGCGGGTCGGCGATCAGGCTGAGCTGATGACGATGCTGAACCGGGCGGAGATCGATCTCGCCGTCACCTACGACATCGAACTTCCCCCGGACGATCGTTTCGCTCCGGTCACCGCGCTCTCCCCCTACGCCGCGCTCGCCGCCGATCACCCGCTGGCGGAGAAAGAGAGCGTGACGGTGGACGAGCTGGTGGAGGAGCCGATGGTCCTCCTCGACCTGCCGCTCTCGCGCGAATACATGCTCGCCGCGTTCCATGACGCGGGGCTGCGTCCTTGGGTGGCGGAGCGGTCGACCGACCTCGCCGTCGTGCGGAGTCTCGTGGCCAACGGGTTCGGTTTCAGCCTGCTGAACCTCAGAACGCGGACGCGGGAGGCGCTGGACGGCGCCCCCCTCGCCTTCGTGCCGCTCGCCGGGTCGCAGCGGCCCCTCACGCTGGGCGTTCTGAGCAAGACGACCGGCTGGCGAAGCCGCATCCAGTCCGCGTTTGAAGAGCACCTGACGGCGCTGGCGGAGAGCGGGGAGTTGCCGGGGCTCGGCTAATCCTTCGGCTCCCAGCCCGGCGCCCGAAAGAGATAGCCCCACGCCTCCCCAAGGCTCCGCGACTTCGCCAGATCGCGGGCGAGACCGGGTAGTTCGGAGAACCAAACGGAGATTGGATTGCGGCTGTCGTAGTCGCGCTTCAGACCATAACGAGGCGTCTCCTCCTCCACCTGAAACGTGCCCCAGAGGCGGTCCCAGACGATCAGGATCCCTGCGTAGTTCTTGTCGAGATACTTCTCATCGCAGCCGTGGTGGACCCGGTGGTGGGAGGGCGTGTTCAGCACCCATTCCAGCGGGCCGAGCTTGTCGATCAGCTCCGTATGCAGCCATGTCTGGTAGGCGAGCGCCGCGACCACGCCGAAGATGATCGCCTCCGGCGCGAACCCCATGAGCGCCATCGGGATGTGGACGATCAGCGACCAAAGCCCCTCCAGCGGGCCGAAGCGGAAGGCGGTCGCGATGTTGTAGTCGCGGGAAGAATGGTGAACCGCGTGCTGGGTCCAGAGAAGGCGGACCTCATGGGCGATCCGATGCTCCCAGTAATAGGTGACGTCGGCGATGAGGAGAACGAGCGCGAGGCTCCACCACGTGACCGGGATGGACCATGTGATCTCGTAGCTGATGATCCAGTAAATCGCGTAGGCGCCCGTCAGGAAGACGGCGTTGACGACGACATAGGGGATCTGGGTGGAGACGCTGACGAGCATCTCCCCTATGGTCTTGGCGCGGAACTCGCCCTTGAAAGCCAACTCCGCGATCTCGATCAGGAAAATCGCGGCGGCGATAAGGTAGGAGACCGTTTCCACCTGCTCCATCAATGCATCGAAGTTCATCTCCGATCTCCTTTCAGTCCCTGAGAGAGCGTCCGCCACGCGAGATCGGCCGCCTGTTTCGGCGTCGCGTCGCCGCTGCGGACCAGTTCCCATGCAGCGTATGCGAGGTGTTCGTATGCCGCCGCGATCCATTCGGTCGGGACATCGGCGGCGAAGACGCCTTCATCCTTCGCCCGCTCAACGTCGGCGCGAGTCTGGCGCTTACTTTCGGCGTATGCGGCGGCGATCTCAGCGTCCGCCTCCAGCCCCTCCTGCGACAGGAACCACTGGCGCGCGGCGAGGGGAACGATGGCGTGGAGGGCGAGGCGGAAGCCTTCGTCATAGGTTTCCACGCCGGCGGTTTTCTCTTCGATCGCCTGATCCAGCTCCTCCATCGCGGTGAGAGCGAGGGCGCGCATCAGTTCGGCGCGTCCGTGGAAGTAACGATGGAGCGTCGCGCGGCCGACGCCCGCGCGAGCGGCGACGTCGCCAAGGGACGCCGCAGGCGTTTCGTTGAAGACGAGGAAGGCGGCCTCGATGATCGCCGCGCGGGTTTCGGGTCTGATTTGCGCCATGAGACATATATGTCTCGAACGAAACTTTTATGCAACATGGTGGCCAGCGTTTGTGAACGTAGCGATACGTACATACCGACGTTATTTAGCTAACCATCTGAATGTGCGAGAATAATTCCAGCAGTTAACCGAACCTGAAGGAATGTTGGAAATCCGGATTTCTAACAAAGTTAACGGCCCGGGGCGCCTCTGGCGGTCCATCCCACGCCCTCTTCGAATCCGCGCTTGGTCCCCGCGCGCGGGCCGTTAAGGTCGGCGAAAAAGGGGAGGCGCGCGCCGATGGCCCGCAAGGCGAAGAACGTCCTGTTCATCATGTTCGACCAGCTGCGCTGGGATTACCTCAGCTGCTACGGGCACCCCCATATGGACACGCCGAATATCGACCGCCTCGCGTCCATGGGCGTGCGCTTCAACCGGGCTTACGTGCAATCGACCATCTGCGGATCGTCCCGGATGTGCGCCTATACCGGCCGCTACGTTCACTCCCATGGCGTCGGCTTCAACAACGCGCCCCTAAAGGTCGGCGAGCTGACCATGGGCGACCATCTGCGAGACGTCGGAGCCGAATGCTGGCTGATCGGCAAGACGCATATGTCCGCCGACAAGGCGGGAATGGAGCGGTTCGGGATGGACGCCGAAGACGTTATCGGCGCCCGCGTCGCCGAATGCGGCTTCGACGTCTGGGAGCGGGATGACGGGCTCTGGGCGGAAGGGCCGAGCGGACCTTATGACGAGAGGCGCTCGCCCTATAACGAGTACCTGAAATCCAAGGGCTATCAGGGCGATAATCCCTGGCACGACTACGCCAACTCTGCCGCGGGTGACGACGGGAAACTGCTCTCCGGCTGGTTCCTGGAGAACTCCGGCAAACCCGCCCACGTCCATGAAGAAGACTCTGAAACCCCCTGGCTCACGGACCGCGCCATCGAGTTTGCGGATGCGAAGCGCGACGGCGCGCCCTGGGTCTGCCATGTCAGCTATATCAAGCCGCATTGGCCCTACATCGTGCCCGCGCCCTACAACGACATGTACGGGGAGGAGCACATCATCCCTGTAAAACGCTCCGAGGCCGAGCGGGCGGATGCCAACCCCGTCTTCGCCGGATTTCAGGAGAAGATGGTTGGCCGGACCTTCGCCCGCGAGGACGTCCGGCGCGAGGTGATCCCCGCCTATATGGGCCTCATCAAACAGTGCGACGATCAGATGGGGAGGCTCTTCAAGCACCTTGAGGACGCCGGGGCGATGGAGGAGACGATGATCGTCCTCACCTCCGACCACGGCGACTATCTGGGCGATCACTGGCTGGGGGAGAAGGAGCTCTTCCACGACCAGTCCGTCCGCGTGCCGATGATCATCTACGATCCGTCGGAGGAGGCCGATGCGACGCGCGGAACCGTCTCGGACGAGCTGGTGGAGATGATCGACCTGCCCGCCACCTTCATCGACCTGCAGGGCGCGCGGGCGCCGGACGAATGGCTGGAAGGGCGCTCGCTCCTGCCGCTCTTGCGGGGAGAGCGGCCCGACGAATGGCGGGAATTCGCGGTTAGCGAATACGATTACTCCACCTCAAAAGTGGCGAAGGCGCTGGACATGCATCCGAAAGACGCGCGGCTCTTCATGATCGTCGACAAGCGGTGGAAGTTCATGCACGCGGAAGGCGGCTTTCCCCCAATGCTGTTCGATCTGGAGGCAGACCCGGATGAATACGAAGACCTCGGGCGCAGCGACGCGCATTCCGAAATCCTCGACCTCATGTACGACCGCCTCGCCAAATGGGCGCGGCGCTGCGCCCAGCGCACCACGATGAAGGACGAACGCCTGATCGCCGCACGCGAAGGCGGCGGCCCAGCGAGCCGCGGGGTTTTCATCGGCATCAACGCCGAAGAAGACATTCCGCACGAGTTTTCCACAGCTTACCGCGGGCCCGTCAGACCCCTTCCTGAGCGGAGCTGACCACTCTCCTTAGCGGCTGTGGCGAGCAACCAATCGACGAAGGCGCGCGCCTCCTCTCGCGCCTCAGCGCCGGGCGCGACGATAGCGTCGTAGCCGATATCGGTGACGACGCGCGTCTCGAAAGGGCTGACCAGCAGCCCCGCTTCGAAAGTGTCGCGCAGGATCGGCCAACTGGCGAGCACGAGCCCCTGCCCCGCCACCGCCGCCTGAACCGCGAGGTTGTAGTCGGAGAAGCGTAACCCAGCGTCTCGCTCCGGCGCCGGCAGGTCCGCAGCCTCGAACCAGACGGACCAGGCGAACCACCGGCGGGTGTTGGCGGCCTGGGGCGCGAGCGACAGGTCCCAGTGAATAAGGGGCGCCGCGCCGATCCCCTCCGCCCTGATCGTCTCGGCGAGCGCCGGGCTGCAGGCGGCGAATATCTCGTCCGGGAAGAGACGCCGGGCGGAACGCCCGTCCCCCGGCGCCGCGCCGTAGCGGATGGCGACGTCCGCGTCGGAGGCGGCGAGGTCCACGATGTCTTGCGAGCTGTCGAGAAGCACGTTGATCTCAGGGTGGGCGGCCTTGAAGTCCGCCAGTTTCGGCGCGAGCCACGCCGTCGCCAGCGACGCCTCCGCCGTGACGATCAGACGCCGTCCCACGCTCGCCGCCCGCATCTTAGCGACCGCCTCGGTGAGGTGCTCCATCCCTCGCGCGACGTCGTCCCGCCCCGCCTCCCCCGCTGCGGTGAGCGCGAGCGCGCGGCCGTCCCGGCGCAATAGCGGCGCGCCGACCGCCGCCTCCAGCTTGGACACGAGCTGTTTGACGGCGGCCGGCGTGACGCTGAGCTCCTCCGCCGCCTTGCGATAACTGAGATGGCGGGCGACGGCCCCGAAAGCGCGAAGCGCGTTAAGCGAGGGGAGCCAGTCGGTCATGACTTTAGATTAACTAAACATTTGATCAGAGGAAATGAGTTTGGCGCGCACGATTATGGGCTGATTGTGCATCACACTACAGCGAAACCGTAAGCTCACCTAACTCAGGAAGGGGCCCCCAATGCGCTCCAGCGACGGACAGACCCGCGATCTCGTCACCTCCCGCCCCGGCGCGGGGTGGGATTACGCCCTCAACCGCCACCCCTACCACCAGATAGAGCGCCCGAAGGGGCCGCATTACTGCGTCTACAACCGGCGCCACATGGCGGTTTGTTTCGACGATCATACGACGGAGGACGGGTACTGGCGTCTTCGCCGCGAGGCCGCCGTGCTGCATACGGGCGAGTATCCCTTGCAGTTCGAGGGACCGGACGCGGAGCGGCTGATGGATCTCCTCTTCACCAAGGACATGACCAAGGCGAAGGTCATGCGCTGCGCCTACGGCCTCGCTTGTTACGACGACGGCGGGCTGGTGGTGGACGGCATCCTCCTGAGGCTGGCGACGGACAAGTTCTGGTACGCGCAGGCGGACGGCGATTTCTATTCCTGGGCGGTGGCCCATGCGCGCGGGATGGACGTGGCGATCACCGATCCAGACGTCTTCGTCAGCCAGGTGCAGGGGCCGAACGCGATGAAGATCCTGGAGGCCGCCGCCGACGACGGCATGCCCTCCCCCTTCGGCTATTTCGCGGTGGCCAAGGTGCGGTTCGGCGGGCAGGAGGTCGTCATCACCCGCACCGGCTACACCAACGAGCTGGGCTGGGAGTTCTACACCGAACCCCACCACGACGCCGACGCGCTTTGGGCGCATCTGACGGCGGCGGGCGCCGAATATGGGATGGAGATCTTCGGACTGGATGCGATGAACATCCGCCGGATCGAGGCGGGCATCCTGAACGCGGGCTCCGACTTCGACCGCACGACGACGCCCTGGGCGGTGGGCCTCGGGCGGTTCATCGACGAGGACAAGGGCGACTTCATCGGCAAGGCGGCGCTGATGGCGGCGGAGCGGGGCCTGCGCCTCTTCGGCGTGAAATGCGAGGACGGCGAGCCGCTCATCGCCGCGCCGGTGACGGCCGGGGGCGAGCGTGTCGGCAAGATCACGGCGGGGGCGATCTCCCCGTTCCTTGGGCACGGGATCGGCTATGCGCTGATGGACCGAACGGGCTTCGGTTTCGGTGATGCCGTAGAGGTCGGGTGCCGGGATGGGGAGATGCGCCCAGCGGTGCTCGTGGAGACGCCAATCTACGACAAGGCGGCGGAGATTCCGCGTGGGAAACTGGTGGATATTCCGGCGCGTCCATAGGGCCCGAAAAAACGTCTGAAAAGCTGACATTCCCCGCCCGAGGCGATATAAGAAATCGTCATAAAAACAGGCGGCGAACGCATGTCGGATAACGAGCAGACTCCCGAAGAATACGGCGCGGATTCCATCAAGGTTCTCAAGGGGTTGGAGGCCGTCCGGAAACGTCCGGGGATGTATATCGGCGACACCGACGACGGGTCGGGTCTGCACCACATGGTCTATGAGGTCGTCGACAACGGCATCGACGAGGCGCTGGCGGGGCATTGCGACACGGTTTCGGTGACTTTGCATGCCGACGGATCGGTCTCCGTCTCTGACAACGGGCGCGGCATTCCGACCGATCTGCACCCTGAAGAGGGCGTCTCCGCCGCCGAGGTCATCATGACCCAGCTGCATGCGGGCGGGAAGTTCGACTCGAACTCCTATAAGGTCTCGGGCGGTCTGCACGGGGTTGGCGTCTCCGTCGTCAACGCGCTCTCCACCTGGCTGGATCTCAGGATCTGGCGCGACGGGAAGGAGCATCACGCGCGGTTCGAGCATGGCGAAACGGTGAAGCATCTGGAGGTCGTGGGCGATGCGAACGGGCGCAAGGGGACGGAGGTGCGCTTCCTCGCCTCCACCGGCACGTTCACCATGGTCGAATACAGCTACAAGACGCTGGAGCATCGCCTGCGCGAGCTGGCCTTCCTCAACTCCGGGGTGCGCATCACGCTGCGCGACGAGCGGCCCGCTGAGCCGCTTGAGGAGGAGATGATCTACGAAGGCGGCGTGCGGGAGTTCGTGAAATATCTCGACCGCTCCAAGCAGGGTCTGATTTCGGAGCCGATCTTCGTCGACGGCGAGAAGGACGGCATCGGGGTCGAGGTCGCGATGTGGTGGAACGACAGCTATCACGAGAACGTCCTGCCCTTCACCAACA
>JBCAXH010000028.1:0-57688 GCA_038534155.1 Pseudomonadota bacterium
TCTCGTCCCGCTGACGGGTCAGCTCGGCGGTGAGCGCCGCCGAGATCTCGGGGTCGCGGGTGGCGAGGGCTTCGGAGAAAAATCCGGTGTCGCGGGTCTGGGCGTCCATGTCGCGTCCTTCTCTGGCGTGTCGTTCGCGCGTTTCCTATCGGAAACATATGCGGTTCGTCAGCCGAAAGCGACCACTCGCGCTTCGGCGTCGACAGTGGTCTATCGCTTTCACGCAGACTGGCGCCAGCCCGAACCGCGGAAGACGGAATGCACAGGGGCGCGGCGAGGCGCCGCGATCTTCGTTGCGGCGGATGGGAAAGGGCGGCAAGGTCCAAAGCGCCACGAGGGGAGGGCGCGCATGACGTTCAAATCGATCCACTTCGCCGCCAGCAATTCCAGCGCCGCGCAGGAGGCCCTGCCGCGGCTGACGGAGCGCTATGGCCAGGCGCCCGCCGCGAACGCCGACGTCATCGTCGCGCTCGGCGGCGACGGGTTCATGCTCCACATGCTGCACGACACGCTGCATCTGCCCGCGCCGGTTTACGGGATGAACCGAGGATCGGTCGGCTTCATGATGAACGATTATCATGAAGACGATCTCCTGGAGCGGCTTAACGCGGCGGAGACGACGGTGATCAACCCGCTCCGGATGCGCGCGACCACGGTGACGGGCCTGACGACGGAGGCGTTGGCGATCAACGAGGTCTCGATGCTGCGCCAGACCTATCAGGCGGCGAAGCTGCGCATCAGCGTCGACGGGAAGGAGCGGCTGGAGGAGTTGATCTGCGACGGCGCCCTGATCGCGACGCCCGCCGGGTCCACCGCCTACAACCTCTCCGCGCACGGACCGATCCTGCCGATCGAGAGCAATTTGATGGCGCTCACCCCAATCTCCGCCTTCCGCCCGCGCCGCTGGCGGGGCGCGGTGCTGCCGCACAATGCGACGGTGACCTTCGAGGTGCTGGAGGACGCGAAACGCCCGGTCCTCGCCGTCGCCGATAGTACGGAGGTGCGACAGGTCAGCCGGGTGGAGGTGGGCTTCCACTCGGAGATCGCGATCAGCCTGCTCTACGATGTCGGCCACGGCCTGAACGAGCGCATCCTGAAAGAGCAGTTCCTGACCGACGGCTGAGGCGGCTGTCCTTCCCCGCCTGCGCTTGCATCGCGTTTTAACGCGCGCGTTTCGGCGCGTGGTTGCCGCTGCGCATTTCGGGATGTTTTCTAGTTCGCTGGCAAACCAGCAACATACTGATATGGTTGGCGAATTCAGCAGCTTTAGACTGCCGGTCAATCAGAGTTCTCGGCCTTTTCGGCTGCGTCCGTTCGCAAAAAAGGGCCCCGACGCGAGGTCGGGACCCTTTTGTTTCGGTCTCTCCTGATCAGAACTTGATCTGGATCTTTAGGAAGCCGCCGTGGCTCATCGTATCGTCGGAGAACCGGCCCTGGTATTCGGCCCGAACCGACAGATCGCCCTCGGAGAAGAACGTCACGCCCGTCGCCACGTCGCCGAAGACGTCGTCCCGCGACACCGTCGTCGTGAAGGGCTGCGCCGCCGCGCCAGCGAAGGCCGCAGTCGTCTCGACGCTCTCCCCGCTGATGAAGGTCGCGCCGACCCGGACGAAGGGGCGAACCTTCATCCCGTCCTCCAGCTCGAAGTCGCCGCCGATCTCGATGGAGGGAGCGAGGGTGAAGAACGTCTCGCTCTCCGACGCGACGATCAGGTTCGCGGCGCCCGCGCCGGTCTCCGTGAACCCGTCGCGGTCCACATGGGTCACGCCCGCCTCTATCTGCGGCTTCACGTAAAGCCCGTCGCCAGCGTCGAAGAGATACGCCGCCCGCGCGATGGCCGAGACGTCGAACCCGTCGAACTCGGCGTCCGCGACGCCGAACCCGGCGACCGTTCGGTCCGTATCCGCGAAGGTGTAGCCGCCGGAGAGCGACAGGCCCGCCATGAACGGCCCCTCGACGTATTTGACCGAAGCGCCCGCCGCGATGCGGTCGGCGCTGAAGTCGAGCCCGGCCGCGCCGTCCCCGTCGATCCGGTTGTAGCCGACGGAGCCGCCGAGCCGCAGGTTCTCGTCCAGTTCGATCTGACCGCCGAAGGTCAGGTCGAACGTGGTGGCGTCGAAGCCGGGCTCGCCGGGGTTCGCGTCCACGTCCGTGTAGGTTCCGCCGATCCTCGTGTAGCCGCACTGACCTTCGTCGATCGGCGCGAACGTCCCTTCGCCCACGGCGCAGGAGAAGAGCCCCTGACCGAAGCTCAGCCCCATCGCCTGCGCCGAGGAGATCGTCGCCGCGAAATCCGCGCCGCCGAGCGCGATGTAGAGCGTCTCCAGCTCCTCAATCGAGGTCGCGGAGAGCGCAGCCTGACGCAGCGCGACCAGATCGAGATCGCCGATCGTCTCGTTCAGCGTCTCGCCGATGACCGTGGCGTTGTCCGACAGGCCGTCCGTGCCGAGGGGGTCTTCCTCCAGTCCCTCGGGCTCTTCCGGCTCCTCGACGTCGGGGACGAAGTTCACGTCCACCCCGACGATCACCTCGGTCTCCTCCACGCGGACGTCGACATCGGCGACGACGCTGTCGGTGACCGCCGTTAGCGTTTCGGGGATCTCCCGCTCTTCGCCGGGGACGATCGCGCCCGTCGGCTGCGAATCTGCGATGACGATTACTTCGTCGTCTCCCTCTTCCTCCAGCTCGTCTATGAACCGGCCCTCGGTCACGGTTCCGCTGGTGGAGGAGATCACGACGTGCTCCGTCCGCCCGAGCTCCGTCGCGTCGATGACGTTCACGTCGATCTGACCGACGACGAAGACGTCGCCGCGCGCCGTGATGGCGTCCGTCCCGGCGCTCGGCGAGATGTCGACGTTGATGTCGCCGGTGTTGCCGAACTCGCCGTTGACGACGATCTCGTCGCCCGGCGCGCCGTTGGCCATGTTGATCCGGCCGCCGTTGTAGAACCCGGCGTAGTCGTCCTCGACTTCGAAGTTCATCTCCACCCGGCTCTCGCCCGGCGTCCCGCCAAGGGTGAACTGGCCGACGGAGCGCACGGTCGTGATCGTCGTCGAGGTGCTGGCGTCGAAATCGTAGCTGTAGCTCGTGCCGACGACCACCGCCTGGGCGACGTTGATGGTCAGATCCGTACCGGCCACCAGCTCGCCGCCATAGACGTTCAGATCGCCGCCGATGAAGCCGCGGCGGCGCATCTCCGCCGGCGCATCCCCTGCGCCGAGCAGGCGGATGCGGTTGAAGCGCGAGCTCTCCAGCGTGATCTCGTCGACATCGGCGACGGTGAGCGTCGCGTACTCCCCGATGAAGAGCTGATTGAAGTCGTGGAGGTTGGACGCAACGACGCTCGTGTCGCCGGTGACGCCCAGGAAATCATCCGTGAACCGTCGCACGAAGAGCATGTCGCCTTCGGAATCCTCCGGGTTTTCGCCAGCGAAAATGCGCGTATCCGCCGTCAGCGTCGCGCTGTTGAGGTTCACGCCGTCGCTATAGGCGCCGAGCAGAATGTCGCCGGTGATCGTCGCGCTTTCGTTGATTGAGATGGACGCTTCAACACTGCTCGCGTCAATCGCAACGCCGCTCTCGGCGCTGACGTCGCCTGCGATGAAAATCGAAGCGAAGAGCGGGTTATCGCGACCAGAGCCGCTCGAAGACCCTGGTCCATTCTCGACCTGGCGAACCAGAATGCCGGCGCCGGAGCCGCCGCGGACGGAGCCCTCGACGTCAATCTGGACCTCGCCGCCGTTGACCGAACCGCCGGGCGCTGCAACCGGGCCGCCGGCGAAGAGTTCGTAGGTATACTGGTCCTTCACGAACTCGACGCCGTTCACCGAACCCGTCACATCGCCCTGAACGGTGATGATGTTGCCGTCATAGCTGCGAATGTCGCCTGGCCCGTAGTACTCCGAGCGTTGGTATCCGTCCCCATAGGTCCGCGCGTAAATGGCGGTGCCGCTTGAGGCTGTGACGGAGCCGGAGGCGTTGATCTGGATGTCGCCTGCATATGAGCGCGCTTCGATGCCGAACTCACCGCCTTCAACATCGTTGACGGAGAGATAGCTGTTGCCATAGCCGGTGCGGGTCTGCACGCCGACCTCGCCGCCGGAGATCGTCCCGCTGGAGCCGACGTAGATCGCATAGGCCTCGCCTGAAATGACCGTCCCGCTGGCGTTGAAGCCGGTCTGCGCCTCAATGCCTTCATCCGCGCCGGTCGCGTTTTGAGCGAAGATCGAGATGTTTCCCGATTCCGTCTCCACGTCGATGCCGTCGTTGGTTTCGCCGGTCGCAGTGCCGGTCACTGTGACTGAAACTGCCCCGGACCCGTCGACGGTGACGCCGTCTTCGCCGCCGGTGACGTCGGCGACGAAAATCCGGATCAGGCCGTCGCCGCCATCCGCGTTGACGCCGACCTCCTCGCCCCGGATCGTGCCCGAAGAAGTGACGAAGATCGAACCGTCCTCGCTGTCATCGACCTCCACATCCACGCCGTCGCCGCCGCCATAGGCGTTCAGAACGGTGACGAAGACAGACCCTTCGCGGCTGGAAGCGTCGACGCCGTCGTTCCTGACGCCGGTCGCCGTCCCCGTCAGGGTCACGGAAACATCGCCGCCGGCATAGGCGTAGACGGCCTCTGAATCGCCCGTGACGTCGACGGCGTTGATCGTGACGGCGTCTCCGGCATCGGGCGCCCGGGCGCTGATTCCGTAGCGGCCCTCGGCGACGATTCGACCCGTCGCCGTCACGGCGACCGAGCCATAGTACGACACCGCATCGACGCCGTTGCCCGCCGCGTAAACGTCGTTGACCCTTAGGTCGATCGGACCGTAGAGGTTCTCCGCGTCAACGCCGATGAAATTGTAGGAACGGATCGTTCCGGATGCGTTGAGATCGATCGTTCCGCTGGCGTTGACCCGAACGGCTTGCTCGCGACCGGCGACGTTGTTGAGCGTCAGCGTCGCGCTGCCGGCCTGATAGACGTCCAGACCCCTACCCGCCACGCCGATGACGTCGCCGCTCGTCGTGATCGTCAGCTGGTCGATGAGCCCATAGGCCTGGATTCCAGCGAAGTTCCCGGCGATCAGCGATCCGCTTTCGTCCACGAAGGACAGGTCGGTCGGCGCGCCGCCGGCGATGCCCAGAATGAACGCCGAGCCGCCAACCTGTCTCGTGTCTATGCCGAAACCCGGTTCGGTCGCCACGGACACGCCGTAATCAACTGCGATCTGGGTCCGGTCGTTGATGACGTCCGCCGCCCCGGAGCATGTGATCGCCAGCGGATCGGTCGTGTCGCAGGACCCGGCGTAAGCGCCGCGCGGCGCGTAACCCGTGAAAGTCAGCGCTGCCAGCGCGCCGCCCGCCATAAGGCGAGCGCGATTCGACAATTTTGGCATTGATCTACACCCCAATACGCGCTCCGCACTCGGAAACGCTGACTACACACGCGCGCATCACGGTGATCCACAGCCGCTGCGCGGCGTGACGCATACAAATATTCGCGAATTTTTCCAGCCTTATCGCCGCCCTGATCGCTCGCGCGTGTCGACATTCACGCTCGGGCGCTGAAGCGTCATAAACTTGTCGCTTGACCACGGCCCCTCGCCCGGGGGACGCGAAGCGCGTAAGCGGCGACGCGCGCTCAGCTGGGAAAGGGAATGAGATGACCCGCATAGCGATCAACGGCCTTGGCCGCATCGGCAAACTCGTCCTCCGCGCTTTCGAAGCGGAGGGGACGCCGGGAGAGATCGTTCTTCTCAACGACGGCGCCGGAACCGCCGCCGACCACGCGCATCTTTTGGAGTTCGACACCGTCCACGGGCGGTGGGACGCGGCGCTCTCCGCGACTGATGACGCCATCTCGATCAATGGGCGGGCGCTCCGGTTCACCTCTTTTCGCGCTCCTGAGGAGGCGCCGCTGGCGGAGATGGGCGTCGACCTCGTCGTCGACTGCACCGGCGCTTTCAAGGACCAGACAGCGCTCGCCCCCTATTTCGACGCCGGGGTGAAAAAGGTCGTCGTCTCGGCTCCGGTGAAGGAGGACCTGGTCGCCAACATCGTCATCGGCGTCAACGAAGACGCCTACGATCCCGCGGTCCACCGCATCGTCACGGCGGCGAGTTGCACCACCAATTGCCTCGCGCCCGTCGTGAAGGTTCTGCATGAAGGGATCGGGATCGAGCACGGCTCCATCACCACGATCCACGACGTGACCAATACGCAAGTGATGGTCGACACCTGGCACAAGGACCTCCGCCGCGCCCGGTCCGGCCTCAATTCCCTGATCCCGACGACGACCGGTTCGGCCACCGCGATCACGCTGATCTATCCCGAGCTGAAAGGCCGCCTTAACGGCCACGCTGTGCGCGTCCCGCTTCTGAACGCCTCGCTGACCGATTGCGTCTTCGAGATGAAGCGCGAGACGACGGAGACGGAGGTGAACGACCTCTTCCGCGCCGCCGCCGAAGGGCCTCTTGCGGGGGTTCTCGGATTTGAAGAGCGCCCGCTGGTGAGCGCAGACTACACTAACGATACGCGCTCTTCGATCGTCGATGGCCCAATGACGATGGTGGTGAACGGCACGCAGGTGAAGGTCTACGCCTGGTACGACAACGAGATGGGCTACGCCTGGCGACTGGCGGATGTGGCGCGCATGGTCGCGAAGTCGATTTGAGATGTGCTCTTATTGCAATCGTCCCGGCCCTGAGCGAGCTGGCTGGCGACCGATGCGAAAGCATTGGCGAGAAGCGGGGGCTCCCACCCGCAGGGAGCGGCCCCGGCTCAAGGCCGGGGCGGTTGTGATCCGTGGGGGCTGAGGCGCGCCCAGCGGGCCTGCCCGCCTATATAGCCGTCACCGCCGCTTATTGGGCGTTCATGCTCACCGACGGCGCGCTCAGGATGCTCGTTCTCCTGCATTTCCATACGCTCGGCTTCTCACCGGTCCAGCTCGCCTATCTCTTCATCCTCTATGAAATAGCGGGCGTCGTGACGAACCTCTCCGCCGGGTGGATCGCCAAGCGCTTCGGTCTCGCCTCGACGCTTTACGCAGGCCTCATCCTCCAGATCATCGCCCTCTACGCGCTCACCCGGCTCGACCCTGCCTGGTCCGTCGCCGCGTCGGTGACTTTCGTGATGCTGGCGCAGGGCGCCTCCGGCGTCGCGAAGGACCTCGCCAAGATGTCCTCCAAAAGCGCCGTCAAACTGCTGGCGCCGGAGGAGGGCGGGGGCCTCTTCCGCTGGGTCGCGCTCCTCACCGGCTCCAAGAACGCGGTGAAGGGCCTTGGCTTCCTCCTCGGCGCCGCGCTCCTCGCCAACATCGGTTTCGCGGGCGCCCTCTGGGCGATGCTCATCGCGCTGGCCGCCATCCTCGCCGCCGTCGCCGCCTTCATGCCCGCGGGCCTGCCCCGCGGGTCGAAGGGCGCGAAGTTCCGCGACGTCTTCTCCCCCTCCGCCGCCGTAAACCGCCTCTCCGCCGCGAGGCTTTTTCTCTTCGGCGCGCGCGACGCCTGGTTCGTCGTGGGCGTGCCGATCTATTTCTACGCGGTGCTTTCGGACGGCACGGTGGAGGGGAACCGCGCCGCCTTCTTCCAGATCGGCGTTTTTATGGCGGTCTGGATCATCCTCTACGGCGCGATCCAGGCCGCCGCCCCGAAACTGCTCGCCGCTAAGAACAAGTCGTTGCAGGAGGTGACGAGCCTCGCCGCCCTCTGGGTCGGCGCCCTCGCCATCATCCCCGCCGTTCTCGCGGCGGCGGCGTGGAGCGCGGACGGCCCAGCCGATTGGCTAACCGTCACGCTGATCGCGGGCCTCCTCCTTTTCGGGGCGGTCTTCGCGATCAACTCCGCCCTCCATTCCTTCCTCATCCTCGCGCTGACGAGCGCGGAGCGAGTGACCATGGACGTGGGTTTTTATTACATGTCGAACGCGGCGGGGCGGCTCTTCGGCACGCTCCTCTCCGGGCTGAGCTATCAGTGGGGCGGGGTGCCCGCCTGCCTCGGCGCGGCGGCGATGATGGCGGTGCTGAGCTGGCTCTGCGCCCGGCGGCTCTGACGCTCAGGCGGGTTCCGCTTCGGACGCGACCGCTTCGATCAACGCCTTGATCTCCGGCCGGCAGGAGCCGCAGTTTCCGCCCGCTGAGAGAACGCGCGTCACGTCGTCCACCGTCCTCAGTCCGCCCTCCAGCACCGCATTGCAGATCGTGTTCGACCCGACCGAGTAGCACGCGCAGATCGTCGCCCCGGGATCGGGCCGATCCGCCGACGGCGCTCCTGCGAGCAACGCCGCCAGCGGCGCCCCCTCCATCAGCGAAGCCATCGCGCTCGCCCGCGCCAGCGCGACGGGTTCGCGCGCCGCGTAAAGCGCGCCGACCGTTTCGCCGTTTCGGCTTAGCGCGACCCGGACGGTCCCCCGTTTGGCGTCCACGACCTCAGCCGCTTCGCCCTCCGCGCCCAGCAGTTTCGCCGCCTCCGCCGTCCAGTCATCAGGGTCGGAGAGGCCCGCGACCTCCGCCCGCCAGCCGCCCTCGGCGGGGGCGAGCGCCCAGTAATCCGATTCGAGCGACGCAGGCGCCGCGCCGCGTCCGACGACGAAGCCGTACCAGGCGGGCCCGAACGGATCGATCGCGCACACGGCGCCCTTCAGCTCGGGCTGCCCGGAGATCGGGTCCACCGCAGCCGCAACCGCGGCGTCCACGCGACCGGCGGAGGAGAGGCGCCCGGTCCAGTGCATGGGAACGAAAACCTCACCCCGCCGCACCCGGTCGGTGATCAGCACTCGGACGACCGCTTCGCCCGCCTCGCCGCGCACCCGCGCCAGAACGGCGTCCGTCAGCCCCGCGTTGGCGGCGTCCGTCGGGTGCATCTCCACGTAAGGTTCCGCGATATGCGCGTTCAGCTGCGCCGCCCGCGCCGTGCGGGTCATCGTATGCCACTGGTCGCGCACCCGCCCGGTGTTCAGGCGGAAGGGCCGCGCCCCGTTCGGCGCCGCCGCCAGCGCCTTCGGCGCGACAGCGATCATCTTGCCGCGCCGGTTCGGCGTGAAGAAGCCGCCGTCGGCGAAGAACCGCTCGGCCCGCGCGCCGCTCTTCGTCACCGGCCAGCGCACGGGGGCAAGGTCGTCGTAATCCTCGTCGGAGAGATCAGCCAGCCCGCTGATGTCGAAGTCCCCGCCCAACTCCGCCGCAACGCCCGAAAGCGCAGCGTGTTCGCGGAACACGTCCGCCGGACCGCGATAATCGAACGCCGCGCCCCAGCCCATCGCCGCCGCCACGTCGGAGACGATGCGCCAGTCGGGCCGCACGTCCTGTGGCGTCGGCAGGAAGGGCCGCTGGCGGCTCACGGTGCGGTCGGAGTTGGTGACCGTCCCCGATTTCTCTCCCCATCCGGTGGCGGGCAGCACGACATCGGCCAGCTTCGCGGTGTCGGTGTCGGCGAAGAGGTCGGAGACGGCGACGAAGGGCACGGCGCGGATCGCATCCCGCACGGCGTCCGCCTCCGGCATGGAGACGGCGGGATTGGTCGACATGACCCAAAGCGCCTTGATCTGCCCCTCCGCGCAGGCGCGAAAGAGATCGACCGCCTTCAGCCCCGGCTTCTCGGCGATCGCCGGCGCGTCCCAGTGCGCCTTCACGGCATCCCGATGCGCCGCGTCGGTCAGATCCAGATGACAGGCGAGCATGTTGGCGAGCCCGCCGACCTCCCGCCCGCCCATCGCGTTCGGCTGGCCGGTGACGGAGAACGGACCCATGCCGGGCCGCCCGATGCGCCCGGTCGCCAGATGGCAGTTGATGATCGCGTTCACCTTGTCGACGCCAGCGGTCGACTGGTTCACCCCTTGGGAGAAAACGGTGACGACCTTCTCCGTGCTAATCCAAAGATCGTAGAACTCATCGAGCAGGGCAGGGGAGATATCCGTCGCCAGATGCGTCTTGGCGCGCCCCCCGCGCGCCTCCGCCAGCGCGTCTTCCAGCCCATCCACATGGGCGTCGATCCAGGCGCGGTCCACGGCGCTCTGCGCCTCGATCTCCGCCAGAAGACCGTTGAAGAGCGCGACGTCGGAACCCGGCGCGAGCGGCAGATGCATGTCCGCCAGATCGCAGGTCGCCGTGCGGCGCGGATCGATGTTCACGACCTTCATCGCGGGCCGGTCCGCTTTCGCCGCCACGATGCGCTGGTAGAGCACCGGGTGGCACCAGGCGAGGTTGGAGCCGACGAGGACGATCAGATCCGCCTCCTCCAGATCCTCATAGGACCCCGGCACCGTGTCGGAGCCGAATGCCCGTTTATGACCCGCAACCGTCGACGCCATACAGAGCCGCGAATTCGTGTCGATATTGGCGGAGCCGACGAAGCCCTTCATGAACTTGTTGGCGACGTAGTAGTCCTCGGTCAGCAACTGACCGGAGCCGTAGATCGCCACGCTGTCCGGGCCGTATTCGGCGATCGCTTCTTCGAACGCCTCCGCGACCCGCCCAATGGCGTCGTCCCACGTCGTCTCCCGCCCTTCCACCATCGGCGCGAGGCAGCGCCCGGCTAGCGATATCGTCTCGCCCAAAGCAGAGCCCTTGGAGCAGAGCCGCCCGTAGTTCGCCGGATGGTCCGGGTCGCCCTGAATGGTCGCGCGGCCCTCTCCACCAGGCGTCGCCAGCACGCCGCAGCCGACCCCGCAATAGGGGCAGGTGGTGCGGGTCGCGCCCGGTTCGGCGGAAAGGTCGCGCGGGCTCATCAGGCGGCGACGTCCGCGGCCTGCGCGATGGTGAGCATGATGCGCCCGTTCTCCACGCTGACCGGATAGGTGCGGACGGCGCCTTCGTCCGCCCCCTGCGCCTCTCCCGTATTCAGGTCGATCACCCAGTTATGCAGCGGGCAGGTCACCGCCTCTCCATGCTGGATGCCGTTCGACAGCGGCCCGCCCTTGTGCGGGCAGCGGTCGTCGAGGGCGAAGACCTGATCGTCCGCCGTGCGGAAGATCGCGATGCAGCCGAAGGCCGTCTTCACCAGCCGGGCGGCGCGGGGGCGGATATCCTCCAGCGCGCCGATGTCGATCTTTTGGGTCATTCCGCAGCCACCATTTGCGTGAGGTCGATGAGGGGGGCGAACTCGTCCGCTTCGCCGCCATTGGCGCGCTCCGCCCAGGGGTCTTTCTGGTAGACGGCCTGGCTGATCTCGAACCGCTCCACCAGCGCGCGGCGGCTCTCCAGGTCGTCGACGACCTTCTCGATCACGAACGCCATGCCGACCTTGGCGATCCACTTGTAGGGCCGGTGGAGATACTGCGCGTTTTCGCGGTAGAGCTGGACGAAGGCGGCGGTCAGCTCCAGCACCTCCTCCTCCGTCTCCACCACGGCGAGGCGTTCTATCTCCTTCAGGTCCATGCCCGCCGCGCCGCCGACGCCGATCTGATAACCGCTGTCGACGCAGATCACGCCGAGGTCCTTGCAGGTCGCCTCCGCGCAGTTGCGGGGACAACCGGAGACGGCGAGCTTCACCTTGTGCGGGGTCCACGAGCCCCAGAGCATCTTCTCCAGCTTCACGCCCAGCCCGGTGCTGTCCTGCGTGCCGAAGCGGCACCAGTCCGTGCCCACACAGGTTTTCACCGTGCGGAGCCCCTTGGCGTAGGCATGGCCCGACACCATCCCTGCGGCGTTCAGATCGCCCCAGATCGACGGCAGGTCCTCCTTCTTCGCGCCGAGTAGGTCGATGCGCTGCCCGCCCGTCACCTTCACGGTCGGGATCTCATAGCGATCCGCAACGTCGGCGATGGCGCGGAGCTCATCCGGCGTCGTGATCCCGCCCCACATGCGCGGCACGACGGAGAAGGTGCCGTCCTTCTGGATATTCCCGTGGGCGCGCTCGTTGATGAACCGGCTCTGCCCGTCGTCCTTGTACTCCGTCGGCCATGCCGCGATCAGGTAGAAATTCAGCGCCGGGCGGCAGGACGCGCAGCCGCAAGAGGTTTTCCACTCCAACTCCTGCCTTACCGCCTCCATCGACTTCAGTTCCTTGGCGATGATCAGGCGGCGCACGTCGCCGTGGGAGTGGTCGGTGCATTTGCACATGCCGCCGGCTTCGGGGAGTTTGAAATCATCCCCCAGCGTCAACGCCACCACTTGCTCCGTCAGCCCCGCGCAGGTGCCGCAGGAGGTGGAGGCTTTGGTGATCGCCTTCACCGTCTCCAGCGTGGTCGCGCCGTTCTGGATGGCGGCGACGATGGTTCCCTTGGAGACGCCGTTGCAGCCGCAGATTTCCGCGTCATCCGGCAATGCTGCAACGGCCGCCATAGGGTCTTGGGGGACGCCCCCCGCGAAGGCCGGGCCGAATATCAGGGTGTCCCTGATCTCGGCGATGTTCTCGCGGTCCTTCAGCTTCTGGAAGAACCAGGCGCCGTCCGCCGTGTCGCCGTACATGACGACGCCGATGATCGCGTCGTTCTCGATCACGAGGCGCTTGTAGACGCCCTGCGTCGCGTCCCGATAGACGATCTCCTCGCGCCCCTCGCCCTCCGCGAAATCCCCGGCGGAGAAGAGGTCGACGCCGGTAACCTTCAGCTTGGTGGAGGTCTCGACGCCCTCGAAGGTTTCATGGAAGCCGAGCATGTTCTTCGCCGCGACCTTCGCCATGTCGTAGAGCGGCGCGACGAGGCCGTAGCACATGCCCCGATGCTCGACGCATTCGCCGATCGCGAAGACCTCCGGATCGTCGGTCTTCATTTCGTCGTTCACCAGAAGCCCGCGGTTGTATTTCAGCCCCGACGCCTGCGCCAAACCGAAGTTGGGGCGGATGCCGACGGCCATGACGACCAAGTCCGCCTCGATGATCCGACCATCCTCCAGCAGAACCGCCTCGACCTTGCCGTTCCCCCGGATTTCCTTGGTGTTGGCCCCACAAAGGATGTCGATGCCGCGCGTTTGGAGTTCGCGCTGGAGAAGATACCCGGCGGAGCCGTCGAGCTGACGCTCCATCAGGTGATCCATCAGGTGAACGACCGTGACGTCGACGCCCTGTTCCTTCAGCCCCGCCGCCGCCTCAAGCCCCAGAAGCCCGCCGCCGATGACAACGGCCTTGGCGTTCGGCTTCTTCGCATAGTCCAGCATCCGGTTAACGTCGCCGAGATCGCGGTAGGCCATCACGCCGTCCAGATCGCGCCCCGGCACCGGGATGATGAAGGGCGACGATCCGGTCGCTATCAGAAGCTTGTCATAGGGCGTCTCGCCCTTTTCGGAGATGACGACCTTGCGCATCCGGTCGATCGACGTGACCGTTTCCCCGAACCGGCAATCGACGCCATGCTCGCGGTACCAGTCCGCGTTATGGGTGACGATCTCCTCATAGGTCTTCTCGCCGGAGAGGACGGGGGAGAGCATGATGCGGTTGTAGTTCCCGCGCGGCTCCGACCCGAAGAGGGTGATTTCGTAAAGCTCGCTATTGGCCTCCAGCAGATGCTCCATCGCGCGGCCGGAGGCCATGCCGGCGCCGATGACGACGAGTTTCATAGCCATCGCGCTTACTCCGCCGCCACGTCGGCCGCAGGCGCGGCCTTGGGGTAGGCGGAGGCGACCATCGTCTCCGACAGGATCGTATAAGCTTCGATCCACGCCGCCTCGACTTCAGGCGTGTAGCCGTCGCCAAGCCCCTGTTTCAGCGTCCAGAGAAGCGCCTCGCCCACCGGCTCGTAATGCTTCGGCGTCACGCCGTAGGTCACATGCCGGGCTGCGAGGTCCTGAATGACCGGGATCAGCGCGTCGAGATCGCGCAACCCGTTCACCGCCACGGCGAGCGTCGCCATCAGCTTCGCGCCTTGGGCCTTCATATCGCCCTTGAACATCGGCTCGACTTCCGGGGCGATGGTGAAGAGGCGGCTGTAGAAGAGCTCCGCCGCCATGTCCTTGATCGGCGCGACCTGAGCGAAACTCGTCTCAACCAGAGCGATCTTGTCGCTATTCATCACGCGGCCTCCTTCTTGTGGGCGCCGTGTTCGTAGTCCTCGAGGAACTGAAGAACTTCGGCGCGGTATTCGTAGTAATCCGGGTGCTCCAAGAGCGCCTTGCGGCTCCGGGGGCGGGGCAGGTTCACGTCCATGATCTTGCCGATCGTCGCGCGCGGGCCGTTGGTCATCATGACCACACGATCCGAAAGCAGGACCGCCTCGTCCACGTCATGCGTCACGCAGATCGCAGTGACTTTCGTGCGCGACCAGACCTCCATCAGCACTTCCTGAAGCTCCCAGCGCGTCAGGCTGTCGAGCATCCCGAAGGGCTCGTCGAGGAGGAGGAGTTTGGGCGAAAGCGCGAAGGCCCTTGCGATGCCGACCCGCTGCTTCATGCCGTTGGAGAGATCGGAGGCGGGCTTGTCCATCGCATCGGCCAGACCGACCCGCTCCAGATAATACTCCACCACATCCTGCCGCTCGGCCTGGGAGGCGTTGGGGTAGACCCGGTCCGCCCCGATGGCGACGTTCTGCTTCGCGGTGAGCCAAGGGAAGAGCGACGGCGCCTGGAAGACGACGGCCCGCTCCGGGTTCGCCTCCGTCACGTGCTTGCCGTCGAGGATGATCGCTCCCTTGGAGATTTCGTTCAGCCCCGCCGCCATGGTCAGCGCGGTGGACTTGCCGCAGCCCGAATGGCCGATGACGGAGATGAACTCCCCCTTCTTCATGGTCAGCTCGAAATCCTCGACCACGGTTAGGGGGCCCTTGGGCGTCGGGTAGACCTTGTGAACCTCCGAAAACTGGAGGAACCGCTCGCCCGGCGTCGCCAGCGTCTCGCCGGCGCGCCGGTAGGCGGCGGGGGCGAGCTGATGGACTGCTTCGACCTCCGGCAGAAGGCGCGAGCCCTCCACCTTCGCCTCGAACCCGACATTCATCAGGTAGGAGGTGACGTCCGCCCGCAGCTTCTTGAACGCCGCGTTGTGGTTCATCGCCGTCCGCTCGCGCGGGCGGGGGATGTTCACCTCGTAAGCCGGGCCGAAGGTGGCGTTCGGGCCTGGGTTCAGGGGGATGATCCGGTCGGCGAGCAGGATCGCCTCGTCCACATCGTTGGTGATGAGGATAATCGTCTTCTTCTCGACCTGATTGATATGCGCGATCTCGTCCTGAAGGTTCGCCCGCGTCAGCGCGTCCAGAGCGGAGAGCGGCTCATCCAGCAGCAGAACCTCCGGCTGCATGGCGAGCGCGCGGGCGACGGAGACGCGCTGGCGCATGCCCCCCGACAACTCCGCCGGGCGCCGGTCGACGGCGTGGGAGAGGCCGACCATGTCGATATACTTCGTGGCGATTTCCCGCCGCTCCGCCTTCGACTTGCCCTTGTGAACGGCGTCGACGGCGAGCGCGACGTTCCCCGTCACCGTCAGCCAGGGCATCAGGGAGTAGGACTGGAAGACCAGCCCGCGCTCCTGCCCCGGCTCCGTGATCGGCTGATTGCGGAAGGTCGCCTCGCCGCTGTCGGGTTGCTCCAACCCTGCGAGGATGTTCATCAGCGTCGTCTTGCCGGAGCCGGAGAAGCCGACGATGGCGACGAATTCCCCCTCAGCCACGTCGAGGCTGACATCCGAGAGGATCGGGCTGTCGCCATAGGCTTTGGAGACGTTTTTGAGGCTCAGATAGCTCATGACGTCACCGGTTCGCCGAGAAGGTGAACATGGACTGGAGCGCGTACATCAGACGGTCCAAGAGGTAGCCGATGATCCCGATGGTGAAGACCGCCACCATGATCTTGGCGAGGCTCGACGAGGACCCGTTCTGGAACTCGTCCCAGACGAACTTCCCGAGGCCGGGGTTCTGCGCCAGCATCTCCGCCGCGATCAGCACCATCCAGCCGACGCCGAGCGAGAGCCGAAGCCCGGTGAAGATCAACGGGAGAGCGGAGGGGAGGACCAGCTTGGTGATCTTAGTATAGGTCGAAAGCTTCAGCACCTTGCCGACATTGACGAGGTCCTTGTCGATGCTGCTCACGCCCAGCGCCGTGTTGATCAGCGTCGGCCAGAGCGAACAGAGCGTCACGGTGATCGCGGAGTTCAGGAAGGACTTGGAGAACCAGCCGTCATTGGTGACGTAGACGGCGGATACGACCATCGTCACGATCGGCAGCCAAGCGAGCGGCGAGACCGGTTTGAATATCTGGATCAGTGGGTTCATGGCGGCGTTCGCGGTCGGCGACAGCCCCGCCAGAATGCCGAGCGGCACCGCGATGGCGGTCGCGATCAGGAACCCGAAGAAAACCGTCTGGATGGACGTCCAGATCTGGTCGTAATAGGTCGGCTTGCCGGTGTATTCGCGCCATTTCACGCGATCTTCGCGGCCCTGTTCGATCAGCTTGGCGTTGCGCGTCTCCTGGCGCTCCATGAACGCCTCTTCTTTCTCCAGCTCGCGCACATGGTCGGCATGGAGGACGCCGACTTGCTCCCAGACCTGCGCCGGTCCCGGCACCGCGCCGAGGGAGGTCTGCACCGTCGGCGCCGCCTGCGCCCAGAGGAAGAGAAAAGCGAGGATCGCGACGACGGGCACGCCCAGAAGCCGCCAGATCTCCTTGCCCTGCGCGCGGGCGTTGTCCCCTGCGGCCAGCTTCAGCGCCGGGGTCAGCCAGGACAGGCCGAGGATCTGGAAATACTTGTCCGCCTTGTTGATGCGGGTGAACAGGCGCTCTTTGCGGGCCTCTTTCGCTGCGTCGATCGGCGGTTCGGAAATCGCGGTCATGTCTCTCGCCCTTTGCTTGGGGTGGTTCGGGGCGCGTCTGGGAGGAGGGCGACGCGCCCCGACCGGTCGGGTCAGCCTTCGACGGCGTTCCCGACGACCTTCTGTTCGCCCTTCAGGCCGATGGGGAACGATTTGAGGTAGTCGTTGGGCTTGCGGCCATCGAACTCGACCCCGTCGATGAACTCGGCGGTCGGCTCGCGGTAGCCGTCGGTGTCCCAGGGGAAATCGGCTTCGTTCGCCAGCCCGTCGTCGACCAGCAGGCGAGCCGCTTCGAGGTAGATGTCCGGGCGATAGACCTTCGCGGCGACCTCGGCGTACCACTCGTCCGATTTCGCCTCGTCGATCTGACCCCAGCGGCGCATCTGGCTCAGGTACCAGACGGCGTCGGACTGATAGGGATAGGTCGCGAAATAGCGGAAGAAGACGTTGAAGTCGGGAATGTCCCGCTTGTCGCCCTTCTCGAACTCGAACGTGCCGGTCATGGAGTTGGCGATCACGTCGTAATCGGCGCCGACATATTCGGAGCGCGACAGGATCTCGACCGCTTCGGGTCGGTTGGCGTTGTCGTTCTCATCCAGCCAGATCGCCGCGCGGATCAGCGCCTTCGTGAGCGCCAGCGTGGTGTTCGGGTACTTCTCCGCGAACTCCTTGGTGATGCCGAAGACCTTCTCCGGGTTGTTCTTCCAGATCTGGTAGTCGGTGATCACCGGCACGCCGATGCCCTTGAAGACCGCCTGCTGGTTCCACGGCTCGCCCACGCAGTAGCCGTGGATCGTGCCCGCCTCCATCGTCGCCGGCATCTGCGGCGGCGGGGTGACGGACAGAAGAACGTCGGCGTCGATCTGACCCGTCACGTCATCGGGGGAGTAGTAGCCGGGCTTCAGACCGCCCGCGGCGAGCCAGTAGCGCAGCTCGTAGTTGTGGGTGGAGACGGGGAAGACCATGCCCATCTTGAAGGCCTCGCCTTCGTCCCGCATCGCCTCGACCACCGGTTTCAGCGCATCGGCGGAGATCGGGTGGATCGGTTTGCCCTCGGCGTCGTGGGGGATGTTCTCCTTCATCTTCGCCCAGATCTCGTTGGAGACCGTGATGCCGTTGCCGTTCAGATCCATCGAGAAAGGCGTGATGATATGCGCCTCGGTGCCATAGCCGATGGTGGCGGCCAGCGGCTGCCCGGCGAGCATGTGGGCGCCGTCCAGCTGCCCGTCGATCACGCCGTCGAGCAGAACTTTCCAGTTCGCCTGCGGCTCCAGCGTGACGAAGAGGCCTTCGTCCTCGAAATAGCCCTTCTCATAAGCGATCGCGAGCGGGGCCATGTCGGTCAGCTTGATGAAGCCGAATTTCAGCTCGTCCTTCTCGACGTCCAGAAACTCCGCCGATGCGGGGCTCGCCAGAGCGAACGCAGCCACGGCCGATGCGAGTAGTTTCTTCATTCTCAGTCCTCTCAATCCGCGCCCCCTTGCGGGCGGCGAAACGAAAAAAGCCGCATGATCGGCCCATCGCTCCGGGGAGAGCGTTGGTCGATCAGGCGGCTTTGCCTGAACCCTCGGTCAGTGAGGGAAGTGTTCGGAGAGCGGACCTCGTTGCCCGCGACCGTGAACATGGCGCAGCGCAGCAAAACCTCAAGTCAAAAGATCAAATGTGAGGCATGAGCGCTGCGTTGTTCAAAAAATAGGCGAAAATGCAGGGCGTTAGGTCGTGGAGGGGTCAAATTTTAGGCCGTCGAAGAACCGATCCGGCCCCAAGAACATCTGACCCGTCGATGAAGCGACCGGCGTTCGAATCGAAAGCGCGCCCTCGATCTTCTCCGAAGCGCCCGGCAGATCGGCGCCGAGTGGGCCGAGAACGCGGCGATAAACGTCGCTCCGATAACTCGCCTTAGCGGCTTCGATCGCCTCCGCCTTGTCGATCCCGGCACGCGCGGCCCAGCGGGTCGCGATCCAGGCCGCCTGACTGCGCCAGGGGAAGGTCGCGGCGCCGTCGAAGAATTCGATAAAGCGCGGCGCCTTCCGCTCCGCCCCGACGCCGTCCACCACCGGGCGGCCCATCATCGTCCGCTCGATCAGGCCCGCGTCCACATCGACGTATTCGGGCCGCGCGAGAATCTCGGAGGCGATGATCCGGTTATCCGGATCGCCCAGCCATTTCCCCGCCCGCCACGCCGCGCGGAGGAGCGCCGCCGACAACTCGCTCTCAGCCTCCTCATGGCGCACCGCCAGCACCTTTTCCGGCGCGAAGGCCCAGATCGCCGCGCCCGGCAGGATCAGCTCCGCCGCGCCCGAGCCGACTGCGAAGCCGCCCCAGGGCTCGCCCACGCAGAAAAGGTCGATCTCGTCGGCGGCGATGGCGGCGGGCATCTTCGGCGGCGGCACCGTCCTCATGTCGAGCCCCGCCGGGCTCTCCAGCCCGAGCGCGTTCAGCCAGTAATACAAAAGCTCCGCATGCATGGAGAACGGGAAGGGCGCCCCGACGCGCAAACGCCCGTTCGCCGCCGCGATCAGCGCCCGCCCGACAGAGGCCGCGTCGCCGAAATTGTCGAAACTGCTTTCCCGCCGCATCCGCTCCACCAGCGGCTTCGACGCCCCGACGACATTGCCGTTCACCGACAGGACCGACAGTGCGTCGATCCTCATCGGCGCCCCGCCCAATCCCATCGACATGGCGACCGGCATGGGGGAGAGGAGATGCGCCGCATCGAGATCGCCGAAGGCCAGCTGATCGCGCGCCACCGACCAGGACGCCATCTTCTCCAGATGCAGGTCGAGCCCTTCGTCGCCCGCGAAGCCCAGTTCCCGCGCCACAACCAGCGGCGCGCAGTCGACCAAAGGCACGAACCCGCATTTCGCCCCCAGCCGCTTCATCGAAGCAGCTCCGACGCCGTAACCAGCGCTTCGGCCACCTCGGCGATCTTGCGCCCTTGGTTCATCGCCGTCTTGCGGAGGAGGTCATACGCCTCGTCCTCGCTCAGCCCCCTCGCCGCCATCAGAAGGCCCTTGGCCCGGTCGATGGTCTTGCGCTCCGCCAGCGCCGCCTTGGCCGCCGTCAGCTCCGTCCGCATCCGGTTGAACATCTGGAACCGCGCGATGGCGGCGTCGATCACTGGACGAACGCGGTGTTTTTCGAGGCCGTCGACCACATAGGCGCTGACGCCCGCCTCAATCGCCGCCTTAGTCGCCGACTGGTCGGAGCGGTCCGCGAAGATCGCAACCGGGCGCTCCATCGGACCCGACGCAAGCGCCAGCTCCTCCATCGCGTCGCGGTCTGGATGGTTCACGTCGATAAGGACGACGTCGGGATGGGACTCGGCGACCCGCTTGGCGAGCGCCGTCTCGTCCCCGATCACTTCGATCTCGAAATCGCCGCCTTCGCGCAGGCCGTCGACGATCATCAGCGCTCGGTCGCGATCCGCCTCGACGACGATGACTTTAAGCCGTTCCGTCATTCAAACATGCGCCGCCTCATCGCCCGTCACGCGATATTGCGCTGCACAATTGCAGTTCGCAAGCGCGCAACACTCAGATGCAGGTGAGATGAGGCGGCGTCGTCGCCGTTGGCCGTCAGTCGTCGAGAGACGACACGCGCGATCCAAAGACCCCGAACAGGAAGACGCCCGCGATGAGGCCGAAGACCCCCCAGGTGAACCCGTTGCCGATGGCGAAGTTAATCGTCTGATTAAGCGAAACGCCGTCGTAGAACATGTTGATCAGGATGTAGATCAGCGGGGCGGCGAAGGCGCCGAAGCCCACGCCTCCGGCGAGCCCGAGGAGGGCCCAGGTTTTGGCGGAATAGATTCTCATCGAAGGATGTCCTTTACGGATTTGCGGGTCGGCCTTCGGCCAGTTCCGCGCCACGATCGTTTTTCCTACCACGGGAAAGCATAGCCCCATCGCGCCGAGAATGCGAGCGCCCGTTGGCCATCCCGCTGATCGGGTCTTTACCCGTCCCGTCCCGGCTCGTCCGGATTGCTGGAGAAGAGCGCGATTTTGTTGCCCTGCGGATCGCGCAGATAACCCACATAGAAGCGCGGCCCGTAGGATGCCCGAAACCCCGGCGCCCCCTCATCCGACCCGCCAGCGGCCACCGCGGCGGCGTGGAGCGCGCGCACCTCGGCTTGATTGCGCAACTCGAACGCCGTCATCGCGCCATTGCCTGCGGTGGCGGGGCGCCCGTCGAATGTCGGCTTCACATAGAAATCAGGAAGCGGCGCATGTCCGTCGGGCGGGGAGGGCAGGGCGTAGCTCAGCCCCTCCGGCCCCTTCTCAAGCCCGTATCCGAGCGCGGGAAGGAAAGCGTCATAGAACCGCCGCGCAGCCGCGATGTCGTCCGCGCCGACGGTGACGTAGGAGATCATCGCTCGTGATCATTCGGTAGGGTGGGCTTCAGCCCACCGTAACTGATCACCCCTTGCTCCCGAACGGACAGAATCCAACCGGCGTCATCAGCTTGTTCGACTGCATCTCCAGTGCGCCTAGCTCCGCGCTCATCCGCGTATAGGCGAGCCATTCCTCGTCCGACCAGAGCACGGCGCGCTTCGCCTCCCGGTCGCCTGCGTTCTCATAGACCCAGATGTGGACGTATTCGTTCGGATCGCCCGTTTCCGTCTTCAGATAGGCGAGCGGCTCGCCGAGGCAGCGGAACTGCGGCGCCTTTCCGTGCTTTTCATAGAGCGCCAGATGCGCGTTCAGAGTGCCGGGTTTGCAGCGATAGGTTCGGACGTCGAGCAGCATGGGTTCCCTCCCTTTGTCTGGGATTAACCATACCGGTAAAAGAAGGGTTAACAAGTCGGCGTTGCGAGCGATTACAAGGACTTAGGGCCATGTCCGCATGGGGACACGCCCAAAACGCCCGGTTTTCGCTTGCCGGGAGGCCCCGATCGGCGTAGTGGCGCGACCTCCGAACAACCTCATAAACGGAAACTTGCGCCATGACGGTGTCCAAACCCGTACTGCTCGGCGTGATCGCGATGGCGATCACCGTCGTTCTCTCGAACATCCTCGTGCAGCACCTCTTCGGCGACTGGCTGACCTGGGGCGCCTTCACCTATCCGATCGCCTTCCTGATCACGGATCTGGTCAACCGCGCCGTCGGTCCGGCGCGGGCGCGGCGCGTCGTCTTCGCGGGCTTCGCGGTCGGCGTCGCCTGCTCCCTGATCGCGAGCCAGATGCTCAACGATTACGGCGACCCGCTGGTCACGCTCCGCATCGCCATCGGCTCCGGCGTCGCCTTCCTGACGGCGCAGCTTCTGGATGTGGCGATCTTCAACCGCCTTCGGGCAGGGGCGTGGTGGCGGGCGCCGCTGGCCTCCTCCCTGATCGGCTCGGCGGTGGACACGGCGCTCTTCTTCTCCATCGCCTTCTCCGCGAGTTTCGCCTTCATCGACCCGACTGATCCGAACGGCTGGGCGCTCGATCCCGTTCCGCTCCTCGGCATGGGCCCGGTCGCGCCGCTCTGGGTCTCCCTCGCGGTCGCCGATTTCGGCGTGAAGCTGTCGCTGGCGGCGCTCGCTTTGATCCCGTTTCGGGCGCTTACGTTGAAATACGCATAATCGCTTGCCTTGGGGGCTTCGCGCCCCCATCCTCCTATGCAGTCGCAACAACTGAAAGGAGGTGATCTGATGGTCTATGGGATCTTCAGGCAGTCGGGTGAGATGCAGCGCGGAAGCCGAAAGGGGCAGCCCCTTTTCAGTTGAGGCGTCTGCCGGGTCGACGATCGCGTCGCCCGGCGCCTGAAATACTCAGGAGGGCCGCCCCGCGACGGGCGGCCCTTTCTAATTTGAATGAGCGCCGCCTCCCGCCCCGTTCTCTCCGTCCGACCGCCGAACGTGAACTCAGCCGGTAGGCTTGGCGGTCGGACGGGGAGAAGAGGGCGGGAGGCGGCTTTGGAACGATGATTAAGATCAACGACCAGATCGCGATTGCAGAATGGGAGCTGACGGAGACGTTCGTTCGCTCCTCGGGACCCGGCGGGCAGAACGTCAACAAGGTCTCCACTGCAGTCGAGCTGCGGTTCGAGGCCGCCCGCTCGCCGCATCTCTCCGACTACGTGAAGAACCGCCTCCGCCGTATCGCCGGTCGGCGCTGGACCAAGGACGGCGCGGTGATCGTCACGTCGGAGAAGCATCGCAGTCAGGCGATGAACCGCGAAGACGCGCAAGCCAAGCTGATCGCGCTGATCGCCGAAGCGGCTGAGCGGCCGAAGAAGCGCGTCGCCACCCGTCCGACCCTCGGCTCCAAACGCAGGCGGCTGGAGGCGAAGACGAAACGGGGCCAGGTGAAGCGCCTGCGCGGCCGACCATCGGACGACTGAACGCGCGCGCCGCGCAGGGTTGCGCGACGGTTTGAAATGTAGAAATACACGGTCAGCGTCACCTTCGCTTAAATGTTTCTTTGTTTTTCGTTTCTAGAGGTTGTTAGTTTTCAATGATTAGTCCGCCCATGGGGAATGCGGACTTCGGAGATGAAGCATGAGAAAAGTTTTGTCTGTGATCGCGTTTTGCATACTCGGCGCCTGCGTATTCAATCAGGTTATCGGCGCGTCTCTGGGGCTTTCGTCTTTCTTCGTCATCGGGTGCCTCGCGGCGCTGATGCTCGCTTTTCTCTGGATCGCGCCGCTCTTCGAGCGCGGGTCGGAGGATGTGGATTGGCGCTATGAGAAACGTCTGATCAGGCGGCCAGGGGGCTGACTTCGCCGCCGGTCTCCCAGACGAGCGTCGGCGCCGCTTTCGCGTAAATCCGCTCGAAACGCCATCGCGGCGCGCCCGTCGCCTCCCATTGGGGGAGGGGGGCGCAGCGCCATCGGCTCTCCACCGCGCCGGACGCGCCCGCTCTGGGCGAAAGGATCAGGCAAAGCGGCGGGGCGCGGTGAAGCGCTGGCGCTTGCGCCTTAACGCTCTCTGCGGCGTAACCGTCTGAATTTCCTAAGTTTCGCCTGCCTTCGGTCTCTATCGGCGCGTTGGACGCGAAGTCTTT
Organism: Pseudomonadota bacterium; assembly: GCA_038534155.1. Taxonomy (GTDB): domain Bacteria; phylum Pseudomonadota; class Alphaproteobacteria; order Rhodobacterales; family Rhodobacteraceae; genus Pikeienuella. Next base: position 23,646 of record JBCAXH010000028.1, read on the forward strand.
CGCCGCCGCGCCGCCAGCCTCCGCCGCCAGTTGGAGACGCCGGAGCGGGGTGAGCGCGGGCGGCTCCGCCGCTTCGGCGACGACGAGCGGCGCGGCGCCGGAGCGCAGCGCCTCCTCCGCCGTCCAGAGGACGTCGATGGGCCGATCCGCATGGGCGACGACGAGACGCGAGGGATCGAAAAACGCCGCCAGCCCCTCGGGGTTCAGCGCACCCGCGCCCCGCGCCGGCCGCGCCCAGAGCACCGGCCCGCTGAGCCGCCCGGCGACCAGCGCTGCGAAGACCAGCGCCGCGGGTCCGGTCGCCTCATGCGCGCGGCCGAGGGTCAGCGACGGCGCCTCACGATCGGAGGCGAGAGAGAGGGTCGGGCGAGGGCGATGATCAAGCTGCATGGCGAGAAATATGTTCTCTAAATGTTCCCATCAAATCAAGACTGATGATTCGGGTTCTACGCGAGCAATTCAGGCGGGGGCGCAGCCGTTGGGCTGCATGGCGCGTCCCTGGATCAATCTGCGATTGAAATATGGGGTGTTTTCAGGCTGCGTTTCCTGGCTGCGCAAATTGAACGCAGCGCCCGTTGGCTGAAGCGCTGGATCCGCTTTCAAAGCATCAAGGCGCGTCCGTGCGGCGCCCGGCGGGTTTTACGCGGCCTTGTACTCAGCCGGAACGATGCCGACCTCCCGCTCGCGCTTTTTCAGGCGGTCGGTCTCTTCCACCATGTAGTCGCGGGATAGCGGCACGGCGTCCCGCTCAAGACCCATCTGGAGGTGCATGTTCGCCATGCGCCCGTCGAGGAAGGACGATTCCGCGCCGAGGAGATAAAGCTCCCACATCCGGCAGAAGCGCTCATCATACATCGCCTTCGCTTCGTCCCGGTGCGCGGCGAAGCGGTTGGCCCAGTCGCGAAGGGTGAAGGCGTAGTGCTTGCGCAAAACCTCGCAGTCAGTGAGCCACAGCTTGTTGCGCTCCACCGCCGCCATCGTCTCCGAAAACGAAGGGATGTAGCCGCCGGGGAAGATGTACTTGGCGGTGAAAGGGCTCGTCAGGCCCGGCGGGTTCATTCGCACGATGGAGTGCGTGACCGAGACGCCGCCCGGCGCCAGCCGGTCGCGGATCGATTTGAAATAGACCGGCAGGTTGGAGGCGCCGATATGCTCCAGAATGCCGACGGAGAAGACGCGGTCGAACTTCCCCTCCACCGCGCGGTAATCCATCAGCTCGAACTTCACACGGTCCGAGAGGCCGAGCGCGGCGGCGCGTTCGCGGGCGAGGCTGACCTGCTCCTCCGCCAGAGTGACGGCGGTGACCTCGACGTCGGCGACCTGCGCGAGATAGAGCGCCATGCCGCCCCAGCCGCAGCCGAACTCCAGCACCTTCTGGCCGGGGCGCAGCATAAGCTTCGCCGCCACATGGCGCTTCTTGGCGAGTTGCGCTTCCTCCAGCGTCTCGTCGCCGTTGGGGTAGTAGGCCATGGTGTATTGCAGGTCGTCGTCGAGGAAGAGGCGATAGAGATCGTTGCCGATGTCGTAATGCGCCGCGACGTTGCTCTTGGAGCGGATCGGGTTGTTGCGGATGACCTTCTTCACGACCTTGGCGGCGCTGCGGAAGGGCGACTGGGATTTCGTCTTCTTCAGGCGGCCCTGGTTCAGTTTGAAGAGGCGCAGCACCTCCCTCAGATCCTCCGGCGCGATGTCGATGCCGCCGTCCATATAAGCTTCGGCGAAGCGCAGCTCCGGGTTCAGCATCAGTTTGCGGTCGAGCGTCGCGTCGTTGACCTTGATCGTCACGTCCGGGCCCGGGATGTCGCCGGAGAAGGTCTCGGAATAACCGCCCGGGCCGCTCAGCGTCAGCGACCCGGCCTTGATCACCTGGCGAAGGAGGATGGGGAGGAGTTTCATAGCGCGATCCTTGCTGCGGCGAGCCGTCCGATACCGGCGATTTCAGAGGGAGGCAATGCCGTCAGGCCGCCGCCGCCGCTTCCGCGCGGCGGGCGCGCCGGGCGCGGCGGCGCTTCGCCAGCGTCTCCAGTACGAACTTGATCGCGCCGCTGAAGCTGTAGGCCGTCACCCGCGCCTTGTCGTAGACGCCTTCGCCCATGATCTCCCGCGCAGCCATCTGGCCGCTCTCCACCGCCGGACCGATGCCTTCGCCGAGATCGGCGGAGGCGAGACCCGCGCTGTCGCCGATCAGGTAGCAATTGTCCTGCTTAACGGCGCCGTCGTCGGAGAGAAGGAAATACGGGTGGCCCTTGGCCTTGATCCCCTCGGCGGTGGCGGCGTCGATCCGACCTTCTTTGACGAGGTCCTCGATGAAGCTCTTGAAGTGGTCGTGGATGTTGGTCTCCGAGCGGCGGAAATAATTGCTCTTGCCGCCGATCCCGATGTTCACGAAGCCGTCGCCCTTGGGCACGAACCAGGCGTAGCCCATCAGCCCGCGCTGGAAGAAATAGAGGCGACAGTCGTCCCGGCGGCTCGGGTATTCGAACTCGACCTCAAGCGTCGCGATCTGCTTCGTTTTGCGCCGCTCTTCGTCGAAGACCTGACGTCGGACGGGGCACATGGTGCCGCCCGCCCCGACGAGATTGCGGCAGGTGAACTGATCGTCGATGACGTAGAGGTCGCCTTCGCGGCGGATGCTCTTGACGCTGTGCTCGATCACTTCGGCGCCCGACCGCTCCAACAGAAAGGCGTCGAATTCGTAGCGGCGGATCGAGAAGTTCGGTCCCGGCGTCGGGAACCAGCTGAGCGTGAAGGGCAGCCCGCGCACGTTGGAGCGGATGTCCATCTCCAGCATCGGGTGGGGGTAGGTTTCGGGCGTCAGCTCGAGGTCCTGAAGCGCTTTTTCGGTCACCCACCCGGCGCAAAGTTTCTGGCGGGGAAAGGTCGTCTTGTCGATCACGGCGACCTCGCGCCCGCGCCGCTGCAACTCCCGCGCGCATGTGGCGCCCGCCGGTCCGCCGCCGACGATGATGGTTTCAATGTGCCTCATCACGGTTTTCGCACCCTGTCTTGTTTGGGCGCGTGGATACTCCATGGCGCTTCCGCGCACAAATGCGAAAGCGTCACAGGACACCGCCGCGCGAGATCGTTATTTGCGGGCGCCATGATCGGTCATCGCGATGCCGTCGGCGTATCTGTCTTCCGCTGCGATCCATCAGATACGCGGAATTAGCATCGATCTTCCAGTATGCTGCTAGCTTGCTAGCAAACTAGAAAACCGCACTCCCGACGCGAAACGCAGCGCCGTTCGGATCAGTTGTTTGGTGATGCGCCTAAAGCGCTAGTTGGGAGCGGTGGTTTTGATCTGGACGATGCGCGCGCGGCTCCAGAAGCGTGGGGCAGGGCCGCTTGTGACCACTATTTGTAATGCGGCGAGGCGGCGCTCAGTCGAGGATCTCGTACTCGGTCGCCGCCAGCTTGCCCCCATTCACCGGCAGGATGTCCTGCGGACAGTTGGACATCACGACGATGCAATCGATCGCCGCTCTGAGCACCACGTGGTCGCCCGGCGCGCAGACGGGCTCAGCCCATGCCAGGCCGCCTTCCGGAGAGACGGGGATGTTCATCCACATGTTCAACGGGCTCGGCGTTTCGTGATTGAGAACGCTGATCGCCCGAAGCGCCGCGGCGAGGTTGTCGGTGCAGTTCTCGTGATACTCCATGCAGCCGAGAAGCGCGTAGCGATAGGCGTCGCAGGCGGCCATGAGCGTGTCGTGAACGCCGGGGGAGGTGTCCTCCTCAAAGGTCATGATCGCGCGGCGGCGATTGGTGATCAGCTCGTCCCCAATGCGCGGGATGATGTGGCCGACGGTGGCGCGCCAGTGCTCGGCGGAGAAAAACTCGGAGACATCCGCATCGTTGAAAATCCAGGTGTCGACCACCTGATGGCCGCTGATGTTGACCATCTTCAACGCCTGTCCGGCGGAAAGGCGCACCGCGCGACCCTGGCGCGGGGGGAGGATTTGCCGCTCGGTCATGACGGCCTGTGCTTCGGAAAGGCCATCTCGGGCCTGTAGTCGGCGAAGCTGGAGAGGGTCTGCGCGTTCACCTCCGTCTGCCAGCGCGAGCCGCGCGTGACGGCGGCGACGGCGGGGAAGCGCTCGCAGAGGGCGTTCGCCCGTTCGGTTTCCTCGATCGCGATGGCGACGAGCCCGGCGACCTCCCCGCCTTGTTGTTCGACGAGCGCGATCGCCCCTTCCATCGTGCCGCCGGTCTCCACCCATTGATCGACGAGGAGGACGCGAGTTCCGGGCGCGAAGGCGGGCTTGCGCATCTCCATATCCTGCGTGCGGCCCGAATAATTGGAGAACGACGCGCTGTCCGTATCGACGCAGAGCTTGCCCGCCTTGCGGATCGGCAGGAACCCGACGCCGAGGCGCGTAGCCAGCGCGGCGCCGAGGACGAAGCCCATCGCGTCCAGCCCGCCAACGACGTCGCACTCGATCCCATCGAGATCGGCGACGAGATCGTCGAGAAGATCGTGGAACGCCTCGCCGTTGATGTAGATCGACGTCGGATCGAGCCAGGCGAACTTGCCGCCCTTCGTGTTCGGCGCCATCAGCCTGAGATACCAGCGATCGTCGCGCGGTCCCTTTTCCATCACCCTCTCCTCGCTCCCAAGTCCCGCGTCACCGCGAGCAGCGCGTCCAGTCGCGCCGGATCCAGATCGTGAAACTCTCCCGTCGCGCTCACCCCCGTCGCCACTAGAAAGGCGTCGACGTCTGCGTAAGTCTCCGCATTGTTTGGCGTCACGCCCGAAGCGAGCGCCAGCGGGCGGTCGCCGATCCCGCGCCGGAAGGCGGCGATTTTGCCGCCGTCGGCTTCTTCCCCGGTGGCGACGCCCGAGGTCGTCACCACGTCCATCCACTCCGCCGCGATCCGGGCCGAGCGCTCATGGTCCGCCTGATCGACCGGGCGCTGTTTCTTGAAAGCGGTCCCGCCGAAATAGAGCCCGCGCCACGCGCCCTCACGCGCGGCGGCGATCTCGGCGGCCTCCGCCTGTGTCTCGACCCGCTCGTCGATTCGCGCGTCATCCGCCCAATAGCCGTCGATCTGACCGACATCCTCCGCCATCCGGTGGAGATCGGGGAACGCCTCGCGCCCCGTTACTGCGAGAAAATTCGCTCCGAGCCAGAGGTCCGGCCATCGCCTTCGGGTTGCGGCGAGTAGGGGCAGGAACGCCTCCTTCTCAAAGTCATGGTTGATCAGGAAACAACCCGCCGCGCCCGCGCGAACAAGTTTTTCGACGTTGCGGTCGATCTGCGTCTCGTCCAGCACGTGGATGACCGGCAGCACAACCGGACCGGGCGTTTTGAACAGCTTGTGGAATTCGTCGCGCGTCACGCCAGCATCTTCCCCTGACCGGATGGTCGAAAATGTTCTTGCCGCACCGCAGCATCCGGGCTTGGATACTGTATGCAGGGAAACTCGCGAGGGTAAAGACGATGACCAAAATCACCACGACACGCCGTCAGGCGCTCACTCTTCTCGGCGGCACCGCGCTCTCGGCGCCCTTCGTGGGCCGCGCCTGGGCCTCCACCACCGAGATCAACATGCTCGCCTGGTACGGGCATGGCGAGCCGGACATCGTCGGCTCCTTCGAAGAGGCGAACAACGTCAAGTTCGTGCCGAAATACTACGCGGGCGGCGACAACATGCTGGCGCTGATCGCGCAGTCGCCTCCGGGCACCTATGACGTGATCCTGTCGGATGGCGAGTTCGTCCAGCAGTTGAACGCCGCCGGATACATCGACCCGCTGGACGCCTCCGACTTCCCGTTCGACGACATGCTGCACGAGGACTTCACCAAGTTCCCCGGCCACTGGGACGGCGATACGCTCTATTCGATGATGGTCCGCTTCGGCCATCTCGGCGTCAGCTACAACACCACCGCCATTTCGGCGGAGGAAGCGGCGAGCTATTCCTGTTTCTGGAAACCCGAGGTCGCCGGCAAGGTCGGCCATTTCGACTGGCACCTGCCGACGCTTGGCCAGATGAGCCTCTATAACGGCAATGGCGCGGGCCTTTGGGAGCTCGACGACGCCGGATGGGACAAGGTGCAGGAGACGACCATGTCGCTCCGCCCGCAGGTCGGCGGCTATTTCGATTACGGCGGGACGTTCAACTCACTCAAGAACGGCGAGATGCTGGCGATGGTCGGCATCGGCGACTGGATCACCGGCGTGCTGGAGAAAGACGGCGCGCCCGTCGCCTCCGTCATACCGAAAGAGGGCGGCATCCAGTGGACGGAGAGCTACTGCATCGGCAAGGGCTCCGAGAAAGCCGACATCGTGAAGAGCTTCATGCAGTACATGCTCTCCCCCGAAGGTCAGGTGAAGTCGGCGCAGATGGCGGCCTATCCGGGCAACGTCATCACCAAGGCCGGCCTCGCCGCGCTGAATGAAGCGGACCCGGCGGAGGCCGCGCGGACGAACCAGACGGTCGGCAACCCGATGAACCCGATCGCGCTGATCGACGAGGGGCGGATCCACTACCGCAACATCCCCGTAAACCAGACGCTGGAGGACTGGAACGACTTCTGGTCCGAGTACAAGAACGCCTGATTTCGGCGTTGGACTACCTACAATGTGCAACCTTCCCGGGCTTAACCCGGGACCTCTCGCTCGCGGGGCGGCCCCGGCTCAAGGCCGGGGCGGTTGCGTTTGAGGTGGCGACGTGACCCGCTTCGCCCTCACCTTCCGCCTGCCGATCATCTTCTGGCAGCTTCTGTTCTTCATCGGCCCGTTGATCTTCATGATCGCGATGTCGTTCTTCCTCGTGAAGAACTACCGCATGACGGAGGCGTTCGAGTTCGCCAACTGGGAGCGGATGCTGACGCGCGGCTTCGTCTGGGACGCCTACTGGCGCACCCTCGGCCTCGCCTCCGTCGCCACGATCACTGCTTCCATAATCGCCTTCCCGGCGGCTTTCGCGCTGGCGTTCCGCGCGTCGGAGACGGCGCGCCGCTGGGCGATCTTCCTTCTTATCATCCCCTTCTTCACCTCCTACCTCGTGCGGACGTTCAGCTGGTACGTGATCCTTGCGGAATCCGGGGTTCTGAACGCGATGATCGGATGGATCGGCCTCGGCCCCTACACGATGCTGAACACGCCCTTCGGCACGGTCGTCGGGTATCTGACGCTGACGCTCCCCCTCGTCCTGATCCTGCAAACGCTGGCCTTGGCGAGCGTGGACAGGAATCTCATTCAGGCCGCCCATAACCTCGGCTGCGGCCCCGCTCGCACGATCTGGGCGGTCATCATTCCCGCCGCCAAAACCGGCCTGATCGTCGCCGCGCTCTTCTGTTTCATTCTGAGCTTTGGCGACTTCGTTGCGCCCTATTATCTCGGCGGATCGAAGCCTCCGACGCTGCCGATCCTCATCATCGACACGACGAAATCCGGCCAGCAATGGCCCCGCGCCGCCGTGGTGGCGGTGATGATGATGCTCACCCTTTTCGTCATCGCCTTCACCGCGATCTGGCTCGCCTACCGCAAGAGGAAGGGGGCATGAGCGACCGCTTGCTCAAATGGGGCCTCTACGGCTGGCTCGCGCTGGTTTTCGTCTTCATCTTCTCGCCCATCGTCTTCTCGGTGATCGTCTCCTTCAATTCGGACCGGTTCCCGACCATCCCGCTCGGCTCCTTCACGACGCACTGGTATGAGACGATCCTCGCTGACCCGGATGTGTGGGAGGCGGCGCGGAATTCGATCATCGTCTCGCTCTCGACCTCGGTGCTAGCGACGTTCCTTGGCTTCTGCACCGCCTATTCGGACTACCGCTTCAACTTCCGCTTCAAGGGGCCGTATCTGGCGCTCGTCCTCCTCCCCCCGACGATCCCGCTGATCATCATGGCGCTGGCGATGCTGGCGTGGTTTTCGAAGATCGGCATCTCCGGCCAGCTCTACGCCATCGTCATCGCCCACACCGTGCTGACGGCGCCTTTCGCGATGGCGATCATCCGCCTGCGGCTGAACCAGATGGACCCGGCGCTGGAGGCGGCGGCGTGGAACCTCGGCGCCTCCGAATGGCGGACGGTGCGGGAGGTGATCATCCCATTCTGCCGCCCGGCGATCCTCTCGGCGGCCTGCCTCACCGCCGCCGTCAGCTTCGATGAGTTCGCGGTCGCATGGTTCGTCTCCGGCCTCAACAAGACGGTGCCGGTCGTCATTCTGGAGATCGTGCAGGGCAATATCGACCCGCAGGTGAACGCCATCGGCACCTTCGTTTTCGCCACCTCGATGACGCTGGTGATCCTCGCCCAGATCGTCTTCATCGCCCGCGTAGGAAAGACCACATGACCGAACCGCTCGTCACGCTCCGGGGCGTTGCGAAACGCTATGGCGACTTCACCGCCGTGAAGGGCGCCGATCTCGACATCGCCAAAGGCGAGTTCGTCGCGATCATGGGGCCGTCGGGCTGCGGCAAGACGACGACGCTTCGGATGCTCGCCGGGCTTGAGGCGCCGACGGGCGGCGAGATCCGCATCGGCGGCAAACTGATGAACGACGTGCCGGCCCATGAGCGGGACACGCCGATGGTCTGGCAGTCCCTCGCGCTCTTCCCCTTTCTCAACGTGCGCGAGAACGTCGAGTTCGGCCTCAAGATGCGCGGCGTCGAGGCGGCGGATCGCAAGCGCCGGGCGATGGACTGGCTGGAGCGGATGGAGATCGCGCAGTTCGCGGGCCGCATGGTGGACCAGCTTTCGGGCGGCCAGCGACAGCGCGTCGCGCTCGCCCGCTCGCTGGTGACGGAGCCGGCGATCCTGCTTCTAGATGAGCCGCTCTCCGCTCTCGACGCGCATCTGGTGATCCGGATGCAGGGCGTGCTGACGCGGCTTCAGAAGGAGCTGGGCATCACCTTCGTCTACGTCACCCATTCGCAATCCGAAGCCTTCGCCATGGCGGACAGGGTTGTGATCATGTCGGACGGGGTGATCGAGCAGGTCGGCTCCGCGCGGGAGATCTACCGCGCCCCGGCCTCCCGCTTCGTGGCGGAGTTCGTGGGGCGGAACAACATCGTCTCCGGGACGGTGAAGGGCGGAAAGATCGAAACCGCGCTCGGCGCCTTCCCCGTCACGGCCCCGGACGGCCCGGCGGCGATGGTGATCTCCGCCGATCTCGTGAGCGCTTCGCGCGAAGTCAGCGACGGCTCCGTCCCCGCGACCATCATTTCAGAGGAATTCGTCGGCTCCATCGTGACGCTCTTCCTCGAAGCCGCCGACGGGTCCGAGTTCAAGGTGCAGGTGCAGGAGCGCGCCCTCGCCGATCTCGACATCCACGCGGGCGGAACCCTGCACCTGAGCTGGGACCCGGCCTCCGCCCATATCCTCAGCAAAGCGCCATGATCCGCAACCCGATCCCCTGGCCGAACGGCGCCAAATGCGCCTGCGCCATCACCTTCGACATGGACGCCGACAGCCTGATCCAGATCGCGCGGCCCGAAGACGGGCACGACCGGCTCTACCCGATCTCAATGGGCCGCTACGGGCCGACCGTGGCGATCCCGCGCATTCTGGACACCTACAAGCGGCTCGGCCTGAAACAGTCATTCTTCATCCCCGGCTGGTGTCTGGAGACATATCCAGAAGCGGTGGAGATGATCCTCGCGGGCGGGCACGAGATCGGCCATCACGGCTGGATCCACGAAGATCCGATCGCCACCAAGGGCGACGCTCAAGTAGTCGCTTTCCAGAAGGCGATGGAGGCGCATAAGCGCATTGTCGGCGGTGCGCCCGAAGGCTACCGCGCGCCCGTCTACAACGTCACCCAACAGGTGATCGACCTGCTGATCGAGGGTGGTTTCCGCTATGACAGCTCCCTAATGGCCGACGACATCCCCTACCGGATGGAGACGCCAGAGGGCGCGCTTTGGGAGATGCCAGTGCATTGGGGAACTGACGACTGGCCGCCCTTCGCCCACTACGACGAGATCGGCTATATGATGCCGGTCCGCGGCCCGTCCGCCGGCCTCGCCGGGTTCTGGGAGGAGTTCGAGGCGCAGTATGAGGCGGGCGGCTTCTTCATGCTGATCGTCCATCCCTTCCTGACTGGACGCCTCGCTCGCTGGCGACTGGTCGAGAAGTGGCTGGAGGCGACGCTGGCCGAAAAGGACGTCTGGTTCGCGCCTCTGCGCGAGATCGCCGACCATCTCGACGGGCTGGAAGTCGGGGGCTGGACGCCGCGCACCGAAAAACTGCCCTATTACACCGGCCCGCAAGCCTAGAGACGAGAGAGCCCATGTTCGATCTCATCGTGAAAAACGCCTCTCTGCCCGATGGTCGGACCGGCGTCGATGTCGCCTGCGCAGGAGACGCGATCGCAGCCGTCGAGCCGGGGATCGAAGCGGAGGCCGGGGAGGTCATCGACGCGAAGGGCTATCTCCTCTCTCCTCCCTTCGTGGACCCACACTTCCACATGGACGCGACCCTCTCTCTCGGTCGTCCGCGTATGAACGTCTCCGGCACGCTCCTCGAAGGCATCGGCCTCTGGGGCGAGTTAAAGCCGATCCAGACGGTGGAGGAGATCGTCGAGCGCGCCCTGAAGTACTGCGAGCTGGCCATCGCTAAGGGGATCGGGGCCATTCGCAGCCATGTGGACGTCTGCGATGATGAGCTGAAGGGCGTGGAGGCGCTGCTCGATGTGCGGGAGAAGGTTCGCGACTATCTTGACCTCCAGCTCGTCGCGTTTCCGCAGGACGGGTTTCTTCGCGATCCGACCGCCCATGAGAACCTGATCCGCGCCCTCGATATGGGCGTCGACGTCGTCGGCGGCATTCCTCATTTTGAACGAACGATGGCGGACGGCGCGGATAGCGTCCGCATCGCCTGTGATATTGCGGCTGAGCGCGGTCTGATGGTCGATCTGCACTGCGACGAGAGCGACGACCCGCTGAGCCGTCACATTGAAACGCTGGCCTATGAGGCGCAGCGGCTCGGACTTCAGGGGCGCGTCACCGGCTCTCACCTCACGTCGATGCATTCGATGGACAACTATTACGTCTCAAAGCTGATCCCGCTCATCGTCGAGGCGGGCGTCGCCGCGGTGCCCAACCCGACGATCAACATCATGCTTCAGGGCCGCTCCGACAGCTACCCCAAACGCCGCGGGCTCACGCGCGTGCGGGAGTTGCGCGACGCGGGCGCGACCGTCGGTTTCGGCTCCGACTGCATGATGGATCCCTGGTATTCGCTGGGGAAGGCGGACATGCTCGACATCGCGTTCATGGGGCTTCATGTCGGCCAGCTGGCGAGCATTGACGATATGGAATGGTGCTTTGAAGCCGTGACGGAAACCTCCGCCCGCATCCTCGGCCTTGAAGATTACGGGATCGCCAAGGGGCGAGCGGCGAACTTCGTTCTTCTGCAGGCGACGCACCGCGTGGAGGCGGTCCGCCTCAGGGCCCATCGGTTGGCGGTTTTCCGCAAAGGAAAGATCATCTCGACCTCAGCAGAGGTTGCGCATGACCTCCGGGTTCTATCAGGCGCGCGCGTTAACGAAGCCCGTATCCGGTGAGATTTCGCAAGTAATCCGTTTCGCGGTTTGGCGGGACGCTCCGCGCGGCGGGCGTCACCTGGTCGAGATCAACCGCTCCGGCGCGATCTCGCCCCGTAGCGCCGCGCCGAGGATCGCTGCGCGTTCCGGCGCGGCGTCGGGCAGGGGCAGCCCCGTCTCCACCGCGAAAGCGCCGGTGTAGCGCCCTTCGAAAAGGGCGCGACCGTCGGCCAGCGCGGCGAGCCTCGCTTCGGCGTCGAAGCTGTGGCCGAGGCCGGTCAGTTCATAGAACGGCGCGACCGGCAGGGGCGCGAGGTAGCCTTCTACGGAAAGGTTCTGAAGCGGTCCGGCGGCGCCTGTGAACCGGCCCACGACGACCTCGCGCGCGGCGAAGGCGCCGTTCTCCATACGTCCGCGCGCGGTGACGAAGGCGCCAACCGGAGGCGTGAAAGTCAGGATCGAGGGGCGGATCAGCGCATCGCCGATGCGGACCCTGTTCTCCGCATCCCGCCGGGCCACGCCGCTTACGACGGCGTCGCCGCTTCCCGTCGGAGCGATGCGCGAGGCGGATACGATGTCGCCGCGCCAGAGACCCGAGACTTTCACCCGGTCGCCGCGCGCGGGCAGGGCGCCTGCGCCCGGCTCCAGCACCGCGCGTACGCCGTTGACTGTGACAGCGCGCGCCGCCTCATCGACCGACGTCACTTCGCCGATTAGCGGGTCTGAGACGACGACGCGGCGCGCGACGAGGCGGCCGTCCTCCGTCGCCGCCTCGATGGTGAGGCCCTGGCCGATGGCGAGATCACCCTCGGAGAGAGAGCCGAATGCATCTCTGATCTGGGTCCGCCAGTCTAGCTTGACCCGCTTGCCGTTGACGATCAGGCTGCCGAAATCGGTGACCACGCCGACGATGCCCGTGCCGCCGATGCCGCCGCGCGGCTCGTCCGCGTCGACGGCCGCGAAACGGTCATCGGCGGCGCATCCGCCGATGGCGAAGGCGCTTGCGCCGAGCAGGAGTTCGCGGCGGGAAAGGGGGGTCATTCGTCGGCGTCCTTCGAGTTGGATGCGGGCGAGTTTATTGCGGGCGAGTTTCTTGCGGGCGCGTCTGATGCGGGTCCGTCCTCGCGATAGAAGAACACGCCGAAGCGGAAGCGGCCGTCGCCCAAGCCACGCGCCACATCCTCCGCCTGCCGTTTCTGCGCTGTCGCGTTCACATCCGTCAGCGCCGCGCCGCTTAGTTTGCGGGCGAGCGCCTCCACTTCGTCGATGGAGGCGTCGGAGAGCCGGTTGTAGAAGACCGCCCGCTCCATAAAACGCGGCTGATCGGCCAGCAGGTTGTCGACGGCGGCGGCGAGGTGGTCGCCGACGTTCTCAGCGAAGAAGTAGACGCGCTGCTCGCTGTCGCCGGGGCCAATGAAGGCGTCGGCGGCGAGGGCCAGCGCGCCGTCCTCGCGCTCCTCCACCAGCCCTTGGGCGATCATTTCGTCCAGAACGGTGCGGGGGCGGATGTCGCGGCTGATCTCAGCCACAAGGTCCTCGAAGCCGTCCTTTCCGTCGCGCTGGAGAGCTGGCGGCGGCCCGCCCTCGCCGCGCGCAGCCCAGCGGCCGAGTACGGTTGCGATGGTGGTGACCTTCCGGCGCGCGGCGCGTTCTTCGGCGAGATCAGGATCGCGAAACGTCTTCACGTCGCGCCGATGGACCCCGGTGAGCAGGGAGATGCGGCTGTCGGTTGGGCGCTTGCCGTCGAGCGCGAACTCGCTTTCGGCGACTTCGACGAAGAGCTGTTTGACGAGTTGATAGAACGCCGGGGCCGTCATCCCCTTGGCGATGAGCGCGCGCGCGAGCGGTCGCAGAAGGCCTTTGAGAGCCTTCGTGAACAGCGCGTTATCCTGAGGCCCCGTTGCCGACATGAGGGGCAAGCTACTGCTCGTGTAAAAAAAGTCCACGGAATTCATTGACCCATCTCGTCGCAGCGCCATCTCCAATCGTGTGAATAATGCACACAAACAACGGAGACAACGAAATGCTGAAATCACTGCTCGCCGCCCCCACCTCCATGGCCGCCTCCATCGCCGTCGCCGCCGGACTTCTCGCCGGTTGCGCCAGCACGGCCTCGACTTCCTCCAACGAGCCCGCTGCGGTCGCTGCGAAGGCCGATATCGTCGACACCGCGGTTGGCGCGGGCTCCTTCAACACGCTGGTCGCCGCCGTTCAGGCCGCCGATCTAGTGGAGACGCTGAAATCGCCGGGGCCGTTCACGGTTTTCGCGCCGACCGACGAAGCGTTCGCCGCTCTGCCCGAGGGCACGGTCGAGACGCTGTTGAAGCCGGAGAACAAGGATCAGCTCGTGGCGATCCTCACCTACCACGTGGTCCCGGGCAAAGTGATGAGCGGCGACATCGCGGGCAAGAAACTCGGCGCGCCGACGGTTCAGGGCGGTAATCTGGACATCGACGCGACTTCCGGCGTCGCGGTGAACGACGCCAACGTGATCGCCGCCGATGTGGAAGCCTCCAACGGCGTCATCCACGTCATCGACAAAGTTCTGCTGCCGTAAGACGCAGCCCCGACATTCGTCGCATTTCCCCCCTCTCGACGCGGCGAATGACCGCCGGAGCGCTCCCCACCGCTCCGGCGGTTTTATATTGAATGGCTTAGCGCTGAGGAGGGGACCGAGTTGCGCTGAGCAAGTTCGCGCCTTTGCGCAAATGGGGGCGAGCGGGGCGCTGTGCGCGCTTGGCTTAGTAGAGCCCTGCGCTTCGCGCTCTCAGCCGCACGAGGCCGAGCACCGTGTCGACGGTAGGCGTCGGCGTCTCCGTCAGGCGGCCGAGCTCCTGCACGGAGGCTACGAGAGCGTCGATCTCCATCGGACGGCCGGCGTCCAGATCCTGCAACATTGAGGTCCGGTGCGCGCCAACCGCCGCGCCGCCGTCGATGCGGCGGTCGACATCGATGGGGAATTTGACGCCGAGCTTTTCCGCGATCTCCTGCGCCTCCACCATCATCGCGCGGGCGATGGGGCGGGTGTCGTCAGAGGTGCAGAGAACGTCGAGCGTGGCGTGGGTCAGGGCGGAGATCGGGTTGAAGGAGAGGTTGCCCCAGAGCTTCACCCAGATCTCGTCCCGAAGGCGCGGACGCACCGGCGCCTTCAGCCCGGCCGCCATCAGCGCCTTGGAGAGCGCTACGGCGCGGTCGGATTTGGACCCGTCCGGCTCGCCGAGGGAGAAGCGGTTGCCTTCGATATGTTTGACGACGCCCGGTTCACTCACCTCGGCGGCGGGATAGACGACGCAGCCGAGGACGCGGTCCGGGCCGAAGCCGTTCCACTGCGCGTCTCCCGGATCGACGGAGGCGAGGCGGGTTCCTTCAAGGTCGCCGCCATGCTTGTGGAAATACCACCACGGCACGCCGTTGACGCCGGATACGATGGTGGTGTCGCGGCCGATCAAGGGCCGCATCTTCTCCACCACCGGCGGCACGGAGTGCGCTTTGAGCGTGACGATCACGTAATCCTGCGGCCCGAGATCGGCGGCCTTGTCGGAGGCTGTGACCTTGTGGGTCGAAGTTCCGCTTTCCTCGATCAGCGTCAGGCCCTTCGCCTGCATCGCCGTGAGGTGCGGGCCGCGGGCGACGAGGCTCACATCCGCCCCGGCCTCCGCCAGTTTCGCGCCCATGTAGCCGCCGATGGCGCCGGCGCCGAAAATGCAGATCTTCATGTCAGGCGCTTTCCGACAGACCGAGTTTCTCGGCGAGGCCGATGCGTTGCATCTTGCCCGTCGCGCCCTTCGGGATCTCGTCGAGGATGACGACCTTCCGGGGGCATTTGAAATCGGCGAGGCGCTCCTTGGTGAAGTTGCGGATATCCGCCTCCGTCGCTTCCGCGCCGTCGGCCAGCACCACGGCGGCGGCGACGTCTTCGCCGAGCTTCGGGTGGGGCAGGGCGAAGGTGACGCATTGGGTGATCGCCGGGTGATCCATCAGGACGGCGTCGACCTCAAGCGGGGAGACCTTCTCGCCGCCTCGGTTGATGATCTCCTTCAGGCGCCCGGTCAGTTGCAGGTAGCCGTCGGCGTCGAACGACCCCTGATCGCCGGTGCGGAACCAGCGCTTGCCGTCGGCCATGAAGAAGTTCTTCTCATTGGCTTCCGGATTGCCCTCGTAACCGGGCGTCACGTTCGGGCCGGAGATCGAAACCTCGCCGATCTGATCGCCGTCGATCAGGCGGTTCTCCACCTCGTGCGCGATACGCACTTCGGGCCCGGCGGGGACGCCGACGAGGCCGGGTTTCTGCGCGCCCGCGCCCAGCGGATTGGCGCACATCTGATGGGCGGCCTCGGTCATGCCGTAGGCTTCGATCAGCGGGCAGCCGAAGGTCTCCATCAGCGCGGTCATCACCTGCGGCGGCAGCGAGGCGGAGGAGGAGCGGAGAAACCGCAGGCGCGCGGCGTCGATCACCTCCCGGTTCCGTTCGGCGCGGGCGAGGAGGGTTTGGTGCATGGTCGGGACGGCGGTGTACCAGGTCGGGTCGGCGTCCTTCAGCCAGCCGTAGAAGCGGATCGCGTCGAACCCCGGCGCGCACCAGATCGAGCCGCCGGAGGCCAGCGTGGCGGAGACGGCGGCGACCAGCCCGTGAATGTGGAAGAGCGGCATGACGTTCATACAGCGGTCTTCCGCCGTCAACGCGAGGCTCGCGGCGATGTTCCCGGCGGAGGCCGCGACGTTGGACTGGAGAAGCGGCACGATCTTCGGCCGGGACGTCGTGCCGGAGGTGTGGAGGATTAGGGCGATATCGTCCTCGCCGGGCGCCTTCGCCTCCGTCGCCGTCACGGCGCCGTCAGCAGTGAGGGAGAACGCGCCAGCGGCGGCTTCGGGCTTGAGGCGCAGGATCGTCAGGCCGAATTTCTCGGCGGCGGGCAGAGCGGGGCCGTCATAGCCGTCGGCGAGGATGATCGCCTTGGCCTTGAGGTCTTCGAGATAGAACTCGAACTCCTCCTGCCGGTAAGCCGGGTTCAGGGGGGCGGTGGTCGCCGCCTGCGCCACCGAGACGAAAGCGGACGCCATGTCCGGCCCGTTCGCCAGCACGATCGCCACCCGGTCTCCCGCCGTCACGCCCGCGGCGGCGAGATCGGCGGCTGTGCGCGCCGCCTGCGCCCGGAGGCCGCCATAGGTGAGCCAGTCGCGATCCGGCGCGCCGATGGCGACCGCGTCGTCAGGGTGCGATGCGAGCAGTTCAGTGATCGTCGGCATGTCTGGCCCTCCCTCGTTTGGAGGGCGTTAGATAGCGGACCGATTGGATTTTCCAGTGGCGAGCGCATGATTTTGGGGGCAATTCGCGCGAGCGAGGCGAAACCCTCAATCCGAAATGCGTGGAAAAGAGCGATAGCAGCAGATCCAGTCGACGGCTTTCGCATGTTTATATAGCAGCAGTCGCGTTTAGTGGCAGTGCACGACACCCGTCGCCCGCTTCATGTGACAACACCTGCCGGGCGGCGATGATTTGCGGCAACCGCCGCCGTGAGACAGCTCGTTAATCTGCGTGATCGCTGGAGCGCTCGATACGTAGCTGGGCGTGGTGAGTACTGCGGCGCCGAACGCGATTGCGGCGATAAGTAAGTATTTCATTGGTTAGCCCCTTTGTAGAACAACGGATTAACCATCTGTTAAGGTTCGCGCTCAGGCTTTGAGCGAGATCAAACAATTCGCTCCTGGAACGAAAAAGGGCCGCCCCACCGGGACGGCCCTTTCAATTTGAGTGCGACGTCGATCAGCGGGGCTGTTCGTCGTCCGACGCCGGGGCGTCTTCGATGATGCCCTCTTCGATGGCGCCTTCGACGGCTTCCTCGGCCTGCTCGTCGTCTTCGAAGAGCTGAGCCACGTCGAAGGCCTCGGCGGCCTCCTCCTCGGCGCGCAGCTCCTGAATGGACTTGCCCTGAGCCTGCAGCTCGGCTTCGTCATTCGAGCGGGCGACGTTGATGGTGATCGTCGCATCGACCTCCGGGTGAAGCACGACGCGGACGTCGTGGAGGCCGAGCTCCTTCACCGGCACATCCAGAACGATCTGGTTGCGCGCGACTGAGAAGCCGCCCTCGGTCGCCAGCTCCGCGATGTCGCGGGAGTTGACTGAGCCGTAGAGCGAACCGCTGTCGGAGGCCTGACGGATGGCGATGAAGGTCTCGCCGTCCATTTTCTCGGCGACCGCCTCGGCCTCTTTCTTTGCTTCGAGGTTGCGCGCCTCAAGCTGGGCGCGCTCGTTCTCGAACCGCTCCATGTTGCCTTTGGTCGCGCGGAGGGCCTTGCCCTTCGGCAGAAGGAAGTTGCGCGCGAAGCCGTCCTTGACGGCGACGACGTCGCCCATCTGGCCGAGCTTCTCGACGCGTTCCAGGAGAACCACATCCATCAGATCAGCTCCTTACTTGATCGCGTAGGGCAGAAGGGCGAGGAAGCGCGCGCGCTTGATGGCGCGGGCGAGTTCACGCTGCTTCTTGGCCGAAACGGCGGTGATGCGGGAGGGGACGATCTTGCCGCGCTCGGAGATGTACCGCTGCAGGAGCTTCACGTCCTTGTAGTCGATCTTCGGCGAGTCGTCCGTCGAGAACGGGCAGGATTTCCGGCGGCGAAAGAAGGGTTTGCGAGCCATGTGTATCGTCTCCTATCAATCGCGCAGTTCAATCACGCCGGGGGCCGCGGGGGCCGCGGCGCTCGTCGCGCGAGTTCTTGGCGCGCACGATCGCGCTGTCGCCTTCCTCATGCTCGTCGACCTTGATGGTCATGACGCGCATCACGTCGTCATGAAGGCGCATCAGGCGCTCCATCTCGTCGACGGCGGCCGACGGAGCGTCGGACTTCAGGAAGGCGTAGTGCCCCTTGCGGTTCTTGTTGATCTTGTAGGCCATAGAGCGAAGACCCCAATACTCGTGACCGACGACGTCGCCGCCGTTGTCCTTCAGCACCTGGGTGAAATGTTCGACCAGTCCTTCGGCCTGCGCGTTGGAGATGTCCTGACGCGCGATGAAGACGTGCTCGTAGAGAGCCATCCGTCACCTCTTTATTTTCAAGCGCGCTTCAAAATGCGGGGTATGGACCTCTCGATCCCGCATACGAGAGGCGTCGCGACCTAACGTTCGAGAGAAGCGCCGTATACGCGCGGGCGGGCGAGGGCGCAAGGGCGGCGCGTGAATGGCGGCGATCAGTCGATCGGCGCCGCGCGAAAGCCTTTGACGATCATCGCTACGCCGACACCTGCGAGGCCGAGGCCGCTGAGCGTACTCGCGTTCAGCCACCGCGACGTCGTTCTCTCTAGCGCCCGCATCGTCAGAAGTGCGTAGGCGAGGATCGAAGCGGCGTCGAGAACGAGAAAGATCACGCCGTAGACGATCGTCTGGAGCAGGATGTCATGTTCCGGAGAGATGAACGCCGGAAAGAGCGCGACGAAGAAGACGATGGCTTTCGGGTTCGAGACGCAGGCGAAGAACCCGGCCCAGAAGCTGGCGCGGTCGGACGCTCCGGCGATCGCGCCGCTCGCGGTCTTCCGCGAGGCGAAAGACTGGTGCGCCATGTAAAGAATAAAGAGGCCGCCAGCGATCTGGAGAGGCGGCAGTATCACGTCCGACAAGGCGATGAGAAAGGCGAGCGAGCTCGCGGCGACGGCGATATGAACGACGGTGCCGAGCGCGTCCCCAGCGACGGCGACGACCGCTGCGCGCCGCCCGTGTCGCAGCGCCTGAGCCGTTGCGAACGCGACTGACGGGCCAGGCGTAGCGACGAAGAACAGCGTCGTCGTCACAAATGCGAAGAGAAGCGTTTCGTTCATTTTTGATCGTCTTCCGTCACAGACCCCGTCACCGTCTAGGGGAACAGGAAGCGCGACGCCACCGCTCGCGACAGTCGCCGCGACTGGGACGAAAGACGAGATTTCTTGACTCGCCAGACGCCTATAGGGATTGAGGCGCGGTCAAAAGCAAGAAGCGAGGCGGCGATGAGTTGGGCTTTCGTATTCCCCGGGCAGGGCGCGCAGGCGGTCGGGATGGGCAAGGATCTGGCAGAGGCCTATCCCGCCGCCGCCGCGGTCTTCGCCGAAGTCGACGACGCGCTCGGCGAGAAGCTCTCCGAGCTGATCTGGGAGGGGCCCATCGAGACGCTGACCCTCACCGCTAACGCCCAGCCCGCCCTGATGGCGACGTCCATGGCGGCGATGCGGGCGCTGGAGGCGGAGGGCGTCTCCGCCGCGCAAGCGGCGTTCGTCGCGGGGCATTCGCTGGGCGAGTACTCGGCTCTGACGGCGGCTGGCGCGTTCACGGTTGGGGATGCGGCGAAGCTGCTGCGGGTTCGCGGAGAGGCGATGCAGTCGGCGACGCCGGTGGGCGTCGGCGCGATGGCGGCGCTCCTTGGGCTTGATTTCGAGACGGCGACGGCGGTCGCCGAAGAGGCCGCTCAGGGCGATGTGTGTCAGGCGGCGAATGACAACGATCCGGGGCAGGTTGTCGTCTCCGGCCATAAGGCCGCCGTTGAACGGGCGGTGGAGCTCGCCAAGGACAAAGGCGCCAAGCGCGCCGTGATGCTCCCGGTTTCCGCTCCGTTCCACTGCGCGCTGATGCAGCCCGCGGCTGACCGGATGGCGGAGGCGTTGGCCGAGGTGGAGATCAAGGTTCCCGCCGCGCCCGTGGTCGCCAACGTGTTGGCGGAAGGCGCCTTCGATCCCGGCCAGATTCGCGATCTTCTGGTGAAGCAGGTGACCGGGTCAGTCCGCTGGCGGGAGAGCGTCTCGTGGATGGCCGGACAGGGCGTCACCGGGCTGGCGGAGATCGGCGCCGGAAAGGCGCTGTCCGGCATGGCGCGGCGGATCAACCGGGACCTCACTTGCGTCGCGGTGAACGGCGCAGGCGACGTGGCGAAAGCCGTGGATGCGATAAAAGGGTAAAGACAGATGTTCGATCTGACGGGAAAATGCGCGCTGGTCACCGGCGCTTCGGGCGGCATCGGCGGGGAGATCGCCAGGGCGCTCCACGGCGCGGGCGCGACTGTCGCGCTCTCCGGCACGCGCGAAGAGCCGTTGAAGGCGCTGGCGGATGAACTGGGCGAGCGGGCGCATGTGACGCCCTGCAACCTCTCCGACGGCGAAGCGGTCGATGCGCTGCCGAAGACGGCGGCGGAGGTGATGGGGTCGGTCGATATTCTGGTGAACAACGCCGGGCTGACGCGCGACAACCTCTTCATGCGGATGAGCCAGGAGGAATGGGATCAGGTGATCGGGGTGAACCTGACCGCGTCCTTCCGCCTGTCGAAAGCGTGCCTGCGGGGCATGATGAAGGCGCGCTGGGGGCGGATCATCGGGGTGACTTCGGTGGTCGGCGTGACGGGCAATCCGGGGCAGGGGAACTACGCCGCCTCTAAGGCGGGCATGATCGGCATGACCAAGAGCCTCGCGCAGGAAGTGGCGAGCCGGGGGGTCACGGCCAACTGCGTCGCGCCGGGCTTCATCGCCACCGCGATGACGGAGGCGCTGAGCGATGAGCAGAAGGCGAAGATCAACGCGGTGATCCCCGCCGGGCGCATGGGCGCGGCGAACGAGATCGCCGCGGCGACGCTCTACCTAGCCTCCGAGGAGGCCGCCTACGTCACCGGCCAGACGCTGCATGTGAATGGCGGCATGGCGATGATCTGAAGGGGCTCGCGCGCGCCCGTCGTCCGCGAAAACCATTGAAGTCACATGCTTCCCGGCGTCATGCTGAGAAGCATGGGCCAGCGCGCTAGCCGATTGCGCGTGATGTTTTTTTTGAGGGGCGGCATTGATGGATCTTGTTTTCTTGATCGTGGCGGGAGCGTTCGCGCTCTCCATCGGCGGACTGGCGGTTTTCAGCGACGGTGCCGATGACGTCGCCGAAAGCGATGTGGATGAGGGGGAGGAAAGCGAGGCGGGCGAATTGCTTTCGTTCGCCGATGGTCCGGATGTCACGGGCACGGAGGGCGACGATACGATCATCGCCACAGGCGATATAGGTGAGGCGGACGGCCCGCCGCGTGGCTTTTCGCTTGATCTTCTTGGTGGAGATGATGTCGCCCGGTTTAACGATTTTCAGATGGCGACAATCAACGCAGGCAGCGGCGACGACACAATCATCTCTACGGGAGGCGCGTCTGTTAAGGTGAATCTGGAGGGCGGTGACGACTACTTCGACCTTTCGCGCGAGCGCAGTTTCGACGTCGACGTCTCTGGAGGCGAAGGCGATGACTTCATCCGCTTCGGCGAAGGCGACTTTAACTCCGTAGAAGGAGGAAGCGGGAACGATACGATTGAGGTTGGAGCCGGCGTCTCCGCCAGTGGCGGACCCGGGGACGACGTGATCACGATCACTGGGACCGTATCGCAATCCGGCACCAGTGTTGACGCAGGAAACGGCGACGACGTTCTCAATATCACCGCCAGGGCGGGTTTCACCTTATTCAGCGGTCTCGGCACGGCTACGACGATTGATGCGACGACAGGGGAGGGAGCGGATGTCGTCAATCTGAGCCTTACGATCGAGGAGCGTCCCTCCGACCCCGGCTCATACCCTCCCTCAATTCTTGTTGGCGTCGTGGGTCAGATCACTGACTTTGACGTCGGGCAGGATACGCTGCGCGTAGAGATTTTCAGGAGCGGCGATACGCTCGATCGAGTGATTGATCCGGCTCTCATCGCACCGGTAGAGGCTGACGATCCCTACAACCTGACGTTTGAAGCAGCTGCGACCGCGATTGCGCTGGACTTGACGGCCAGCTTCAGAATCTTCGCCGACGGCCCGCTCACTCTCGACGACATCGAGATCGTCGGTCTCGACCCGGCGGCGGGGGGAGGGGCGTAGGGCATCACGGTCTCCTCCGAAGAGGAAACGCGCACCATCGGTTGAGCGCGGCCACCGCGCGCTCTGCTTTCGACATTTGCGTTCTCGGGCGCGTGTGCTAAGAGGCGCGCGCATCGGGCGAGGGCGTTTCAGCGCCGACAGCCCAGAGGACATCCAAGGTCGGCTGCACGGGAGAAACCCCGAAGCGTCGGTTGAAGGGCGGCAGTAGATATCGAGGCCCACGCCTCCAGTAGAGGAAACATCCCATGAGCGACATCGCGGATCGCGTGAAGAAGATCGTCGTCGAGCATCTCGGCGTTGAAGAAGAGAAAGTCACCGAGAAGGCCAGCTTCATCGACGATCTCGGCGCCGACTCGCTCGACACCGTCGAGCTGGTCATGGCCTTTGAAGAAGAATTCGGCATCGAGATTCCGGACGACGCGGCCGAGACGATCCAGACCTTCGGCGACGCGGTGAAGTTCATCTCGGACAACGCGTCCTGAGGGGCCTCCTGAGGCTTTTTTCCCGCACTGTAAAAGATTTATCGGCGCCCGGAGCTTTCCGGGCGCTGTTTTTTCGTCGGCGGCGCGTCTATGGTCCCGCCGAGAATTGAAGAGCGAGAGATGGGCGCATGAGACGGGTGGTGGTTACGGGCCTTGGCATGGTGACGCCGTTGGCCTCCGGGGTTGAAGAGACCTGGTCGCGGCTGATCGCCGGCCAATCGGGCGCGGGAAAGATCGAGAGCTTCGACGCCTCGCATCTCGCCTGCCAGATCGCATGCGAGATTCCGCTCGGCGAGGGTGAGGGCGACTTCAACCCGGACGACTGGATGGCGCCGAAGGAGCGGCGCAAGGTCGACCGCTTCATCGTCTACGCCATCGCAGCCGCCGAGCAGGCGATCACCGACGCCGGTTGGACCGACGCCTCCGAAGAGGAGAAGCTGCGCACGGGGGTCCTGATCGGCTCCGGCATTGGCGGGATCGAGACCATTGCGGAGACGGCGATCACGCTGAAGGAGCGGGGGCCGCGGCGCGTCTCCCCGTTTTTCATCCCGTCTGCGCTGATCAACCTCTGCTCGGGTCAGGTTTCCATCCGGCACGGCTTCAAGGGGCCGAACCATTCGGTCGTCACCGCCTGTTCGACCGGGGCCCACGCCATTGGCGACGCGGCGCGGCTGATCATGCTGGGCGATGCGGACGTGATGGTCGCTGGCGGGGCGGAGAGCCCGGTTTGCGAGATCTCCGTCGCCGGGTTCAGCGCGTGCAAGGCGCTCTCCACCGGATACAACGAGACGCCGGAGAAAGCGTCGCGGCCCTACGACAAGGGGCGGGACGGCTTCGTTATGGGCGA
Organism: Pseudomonadota bacterium; assembly: GCA_038534155.1. GTDB lineage: Bacteria > Pseudomonadota > Alphaproteobacteria > Rhodobacterales > Rhodobacteraceae > Pikeienuella. The sequence continues at coordinate 47,305 of JBCAXH010000028.1, forward strand.
GGGCTCCGGCGTGGTCGTCTTGGAGGAATACGAGCACGCCAAGGCGCGCGGCGCGAAGATTTACGGCGAGGTGATCGGCTACGGTCTTTCGGGCGACGCCTATCACATCACTTCGCCTGCTCCGGACGGCGACGGCGGGTTCCGGTCCATGTCGGCGGCGCTGGCGCGGGCAGGACTGCCGGCGGGCGAGATCGACTATGTGAACGCCCACGGCACCTCGACCCCGCTCGGCGATGAAATCGAACTGAGGGCGGTGGCCAAGCTGATGGACGGCGCCGTCGGCGCGACGATGTCCTCAACGAAGAGCGCGACCGGGCATCTTCTTGGCGCGGCTGGGGCGATCGAGGCGATCTTCTGCGTGCTCGCGATGCGCGATGGGATCGCGCCGCCGACGCTGAACCTGGAGGACCCGTCGGTGGAGACCGATATGGACCTCGCGCCGCTGAAGGCGGTCGAGCGGGAGATCAACGTGACGCTGTCCAACTCTTTCGGTTTCGGCGGGACCAACGCCTCCCTGATGTTCCGCAAGGTGTGAGCCGGGCGGCATGGTCAAACATCTCGCCGCCAATCTCTTCACCGTTCTCTTCGTCGGGCTGATTGCGCTGGCGGGGGTGGTCGTGTGGGGGGCGCAGACGTTCTCCGCCGAGGGGCCGCTTGAGACGGCGACGCGGTTCCAGGTCGAAGAAGGCGACGGGCTCGTCAAAGTCTCCGAAGCGCTGGAGGCGGAGGGCGTGATTGAGAACGGGACGATTTTCCGGCTCGGCGCCCGCTACAAGGGTTTGGATCGGGCGATCCGGTTCGGCGAATACGAGATACCGGCGAAATCCTCCATGGAGGAGGTGCTTGAGATCGTCGTCTCCGGCCGGTCCATCGAGTACAGGATCACTGTCGCCGAGGGGCTGACCTCTTGGGAGATCGTGGAGCTTTTGAAGGCGAGCGATCTTCTGACCGGCGAAATCGACGCCGTGCCGCCCGAGGGGTCGCTCGCGCCCGACACCTATTTCGTTCAGAAAGGGTCGAGCCGCGCGGCGATGATTGCGCGGATGGAGGCGGCGCAGGAGCGGATCGTGCAGGAGGCGTGGGAAGCGCGGGATCCGGAGACGCCTTTGAACTCGCCGGCGGAAGCGGTGATCCTCGCCTCCATCATCGAGAAAGAGACCGGTGTGGGCGCAGAGCGGGCCGTCGTCGGCGGTGTGTTCGTAAATAGGTTGAACCGGGGAATGCGGCTGCAATCCGATCCGACGATCATTTACGGGATCACCAACGGACAGGGACCGCTGGATCGGCCGATCCTCCGGTCCGATATCTCGCGGCCGACGAAATACAACACCTATGTGATCGACCGCCTGCCGCCGACGCCGATCGCCAATCCCGGCCGGGACGCGATCTTCGCCGCCGTGCGCCCCGAAGAGACGGAATACCTCTATTTCGTGGCGGACGGCACGGGCGGGCACGCCTTCGCCAGAACGCTCGCCGAGCACAACCGCAACGTCGCCGCATGGCGGCAAATCGAGCGGTCGCGGCAGAACCAGTAGGGCTGCGCGCGGTGCAACCGTGGGTTTATTGGTTGACATTGCGAACGCTCTAGAGTAGTAACTGTTCAACGCTGCCAAAAGCGGGCGAGGCCAGTGCGGAAACGCGCTGGCCTTTCGCGTCTAAGGCCATCCATTTGCGGAGGCCGCATGTCGGAAATCAGCCTTACGGACGAAGCGATCTCAGCGGGGATCCTGGAGCGCGCCAAAGCGCTCCATGAATTGCTGAGCGAAGAGTTGAGAGCCGGCATCGACCGTTTGAAAGCGGGGAACGAAGACGACGCCAAGGCGCGGGCGGAGACGATCCGCGCCCACCGCAAGGCGCTGCAGGCTGTTGTCGAAATTGAAGCCCAGATGATGCGGGAGGCCGCGCGTAAGGGCGAATTGAGGGCGATTGATGTTGAAGCCGCAAAGCGGGAAATCTATCGCCGCCTCGATATTGAACCTGCCGGAGCCGCGACGGCGTGAGCTGATCGACGGGCTTTCGGACAACGCCATCGCGGCGATGCCGTATCTTTTCGAGCTTTGGGCGATCCCGGATCACCAGATCGAGCCTGAAGGCGACTGGACCACCTGGATGATTATCGGGGGCAGGGGCGCGGGCAAAACGCGCTGCGGCGCCGAATGGGTGAGGGCGCAGGTTGAAGGGAACGGGCCCGAAGACGAGGGGCGGGCGAGGCGCGTCGCTCTCGTCGCGGGCACGCTGGATGAAGCGCGCGAGATTATGGTGATGGGCGAGAGCGGCATCCTCGCCTGCTCCCCTGCCGATCGGCGGCCGGAATGGATCGCGTCGCAGCGGACCTTGCGTTGGCCCAACGGAGCGGAGGCCGTCTGTTACTCCGGGGCGAGCCCGGACAAGTTGCGCGGGCCGCAGTTCGACTGCGCCTGGTCAGATGAGCTGGCGAAGTGGGAGAAGGCGGAGGAGACCTGGGACATGCTCCAGATGGCGCTTCGTCTCGGGGCGCGTCCGCGGCAGATCGTGACCACGACGCCGAACGCGAAGCCGATCCTGCAGAAGCTGGCGGCGCGGGAGTCGGTGGCCATCACCACCGCCTCCACTTTCGCGAACGAAGCGAACCTGCCGGAGAGTTTCCTGCGCGAGGTCGAAGAGAACTTCCGCGACACCTCCGCCTGGCGCACGGAGGTGATGGGCGAGCTTCTGGCGGATCAGCCCGGCGCGCTCTGGACCCGCGCGGTGATCGACGCGAACCGGGTCGCGACGCCGCCCGCCATGGAGCTGATCGTGGTGGCGGTGGACCCGCCTGCGACCTCCGGCGCGAATGCCGACGAATGCGGGATCGTCGCGGCGGGCCGGGGGCTGGACGGCAAGGCCTATGTCCTGGCCGACTGGTCAGCGGGCGGCCTTACGCCCCGCCAGTGGGCGGAGCGGGCGGTCGAGGCCTTCCGCGCCCACAACGCCGACTTGATCGTCGCCGAGCGTAACCAAGGCGGTGAGATGGTGGGCGAGATCATCGCGATGGTGGACAAATCGGCGCCGGTGAAGGGCGTCTACGCCTCCAAGTCGAAGGAGCGCAGGGCCGGGCAGATTTCAATGCTCTACGAGAAGGGCGACGTGCGCCATTGTCGGGTGATGCCGGAGCTGGAGGACCAGATGCGCGGGTTCGGCGCTGAAGGGTTCAAGGGCAGTCCGGACCGGGTGGACGCTCTCGTCTGGGCGATCACGGAATTGATGTTGAGCACGCCAGCCGCACCGCCGCGGGTGAGGGTTGTTCGCGGGTAGGCCGGGCGTCCGTCGATCGGGAGATCGCGCGCGGGGCGCGGGCCGCTTCCGCGGCGCCTAGCAGAGCATCCAGCGGTCAGTATTCGTTAATTCTTCGGTTGTTCCGGCATGTCGGAATGCCGGAGTTTCGACATGCCGGAACGCCAGGCGCCTGATCTTGAAGACGAGCGCTCAATGGGCGGTGCGGATGTCGGCTGAGGGCGGTCGCGCCTTCGGCTCTTCTCGCCGCCTCGCCAGCTGACGCGCCGAATTGGGCGGACGCCGCGCGCGCGAAAACACCGCCTTCCTCTAGCACTCTAGAGGACCAGAGGACCTGCGTTCGCGGAGGCGCTGATCGCGCCTTTCACGCCATGGGAGATCCATATGCTGTTGAACTTTCTGCGCTCAGGCGCCGCCGCCCCCGGCGAGCGCAAGTCCTCCGCCGTTGGGGCGCTCGTCGCCTTTCAGAGCGGCGGGCGTCCGATCTGGACGCCGCGCGATGCGGTTTCGCTGACGCGGAGCGGGTATCAGGGCAACGCGGTGGTCTTTCGCTGCGTGCGGATGGTGGCCGAAGCGACTGCGGCGATCCCCTTCGCGCTGGTGGAGGACGGGCGGCGCATGGACGTCCACCCGCTCGCGACGCTGCTCTCATGCCCGAACAACGGGCAGGACGGCGCGGGGCTGATCGAGGCGCTTTGCGGGCATCTGATGCTCCATGGCGACGCCTATCTGGAGGCCGCCGCATTGGATGAAGCGAATGCGCCTTTGGAGCTGCATGCGTTGAGGCCCGATCGGATGCGCGTCGCCCCTGGGCCGGACGGCTGGCCCGCAGCTTACGAGTACCGGGTGGCTGGGCGCGCGCATCGTTTCGACATGACGACGGAGACCCAGCCGATCTTGCATCTGAAGGCGTTCCACCCGCTGGACGATCACTACGGCATGTCGCCGCTGGAGGCGGCGGCGAACGCGATCGACGTGCACAACGCCGCTGGGGCCTGGTCGAAGGCGCTGCTCGACAATGCGGCGCGCCCCTCCGGCGCCATCGTGGCGAAGGGCGCGGATGGCGGGACGTTGACGGATGAGCAGTTCTCTCGGCTCTCGGAGGAGCTGGAGACAAGCCATCAGGGCGCGCGCAACGCCGGACGCCCGATGCTTCTGGAGGGCGGGTTGGACTGGAAGCCCATGAGCTTCTCCCCCGCCGACATGGAGTTTCTGAAGACGCGGGAGGCGGCGGCGCGGGAGATCGCGCTGGCCTTCGGCGTGCCGCCGCAATTGCTCGGGCTTCCGGGGGACAACGCCTACGCCAACTATCAGGAGGCGAACCGCGCTTTCTATCGCCAGACGGTGCTGCCGCTGTCGCGCCGCATCGCCTCGGCCCTGACCGGATGGCTCGGGTGGCGCTGGCCCGGCGACGTGCGGCTGGCGCCCGACCTGGAGGCGGTGACCGCGCTCCAGACGGAGCGGGAGGCGCAATGGCGCCGGATCGCCAACGCCGACTTCCTCGACGACGATGAGAAGCGCGAGATGCTCGGCCTGCCGCCGCGTCCCGCCAGTCGGGAGGATGGGTGATCCGCGAGCGCAATACGGGCGGGTCCCGTTACCTATACGACGCCTTCGACAGCGCCCATGCGCGGCTCGAAGTGCATGAACGGGTGTTCGAGGAGCGGTGGATCGCCCTCGGCAAAAATCTGGAGCAGATCGAGCGCGGCCTGGAGCGGCTGGAGCGTCGTCTCTGGCTCGCCGTCTACGGCGTGGCGATGGCGATGGCGTCCGAGCTCGTCGGCCTCGTGATGTCCGTGAACGTGGGGCCGTAGCGCCTTTCCGCCACGATGCGACCCTTTACGCGAAGCGCGCCGACGCCGCGGCCGCTGTCGCGCCCTTCTTTGAGAACGGCGCTCTAAGGAGCTGAGATGACCGATGAGATGAGAACGGCCCTGGGCCTCGAGACCAAGTTCGCGGCGTTGGACAAGGACGGCGTCAGCGCAGCGGAGATCGGCGGTTACGCCTCCGTCTTCGGGCTTGCGGATCAGAACGGCGACATCGTGGAGCCCGGCGCCTTCGCGGCGTCGCTGAAGCGGCTGGCGAATGAGGGACGTTCTGTGAAGCTCCTCTGGCAGCACGATCCGACGAAGCCCATCGGGGTCTGGGAGGACGTCTTCGAGGACGCCGCCGGGCTCAAGGTGCGCGGGCGGCTTCTGACCGATCTCGCGCAGGGCGCAGACGCCGCGACCCTGCTGGCGGCGGGTGCGATCGACGGGCTGTCGATCGGATACCGCACCGTGCGAGCGGAGAAAGCCGGAGCGGGCCGCCGCCTGATCGAACTCGACCTTTGGGAAGTTTCGCTTGTGACGTTTCCGATGCTTCCCTCTGCGCGCGCCTCGGCGAAGGCGCCTGACCCTGAGGCGGAGCTGGCCCAGGCTTTATCGGACGCCCTGAGGGGCGCCCGCGAAGCGCTGGCCTGAGCCGCCTCTTCATTTTCACCAATCAAGGACCTTCCCATGACGCAAGAGACCGCCGCCGGCGCGGCGCTGGAGACGAAATCGCCGATTTCGGGATTTCTGAGCGAATTCAAAGAGTTTCAGACGGAGATTAAGTCTCGCATGAACGAGCAGGACCAGAAGATCGGCCATATGGGCCGAAAATCCGCCCATCGTCCGCCGCTGGACGGCGCCGCTCAGGTCGAAGCGCCGCATCAGAAAGCGATGAACGCCTATCTGCGGGCTGGCGACGATGCGGCGCTCCGCGCTCTGAGCATCGAGGAGAAGGCCCTGTCGACCGACGTTCTCGCCGATGGCGGGTATCTGGTCGACCCGCAGACGGCGGCGGGCGTTCGCAGCGTTCTGCGCTCCGGCTCGTCTCTCCGGTCGGTGGCGACCGTGGCGGAAGTGGAGGCGGGCGCCTATGACGTGCTGGTCGATCACACCGACATCGGCGCTGGCTGGACGGTTGAGAGCGGCTCCGTCTCCGAGACGGACACGCCGCAGATCGACCGGATTTCCATCCCGCTCCATGAGCTTTCGGCCTCGCCGAAGGCCTCGCAGCGTCTCCTCGATGATGCGGCTTTCGATGTGGAGGGTTGGCTGACGGCGCGCATCGCAGACAAGTTCACCCGGGCGGAGAACGCGGCTTTCGTCGCCGGCGACGGGGTGAACAAGCCCACGGGCTTCCTCAGCTACAGCGACGTTGAGAACGACAGCTGGGCCTGGGGCTCGCTCGGCTATGTGGCGACAGGGGAGGCGGGGGATTTCGCCTCGATCAACCCGGCGGACGCGATCGTCGATCTGATCTATGCGCTGGATGCGGCCTACCGGGTGAACGCGGTCTTCGTGATGAACTCCAAGACCGCCGGCGCCGTGCGTAAGATGAAGGACAGCGACGGCCGCTTCCTCTGGGCGGAGAGCTTCGGCGGCGGGCAGCCCGCGCGCCTGATGGGCTATCCGGTCGTGATCGCGGAGGACATGCCGGATATCGGCGCGAACGCCACCGCCATCGCCTTCGGCGACTTCGGGGCGGGATACACGATCGCGGAGCGTCCCGATCTGCGGGTGATGCGTGATCCCTTCTCGGCCAAGCCGCATGTGCTCTTCTACGCATCGAAGCGGGTGGGCGGCGACGTGACCGACTTCGCTGCGATCAAGCTGCTGAAATTCGCGACCTCCTGATCGCGACTTAGAGACGCTCGCGCGCCGCCTGGCGCGCGGGCCATCCCCGCGCCGCGCTTGTCGCCTGACCCGTCCCTCCCCTGGCGCGGCGCGGGGAGCCTTGAGTTCGCCTGAACAGAGGCGTCTGAGCACTGGGATCCCAGAATTCCGGCATGCCGGAATTCCAGTATTCCGGAAAACTAGAGAACTAGAATCCCGGAATTCTGGAATCCCGGGATTCTAGGAACGTTTACGGCCTGACGGGCGCCGCACCCGGCGCCGCGCCGAACTCCGGAGAGCTGCGATGCTGAGAGAAACCGCGCCGCCGAGCGCGAGCGCTGAGGTATTGGCGGAACTGGCGCGCCATATGCGCCTCGCCCCTGACTTCGCGAGCGAGCAAAGCGCTGAATTGGCCGACGTCTTCGCCGGCGCCGTCGCCCATATCGAGGCGACTTTGGGCCTGTGCATCGCGCCGCGCGGCTTTACGTGGCGCGCCTGCTTCAATGACGATGGCCGTACGCAGCCGCCGATGTCGCCGATCAGGGCGCTGACCTCCGCGACCGACCCTGTCGACGGCGGCGCGGCGCCGCTTGAAGATTTCGCACTCGATACAGCGGAGACCCGCACGGTGATCGAGGCGCCGAAATGGCGCGGCCGGCAGGTGGACCTCGCGTTCGACGCCGGTTTCGGCGCCGACTGGAGCGAAACGCCCTCCGATCTTCGTCAGGCGGTGAAGATGCTGGCCGCGCACTATTACGATCAGCGCCATACCGCCGGGGGCGATGCGCGCGAGACGCTTTATGGCGTCGCCTCACTCATCCAGCGCTGGCGCCCGATGCGCCTGACGCTCGGAGCCGGCGCATGAGGCCCCTTACGCGCAAACTTTTGCTGGAAGCGCGGACCCATGCGCCGGACGGCGGCGGCGGAACGAGCGCGTCATGGACGCCGGTGACCGAGCTTTGGGCGGCGATCCGCGCGCGATCCGCGCGTGAGGCCGTCGTCGCAGGGCGGCAGATGGCGCGCGTCAGCCACACGGCGGAAATCCGTTACCTCCCCTTCGGTGATCCGATGCGGCCCGTTCCTCACCAGCGCCTGCGCGAGGGAGGCCGCGTCTTCGCGATCGTCGGCGTGGCGGAGGCGGATGATCGCCGCGAGCGGCTGATCTGCTGGCTGGAGGAGGGAACGGCCCCATGACCATGGCTCTATCCGCGCCCCTTCAGCGGGCGCTTTACGAACGTCTCTCCACTGCGCCTGAGCTCGCGTTCTTCGAGGGGCGGGTCTTCGACGACGCCCCGCACCGGAGCGCCGCCACAGACGGCGTTTTCCTGACGCTTGGCGATGAGCGCGTCCGCCCCTGGAACACTGCGACCGAAGCGGGCGCGGCCCATGAAGTGGAGATCCGGGTGCATGGACCCGTGCGCGGGTTTCTACCTGTGAAGGAGGCGGCCGCCACGGTTGCGGCGGTGATCGCAGCCGAGCCGCCGGAGCCGACGCGCGGGACGATCGTCACTCATGAGTTCACCGGCGCGCGCACGCGCCGGGAAGAGCAGGGCGCGGCGCGGCGGATCGATCTGACCTTCCGCTTCGTCATCGAAGACATCTGAACGTGAGAGAGAGGACATGACATGGCCGCCCAAAAGGGAAAAGACCTGCTTCTGAAGATCGACGCGGGCGACGGAAACGGGTTCGTCACCGTCGCCGGGCTTCGCGCCAACCGCGTTTCGCTTAACGCAGAGGTGGTGGACGCCACCAACGCCGACAGCGCGGGCCGCTGGCGGGAGCTTTTGGCGGGCGCAGGCGCGCGGTCGGCGGCGATCAGCGGATCGGGCGTATTCAAGGACGCCGGATCGGACGCTTTGATCCGGCAGGCGTTTTTTGATGGAGAGACCGTGACGGCGCAGGTCGTCGTGCCCGATTTCGGGGAGCTGACGGGGCCGTTCCAGATCACGTCTCTCGAATACGCCGGCGCCCATGACGGCGAGGCGACGTTCGAAGCGAGCCTCGCATCCGCCGGCGCGCTGAGCTTCGCGGCGCTCTGATGATCAATCCGCTGAGGGGAGAGGTCGCGCTTCATGTCGATGGCGCGGCGCGGCGCATGCGGCTCACGCTCGGGGCGCTGGCGGTGCTTGAGGCGCGTCTCGGCGTCGGCGGTCTGATCGGGCTCGCCGAACGGTTCGAGGGCGGCGGCGTGCGGGGCGACGATCTGATCGCGCTCCTGACCGCTGGTCTGAACGGCGGCTTGGCCGAGGGCGGGGCCGAGATCACTGAAAGCGAGGTGGCGGAGATGTGCTTCGACGGCGGCGTCATGGCGGCGGCGGAGGCTGCGGGCGCATTGCTTGCGGCTACGTTTAGGGGAGGCGGGCGATGAGTGGGCATGTCTCCACCAGCGGATCGGACGGCGACGAAGTCGACTGGAACCTTCTGATGCGCTTCGGCCTCGGCGCGCTCGGCCTCGCGCCTAGAGACTTCTGGGCGATGACCCCTGGCGAGTTCGACGCGGCGGCCAAGGGACGCATGGGTGCGCTTACGGATGGCGCGGTCATGACCCAGTCGCGCTTCGACGAACTGGCGGCGCGGTTTCCTGACGAAAAGAGGGCGCAATGAACGAAGACGACATCTTTCGCGAGCGCGGCGCGGTCGACGATCTGACATCCGCTTACGAGCGCCTTGGCGAGGCGTCCGGCGGGGCGATGCAGGGTCTCTCTTTCGACCTCAGAGCGTCGACGGAGCAGATCCGCCGGATGGAGAGCGAAGCGGGCGCGCTGTCGCGCTCCATCGGCTCCGGTCTTCGCCGGGCGTTCGATGGTGCGATTTTCAGCGGCAAGAAGCTGAGCGACGTCTTCAGCGATCTCGCCCTCTCCATGGCGCGGAGCGCGCTCTCCAGCGCGGTCTCGCCGCTTCAGAACGCGCTTGGCGGCGCTGTGACGAGCCTCTTCTCCGGTTTCGCTGATGGCGGGGCGTTCTCCGCCGGGCGGGTGCGCGCCTTCGCCAAGGGCGGGGTCGTCTCCGGCCCCACCACGTTCCCGATGCGGGGCGGCATGGGGTTGATGGGAGAAGCGGGGCCGGAGGCGATCATGCCGCTGACGCGGGGCGCCGACGGCAGCCTGGGCGTTCGCGCGGCGGGCGGCCGTAGCGGCAACGTGACGGTGAACATCTCGACCCCGGATGCGGAGAGCTTCCGGCGCAGTCAGGGCCAGGTGGCGGCGGGCATCGCGCGGGCGGTGCGGCGCGGTGAACGGAATATGTGAGGCGGCGATGTCATTTCATGATGCGATCTTTCCGACCTCGATCTCCTTCGGGTCGAGTGGCGGGCCTGAGCGGCGGACGGAGATCGTCGCGCTCGCTAGCGGCTATGAAGAGCGAAACGCGACCTGGGCGCATTCGCGTCGCCGCTATGATGCTGGGCTGGGCGTGCGGACGCTGGACGACATTCATGAGGTCGTCGCCTTTTACGAAGCGCGGCTCGGGATGCTCTACGCTTTTCGTTGGAA
>JBCAXH010000029.1:0-57595 GCA_038534155.1 Pseudomonadota bacterium
GCCGAAGGGCGAGAGCTATTCCATGGTCCACAGCCGCGTCGGCGCGGTGCTTCTCGAAGCGCCTACCGGCGGCTGCTTCGTCAGCCACGCCGGACCTATTCGCGCCGCGATGATGATCCAGAGCGGCCTCAGCTTCGCCGAGGCGTTCGCCGACCCGGTGCCTTTCGCGACCCCGATCGACCTCTCGCTGGCGGAGGATCGGGAGGCTTAGCGGCCCGCCCGGCGGCCACCTCGCCGCGTCGCGACCCCTGAAGGGACGCGCCCCGCGCGCCTTCGCGCACAGATTGCGGCTGAGGGGCGTGGCGCTAAAGAACTTCACTCCCGATCAATAGCCGTTTCGCCGAGGCCTAAATAAACACCGGGAAGCGATTATTTCTCCACATTTTCAATATTTTGCCAGTTCTCTGGCAAACTAGAAAACGAGACGGGGCGACACTGTCTCGGCAGAGCTTGCAAGACCTTGCGCGACGGCGAACGCCTTCCAACCGCTCGTTCAACTCAGCCGCCCGGCACCCAGTTCGTTCCCGCCAGCGGCACGCCCGCCATCGCAGCGGCCTCCACCGTGAGCGCAGCGAGGTCCTCTGGCTCCAGATTGCGCACATGGCTCTTGCCGTTGGCGCGGGCGAGGGTCTGCAGCTCCATCGTCATCACGGCGAGATAGTTGGCGAGCCGCCTGCCCGCCTTCTCCGGGTCGAGCCGCTGGGCGAGTTCCGGGTCCTGCGTGGTGATGCCCGCCGGATCGCGCCCTTCGTGCCAGTCGTCATAGGCCCCGGCCGTCGTGCCGAGGGCGTTGTACTCCGTCTCCCACGCCGGATCGTTATCGCCGAGCGCCACCAGCGCAGCGGAGCCGATGGAGACCGCATCGGCTCCCATCGCGAGCGCCTTCGCCACATCGGCGCCCGACCGGATGCCGCCGGAGACGACGAGCTGCACCTTGCGGTGCATCCCCATGTCCTTCAGCGCGCGCACGGCCTCGCGCACCGCCGGGAGCGTCGGGATGCCGACATGCTCGATGAAGACTTCCTGCGTCGCCGCCGTGCCGCCCTGCATCCCGTCGACGACGACGACGTCGGCGCCCGCCTTCACGCTGAGGGCGGTGTCGTAGTAGGGGCGCGCCGCGCCGACCTTGATGTAGATCGGCTTCTCCCAGTTGGTGATTTCGCGCAGTTCCTGGATCTTGATCTCCAGATCGTCCGGCCCGGTCCAGTCCGGGTGGCGGCAGGCGGAGCGCTGGTCGACGCCCTGCGGCAGGGTCCGCATCTCCGCCACCCGCTCGTTGATTTTCTGACCGAGGAGCATGCCGCCCCCGCCCGGCTTAGCGCCCTGCCCCACGACCACCTCGATGGCGTCGGCTTTGCGCAGATCGTCCGGGTTCATGCCGTAGCGGCTCGGCAGAAGCTGGTAAACGAGGAGGTCAGAATGCCCCCGCTCCTCCGGCGTCATCCCGCCGTCGCCCGTGGTGGTGGAGGTGCCCATGGCGGACGCCCCGCGCCCCAGCGCCTCCTTCGCCTGCGCGCTAAGCGAGCCGAAGGACATGCCGGCGATGGTGATCGGGATTTTCAGCTCGAGCGGTTTGGAGGCGAAACGGTCGCCAAGAACGACCGAGGTCTCGCATTTCTCCCGATACCCTTCGAGCGGATAGCGCGACATGGAGGCGCCGAGGAACACCAGATCGTCGAAGGACGGCACATGCCGCTTCGCCCCGCCGCCGCGAATGTCGTAAATGCCGGTCGCCGCGGCGCGGCGGATCTCCGACATCGTGTAGTCGTCGAACGCCGCCGGTTTGCGCGGAGTTGTGCGCGGGGTGCGGGTGAAGTCGTTAGCCATGTCGGCCTCCGTTAGAAATCATGCGCTCTGCGCAGCGGCGATCGAGATGGGCGATGACGGCCCCGGACGTCAGACCTCCGACCAGCAGACAGGCCGCGTTCAGCACCGCGAAGGTCATCCCCGTCGACTGGTGAACGCCCAGCGCCCAAACCGAGCCGAAGATCGCGGCGTAGACGACGAAGCACGCGGCCGCCCGAAGCGCGAGCGGCGCCCGCGGCGGCGGGTCGATCTGATCGGGATGGAGCACCGGCATCAATAGGCGCCCAGATTATCGATATTGAAGTTGTAGAGCGTCCGGGCCGAGCCGTAGCGCCGGAACTCCGCCGGGTCATGATCGAACCCGGCGCGGGCGAGCAGCCCCGCCAGCTCCTCCACATGCTCCGCCCGCATCTCCTTCTCCACGCAGTCGGCGCCGAGGGAGGCGACGGAGCCGCGCACGTAGAGCCGCGCCTCGTAGATGCTATCGCCGAGATCCGCGCCCGCGTCGCCGCAGACGACCAGCCGCCCGGCCTGCCCCATGAAGGCGCTCATATGCCCGACATCGCCGCCGACGACGATGTCGATCCCCTTCATCGAGATGCCGCAGCGGGCCGAGGCGTCGCCTTCGATCACGAGCAGCCCGCCATGCCCGGTCGCCCCGGCGTATTGGGAGGCGTCGCCTTTGATCCGCACCTCGCCCGACATCATGTTCTCCGCCACCCCGGCGCCGACATTGCCTTCCACCGTGACGGCGGCGGTCTTGTTCATCCCCGCTGCATAGTACCCGCAATGACCGCGGATCGTGACGTCCAGCGGCGCGTCCAGCCCGCAGGCGAGCGCATGGGCGCCGCCGGGGTTGAGAAAAGCGAAGGCGCCCTCGTCAGCGGACTTCAGGGCGCTGTTGGCTTCGCGCACGGATAGCTGCGCGAGGTCGAGATCAGTGTTTGGGATGGTCATCTGAGCGCTGTCTCCTCCAGCGAACCAGCGGACGAAGCCCGCGAAGACGCTCCATGCGGCGCCGATTTTTCGGGCGCGCTTGAAGCGGTCATCTTCATTTCTATATTTCTAGTTATGTCGAATAAAACAAGGAACGAACCCATGTCCCTCTTCGCAATCTTGAAGCGGCTTTTCACGCCCAAAGACGCAGACGCGAGACGACTGCTTTCGATGCAAGACCGAGACCTCGCGGATATCGGCCTGACGAGCGGCGAGCTCGGCCGCCTCCTCGGCGGGGGCGTCAACCGCGTGGCGTGCTGCTCCATTTGACGGTGCGGGCTCACGCCGCGCGGCTCCAGCTGTAGATTTGCGCCGGTTTCGGCTCCCAGATCTCGGCATGACCCACGCCCGGCAAGCGGGCGATGGCGCGGAACTCCGACGACATGGCGACCCAGTCGTCGGTCTCCGCGATCACGGCGGGTTTGCAGGCGATCGGGTCGCGGACCACCGCGAACCCGTCGCGCGAGCCGATGGCGAAAGTGTAGAAGCCGTCGAAATCGCGAATGCCGCCCTCAACGGCCTTGTCGAGCGCATCGCCCTCCCGCATCCGCCAGGCTAGGTAGCCGGCGGCGACTTCGCTGTCGTTCTCCGTTTGAAACGTCTCGCCATGCGCCTCCAACCGCTCGCGCAGGGCGTTGTGGTTGGAGAGGGAGCCATTGTGAACGAGGCAGGTGTCGGCGCCGGTGGAGAAAGGGTGCGACCCCTCCGTCGTCACCGCGCTCTCCGTCGCCATGCGGGTGTGGGCGACGCAATGGGTGCCCGCGCGCCCTGCGAGGCCCAGCCGCTCCGACACCGCGTCAGGGTCGCCGACGCCCTTGAATAGCTCCATCGCCTCGCCAACGCCCAGAACGGAGATGTCCGGCGCATTGGCGATCAGCCAGTTCCGCGCCGCCTGCCCGTCGCCATTGGTCGCCAGCATCGCATGGTCGGAGATCACCCGCGCCTCCACCCCCGCGCCGATGGCGGCGGAGAGATCGCGCTCAATCGCGGCCCAGTCCGTCTCCCCGGTCTTGGAGAGCGCGGAGACCCGCGTCTCCCCCGCGCCGTCATAGACCGCGAACCCGGCGCTGTCCGGCCCCCGCGCCGTCATCTCCGCCAGCATCAGGGCGGAAAGGCGGCCGAGATCCTCCGCCAGTCCATCGTTCTTCAGATAGAGGCCGACGATACCGCACATGAGCAGGCTCCCTTCTCCACGTGGGCTTTTATCTGTCGCGATCACGCTTGCGCGTCAAGAAAAAGAGTTTCCTCTGGCGAAACCATTCGGTCGCTCAGTCCGGCGTCACGATCACCGAGATGTAGATCGCCGGCAGCTTTCGCAGCTCCAGCGGCCCATGGGCGGCGGCGGCGTCGAAGAAGAGGCTGTCGCCGGGGGCGAGCACATAGGTCTCGTCGCCATGAGCGTAGGCGACCTCCCCCTCCAGCATGTAGATGAATTCCGTCCCGTCATGGCGGAAAATCGGAAAAGCGTCGCTATCTTGCGTCAGGGTGATGAGAAACGGCTCCACCTTGACCTTGGACCTGAGCGAATGCCCGAGCAGCTGATAGCGATGTCCCTTGGACGTGCCGCGCCGCTCGATGGTGAGGCCCTGACCCGCCTTGACGAACGTCGCCTCGCGCTTCTCGTCTGCGGCGGCGAAGAAGGACCCGATGGGCATGTTGAGCGCCGTCGCGAGGGCGGAGAGCGTGGCCAACGAAGGCGAGACCTGCCCGTTCTCGATCTTGGAGAGCATGCCGGGCGAGAGGCTCGCCGCCGCCGCCAGCTCGGCTCCCGTCATGCCCAGCGCCAGCCGCAGCGCGCGGATCTGCGCGCCGACGAGCTGTTCGAGCGGGATATGGGCGAGCGCCTTGTCCATGGCGCGACTATCGCGCCCGGCCCCTTTCCAGGAAAGGGCGAATGTGGTTTGCGGCGCGGGAGCCGCCAGTGAAGGACGCGATGATGAGCTTGGACCCCCCCGAAAACCGGGCCGACACCCGCGCCCTCCGCGACGCTTTCGGCGCCTTCATGACCGGGGTCACGATCGTGACGACGATGGGGGAGGATGGCGCGCCCGCCGGGCTGACGGCCAACTCCTTCACCTCCGTCTCGCTCGACCCCGCGCTCCTCTTGGTCTGCGTCTCAGGCGCTTCGCGCACCCTTCCCGCCGTCCGCGCGTCGAAAGGATTTGCGGTGAACATTCTCGCCGATGGTCAGGAGGACCTCTCCAATCGCTTCGCCGGCAAGGCGGAGGACCGCTTCGCCGGGGTCGACTGGCGCCCCGGCCCGCTCGGCGCGCCGATCCTGCCCGGCGTCTGCGGCTGGTTCGACTGCGCCCTTCATGACGAGGTGGCGGCGGGCGACCACATCGTCCTGATCGGACGGGTCGAAGGGTTCGACCACCCCGGCGGCGCCCCGCTCGGCTACGCCAAGGGCGGGTATTTCACGCTCGGCAGATAGGTGGCTTGTTACCAGGGTAACAAATCGGTTAGCCTGCGTTCATGAAACGGATCGAACGCACCCAGACCGGCCTCAGGATCGAAACGCGCCTTCTGAAAGTCCTGAAAGGCCTCGCCGAGCATCTCGACATGACCGTCGCGGAAGTCGTCGAAGGCGTCTCCCTCCACGCGTTCGAAGGCAAGGCGCCCTTCAATGAGCGAACGATGGAGAAGATCGAGCAGCTGAAATCGGTCTACGATCTCGATCTGACCGCCGAAGACAGCCACAAGCTGACCGAGGCGCGGGACGCGCAATGACCCATGCGGAGACCCTTCGGGCGCTGATCGACGGTTCGCTCGACCCGAAGGCGTTCAGCCATGAAGCCCATGTGGGCGCCGCATACGAAGCGCTCGCCGCCCGCGACTTCGCGGATGCGCTGGCGGTCTTTTCGGCGGGCGTGCGCAGCCTGGCGAAACGGGCCGGGGCGGAGGGGCTCTTCAGCGCGACGATCACCTTCGCCTATTTCTCGGCGATTGCGGAGCGAATGCAGACGGATCGCTGCGCCAGCGCGGAGGCGTTCATCCGCGCGAACCCCGACCTACTGGACGGATCGTTCCTGAAAACGCGGTTCTCGCCGGACCGCCTCGCCTCGCCCATCGCGAAGACGATCCCGCTCCTCCCCGACCGCGCCTGAGCCTAGGCCTTCCAGGCCGGTCTGCGCTTTTCGAAGAAGGCGGCGACGCCCTCATGCGCTTCCGCATCGTCCCAGGCGTCGGCGAGCGCTTCAACGGTCGCTTCAATGGTCGCCTCGTCCAGTCGCGGGCCGAGCATTCGCGTCAGGCGCTTGGAGCGCGCGACGGCGCCCGGCGCTGCGGAAAGGTAAGGCTTCACCTCCGCCTCCACCGCATCGTCCAGCGCCTCGGCGGAGACCGCCTTGGCCGCGAGCCCCATCGCGACCGCTTCCTCCGCGCCGAAGAGCCGGGCCGACATGAAGACCCGGCGCGCGACGCCCTCGCCCATCCGCGCGATCACGTAGGGCGAGATCGTCGCCGGGATCAGGCCGAGCCGCGTTTCCGTAAACCCGAATTTCGCGTGATCCGCGGCGATGGCGACGTCGCAGACCGACATCATTCCCATTCCCCCGCCATAAGCCTGCCCGTTCACCCGCCCGATCAGCGGCTGGGGCAGCGCGTTCAGCGCGCCGAGCATGGCGGCGAGCTTCCTCGCCTCCGCCATCCGCGTCTCGCGATCCGCCTCGAACTGCTCGCGCATCCAGCCGAGATCGCCGCCCGCGCAGAAGCTCTCCCCTTCGCCCGTCAGGATCACGACGCGGATCGCGTCGGCGGCGGCGATGTCGGCCGCGGCTTCGCTCACCTCGCGGATCATCGTCGCGGAGAGGGCGTTGTGCTTGTCAGGCCGCGCCAGCGTCAGCGTCGCCACGCCCCTCGCATCCGTTTCAAGCCTGATGGTTTCCATGTCGACGCTCCCTCTCCCATCGTTGCGCTGACCGCGAGGTCGCATTTTTGAGTATTTGGAGAAAGCGATGGAGGAAAATTTTACGAGAAATTTAGAGAATCGCGCTTCCCTCGGGGCGCGGTACAGGCTGGAGAGCCGATGGCCGTGAAAGCGATGGCCCGGTAAGCCCTTCCGTTGGCGCGGGTCGTCGGGGGCGTCGCGGAGGGGGCTTTCGCGTCGCCCCCACCTATCGCTTTCCGCAAATACTCAAAGGCCGCGCCAGCGGCTTCGCGCTAGCGAAACGGATCGCTTGCGATCCGGCGGCTGACGAGGCGGCTCCCGGAGGGAGCTCCGAGGAGGCCGCCCTTACCCGCACTCTATTGAGAGACGACCTCGCCGCCCGCGGCGGTCCAGCCGACGAGGCTCTCGGGATAGAGCTTTACGTTCTCGATCCCAGCGACCTCGCTCAGCGCGAACCAGTTGGTCGCGGCCCAATGGCCCGTATTGCAGAAGCTCACCAGCGTCTCGCCCTCGGTCAGCGCGCCGTCGTAACCCGCCCGTTTCGCGATCTCGGCCGCGGCTTCCGGCGTGGAGACCATCGCGACGTCATCTTTCGCGAACCATGCCGAATGGATCAGGTGCAGCGCGCCCTTCAGCGTACCCGCCTCCGTCGCCTTGCCGTGCTTCTTGCGCCCTTCGAAGAACTCGAGCGGGCGCGCGTCGACGAGACGGGCGTCCATCCGCCCCGCGACCACGTCGGCGACGCCTGCGCGGTCGATCAGCCACTGGTCGGAGAACGAAGCCTCGATGCCGCTGCGCTTGATCGGGCTCGGCGCGACGGAGACGTCGTATCCGGCGTCGCGCCACGCCGCCATGCCGCCGTTGAGGATCGCGATCCGCTCGACCCCGGCGGATTTCAGCGACCAGTAAACGCGCGCCGCCGCTCCGAAGTCCGATGCGCCCTGCGCGCGGTTCACCACGATCACCGGACGCGCGCGCTCAACGCCCGCGCCCTGCAGCACCTCGGTGAGCGCGGCGTCCGTAATCAGCGCGCCCGGATTGGCGTTGGGCCCGCGCCAGGTGTGATAGGGGGCGTTCGCGGCGCCCGCGATGTGGCCTTTCTTGAAGTCGATGGGCGCGCGGATATCGACGATATGCGCGCGATGCTCGTTCGTCATCGCCGCCAGCGCTTCGGCCGGGGTCACGAGCGGTTTCCATTTCAACTCGGGCGCGGTCGCGGCGGCCGGACCCGCGACGAGCGCGGCGGCGAGCGCGAGAAAGGCGAAGATCGACTTCATGGCATCCTCCTTGGTTGAGGATGAAGATAGGAACGAAACCGCTGAATTCATCCGTTTTTTCGCTCGCGCGACGTCTTCGCGCCGGAAAGCGTCGCGCGCCGCCGCTCTGGCCTCGCGCGCGCCGCCGACTATGTTCGCGGAAACGAATCCGGGGCTGCGAGCGAACCCATGTCAGAAGATCCTCTCGTCATTTTCACGCCCTCGGGCAAGCGCGGCCGCTTTCCCGCCGGCACGCCGATCCTGCAGGCCGCGCGCCAGCTCGGCGTCGATCTGGACAGCGTTTGCGGGGGACGGGGCATCTGCTCGAAATGCCAGATCACGCCGTCCTACGGCGAGTTCTCCAAGCATGGCGTGACCGTCGCCGACGACGCGCTTTCGGAATGGAACGCGGTGGAGGAGCGCTACAAGTCCAAGCGCGGCCTGATCGACGGGCGCCGCCTCGGCTGTCAGGCGCAGGTTCAGGGCGACGTCGTCATCGACGTGCCGGAGGAGAGCCAGGTCCACAAGCAGGTCGTGCGCAAGCGCGCCGAAGCCCGCGACATCATCATGGACCCGGCGACGAAGCTCTACTACGTAGAAGTGGAAGAGCCGGACATGCACAACCCGACCGGCGACATCGAGCGGTTGCAGCAGGCGCTGTACGACCAGTGGAAGATCGCAAACGTCATCGGCGATCTGCGCACGCTCCAGATGCTCCAGAAATCGCTGCGAGAGGGGAAGTGGAAGGTCACGGTCGCGGTCTATCAGGGCGCGGGGCTTGGACGTCCCCGGATCATTCAGGTCTGGCCGGGGTATTACGAAGGCTCGATCTACGGCCTCGCCTTCGACGTCGGCTCCACCACCATCGCCTGTCATATGGTCGACCTGACCACCGGCGACGTGAAGGCGTCCTCCGGCCTGATGAACCCGCAGATCCGCTTCGGCGAGGATCTGATGAGCCGCGTCAGCTATTCGATGATGAACCCCGGCGGGTCGGAGGAGATGACTAAGGCGGTGCGCGAAGCGATCAACGCGCTGATCGGCCAGGTCGCCGCGGAGGGCATGGTGGACCGCGAGGAGATCGTTGAGGCGGTGCTGGTCGGCAACCCGGTCATGCATCACCTCCTCCTCGGGATCGACCCGGTGGAGCTCGGCTGGGCGCCCTTCGCGCTCGCCACCTCCAACTCGATGGAGCTCTGGGCGACGGAGATCGGGCTGGAGATGCACCCGGACGCCCGCATCTACGTCCTCCCCTGTATCGCCGGCCATGTGGGCGCTGACGCCGCCGCCGTGGCGCTGAGCGAGGCGCCGAACCAGTCGGACGATCTTGTGCTGATCGTCGATGTGGGCACGAACGCGGAGATCTTCCTTGGCGACCGGGAGCAGGTCCTGGCCTGCTCCTCTCCCACCGGCCCGGCCTTCGAAGGGGCGCAGATCTCCTCCGGCCAGCGGGCGGCGCCGGGCGCCATCGAGCGGGTGGAGATCGATCCCGTCACCAAGGAGGCGCGGTTCAAGATCATCGGCAACGATCTCTGGTCGGACGATCCCGCCTTCTCGCCCGGCGCGCAGGGCGTCACCGGCATTTGCGGCTCCGGCATCATCGAAGCCATCGCGGAGATGCGCCTCGCCGGGATCGTCGATGAGGACGGCGCAGTCGGCGGACCGGACGCGGTGGGAACGCCGCGCTGCGTCGAGGACGGGCGAACCTTCGCTTACGTGATCCATGACGGGCGGGCCGACGACGGACCGCTCATCACCGTCACGCAGGCCGACGTGCGGGCGATTCAGCTCGCCAAGGCGGCGCTTTACGCTGGATCGCGGCTCCTGATGGACAAGCGGGGCGTGGAGACGGTCGATCGAGTGGTGCTGGCGGGCGCCTTCGGGGCGCACATCTCGCCCAAGCACGCGATGGTGCTCGGCATGATCCCGGACGTGCCGATCGACAAGGTGCAGTCGGCGGGCAACGCCGCCGGAACCGGCGCGCGCATCGCACTCCTGAATTCAGCCGCGCGGCGGGAGATCGAAAGCGTCGTGCGGCGGGTCGAGAAGATCGAAACCGCTGTCGAGCCCCGCTTTCAGGAGCATTTCGTCAACGCCATCGCCGTGCCGCACAAGGTCGACGCCTTTCCGAACCTTTCGGAGATCGTCTCCCTCCCCGCCGTCGCCTTCGGCGGCGGGGCGGAAGCGGCGGGCGAGGACGGCGGCGGGCGGCGCCGTCGCCGCCGGGCCCGAGCGTAAAAGGGACGCCTAGCGCCCTCCCGCCACGTCCAGAATAGCGCCGGTGACGTAAGACGCTTCGTCCGAGCAGAGCCAGGTTATCGCCTCCGCGGTCTCCTTCGCCGTGCCGGGCCGCGCCATCGGCACCGTCGCGCCGAGGCGCCAAGCTCGGTCCGGTTCCCCGCCGCTGGCGTGAATGTCGGTTTCGATCAGACCCGGCCGCACGGCGTTGACGCGAATGTTCAGAGGCGCGAGCTCCTTCGAGAGGCCGAGGGTCATCGTATCCGTCGCGCCCTTGCTGGCCGCGTAGTCCACGTATTGGTCCGGCGATCCGATCCGCGCGGCGGCGGAGGAGAGGATCACGAGCGAGGCGGACGCCGCATCCATCGGGCGGCGAAGGCGCTTCGACGTCTCCCGCGCGGTCAGGAGCGCGCCCACGACGTTGGTGCGGACCACGCGCTGCATCCGCTCCAGCGTCATGTCAGCGACAGCGGCTTTCGGCCCCACGATCCCGGCGTTGGCGATGACGCAGTCGAGCCCGCCGAAGGCCGCCTCCGCCTCGTCGAACATGGCGATGACGTCCGCCTCCACCGCGACGTCGCCTTTGACGACAATCGCCTCGCCGCCCGCCGCGCGCACCTCTTCGGCGGCGCTTTGAGCGGCCTCGGCGTTACTGACGTAGTTAACCGCGACCGACCAGCCGCGCGCGCCCGCAAGCAGCGCCGTCGCCCGCCCGATCCCGCGCGAGCCGCCTGTGATCAGCAGTCTTTTCGTCATCGTCTCTCTCCCTCTCGTCCTCTCCGCAGCGCGCGATAAGGGACCTTATGAGACGACCCTAGCGGATGCGATCCGTCCTGTCGTCCAAGCCGAGCCGCATGTCTTTGATGAACGAGCCGTTAAGGATACCCAGAATTCCGGCATACCGGAATTCTGGGTATCCTTAAGCACTTGTTAAGGTTCGAGGATCGCCTTAAGGCGGCCGGCGACCCGCGGGCCGCCTCCGTTGCGTCCGTCGGCGAAGGCGCTATCCCTTGTGGTCGTAGATCAGCGAAGGACATCCCATGAAGCGCGTCGCCCTCGGTCGCACCGACCTTTCCGTCTCCGCCCTTTGCCTCGGCTCCATGACCTGGGGTGCCCAGAACACGGAGGCGGAGGGGCACGCGCAGATCGACTTCGCGCTCGATCACGGACTCGATTTCATCGACACGGCGGAGATGTATCCCGCCTCCCCCGGCCCGAACGACCATCCCGGCAAGACGGAGGAGGTGATCGGCTCCTGGATCGCCAAATCGGGGCGTCGCGGCGATGTCATCCTCGCCACCAAGATCACCGGCGAAGGCTCCGCCCGGACGCGCGGAGATGAGGAGGCGACCGCGCCGATCGGTCCAGACACCATCCCCTCCGCAATTGATCGGTCGCTGAAGCGGCTGAACACCGACTATATCGACCTCTATCAGCTGCACTGGCCGAACCGGGGCAGCTACCATTTCCGCCGGTACTGGAATTTCGATCCCACCGGGCGCGACCCAAAGGCGGTCCGTCAGGACATCGCCGATACGCTCGGCGCCCTCTCCCGCGCGGTGGAGGCGGGGAAGATCCGCCATATCGGCGTCTCGAACGAAACCGCCTGGGGCGTCGCGCTCTTCCTTGAGATCGCGGAGCGGGAGGGGTTGCCGCGCATCGCGACGATCCAGAACGAGTATTCGCTCCTGTGCCGGATCTTCGACACGGACCTTGCGGAGGTGTGCACGGCGGAGGACGTCAGCCTCTTGCCCTATTCGCCGCTGGCTGCGGGCGTTCTCTCCGGCAAATATCAGGGCGGCGCGATCCCCGATGGGTCGCGGCGCACCTTCAATCCCGATCTCGGCGGGCGGGTGAACCCGAACATCTGGCCGGCGGCGCAGGCCTATCTGGACATCGCCGCCAAGCATGGTCTCGATCCCTGCCAGATGGCGCTCGCCTGGCAGCTCGACCTGCCCTTCATGGGCGCGCCGATCTTCGGGGCGACGAGCGTTGAGCAACTGAAGACCGCCATCGAGGCCGCCGACCTCACGCTTGGCGATGCGGTGAAGGCGGACATCGCAGCGGCTTACAAGGCGCATCCGATGCCGCTCTGAGCCCTTCTGAAACCGTCGCCGCGCATCGCCGTACGGTGAACGAATGACTAACGAAACTCAGAATTCCGGCATGCCGGAATTCTGGAAGTCTTTTACGCTTCATTAAGGACTGAGGCCCGCATTCCTCAGCGTCCCGCCTCTGCATCGCGATCAAGATTTGACCTTCGGCGGTCCCATCGCGTGAACTGCCGCGAGACGAGAGAAGGATCGCCCAATGACCGACGACGCCCGCGCCTCATGGCTACGACTGCCCAACGAGAGCGACCCGGCCCCGAAAATCGCCGCCATGTGGGAGGAATCGAAAAAGCGCCTCGGCTATGTCCGAGAGTTCCTGAAGCTCCCCATCGAAGCCGACCGCCTCCACCATTTCCAAAGCTACGTGAACCGCCTGATGCGGAGCGACGACTGTCTGCTGACGGGACAGGAGCGCGAACTGGTCGCCCTCGTCGTCAGCATGGAGAACCGGTGCGAGGCCTGCATCATCACCCATGCCGGCGCGCTAGCGGCGCATGGAATGGCGAAGCGGACGATCGACGTTCTCCTCTGCAACTGGCGCCGCGCCCCGCTGACGCCGCGCGAGATGGCGCTGGCGACCTACGCCGCGAACCTGACCGTGCGCCCGCAGGAAGCGGACGAGGCCGCGCTCGACGCCCTCCGCGAGGCGGGCGCGACGGAGGCGGAGATCCTCGAAACCGTCCAGATCGTCGCGATTTTCAACGCCACGAACCGTCTAAACGCCGGACTGGGCGTGAAGGTGGACGGGGGCGCCTTCGATGCCTTCCGCGCCTGAGGAGCGCCCCTCTCCCCTCGCCAACCGCATAACGCCCTGGGGGGAGGAGATCGCGACGGAGGCGCGCGGCGCCTGGGTCGGCAATCGGGGCGTCATCCACTCAGGCTACCGCATCGTGAAACGCTCGACGACGCGCGGCTGGGTGTGCTGCGCGCTCTCCTTCAAGGGCCGCAAGCGCGAGCTGATGCGGCCAGGCCGCTGGACGGAGCTTTTCTTCCTCGACGAGGCCACCGCATTCGCCGCCGGTCACCGCCCCTGTTTCGAGTGCCGCCGGGACGCCGCCCTCGTCTTCGCAGACGCCTGGTCGCGGGGACGGAACCTCCCCGCCCGCGCCTCCGCCCCCGCGATGGACGCGGTGCTGAATGGCGAGCGGGCGCATGTAGGGCGAAGACGCGAATCTGAGCGACTGGCTTTCATGGCGTCGCTCCCCGCCTGCGCGGAAAGCGAGCTTTACGCAGGGGCCATGGTGGCGGCGGGGGGCGCTGACGTCGCCGCCTTTCTCTACGATGGGAAAGGGTTCCGCCGCTGGACGCCGTCCGGCTACATCGACGGCGCGCCTAGCGGCGAATGGCGCCTTCTGACCCCGCCTTCGGTCGTCGCGGCGTTTAAAGCCGGATACGCCGCGCAGATCGACGCGAGCGCGCGGCGCGCCTGAGGATCAGTTGCGACGCCGCGGGGGCCGCCCGCCGGACCGCGATCCGGCCTTTCCGCCCCCGCCCTTGGGCGCGCCGCCGCTCTTCGCCGCCCTTTCGCCCGGGCCGGCTTTCCCGTCAGATGGTTTTCTGATCGGCCCGTTCGGCGCCTCCGTCTTCAGCCCGTCCATCAGTTTCGGACCGAGCTGGTCGCGGAGCGTCTTCGCGCGGACCTCCTCCACCCCGCCGGTCGGCAGATCGCCGAGCTGGAAGGGTCCGTAGGAGACGCGGATCAGCCGGTTCACCTGCAGCCCTACATGCTCCAGCGCCCGCCGGATCTCGCGGTTCTTACCTTCCTTGAGACCGATGGCGAGCCAGAGATTGCCGCGCTGCTCGCGCTCGATCGCCACCGTCATCGGCTGAAACCGCTCGCCGTCGATCGAGACGCCCTTCCGCAAGGGCTCCAGTCCCGCGTCGTCGATCCGCCCATGCGCGCGCACCCGATAGCGGCGGGTCCAGCCGGTGGACGGCAGCTCCAGCCGCCGCTTCAAATCGCCGTCATTGGTGAGCAGCAAAAGGCCTTCGGAGTTCAAGTCGAGCCGTCCGACGCTCATGACCCGCGGCAACTCCGGCGGCATCTTGTCGAAGACGGTCGCCCGCCCCTTCTCGTCCCGCGCGCTGGTCACGAGGCCCGTGGGCTTGTGATATCGCCAGAGCCGCGCCCGCTCCGGCGCGCCGATCGCCGCGCCGTCGACCTCCACCTTGTCGGCTTCGGTGACGTTCAGCGCGGGGCTTTCGATGCGCTTGCCGTTCACCTTCACTCGCCCCGCCTCGATCATCCGCTCCGCTTCGCGGCGGGAGGCGACGCCGGCGCGGGCGAGACGCTTGGCGATCCGCTCTCCTTCGGGGGCGTCGGTCATGGCGGGGGCCTTGCATGATGCGCCGGGGCGCGGTTGAAGCATCCCCATGACCCGGTTCGACCACCCGATGCAAGCCGCGCTGGCGGAGGCGCGCGCCGCCGCCCGGCGCGGCGAGACGCCCGTCGGCGCCGTCATCGTCGATCCCGCCACCCGCGAGATCGTCGCCGCCGACGGCAATCGCCCGCGCGAGCTGCATGATCCGACGGCCCATGCGGAGATCATGGTCATCCGCGCCGCCTGCGCCGCGCGCGGATCCGAACGCCTGCCCGGCCTCGACCTCTACGTCACGCTTGAGCCCTGCGCTATGTGCGCGGCGGCGATCAGCTTCGCGCGCATCCGGCGGCTTTACTACGGGGCCGAGGACCCGAAGGGCGGCGGCGTCGACAATGGGTCGCGCTTCTTCGCGCAGCCGACCTGCCATCACGCGCCGGAGATCTACGGCGGCATCCATGAGGCGGAGAGCGCGGCGCTTCTGCGCGAGTTCTTCGCCGCTCGCCGAAAAACAGGCGGCGAAACTGAAACATAAGCGCCGCGAAGCGCCCATTCGGTCGCAATCGGGTGAGGCGCCCGTTGCGCAACTTGCGATCCGGCGTCCGCTGGCGCACTCCAAAAGCGCGCCAGAACGGGAGAGAGCGTGACCGACGTGACGGCAGATGGAAAGACGAGCCCGCTCGCCCGGCTCGACATCTTCATCTTCGGGGCCCGCCCGCCGGAGAACCTGCCGGAGCGCGCCCGCCGGGGGGTCGCCCGCGCGCAGACCTCGGCCGAGATCCTCGTCACCCTCGCGCAGATTGGAGCGATCGTCTTCTTCGGCGTCGTCTACAAGCTGACGCCCAAGGCCTTCCCGGCCGACGCGCCGTTCGAGCCGGTGCCCTACCTTCTAGCTTTCTACGCGATTTTCACCGCATTGCGGCTCTACATGGCGCTGACCGATCAACTCAGCCGCCCGATCCAGTTCGTCTCCATCGCCGTCGATATGGCGGTGCTGACGCTGACGATCTGGAGCTTTCACATCCAGTACGGCGTCGCGCCCTCGGTTTATCTGAAGGCGCCGACGCTCCTTTACGTCTTCATCCTGATCACGCTCCGCGCCATGCGGATGGAGGCGGATCAGGTCATCTTCGCCGGCTTCTGCGCGGTGATCGGCTACATCGCGCTCGCCGGATACGCGATCGAAACGGCGGGCATGGAGATGATCACGTCCGACTGGGCGAAATACATGACTTCCGACGCGATCCTGATCGGGGCGGAGGTCGACAAGCTCCTCGCCATTTCCGTCGTCACGGCCGTGCTCGCGGTCGCGGTGACCCGCGCGCGCCGGATGCTTCTGGTCGCCGCCGCCGAAAAACACGCGGCGGAGGAGCTCTCCCGTTTCTTCCCTCCCCAGATCGCCAACGCCATCCGGGAGGCCGATCTCGGGCGCGAAGGGATGGCCGTGCGCCGGGAGGCGGCGGTGCTGATGGTGGACCTTCGCGGCTTCTCCGCCCTCTCCACCACGCTCGCGCCGAAGGAGACGCTGGCGCTGATCTCCGACTACCAGCGCCTCGTCGTGCCGATCATCCACCGTCACGGCGGGGCGGTGGACAAGTATCTCGGAGACGGCATCCTCGCGACCTTCGGCGCGATCGAACCGCGCGAGAGCTTCGCCCAGGACGCCTTCGCCGCGCTGCGCGACATCCTCGTCGAGGGCGGCGCGTGGGAGGAGCGGCGGCGCTATGACGGGGAGCCCGCGCCCCGCGTCGTCGCCGCGCTCGACATCGGGCGTCTGACGCTCGGCGTAGTGGGGGCCGACGGGCGGCTGGAGTTCACCATCATCGGCCATGTGGTGAACCGCGTCTCCAAGCTGGAGAAGCACGCGCGGCTCCTCCGCGCTCGGGGTATGGCGACGCAGCGGGCGCTGACGGCGGCGTTTGGGAAAGATGACCCGCCGGACCTCTCACTGGATATGCGCCGAAGCCAGGAAGTGCCCGGACTGGCGGGGGAAATCGACGTCGCCATCGTAACGCCGCGTTGAGGGCGCCATCTGCGAGGCTGCCGCGGGACGTCTCTGGACCACGCTCGCAACGCCGGTTCCTTATTACCCATTATGTAAACGTCGATGCGTCCCCCTCGGAAACGGCCTTAATCCCGCGCGGAGCGGCGTTTCTCCGACAACGACCGGATTACGCCATGGAGCGTGCGCACGTCCTGATCGGTCAGCGGCGCGCGGGAGAAGAGGTTCTTCAGGTTCACCAGCATGGAGGCGCGCTTTTCTTCCGGGAAGAAGAAGCCCGCTCCGTCCAGTTCCTCCACCAGATGGCCGATCATCCGCTCCACCGCCGCGCCTTCGGCGATCTCCGATTTGCCGGTCTGGTAGACCGTCCCCGGCGTCTCATCGACCGCGCGGCTCAGCTCATAGGCGACCAGAAGCGCGCATTGGGCGAGGTTCAACGACGGAAACTCCGGGTTGACGGGAACAGTGACGATGGCGTTGGCGCGGATGACGTCGTCGTTCTCCAGCCCCGTGCGCTCTGGGCCGAAGAGGAACCCGACCTTCTCCCCCCGCGCGCCCCGCTCGCGCGCGTCGCGGGCGGCTTCTTCGGGCGTCAGCACCAGTTTGGTCATTTCGCGCGGGCGGGCCGTGGTGGCGTAGACGTAGTTGAGGTCCGCGACCGCCTCCGCCGTCGTCGGGTAGACGCTCGCCGCGTCCAACACCCGCCCGGCGCCCGACGCCAGCGCCACCGCGCGCTGGTTCGGCCAACCGTCGCGCGGATTGACCACGCGCATGGATTGGAAGCCGAAGTTCCACATGGCGCGGGCGGCCGAGCCGATGTTTTCGCCCATCTGGGGCGATACGAGGATAAAGAACGGATCCATCAGGTTTTCTCGGTCCAGAGACTGGTTTCCAGCGCCCCGTCTATCAGCGGCAGGTCGGCCAGAACGCCGCTTTCAGCCGCCCCGAGGCGCGTGACCGCATAGTGCGAAGACCAGATGGGCCGCAAGCCCCCCGCCAGCAGCCAGGGGCCGAGGGCGTTCTGCTCCGCATAGCCGCGCCATTCCCATTGCGGCGGGTAAGGATCGGGGAGGAGGATGTCGTGGATGTGGACCAGCACGCCGGGGCGAAGCACGGGCAGAATGCGGTTGACGATCATGTCCACGTCGCAGCCGGGGACGAGGATGTGGGAACTGTCGAAGAACGCCACG
Organism: Pseudomonadota bacterium; assembly: GCA_038534155.1. Classification (GTDB taxonomy): domain Bacteria; phylum Pseudomonadota; class Alphaproteobacteria; order Rhodobacterales; family Rhodobacteraceae; genus Pikeienuella. Next base: position 17,807 of record JBCAXH010000029.1, read on the forward strand.
TCCCCCGCCTCCAGCGCGGCGAACATCGGGATATGCGCCGCCGACAACACCTCCGCCCGCCAATCGACGCCGAGGTCGTGGAAACCGGCGCGGGGTTCGGGGTCGATGCAGGTGATCTCCGCCGTGTTCGCCGCCGCCATGAAGCGGGTGGAGTGGCCTGAGCCGACCTCGATGATCCGGCGCGGCCTCCGCGCCGCGACGATTGCGTAGGCGGCGGCGCCGTCGGCGCGGGGGAACCAATCCTGATCCCAGCGCGGGCGCGGCGCGGGGCCGGCGAAGGCCCTCAGATCGTCCGCCACCGCCTCTATCTCCGCGAGAACGCCGCGCATCGCGTCCTCATAGGCGGCGAAAAGCGCCTCGAAGGCGGGATACGGGCCAGGAGAGGCGACAGAATCGGCGTAGCGATAAGGGATGAAGAACCCCTCCTTCGCGACGCCCTCCAGCGTCCGTTTTCCCATCGAGAGCCACTTGGGGTGGGTCATATCAGCGCCCTTGCATACAATTGCATACTATTTCGCGTCATAGAGGTTGCGAGGCGTCTTAGCGCGCCTGTAAGACCATCCCAACCCCGCTCCGGACGCGCCGGAGCGGTCATCATCGGTATTCGCCCGCGCGGAGGGGACGCCGCGCGGCGCTTCAGCGACACTGGAAAGGGCGCCCCATGGCCGAAGCACCCACCCCCGACATCATCTACACCAAGGTCGACGAGGCGCCGGAACTGGCGAGCGCGTCGCTCCTGCCGATCATCAGCCGCTTCGCCTCCGCCGCGGGCGTGACGATCGGGACGAAAGATATCTCTCTGGCGGGCCGCATTCTGGCGGCCTTCGCCGATCAGCTCCCCGCTGATCAGCGCATCACCGACGACCTCGCCGCGCTCGGAGAGCTGGTGAAGACGCCGGACGCCAACGTCATCAAGCTGCCGAACATTTCAGCCTCCGTCCCACAGCTGGTCGCGGCGGTGACTGAGTTGCAGGGCAAGGGCTACGCCATTCCCGACTATCCCGAAGCGCCGAAGACGGATGCGGAGAAGGACGCCCGCGCCCGCTACGACGCGATCAAGGGCTCCGCGGTGAACCCGGTGCTGCGCGAGGGCAACTCCGATCGCCGCGCCGCCGCCGCCGTCAAATCATACGCCCAGAAGAACCCGCACCGGATGGGCGCCTGGACGGCGGACAGCAAGACCCGCGTCGCCGCGATGTCGGGCGGCGATTTCTTCTCCAACGAGAAATCCGCGACGCTCAAGGCGGACGCGACGGTGAAGATTACGCTTACAGCCGCCGACGGGACGGAGACGGTTCTGAAGGACGGTCTCGAATACCCGGCGGGGGCGGTCGTGGATGCGACCTTCATGTCCGCCAAGGCGCTCTCCGCCTTCCTCGCCGATGAGATCGCGAAGACGACGGAGGAAGGCGTTCTCTTCTCCGTCCACCTGAAGGCGACGATGATGAAGGTCTCCGACCCGATCATCTTCGGCCATGTGGTGAAGACGTTCCTCGCGCCAGTGTTCGAGAAGCACGGGGCGGCGATGGAGGCTCTGGGCGCCAACCCCAACCAGGGGCTGGGCGACGTTCTCTCCCGCGTCGAAGACAATGCGGAGATCATGGCGGATATCGAGGCCTGCATGGCGGCCCGACCGCCGATGTACATGGTGGACAGCGACAAAGGGATCACCAATCTCCACGTCCCCTCCGACGTGATCGTCGACGCCTCCATGCCCGCCCTCATCCGCGCGGGCGGCAAGGGCTGGGGCCCGGACGGGGCGGAGCATGACGCGGTCTGCGTCATCCCCGACAATTCCTACGCCCCGGTCTATGACGAGACGATCAAGTTCTTCAAAGCCAACGGCGCGCTCGACCCGGCGACGGCGGGGACGGTGCAGAACCTCGGCCTGATGGCGCAGAAGGCGGAGGAATACGGCTCCCACCCCACCACCTTCGAGATCCCGGTGGACGGGACGGTGCGGATGGTGCTGGACGACGGGACGGTTCTTCACGAGCACGCCGTCGAGGCGGGCGACATCTGGCGTTCGGCGTCGGCCCGGAAGGCGCCGATCGAAGACTGGGTGAACCTCGCCATCGCGCGCCAGAAGGCGACGGGGTTCCGCTCGATCTTCTGGCTGGATGCGAACCGCGCCCATGACGCCGAGCTGATCGCCTATGTGAAGCCGATCCTCGAAGCCGCTGGGGCAGAGGATAAATTTGAGATCATGTCCCCGGCGGATGCGACCGTCGCCTCGCTGGAGACGATCACCAAGGGCGAGAACACCATCGCCGTCACGGGCAACGTCCTGCGCGACTACCTGACCGATCTTTTCCCGATCCTGGAGCTGGCGACCTCGGCCAAGATGCTCTCCATCGTGAAGCTGATGAACGGCGGCGGCCTCTTCGAGACGGGCGCCGGGGGCTCGGCGCCGAAGCATGTGCAGCAGCTTCATGGGGAGAACCATCTGCGCTGGGACAGCCTCGGCGAGTTCTGCGCGCTGGGCGAGAGCCTCAAGTTCCTCGCCGACGTCAAAGGCAACGCCAAAGCGGCGCTGCTCGGCGATGCGGTGGAGGCGGCGACGCAGGGCATCCTCGACGACAACCGCTCGCCGGGCCGCAAGGTCGGGGAGCCGGACAACCGCGACAGCCATTACTGGTTCGCCCGCTACTGGGCGGAGGCGCTGGCGGCGCAGACGGACGACGCGGACCTCGCGACGGAATTCGCCTCCGTCGCCAAGGCGCTGGCCGACGGCGAGGCGGCGATACTGGAGGAACTGCACGTCTCGCGCGGCGACGCGGCGGATCAGGGCGGGTATTACCACGCCGACGCCGCCAAGACGGCGGCGATCATGCGGCCGAGCGCGACGCTCAACGCCATCATCGGCTAAACGAAAAAACGCCCGGACCGCCACGGCCCGGGCGTTCATGTTTCGGGCGCCTTCTGTCGATAGCGTCCGCAACCGCGCATATTGAGGAGGGACGAATGGCCAAGATCAAAGTCGAAAAACCGGTCGTCGAGCTCGACGGCGATGAGATGACCCGGATCATGTGGGCCTTCATCAAGGAAAAGCTGATCCTCCCCTATCTCGACATCGACCTGAAGTATTACGACCTCGGGATCGAAGCGCGGGACGACACAAACGACCAGATCACCATCGACAGCGCGGAGGCGATCAAGCGTTACGGCGTCGGCGTCAAATGCGCGACGATCACGCCGGACGAAGCGCGGGTGGAGGAGTTCAATCTCAAAGAGATGTGGCGCTCCCCCAACGGGACGATCCGCAACATCCTCGGCGGCGTCGTCTTCCGCGCGCCGATCATCTGCCAGAACGTGCCGCGCCTCGTGCCCGGCTGGACCAAGCCCATCGTCATCGGGCGCCACGCGTTCGGCGACCAGTACAAGGCGACGGACATCAAGTTTCCGGGCGCCGGCAAGCTGACGATGAAGTTCGAAGGCGAAGACGGCACCGTGATCGAGCGGGAGGTGTTCGACGCGCCGGAGGCCGGCGTCTTCATGTCGATGTATAACCTCGACGACAGCATCCGCGACTTCGCGCGGGCGTCGCTGAATTACGGGCTGAACCTCGGTTGGCCCGTCTACCTCTCGACCAAGAACACGATCCTGAAGCAGTACGACGGGCGGTTCCTGGAGATCTTTCAGGAGATTTTCGAGAGCGAATTCAAAGAGAAGTTCGACGAAGCGAAGATCGAATATCAACACCGCCTGATCGACGACATGGTCGCCTGCGCGATGAAGTGGAACGGCGGCTTCGTCTGGGCCTGCAAGAACTACGACGGCGACGTGCAGTCCGACACCGTGGCGCAGGGCTTCGGCTCTCTCGGCTTGATGACATCGGCGCTGATGACCCCGGACGGGAAGATCATCGAGGCGGAGGCGGCGCATGGCACCGTCACGCGCCACTACCGCCAGCATCAGGCGGGAGAGGAGACGTCGACCAACTCCATCGCCTCCATTTTCGCGTGGACGGGGGCGCTGAAGCACCGCGCCAAGCTCGATGCGAATGAGGCGCTTGCAGGGTTCGCGGAAACGCTGGAGCGGGTTGTTGTGGACACGGTGGAGGGCGGTCAGATGACCAAGGATTTGGCGCTGCTCGTCGGCCCGGATCAGGGCTGGCTGACGACGACCGGTTTCCTCGATGCGGTTGACGCCAATCTGCAGAGGGCGATGAGCTGACGCTTCCGCCGGCGCCTGAAAGACAGGGCGCAAAAGAAACGGGCCGCTGCTAGGCGGCCCTTTCGCTTGTCGTTCTCGCGTCGATCAGGCCGTCCAGGCCCGCTCGTAAAGGCCGACGGCCTCGTTGGAGAGACGCAGAAGATCGAAGGCGCTGACCGACAGCTCGCCCAGCTCGAACGCATCGGCGCGGCCGAGCGTCGCGATCTCGTCCATGAGCGGGTAGAGGTCGAGCCAGAGCGCCTCGACTTCCTGAAATTTGGCGAGAACCTCGGCGGGCGGCTCGGGGATGTTTTCGCCCTCATCGCCGTACATCAGCTTGAAGAGCGACTCATCGAACAGCGTCAGCGTCTCTTCGAGGAAGTCGCGGTTGTCGCCCTTGCGATAGCCGAGGCCGATCAGAGCGCTTTCCTTGATCATCTTCTGCGAGAGCATGCGCTGGCGGCCCGCCATGTCGATCGCGTTGCCGATACCGGCGTTGCCTCGATCGTCCTCGCTGTAGGCCTTGACCAGCTTCTTCACCACGATGTTGGCGCGGCTGAGGAGCTTCAGGTTCAGCTCCGCGATGTCTTCAAAGTTCTGGCGGGAGACGGAGCCCTGCGAATTGATCGACGAAGCGGCGATGCCCATCTCCGCCCAGACCACGTCGCTGCGCTGCAGCGCCGAGAGGACGGACGGGTGCGTCTCCTCCGGCAGGCCGAAGTCTTCGGACCCGGTGCGGAGCGCGCGCTGCGCGGCGTCGAACTGAGCCGTCGCGATGCGGACGACCTCGATGTTGTCGCCGGTCTCGATGCCGAGCCGCGCGAGACCAGAAGCCATGGCGATCCGCTGCGACAGCATGCGCTGACGGCCCGCGACGTTGATCTTGCGCGCGGCTGCGGCGCTATTCGCCTGCGCGGAGATCGGCGCGACGTTGAAAAGAGCGAGCGACATGCCGCCAAGCAAAGCGGCGCGACGAGTAACTAACATGATGAGCATCCCACAGGTTTCGCCATTTTAGGCGTTTGTTTACCGACGGCCCTCCACGGCCCTTGTCATGCTTTAGCAGCAAATTTGACGAGAATGTGACAAGCAGCGCCAGTCAGTTGAATTTGCAACCATTGAGTGGTGGGCGCCGCGAGCAACTCTCGCAAAATCGCCGCCACGACGGCGGGATTTTCATTTTGCAATTGCAAATTGCGAATATGAGTGCAAAAAGATACATCTTTTCAGGTGGTTAAGACTTTCAGAGCATCGTCCAAGACGACATCGCCGAATCGAAGCGCCGCGCGATGCAGTTCGATTTTCGCATCGCTGGGGTGAAGCCCGCCGCAAGGCGGCGGTCACGTCAGGCCGATTTCCTCTCTGATGCGCGCCGCGCTCCAGCCCCTCTCGCGAAGCGCGGCTATGGAGACGCTGTCGGCCCGTTTGGCGAGCCGCGCGCCGGCGGCGTCCCGGATCAGGCGATGGTGCCGGTAGACCGGCGTCGGGAGGCCGAGGAGCTTCTGCAGAACCACATGGATCGCCGTCGCCGCGAAAAGATCCTCGCCGCGCGTCACGTGGGTCACCTTCTCTGCGGCGTCGTCGACGACGACGGCGAGATGATAGCTCGCGGCGGCGTCTTTCCGCGCCAGAACGACGTCGCCGCAGCCGCGGATCGGCGCATCGGAAGAGACGGAGACGTCTCCGCCCTCCCCGTTCGGCCCGGCGCCGATCTCCCTGAAGGAGACCGGCCCGACGCGCGCTGCCGCCGCCGCCATGTCGAGCCGGATCGCGAAGGGGCCGTCGCCCGTCGGCGGCGCGCGGCGGCAGGTTCCGGGATAGATCGGGCCGTCCGGCCCGCCCTCCTGCGGCGCTTCGGCCGCCGCGAGAATATCGCGCCGGGTGCAGGCGCAGCGAAAGGTCAGGCCCATCGCCGCCAGCCGCGCGAGCGCGTCGGCGTAGGCGTCGCCTCGTTCGGACTGACGGATCACGGGGTCCGGCCAGTCGAGGCCGAGCCAGGCGAGGTCGTCGAAGATCGCCCGCTCGTATTCGGGCCGCGCGCGGGTCGCGTCGAGATCTTCGATCCGCAGCCGGAAGACGCCGCCCGCCGCCCGCGCGGCCTCCCACGCGGTCAGCGCCGAGAAGGCGTGACCGAGATGAAGTCGGCCCGTGGGAGATGGCGCGAAACGTTCGACATGGCCCGGCATAAAAGCGTGATGACGCGACGGCCCCGCGCGCGCAAGCCCCGCTCCGCGCCTGCCTGCCCTTCTCGGCGCGGGGAACCGCTATCGGTCCCTCAGCGCGCGTACCGGTTCACCAGGAGCACGCCGACGCAGGCCGCGACGGCGGCGCCCCAGCCGGCGACGCCGACCGCCTCCCCCAGCATCGCCCAGCCGCCGATGGCGGCCAGAACCGGCACCAAAGAGGTGAAAGCGGACGCGCGGGCGAGGCCGAGCGATTTGACCGCGTAGGAATAGCCGACGACCGAGGCGATGCCCGACAGGATCCCCTGCACGCCGATCTGCACCGCGTAATCCTTCAGCGTGAAGGCGCCCATATCCGTTCCGAAGATCAGCGCCGCCACGATCAGTAAGGGCGTTGAGTAGAGGCAGACATAGGCCGCCGCCTCCAGCCCGTTCAGCCCGCAGCCCCGATAGGCGATGGTGTAGGCCGACCATCCCGCGCAGGCCGCCAGCAGGAAGGGCGCCCCGGTAAGAACGGCGGCGTCGCTTTCGGCCAGCGCGGGGCCGAGGATCAGGCCGACCGCGAGGGAGATGAACATCAGCCCCACCAGCCGCCCGCGCCGGATCGTCTCCTTCGCGACGAAAAAGCCCCAGAGCGCCACGACCATCGGCAAAAGGCCCGGCACCAGCGGCCCGAAGAGAGAGGCCGGGATCGTCTGCAACCCGGTGGAGATCAGGATGACGAAGGGCCCGCCCCAGCCCACTGTCATGATCGCCAGCCGCCGCCAGTCTTCGCCCGGCGGGAAGACGCCCTTCCTGAGCCAAACGGGCGCGAGGATCAGCGCAGGCGTCCCATAGCGAAAGAGAGCCACATCCAGCGGGCGGAGCGCCGACTGCATGGCGTCCCGCGTGGCGACGATCCAGCCCGCCCAGATCACCACGGCTGCGATCACTCCCAGATAGCCGATGAGCGGCGGCGCGGCGTCGTCTTCGTTCATCTGCGACGCCTCCCCTCGCCTCCGGGGACGATGGCGGGCCGGCGGTTTCGGTTCAACCCGCGACATGCGCCGCGCCGGCTCGCCAGTTCGATCGAAATGACTAACCGAGCGTGAAGAATACCCAGAATTCCGGCATGCCGGAATTCTGGGTATTCTTCACGAGATGATAAGATTTACGCCGCGCGCGTCGTTGCGCGATCTTCACGACGCCGTCGACCCCGAAATCGACCGAAGCCGCTTTATCCTGCGCGACAACGGGGCTAGAGACGGCGCGAAGTCCAAGTGGAGCGCCCATGTCCGCCTTTCAGGAACCCCCCGTCACCCCGGAGCTCGCCGCCGAACACGGTCTCAAGCCGGACGAGTACGAGCGCATCCTGGATATCTGCGGGCGCACGCCGACATTCACCGAGCTTGGCGTCTTCTCCGCCATGTGGAACGAGCATTGCTCCTACAAATCCTCGAAGAAATGGCTCCGCACCCTGCCGACAGAAGGCCCGCAGGTTATCTGCGGCCCCGGCGAGAACGCTGGCGTCGTCGATATCGGCGACGGTCAGGCGGTGATCTTCAAGATGGAGAGCCACAACCACCCCTCTTACATCGAACCCTATCAGGGCGCGGCGACGGGCGTGGGCGGGATCCTGCGGGACGTCTTCACCATGGGCGCGCGGCCCATCGCGGCGATGAACGCGCTGTCGTTCGGGTCTCCCGATCACCCGAAAACCAAGTCGCTGGTGGCGGGCGTGATCGAAGGGATCGGCGGTTACGGCAACTGTTTCGGCGTGCCGACCGTGGGGGGCGAGGTGCGTTTCCACCCCGCCTATAACGGCAACTGCCTCGTCAACGCCTTCGCCGCCGGATTGGCGGACGCCGACAAGATCTTCTACTCGGCCGCTAGCGGCGTCGGCATGCCGGTCGTCTATCTCGGCGCGAAGACGGGGCGCGACGGGGTCGGCGGCGCCACCATGGCCTCCGCCGAGTTTGACGACACGATCGAGGAGAAGCGCCCTACCGTTCAGGTTGGCGACCCCTTCACCGAAAAGCGGCTGATGGAGGCGACGCTGGAGTTGATGGCGACGGGCGCCGTCATCTCCATTCAGGACATGGGCGCCGCTGGGCTGACCTGTTCGGCGGTGGAGATGGGCGACAAGGGCGGGCTCGGCGTGCGGCTCGACCTCGAAAAGGTCCCGACCCGCGAGGTCGGCATGACCGCCTATGAGATGATGCTGTCCGAGAGCCAGGAGCGGATGCTCATGGTCCTGAAGCCGGAGCTGGAGGCCGAGGCCAAGGCCGTCTTCGACAAATGGGATCTCGACTTCGCCATCGTGGGCGAGACTATCGCCGAGGATCGCTTCCTGATCCTGCTGAACGGCGAGGTGAAGGCCGACCTCCCTCTCGCCACGCTCTCCGGCTCCGCCCCCGAATACGACCGACCGTGGGTGGAGACGCCCTCCGCGGCTCCGCTGGCGAACGTCCCCGCCTGCGAGGATCCGGCGGCGGACCTCCTGAAGCTTCTGGCGAGCCCGAACTACTGCTCCCGCCGCTGGGTGTGGGAGCAATACGACAACACCGTCATGGCCGACACAGTCCGCCGACCCGGCGCCGACGCCGCCGTGGTGCGCGTGCACGGGACGGAGAAGGCTCTCGCCTTCACCTCCGACGTCACCCCCCGCTATTGCCGCGCCAACCCTGAACGGGGCGGCGCGCAGGCGGTGGCCGAAGCCTTCCGCAATCTCTCAGCCACCGGCGCCAAGCCTCTGGCGACGACGGACAATATGAACTTCGGCAACCCCGAAAAGCCTGAGATCATGGGCCAGTTCGTCGGCTGCATCAAAGGCATCGGGGCCGCCGTCGCGGCGCTCGACATGCCGATCGTCTCCGGCAACGTCTCTCTCTACAACGAGACCGACGGCGCCGCGATCCTGCCCACCCCGACAATCGGAGCGGTCGGCCTGCTCGGATCGCTCGACGACGTCATCGGGACGGCTCCGAACGCGGGCGACGCACTGCTGCTGATCGGCGAGACCACGGGACATCTCGGCCAGTCCGCCTGGCTCGCGGAGGTTCATGGCCGCGAAGATGGCGACGCGCCCGCCGTCGACCTCAACTCGGAGCGCAGAGCGGGCGAGCTCGTCCGCGCCCTCCACGGCGCGGGCCTTCTGACGGCGGCGCACGACCTCTCTGACGGCGGTCTCGCGGTCGCGGCGGCGGAAATGGCGCTGGCGGGCGGGATTGGAGTGCGGATCGAGGCGGACGGCGCCCTCTCCGCCGCGGAGTGGTTCTTCGGGGAGGATCAGGGGCGGTATCTGCTGGCGGTGCCGGCGGCTTCGCTCGACGCCGCTCTCTCAAAGGCGGCGGAGACTGGGGTTGCGGCGCGGCGCGTCGGACAGGCGGGGAGCGATCGTATCGATCTCGGCTCCGCGACGGCGGCGCTCGGCGACGCGCGGGCCGCGCATGAAGGCGGGTTCGAAAAGATTATGCGCTGACAGCCCCTGCGCGATAGGCTCGCGTCGCCGAATTCGCTTTCGGGAGCGCCTCAATGCCATTCGCCGAACTCGCAAGACTTCTCATCGAGAACGTCGACCTTTGGGAACTCGTGCTTCTCGGCCTGCTGATTTGGATTTGGCGCAATCCAAAGCTCATCAACCGCGTAGCGAGCTTCAAAGTCGGCGATCTCGAAGTGGAGTTGCGCGATCTCAAACAGGAAGTCTCGGAGCAAAAATCCGAAATTGAGCGACTGGAGCAGGAGATCGCGATCTTCGAAGCGCCCGTACCGGGCTTCGATCCTCACGCACCCGTAGGCGAACTATCCGAAGCCCGCGCCGCGATGAACGCCCGCGCAATGCAGCTCAACGACTTTTCCGAAGTGCGAAAGGCTCTCGCGCACCGCCCGCCCGACCCGACGGCGCTGTTCAATGCGAGCATCATTCTCAGGAAGCGCAGGCCAACGGCGCTCTTTTCCGAACTCGTCAGCCTGCTCGACGATCTGGCGGGGCACCAGAGCCTCAAGGAGATCCGCCTGAATACCGTATGGAAACTGACGAGCGCGGCTCACTACATCCTGATCGCGGCGGTCAGAGACGGCATTGAGCCGCCGATTTCGCTATCGGAGCTGCGACGAGCGAGAGACGTGCTCAACCGTCTGATGATGAACCCGCGCGTTCAGAGCGACGATCCGCTCTCCGGCGTCGCAACCCCGGCGAAATCCGCGCTGAAGTGGATTGAGACTGGTCTAAAGGGCGGCGGGGCCGATGCGGACTGAGGCCGGATCAAGCGACCGCGACGCCCCTTTCCTTGCGCCCCTTGCCCCGTCGGACTACATCGCTAAACGAAGAGCGACGATGAGAGGACGCGCCCCATGCCGATGGAGCAGACGGAACTTGAGCGGCTGATCAAGGAGGCGTTTCCGGACGCCGAAGTGGAGATCGCCGACACCCGCGGCGATCAGGATCATTACGCCGCCAGCATCGTCTCCGAAGCGTTCCGCGGCAAGAACCGGGTCAAGCAGCACCAGATGGTCTACGCCGCGCTCAAGGGAAAGATGGGGGGCGAGCTGCACGCCCTCGCGCTGACCACCAAAGCGCCAGCTTAAGGAACCGAGACATGACCAACCCCGCCCATGAGGCCATCAAGGCCGATATCGACGCCAACGACGTGGTCCTTTTCATGAAGGGCACGAAGACGATGCCGCAATGCGGCTTCTCCTCCCGCGTGGCGGCGATCCTGAACTACATGGAAGTCGACTATAAGGACGTGAACGTCCTTGAAGACGAAGGCGTCCGGAACGGGATCAAGGAATTCTCCGACTGGCCGACGATCCCACAGCTGTACGTCAAAGGCGAGTTCGTCGGCGGCTGCGACATCATCACGGAGATGGTCCTTTCGGGCGAGCTCGATGGCGAGTTCAAAGCCAAGGGCGTCGAATACAACACCGTGGCGGCTGAGAAGATCCGCGAGTCGAACAGCTGATCTCGGCCAACTACGAGTAACGAAAGGGCGCTCTCAGTAGCGCCCTTTTTTGTCCGCCCCCGCGTAGAAGATCTTCGACAGCTCATCGTTGGTCATGTCGCGGAACGCTATGTCCTCCGCCGCCATCTCCGCCGAGGGGCGCCCCGCGATCCCATGATCCCCATGACGCGTTCCCCGCGCCTGCTGGATCCAGATGCGCCCATGCGCCTGCTCCACGTCGCCGCCCATATAGGACTGGATCGCGAAGCCCATCCGCCGCCCGTCGCTCAGGTTCGGCCCCGACCCGTGCACGACGCGCGGATGGTGCAGCGACAGCTGCCCCGCCTTCAGGATCACCGGAACCGTCGCCGCCTCGTCCACATTCGGCACGGTCTGGCCGCGGGTAAGCATGTTGTTCTCGCCGAACGTGTCCACATGCTCCACCAGCGGCGCCTTGTGGGTGCCGGGAACCATCCGCATGCAGCCGTTCGCTTCGTTCACATCTGTGATCGCGAGCCAGGCCGTCACCCAGTTATGCGGCTCCAGCCCGATATAGCGCGCGTCCTGATGCCAGGAGATGAAGCCCTCGCTCTCAGGCTCCTTTATGAAGAGCGTGGTGCCGCCGACGACGATGTCATGGCCGATCAGACGCTCCACCGCGTCCAGAATGCGCGGATCGTGGGCGATCCGGTCCAGCACCGGAAGGACGTAATGGGCGTTGTTGCGCCCGGCTCCGGTGAGCTGATCGCCCCAGCGCGCCTCCGCCGTTTCGATCTCGGCGCGGATCGCGCGGATTTCGTCGGCGGAGAAGATGCCGATCGGCGCGGCGTAGCCGTCGCGCGCGTACATCGCTTCGATTTCGTCCAGCGTCATGGCGCGCTCTCCTCTCAAACAGGCGCGCGGTTGACAGACGCGGCCCGGATTCGTATCTCCAGCACACTTCGTAAGCCTTGGGGAATAGGTTAACGGTAGACCCGCAGACTCTGACTCTGTTAGTCCTGGTTCGAATCCAGGTTCCCCAGCCACGAAGCCCTCATCTCAGCACGCAATCCTCGGCTCCGCTCGAATGTGAAGCCCTTTGCAAGATATGGCGCCACGCGCTGAAGCATGGGCCGGACCACTTGGTTCCGGCGATCGCATTGACTGCGGCGGTGCGCCGTTCGATCACCCGGTCGGGCCGAACGTCTCCCAATGGATCTGGTCTTGAGGGACGCCCGCGGCGGCGAGGCCGGACTGGATGTCGGCGATGAACGCGGCGGGACCGCATAGCATGTAGTGAGCGTCGGGGCCGGCGTTCAGCGCGAGCAGCGCCTCCGCCGTCACGCGCCCGGGCGCGTCGTAGTCTTCACCCAAACTGTCCTCTGCGCGGGGGCTGCTGAACCGGATGTGGCGGTGGAGGCTCGGACGCGAGGCGACCAGCGCGTCGACCTCTTCGGCGAGCGCATGATGGGCGCCGTCGCGCGCGCCATGGGCGTACCAGACCGGCCGGTCGCCGCCGTCCGCCGCCGCCTTGTGCAGCATGGAGACCATCGGCGTCAGGCCGACACCCGCGCTCGCCAGCACCAGCGGGCACTGGCTGCACCCGACGACGAAATCGCCGGAGGGCGGGCGCGCCTCGATCACATGGCCGACCTCGATCGCATCATGCAGCGCGCGGGAGACGAGGCCCTTATCCTCGCGCTTGACGGTCAGACGGTATTCGGCGGCTCCGGGCGCGCCGGAAAGCGAATAGGTCCGTTTGGCGGGCGCTGCGTTCTGGAAGCGCAGCTGGATCGGCAAATGCTGGCCCGGCTCGAAAGGGTCGAGCGGCCCGCCGTCGACCGGAGCGAGATAGAAGGAGGCGACGCCATCGGCCTCCCGCACCTTGCGGGTCACCTTGAACTGGCGCAGCGCCTCTTCGCGGGTCCACCGCAGCGACAAGGCGCCGGGGCGCTCGACGACGGCCTCGATCTCGATGTCGATGGTGCGGCGCGCGGCGGGATCGTTCGCACCCTTCGCCTCCCAGTCGATGGTCGCGGTTCCGCTGACATGCAAAAGGCCGCCGGTTTCGAAATCTACGAAGACGAGGCCGACTTGCGGGTTCCGCAAAAGGTTGCCGATCGTGTTGAAGGCGTTGTTGCCGGCGTAGTCGGGGATGCGGATGCGCGTCCCGCCCTCCACCTGCGCGAAGCCCGGCTCCCCGCCGCGATGGGAGGCGTCGAAGCCGTTGGCGGGCGCGCCTTCCTCGCCGTAATGGCCGGAGCCGATGAAAAGCGTGTCGGCGGCCTTCACCAGGGCGATCTGCTCGGCGGAGAGGCTGGCGGACGTCTTCGCCGCCGCCGCCGTCCGCTCAACCCGCCGCCAGGCGCGTTCGTTGATGTATTGCGGGCAGTTGCCGAAGGACATGTTCAAGTCGACGACGTAGCCCGCGCCTTCGGGACGGATCGCGCCGGAGAGGCGGTTGCGGCGGCGGGTGGCGAGCTCGATTCCCACCATCCCGACGTCAGTTCCAGAAGCGAAGGCGGCGGCGAGCGGGTCCTGTTCGTCAACCTCCGTTGCCAGCGTCAGGGTGCGGTTGTCGGGGGAGCCGACGAAGCCGTCCGGCCCTTCGATAAGGGTCGTCCAAACCCGACCGTCCGCGTCTGCGCCGGAGAAGACGAGGAAGGGCTGAGCGGAGAAGAACGCGCGATGCTGGTCGGGCATGTAGTCCCGGATGATCGCGGAAGCGAAGGAGGTCATGTCGCCCGCGCCGGTGCGGCGCTGCGCTTCCAACTCGCCTTCGTGGAACACTTCACGTGCGTCGAACATTGGTCGTCTCCTTTTCTGCGGCTGCGGTTCAGAGGCCGAGATCGCTCAGACCGGGGTGGTCGTCGGGGCGGCGGCCGAGGGGCCAGCGGAACAGGCGATCCTCCTCCGCGATGGGGCGTTCGTTGATGCTGGCGTGGCGGTGGGCCATGTAGCCGTCCGCGTCGAACTCCCAGTTCTCGTTGCCGTAGGCGCGGAACCAGTTCCCGCTATCGTCGCGGTATTCGTAGGCGTAGCGCACCGCGATGCGGGTCTCGGCGAAGGTCCAGAGCTCCTTGATCAGGCGGTAGTCCAGCTCCTTCTCCCACTTGCGGGTCAGGAAGGCTTCGATCTCCGCCCGGCCTTGCGGGAACTCGACGCGGTTGCGCCATTTGCCGTCGGGCGTGTAGGCGAGCGCGACCTTGGCCGCGTCGCGGCTGTTCCAGCTGTCTTCGGCGAGGCGGACTTTCTCGATCGCCGTCTCGCGCGTGAATGGCGGCAGCGGATGGCGGGGGGCTTCGACGGTCATAGCGATCTTTCCGAATTTGTGCAGGCGGTCATTGCTGCGTTCATTCTCAGGTTAAGGACACGGGCCACCCACGCCCGAACGGACCGGGACTTGTCGCCGGGCGCGGGGACCTCGCCGCTGTCGCATCCGAGTGCGAAGAGGGCTGCGGGATCGGCTGAGATCATCATGGCGGTCGCGCCGTCGAGTTCTTGCGAAGACATCTCAGGCCCTCCTCATTCGATCCCGCAGTGCGGCCTTACGCGGCCAGCAGACCTACCGGCGTCGTCGGCATCGCGACGAACCCGTCGAGCGCTTCGAACCGCGCGATCCAGGCGCGAACGTTCGGGTAAGGCTCCAGCGAGACGTTTCCTTCAGGCGCATGGGCCGTGTAGGAATAGGAGGCGACGTCGGCGATGGTCGGGCGGTCTCCAACCAGCCAGTCGCGGCCTTCGAGACCCGCTTCGAGCTTGCTCATCGCCTTGGCGGCGGTGGCGGCGGCGAAGTCAACGTTCAGAGGAGCGTTGAAAACAGTGATCAGTCGGGCGGCGCAGGATCCGAAGGCGATCTCACCTGCGGCGAGGGTCAGCCAGCGCTGCACCGCCGCTTCGCCTTCGGCGTCAGAAGGGATCCAGTCCGGAGCGTATTTCCGCGCGAGGTAGACGAGGATCGCGTTGGAGTCGTGCACGACGGTCTCGCCATCCTCGATTACCGGCACCTGCCTGTTCGGGTTCAGCGCCAGAAACTCCGGCGTCTGATGCGCGCCGTTCGCAAGGTCCACCTCGATCGCCTCATGGGCGATCCCGGCGAGCTTGGCGAAGACCAGAGCGCGATGCGCATGGCCGGACAGAGACGCGTGGTGGATGCGGACGGCGTTGGACATTTCCTTGATCCTCTCGGTTGCGAGCCGCCCGTCGCGACCCTTCGAGAGAGAAGATGCCTTTCGCCCCTGGAAATGATAATCCACCACTTTATACACACACTGCGCCCTGCTAGGGCTTAATCGAGATGGACCAAATCGACCGTATGCGCGCCTTCGCGATGGTGGCGAAGGAATCCTCCTTCACGGCCGCTGGCGCGCGGCTGGGGAAGTCCACCCGCCTGATCAGCAAGTACGTCGCCGATCTCGAAGCCTCCCTCGGCGCGCAGCTCTTGCACCGCACGACCCGAAGCGTCGCGCTCACCGATATCGGCGCGACCTACCTCGAAATGTGCGAGCCCCTGCTCGACGGTTTCGATGAGATGGAGGAGCGCGTGCGCAACGCGCAGACGTCTCTGAAGGGCGTCATACGCATCTCCGCTCCGGCCGGTTTCGGGTCGGTCCGCCTCGCGCCCTCGCTCGCGCAGTTCGCGGAGGTTCACCCGGATATCGAGATCAACCTGGATCTGTCGGACAGGCGCATCTCGATCGTGGACGAAGGTTTCGACCTTGCCATTCGCATCGGCCCGCTTCGCGACAGCTCTCTGATCGCCCGACAACTCGGACCGATGCCGCTCGTCACCTTCGCCGCACCGAGCTACCTGGAAAAGCACGGAACGCCCCGTCACCCGAGTTCACTCGCCACCCATAACTGCGTGATCGACGGGAACATGTCGGACGCCAACATCTGGCGTTTCGACGTGGAGGGCCGGGACGTCGCCGTGACCGTCAATGGGCGACTGCGCAGCAGCTCCCCCGCCGCGACGCTGAACTTCGCGAAGGCTGGCGCGGCGATTGCGAGAACGCCCGCCTACACGGCGAGCGAAGCCCTGGCTTCGGGGAGCGTCGTCGAGCTGTTCGCCGAGCACCGTGTCACCCCGTACACGATTGCAGCGCTGTTCCCCGCCAGCCGACGCCTCACGACGAGGGTCCGCGCCCTCATCGATCATTTGACCAACGACAAAGCGCTCTGCGCTGAATGACTTGGCTCCTGAGGCCCCGGATGTGGTTCGACCGGCGGGTTGATTGCAACGCCAAGCCTCAAACAAGAGACGAACGCGACCCTGTCGGCTTCGTGTTTTGGAAGATCGATCCGCTACCCGGAACGCCCGCGTTCGAGCGCTAGCGCCGTTCCTCTTCTGATGCGCCTTCAGAGCCCTTTCAAACGGACGGGGTTCGCGTCGCTCGCTTTGAACGCCATGGGGCCGTCAACGCCCAGCGCCAATGGCGCTTTCAGCAGTTGCGCGGCGAAAACTTCAGCCAAATAGACCGCAAAGGCGACACGTCTTCATTCACTTAAAAGTCTAAGGAGAATTCGCCCCAGCGCGCCCGGTCAAACGCCTCGACCGACAAGGAACTGATAACGCTTTCTTCCGCATAAACGAAGGAGTCCAACACAAAGGAGGCATTTATGCTTGGAGGAAGACTGACGGCGGCTATCGCCGCGGCGGCGATGCTCGCGGGCTCCGCGACGGCCAAAGAAGGCGTCAGCCCGGACGAGATCGCGTTCGCGCAGGTGGCCGCGCTCGAAGGGCCGGCGTCCGCGCTCGGCTCTGGCATGCGCACCGGAATTCTCGCGGCGTTCGAGGAGGCCAACGCCAACGGCGGCGTTCACGGCCGGATGCTGCGGCTCGACAGCATGGACGACGGGTACGAACCGGACAAATCGGTTTCCCAGGTCGAGGCCCTGATCGCCGACAACGCCTATCTCGGCATCATCGGTCCGGTCGGCACGCCGACCACCCGCGCGACGCAGCCGATCGCGACCTCCGCGTCGCTGCCGATGATCGGGCCGTTCACCGGCGCGGGTTTCCTTCGCGACGCGGCGCTCGGCAACGTAATCAACGTGCGCGCCACCTACGCCGCCGAAACCGAAGCGTGGATCGAGCATCTGGTCGATCAACAGGGCATGAAATCCATCGCCCTTCTATATCAGGACGACGGCTTTGGACGCGTCGGGTTCGATGGCGTCACCGCCGCGCTGGAGCGCCGTGGCATGTCGCTGGTGGCTGAGGGCACCTACACCCGCAACACCACTGCGGTGAAATCGGCCCTTCTGGAGATCCGCAAATCGAAGCCGGACGCCGTCGTCATGGTCGGCGCTTACAAGCCGATTGCGGAGTTCATCCGCCTTTCGCGGAAGCTGAAGTTCGATCCGACCTTCGTGAACATCTCCTTCGTCGGCTCTCAGGCGCTCGCCAATGAACTCGGCCCCGACGGCGAGGGCGTGATCATCTCTCAGGTCGTGCCTTTCCCATGGGACGCGGGCAATCCGCTCGTCGCGCAGTATCAGGCCGCGCTGGCGGCGATGGACGCGCAAGCTGAACCGGACTTCGTTTCGCTGGAGGGTTACATCGTCGGACGCATCGCGATCGAGGCGCTGCAGGCGGCCGGGCGAGACTTGGATCGCGCCGGATACCTCGCCGCCCTGAACGGGCTCGGCACAGTCGACCTGAACGGCGCGGTGCTGACCTTCGGCCCGGGCGACAATCAGGGCATGGACGAGGTCTTCCTGACGGAAATCGGTCCGGGCGGCGCTTTCAAAGCCCTCTGACGACGTTCGCTTCGCCGGATCGCGCGGAGATCCGGCGGAGTCTCCCCCCTGTCGAAAGCCTCGGAGACTGCGATGAAACTCGTTAAAGCGGCATGCTCCTCGATCATCGCCAAGTTCGCGCTCGCGCTGTCGCTGATGGCGGCGATGACGGCCGCGGCGCTCGCGGTGGGAGGTTTCGTGGTGGCCGACCTCTCGGGGCTGGTGACGAAGCTCGCGTCCGAACGTCTCCCTGAGGTGCATGCGCAGAAAAACCTGCTCGTCGCGACGAATTCGGTTCTCGGCGCAGTTGGCGGCGTCGCCGCCGCGACGAGCCGCGCCGAGCTTTATGAGCGCGCGGGCGCAATGGATGCGGCCTTCTCGGATCTGTCGGGGGCTCTGACGGGCATCGAAGATCCGGAAGCGCGGGAACGCTTTGAAGAACTGGAGACGACGCTTCGCTCTGCGGCCGCATCGCTCTCCCGCGATCGCGCCGCTGAAATGTCGGCGCAGGCTGAGATCGACGCGATGATGGACCGAATACGCGACCTGAGCGCAAACGTCTCGGAAAGCCTCATCGAGATCGCCGACGACGTTCGTTTCGAAGCGACGATCAGCGCCGAAGACACCGTGCGGAGCGTCGAGGAAGGGGTCTCCACCCTGATCGATCAGGATGTCGCCAGTCTTCGCGGCATACTGTCTTTGAGATCGGAGATGAACCTCGCGTCGGCAGCGGCCATTGCGTTGAGCCTTGAGCCCGACAGCGCAGTCGGATCGATCCTCAAGGACCTCGCCGCAGCGGCCGTGGCGAAGATGAAGACGGAAGCGAGCGCTATGGCCGAGCTGAAGATAATGGCGGACTACGCCAGCGAGATCCTCGCGGTTTCGGCGGAGTTGGCTGAGATCGTGGACACGGGCGCCTACGACCGCGATGCGGTTCTGGACTTACGGCGCAGGGCGGACGCGCTTTTGTCCTCCGCGCTCGATGATGCGGAGTTTTCCTTCATCATCCGCACGGAAGAGACGCTGGAGACGAACAACACGGCGATGACCGCGCTGGTCGACGAGAAAATCGCGGGACTGGTCGACACCGCGACGCTTGATGCGGCGGCGCGCGGCTTCATGGTGGCCGCCTTGTCCGCAGCCGGATCGCGGACGGTCTCGGACACTCGTCTGGCGCAGTCGGATCTGGATCCGGCGGCGGATCGTCTGCGCTCGTCCAAAGTCGCGGCGGCGACGCTGGACGAAGCGCTGGAGAACCTGATGATGGTGGCCGATCCGGAAACGGGCGTCGCCGCGTTGCGCGCGGAGACGCTGTCGGCCCGGGCGCGGTCCGATACGGCGATGTCCAAGGCGGCGACGAAGACGGCGGCTCTTTCCCGCGCCGCGCAGGAGCGCGCCGGCGCTTCGCTCCTTTCAATCGACGAGCTTAGCGCCAGTCTGCTGATCAAGGCGGACGAGGCTGGCGCCAAGATGGCCGTCATCGCGGCTTCGGCCGTGGCGATCTTCGTCGTCGTCCTCGCGGGCTCCGTTTTGCTGATCGCGCTGCCAATTCGCCGACTTGCGCGCGAAACCGAACGTCTCGCGAAGGGAGACATGGCTCCGCTGACCGCAAAGCCAGGCGATGGCGAACTTGGCCGGATGGCCGGGGCCTTGGTTCATTTCCGCAACGGTCTGACGGAGAAGTTGCGCCTTGAAGAGGAAGAGCGGACGAACCGCGAGCGGGAGGCGAGAGACGCCGAACTCCAGAAACGCGCCATCAACCGTCTCGCCAACAGCCTCAAGATGATGGCTGAAGGCGATCTGAGCGCGAACATCGACGAGCCTTTCCCCGACGCCTACGAGACGCTTCGGGTGGATTTCAACAAAACGAACGCCAGCCTCCGCGAGATCATGGAGTCGATCGAGCGGACGGCGCAGCTGATTAACTCGAACTCCGGCGAGGTGGGACGGGCGGCCGACAACTTGTCCACGCAGACGGAGGAGGCGGCGGCGACGCTGGAGACGTCCGCGCAAGCGCTTTCGTCGATCTCCACCTCCGTCACGAAGACCGCGCGCGGCGGCGCGGCGGCGCGCGATCTCGCGGCGAACGCGCAAAGCGAGGCGAACGCCGCGTCCGCAGTCGTCTCCGAAGCGATCTCCGCGATGAAGTCGATCGAAACCTCGGCCGCGAAAATAGGCCAGATCAGCCACATGATCGAGGACATCGCGTTTCAGACCAATCTCCTCGCGCTGAACGCAAGCGTCGAGGCTGCGCGCGCGGGGGACTACGGCAAGGGCTTCGCCGTTGTGGCGGAGGAAGTGCGGAGCCTCGCGGCGCGCTCCTCCGAAGCGGTTGCGGAAATCAAGCAACTGACTGAAATGAGTGGCAAATACGTCGGCAACGGCGCGGAGCTCGTTCAGAAGACCGGCAAGGCGCTTTCTAACATCGTCGGCTCCATCTCCGACGCCGCGGCGCGAATGGAGGAGATCGCAGATCAGACCGACGCGCAGGCGGCTGAACTTCAGAGCGTCAGCGGCGGCGTCACCAGCCTCGAGACCACCATCCAGCGCAACGCGGCGACGGCGGAGGAGACCTCCGCATCCGGCCGGGAGATGCTCGCCACCGCCGCCCAACTCGTCACCTCGATGGCGCAGTTTTCGAGCGATGGTCAGGATGACGGGAGCGGCGAACGGGCTGGTTCGAAAAAAAGCGAAACGCTTCCGGACATGGCCGCTTAAGCCATCCAACCTACGTCGGGAAACAGGCTTACGGATTGACCTAATGCTCCGGCTCTAGCGTTGCCCACCCAGGCGAAAGCCCATGGAGACGCGGTAACGTCGTATCTTGCAAAAAAACTTCGTTTCCTTCGATATTTCCCCGCCTCCGTCAGACTATGGTTTCTAAAGATAAGAGGGAGGAGTTTGCGATGTCAGCGAGAGCCCGCGCCGGCGGACGCGCCGCTCGGCGCACTTTGCGCACCGCGCGGGATGTGCGGATGCTGCCGGGCCTGACCCGGAACATCCCGGTGACCGAAGTGATGAGCGGGTCGGAAGTCGAAAAGATCGACGCGGCGTCCATGGACATCCTCGAGAACGTCGGGGTCCAGTTTCGCGACCCCATCGCGCTGGAGGACTGGCGCAAGGCGGGAGCGAAGGTCGTGGACGAGATCGTCTATCTCGACCGCGATCTGGTGCGCGATCTGATCGCCACGATCCCGAGCGACTTCACGTATTCGGCCCGCAACCCGGACAACAATCTCCGCCTCGGCGGGCCGCATTCGATCTTCGTGCCGATGACCGGCGCGCCATATATCCGAGATCTGGACGACGTACGGCGCAACCCGACGCTCGACGACCTCGCGAACTTCCACAAGCTCAGCCACATGCTGCCCGCGATGCATTCCTCGGCCCATCATATCGTCGAGCCTTACGATCACCCGATCAGCCACCGGCATCTGCGCATCACCTATTCCTCCATGAAGCATTCGGACAAAACCTTCATGGGGATGACGACAAGCCCGAAGAACGCCGAAGACGTGCTGGACATGTGCGCGATCCTCTTCGGAGAGGAGTTTATGGAGCGGAACCCGGTCACGACGGGCAATTGCAACGGCAACAGCCCGCTTGTCTGGGATGAGACCATGTTGGGCGCCATGCGGGCCTTTTGCCGGCGCAACCAGCCCGTGCTCTGCTCGCCCTTCGTCCTCGGCGGCGCCAACACGCCCGCCAGCGTGCCCGCCGCCGTCGCGCAGCTTAACGCGGAGGCGCTTTCGGCGCTGGCCTATACGCAGGTGATCCGGCGCGGTTGCCCGGCGATTTACGGGCATTACCTATCGACCGTTTCGATGAAATCCGGCGCCCCGATGGCGGGCACGCCGGAGATCAGCCTGATGAACTTCATCATCGGGCAGATGGCGCGCCATTACGGCGTGCCGTGGCGGACGTCGAACACTCTGGGCGGGGCGAAGACCTTCGACGCTCAGGCGGGATACGAGAGCGCTACGACGCTCTCCGCCGTCATCCACGCAGGAGCGAATTACATATGGCATTCGGCGGGCTGGAACGAGGCGGGAATGCACTGCTCCGTCGCCAAGTTCATCGTGGACGCCGAGCAATGCGCGATGGCCCACAAGATGGCGCAGGGCGTCCAATGGGGCGACTTCGACGAAGCCTTAAGCGCGGTGCCAGACGTGGGCCCGGGCGGGCACTACCTCGGCCACGAACACACGCAGGAGAACTTCCAGACCGCGTTCTTCATGCCGGAGCTTTTCGACAACAACTCGATTGAGCAATGGGCCGCCGAAGGTTCGGTCGAGATCACGGAGCGGGCTCTGAAGGTCGCCCGCTCGCTTCTGGCCGACTACGAAGAGCCGAAGCTGGATGAGGCGAAGAACGAAGCGCTTCTGGACTACATCGCCCGCCGGGAACGGGAAATCCCGGCGATGGAGGCTTTGAACCAGGATCACTGATCCGCATTCCGCCGCAAGAAACGCAAGAAGGAGCCCGAAGGCTCCTTCTTTTTTCGTTCGCTTGTCAGCCGAGATCACTCGGCGGCGGCGGGCGTCGGCCGGTGGTCCATCTCGTGATTGTCGGTCAGCTCGATCAGGCCGTGCTTGATCCGGGTCCCATCGCGGAAGACCGCTTTGCCGAGCGAGATGCACATCAGCACCATCACGATGGTGAAGGGCAGCGCCCCGATGATCATCGCGCTTCGGAGCGAGTCGAGCGGGTCCGCGGCGGAGCCGACCTTTCCCGCCACGATCAGCGCGCCGATGACCGAGGTCAGGATGACGCCCCAGATGATGCGGTGGAGGATGCCGGTCTGCTGCTCCCCGCCCGACATGATCGTGTTCATCACCAGAATGCCCGAATCCGCCGACGTGACCAGGAAGGTCAGGATCAGCACCACGCACATGATGACGATGGCGTTGAAGAACGCGCCCGAAAGGATGTTTTCCAGCGCGACGAAGAGCTTCGCCGTGGTCGAGGCGTCGACGATCGACGGGTTGGCCAGACCGGCGACTTCGATATCCACCGCAGTGCCGCCGAGGATCGTCATCCACGCGAAGCACACCAGAGCCGGTGCGAAGACGCAGCCCAAGATGAATTCGCGCACCGAGCGGCCCTTCGAGATGCGCGCGAGGAAGAGGCCGACGAAGGGCGAGAAGGAAATCCACCACGCCCAGTAAAACGTCGTCCAGCCGGCCTGCCAGTTGAAGAGACGGCCCTGAGATCCGGCGTCGTAAGCTGCGGCCAGCGTCTCCGGCGGCAGTTGCGCCGCTGCTCCCTCCAGCCCCTCCTTGAACCCGTCGAGACTGCCCCAGGCGTTCGTCGCGCCGGAGTAGAGATCCGCGGCCAGAGGCGCGGCCTCGGCGGGCAGAGCGTCGGCGAACTCCGCCTCGCCCAGCGGGCCGTAGGCTTCGAACGACAACGCGAAGAAATTCAGCAGGTAGTCGATGAACGCGGTCCCGTAGGTCGTCATCGCGAACGCGAAGGACCCGAAGAGGACGAAGGTGCCGAGAAGGCAGAGCGAAAGCACCATGTTGAGGTTCGAGAGATACTTCACCCCGCGCCCGACGCCCGAGACCGCCGAAAGGATCGACAGGCCCATGATCACGACGAGGGCGACGAGAAGCCCGGTGAGGCTCGGCACCATGGAGCCGTCAACGTCGGACATCAGCCATTCCATGTCCGTCACGGCGTACATCCCATCGACGAATTGAGAGACGCCGAAGCCGATGGTGACGGAGACGCCGAGGATCGTCGCCACCACGCCGAGAACGTCGACCACATGGCCGACGAAGCCGTTGGCGAAGCGCCCGAGGATCGGGGTCAGCGCGGAGCGGATCGTCAGCGGCATGTTGCGCGTATAGGCGTAGTAGGCGAGCGAGAGGCCCGTCACCACGTAGATCGCCCATGCGTGGAAGCCGTAATGGAGGAAGGTGTAGCGGAAGGCGCTTTCAACGGCGGCTTCGGTGCCGCCCTCCACATCGCCCGCGACGACGACCGGGTTCGAGGTCCAGAGGCCCATCGGCTCCGCCGTCGCATAGACCATCAGGCCGACGCCGAGACCGGCGCCGAACATCATCGAGAACCAGGAGAAGGTGGAGAATTCAGGTTTCTCCCCCGGCTGACCGAGCTTGCGCTTGCCGATGCTCGGGATCAGCGCGAGCGCGGCGAGGAAGAAGAAAAAGAGGCCGACTGCGATGATGTAGAAGCTGTTGAACCCCTCCAGCAGCGTCCAGTTGACGCTCGAGAGGGTGCTGTTTGCGCTGAGCGGAAAAATCAGCGCCCAGAGCACCAGGGCGATCATGATGCTCTTGCTGCCGATGGCGATGGCGAGGCTGTGACCCTCGTAAAAGCCTTGCGGCTGCGTCGCGATATCGACGCTTGTGAAAGGCGGTTTGACTGGCATTGGTCTAGTCCTTCCCTGTTAATTCGTTGAATGCGTTGGCTACTCCGTTACTCGTCACGCGCACGCCATTCCCGCCACCTGAGAACGGCGTTAGCCCCCAAATCCCTGATCGGCCGAGGCGGCAGTCGCCTCGGTCTCGTTTCTCCCCCGAACCGTCGCGTCACCTCGCTCGTCGCGCCGGCGGCGAGCTCCGCCGCGCCGATGCCGGTCAACGTGCCCCGCGTCGTGCCGAGGCCGTTCTGGACGCAGCCCGCATAGAGGCCCTTGTCCAACTCGCGCATCACCGCGACGCCGTTGAGCGACAGGCACAAGTGACCGGCCCAGGCATACTCCATCTTCATGCCCGCCAGTTGCGGGAAGCGGTCGTCGAACTTTCGCCGCATCACCCGCTCCGCCCGGCGCAGATCGCCCGCCTTCGTCTCGCGGTCGGGGCGGAGGACCGCGCAGGTCCGCGTCACGATACGGTCGCCGCCCTGACCCGCATCGATCCGGCGGACGGTCGTGCCCATCGGATCGGACGGGGTGACGCCCCACCGGCTCTGGCCGCCGAGGGCGCGGAGGGCGCCCGCATCCAGCTCCGGCGTCATCGTCGCGAAGAGGAAGACCTGCATCAGGCGCCCGGCCTCAAAGCCGAAACTCTCGAGATGTCCGTTGACCGTGAGGATGACCCGGCCCGCGCTGATTGCGCCGCCCGTGGAGGTCAGCCGCCATGCGTCGCCCTCGCGCGCGACCGAGATGACGGGGCTGCGCTCGAACACCTCCACGCCGCTTCGCGCGACGCCCGCCGCAAGGCCCCGGATGTAGCCCGCGGGCTGGAGCATCACCGTGCCGGGCGTGAAGAGGCCAGAGCGATAGTGCCGCGACCCGGTCAGGGCCGCCATCTCCGCCGCGTCGAGCGTCTCGGAGCTCTCGCCGAGCGTCTCCAGATGCCGTGCATAGCTTTCGTTATGCGCATGCGCAGCCTCGCCCGCCGCGCCGTTCACCTTGCCCGCGCGGTCGAAATAGTCCGGGTTGATCTGGTATTCGCGCACGGCTTCGGCGGCGAATTCGATGGCGTGGCGGTTAAGCGCGATCATGGCGCGATCATCGCCATCTCCTGCGTAGTCGTCGGAGGCGAGGTCATGCGGCAGGTCGATCATGAAGCCCGAATTGCGCCCCGCCGATCCCTCCGCGATCCCGTCGGCCTCCAGCACCGCGATCCGCGCGTCGGGCTCCAACTGCCGCATTCGCCGCGCGGCGGAGAGGCCCGCGAAGCCCGCGCCGACGATGACGACGTCGGCCGTCCTGTCGCCTTCGAGAGGCGGATAGTCAGGCGCGGGCCCGAGGATCGCGTTCCAGGCCGCGGGCCCCCGCGTTATGGGTAATCGGTCGACCTGGATGGCCGTCACGCGACGACCTCGTCCGCGTCGTCGGTCAGGTCGACCCAGATGGTCTTGAGCTGGGTGTACTGATCATGGGCGTGAACGCCGTTGTCGCGCCCGCCGAAGCCAGATGATTTGAAGCCGCCGAAGGGCGTCGCCGCGTCGCCCTCCCCGTAGCTGTTCACGGTGACGGTGCCCGCCCGGATGGCCCGCGCGCCGCGGATCGCTCGTTTGACGTTCGCGGTGAAGATCGACGCGGCCAGCCCGTATTCCGTGTCGTTGGCGAGGGCGATCGCTTCTTCAAAGCCGCTGACGGTGATGACCGACAGGACGGGTCCGAAGATCTCTTCGCGCGCCTGTCTGCTGTCCCGCGCCACATTGAGCACGGTCGGCTCGATGAAGCCCGCTTCGGCGCTCCCGCCTGCGATCACTTCGGCGCCCTTGTCGAGATATGAGCGCACCTTCTGGAAGTGCTCTGGCGAGACCAGCGCGCCGACCCGGTTCTCGGGGTCCAGCGGGTCGCCCATCGGCCATTCGCGGAGATGAGCCTTGATCTTCTCCATAAGCACGTCGCGCACGCCCGCTTGCACGATCAGGCGGGATGAGGCGGAGCAGTTCTCCCCCATGTTCCAGAACGCGCCGTTGACCACATGCGCGGCGACGCGATCTAGGTTCTCAGCATCGTCGAGAACCACGGCGGGGTTCTTGCCGCCCATCTCCAGCGTGACTTCCTTGAGATTCGACTCCGCCGAATAGCGCAGGAAGCGCCGCCCGGTTTCGGTCGATCCGGTGAAGCTGACGGCGTCGACGCCCATGTGGCGCCCGAGCGGCTCGCCCACCTCCGGCCCCGTTCCGGTCACCACGTTCAGGACGCCGGGCGGCAGCCCGGCCTCCATCGCCATCTCCGCGATCCGAAGCGCGGTCAGCGATGTCTCCTCCGCCGGTTTGACGATGACGGAGCAGCCCGCCGCCAGCGCCGGGCCGATCTTCCACGCCAGCATCAGAAGCGGGAAGTTCCACGGCAGAACGAGGCCGACGACGCCGACCGGCTCGCGCACCACCATCGCGATATGATCGTCGGAGGCCGGAGAGACCTGATCGTAGATCTTGTCGATCGCCTCGGCGTGCCAGATCAGGCAGTTGATCGTCTCCGGCACGTCGACGGTTTCGCAATCATAGATCGTCTTGCCGCTGTCGAGGCTCTCCATCACCGCCAATTCGCGCGCGTCGCGCTTCATCAGCTTGGCGAGCCGGATCAGCGCCTCCTTCCGCTCCGCCGGATGGAGCTTCGACCAGCGGCCGTCTTCGAAAGCGTCCCGCGCTTTCTCAACCGCGAAGTCGACGTCCTCCGCGCCGCAGGCGGCGACCTCGGCCAGAACCTCACCCGTCGCGGGGTTCGCGCTTTCGAAGGTCGCGCCTGATTTCGCCGCCCGGAAGCTTCCGTCGATGAAGGCCTGCGTCGGCAAGCTCAGCTCGGCGGCGATCGCCTTGTATTCTTCCGTCGTCAGCAATGCGCTCATTCCGCCGCCCTCACCTGAGCCGTCTTAACTTGAGATGTCGCCTCGATCTCGGCGACGGTGCGAGTCAGGACCCGCACCACCTGCTCCAGTTCCCGTTTGTCGTCCTTGTTCAAAGGGCGCAGCGGCGGGCGCGGCGGCCCGGCGTAGTTGCCCATGATCTCGCAGCCGTGCTTGACGCACTGGATGAACTTGCCGCCCTGCTCCAGCACGCGCATCAGCGGCATCATCGCCGACATGATCCGCCGCCCCTTGTCGAAATCCCCTTCGACCGTGCAGGCGCGCCAGAGCGCGATATGCTCGCGCGGCAGAAAATTGGAGCCGGCGCAGACCCAGCTTTGGGCGCCCCAGGCGAAGAATTCCAACGCCTGGTCGTCCATCCCGCAGGAGAGCTGGATATGCGGATAGTCCCGCGCCAGGAGATGGACGCGGTTGATGTCGCCGGAGCTTTCCTTGACCGCGCAGAAATTGCGGCTGCGCCCGACGCGGTCGAGGAACTCCTCCCCCATCTCGACGCCCATACGGCCCGGATAATTGTAGAGCATGATCGGCAGGTCCGCCGCTCGGTCGATGGCGAGCGCGTTGAGCGCGTTCTCCCGCTCCGTCGGCACGGCGTAGGGCGGCGTGCCGACCAAGAGCCCGGCGGCGCCGATCTTGGCGGCGTGTTCGGCCATCAGGATCGAATCCGGGAGCCGGATCGCGATCGTCCCGACGATGAGCGGAACCCGGTCGCCGACGACGTCCTTGACGAAGGAGGCGACCTCCATCCGCTCTTCCATGCTTTGCGCATAATATTCGCCCGTTGAGCCGCCATTGACGAGCCCGTGAACGCCGGAGCCGATCAGGAATTCGACCTGCGCGGCGAGCGCGTCGCGGTCGACGGCGCCATCGCTGGAATAGGGCGTGATGATCGGGGTGTAGATGCCCTGGAATTTCATGCGACGTCTCCTTTCGATGGCGCGCGCGGCGGTCTGCCCAGCGGGATGCTCACGCTCACCGGGGTCACGAAGCTTTCGATCGCCGAGCGGGAGAGCTCCCAGTGATCCACCGCCAGCTTCGCCGCGCCGTCCGCGTCGCCCCGCTCGATCAGGTCGATGAACTGGTCGTGTTGATCTGCGGCGGCGCCGCGCTCTTCGGTAAGCGCGCGGTTGCGCGGGTTGTAGAACGACATGCCGATGCGCGTGTGGTCGATCAGCAACCGCCGGAGGCTCGGGGTCAGGAACTCGTTGTCCGCCATCTCCCCGATCACCCCGTGAAAGCGCTGGTTCATCAGCGCGCCCTCCGCCGCGTCGCCGCCTTCGATGGCCTGGCGGAACAGGCGCTGCGTCTCCTTCAGCTCGGCGATCTGCGCCGCGTTCGCGTTTTCCGCGGCGAGCCGTGAGACGGCGGCGTAGATCATCGGCGCGGAGACGAAGAAATCACGTAAGGTTTTGTGGGTCATAGGCGCGACCTGCGCCCCGCGGTTCTTACGCAGAACGAGATAGCCTTCTCCGGCCAGCTGGTTCAGCGTCTCGCGGAGCGGCGGCCGGGAAATCCCGTATCTCGCGGAAAGCTCGGCTTCGTCGAGGTATGAGCCCGGCTCGAACCCCTGCGTGAGGATCCGCTGGCGCAGATCCTCAAGGCAGAGCGTCTTCGCGCTGATCGCCTGATCTCCCATGCCCGCTCCCAAGCGTTGAAAATGAAAACGGACCACACGCCGCCTTCGCACTCTTCCCTAAAAAATATCTATTGTCTACAATTTGTATTATAAAGATTGCCTGAGAGGTGGTTGACCATGCCCGAGGGGACGCATTTCGTTTTCGCGCTCGTCGAAGACTTCACCCATGTCGCTTTCGCCTGCGCCGTGGACCCGCTGCGCATCGCCAATATGGCGGCGGGCGAGGCGCTCTATTCATGGTCCTTCGCGTCGCTGGACGGCCGGACGGCCCGCAGCTCGGACGGGGCCGAGGTGCTCACGCAGCACCGTTTCGACGATATGCCCGACTGCGACTATCTCTTCGTCCTATCCGGGCTGAACATGTACGAGCACGACAACAAGGCGCTGCTCGCGGCGCTGCGCCGGATCAGCCGCCACGCCGAAACCCATATCGGCGCCTTGTGTTCCGGGGCCTGGATCCTCGCGCAGGGCGGCTTTCTCAATGGATGCTCCGCCGCGATCCACTGGGAATACCATGACGGCTTCATGGAGAAGTTCCCGGAGGTGAACCTGGTGCGCAATGTCTTCGTCGCCGACGAACGCCACATGACGGCCTCCGGCGGGGCCGCCACCGCGGACCTGATGCTGCACCTGATCGCGGAAGACCACGGTCAGGACCTCTCCAACGACGTGGCGGACCAGCTGGTCTACACTGCGGTGCGGGAAGCGACGGCGACGCAAAAACCGTCGCTTCAGGCCCGCCGCGCCATGCGCAACAAGCACCTCGCCGCCGCCGTAGAGAAGATGCGGAGCAGTCTGGACGCGCCCATCTCCCCCGCCCGCATCGCGGAGGAGCTCGGCATCTCCGTGCGCCAGCTCGAGCGTCTCTTCGGCAAGCACCTCAACTCGACGCCGAAGAAATACTTCGTCGAATTGCGGCTTGAGCGCGCGCGGCATCTTCTGGTCCAGACCGAGATGTCCATCACCGAAATCGCCTTCGCCTGCGGTTACGAAAGCGTCGGCCATTTCTCGCGCGTTTACCGGACGGCGTTCGGCCTGACGCCGATGATGCAGCGTGGGCGCTTAAGCTGACCCGCATCTTCGCCGCTCCCGCTGGGACGTTATTGTGGGCCTAAAACGCGCGGCACGGCGCTGAAACCCTCAGAAGATGAAGTCGGAGGCGTCCAGTTCCGACACCCGCGTGCGCTCGAGCTCAATCTCAACCGATCCGAAGGCGATGACGGCGCTGGCGCCGTCCGCCGTGATCTGCAGATCGGAGAAGCTCTCCGCCCCGCTTCTGATCTCGATCTTGTCGCGGAAGTTCTGGAAGTCGGCGATCAGGTCGCTCCCCGAGCTTTCGAAGAAGACGAACACGTCCAGCCCGGCGTCCCCGAACAGCACGTCGGAGCCCGTGTTGCCGAAGATCGTATCGTCGCCCTGCCCCCCTTGGATCAGGTCGTCGCCGAAGCCGCCGAAGAGCACGTCGTCGCCAGCGTCTCCGCGAAGGATGTCCCGCCCTTCGCCGCCGATGATCTCATCGTCGCCCCGACCACCGCGGAGAGAGTCGATCCCCTCGCCACCGAATAGGGAATCGTCGCCGGCGCCGCCGAAGAGGAGGTCGTTCCCGTCTTCGCCGTTCAACGCGTCGTCTCCGCTGTCGCCGCTCAGCTCATCCCGGCCGGACCCGCCCTGAAGCAGATCATCGCCGAACCCGCCGGAAAGCTCATCATCGCCCTCCGCTCCAAAGAGGCTGTCGTCATCTCGGCCTCCGTCGAGTTCATCGTCGCCGAGGCCGCCGTTCAGGACATCTTCGCCCCGACCGCCGATGATCTGGTCATCGCCATCGCCGCCCTCCAACTCATCGTCGCCGGAACCTCCGAAGAGCTCGTCTTCGCCGTCATCGCCCGCCAGGCTGTCGTCGCCGGAGCCGCCGAAGAGCTCATCCGCGCCTTCGCCGCCGAAGAGGGAATCGTCGCCGAGCCGCCCGACGATCCTGTCGTCGCCGACGCCGCCTACCACATTGTCGTCGCCCGTGCCGCCGCTGAGCGTATCCGCGCCGGAGCCGCCGAAGATGAAGTCGTCGCCCGCGCTGCCGGAGATGCGGTCGTCCCCGGCATCGCCGGTCAGGACGTCGGAGCCGCCGCCGCCGAACACTGCGTCATCGCCGACGCCGCCGCGGATCAGGTCGTCGCCGAAACCGGCGCTCAGCGTATCGGCGCCGACGCCGCCGAAGATCTGATTGTCGCCGGAGCCGCCGGTCACCCGGTCGTCGCCGTCGTCGCCGGAAAGCGTGTCGTCGCCCGCGCCGCCGGTGACGATGTCGTCCCCTTCCCCGCCGGTGATTTCGTCATCGCCGAAACCGCCGGAGAGGGAATCGTCGCTGAACCCGCCCGCGATGCTGTCGTCGCCGAAACCGCCGCGGATGATGTCCGTCCCGTCTTCGCCGAGGAGGCTGTCGTCGCCCGAGCCGCCGAAGATGAGATCCGGGCCGCCGCCGCCCTGCACCGTGTCGTCGCCGGAGCCCGCGAAAACGCTGTCCCGGCCGACGCCGCCGTTCAGGAAATCATCGCCCGCCCCGCCGAAGATGCGGTCGTCGCCATCTTCGCCGAAGATCCGGTCGGCGCCGGTTCCGCCCGCGATCACATCGTCTTCGTCCGTGCCGATGATCGCGGCTTCGTCGTCGTCAAGGATAGTGACGACCGCCTGTCCGGTCTGGACGACCACGGAACCCGCATCGGCGGAGACGACGTCGATGCCGAGCGTCAGCGTCTCGTCCGGCTCATCGACAACGTCGCCGATCAGCCGCACGCGGACGTCTTTCGACAGCTCCCCATCGGCGAAGGCGACCGTGGGGTCCAGCAGCTCAAAATCGCGGAAGAGACCGGTGGAGGACGCGGTTCCGCCGGTGGAGATATCGACTACGGCCTCCCCAAACCCGTCGCTGCGGGTGATCGTCGCCGTGAACTCGCGGCTGACGGAGCTGCCTTCGATCACCTGCGCAGGGGCGGATATGTTGAAGAAGGCGGTCGCGTCATCGTCTTCGATGGTGATGATTTGCGTCCCGTCCTCCACCACCGCGACGCCGACAGAGGAGACGACGTTGAGGCCGAGGCTGATCGTCTCATCCGCTTCGTCGATCGCATCGGCGACCAACCGCACGCGCACCGCTTTCAGCGTTTCGCCATCGGCGAAGGTGACAGAGGTGTCGAGCAACTCGTAATCCCGGTTCGGACCAAAGCCCGTCGCCGTGCCGCCGAGGGTGAGGTTCACGACCGCCTCGCCCACGCCCGAACTGCGCTCGACGAAGGTGGTGAACTCGGAATCCCGACCCGTCCCCTCCGTGAAGCTGACATCCGGGTCGATGCTGAAGACGACCGGCGTGTCGTCATCCAGAATGGAGACCACCTGCCGCCCGTCCGCGACCTCTGCCGCCGCGTCGGAGGAGACGATGGAGAGGTCGAGGATGAACTCTTCGGTGGGCTCGATGACTTGATCGTCGATGAGCCGGAAGAGAAGCTGCGTCTCCGTCTCCCCATCCGCGAATGTGGCGTCGCCGAGGAAGAGAAAGGCGTCTGCGGCCCCGCTGCCGGACGTCGCCAACGCGACCTCCGCCGCGCCCTCCGCGAAGGTCCGGGTGACGGTGACGGCGAAGGTGGTGTCCTGACCGTTGCGCTCGGCGATGGAGAAGTCGTCGCCGAGGCTGAAGAACGATATTTCGTCATCGTCCTGGATGGTGACGACCTGCCGCCCGTCAGCCACTTCTGAGGCGGCGTCGGAGGAGACGACGGAGAGGTCGAGGATGAACTCCTCCGCGAACTCCACCTGCAAGTCGTCCACGAGCTGGAAGATGACCTGCGTTTCCGTCTCGCCATCCGCGAACGTGGTTGAGCCGATGAGCTGGAAGGCGTCCGCCGCGCCGGAGCCTGAGGTCGCGAGTGCGATCTCCGCTTCGCCTTCAGCGAACGTGCGCGTGACGGTGACGGCGAAGTTCACATCCTGGCCGTTCCGCTCTGTGACGGTGAAGTCCTGGCCGAGGCTGAAGAATGAAATCTCGTCGTCGTCCTGGATCGTGACGACCTGACGCCCGTCCGCCACTTCGGCTGCGGCGTCGGAGGAGACGATGGAAAGGTCGAAAATCGCCTCCTCCGCGAACTCAACCGCGAGATCGTCGACCACGCGGAAGATGATCGACGTCTCCGTCTCCCCATCGGCGAAGAAGCTGGAACCGCCGATCTGGACGAAGTCGGCGTTGACGCTGAAGGCTTCGGCCGAGCCCGAAGGCGTTAGCGCCACTTGCGCCTCGCCCTCCGCGAAGGTGCGGGTGACGGTGACGGCGAAGGTCGTGTCCTGCCCGTTCCGCTCGGCGATGGAGAAGTCTTGACCGAGGCTGAAGAAGGAAATCTCATCGTCGTCGGTGATGGTCACGACCTGCCGCCCGTCGCCGATCACGCTCGGCGCTTCGGCTCCGACGAACGAGAGATCGAAGATCGCCTCTTCCGCGAACTCGACCGCGAGATCATCGACGACCCGGAAAAGGATCGACGTCTCCGTCTCTCCCGCGTCGAAGAAGCCGGAGCCGCCGATCTGGACGAAATCCGCGCCCGCGCCCGATGCGTCGGCGGAGCCGGAAGGTGTCAGCGCCACCTCCGCCACGCCAAAGCCGTTGGAGCGGGTGACGTTGATCGCGAAGGTCACGTCCTCCCCGTTCCGCTCCGCCACCGTGAAGTCGGCGCCGAGGTCGAAGACCGCGGGCGCGTCGTCGTCCTCGATCGTCGCGATCAACTGACCGTCCGCCACGACGCCGGGGACGTCGGAGGAGACGATGGAGAGGTCGAAGATCGCCTGCTCCGTCGCTTCCGCCAGCGCATCGTCCGTCACGCGGAAGATGACGGTCGTCTCCGTCTCTCCATCCGCGAATGTGGTCGATCCGCCGACCTGGGCGATGTCGCCCGAGGCGATGGTCGCCTCGCCCGAGATCGCCAACGCAATCTCGGCGGCGCCCTCGCTGGAGGTGCGGGCTACCGTAACCGCGAAGGTCGTGTCCTGTCCGTTCCGCTCAGCGATGGTGACGTCGGCGCCGAGGCTGTAGGCGACCGGCTCCGCCGCGCCCTCGATCTCGATGTCCCGAACGACGTTGGCGAGGGCGATCAGCCCGTCCTCCCCGTCCAGCGCGTCGAGCGCGGCGAGCCGCTCCGCCCCGCCGTAGACAAGATAGGTCGACCCCGGCGCGTCGAACTCGAACTCCGCGTTCGATGGCGGGTTGTAGAAGGGGGAGCCGATTATGAAGTCGGCGACGCCGTCCGCGTTCACATCGCCGCCGCCCGCGACCGCGAACCCGGCGCGGAAATCATCGGGACCGGCGATAAAGCGGTACCCGGCGCCGAGCGGTATCGCGTCGAGATCCACATTGTCGCCAAGCCCGCTCGCCGAACCGAAGAGAAGCGCGACCTCCCCTCCGCCGTTCGATCCGCCCGCCGCGCGCGAGACGAGGATGTCGTCGAACCCGTCCCCGTTCACATCGCCGACGGACGCCATGTCGACGCCGGACGCCACGCTGACGGAGGCGACGCCGCCGAGTTTGCTGACGCCGTCGGAGGTTGAAAGATCGAACTCCGCCCCGAACCCGCCGTTCTGGCCGTAAACGAGGTAGAAGGCCGGCTCATCGGTGGCCGGTCCCGCATCGATCAGGATGAAGTCGTCCAGCCCATCGCCGTTCACATCGCCAGCGGAGGCGACCTGATTGCCGACCGCGAAAACGTCGGTCGCGAGGATCTTCGTGCCGACCTGACCGTCGAGCCGGGCGACGTCGATCTCATCCGGCAGGCCGCCGTTCTGGCCGTAAATCAGGTAGGCCTCCCCGCTATTGCGCCCGAAGAGCTGCGACGCCGCGCCGATCGCGCCGGCGCCGGTGAGGAGGAAATCGGCGAGCCCGTCGCCGTTCACATCGCCAAGCGCCGCCGCGTCCTCCGCGATGAACGCGCGCTCGCTGCTGAAGATGACCGTCGCGTCCGGCGCGGCGGGCTCGTCGAACGCGCCCGAAAGGTCCGTCACCGCATTGGACCCCCGGTCGAAGACGAAGCCGAGGCCGGAGCTGACGGAGCCGTCCGGCGCCGGGCTAAAGGGCGCGCTGACGAAGAACTCGGCGTCGCCGTCCCCGTCCACATCGCCGAGGTCGATGATCGCGCTGCCCGCGTTCCGCCCGCCGTCGACGAAGAACGCCTGCCCGTCGACGCCGTTGGTCAGGTTGGCGACGCCAAGGTCGAACGTGGCGTTCGCCCGCCCGAAAAGGACGTATCCCGTCCCGCCGGTCGCGGGATCGTTGAAGCGCGCGCGCGGCGCGCCGATCAGAAGATCGTCGAACCCGTCGTCGTTCACATCCGAGAACGAGATCGGGCCGGCCACGTCGATGCCCACGCCGATATCGAAAACTCCCGAAGTGGTGACCTCGCCCCCGGCGAGGAGCGCGGCCTCCAGCTCCCCCTCCAGAACGCCGTCGCCGCCGAAGATGATCTGGATCGTGCTGGAGCTGTCATTGCGCGACGAGCCGATGACGCGATGGTTGATCGCGAGGTCCGCCGCGCCGTCGCCGTTAAAGTCCCCGATCGCGAGGCCCGCGCCGAACTCTTCGAACCCCAAAGACCCGGTGATGCGGGCGCCCGCCGAAACCGTGACCATGATATCGCTCCTATCTTGAGCCGGTCGCCGCCGAAGCGCGACCGCCTACTCGTCTGGGAGGGAAAATCGGGTTTCCGGCCTATTTCTCTCAATCATCAATGTTGGGGATTCTGGGGAGCGGGATGATAAATCTCACAAAGGCGCGACGCCGGGCGCGCGCTGGAAAAGAGTGCGCCGCTTTCGCGAAAAAACGCGCTAGAAGAAGAACATGACGGCGATCAAACCCGATAAGACGCTCGATCTCGTCTCCACCGCCTATGGCGCTGCGATCGAGCCGGAGCGCTTCGATGAGCTGCTCGCCGTCTGGGACGCGTGGTGCGACGATCATCTCGACGGCTCGGGCGAAGCGTTCGAGATCCTCGATCCGAAGTTCGGGGAGGCGCTGTCCGCCTCCGCCGCGCTCGACGCAGCTGCGCCGAAGAAGACCGCGCTGGACGCCGCGCAGGCGCCGACGATCCTGCTGGATGGAGAGGAGGGCGTCGTCGCCGTCAACGCCGCAGCGGCGTCGCTGGTGGAGGCCGGCCAACTCGACATCGCGCATCTGATCGCATCGCGCAGCCGCGCGGATATGGAATTCGGCGACCGCCCGCTCGGCGCGTTCCGATGTCAGGGCGCGCCCGGCGGGCGCGGCTACCTCGCGCTGGAGAGCCGCGCCTCCGACCCGATCAGGGCGCAGCATCCGCATGCGGAGCGGGCGCTGATGCTCTCCCTCATCGACTGGGACGACGCCTTCGCCGACGATCTCAGAGCCCGCTTCAACCTTAGCGAAGCCGAACTACGCGTCGCCAAAGGTCTTCTCGAAGGCCGTACGGCGCAGGAGATCGCGGGAGAGGCCGACCGCAGCCTCGCTACGATCCGCAGCCATATCAAAGCGCTCCTCCAGAAGACCGGCGCGCGGCGGCAGATGGAGCTGGTGCAGCTACTGACGCTCATCAGGCAAACCGCCGGCGAGCGCGCGTCGTCGGGGGAGGCTCCAGACGCCAGTGATTTCGAAACGAAGGAGCTGACCGGCCCCGGCGGTACGCTGGAGGTCGTCCAATATGGACGCGGACGGGCGCTGATCTATTTCACCACCTCATCGCTCCCCGAGGAAATCGCGCCGGTGCGCGCGGCCTTCGCCAAGGCGGGCTTTCGCGTGATCGCGCCCGCGCGGCCCGGTTTCCGGGGCGACGCGCGTCAGGACGGCGACGCGAACGCCGCGCTCCTCGATGACTGGCTCGACGCGCTTTACGCCGATGCGGGCGCAGGCGCGATCATCGCCGGACACCGCGAAGGCGGCATCCTCGCCGCCGACGCCGCCGCGCGCATCATCGCGGCGGGCGGGGAGATCGGCGGGCTCGCGCTCATCTCGACCGGCGCGCCGACCGTGGAGTTCTCCGACTTCGAGACGGCGCCGGAGACGATCAAGCGGAGCTTTTTCGCGGCGCGCTACGCGCAGACGGCCCTTTCGCTCGGCTACCATACGGCGGCGCGCGTCTTCCGGTCCGGCCGCTTCGGCGAAGACAAGATCGTCAAATACTTCTTCCAGGACAGCCCGACCGACGCGGGCAAGATGGACGATCCGGCGCTTCGCGGAACCATCCGGGACAACATCGCATATTGCTTCCGCGATCCCTCGCAGATCGCGCGCGATATCGCCTATTGGGGGTCGGACTGGTCCGACTGTCTCCATGCGGTCCGGATCGCCGCGCCGGTCCGTTTCTTTCACGGCGAAGATCACACGTTCCTGCCCGCTCGCGGCGTCGCATCGCTGGCCGAGACGCTGGACGGCGTCGCGAGCCTGGTCTTCGAAGGCTCCGCCCAGCTAGCGCTCTATGAGCACGTTGATGAGATAGCGACAGAGACCGCCCAGATGGGCGATCTTCACAGCGCAGAGCGCGCGGCGCCCGCCGAAGAAGCGACGCGACGCGCGCAAGGTGGATCAACCGCCTGACCGGCTTCAGCCGCCGCTCTTCGCTCTACGTCGGAAAGCCGGTTGCGGTCGCCTCCCCAAGACCGGCGGTACCCGCCTCAGCCCAGCGCCTTCTGCACCAGCCTGTGGAAGTGGTGGAGCGCGTGTTCGCCCCTGCCCGTCCGATCCGGATCGACCACCATCGGCCCCTGGCTGTAGCCCTTCGACTTCAACCCGCGCTGCACGCTTTCGCAAAGCCCGATATCCTCCGGCACCAGCACGTCCGCCGTATAAGCCATCCGCTTGGCGTCGAAATCGCCGCTGGTGGAGAAGGAATGGCCGCCGAACCAGCTGTTCTCCAGGTCGAGCGGGCGAACGCAGGAGATGTTCAGCTCCTCCGCCCCCGGCAGGATGTTGAAAGTGGTGTTCGGCCAGAGGAACCAGAAGGTCGACTGCTGAACCGGCTCGTCAGGGCTGAAGTCGTAGGCGCTGTTCTCATGGCGCACTTGCGGGCCGAGCTGGCGCGCCCAGAGGCCGAACGTGTCGTGCTTATAGTCGTCCATGCAGAGGATGTCGGCGAAGGCCGGGTGGGCGTGGTCGCAATGGTAGCATTCGACGTAGTTGTCGACGACGACCTTCCAGCCCGCCTTGATGTCGGTCTCGCCGAGCGTGTTTTCGGCGGCGCCCTTGAGGCGGCCGAGATAGGGGATCTTCTCCCGCATGTCCCGCTCCAGATCGCCCGCCAACTCGCCGAGCGGTATGGCGTCGTCGTCCATGTTGACGAAGGCGCAGTCGGCGAACATCTCGAGGCGCAGCTGCTTCAGGCTGTAGTCTTCGCGCTTGAAGCCGGGCCGGTGCTGCGCGCGCGGGGCGCCGCGGAGGGCCCCTTCCCGCTCGAACGTCCAGGCGTGGTAGGGGCAGACGATCGCCCGCTCCACATTGCCGAGACCCGCCGGAAGCAGCTCATGCGCCCGGTGCTGGCAGACGTTGTAGAAGGCGCGCAGCTCCCCATCCCCGCCCATCATGACGAAGACGTTCTGGTCGGCGATCTGCGCGGTGACGTAGTCGCCCGGCTTCTGGAAGAGCGTCTTGTGCCCGACATATTGCCAGGTCCGATAGAAGATCCGCTCCTTCTCCAGCTCGTAAACGGCCGGGTCGGTGTACATCCATGAGGGGAGCGTGAAGCTCTCCTCCGGGACCTCATTGAGCGGTTTCGGATAGTTCGTCAGGTCGTCATACATAGCGCACTCCTCCCTTCGCTTGTCGTCGCAAATACTAGCCGCTTTCTCAGCGCGCGGAAACAGAACGCTGCAGAGCGTCCGCGACCATCCGCACGTCGTTCCCATCGTTGAAATGAGCGAGCGAGACCCGGACGCGGCCATTGCGGAGGGAGCAGGTGATCCTCGCCTCCCTCAGCGCCCGCAGCGTCGCCTCCGGCTCTGCCGCCGGGTGGGACAGAGCGAGGATGTGGCTGGATGCGGCGGGGTCGGAGGCCGGGCGGAACCGGGTCCAGCCCGATCCGTCGAGACGGCTGTAGAGATCCGCCGAGAGCCGCTTGCCATGGCGCTGGATCGCCGCTGGCGTCAGCCTGAGCAGCTCCCCGATCGCCGCGCCGAGGCCGACGATGGAGATGTAGGACATGGTCGACTGCGTGTAGCGCCGCGCATCCGGCGCGAGCGGCATGCGCGTCGCCTGCATGTCGAAAGGATCGGCAGCGCCCATCCATCCCGGCGCGGGCGGCGTCGCGGCGACGAGATCGGGCGCCAGCACCGCGAGCCCGACGCCGCCATGCCCGCCGAGCCACTTGTATCCGCTGCAGACCAGCGCGTCCGCGGCCCAGGCGCCCGCCTCTATCGGCACGGCGCCCGCGGATTGCGTGACGTCGATCACGAGACGGGCGCCCGCCGCATCGGCGGCCCGCCGGAGACGCGCGCAGTCGAGGATCGAGCCGGTCGAAAACTGTACATGGCTCGCCAGAACCACGGCGGCGCGCCCGTCGATCCCTTCGATCAGCGCGTCCGTCGGATCGCGCGCCGGGTCCTCTTCGACGAAGACGAGGTCGATCTCCCGCCCCTCGGCATAGGCGATCCAGGGCCGCGTGATCGCCGGAAAGTCGGAGGCGAGCGCGATGATCCTCGCGCCGTCGGGCGGCGCGAAGAGATAGGGCAACTGCGACAGCATCTCCCCTGCGCTGCCGACGATCGCGATCTGTTCCGGCGCGGCGTTCAGGAGCGCGGCGGCGCTTTCGCGCAACGGGGCGAAAAGGCCGACCTCCTCCTCATCGGAGAGGCGCATGTTGCCGTGGCGCGCGACGTCTTCGAGAAAGCGCCGCATC
>JBCAXH010000030.1:0-57109 GCA_038534155.1 Pseudomonadota bacterium
CCGCCGCGCCCGCCTCCTCATTGGCGAAAGCGACCGCCTCGCGGAGGGAGGTCAGCCCGTCGAAGCGGTCCACCACGTCGTCCAGCGTCGTGACGATCAGGCTCGCCGCCTCTGGCTGGGCGTCCACCTCGAAGGCCCCGAGATCGCGGATGCCGGGATTTCCCGCGCCCTCCGCCCCGACGCCGACCTGATCGAAGGCGGAGACGCCGCGCGCATCCGTCGCTCGAATGTTGTCCCCACCCGAGGCGTCCAGCGCCGGATTTAGCGGATCGTCCGACAGCGCGATCGTCTCCACCGGCCCGCCATTGTCCGCCAGAACCCCCGCGCCATCGACAACGGCGGCGAAGACGGCGTTCGGATCGGCGTTGCTCACGTTGGCGGAGATCGAAGCGTCGAACGCCCCGCTGTCGGCGCCGACGATGTTGAAACCCAGAAACTCCGGGACGCCGTCTTCGCTGGAAGAGCTGGTGCTCTCTATAACCTCATCGCCTTGGCTCAGTTCGGCGGTATTGCCCAGGATGATGGAGTTGGCGACGGCGACGGCGCCGAAACTAACGATTCCGCCGCCGTCGGCATTGCTTCCCGCAGTCGAGTTCCCGCTGATTGTGGAGCTGATCACTGTCACGTCATAGGCGGCGAAAACGCCACCGCCTGAAGAGGTGTCGCCTGCGGTCGCGTTGCCGCTGATCGTGGAGTTGGTCAAAGTGACGACGTCTATCGCGCGGATACCGCCGCCACCCGCGAAGAACCCAGCGGTCGAGTTTCCGCTGACTGTTGAGTTGGTAACTGTCACCGTACCGGCGTCTATCCCACCGGCGAAGGCGGCGCGGCCGTAGGTTGAGTTGTCGCTGATCCTACTGCTAGCGACCGTAATTACATTGGCGTCTATTCCCCCGCCCTCGGCGTTATCTCCCGATGTCGAGTTGCCGCTGACCGTTGAGTTGATCAGCGTCACGCCTCCTGAGCTGTAGAGCCCGCCGCCAGATGCGAAGTTCCCCGTTGTCGAATTGCCGGAGATCGTGCTGTCTGCGATCGTTAAAGTTGCTGCGTTCGAGCTTATGCCGCCGCCGGAGTAGCGATCCTGTGACGATGGGTCATAACCCGTCGTGCGACCACCCGTGATCGTGAGGCCGATTAGAACCACTTCCGACGGTGCATCCACGATGTTTAAGATGCGGCTGTTGTCATCCAGCGCGCCATCTCGGGCCGAATCCGCCACGTCGGTCAGCCCGTTCGCGTCCGTTACGTCGTCGCCATTTGCATCGCCGGTGATTGTAATTACCCCGCCGCCGTCTATCGTTATCGCTCTCGCAATTACCAATTCGCCCTGGGTCAGGCGGATCGTTCCCTCCAGCCCCTCGACGAAAGTGACGGTTTGCGGCGATGCGCCGATGTCGTCGGCGAAGGAAACGCGGTCGAGCGCTTCGCGCAGGCTGATCTCTCCATCCGCAGGGTCGACGACGTCGGCGAGGGTGGTGACGGTCAGGTTGGGAAGCGCAGGCTGCAGACCGAGCTCTTCTTCCGTCAGTTCAAAGGCGCCGAGATCTCGAAACCCACCCCGATCTATCAGCAGATCGATGAGTTGGAGACCCCGCGCGTCGACTGGACTGCCGATGCCAGTCGCCGCGTCCAGCGCGGGATTGCCGCTCGATCCGAGGAGAGCGATGGTCGGAACCGGACCACCATTGTCCTGAAGGATCGGCGCGCCGTTCACGTCGAGATCGGCGAAGACGCGCGCTACGTCGCCGCCAATCAGGTTGGCCTGGCTACTGAACCGCCCCGAAATCGCATCGCTGACGGCGCCGTTTGTCGCATTCACGTTCCCGAGGATGATGCTGTTCGCAATGGTCGTGTAGGGGGCGCCGGCGACGGCGGGGTCGGTGGAGACCCCGCTTCCCTGGTCA
Organism: Pseudomonadota bacterium; assembly: GCA_038534155.1. Classification (GTDB taxonomy): domain Bacteria; phylum Pseudomonadota; class Alphaproteobacteria; order Rhodobacterales; family Rhodobacteraceae; genus Pikeienuella. The sequence goes on from JBCAXH010000030.1 coordinate 1,905, forward strand.
GCGCTGTTGCCGACGATTGTCGCGTTCGCGATCAGGAGGCCCGGCGTACCTGTCGCAAAGATCGCACCCCCCGCGCTTGCGCTGTTCTCGAAGAAGGTGGCGTTGAGGATGTCCACGTCCCCGGCGCTGACGGCCCGCACTCCGCCGCCGCCGCTGCCGTTCGCTCCCGCCGCACTGTTGCCATAGAGGGTTGAGCTTTCGAGGCGCAGATCGCCCGAGACGTTGACGCCGCCCCCATTTAGCGCCGTGCTGCCGTCGATGATCGAGTTTGAGATCGTCGCGTCGGCGGAGCCTTCGACCTCGACAGCGCCCCCGCGTCCCTGCGCCGCGCTGTTGCCGCTGATCCGCGAGGCGTCGATGTTCAGCGATCCCGCCACCTGCAGACCGCCGCCGCTGTTCACCGTCGCGACGTTTCCGGAAATCATCGAGTTCGAGATCTGGATGTCCGTACCCGATGCGGCGCCGACGATCCCGCCTCCGGCGATCCGCGCGACGTTGTCCGCGATCGTCACCTGGTCGAAAACGCCGGTGGCTGAGGCTTGGAAGGAAACGCCTCCGCCTTCGAGCCCCGCATAGTTCCCTTCGATGCGGACGTTGCCGATGGTCAGGCGGCTGGTCCCGTAAGCGGCGACGCCGCCGCCGAGATAGTTCAAACCGACGACGCCCCCGGTGACGACGAGGCCCGAGAGCGCGACGTCGCCGTCGGCGTCCACCCGGAAGACGCGGTCGTTGTCGTCCAATAGGCCGGAACCCGAGGCCGTAACCTGGGTGATCCCCTCGGCGTCCGTCACGTCGTCGCCGTTCGCATCGCCGGAGATCGTGATGACCCCGCCGCCGTCGATGGCCGCGGCCTCGGTTACGGCCAGTTCGCCCTGGGTCAGGCGGATCGTTCCCGACAGCCCGTCCGCGAAGACGATGTCGTCGTGATCCGCGTTCGCGTTGGCGAGCGCGATCGCCTCGCGCAGGGACGTGAAGCCGTCATTCGCGTCGACGACATCCGCCAACGTGTCGACGATCAAGGGCATGCCCGTCGCACTCGCTGATGTGGCCGCGACCGGTGGCGGCGCGGGGGCGGGTTCCGTCGAGGCTTCGGCGACGAAGGCGCGGCTCATCTGATCCGGGCCTTGGATACCGGATCCGAAAGGCGTTCCAACTTCGGAGGTCTTCTCCGTCTCCCCGTCTTGCGGATGAACCGAGGGCGTTGAGGGGCCGGGCAGGGCGCTCTCGTCCATTTCTTCATCCGACATGCGAACCGCCCGGAAGACGAAGTGCTCGCCGTCGTCCTTCGCGTCTTCCTCCGCCACATATTCGATCGGGCCGGGATCGCCTTGCGGCTTTTTAACGATATCGCGCGCATCATCGGGCGCGATGGCGAAAGGGTCGCCGTCGGCCTGAGCCAGCTCGCCAAGCGGGCCGCCGAAATCGGTTAAACGATCTTCGAACTCGTCAAACCCGACCTCGAAGGCTCCTAAGTCTCCAGCCCCTTGGCTCATACGTCGCTCCCCTTGCGCCATGCGGCGCATCCCTGTGGGCGGGGTCGCGGAGGATGCGCGAAAGAGCCTCGCCCAAACCAAAACCGCGTGACTTTACCAGAATTGGCGCGACGTGCCGCATAGCGTCAACGCGCCGTGCAGATGTTCACACCTCGTTCACTGCAGGATCGCCTCGCCGCATGAGCGTTCCGGTGGGGCGCCGCTCACGCCGCCGCTTTTGCGTTTCGCTTCGCCACGCGTGGAAGGTTTCGCGGCCAAGCGGGGATGCGCATGGTTGCGCCGCGCCTTTGAACTACTCGCAAGATCAACTTTGTTGCGTAGCTAACGCCGTACCGGTTTCGGCCTATGACCTAAACGAACGACCGAGTTGAGAGCCAACTTAGGTTCGAATGCGGGCGTTTATGGGATTGGTCGCGTCACGGCGTCCCCGCGTCGTTCTACTCGATCGTCGCTAGGAGGCCCGACATAATCTGACCGCGAACGGCGAGCGAGGCGACCTGAATGTGCTCTTGCAGCGTATGATACTTGTCGCCTTCGACCCCAAGGCCGTCGAGGGTCGGGATCCCCATCGCGCCGGTGAAGTTGCCGTCGGACCCGCCGCCGCTGCTCTCATGATAAAATTCAGATCCGACGTCTTTCGAGAAACGCTCCGCCATCTCGACCAGCCGCATCGTTCCCGCGTCCGGCTCCCATACCGGGCGCGTGACGCCGCGCGTCACCTCAAAGGCGACGTCTGCTTCCGCGTCTGACAGCGCCAGCATCGCCTTGACGCCGGCGTCCAGATCCGCCTGCCTTTTTGCCATCGTCAGAACTTCGGCGTCCGCGCGAGACGAGACGCAGTTGACCCACTGGCCGGCATGAACGACGCCGACGGAGAAAGTGCAGTCCTCGCTCGTCATTTCTTCGATCTGAATGATGCGCTTCGCCATTTCGCGTATGGCGGAACGCCCTTCGGAGAGGCGCGCGCCCGCGTGGCTCGGCTGGCCGACAGTTGCGATGTTGAAGCGGGCGATGGCGTAGCGGCCGGACGTCACGCCGCCGCCCTTGCGCCCCGGCTCCGGCACCAGCACGACCTTGGCGCGCGCGGCCTCCGCTTCGATCAGGTCGCGGACGGAGGGCGTGCCGATTTCCTCGTCGGGTGTGAACATCACGGTGACGGGCAGCTTCGTCGCGATCCCGGCGCGGGCGAGTTGGCGAAGGGCCTCCAGCGAGAGGTAGTTGCCGCCCTTCATGTCGCAGATGCCCGGCCCGTAGCAGATATCGCCCTCGCGCCGGAACGGCAGCGCCGCCAGCGTTCCGACGGGGTGAACGGTGTCCATATGGCCGAGGATGAGGATGCCCGGCTCCCCCGCGCGCTCATGGGGAAAGCGGGCGCGCACGCTGTCGCCGAGGCCCATGCGCCCCGGGATCCGCTCAATGGTCGCGCCCATGATGGCGAGGTCGCGGGAGGCGAGGTCCATCATCCGGTTCACCGCCGCCGCGTCCCAGGTGGGGCTTTCGCACTCCACCCAGGGTCGGAGCCCGGCGAGCATTTCGTCGGCGTCGAAGGGCAACTCGGCGATGTTCATGGATCGGACCTCATATTTGCGGCGGGTCAGTCTCCGCCGTCGTAGCCGAAGGGGGTGCGGGGCGGATCGGCGGTCTCAACCCAGACGGCTTTCGGACGGCTATAGGCGGCGAGGCCGTCGGTTCCGCTGGAGCGACCGTAGCCGGACATGCCGGAGCCGCCGAACGGGGCGGAGACGTGGATGGTCTTGTAGGAATTGATCCAGAACGTCCCCGCGCGCACCGCCGCCGCGACCCGGTGGGCGCGGCCGACGTCGCGGGTCCAGACCGCGCCGGCGAGGCCGAAGGCGCCCTGATTAGCGATCTCCACCGCCTCCGCTTCGTCTTCAAAGGGGAGGAGCGTGACCACGGGCCCGAAAGTCTCCTCCCGCGCAGCGGGGGCGTCCGGGGCGAGGCCGTCGAGGATGGTCGGTGGGATGAAGAGGCCCGCCTCCGGCGCGGCGGGCGCGATGCGGCGCGCGCCGCCCGCTTCGGCCTCCGCCAGCGTCAAGGCGATGCGCGCGGCTTGCGCGCGGTTGCCGACCGGGCCGATCTCCGTAGCCTCATCAAGCGGGTCGCCGAGCGTAAGTTGCGCCATCCCGGCGGCGACGCGATCCCGGAAGTCTGCGAGGACGTCCCGCTGCACGAGCAGGCGCGAGCCGGCGACGCAGCTTTGCCCGGCGCCCGCGAAGATCGCGGCCTGCGCGCCCTTCGCGGCGGCGGAGAGGTCGGCGTCGGCGAAGACGATATTGGCGGACTTGCCGCCAAGCTCCATCACCGTCTCCTTCAGCGCGGCGCCCGTGGTCTCCGCCACCCGCCGCCCGGTGGCGGGGGAGCCGACGAAGACGACCTTGCCGACCGCCTCATGCTCGATCGCCGCCGTTCCCGCTGTCGGGCCGAGCCCGGCGAGGACGTTGACGAGGCCCTTGGGCAGCCCCGCGCCCTCCGCAATGGCGACGAGCGCGACAGTAGTGATCGGCGTGAGTTCGGAGGGTTTGATGACCACCCCGTTCCCGGCGGCGATGGCGGGCGCGATCTGCCATCCGGCGGTGAAGGCGGGGGCGTTCCACGGGGTGATCTGGAAGACGACGCCGATAGGCTCGCGCAGGGTGTAGACGAGGTGGCCTGACGGCGCAGGGATCACCTCCCCATGCGCCTTGTCGGCCCAGCCGCCGTAATAGGCGAACATCTCGGCGACCTTGGCGATCTCCACCCGGCAGTCGCGGATCGGCTTACCGGCAGTCAGCGCCTCCAGCTTCGCCAGCGGTTCGGCGCGGGCGGTGACGGCCTGCGCGATGGTCTGCATGATCTGGCCGCGGTCGTAGTGGGAGCGGTCGCTCCACCAACATTTTTGCGCCGCTTTCGCGGCTTCCGCCGCTTCGACGGCGAGCGCCGCGCCCGCGTCGCGATAGCTGGCGAAGGGGGCGTCGACATAAGGATCGACCAGCTCGATCTCCGCGCCTTCGCCATGGCGAAGCGCGCCGCCGATCCAGCTCGCGGGTCGGTCGCCGAGGCCGAGTTCCGCCATCAGCTCGTCGAAGAGTGCTGCGCGGTCCGTCATTTCGGCCTCGCAATTTCGTTGAAGTCGGCCTCGTCCGCCAGCCCCTCGGCGCTCTCGGCCCAGAGCCGGGCGATGGGGCCGAAGGCGGGCGTCGCAACGCCCGTCTCCTCCGCCAGCGCGGCGGCGAGGGCGACGTCCTTGCGCATCAGGCCCATGGTGAAGCCGCTGTCATAGGCGCCCGAGAGCACCCAGCGGGGAAAGTTCACCTCCGTTACGCCGCTCCGGCCCGATCCGGCGTTGATCCCCTCGATCAGCTTCTCCGGCGCGACCCCGGCGGCCTCCGCCATGCGCACGGCCTCGGCGACCAGCGACAGGTTCGCGGCGCAGAGCATGTTGTTGGCGATCTTGGCGGCGTGCCCGGCGCCCGGCGCGCCGACATGGACGATCTTGGCGGTCAGCCGCTCCAGAATCGGACGCACCCGCTCCAGCGCGGTTTCGTCGCCGCCGACGAGCATGGTCATCGTTCCGCCGCGCGCGCCCGTCGGTCCGCCGGAGACGGGGGCGTCGAGGAAGGTCCAATCCTTCGCGCCCGCTGCGATCTCGCGAGAGACTCCCGGCTCGGACGTGGTCGCATCCACGACGACAGCGCCTGCGGGCAGGTGAGTGGTGGCCTCCGCCATGACGGCGCGGACGGCGGCGGCGTGGGGCAGGGAGAGGATCAGGAGGTCCGACGCGGCGGCTTCCTCAAGCGATGCGGCGACGGTCAGTCCCACCGCCCGCGCGCGATCGCGAGCGGTTGGATCGGCGTCCCACACGACCGCCGGTTCTCCGGTTTCATCGAGACGCAGGGCCATGCCCGCGCCCATGTTCCCGCAGCCGATCAGGCCGATCCTCATGGCTCCACCCGCTCGATCACCGCCATCGCCACCTGCATTCCGAAAGCCTCCGCAAGTTCAGCGCGCCGGGTCATGCCGACTCGCTCCATCACCTTCAGGGAGGGGGCGTTCTCCGGCAAGGCGAAGGCGACGATGCGTTGGAGGCGGAGCGTCCCGAACCCGTAATCCAGCGCCGCGCGGGCGCCTTCGACCGCGTAACCGCGACCCTGCGCCGCCGGATCGAGCGCATACAGAAGCTCCGTTTCGCCCTCGAACTCAGGCAACAGGCGCAGGCCGAGATGGCCGATGAGACGCCCCGTCGCCTGCTCCTCCACCGCCCAGGGGCCGTATCCGGGATCGTCCCAGAGGGCGGCGAAATAGGGGACGAGGCGCGCCGCCGTCTCCGCTCCCTTCGCCGCGCCCTCGACCCCGCCCGGCAGAAACCGCGCCGTTTCAGGCTGAGAGCGGATGGCGGCGTAGGTCGCCTCGTCCGAGGGTGCGAAGGGCCGGAGGATCAGGCGGTCGGTCTCGATGGTGGTCATTCGCCCTCCGTCACGAAGGCCAGCGCGGGGCGGCCGCTCCGTCACCTTCCGCCCGTGCGCCCTCTGCTCTACCGTAACGGCGACGAGGAAAAGGAGAACCCGATGCGCGCGATGGTGTCCGCCCCCCAGCCCGAAGCGGTCGAAGCCGGGCTCGACGTTTTGAAGACCGGCGGCTCCGTCGTCGACGCGGCCATCGTCGCTGGTCTGGTTCAAACCGCCGTCGATCCGCAGATGTGCGGGATCGCCGGGTTCGGCTCCTGCCATATCCGCCTCGCCGACGGGACGCATACGCTCATCGACTTCCACGGACGCGCGCCGAAGGCCGTGACGCCGGAGATGTGGGAGCATCTGATCGTCCGCGAATGCGATGACGGGTTCGGCTTCGTCCTGAAGGGGGAGGTGAACGAGATCGGCTACCAGTCGGCCACCACGCCCCTGACGCTCCGCGCCTTCGACGACATCCTGACCCGCTTCGGCTCGCTCTCCATGGCCGAAGCGCTCCAGCCCGCCATCGCCTATTGCGAGGAAGGGTTCGCCGTCCGCCCCCATGTCCATGGCTTCTGGAGCCGGGGGGAGGATAACGGCCGCGTTCCCCGTTATCGCGGCCTCGCCGACTATCCCGCCACGGCGAAAATCTACCTCCACCCGGACGGGTCGATGCGAAAGGTGGGAGAGATCCTCCGCAATCCCGACATGGGCCGCACCTATCGGCGGATCGCCGAGCATGGGGTGGAGGATTTCTACACCGGCGCCATCGCGCGGGAGATCGCCGAGGACATGGCCGCGCATGGCGGGCTGGTCACGCTCGAAGACCTCGCCGATTGCCGGACTGTGGAGACCCAGCCGATCTGGACGACCTATCGGGGACGCAAGGTCGCGACCAACCAGCCGCCGGGGGGCGGGCTCGTCATCGCGGTCATGCTGAACATCCTCGAGCGGTTCGATCTCGCCGCGATGGGCCATAACTCGCCCGATTACATCGCGACCGTGTCGGAGGCGATGAAGATCGCGACGGCGGAGAAGGACGCGCGAATGGGCGACCCCGCCTTCGTCGACATCCCCTTCGACGAACTGCTCTCAGATGCATACGCCGACGCCATGGCCGCGCGCATCCGCTCAGGCGAGAAGACGCATGTCCCGCGCCTCAACGGCGGCGCTGCGCCGAAGGAGACGACGCATATTTGCGTGGCGGACGCCGACGGGAACGTCGTGACGATGACCCATTCGATCGGGTCCTCGTCGGGCGTCGTCACCGAAGGGCTCGGCTTCATGTACAACAACTGCATGATGGTCTTCGATCCGCGCCCCGGTCGCGCCGGATCGCTGGCGGCGGGCAAGGCGCGGTTCACCGCCCTCTCCCCCACCATCGTCTTCGGCGAGAACGGATCGGACGAGCCCTGGCTGCTGGTCGGCGCGCCGGGCGGGACGACCATCACCATGGGCAACCTTCAGGCGATCCTGAACGCAGTCGATTTCGGCATGACCGCGCAGGAAGCGGTCCACGCCCCCCGCTTCACGACGACATCCGACACGATCGAGGTGACGAACCGCATCCTTCGCTCGACGGAGCGGGAGCTGCAGTCGCGCGGCTACCCGACGCTGCGGCACGCGCAGAGCTACATGTTCCCGACGGTCCACGCGATCCGGCTGCAGGACGGAATACTAGACGGCGGCGCCGACCCGTCGGGGGATGGGATGGCGGCTGGGATTTAGGCGGCTTCAACTGAGCGCCAGCGAGAGCCGGGCCGGCGACAGGCCCGGGTCTGACGCTGGCTCCCTCTCGCCGTTTGCGAGCTAACGGCTGCCGGGCAACGGACGGACTTCGCCCTCGACTCCGGGCCGCGGCGCTATGGGCTCACTTACCGCGCCAACAACCGCGACACCGCGTCCACATACACCTCCGCCCCAAGCATGATGTCCTCGTCCGACGTGTTCTCCGACCAGTGATGGCTGATCCCGCCGATGGAGGGGACGAACATCATCGCCGACGGAATGTGCGGCTGGACGTTTTGGGCGTCGTGACCAGCGCCAGAGGGCATGACGCGCCAGACGCCGGGCGCGCGCGCCTCCGCCGCGTCCGCGAGCGTCTGGCGGAGGGTTTCGTCCATCACGGCGGGGGTCGAGCGGCTCTTGATCTCGAGCGTGGCGGAGCAGGGGCCCCAGGCGTCCACCTCCGCAACCATTTCCTCCAAGGCGGCATGCATGGCGTTCAGGATCGCGGGATCGGCGTCGCGGAGCTGGAAGAGCATCTCCGCCCGCCCCGGAATGATCGACGACCCGCCCGGCTCCAGCACCGTTCGCCCGACCGTCCACACGCTGTCGGGCCCAGCGACCTCTGGAAAGCGGTCTTCGATTCGGCGCCAAAGCTCCATCATCGCGCGACCCGCGTCCTTGCGGGAGGCCATGGTCGTCGTGCCCGCGTGATTCTGCTCGCCCTCGAAGACGATGCGATACTGCCAGATCGCGACGATGGAGGTGACGACGCCGATCCGCTCTCCCGCCCGCTCCAGCCGGTCGCCCTGCTCGATATGCGCCTCGTAGAAGCCGAGATAGCGACCGGGGTCCATCACCAGACGCTCCCGCCCCGCTAGCCCCGCCTCCGCGAGCAGATCGCGCAGCGTCCCGCGACCGGACTGATCGGCGAGGCCGTCGATCTCCGCCTCCGAAAGCGCGCCGGTGAAGGAGCGCGAGCCGATGAAGCCGCCGCCGAAATGCCCCTCTTCATCGGCGAAGGCGATCACGTCGACGCCGCGGCCCGCCATCCCCGGATCCTCCGCCATCGCCCGCGCCGCCTCCAGCGCGAAGACGACGCCGAGCGCGCCGTCGAGCCAGCCTGCGTGGTTCTGGCTCTCGATATGGCTGCCGGCGAGGACATGGGGCCCGTCCCCCTGCGCGCGGCCGAAAACATTGGCGATTCCGTCGATTTGCGCTTCATGCCCGATCTCGCGCAGCTTCGCGCACAGCCATTCGCGGGACGTCATATCGTCCGGCGACAGCGTCGGACGGTGAACGCCGGTTTTGTACGCGCCGATGCGCCTCAGTTCGTAAAGATCGGCCAGCGCTCGCGCCGCATTCGCTTTCGCCATCGTGGTCTCCTTCATCTCGCACCTGCAACAATTTGTTGACAGGTCGGAATCCCGATGCAACTTGTTATTCATCAGAGTGCCGCTAAAGGCCATCGATTGACGTCGATGTCTTCGGGCGGAACAGTCGTCTGTCTTGCGTATGCGGCAAGTAAAGAAGGTGGAAGGTGCGAGAAGCACCTCTCTTCTTCTGCATGAATACAATAGGGAGACTTCAAAATGAAGCTGACGAGACTTGCGCTTGCCGGAAGCCTCACCGCGTCGCTGATGGCGACGGCGGCATGGGCCGGACCGGACGACGATTCTCTGATCGTCGCATGGGGGTCCACCGGACCCATTGAAAACGTCGACAACTACTTCAACACCAACCGGACGGGCATCTGGTTCAGCCGCATGGTCTGGGACCAGCTGATGTACCGGAATCCGGACACCTTCGAATATGAGCCGCTGCTGGCCGAAAGCTGGGAGGCGCTAAGCGACACGACCTGGCAGTTCAAGCTCCGCCAGGGCGTCGCCTTCCACAACGGCGAGCCCTTTGACGCGGACGACGTGGTCTTCACGCTCAATTGGGTCGCAGACCCGGCGAATGGCGTGAAGGTGCAGCGTAACGTGAACTGGATCGACAGCGTCGAGAAGGTCGATCAGTACACCGTCAACATCAACATGAAGAAGCCGTTCCCGCAGGCGTTCGAATTCCTGTCGGGCCCGCTCACGATCTACCCGAACGAGTATTACGCCGAGGTCGGCCCTGAAGGGATGCACAAGGCGCCCGTCGGCACCGGTCCGATGAAGGTCGAGTCCGTGACGACGGCTGAGGAATACGTGCTCGCGAGGAACGAGGACTACACCTGGGGCAGCCCGAAGGGCGAGGCGAAGGTCGCCAAGATCGTCGTGCGGGAGATCGCCGACGTGCAGACCCAGATCGCCGAGCTGCTCGCGGGCGGCATCGACATCACCGCCGACATCACCGCCGACCACGTGGACCAGATCGGCGGCGTGCCGGGCTTCACGGCGCTTCAGGCGGGGACGATGCGGACCGGCTATATCGGCTTCGACGCCGCTGGCCGCGGGAACTTCGAGCCGACCACCAAGCTCGAGGTCCGCAAGGCGATGGCGATGGCGATCGACCGCGAGTCGCTCGTGAAGAACCTGATCCGCGGCGATGCGGGCGTCATCCATACGCCCTGCTTCCCGACCCAGTTCGGCTGCGATGAAAGCGCCGCGGCCAAGTGGGAGTTCAACCCCGAAATGGCCAAGCAGCTGCTTGCCGAGGCGGGTTATCCGGATGGGTTCGACATCGAGTTCTACACGTTCCGTCCGGCGGACTGGGCTGAGGCGATCATGGCCGACCTCTCCAAGGTCGGGATCAACGCGTCGCTGACGAAAATGCCCTACTTCGCGCTCCGCGATAAGCAGCGGAACGAAGGCACGACGCCGATGTTCTTGATGGACTGGGGCTCCTATTCGATGAACGACATGTCGGCGATCACGTCGCATTTCTTCAAGAAGGGGCCAGATGATTTCGCGCTCGACGCAGAAGTCGCCGCGTGGCTGGAGGAGGGCGACACCTCCACCGATCCGGAGGTCCGCAAGGCTGCCTACGCCAAGGCGATCGCGAAGATCACCGGCGAGGTATATTGGCTGCCGATGTTCAACCACGTGCGGAACTACGGCTTCAACGAGAAGCTGACCTTCATCCCCTACCAGGATGAGATCCCGCGCTTCTGGCAGTACGGCTGGGAGGGCTGACGCCCCCCTGATGCGACGCGGCGCGGCCCCTATGGCGGGGCCGCGCCACCCTCATGCAAGCCTAAGCCGGGGTGGTCATGCTAGCCTATGCGTTGAAGCGCACGTTCGCGGCGTTTCTAATCCTCATCGTCGTCTCCGCGCTGACCTTTTCGCTCAGCCACCTTTCGGCCGACCCGGCGCTGACCATCGGCGGCGCGCAAGCCTCCGACGAGGATATCGAGGCGATCCGCCTCCTCTACGGTTTCGACCGCCCGATCTACGTGCAGTATTTCGATTGGGCGCTCCGCGCGCTCTCCGGCGATTTCGGGGAGAGCTATCATTACGGCGAACGCGTCTCGACGATGATCGCCAGCCGGATCGACACGACGATGACGCTCGGCGTCCTCGCCATTCTCTTCGCGCTGATCGTCTCCATCCCGCTCGGCGTGGTCGCCGCGATGCGCCCGAACTCGCTGATCGACCGCTTCGCGCTTCTGATCGCCGTTTTCGGGCAGGCGCTGCCGACCTTCTGGTTCGCGCTGATGATGATCATCGTGCTCGGCGTCTGGTGGCGCTGGCTGCCGATCTCCGGCAACGACACCTGGGCGCATTTCGTAATGCCGACCATCGCACTCGGCTACTACGCAACGCCCGCGCTGATGCGCCTGACGCGGGCGGGGATGATCGAGGTGCTCGGCTCCGACTACATCCGCACCGCGCGGGCGAAGGGGCTGTCGCCGACCGTCGTCCTCTTCAAACACGCGCTCCGCAACGCGATCATTCCGGTGGTCGCGCTCGCCGCCGTGTGGTTCGGCTTCATGCTCGGCGGCTCCATCGTGATCGAGACGATCTTCAACCTTAAGGGCATCGGCTGGCTCAGTTACGACGCGCTCCTGCGCTCCGACCTGCCGGTGGTGCAGGCGATCGTGCTGATCTTCGCCTCGTTCTACGTGGTGCTCACGCTGGCCGCTGACCTTCTGAACGCCTGGCTCGACCCAAGGATATCGGTGCGCTGATGACCGACGCGACGCAAAACACCCGCACCATCGGCGCCATCGTCGACGAAGCGATGGAGCCTTCGCCGTTCCAGAAGATCCGCAAGCGGATTTTCGGCAACTACTCCTTCCTCGTCGGGCTCTTCATCATCATCGCCATTGTCTTTCTGGCGTTGTTCGCGCCGCTCTTGGCGCCGCATGATCCCTACGCCACCGACCTAGGCAGTCGGCTGATGAACCCGTTCTGGCATGAGGCGAAGACTGATCCCGATCATCCGCTCGGCACCGACAAGGTGGGGCGCGATTACCTCTCCCGCCTGATTTACGGCGCGCAGGTATCGCTCTTGATCGGGGTCTCGACCATGCTGATCTCCGGCGTGATCGGGACCGTCCTCGGCGTCGCCGCCGGGTACTTCGGCGGGCGCGTCGACATGGTGATCAACTTCATCATCAACACGCGCCTCGCGATGCCGGTCTTCCTCGTCGCCATGGCCGCCGTCGTCGCCTTCGGAGCGTCGCTCATGGTGGTGATCCTCGTCCTCGGCTTGTTCCTCTGGGACAGGTTCGCGGTCGTCATGCGATCCATCACCATGCAGGCGCGCGACCTCGACTATGTGAAGGCGGCGCGGGCGATGGGCTGCTCCACCCCCTACATCATCGTGCGGGAGATTTTCCCGAACGTGATCGGCTCGCTGACCGTTGTCGCGACGGTCGAGATGGCCAACGCGATCCTGCTCGAAGCGGCTCTGTCCTTCCTCGGCTTCGGGGTGCAAGCGCCGACGCCGTCATGGGGCCTGATGCTGAACGAAGCGCGCGAGTACATGTTCTTCTCGCCATGGCTGCTCGCTCTGCCGGGGGCCTGCCTCTTCTTCCTCGTGCTCGCCATCAACCTCTTCGGCGACGGCTTGCGCGACGTGACGCTGGAGAAGGGCAGATGAGCGAGACCGTCCTCGAAGTTCAGAACATGACCGTCGACATCCCGATCTCGGCGGGCATGCTCCACCCCGTGCGGGGCGTCAGCTTCTCCGTCGCTAAGGGAGAGACGCTCTGCATCGTCGGCGAGAGCGGGTGCGGCAAGTCGCTAACCTCGCTGGCGCTCATGGGCCTCCTGCCCAAGACGGCGATCCGCAAGGCCGACCGGATCATGTTCCGGGGCGAAGACATCAAGGACTTCGGCGAGCGGCGCATGGCGCAACTGCGCGGCGGCGCGATGTCGATGATCTTTCAGGAGCCAATGACCTCGCTTAACCCCTCCTACACGATCGGCGACCAACTGACGGAGGTGTTCCGCCGCCACGTCGTTAGGGATCGCGGCGCCGCCCGCGAACGGGCGGTTCATCTCTTGGAGCGCGTGGGCATCTCCTCCGCGGCCAGCCGCCTAAGCCAGTACCCGCATCAGCTCTCAGGCGGTCTCCGCCAGCGCGTGATGATCGCGATGGCGCTGATGTGCGAGCCGGAGCTGATTATCGCGGACGAGCCGACCACCGCGCTCGACGTCACGATCCAGGCGCAGATCCTGCACTTGCTGGCCGAGTTGCAGGAGGAGTTCGACATGGGACTGATTCTCATCACCCACGATCTCGGCGTCGTCGCCCGCATCGCCGACAAAGTGCAGGTGATGTACGCGGGCCGCACGGTGGAGGAGGGGCCGGCGGAGAGCATCTTCGACGAACCGGCGCACCCCTACACCCGCGGCCTTCTCCGCTGCATTCCGGTTCCGGGCAAGACGAAACGGGGGGAGCGTCTCGGCTCCGTCCCCGGCATCGTGCCGAACCTCGTCGGCTCGGTCGAAGGATGCATGTTCCGCAACCGCTGCCCCCACGCCGTCGCCGCCTGCTCGACGGCGCCGGAAACGCTTGTCCCGATGGGCGCCGACGGCCACGCGCACGCCTGCGTCCGCCCGCTCGAAGAACGCGTCGAGCAACCGGTGGAGGCGGCGGAATGAGGGACGAAGCGACCGCACCCGCGCTGGAGACGAACGACGTCACCTGCGTCTTCAACGTCAGTCAGGGGTTCATGAAGGGCTCCAAACCTCTCCATGCGGTGAAGGGCGTCACGCTGAAAGTGCCGAAGGGACAGACCGTCGGCCTCGTGGGCGAAAGCGGCTGCGGTAAGTCCACGCTCGCCTCCATCCTCCTCGGCCTGCAGGCCCCGACGACTGGCGAGGTGCGCTATTCTGGCGAAAGCGCGACGGGCTTCAGTCGCAAGGACGTCGCGCGGCGCATCCAGCCGATCTTCCAGGACCCGTATTCCTCGCTCAACCCGACGAAGACGATCCGCTCCATCGTCTCCCAACCGCTCCGCATCCACGGCGTCGGCGACCCGTCCGAATGGGACAAGAAGGTCGCGGAGATGCTGGACATCGTCGGCCTGCCGAAGCGGTCGGCGGGCAACTACCCGAGCCAGATGTCCGGCGGCCAGCGCCAGCGCGTCGCCATCGCCCGCGCGCTGATCATGCGGCCCGAAGTCGTGATCTGCGATGAGCCGACCTCCGCCCTCGACGTCTCCGTTCAGAGCCAGATCCTCAACCTCCTGCAGGACCTGAAGGATGAGCTGAAGCTCACCTATCTCCTCATCTCCCACGACCTCGCCGTGGTCGAACACCTCGCCGACCGCGTGGCGGTGATGTATCTCGGCCGGATCGTGGAGGAGGGCCCGGCGGCGGACGTCTTCGCCGACCCGCGCCACCCTTACACGCAGGCGCTCCTCGACAGCGTGCTCACGCCCGATCCGCGCCTCGGCGTGCCGGACACCCATCTCGGCGCCGTCTTCCCAAATCCGATCGATCCGCCTTCGGGCTGCGCCTTTCACCCGCGCTGCGCAAAGTGCATGGACGTTTGCCGCGCCACAGCCCCGCGCCCGATGGCGGAGGGCGCGCATATGACCGAATGCCACCTGATGGAGGGGTCATGAAGGTTTTCATCGCCTGTCTCGGCACCGAGACGAACTCCTTTTCCGCCATGCCGACCGGCTGGACGAATTTCGAGGAGACGATGCTCTTTCGCGGCGACGCCACTCGGCACACGCCCAGCACGTTCTCCCTCCCCCTCCATGTCTGGCGCAAGGCGACGGAGGAGCGTCAGGGCGACGTGGTGGAGAGCGTCGCCGCCTTCGCCCAGCCCGCGGGGCTCACCGTGCGCGGGGTCTACGAAGGGCTGCGCGACGAGCTGCTCACCGACCTGAAGGCGGCGATGCCGGTGGACATGGCGCTCATCTCCATGCACGGCGCGATGACGGCTGACGGGTACGAGGATTGCGAGGGCGACCTGCTCGCGCGCATCCGGGACATCGTCGGCCCGGACGTCGTGATCGGCGGGGAGCTGGACCTCCACTGCTCCATCACGCCTGAGATGATGGAAGCGGCGGACGTCCTCGTCACCTTCAAGGAATACCCCCATATCGACGTCGCCGAACGGGCCGCGGAGATTTTCGACATCTGCGCGGCGAAGCTGGACGGAACGGCGAACCCCGTCATGGCCGTCCACGACACGCGCATGATCAACATGTGGCGCACTCCGGTGGAGCCGATGAAGGGCTTCGTCGCGGACATGCAGGCGCAGGAAGGGCAGGGCGGCGTCCTCTCCGTCTCCTTCGCGCATGGGTTCCCGTGGCAGGACGTGCCCTGCACCTCCGCCAAGATGCTGGTCATCGCCGACGGGGACGAAGCGCTCGCCGCCTCCACCGCCTCCCGCTTCGCAGATCGCCTCTGGGACATGCGGGAGGAGACCAAGGGCGAGACGATCTCCATCGACGAAGGGCTGGACGTCGCTGCGGCGGGGCCAGGCCCGGTCGTTCTCGCAGACGTTGCGGACAACGCGGGCGGCGGAGCGCCCTCCGACAGCACCTACATCCTCGCCCGTGCGCTGGAGCGGGGCGACGATGGGCTCTTGGTCGGCTATTTTTGGGATCCGGTCGCTGTTCGCTTTTGCGAGGAGGCGGGAGAAGGCGGCGCGCTCGATCTTCGCATCGGCGGCAAATGCGGCCCTTCCTCTGGCGACCCGATTGACGTGCGCGCCACCGTCCGGCGGATCGTAGAGGACGCTCACCAGACCTTCGGCGACGCCCAGATGACGATGGGAACGACGGTCTGGCTGACGACGGACAAGGGGATCGACGTCGTCCTGACGTCAAAGCGCACTCAGGTTTTCCATCCCGACGGCTTCGAGCAGCTCGGCATCCGCCCCGCCGACTACAAGGGGATCGTCGTGAAATCGATCCAGCATTTCTACGCCGGTTTCGCGCCGATCGCCTCGCAAGTGCTCTACGTGTCGGCGCCCGGGGCTATTCCGCGAGACTATGCGAACATCCCCTACAAGCGCTTCGCAGCGGAGTATTGGCCGAGGAACGAGATCGCCGGGAAGTAAAACGCGGCGGTCGTCCGGGCGATCGGAAAACCGTTCATGAGATAGCAGTCGCTCTACACGTTTTTCGGACCAATGGAGCGCCGACAGCTCACCGTTAGAGCGGATGTCGGCGCCCCCGCGATCGTCCCGCGCCGCTTTCTTCGCCTGACCCGAGCACGGATCGTCGCGACGCGAGGCTAAAACTCTCGCGCAAACTCCTCCGCGCACCGCGTCGAGTTCTGAACGGATTTCCATGCGGGAAGCGAACGGCGCGCTCTTCAATCAGAACCGCAGTCCCAGAAACATCACCGCCAGCGGAACTGGCGAAACGGCGATCAGGACCGTCAGGAGCGTCGTGAGCGGCGTGAATATCCCGCTCAGTCCCGCGATGATCATGATCCCGCCGCCGCCGCCGATCAGGGAGTTGCCCGGCATGTTCACCGCGACCGCCATCGCGAGATAGCGGTAGCGCAGCGCCATCGCCGCCGCGCGTTTCGATCGCCCGTCGAGCAGCATCGCGAGACGCTCGTCCTTGGACAAAGGGCCCGCCCGCGCCATGAGGTCGGCGGCGCGCCTAAGGCGCAGGATCCGGAAAAGCCGCTCCAGCGCGCTGATGGGCGGGAACCGCCCGATGACGAAAGCCAGCATCATGGCCGCCACCGTGCAGACGTAGATCAAGGGAGCGATGGCCGCGCCGAAAGCCGCGAGGAATGCGATGCCGATCTCGGCGCCGGGCACGAACGGCATGGCGAGCAGCGCGACATAGGCGACCGCGCCGATCATGAAGGCCTTATGGACCTGCTGTTTGTTGTCGGGCCGGATCTGAAGGTCCAGTGCGTCGCGGATCTCGTGGACGCCCCATGTGGCGAGGACGATCACGGCGATCAGCGCGCCGACCCGAAGACACAGGCCCGGTAGCGTCAGATGCTTTGACGACGCGATCGCCATCCTAGCCTTTCGCCTCTTCAGGGGTTTTGAGCTTCCGCGCTGAACGATTTCGCCAGGTTAGCGACCGTTCTCTTTTCGCCAATTGGCGAAGGCCTCCAGCGAGGCGGGTTTGGTAGGCGGGTAGAGGCCTATGATCGTCTCGCCGGCGGCGACGCGCTCGGTCACGAAGTCCTCGAACGCCGTCATTTCAACCGCTTCGTCTGCAATCTCGTCTGCGATCTCCGCCGGGATGACGACGACGCCTTCGCGGTCGCCCACGATGATGTCGCCGGGCCAGACCGCGACGTCGCCGCAGCCAATCGGGACGTCGAACTCCAGCGCCTGATGCAAGGTCAGGTTCGTCGGCGAAGAGGGGCGATTGTGGTAGGTTGGGATGTCGAGGTCCGCGACTTCAGGGCTGTCGCGGAACCCTCCGTCGGTGACGACCCCGGCGACGCCGCGCTTCATCAACCGGGTGACGAGGATGCCGCCCGCGCTGGCAGCGCGCGGGTCTTTTCGGCTGTCCATGATCAGCACGGCGCCCGGCGGACAGGCCTCGACCGCCGCGCGTTGCGGATGCTTCGGGTTCTGGAACACATCGAGCGCGTTCAAATCCTCCCGCGCCGGGATGTAGCGCAGAGTGAACGCCGGGCCGACCATATTCCGACCGGGATTTGAAAGCGGGCGGACGTCCTGAATGAATTGATTGCGGAGCCCGCGTTTGAAAAGCGCTGTGCAGAGCGTCGCGCAGCTAACGGTCTCCAGTTTGCGTCGGGTATCCACGTTCATTTCAATTCCTCGTCGGCGGTTCAGTCGGCCAGAAGGCCGGGCAGGGTGAGGGAAATCGCGGGGACGAAGGTGATCAGCATCAGCGCGACGAAGATCGCGAGGTAGAACGGCCAGATCGTCTTCACCGCCTTCTCCATCGGCAGCTTTCCTACCGCACAGCCGACGAAAAGGCACGCGCCGACGGGCGGCGTGCAAAGGCCGATCCCCAGATTGACCAGCATCATGACGCCGAACTGAACCGGATCCATGCCGAGCGCGTAGGCCACCGGCAGAAAGATCGGCGTGCAGATCAGGATCAGCGCGGCCATGTCCATGATCATGCCCAGCAGCAGGAGAACCACGTTGATCATCAGAAGAATGAGGATCGGGTTCTCGGTGATCCCCGTGAGGAGATCGACGGTCTGCGTCGGCACCCGATAGAAGGTGAGCATGTAGCCGAAGGCGGCCGCGGAGGCGATGAGGATCATCACCATCGACGTCGTGCGCACCGATGTCGCCACCGCCGTCTTGAAGCCCCGCCAACTGAGGCTGCGATAGACGAAGAGCGTGACGATGAAGGCGTACATCGCGCCGAACGCGCCGGATTCCGTTACGGTGAAGACGCCGGACAGCACCCCGCCTACGATAATCACGGCGGTCAAAAGGCCCGGAGTCGCGCCCGCGAACGCCATGCCGAGAGCCGTCCAGCCCGGAAACGTCTCCGCCCCGTAGCCGCGCCGCACCGCGACCACGTAAGCGGTGACGGCGAGGCATATGCACATGAGGACCCCCGGCACCACGCCCGCCAGAAAGAGTTTGGAGATTGAAACCGCACCGCCCGTGGCGAGCGCGAAGATGATCATGTTGTGGCTCGGCGGAATGATGATCCCGGCGATGGAGGAGGTGACGGTGACGTTCACCGCATAGTCGGCGTCATATCCCTTGTCCTTCATCACTGGCACCAGGATCGAGCCGAGCGCTGAGATGTCGGCGATGGCGGAGCCGGAGATGCCGCCGAACAGCATCGAAGAGAAGACGTTGACGATGCCGAGGCCACCGCGGACGGCGCCGACGGCGGCCTGAGCGAAACGGACGAGCCGCATGGCGATGCCGCCGTGGAACATCAGCTCCCCGGCGAAAATGAAGAAGGGGATCGCCATCAGCGAAAAGACGTTCAGTCCCGACACGATCCGCTGAAAGCCTATCAGGAGCGGCAATCCCTCATGGGCGAAGGCCGCGAGCGCCGCGATGCCGAGGGCGAAGGCGACGGGCGTCCCGATGATGACGCAAAAGGCGAAAACGCCCAGAAGCAGAAAGAGCCCCATGTCGAGATCCTAATCAACGCTGTCGACCCGCTCGTCCCGTCCAAGGAAGAGGCGGATCAGATGGCCGACGGAGAAGAGGCAGATCAGCGCGCCGCAAATCGTGAGCGGCAGCGAGCGGAGCCCTTCGGGCCATTGGATGAGAGGGATGAGCGCAGACCACTTGAAGATCGTCAGCTCAACGCCGTTCGCGAACATCAGCGCGCCGTAAGCGGCCATTACGAAGTCGGTAGCGACGACGAAGACCAGTCTGACGCGCGCGGGAACGATGCTGCGAAAGATCGTGACCGAAAGATGAGTGTTCTGCTGAACGCCGACCGCCGCGCCGAAAAAGGCGATGACCATGACGAGCAGGAGCGATACCTGCTCAACCCATGTCGGTGTGTCGTTCAGGACGTAGCGCCCGAAGACGAGCCAGGCGAAGATCGCCGTCATCGCGACGAGCGCCACGCCTGCAATCACCATGCAGATCCAGACCAGCGCGTCGTTCACCTTGTCGAGCATCCGCAGGAAAGCTGGCGGCGAAGGCCGTTCGTTCATTGGTCCGCTCCCGTGACGAAAGCGCCCGGCGTCGACATGCGGCGCCGGGCGCTGACGTTGTTTCAGACCGTCAGATTACTCGGTGTTCTGAGCGATCTCGACGAGCTTCTTCATGTCCGGATTGGCGGCCAGGTAATCGTCGTAGACGGACGCCATCGCATTCTGGAACGGCGTCTTGTCCGCGATCTCATTGACCGCGACGCCGGCCGCTTCGACGTCCTTGCGGGCCTGCTCCGACTGAACGGCCCAGAGCTCGCGCTGGTAGACCGCCGCTTCTTCGGCGGCGGCGCGGACCGCGGCCTGCATCTCCGGCGACAGCGCGTTGAACTTCGCCGTGTTCACGCAGATGCACTCCGGGATGATGAGATGCTCGCTGAGCGAATAGTTGGTCGTCACCTCATAGTGGCCGACGTTCTTGAACGAGGGGAAGTTGTTCTCCGCCCCGTCGACGACGCCGGTCTTGAGCGCCTGCTGCACTTCCGAGAAAGCCATCGGCGAGGGGTTGCCGCCCATGGCGGAGATCATCGCGGTGTAGAGGTTGTTGTTCATCACGCGAACCTTCAGCCCCTCGACATCCGCCGGGGTGTTGATCGGCTTCTGGCTGTAGAAGGATCGCGCGCCGGCGTCGAACCAGGATAGCGGCATAACGCCCGCGTCGGCCATGCCCTTGGCGACGATCTGACCGGCCTCGCCCTCCATCACGCGGAACATGTGGGGCACGCTTTTGAAGATGAAGGGCAGGGAGACCAGGTTCGCCTCCTTCACCATCGGACCGATCGGACCAAGGCTGAAGTTGCCGACCTCGATCGCGCCGATGCGCACCTGCTCCAGCGCGTCGGGCTGGGTGCCGAGCACGCCGCCGTGGAAGACGTCGATCGTAACGTCGCCGCCGGTTTTCTCGGCGACCAGCTCGGCGAAACGATCC
Organism: Pseudomonadota bacterium; assembly: GCA_038534155.1. Classification (GTDB taxonomy): domain Bacteria; phylum Pseudomonadota; class Alphaproteobacteria; order Rhodobacterales; family Rhodobacteraceae; genus Pikeienuella. Next base: position 22,492 of record JBCAXH010000030.1, read on the forward strand.
ATCGCCGGCGTGTTGGGGTGGCCGTCATTGTGGATATTCCAGGCGCGCCAGTTCTCCGCCGACGCGGCGCCGGCGAGCAAGGCTGTGGCCGCGAGGGCGGCGAGAGTGGTTTTCAAAGTTCGTTTCATGGTTTCCTCCCTATGGTTATCGAACGTGTTTTTTTGTTTTTGGGCGGACGCTTACGAGAAGATGAGCCCGCCATTGATGTCGATATTCGCCCCGGTGATGAACGACGCCTGATCGGACGCCAGATAGGCGACGAGATCGGCGACCTCCTCCGACGCTCCCTCGCGCTTCAGCGGCGTGATGCTGGCGACGTGCTTTCGCACCTCGGGCTTGCTGAAGATGTTGTGGAAATCCGTGTCGATCATGCCGGGGCAGACCGAATTGACGCGAATGTCCGGCCCCAGCTCCTTCGCGAGACCGCGCGTCATCGTCATCAAAGCGCCTTTGGAGGCGCCGTAGGCGACGGCGCCCGGCCCGCCGCCGTCGCGGCCCGCCTGGCTGGCGACGCCAATGATCGATCCGCCCGCGCCCATATGGGGAAGGACCGCCTTAACGGCGCGCACCATCGACGTGGCGTTGAGATCCATCACGCGGTTCCAGTGATCGATATCCATCTCCGGCATCGTCTTGCGGGCGACGAGGCCGCCGGTGACGTGCGCGAGGATGTCGACGGCTCCGCCGAACGCCTCGACCGCGCGGGCGACGAGGGCGTCTACATCCGCCGTTTCGGTCATGTCGCCTTGTTGGGCGAAGGCGCGCCCGCCCGCCGCTTCGATCTCGGCGACTGCGCCGTCCGCGCCTTCGGAGGAGGAGAAATAGTTGATCGCGACGGCGGCGCCGGCCTCGGCCAGTCTCATGACGCAGGCGCGCCCGATATCCCGACCGCCGCCAGTGACAACGGCGACTTTACCTTCCAGCGACGACGCGCCGGCTCCGACCGCTTTCCGCATCGGTCGTCCTCCCATTTGACTGCAGCGCCCGTTCGCCGGGCTGCCATTGGTTTTCGATCACCAGGAATCTGGTATACCAGTATCGTTATCTGGTATACCAGACTAGTCAACACTGAATATTCAGCCGGGTTCTCAGCGGGTGAACGGCGGTTCTGGAGGGGAAGATTGCAAGCGATGGCGATTTCGAGATAGGTGACGCTCTGCGGGGTACGACATGCAGAAAATGATCCCAAAAGCTGAGCGACGCACGTCGATCGACGCGGTGTTCGAGGCGCTCCACGACGATATTTCGTCGCTGAAACTGGTGCCCGGCGCGAAGCTGTCGGAAGCGGAGATCGCCAGTCAGTTCGGCGTTTCCCGGCAACCCGTTCGCGACGCGTTCACACGGCTTGAGAACAAGGGCCTGCTCCTGATCCGGCCTAAAAAGGCGACAGTCGTGCGCGGATTTTCGATGCCGGAGATCGCGCACGCTCGCTTCGTTCGCGTGGCGATCGAGATCGAAGTTCTGCGGGCCGGTTGCGCGATCTGGGACGAAGAACGAGATGTGCGACTGCAGGAGAACCTGGAGCGGCAGAGGGAGGTCGTCGCGAAAGGCGACGGCGAGGCGTTTCACAGTTTAGACTACGATTTCCACAAGATGATCTGCCACATGAGCGGGCATCCCCTCGCCTTTAAGGCGATCCAGGAATGCAAGCGGAGTGTGGATCGCCTCTGCGTGCTAAGCCTCGATCGCAAGGATGAAGCCGCGCTGTTGGTGAAAGATCACGAAGAGATCGCCGCTGCGCTCAGCGAGCGGCGCGCCGACGCGGCGGAAAAAGCCGCGCGCAAGCATTTCGCCAGGCTGGACAGCACGATTGACGAAATCTACGCGAAGCACGTCGAGTTTTTCGAAGAGACGTAGCCCCATGGCCTCGGCGAGGGCTTGGCGCGGCTCATTCTCCGCCTAGAGCCGGACGTGGGCGCACCCAAGAAATTAGTTCGAGCGGAAGCGCGGTCGGAAGTTAGAAAAGTGTGCACCTAGTGGGCTTTAGCCGACTAGATCGATTTAAGTTCATAGGAAACGTCTCGCCAAAACGGCTCTCTCGCTCGTCTGCGCTTTTAAAGTTGGGCGGACGCTAGGTCAGAGCGGGGGAGCCATCAGGAGCAGTTCAGTCAAAACGCGCCCGTCGCCCACGCAAGCGCGAGGAGCGTTGAGAGCGCTATCGCCTGGCCTGCGAGAACGACGGCGCCGTCGCGGTTGGTCATAGCCGCGCCGATCAGCATCAAGGCGAGCGAAGGCGGCGTGACGCCCCACGGGACGAGCGCCAGCGGGAAGAACGACAGTCCGATCAACGTCACCACGACCGCCACGCCATAGGACCACGGACGTTCCGTGAACCTTGTGAAGCGGGCGGTGACGATCCGTTCGATCCGCTCGACCCAGGGTTCCATCTTTTCGAGGGTTTCCGCGAAGCGATCGCGATCCGTCGAGATCTTCAGAATGCGCTTCGGTAGCCAAAGGCGATGTTCGCCGGCGAACATTTGAAGTCCGAGGAGTACTACGATCACCCCGAAGACGATCGAAAGACCTGGCACGGCGCCGAGCGGGGAGGCGGAGATCGCGCCGATCAAGAAGAACAGCGGGCCGAACGCCCGGTCGCCGAGCGCATCGCGGATGCTTTCAACGTCGATGCGCGCGCTCTCGTCTGCGGATTTCAGTTCCGACAGCGCATCGGAGATTGACGCGGGGCCATCGCCTCCAGCGCTCGTCGCTTCGCTTCTTTCAACCAGGTTTGGATTGCCGACGATCGTCAAAACTCAACTCCCTCAAGGGTTTTCAGAGCTACAACGAACGGGAGCGCTTAGCGTTCCGACTTGACGGCCGCAGCCGCCGCTATTGGACAGCAGAGCGACGCGGGACGTTCTCTATGCGCGCGCCGTTCCATCGGCTTTGACCTCTGGTTCGCCGGCATCGTCATGTTCGGGGACCGCCGGTTTCTCTTCGGCCCTCGCCTCCACCAGCGCCTTGACGACGACCAGCATCGGCACGGCGAGGAATGCGCCGGCGGGGCCCCATAGCCAGGTCCAGAACATCACAGAAAGGAGGACGATCACCACGTTGATCTCCAGCCGCCGCCCGACGAGCGCGGGCGTCACGACCTGACCCTCGAGCGTGCCGAGCGCGAGGTAGACGAGCGGCGGAATAAGGGCGACCTGCCACGCATCGAACGTCACCAGAGCGATGGCCGCGGCGGAGGTCACGCCGACAAGCGTTCCGACGAACGGCATGTAATTCAGCAGGAACGCCGCGACGCCCCAAAGGAGCGGCTCATCCATTTCAAGGATCGCGAAGGCGGTCGCCACAGACGCGCCTAGCGCCGCGTTAATGACCGTGATCGTGAACAGGTAGCGTGAGATCAGGCGTTGCGTACCTTCGACCGCATGGAGCGCCGATCTCCGTTCGCCATGGGTTTCGAGGCGATTGACGATCATCCGCTTGAGATCGCGGCCCGAAGCGAGAAAGAACGCGGCGAGGAGCATGCCGATCGCGGCGGAGGTCCCGGCGCTCGCGAACCCGCCGACCGCTGTGACGACCAGACCGGGCTGCTGGACGACGACGCGTTCGACGTCGGTCGTCTCGATGTCGCCGGCGATCTCTTCGACCGTCTGCGTCGCGTCCTTCACGGTTTTAAAGGAGCGGATCAGCACCTCAAGCCGCTGGCGGAGCTCCTCGCCGAAAGCTGGCGCGTTGTCCACAAGTCGCGCGAGCGTATCTCCCGCGCCGATGAAGAGGCCGAGAACCGCCGCGCCGATAACGGCGCTTACGAGAATTGCGGCGATGACGGCGGGAACGCCCACGCGGTCGAGCGACCGGACGATGGGGCTCAGCGCCAGGGCGATAAACGCGCCCAGGACGATGGGAAGTAGTAGATCTTTAGCGAAAAAAAGCGCCGCGACCGTGAGAAGGCAGAGGATCGCGACGACAAGGCGGCGGATGACCGCCGCCTCCGATGTCGTGCTGGGTTTCATGTCCTAGACGGCGCTGCGATTGGCGCGCGGGCCGAGCAGCAGCCACAGGATGAAGCCGAGAATGGGAAGGATCAGGATCGCGAGCGTCCAGAGCACTTTCTTCCCAGTGGTCGCGCCGGACCCGATCACCGATACGATCGCCCAGATGTTCAGGGCGAGGATAATCAAGCCGCCAATGCCGGTAACTTCTATACCCATCTGTCTTCTCCTCAGAACAGGAGCGCGGCGACAGCGACGAGAGCGGCTCCGGCGAGGAACGCTGCCGCCAGCGGATAGAGGCCGCCGATTTTCGGTTCAGTGAACTGCTCACCCTGCTTCGGTTCGCGGTCGCGTATATTCAGGGGATTTTCTGCGGCTTTCATATCGTATCTCCTTCGGGCGTTGAGGCGTCAGGCGAACAGCATCGCGAGAGCGATTGTCGCGGCTCCTCCGAGGATCGCGGCGTAGGCGAGGGGGCTCGACGATCCGTCGTCGCCCTCAGGCCTCTCGCCGCGATCCCGGATTAAGCGCCATAATCTACGCATTGCGCTGGGGTCAGGATTTCAGCGAAGCGACCCAGTCTTCGACCTCGCGCTCGGCTTTCGCGCGCTCATAGCCGTATTTGGCCTGAAGCGCGCCGACGAGCGCCTCAGCGTCGCCTTCGGCCTTGGCGAGATCGTCGTCGGTGAGCTCGCCCCACTTCGCCTTGGCTTCGCCTTTGAACTCGCTCCATTTGCCTTCGAGAACGTCGGTGTTCATCGTCGTCTCCTTTTCACGTTTGCCTGCAGATGAAACGCGGGCGACGATGAAAGGTTCCGACAAAGGCTAGGATTTCGCGCGGTCCTTCATCCAGGATGCGATCAGCTCGTGCCTGACCGACGCCTCCTGCGACTCCCGGTAGAACCCGATGAGTTTGCGCACGGGATCGCCCAGACGCGCGAAGCCGCCGACGAAAGCGACGACGACGCCGACGGTCGTCTCGTTCTCGATCACCTGCCATCCGCCGATGACGATCACGCCCAGCGGCGCGGCGGCGTTCAGCAGGTTGAGCGTCGATTTCAGAGCGAATTTCCAGAAGAGAAACGCCATCCGTGCCCTGTGCAGCACCTTCAGCTTGGCCGCCATCTCGTGCCTGACCGACGCCTCCTGCGACTCCCGGTAGAACCCGATGAGTTTGCGCACGGGATCGCCCAGACGCGCGAAGCCGCCGACGAAAGCGACGACGACGCCGACGGTCGTCTCGTTCTCGATCACCTGCCATCCGCCGATGACGATCACGCCCAGCGGCGCGGCGGCGTTCAGCAGGTTGAGCGTCGATTTCAGAGCGAATTTCCAGAAGAGAAACGCCATCCGTGCCCTGTGCAGCACCTTCAGCTTGGCCGCCATCTCCTCGTCGGACGGCGACGGCTCGCGGTCGATGGCGCCGGCGTAGCGGCGGATGAGACGAAGACGGACATCGACGAGCCTGTTGAGGCGTTTCTGCAGATAAGGCGCGAGGATCGCCTGCGGCGCGACGAGCGCGAGCCCGGCCATGGCGACCACCGGCTCGACCCAGAACATATAGGCGAGGGCGCCGACCAGCATGGTCAGGTTGGCGACGAACTGGCTGGGCGCGCCGCCCGCGAACGCGCCGAGCGCATCCGCTTCGGTTAGCAGGATCGAGTTCTTGTCGCCCTGAGCGGCGTCGTCGCTCAACCTCCAAAGATGGGCGCGGGTGTAGACGACGGCGCTCTCGCTCATCCAGCCCGCGACCATGCCGAGGGCGAATTTCACCACCTGATGAAGACAGATCACCGCGAGATAGGCGAGGCCCAGCCAAGCCAACAGGTCCAGATCGCCCTGCGACAGCGCGTCGTCGAACAACCGGCGCTGAAGCTCGATCGGGGCGAGGCTGAGCGCTGTCGCGATCACCGCCAGAACGCAGGCGAGCGCTTGGGAGCGCCCGGTCATCCGCTGGACGTAGCCCCAGATGGTGCGCGCCGGCGTGTCGTCTCCAGTGGTCGCGATTCGCCGCGGTCGCGATAGCGTCGCGAACATGCTTCGATGATCCTCGCGTCAGATCAGCGAGGGTTGTGGAAGAGCGCCTGAGCGATCGCCGCCTCGATGGCTTCCGGGCGGAAAGGCTTCGTGATCAGAAAGGGCGGCTCCACCCGGTCGCCCGTCAGCAAACGCTCCGGATAGGCGGTGATGAAGATCACCGGCTTCGCCGCCGTCTCCATGATCTCATCGACCGCCTCGACGCCCGACGATCCGTCGGCGAGCTGAATATCCGCCAGGATCAGGTCGGGATTGGAGCTTTCGGCCTTCGCGACGGCCTCGGTATGCGTGTCCGCCATGCCGACCACGACATGTCCCATGCCAGAGACGATGCTCTCCAGATCCATCGCGATGATCGGCTCGTCCTCGATGATCAGGACGCGCGCGTTGCGCTGACGATCCAGTTCCGTCTGCCCATCCGCGCGGAGAATGGCTGCCTCATCAGCGTCCACGTCCATGACCTGCGCGGCTTCCTCCTCCGTGAACTCCTCCACCGCCACAAGAAGGAGCATGCGCCGGGACGGCGACGTCGTAGGTTTGTCGTCTGATATGTTTCCAGCGGCCCAGATCGAATGAAACAGACGATAGAGCGCGACGCGGGGCGGAAGATCGTGGTTGATCACGTCCCGGTCTTCGATGATCGCCTCAAGGGTCTGCGCGACGTAAGCGTCGCCCGCCGTCTGCGTTCCACACAGCGCGCGGGCGAAGCGGCGGAGGTAAGGCAGATACGGCGCGAGGATCGTCGAGAGGTTGGGCGCTTCAGGGGAGGTCTCTTTCACAGCGGCTCCGTCGGTCATGGCGTTCTCCAATTTTTATCGCCCATTTTGGGAACCAACGTCCGAGACGCGCGTTGGTTCCACAGAAGTGCGATTTTAATTCATCGGCTGCGGCAGTCGACTGAGAGGTTGAAGATGGGACGAGACCACAAGGTCGGCGCGCCGCCGACGGAAGACGAAAAGTTCGATGACGATCCGCTGATGGGGCAGCTGAAGACGATCTACGACGACGTCGCGCAGCAGCCGCTGCCAACCGAGCTTATCTCCCTTCTGGAGAAACTGGACGCGGCGGAGCGCAATCGATGATGGACTTCAAGGACGGTCTCATCGAGACGATGCCCGCCGTGCGCGGCTTCGCCCGAACTTTTGAACGCGACCCCGCGCGCGCCGACGACCTCGTCCAGGAGACGATGGTCAAGGCGTGGTCCAACCAGAGCAGCTTTCAGGAGGGGACTAATCTGAAGGCGTGGCTCTTCACCATTCTGCGCAACATCTACATCTCCGATTTCCGGAAGCGCCGCCGGGAGGTTGAGGACGCCGACGGCGGCCTGACCGAAAGTCTTGCGGAGAAGGGTCGTCAGGAAGGCCATATGGCGATGCTCGACCTGAAATCCGCGCTGGCGGAACTCGCCCCGGATCAGCGGGAGGCGCTGGTCATGATCGGCGGCGCCGGTCTTTCCTATGACGAGGCGGCGGAGATCGTCGGCGTTGCGCCGGGCACAATCAAAAGCCGCGTGAGCCGCGCCCGCGCGGAACTGTCGGTGCTGATGGGCGGAGCGGACTTGCAGACCGAGAACGCGGCGCAAAACGATCCCGAGGCGCTCGCGACGAGCGGCTCAGTCCGTCAAGCGGCGTTCTGAACCGGCGGCGGGGGCGCGGCGGAGTTGAAACGTTTCGGGGTCTTCTCGCGCCTCCGCGCGCGGCTGGCGATCATCATCGCGGCGGCGCTCGCGCCAGCGGGCGTGCTCGCCGTCTCGCTCATGGTCAGAGGCATAGAGGTGGCGGAAGAGCGGCGCATCACCGACTTCGAAGCCTCGTCCCTGATCGCCGCGGACGAGGAGCGGACGGCGCTCGCTGAAATCCGCCGCTCCGTGCGTCAGGCGACGCTCGAGACGCAGTTGATCCTGGAGGAGCGTGGCTCCTGCGAAGCCGCCGCGTCTCGTCTCTTCACCGAAGCGGACTGGGCCATCGCGCCGACGATCTACGCAGCCGACGGCGCCCCGTTCTGCGGCGCGTCGACCGCGTCGATCGCGAAGGAGGCCGTCTGGCTCCGCTACCGCGAGACTGACGAGTACACCGTCTCCACCGTGAAGCCGGATCCGCAGCACGAAACCCGCGCGTTCTTCGCAATCCGCGCCGTTCCGGGCGACGCGAATCTCGCGGTCGGCGTCGGCGTCGATGCGCGGTTCCTGCGATCTCTGGTCGATCCGTCGGCGGACGATAAATCCGTCGCTCTGATCGGGCCGAAGGGCGATGAGTTTCTGCTTAATCGAGCTGACGTATTGGACTGGTTGCCTGCGGACCGCGCGCCGCTGCAAACCCTCGGCGACCGAAGCGTCGTCGCTGTCGACGCCGACGGGCGCGAGCGACGCTACTTCGTCAGCGTGCTGGAGAGCGGCCAGCTCTGGCTCGTCTCGGTCGCCCCGTTGAAGCCATTGGAAGAGCGCCTGATGTCGGGGGAAGCGCTCGCCGCGGCGACCCCGATCCTGCTCTGGCTCATCGCCGTCGCCGTCGCGTATTTCGCAATCGACATCCTGGTGACGCGCCATGTCGGACGCATCCGGCGCGCCGCGATGCGGATCGGCGACGGCGATTTGGACGTCGTTGTCGGCGTGCCTAAGGACGCGCCGGCGGAACTTCAGGCGCTCGGCCGCGCCGTGATGGTGATGCGCGACAAGATCGCCGATCGCGAAGCGTCGCTGACGGAGACCCTGGATATACAGCGTCGTCTGCTCCTCGAAGTGCACCATCGCGTGAAGAACAATCTTCAGATGATCTCGAGCATCTTCAATCTGGAGCGCAGGCGAACGAGCGATCCCAAAAGCGACGAAGTAATGACGGCGATCCAGAACCGAATTCACGGGTTGGCGATGGTTCACCAGAACCTCTACGCGGCTGAGCGGCTTGAGGAAGTCGCCCTCGATCAGCTCACGCGGGACATCGTCGAGCACCTGATGAAGAGCCTCTCCGCTGGCCGCGCGCGCGAAGAGGTGAAGCTGGAGCTGGAGCCGCTCACTGCGTCGACCACTCTTGCGACGCCGATCGCGCTCTTCGTCTCCGAAGCGATCGGCAACGCCTTGAAGCACGGCGCATCGCCCCTGGGGCTGAGCGTTACGCTCCGCAGGACCGACGGCGTGTTCGAACTGATCGTCGCCAACAACGCCGAAGAGGCGCCAGTCGACACCGAAGGAAATCGCAGCCTCGGCCAGTCGCTCATGAGCGGCTTCGCCAAGCAGATCGGCGCCGAGTTCACGTCGGAGCGTAAAGGCGGTCGCTTCACCGTCTCCGTGGCGGGCGCGCTCCGACCCGATGCCGAGCTTTTCTCGGTGAGGCGCCGCGCCGCCTGAAAACCGCGGAACGTTTCTCCGCCTCGCGCGTTGAGCGTCCATGGATGTCGAACCAATTGTCCTCGTGCGAGATCAGCTTGAGGCGCATGCCGAAACGCTGATCGAAGCGCTGCCCCGCATCATCGGCGCGCTCCTCGTATTCCTCATATTCTGGCTCGTCGCGAGACTGCTGCGCTGGGTCGTCAAACGGGTCGCCCGCCGCGCCCGGATGCGCACTGCGCTCGCCGATCTTCTGACGATGCTGACCTTCGCCGTCGTCATCGTCGCGGGCGTCTTGGCGGCCGCTGCGATACTCTTTCCCTCCGTCACGCCCGGAAAGCTCCTGACCGCATTAGGGCTCGGATCGGTGGCCGTCGGCTTCGCTTTCAAGGACATTCTGGAGAATTTCTTCGCCGGCGTTCTGATCCTCCTGAGGGAGCCGTTCGGCGTCGGCGATCACATCGCCTGCGACGACATCGAGGGCGGGGTGGAGGAGATCACCATCCGCGACACGCATATACGTCGGACCGACGGTCAGCTTGTCGTCGTACCCAACGCGGCCCTCTTCCAGAACCCGGTGACGGTGCGGACCAACCGGGAGTTTCGCCGCACGTCGATCACCTGCGGCGTCGCCTATGGCGAAAACGTCGACGACGCCCGCGCGGTGATCGAACGGGCCGTGAAAGCCGTCGACCTCGTCCGCGACGATGTTCGCGATGTGCAGGTTTTCGCGAAAGCGTTCGGCGCCTCCTCTATCGACTTTGAAGTCGCATGGTGGACGGGCTCCCAGCCAATCGACATCCGCGCCTCGCGCGACAAGGTCGTGAGCGCGGTCAAGGGCGCGCTCGATGACGCGGGGATCGAGATTCCGTTCCCCTATCGGACGCTGACGGTGAACGAACCTCTCCCGATGAGGGCGGTCGATCGGGATGGAGAGACCCTCTCCGACGCGCGGTAAATGAGCGGCTTGTCGCCCTTCGCCAATGCGGCGAAATCCGGTGGAGAGATGCTCGCGCAGTCCGCGCGCCCGCTCGTCGTGGCGCGCCTCGTGGCGGCCAACAGCCCGGCGATGATCTGCGCGTTCCTGCCTATAGCGGCGGTCGCCCTGGCGACGGGCGCGACGGAGATCGCGGCCGCGCTGATCCCGGCCATGGTCGCCTCAGTCGCTCTGACCGCCTGGGCCTTTTTCGGGGAGACGCCGAAACCGCGCCGGGGTGAAGCGCTCGTGTCGGTCGCGGCGTCCTTCCTCCTCACGATCCTGCTCGTCGCGCCCGCGTTCTCCGTGCTCGGGATGGACCTGGCGGACGCTCTCTTCGAAGCGACCTCCAGCATCACCACCACGGGCCTGAGCATGGCGCCCACCGTCGCCGATTGGCCGGTGGCGGCGCATTTCATGCGCGCATGGCTGCAATGGATCGGGGGTTTCGCCTTCGTCGCCGCCGCGCTCGCCCTCGTGATCGGGCAGGGGGTCATCGCCAAGCGCCTGAGCGCCGCCGGCGGCATCTCCGACGACCGCGCCGCCTCGACCCGGTCGCGGGCGCGGCAGCTGCTGGCGATCTATATTGGTCTTTCGGTCATCGCCGTTCTGGCGGTCGCCGCCGCGCATCCGGATCCGGTTCGCGGCGCGCTCATCGCGCTCTCCGCGATCTCCACTGGCGGGTTCTCTCCCTATGACGACAGCGTCGCATCCGGCGGTCTCGCGGCGCAGGCGGCGACGATCGCGGGCTGCGCGGTGGGCGCGGTCTCCCTCGGTCTCTGGTGGATGGTCTTTCGCGAAGGCCCGTTGAAGCTGATCCGGGACGGCGAGTTTCGGCTCTTCGCTTTGATAATGGTTCTGGGGGCCGCGGCGGTCGTCGCGATCGAAACTTCGTCCGGCGGCGCGACGCCCTGGGCCGCCATCTTCACCACCGTCAGCGCGCAGACGACGGCGGGCTTCAGCATCGGGAACGTCGCGGATTTCTCCGACCCGAGCCGGATCGCGCTGATCTGCGTGATGGTCGTCGGCGGATGCCTCGGCGCGACCGCGGGCGGCGTGAAGGCGTTCCGCCTCGCCTTCGTCCTCGCCGCGACCAAACTGGTTCTGCTCCGATCGCGGGTCCCGGACGGAAGCGTCACCTATCTTCGCGTCTTCGGGCGACGCACCGACCCGGGCGAAGGGACGGACGTGGTCGGTCTCCTCGCGATCTACGGGCTGAGCGCGGCGACGCTCTGGTTCACGCTGGTCGCCAGCGGCGCGAGCGCGCTTCCGGCGCTCTTCGACGCCGTCTCCGCCCTTTCGACGGTGGGGCTGTCGGTGGGGGCGATCACGCCGGATCTGCCCGACTTCGCCAAAGCCGTCGCCACGGTCGCCATGCTGCTGGGCCGCCTCGAATTTCTCGCGCTCATCGTTCTGCTCACGCCCGGAACCTGGAAGAAAGGATAATCCCATGCGGATCGTCATTGTCGGCGCCACGGAGCTGGGCGCCACGCTCGCCCGCCGTCTGATCGCCGAGGACACCGACGTCGTTCTGATCGATAAGGACCGCGCCGCGCTGGAGGCGCTGGCCGAAGATCTCGACTGCGGAATGATCAACGCCGACGGGACGCTGCCGTCGACGCTTCGCGAAGCGGGGGGCGATGCGCCTAACGTGTTGGTGGCGCTGACCCATTCGGACGAGGACAACATCCTTTGCGCGATAGTCGGACGGTCCGTGGGCTTCAAGCGCGTGATCCCGCAGATCGCGGCGGTTGAGCTCGCCAGCATCTGCGAGGAGTTGGAGCTCGGTGATTTCATCACGCCGGACGAAACCATCGCCACAAGCCTGATCGCGTCGATTGAAGACGGATCGTCGCCGATGCGCGCATCCCCGCTCTGCGGCGATCTCGCGCTGTCGAGCTACGAGGTCAAAAACGCCTTCGTCGATCGTTCGCCAAGCGACATCGACATCGCGCCGGACGCCGAGTTGATCGCCGTCACCAGAGGCGAGAAAGACTGCTTCCCATGCGAAATCGAAACCATCGAGGCTGGCGACAGGCTCGTTTTCGTCTCCAAGACCCGATCGCTCCGCGAAACCATTGCGAAACTGTCCAAAGACGATGAGGCCGAGAAATGACCGCTCCGACTTTCAGCGAAGAAGACGACCGCAAGATAGACGAGCGCGGCGCCCTCGGGGCCGACCTCGTCTACGAAGTCATCCGGCGCGAAGGCGCGGAGGAACTTGCGAGGCCGCTTCAATCCCTCGCCTTCTCCGGCTTCGCCGCAGGGCTCGCCATTTCGGTCTCCGTCGTCGCGGAGGCGATTATCGCGAAGCGGTTGCCGGACGCCGAATGGGCGGGGCTGATCGCCGATTTCGGATACTGTTTCGGCTTCCTGATCGTCATTGTCGGCCGCCTGCAGCTTTTCACAGAGCATGCGGTCACCGCCGTGCTGCCCGTGACCTATGCGCCGACGGCGTCGAACTTCATGCGGCTCTTCAGATTATGGTCGATCGTGCTGGCCGCGAATGTGGTGGGCGCGATCATCGCCGGAGGGTTCCTGGTCGGTTCGGGCGCACTAGGCGACGAAGGGGTCGCCGCCGTGCTCGACATCGGCCGACATATGACGGGCGATCCCTTTTTCGTCACCTTCGTGAAGGGCGTCGGCGCGGGCTTTCTGATCGCCGCCTTGGTATGGATGCTCCCCTCCGCGGGCGCGTCGCAAATCGGCCTCATCGTTCTCGTGACCTGGCTGATCGCCGCAGCCGGGTTCGCCCATGTGGTCGCGGGCACCGCCGAGATCGCCGCGCTTGTTTTCGCGGGGGAGGTGACGACGTGGTCGGTCTTCTCAGGGTTCTGGCTCCCCGCATTGCTGGGGAACATGCTCGGCGGCGCGGGGCTTTTCACGCTGCTCGCCTACTGTCAGGTGCGCAAGGAGATCTGAGCGACCCCTGCGATCCGCCCGCCAGCAGGGGGGGGCGGATTGTAGATGTTTGAATTGGAATCGCGCTTCTCAGTTCTCAAACGAAAAAGGGCCGCTCCCATCGGAGCGGCCCACTTATTTCGTCGTCGCCTTTTGCGTCAGCGCGTCGCGCCTCGCGCCAAGTTCGCGATCAGCGCGATGGCGAACAGGACGATGAAGACGACGAAAAGAACCTGCGCGACGTTCGCCGAGATGGCGGCGATCCCGCCAAATCCAAGAACGCCTGCGATCAGCGCGATCACCAGAAATGTTAGAGCCCAGCCGAGCATTTGAACCTCCATCTTTCTTTTCAGACACTCACTAAACTTTCCAACTCGTGGTTCGTTCCCAAAAAATACTTTGGAACAATCGGAGAGTTCGAACGTTTTATCGACGCAAACTCTAAAGGAGTAACGTCATGAACAAGACCACGACTGGGATCATCGCCGCCGTCGCCATCATCGCCGCGTTCACCGCAGGCTCGATGATCGAGATCGAAAACGGCGACATCACGCTTGAGTCGCCCGTCGCCTCCGACGGCCCGCTGGAGCAGGTCGGCGAAGCGCTCGACAACGCCGCCGACCAGTAAATCGACGCGACACGGAAGGAGACATCTACGATGAGCAATCTCACGCAACCCGTCCCGCCGCTCGCGGTCATCGCCCGCGAGACCGATCCGGACACCGGCATCGAGCATAAGGAGGCGATCGCGCGCGCCCTCGCGGAAGTGCTCGGCGACACCTATGTCCTCATCCTGAAGACGCATATCGCCCACTGGAACGTCGAAGGCCCGCTGTTCTACTCGGTCCACAACCTGACTGAGGACCAATACAAGGACATGTTCTCCGCCGCCGACGTCCTCGCGGAGCGCATTCGCGCGCTCGGCAAGCTCGCGCCGACGACCGCGAATGCGCTGCTCAAGAAGTCGGATGTCGACGACGCGAAGAGCGACCCGAGCGCCAAGGACATGATCGACGATCTGGTCGCAAGCCATGAGAAGATCTCGCGCCGCCTTCGTCGGCTCGTCGAGGTCGCGGAAGGCGGCGGCGACATGGTCACCGAAGATCTTGCGACCGAGCGGGCCGCATTCCACGAGAAAGCGGCCTGGATGCTCAAGTCGCTGGCCGTTCAGTAAGGGGAGGCGGAAAAATGAGAACCATCGCTTACTCGACTTTCGCCGCGCTCTTTCTCGTAGCTTGCGGCTCGTCACAGGGCGAACGCGCCCTTTCCGGCGGCGCGATCGGCGCGGGGATCGGCGCGGCTGGCGGCGCGATCGTCGGCGGATCGGTCGCCACTGGAGCCGCCGTTGGCGCGGCGGCGGGCGCCGCGACCGGGGCGCTCACGGACGAGAACGACATCAATCTCGACTGACCTTCACTGTCGCTTCCGCCGCTTTCGGGCGGCGGAAGCTACTCCGCCCGCGCTGCGGTCTGCGGAAAGTGGCGGGGATCCAGCGCTGCGCGAATTGTAAGGCCCTCTGCGCCGAACTCGCTGACGGGCGCGCGACCGATCTTCATCAGCATCGCCGCGCAAAGCCGCTCGCCGAACCCCTCCCGCTCCGCTTTTTCTTCAGGCGCGGGTCCGTCCCGTTCCCTCCAGACCAACTCCAAGCCGTCGCCGCTTCTCTCAACGGCGACTGCGATCCGGCCGTCGGGCGTGGAGAGAGCGCCGTATTTCAGCGCATTCGTGAACCACTCGTAAAAGACGAGAGACAGCACCGACCGCGCTTCATCGCTGAGCGTCGTTTCTCCGCCGACGACGTCCAGACGGTCGAAATTCGCTGGAAGAAACGGCTGGCCGATGGCTTCCACGAGATCGCCGAGCGACAGGCCCTCGCCGAAAGGGTTCTCGTTGAAGGAGAGCGTCTGCGCGCGCGCCATTGCGCCCAGCCTCGCCCGGAGCGCCGCAGCGAGAGCGTTCGCATCTCCGTCGGAGGCGCGCGCTTCCAAGCCGATCAGCCCAGAAATGATCGAGAACGCGTTGCCGACGCGGTGGCGCATCTCTCCGATCAGAAGCTCCAGTTCGAGCTCACGATCGCGCTCCTTCGTGAAATCGAACGTCAGGCCGAAGAGACGCTCCTGCGTCCCCTCCGCCCCCCATTCGCCGACCGAACGGAGCCATCTGACGCCGCCGCTTTCATTGGCGATTCTGAAGACCGCCTCGAAAGGTTTGCGCGTCTCCAGTTGGCCTATGACGAGGTCCACGTCCTCTTGATGGATCGCCATCGCGAACTGGTCGAGCGGCGCCCAGCCGGTATCCATCGGCTCCAGCCGAAAGAGCGCCGACGTCTGCGCGTCGGCCTTGGCGGCGCGGGCGGCGGGGTCGTATTCCCACGATCCGACGTTGGCGGCGTGGAGCGCGCGACGAAGATGTGGTTCGGCGTACAAAGCGTTCGTCTCCAGCAAAACCGCACCTCAACTTATCGCCGCACGTTTTTGGAACCAAGATCAGCCTCTTGGCGTTTCTGTCTGAGCAAGTAACTAACGCGCGGCCTGCGGCAGGTCGTTAATCTAGATTAAACGGGGGATGCGAAAAATGTCTGTCTCTTGCCATAAGCGCCCATTGCGGCGGTTGTCCGGCTTCAAGTCGCTCGCGCGAGACGAGCTGGACTTCATGTCCCGCTTCAAAGTCGGCGAGCTTCAGGTCGAGACGGGCGCCTCGGTCATCCTCGAAGGCTCCAAGAGCCCGCATTTCCACACGGTTCTCTCAGGCGCCGCCGTAAGAGAAATTCGCTCCCCGACGGGCGGCGGCAACTCGTCAATTTCATCTTTCCCGGCGATCTCGTCGGCCTTCAGGCCAGCCTGCTCGGCGAGATGAAGCATGGCGTCGAAGCGATGACCGATATGGTCCTTTGCGTCTTTTCGCGCGAACGGCTGTGGGAGCTTTATCGCAAGCACCCGGAGCGCGCCTACGACGTGACCTGGCTCGCCGCGACGGAGGAGCGCGCTCTTGGCGAAGCGCTGCTAACCGTCGGTCGCAGAAAGGCGCGCGAACAGATCGCCTACCTGCTCCACTTTCTCATGCGGCGCGGCATAGAGAGTGGGTTTTCGGAGAGTGAGACGCGGATGCGCTTTCCCTTCCGCCAGCAGGACCTGGCGGACGCCGCGGGTCTTTCGCTCGTCCACACGAACAAGATGCTACAGGACCTGCGCAAGCAGGGCGTGGTTCATCTCGAAGACGGAATGCTGGAGGTGCTGAAGCCGGATGCGCTCCGTCTGGCGGCGACGGTCGAAGACGAACCGATCACGGACAATCGACCGTTGCTCTGACCCTGACGCACCGGCGAAGGGGCGGAAAGTTAGGAACCAATGTCGACGGCCGGCGTTTCATTTCCACAAGCCAACTGCATGGTTAGGAGAAGAAACATGCCCTCGACAGCCAAAAGCAACGGCTCCGCCGAACCGAAATCCGTCGCCGCCGCGCGTGACGACGTCGCCGCCCAGATCGCGTCCCTGAAGGATGATGTGGCGAGCCTCGCCGAAAGCGTCGGCGCACTGGCCACGGCTGGCGCGACGGCCGCGAAAGGCTCCGCCGCCGACACCGCCGCCACTGCGCAGGCGAAGGCGGGCGAGATGGGCGACTTCGCGTCCCAGAAGGCGATCGAGACCGGCGCCCGCGCCGCGCTCTACGTCCGCGAGAAGCCGCTGACCGCAATCGCCATCGCCGCCGGGCTCGGCCTCGCGCTCGGGTTCGCGACGGCCCCCCGGAAATGAGCGAAAACGCGCCTTTGGACGTCGCCGCGAAAGCGGCGGCGTCTTCTCTGCGCGTCTGCGCCCTCGCGGCGGCGGGCGCCGTCGTGATGGGCGTCGGCGCGGCGGTGCTCGGCGTCGGCCTTTGGCTTCATCTCGCCGATCACTTCGGGGCCGCCGATGCGTCGATCCTCTTTGGATTGGGCCTCGCCGCCATCGGCGCGACGATCTTCGCTCTCCGCAAGATCCCCGCGCGTCGGCGAAAGAGCCAGCCTACCTCCCAGCCGCCGAAACCCGATATCTGGGTCACGCTCGCCCACGCGTTTCAGGGCGGCCTGCAGGTCGGCCGCTCGATCCGGCGCAACTGAGCGGCCGCACTAGGCGCACGGTTCTCTCCCGCCCGGGCATCAAAAAGAAGGATGGAAACTGATGGAAACGACTGAAGTCGCGGGCGAACTCGCCGAACCCGCCGTCACCGGCGCCTATGACAAGATCCAGAGCATGGTGGAGGGATTCGGCTCAGCCGCCCCGAACATCGCCATCGCCGCCGTCGTTTTCCTGTTCTTCTACATCGTCGCGCGCTGCGTCGCCTGGCTGGTGAAGCGCGTCGCCGCGCGCCGCGACCGGGCCAATCTCGGCGACCTTCTCGGCGGATTGGCGAAAGCGGGCGTCCTCCTTTTCGGCGGTCTCGTCGCGATCACCGTGATCTTTCCCTCCGTCAAACCGGCGGACGCCATCGGCGCGCTTGGGCTCAGCTCCGTCGCCATCGGCTTCGCCTTCAAGGACATTCTTCAGAACTGGCTAGCCGGTCTCCTCATCCTGGTCCGCCGCCCCTACGCGATAGGCGACTGGATCGAGGTCGACGGCGAGGTTGGCTCCGTCGAGCGGATCGAGACGCGCGCGACCCTGCTGAAGACCTTCGATGGAAAGCTGACGCTGATCCCGAATAGCGACCTCTATACCGGTAAGGTCACCGTCCTGACGCATTACGCCGCCCGCCGCACCGAGTACGATGTCGGCGTTGGCTACGCCGACGATATCGACGGCGCGCGCGATGCGATCCTCACGGCGATCAAGTCCGTCGACGGCGTGCTCGCCGATCCGGAGCCGGTGGTGATGGAATGGGGCCTCGACGCCTCCTGGGTCACGCTCCGCGCGCGCTGGTGGACGGACTCTCGCGGGGCTCTCGGGCCGCGCCGCGCCGTGATCCGCGCCATCAAGCTCGCGCTCGACGAGAAGGGCATCGACATGCCGTTTGAGACGCAGGTGCATCTCTTCCACGACCAGACGGAGGAGTTCGACGGAGACCGCACGCGCCAGCGGGAAGGCTGGCCGGCGGGCGAAAACCCGCCGAAGCCCTTGGCGGCGGTCACGTCGAGGAAAGACGATGCGAAGGGCGCGAAGGAGGAAGAGGTCGCCGCCGAAGCGGCCTGACTTCGCCGTCCGCTTTCAGAACAGGGCGTCAGGCAAGAACCAGGAGCGGCGGGCGATGCTCGCCGCTCTTCTGCCGTCATGGGGCAGGAGAAAACCGTCTCGCTCGAGCGGCGTCTTCGCCGCATTCGCCTCCGCCGCAGCGCGCCAGGTCGCGACGCGGGCGAGGTCGCCGACCGCGCCCCCGCCGAGCCAGCTTTCGGCCAGTCGCTCCCTCAGGCGCCGCACCCCTTCGCAGTCGCGCCACACCGCCGCGACTTCCGTATCCCATGAGAGAGACCGGTCGTTCAGGTTCGCGGAGCCGATGATCGCCAGATCGTCGTCCGCCAGCAGGACCTTCGAATGAACGTAGACGATGCCCGCCCCGTAGGCGGTGAACCCGTCCTCAGAGTCGGCGCGTTGAGGCTTCGCCGGGCTCAGCGCCGCGCAACGGTCGCCGAAAGCACGCGTTATGCGCTCCAACGCCGATGACTGAAGCGCCTCCGCATGGCGCATGGCGCGATCCCTTCGTCCATCGAACGCGAAACGCTCAGGCGCGAAGGGGAGGACGATCACCAGCTCCAGATCGCGCGCGCGGCGCGCGGCGTCGACGAGCGCGTCCGCGATCTTCGCCGATCTTAGGAACTGCGTCTCGATATAGAGAAAATCGCGGGCCCGGCAGATCGCTTCGAGTTTCTCCTCCAGGATTCCCTTTTCAACCGTCTTCGGACCGAAGGAGAAAAGCCCGTTGGACGCCTCCGACCGCGTGCGAACGATCGAGAATGCGACGTCCTCGGGAAGGCGCTTCGTCGAGTTTATCCGCGTCGGCGTTCGCAGGCCGCCTGACGCCTCCAGAGGCTCGATGAACCTAGCTTCGCTGTCGACCGACCGGTTCCATAGGTCGGTGAACGTCTCCGCCACCTTCGCCGCGGGGGCGCCTTCGACCAAAAGCGTGACGTCCCGCCAGGTTTCCGGCGACGGACGGTCATGGTCGGGCGTATCCCAGCGCCGCTCATCGACGTCGAGGCCCCCGACGATGGCCGCATCGTCGAAGATCGCGATTTTCTGATGATGGCTGGCCGGGTGGATGCGCGGCGCTAAGCGCGAAGCCGCACGTTCGAAGCCGGGCAGCTTTTCATGGGCGGTCGCTCCGAATTCATCGCGAATGGACCTGATCTCACGTCTCGCGATCGGCGCGAACGCCCATGCGACGAGCGGACCGAAACGGGCGGGATGCAGCGAAGCCATCGCCTCGAAGCGAGGCGGCGCTTCGTCATGCGAAGCCGCTTCGGCGAGCCGTCTCAACGACGCCCACGCCGCGCCGTGCAGCTTGGGTGCGGCGATCGGATCGAAGTCCGCGACCTGGATGCGGACGTCCACGCCGTCGCGGGCCCGCGCGGCGATCAGGGCCGCCCAGTCATCGCCGCCGGCGGCGTCTATCGCGGCATCCGTTTGCAGCTTGGTCGCGGCGTCGAAGACGCGAAATGAAAGCCATATGCGACCGCGCGTGGCGACGGCGCGCGCCTCCATCTCGGGGAACGCCTGCGCCGCCGTGATCAAGGGGACGATGCGGTCTTTCAATGCCACTCCAGCCTTTCGCCGTATTGGCGACGCGGAACGCCGACGCAGCCCGCCCGGCGGCTTTCATCCTTCCAATAGATCGAAGATGCCGCGTCAATGGAACCTTTCTCGCCCGCGCACGTTCAGTCGTCACGCAGGCTGGAAAAGCGACGATCGACAGTACCGCAGCATCCACAACTGAGAGATGCGTAAATGGCGCTTTACGGGAAGTCTGCGCCGGGATCGCAGTCGAAGCCGCCGACGAAATCAGCGTCTGCGCGTCTTTGGCGAACGAAACAACGACGGCGACATTCGTCGGCGACATGAGTTAATCGCGTACCGACCCTCTCGCGATTAATACAGGCGACCCGCGAGAGCGGGTCGCCTGTTCAATCGCCTTCGCTCCTGTTGGTTTGAGGCCGGGAAAGCCTCTCTTCCGGTGGTTCAGCTCAAGGAAAACGCGAAACCAACCTTCGTTGAACCGTTTATCCGCTACCGGGGTGCGACCACATTGTTCAACGCCTCGCTAGCTGAGAAGCGGCGAAGGTTTTCGAGGAACATCTCCAACGACTTCTCACGCCAGCCGGGATAGACCGATGAGCAATGGGGCGTGAGGATGACGTTCTCGAAATCCCAGAACGGGCTGGCGGCGGGAAGGGGTTCGGTCTCGAAGACGTCGATGACCGCGCCTCTCAGCCGACCCTTCGACAAGGCGGCTGCCAGCGCTGTCTGGTCCACGACACCGCCGCGCGAGACGTCGATCAGGATCGCGCCTTCAGGGAGAGCGGCCAGCGCCTCCGCGCCGATCAGACCGCGCGTGGCGTCAGAAAGCGGGACGGAGAGCATCAGCGCATCGGCGCGGGGCAGGAGGGTGGGAAGGTCCTCAGGCCGCCCGACTTCGTCGCACCCCACCGTCGGGGCGCCGCTGGCCCGCGTGCCGATCACCGTCATGCCGAGCGCCTTCGCCCGGCGCGCCGTCGCCTGGCCGGTGGCGCCGAGGCCGACGATCAGCAGCGTCTGGCCCGCCAGCCGCGCGACCGATCCGGCGGTCCAGCGGCGGGCGCGGCGGTCGGCGTCGAACCGGTCGAAGTTCAGCGTGAAGTGCAGCGTCCCGCCGATGGCGTATTCTGCCATCATGTCCGCCGCGACCCCGGCCGCATTGGTGACTGTCAGACGCTCCGTCGGCCAGGGCGCGAGATGATCCGTCCCCGAGCCGCCGACGGAGATCCAGCGGACCGACGGCGCGGAGAGCAGCGCGTCGCGCGGAAAAGTCGGCGTGCCGTCGAAGCGGATCGTGTAGACGACTTCCGGCGCGATCTCCTCCAGCGCGCGAGGGAGATCTGCGTAGGTTTCGCAGGCGAAGAAGGCGGCGCCGGGCGCTCGCTCCCGCGCCGCGCCCAGCGACGCTTCGGCGTCGTCGCTGTGGATCAGGACGCGGATTTCGCTCATTTCAGGGCCTGCGCAGTGAGATCCGTCATGCCGGAGAAAGGCGCGTCCTCCGGCAGCGTCGCCTCCAGCGTCAGGAGAGCCTCGGCCAGCGGCGCGCCCGCCAGCGCGGTCAGCTTTTCCGCGAACTCGACGTTGGACATCGGGGCTTCCGGGCCGCCGCGGGCGTGAACGTCGCCGGAGGCGAAGCGACGTCCGTCATAAGTATCGATGGCGACGTCCGACCAGCGCCCGGCGGGAAAGCGGCTGGAATGGCGCGCGTCCTCCACGATCTCGATCCGATCGATCATCTTCGCCGTCTCTGTATCGGAGAGGGCTGCGCCGCTGACGTCGTCCGGCCCGATTGCGCCCTTCCGAAGCATGGTCGCGACCGCGAACCCGAGGCTGTACTGCGCCTTTGACGTCGTGTCCGGCATGCCGGGGAAGAGCCGCGCGGCCTCTGCGAAGGTTGCGACGCGAACCTTCGCGACGTCGCCCGCGCCGAACCCTTCGGCCCGCATCAGCGCGCGGGTGGCGTCGAGCGCGGCGTGGGCCCAGCGGCAGACCGGATAGGGTTTGATGTAGTTGCGCTCGATCGTCCAGTCGCTTCCGAGATCGTCCCAGATCGGGGAGACTTCCGCCCCCTCCACCGTGATCGCGGGCGCGCCGGTGAAACCGCGCATCGACATGACCGCCGACGAGACGCCCACGAGCGCGCCCATGCCAGACCCATCATGGAGCATGGTCGGATTGTCGATCTCCCGCATCATCTGGCTGCGCGGCCCGTGATACTCGGCGATCCCGAGCGCATGGCGCAGCGCTCGCTTCTCGCCGCCCATCAGCCGCACGCCGAGGGCCGCGACGCCCAGCCCGTTCCACGCGCCGGAGGTGTGGTAGTCGCTGACAGATCCATGGAGCGCGATCGCCGCCCGCGCCGCGATCTCATAAGCGATGACGAGCGCATCGAGCGCTGCGCGCCCGCGAAGACCGGGCCGCCGTTCGGCGAAGGCGATCAGAGCGGGCACGACGGCGCAGCCGATATGGCCTTTGGTCGGGTTCAGCCCGTCATGGGCGTCGAGGTTGTCCGTCTGCGTCGCGGCGGCGAAAGCCGCACCGGCGAGGGAGGCGCGCCGCCCGTCGAACATGATCGGGGCGGACCATTCGCCCGATCCCGGCCCATAGAGATCGACCGCCAGATCGCGGGCGATCCGCCCCACTTCAAGCGACGCGGCGCCCGCCGTCACGGCGACCGTGTCGATTAGGAGCCGCGCCGCCATGGCGCGGGCGCTACCCGGTATCTCGGGCGCGCCGAGCGCGAAGTCCGCGATCCGGTCGAATGCGCCGCTCATGGCTCGCCCCCGCCGATCTCCTCCCGACGCTTCGCGATGTAGGCGTCCAGCGCTTCGGCGCGCTCGGGCGGGAGGACGGGTTCGCGATACTCCTCAAGCGCTTTCTTCCAGATCGCCGTCGCGCGCGCCTCGGCGGGTTCGGCGCCGGCCAGCTCCCAAGCCTCATAGTTGCGCCAATCCGACAGCATCGGCTGATAGAACGCGCTGTCATAGCGGTCGAGCGTGTGCGTTTCGCCGAAGAAATGGCCGCCCGGCGGGACGGCGCGGATCGCGTCGAACCCCAGCTCCGCCTCGTCGATCTTCGGCGGCTCCAGAAAGGCCGTCATGTGCAGGATCATCTCCACGTCGATCACCAGTTTCTCAAAGGACGCGGTCAGACCGCCCTCCAGCCACCCCGCCGCATGGTAGATCAGATTGCCGTGGCCCATCACCGCTGACCAGAGCGCCATCTCCGTCTCCCACACCGCCTGGGCGTCGGCGGCGTTGGAGGCGTTTGTGGGGGAGCAGCGATAGGGCAGACCGTAGCGACGGGCGAGCTGGCCCGAGATCACGTTCGCTTTGGCGTTCTCCGGCGTTCCGAAGGCGGGGGCGCCGGACTTCATGTCCACGTTGGAGGTGTAGGACCCGTAGACGACCGGCGCGCCCGGGTTCGCGAGCTGAGTCAGCGCGACGCCGAAAAGCGCCTCCGCGTTCTGCTGGGCCAGCGCGGCGGCGAGCGAGACCGGCGTCATGGCGCCCATCAGCGTGAATGGCGTGACGACGACGGGCTGGCCGTATTCAGCCATGGCCAAAAGCCCCTCCACCATCGCGTCGTCCAGTTTGCGCGGACTGTTGACCGAAATGATCGTGAGGACGCCGGGATCGCCCCGCATCTCCTCCGCCGTCATGCCCCGGCTGATCGCCATCATCTCGATGGCGTCCAGCGCGCGGCCACGGCCGATGGCCGTGGCCATGAAGGTCAGCTCCGAGAGCGTCAGGTTGGCGCGGTAGGTGTCGAGGTGCCGGGCGTTCGCCGGCAGCTCGATCGGCGCGACGACCTGATTGCCGAGGAGGTGGATCGCATTGAAGTGCTGGGCGAGGCGGATGAAGTCGCAATAGTCGGCGAGGTTGCCGGAGCGGCGTCCCCGCTCCCGGTCATGGACGTTGGGCGGCCCGGCGACGAGGGAGAAGTTCACATGGTCGCCGCCGACGATGATGCGCCGATCCGGATTGCGCGGCGTGACCGCGAAGACGGAGGGCGCCGTGGCGAGCGCCGCCTCGATCAGCTCACGGCCGACGCGGACGGTATCCGTCGTTGCGTCGATCTCCGCCCCCGCATCGGCGAGGAGCCGCTGCGCGCCGGGATGCGCGACCTCGATCCCGACCTCGGCGAGAATGCGAAGGGAGGTTTCGTGGATCGCCTCCAGTTGATCGGCGGAGATCAGCTCCATCGGCGTATAGGGGTTCCTGACCGACCGCCATGGCGGCTGCGCGAGGCGGGTGTCGGCGGCCCGGCGGCCGGCGCGGCGGCCGCCCCGCGCGGTGGTGGTGCTCTCTGTCACGTTCGGCGCCCTTCGAGGCTGCGGCGCAGGGCGCCGGGATGCGGTCCGGCGCGCCGCCCCAAGATGACGGCGCGCCGCTATGCTCGTTCAGATCAGGCGAACCACCAGCGCTCCGCCCATTTCTCGCCGTCCATGTCCCAGTTCGTAGCGAACTCGTCATGGGCGATTTTCGGCGACAGTGCGAAGACGTAGGAGGCGAACATCGGGACGATGGTGCCGCCCTGATTGGCGCAGATGTCCTGCATCTCGTGATACATCCCGCGCCGGGTTTCCGTGTCGAGCTCTGCGCGCGCCGTAATCAGCAGCTCATTGAACCGATCATGCGCCCAGAACGTGTCGTTCCACGGCACCCCTTCGGCGTAGGCGGAGGAGAACATCGCGTCCTCCGTCGGGCGGCCCGACCAGTAGACGGCGGAGAACGGCTTCTTCAGCCAGACGTTCGACCAGTAGCCGTCATTGGGCTCCCGCACGATGGAGAGGTCGATGCCCGCGTCCTTGGCGGAGTTGGCGTAAAGCTGCGCCGCGTCCACCGCGCCTGAGAACGCCGCGTCCGCCGCCGATAGCGAGACGCTGAGGCTTTCGAGCCCAGCCTCCTTCAGGTGGAACCGGGCCTTGTCCGGATCGTATGCCTTCTGCGCCAGATCGGCGTTGAAGAACCGCTGGCCCCGTCCGATCGGATGGTCGTTGCCGACGACGCCGTAGCCGGTGAGGATCTTGTCGACCATCTCCTGCCGGTTGATCCCGTACTTCAGCGCCTGACGCACGTTATTGTCGGCGTAGGGATCGGCGGTCGTGTGCATGGCGAAGGTGTAGTGCTGGTTGCCCGGCACGACCTGGAGGGTGGAGAGCGGGTTGCGTTCCAGAAGAACGGCGATGCTCGGCGGCACGCGGTCGATGGCGTCCACCTGACCGGAGAGGAGCGCGTTGCTCCGCGCGGTCGGGTCGACGATGGACAGCATTTCGATCCCGTCGAACCACGCCCGGTCGGATTTGAAATACGCCTCGTTGCGCGAATAGGTCGCGCGCTGACCGGGGGCGAAACTGTCCATCTTGTAGGGCCCGGTGCCGACGCCCGATTGCCAGTCCGCGGTGCCGTCGTCGTTCGCGGGCATGATGATCAGATGGTAATCCGCCACCGAGAACGGGAAGTCGGCGTCGCCGGCGGGAAGCGTGAAGACCACCGTGGCGTCGTCAGGCGCCTGAATGTCTGCGATCCCTTCGACGATCGGCCCGGCCGCGGACTTCGCGCCCTCCCGCCGGTGATGGTTGAAGGAGGCGACGACGTCGCTCGCCTTCACTTCGCGCCCGTTATGGAATTGAACGCCCTTGCGCAGCTTGAACGTCCAGGTCGCGGCGTCCTCCGACGTCTCCCAGCTTTCAGCGAGCTCAGGATGGATGTCGCCGTCGGCGCGCACCTCGGTCAGGAGGTTGCCGATGATGAAGGAATGCGCCGTCATGAACCCGTTCGAATAGTTTCCGGGGTCGAGAATGTCGGAGGTGCCGCCATGGGCCTTGCCGACGCGGAAGACGCCGCCGCGCTTCGGGGCGGCGCGGACGGGTGCGCCGCTGGCGGCGACGAGGCCAGCTGCGGCGCCGAGTTGCAGGGTTTGTCTGCGGGAAAGGGATTTCATCACTTCGGTCTCCTTGCTCAAGGACCGGCTACCGTCGGGCCGGTCATGGGGCTCTTCGCACTCTCGCGGACGGGCGCGGATTGGGTCGGTTCGTTTCAGCTCATGCGGCGCGCTCCGCCGCCATGAGGGTCTGGATCGCGGCTCGCATCAGGGCCTGATTGGAGGTGACGAGGGGCTTGCCGATCTCGGCCTCCAGCCGCTCGATGGTCTCCACCGCGCGCATGTCCGTGCAGGAGAGGAGGAGCGCCTCCGCCTCCGCGCAATCAGCGCGGCGGGCGAGGGCCATGATCTCCTCCGGCGTCAGCTCGCCCTGTCCGTAGTTGCCGAGGGCGATCGGATAGTCGGCTCGGCCTACGGTCTCGATCCCCGCTTCGGCGAGGAAGCCGACGGCGCGATCGTTCAACTCAGCCACATAGGGCGAGGCGAGCGCGATCCGCCGGACGCCAAGTGCGGTAAGCGCGGCGACCACCGCCCCCGCCGCTGTGACGACGGGCGCGCGGGCGATCGCCGTCGCGCGGGCGGTGAGATCACGGTCGAACGCCAGTCCGTGCGCGAGCGTAGCCGATGTGCAGCCGTAGAGGATCACATCGGGTCGAACCCCTGCGATGAGCCGCAGCGGCTCCTCCACGTCCGCCGCGCCGAGCTCCGCCATTTGCGCGCTGTCCGGCGTCTCATCGGCGTCGTAGCCGCCCAGCCGCGCGCTGTGGATCGTCACGCCCGGCGGGGCGAGACGCTGCATGTCGGGCTCGAGATTGGTGTTGGTGAAGGGCACCAGAAGGCCGATGCGGCCCTGTCCGCGATCCTTCATAGCGTCGCTCCTCTTCGGGAAAGGATGTTCAGTGCGCGGTGCATCGCGTCATCCTCCGCAATCGTCGCGCGCAGGCATTCCGGAAGCCCGTAGCCGCCCATGCCGCGCATCAGGAGGCCTTCGGCGCGGAGCGCCTGATCAGCCGCTTCGGCGGCGGCCGCGTTTGGAAAACGAAGGAGGGCGAAGTTCGCGAAACTGTCGGCCAGGCTGAGCCCGGTTTCGCGCGCTCCGGCGATGAACCCGTCGCGGATCGCCGCCGTTCTTTGAACAACGCCGCGCATATGCGCCTGATCCCGCATCGCAGCGGCGGCGGCCGCCTGCGCCGGGCCGGAGATGTTGTTCGGGTTCAGCACCTTGCGAACTTCACCGCCGATCACCGCCGGAAAGACGCCCCAGCCGACGCGCATTCCGGCGAGCGCATAGGCTTTGGAGAAGGTGCGGAGGATCACCGTCGCGCCCGATGCGGCGAGATCGAAGAGCGTCTCTCCAGGCGCCTCCGCGAACTCCGCATAGGCCTCGTCGATCACCAGGAGGACCCGATCCGGCAGGCCGCGGCGCAGGCGGCGCAGCTCCGACGCGGCGATCCGGTTTCCTGTCGGGTTGCCCGGATTGGCGACGAAGACGACGGCGGTCTCCGCCCGCACTCGGGAGAGGAGGGCGTCGACGTCGACCGTCAGATCGGCCTCCGGCGCAATGTCCACCGCGCCTCCGGCCAGCCCGGTCGCCGTTCTGAAGAAGAGGTAGGCGTATTCCGTCGTCAGCGCGCGTCGACCGGGGCCGAGATAGGCGTGGGCGAGCGCCCCGATCAGCTCCATCGACCCCGCGCCGCAGAGGATCGCCGCCGGGTCGAGCCCGTGAACCTCGGCAACCGCGGCGCGGAGGTCGGTCCAGTCGGGATCGGGATAAAGCGCGCCCGCGGCGAGCGCCCGCGCCGCCGCCTCCAGCGCCAGCGGCGAGGGGGGTAACGCGCTTTCGTTCTGGGCGAGCGAGACCGGCGCGACCCCGCGCGGCGCCGAAAGGTCGGCGAGCGCGTAGGGGGCCATGGCTGCGATCTTATCGACTGGCGTCGCTTCAGCGGTCGGGGCGGCGGCGAGGCTCGTCATGCGGCGTCCTCCTTCGACGCCCGGTAAAGCGCGCGGGCGGCTTCTTCGGTCACCAGACCGTCCGCGAGGTCGCGCGCGACGGCGGCGTCCGCGCGCTCGACGGGCGGGCCGAAACCGCCGCCGCCGGGCGTCTCGAAGATCAGAGTCTCGCCGGGCTCTATCCTCAGCTCGCCCTTGCCGGGCAGGTCGGGGCCCGGCCCGTCGGCGTTCGCCACCCTGATCCGACCGCAGGCGCCCTGAGCGCCTCCCGCCCGGCCCTCCGCCGGATTCCGCACCCGCTCGACGGAGAGGAAGACGGAGAACGGCTCGGCCGTGGCGCTCTCCACCTCTATCCGCTGGCCGAGACCGCCGCGCATCCGCCCTGCGCCGCCGCTATCGGCGATCAGCTCCCGCCGCTGGATCAGAATCGGCGCGACCGCCTCCGATATCTCGACCTGACTGCCCCAAACGCCGGACGGAAAGGCCGTCGCCGAAAGGCCGTCGAGCGCTGGCCGCGCGCCGGTCCCGCCGTTGTGCGACAGCTCCAGCGCGAACTGGCCCCCGCCGGTCCATGCGAGCTCCGGCGCGCTGCGGAGGGGGAGGTCCCACATCGCCGACGCCCCCTCCGCCGGAACCTGATCCGGCAACGCCTGCGCAAGGCAGCCGAAGACGAGGTCGGGCGTCATCTGCCCCAGCGTATGGCGCATCGCCACGGGCGCCGGCGGCTGGGCGTTCAGGATGCAGCCCGGCGGCGCCGTCACCTCAAAAGGCGCGAGCGAGCCCGCATTGTTCGGAATCTCCGACCCGATCAGACAGCGGAGGGCGAAGACGGAGTAAGCCGCTGCGTAATTCAGCGGCACGTTCACGCCCTTGGCCGAGCACCCAGACGTGCCCGCGAAGTCGAGCGTCACCCGATCCGCCGCCACCGTCAGCGTCGCCGCGAGCGCGATCTCCGTCTCATAGCCGTCGGCGATGAGGCGATGGCGATAAACGCCGGGCGGCGTCGCCGCGATGGCCGCGACCTGCGCCCGATACGACGTCTCGACGATATGGTCGGCGAGCGGGCGGAGCGTCTCCACCCGATATTCCTCCATCATCTCGAGCAGGCGCCGGACGCCCGTGTCGCAACAGGCGATCAGTGCGTAAATGTCGCCCTCATTCGCCACCGGCTCGCGCGAGTTCGCTTTGACGATGTCGAGGAGGAGGGCGTTGAGCCGCCCGCCTTCGACCAGACGGCAGGGCGGGATCAGAAGGCCTTCGTCGAAAATATCCTCCCCCTCCGGCCCCATGCCGCGTCCGCCTATATCGACGAGGTGGGAGGTGCAGGCGGTCAGCCCGACGACCTCGCCATTTCTGAAAGCGGGTGCCATCAGCAGGAAGTCGTTCAGATGGCCGGAGGCGAGCCAGGGGTCGTTCGTGAGATAAACGTCGCCCTCCGCCATCTCGGCCAGCGGGAAGCGGGCGAGGAGCGATTTCACCGCCTCCGCCATGGTGTTGATATGCCCCGGCGTCCCCGTCACCGCCTGCGCCAGCATCCGCCCGTCGATGTCGAAAATCCCGGCGGAGATGTCGCCGCATTCGCGTACGATGGGAGAGAAAGCGGAGCGGATCAGCGCTTGCCCCTGCTCCTCCACCACCGCGAGGAGGCGGTTCCACATCACGTCGAGCAGGGAGCGTTCAGTCGCGGTCATGGCGTCGCCTCCGTCCGGCTGAGGATCAGGTTGAGCGCGCCGTCGACTTCCGCCGCGAAACCCGCGCTGACGAGGGTGGTGGTCTGCGGCTCCACCACGAGCGCGGGCCCCGCGATCCGGTCGCCCGGCGCGAGCCCGGCGCGGTCGTGGACGGCGGCGTCTAAGGGGGCGCCGGTCTCTTCGCAGATGATCCGCCGATAGGCTCCGTTCGGCGCGTTGCGGGCGGGGGCCTCCGCCCGTTCGGTATCGGAAGGGGCCGCGAAGGGCGCGGCGGCGATCTGCACGGCCCAGTTGAGAACCTCGATCTCCATGCCGGGCACCTCGCGCGCGAAGAGGCCGCGATAGGCCGTCTCGAAGGCTGCGCTCAAGCCCTCGGCGTCTTCGGCGGAGAGCGCGCGATCGGGCAGGTCGATTTCGATCTCATGGCCCTGTCCGGCATAGCGCATGAAGGCGATGCGCCGGACGGTCTGCGCCGCCCCCGGCGCGCCGGAGGCGACGACGGCGCCGGCTTCGGCGATCATCTCATCGAAGAGCGCATTGATCGCGTCGGCGTCGAAAGCCGACATCAGACCATAGCGGCTCCGCACGATTTCGAACGACACCGGCGCGAAGAGGAACCCGACCGCCGAACCGACGCCGGGGTCGGGCGGGACGAGAATTCGGCGAACCCCGGCGCGGCGCGCGACCCGCGTGGCGTGGAGGGGGCCGTTGCCGCCGAAAGCGATCATCGTCCGCTCGGCGAGATCCTTGCCGCTTTCGACCGCATGCATGCGACCCGCGCTCGCCATCGCCTCGTCGACGGTGCGAGAGACGCCGATGGCCGCGCTCTCGGCCGTCCGTTGGACCGCGCGTTCCAGCGCCACGGCGGCGGCGTCCTGGTCGATCCTGAGCCGCCCTTCGGCGAAGCGCTCAGGATCGATGAAGCCGAGGGCGACGTCGGCGTCGGTGACCGTCGCCTCCGTTCCGCCGCGCCCGAAGGCGGCGGGGCCGGGCTCCGATCCCGCGCTCTTCGGCCCGACCGCTATGCGACCAAGGCCGTCGAGCCCGGCGATGGAGCCGCCGCCGGCGCCGATCTCGATCATCTCCACGACGGGAATGCGCACCGGCATGCCCGAACCCTTTACGAAGCGCGCCGCCCGCGCGATTTCGAAGGTGCGCGCGGTCTGGGGGCGGGCGTCGTCGATCAGGCAGAGCTTCGCCGTCGTGCCGCCCATGTCGAAGGAGAGCACCGCGTCCAACCCCGCGCGCCGCGCCGTATGCGCCGCGAGCACCGCGCCGCCCGAAGGACCGCTCTCCACGAGGCGGATCGGCAGGCGGCGGGCGGTCTCCAACGTGGTCATGCCCCCGCCGGAGGTCATCAGAAGGATCGGCCGCGTCAGCCCCTCCGCCGCGAACCGCGCCTGAAGATCGGCGAGGTAGTCGGCCATCAGCGGCTGGATATAGGCGTTGGCGACGGTGGTGCAGAGCCGGTCGAACTCCCGCGCTTCGGGGCTAACCTCCGACGACAGCGAAATGGCGAGGCCCGGTCGCCGTGCGGCGATCAGATCGCGCAGCCGGCGTTCATGCGCCGGGTTCGCGTAAGCGTGTAGGAGGCAGATCGCGACCGCCTCCGCGCCGCTATCGTCAAGGTCCCGAACGAGGCAGTCGATCGCTCTCTCGTCCAGCGGGCGAAGAACCGCGCCCCGCGCGTCCATCCGCTCCGGCGCCGTGAAGCAGCGCGAGCGGGGGACGATCAGATCGGGCTTCTCCAGCCCGATGTCGTATTGGGCGTAGCGCCGCTCATAGGCGATCTCGAGGATGTCGCGGAAGCCTTCGGTCAGCACGGCCGCGACGCGGGCGCCTCGCCGCTCGATCAGCGAGTTGGTCGCGAGCGTCGTGCCGTGCACGAACCCCGCGAAATCGCCGAAACCGATGCCGAGGCGGGACGCCGCCTCCTTCGCGCCGGTCAGCGCCCCCTCCGCCGGCGCGGCGGTCGTCGGCGTCTTTGCCGTGGCGACGATGCGCCCTGCGCCGTCGGCCACCGCGACGTCGGTGAAGGTGCCGCCGATGTCGGTCGCCAGTCTGAATCCTGTCATGGAGATGCTCGTAAGGGACTTCTCAATGAAGTCCGTCGGTCGATGCGAAAGGTGGAGCCAGAGGCGATCGGCGGAAGCGGGTCACCGCTGGCCGGGAAGCGGCGTTCCCGACCGGATCGTCAGACGACGAGGTCTGAAAGCAGCAGGCGTCGACCGCAGCGCCGGTCACGCACTTTATGCTGTAAGCGAAGCGATAGTTCAGCCGTCATTTCCAAACCGTGCCATCGGGTGATCGCCGACGTCAATCGATTCGAACAAGCTGATCTCATTGAGCTTCGTTGTATTCGCTTCTTTCATACGGCGCGGAGAACTCTGAGACGAGAAAGAGCGTAGCGACTACGGCGTCTGCGCATCTCGGCTCGCGGACGCTTTGCTCGTGCGGTGCGCATCAGATCTTCGTAAGCGGCCCGTCGCCGCCGTTCACCGCCGACGGCGATGCCGCGGCGCGGCCTGTCGAACTTGGCGTTCGCTTCAAGTGCGAAGAGAACCGTCCGGCAAACCGGGCCTGTGCGGACTTCGCCGTCACCGCGACCCACCGCCTACCTGAGAAAGAACCGGGGCGCGAAACGCTTTCGGCAAGCGCAGGCGACGCCGCGCGGCGATCGTCATTTCGTTTTCGCGCCGCTTCTCAAGATGTCGCCGTTGGTCGCCAAGGTTGAGACGATCGCCTGTCTCGGGATGTAGATCGCAGCGCCGAACGGGAGTGCGGGGTAAGCGGGACGCTGCAGCCCCGAGCTATGCGGCGCCATCGCCGAGACGGCTATCGCAATCTGGGCGGGCATCCAGCGCCTTTGGACACGTTGAAGCGTAAAATTCGTCGCAAAATCAACGGGATCGTCGTCGAGCGTGTATTTACAGGTTCGCCCGCCCACTAGCCGCGCCCTTGCGTTGCGACAACCAATGGCGGGAGCATCCGAACATGGCGCAGTTCATAGTCACTACGCTCGACGACGAGAACGACAGCGGCGCGACGACCGCCAATCCGGGCGGAACCGGGTTAAGCCTGCGCGAAGCGATCGCTTTGGCGAACGCGCAAGCCGGCGCGGACGAGATCGTCTTCGCGCCGGGCCTCAGCGGGACCATTACGCTCAGCAATGGCGAGTTCGGGGTCAACTCCGAAATCTCGATCAACGGCGACATCGACGGCGATCTTGCGGCGGATGTCGTGATCGACGCCGATGACGCCAGCAGGCACTTTCAGATCGACGGCCCAAGCGGCGGCGATCTGACGCTCGCCGGACTTACGATGATCAACGGATCGAGCGGCTTGGGCGGTTCGATAACGAACAGCGGCGACCTGACCGTCGTCAACTCCACGTTCGAAGACAATGCGTCGACGTCCATTGGCGGCGCCGTCTACGTCGCGACGGGCGGGTCCGCTTTCTTAGGGAACGTCGCTTTTATCGAAAATTCCGCCAACAGCTTCGGGGGCGCGATCGATAGCGAAGGGTCGATCACCGTCGTGAACGGAACGTTCGTCGGCAACTCGTCCGGCGCAGCGGGCGGCGCGATCAACAATAACGAAAACGCGGAGATTTTCTTCTCAACCTTCACCAACAACACGACGGGGGGCGAAGGCGGGGCCGTCAACAACTTCGAAGCGGGCGGACTTACGCTCGAAAGCTCGATCCTCCACGGCAACCTCGTGCGCGGGGCGCTTAACGACCTGTCCACGACAGGCGACAGCGTATCCGTCGGAAACATCATCGGCTACGAGCTCCACACCGGAAGCGTCAGCCCCGAGGTTGAGATCAACATCCGCGGCGACGTCTTCGCTAGCGCTTCCGGCGTGATCGGAGAGGCGCAGGAGAACGGCGGGCCGGTGCGAACGGTGGCGATCAACGCCGCCGGCCCCGCGTACACCGCCGCTTCGTCATTCACGCTGACGGACGAGAACGACCTCGATCGCGACGGCGACACGGACGAACTCATCCAATTCGCCGCCAATGGAGCGGCGCGCTACGGCTTCTAAGGCGCCGTCGTGCTCGACAGCCTCGTGATCGAGGATATTACGCAGGACACCACGGGCAGTGGGTTCACATCCTATATCGTCGCCAATGGTTCGCAGTCCGATTTGACGATCCGCGACACGATCTTCCGGGATGTGGAGGTCATCTCCGACGTCAGCACCCAGGCGACGATCGGGATTTACGGCAACTTGACGATCGAAAGAACGCTGATCGAAGACGCGCGAGCCTACAACCCGTCAAGCGTCCCTTCACTTCTCGGCATCCTAAACCAAGGCGCTCTCACACTTTCGGAGTCTGGCGTCGTTGGCGAAGCGGTTTCGTCGGGGCCCACGATTAAAGGCGTCTACAACGCTAACGGCGGAACCGTCAGCGGCCTGCTCCGTCTCGGCGGCCCGACGGCGGATTTCGAAGGGCTCTCCGGCGTCGGGAACGGAAGTCTCGACATCGCGGTCAGCGGCGACAGCGCGGCCCAGCAGATCGGCGATCAGACGTTGATGGCCGGTCAGAGGCTGCTCGGCTTCGGCGGCGACGACACGCTCTTCGCGTCGTATGGCGACGACCTCATATTCGGCGGCGACGGCGACGACAGCATTCGCGAAAGCTACGGCGACGATACGCTCTTCGGCGGACGAGGCGACGACTTCATCGCGACGACGAACAACTCCGGCGGCGCCGGCCCGGTCGGTGTAACGGAATCGATGCTCTTCGGCGGTCAGGGCGACGACACGCTCTACGCCTTCTCCTTCACGCCGGAACTGGACGCGACCATCGCCGGCGGCGACGGCGGCGTCGGCCCCGACGACGGGTCGACACGTTTCAGACCAACTTCTTCGCGCCGATCGATATCTCGCTCGCAGAGCAAGGCCAGCGCCAGCAGAACTCCGCCACCTCCTTCGTTACGCTGAGCGAGATCGATAACCTGATCGGCGGCGGCAACGACGATACGCTCGCCGGCGACGAGTTCGCCAACCGCATCGAGGGGATCGAGGGCGACGACAGCATCCTCGGCGGCGCCGGCGACGACACGCTGATCGGCGGCGACCAGATCTACGGGTTGGGCGGCGATGACAGGATCGAAGGCGGTGGGGACGACGATACGCTGGCGGGCGGCGCGGGCGTCGACAGTCTCTTCGGCGGTGGGGGGAACGATCGCTTCTTCGCTGATGAT
>JBCAXH010000031.1:0-54429 GCA_038534155.1 Pseudomonadota bacterium
GCGGAGGCGATGAGACCCACGACCCGGTCCATATCGTCGCCATCCGCGGGCGCGGACCGATGGCGCGGCGGCGGCGGGTCGATGGGCCCATGCTCGGCCTTCTCCCACATCAGTTCGGCCGGCATGTTGAAGAGCACCGGACGTCGCTCAATCTCCGCCACGCGGAACGCGGCGGAGAGGTCGGCGACGACGGTCTCCGCGCTCCGAAGCTGAACGAAACCGGCCTTGGCCGCCGCCGCCATCGCAGCCTGGTCAACGGCTTGCGGATGCTCAGGGTCGGCGCCGGGGGTATCTCCCGCCAAGAGCACTATCGGAAGTTGCCCCTTCACGCCTTCGATCAACGCCGTCACGCAGTTGGAGACGGCGGGCCCGTGCGTCACCGTCGTCGCGCCGACGCGCCCCGTCATGGCGGCGTACCCGAGCGCCATCTGCACTGCGGAGGTCTCGTGCGCCGCGGCGACGAAGCGACCGCCCTCCACCCGAACATAAGCGTCCGCCATGAAGAGATTGGCGTCGCCGAGGAGGCCGAACATCACTTCGGCGCCATGCTCTTTCAAAGCCCGCGCGATCACCGCATGAACCGTCGCCGCTTCCGTCATAGCTCTCTCCCCCGATCATCCGTACGCCAGGGTAGCGGGCGCCCGAAACCGGGTCCACGCCGCGCAGCCTCGGCGCGCTCGGCCATTCGCGGCGGCCGATCCTGATCGGCGCTGTTTAGAGACACTCGGCGATCAATGCCGCCAAGTTGTCCTCGTTCAACGCAATCGGGTTCCCACCACAGCTCGGATCGCGCACGGCCTGCGCGGCGAGCCCCGCCGGGTCCGCCGCGGTCACGCCAAGGCCGGAGAGACGCTCCGGCAGGCCCAGCGCCGCGTTCATCTCCCGCACGAAGCCGACGAAGCCGTCGAACCCGCCGCCGATCGCCAGATAGGCGGCGGCGCGCTCGATGCGCTCCTCGATGGCGGCGCGGTTGAAGGCGAGCGCATAAGGCATGACGACCGCGTTCGTCGCCCCGTGATGGGTGTCGAAATTCGCGCCGATCGGGTGGGAGATCGCGTGGATCACGCCCAGCCCTTTCTGGAAAGCGGTGGCGCCCATCATCGCCGCGCTCATCATCTCCGCCCGCGCTTCCAAATCTTCACCGTCAGCGTAGGCGCGGGGCAGGTTCTCCTTCACCAGACGCATCCCCTCCAGCGCGATGCCCTGCGCCATTGGGTGGTAATGGGGGGAGCAATAGGCCTCCAGGCAATGGGCGAAGGCGTCCATGCCGGTGCCGGCGGTGATGAATTTGGGCATGCCGACGGTCAGCTCGGGGTCCGCGATGACGGTGGAGGGGAGGACTTTGGGGTGGAAGATGATCTTCTTCTCCCCGATCTCCTCATTGGTGATGACGGAGGCGCGGCCGACCTCGGAGCCCGTGCCCGCCGTCGTGGGCACCGCGATATTCGGGGCGATGGCGTCCGCGTCGGCGCGGGTCCACCAGTCGCCGATATCCTCGAAATCCCAGATCGGGCGGGATTGGCCCGCCATGAAGGCGACCATCTTGGCGGCGTCCAGCCCGGAGCCGCCGCCGAAGGCGACGACCCCGTCATGTCCGCCTGCGCGAAACGCCTCGACCCCGGCATCCACATGGGCGCCTTTCGGGTTCGGATCGATGTCAGCGAAGAGCGCGCGGCCCATATCCGCCGCTTCAAGGACGTCGAGCGCGCGCGCCGTGATCGGCGCATCGGCGAGCCCCCGATCGGTGACGAGCAGCGGCCGCGCGATCCCCGCCGCGGCGCAGGCTTCGGCGAGCTCGCCTATGCGGCCCGCGCCAAAGCGGATCGCAGTCGGAAAGGACCAGGTTGCAGTCGGCGTCATGGGCGGCTCCCCCTCATTGCGGCGAGGGCAGATTAGCTTTTCCCTACGTCACCGCCAGAAGAAGATTTCAACCGTCGCGATTGGCGCGTTACCTTTTGGCGATAATCAAACGGAGAGGATTCGCCCCATGCTGAAACCCATTCTCGCGGCGGCGTTCGCGCTGAGCGCGACAACCGCCCTTGCGGCCGGTCACGCCCAGAACCGCATCGACGGTCAGCGGCCGGATGCGCCGGAACTCGCCGCGCCCGGCGATCAGAAGGTCGGCGTGCGCACGCTGGAGATGGTCAATCCCGGTCAGATCGACATGATGGCGGTGAACGCGGGCGAACCGCTTCCCGACCCGGTACCCACCTATGATCGCCCGCTGACGGTGGAGGTCTGGTATCCGGCGGCGGCGGACGCGACGGGCGACACGACCTATCAAGCGGTGATCCGGGACGGGGCGACGACGGTGACGCTGCACGGCTCGGCGATGCGCGACGCTGCGGCGGCGGAGGGGTCCTGGCCCCTCGTCATCCTCTCGCACGGCTATCCCGGCAATCGCTATATCATGAGCCATCTGGGCGAGAATCTCGCCTCCAAGGGCTATGTCGTCGCCTCCATCGACCACACGGATTCGATTTACGAGCACGCGTCGTCGTTTTCTCCGGTCTCCTTCGGCTCGACGCTGGTGAACCGGTCCTTCGATCAGCTCTTCGTTCTGGATCAGATGGCGGCGATGTCGGCGGGAGATGGGTTTCTCGCAGGCCGGGTGGACGCCGACAACACGGCGATCGTGGGCTATTCCATGGGCGGCTATGGCGCGATCATCACCGTCGGCGGAGGCGTGACGCAGAATGCGGTCGACCTGCCCTTCGGCGCGCCGCACGGGCTTCTCGGCGCGCACAAGGCGGGGTCGGAGAGCCATGCGGCGCTCCCTGATGAGCGGGTGAAGACGGCGATCGCCATCGGCCCCTGGGGGCTGAACTTCGGCCTCTGGGACGCCGAGGGACTTTCGGGCGTTCAGGTTCCGATGCTGTTCATGGCGGGGTCGGTCGACGACGTCTCCGGCTATGAGAACGGCGTGCGCGGGATCTGGCGGGGCGCGACGGGCGTCGACCGTTCGCTCCTGACTTTCGAGAACGCCAACCACAACGCCGCCGCGCCCTATCCGGCCCCGCAGGAAGGGCGCGAAGTTAGCCCGGCGCTCGGTTTCGCGCCCTATGATCACTACGCCGATGCGGTGTGGGACACGGTGCGGATGAACAACATCGCGCAGCATTTCGCGACGGCGTGGCTGGACATGCACCTGAAAGGCGATGCGGCGAAGGGCGAGTATCTCGACCTGATCCCCAACGCCAATGAAGGCGTCGTCGCGCTGGAGGATGACGGTTCCGAGAAGCCGGAGCATACGCAGTGGAAGGGCTTCGCGCCCCGCACCGCCAAGGGTCTCCGCTTCGAGACGCTGGCGGCGGGCGAATAAGCCTCCGCCGCCCCGCTAACGCGAACCGCCGGACCCGGCGGCTCGTCCTCGCTTCGCTCGCCGTTTCGCCGCCGGCGCTTCACATCAGCGATGGGCTGGTTGGATCTGGCGGCATCTGAAAATATCCAGACCGCGACGGAGCGTCCGGACGCCGAGGTCTGGGTAAAGCGCGGGCGGCGGAACGCGCCGCGCAGCGGCGATGAGCCGCCACCGCGCGACGAAGGTCTCGCGAACCTTTAAGTCTTAAGGTTGGCGGCGCTTTCGGTGATCGCGTCGTACTGGCCGTAGGGACGGTAGGCGTAGAGATACTCGCCCACGACGCTCTCAACCGCCGCAGGGGCGATCCCAAGGGCGTCGAAACCCTGCGCGCCGTCGGAGACGACGTTGTCCTTCTCCAGCAGCTTCACCTGATCGCGGGTGAGCTGGCTGTTGGGCAGGCCGAAGATGCCCGTGACCTTCCCGATCATGTCGAGGCCGAAGGCCATGATCTTCGCCGCGAAGAACGGCAGCGCGAGGAGGAGGCGTTTGCGGCGCACCTCCTTCAGCATGATCTCCATCAGCTCGCGGAAGCTGTAGGTCTGAGGGCCGCCGAGCTCGTAAACGCCCTCCGCCTCGCCCAGAACGCCTTTCACCGCCGCCGCGGCGACGTCGTCCACGTAAACCGGCTGGAACCGCGTGTCGGCGCCGACCATGGGCACGACAGGGCTCATCTTGGTCATAGCGGCGAAGCGGTTGAAGAACTGATCCTCCGGCCCGAAGACGATTGAGGGGCGAAGGATCGTGGCGGTCGGGAACGCCTCCAGCACCGCCGCTTCGCCAGCCGCTTTGGTGCGCGCGTAGTCCGCTTCGCTATTCGCATCGGCGCCGATCGCCGAAAGATGAACCAGACGTTCGACCCCGGCTTCAGCCGCCGCCTTCGCGATGCGCGCCGCGCCCTCGGCCTGCACGCCGTCGAATTTCTGGCGGCTGTCTTCGAAGAGGATGCCGACGCAGTTCACCACCGCCGTCGCGCCCTGGACAGCCGCCGCCGTGGAGGCGTCGTCGCGGATATTGGCCTGGATCGGCTCGACCTGGCCGACATCGCCGTAGGGGCGCACGAAGATCGCCTCGTTCGGGCGGCGAACGGCGACGCGCACGCGCCAGCCTTCCTTCGCCATGCGCCGGGCGATGTAGCGGCCGACGAAGCCGGAGCCGCCGAAAATGGTCACGATGGGGGCGGTCATCTCTAAAACTCCTACCAGAGGACCTGTCGCTTATCTGTCTAGGCGGCGAGCGCCGCGCCCTCAAGGCGCCGCTGCGCCGCAGGAAGCGTGATAGTTTTGGATATTTGAAGAAGGATGAAGGTCGGCGCCCCGTCTTCAGAGCAACGTCTGCAACTGCATGGCCACCGCCGGGTCGCCGTCGACCTTGATCTTGCCGGTCAGAAAGGCCGTCATCGGGTTCAGATCGCCCTTCAGCAGCTTTTCGAGGTTCTTGCGGCTGATCTTGATGGTGCAGTCGGCCTCCATATCCTGGCGCGTCACCTCCCGCTTGTTGATCACCAGGACGCCGTCGTCGCCGCAGTCGAACTTCATCACCTTGTCGAAGTCGGAGGCGGCGACGCGTTCGCGCATCTTTTCGGGGATATCGTCTTCGGGGTTGGACATCAGAACATCACTCCTACGAGCCAGAGCGTGATTGAGGGGAAGGCGACGAGGATCACCACGCGAATGAGGTCGGTGATCACGAAGGGCGCGACGCCGCGATACGTGTCGGTAATCGGGATATCCCGCGCCATCGAATGGATGATGAAGAGGTTCATGCCCACCGGCGGCGTGATCAGACCGACCTCCACCACGATCAGGGCGAGGATGCCGAACCAGATCGCCACCTGCTCCGGCGTCATTCCGAAATCGAGGCTTTCGATGATCGGGAAGAAGATCGGGATGGTCAGGAGGATCATCGAAAGGCTGTCCATCACGCAGCCGAAGACGAGGTAGAGCACCAGAATGAAGGCCAGGATCGTCAGCGGCGCGAAGCCCTGCCCCGTCACCCAGTCGGCGATGCCCTGCGGGGTCTGCGTCAGGGCGAGGAAGGCGTTGAAGACCTGCGCGCCGAGAAGGATGAAGAAGATCATCGCTGTGGTGGAGGCGGTGGCGAGGATGCACTCCAGAAAGCTCTCACGGGTAAGCCCGCCGGTGTAGATCCCGTAGAGCCCGGTCAGGACGGCGCCGACAGCGGCGCCTTCGGTCGGGGTGAAGAGCGCCTGCTGGCCGTCGCGGAACCAGTTCGAGTCGCCCGCGATTCCCCACATGACGAGCCCGAAGATCAGCACAACGGGCCAGACCCCGCCGAGGGCCCGGATGCGCTCCCCCCAGGGTTTGCGCGGGAGCGCCACGGCGTCTTCGGGGCTGATGCGGGCGTAGACCGCGACGGCGAGGATATAGCCGAGGGCGGCGAGGATGCCGGGGATCAGGGCGGCGGCGAACATCTTTGCGATGTTCTGCTCCGTCAGGATGGCGTAGATCACCAGGATCACCGAGGGCGGGATCAGGATGCCGAGCGTGCCGCCAGCGGCGAGAACGCCCGTCGATAGCCGCCCGGAATAGCCGTATTTCCGCATCTCCGGCAGCGCCACCTGCCCCATCGTCGAGGCCGTCGCCAGCGAGGAGCCGCAGACCGCGCCGAACCCGGCGCAGGCCCCGACGGAGGCCATGGCGACCCCGCCCTTGCGATGCCCGAGCCAGTCGGCGGCGGCGCGGAAGAGCCGCTCGCTCATCCCCGATTTGGTCGCGAACTGCCCCATCAGCAGGAAGAGCGGCACGATGGAGAGCGAGTAGGAGGAAAACGTGTCGTAGGTCAGCGATTTCAGCTGCGCGGTGACCATGGTCGTCCGCCCCAGCACGATCCAGATCCCGATTGCGCCCGTCAGGAAGAGCGCGACGCCAATGGGCATGCGCAGGAAGATCAGCACCAGCATCAGCGCGAAACCGAGGAGGGAGAGCGTGAACCCGTCCATTACGCGCGCACCTCGCCCTGAGCGGCTTCGTTGATGCTCCGCCACACAGTGTAAAGCGCGACTGCCGCGAAGAGCGCCGCGCCGATCATCGCGAAGCCGTAGCCGATCCAGAGGGGCAGGCCGAGCTCATAGGTCTCCTCCACCGCCCAGTTCTTTTCGAACTCGAAGAAGCCCACCCATTTCTGCGGCAGCTTCTCGTTGAACCCGGCGCCGAGCCGCCAGGCGATCAGGGTCGCGGCGGCGGCGAGGGCGACGTTGCCGAGGAGGGAGAAGAAGAGCTTCACCCGCATCGGCATCAGATCGACGAAGAGGTCCACAGTGACATGGCCGCGCTTCAGCTGACACCACGGCATGAAGGCGAAAACGGCGATGGCGCAGCCCATCTCCACCAGCTCGTAGTCGCCCTTGATCGGGCCGAGGCCGATGAAGATAAAGGCGCGGCCGAGCACCGAAGCGACGGTGATCAGCGCCAA
Organism: Pseudomonadota bacterium; assembly: GCA_038534155.1. GTDB lineage: Bacteria > Pseudomonadota > Alphaproteobacteria > Rhodobacterales > Rhodobacteraceae > Pikeienuella. The sequence goes on from JBCAXH010000031.1 coordinate 6,794, forward strand.
GGCGGCGAGCAGCGCGCCGCCAGCATAGGCGAGCCATTTCGCGCAGAATTCCAAGACGCCGCCGACGCGCGCCTCCAGCTCAGGGGCGAGGCCCATGCACCATCCCTCCGTTTTAACGATTGTCTAGCGGAGGGGGGCGGGTGAGGGGAAGGGGCGGGGGTTATCCCTTGAAAAATAGTTCGGCGGGGAAGCGCCGCGCCATTGGCCCATCTAACTTAGGCTCAACCTAACCAGCACTGCGGCAATCCGTGGTTTGGCTTCGCAGAGCCGCCACTTACAATCAGCCCATCGGCAAAGGAGCGGACGGACATGGCGGCGCAAGAGGTGAACACGGTCGTGGTCGGCGGCGGACAGGCGGGCGTCGCGATGAGCGAGCACCTGTCGGCCCATGGGATCGACCATGTGGTGCTGGAGCGGGGCCGCATCGCGGAGCGCTGGCGCTCCGAACGATGGGACAGCCTGGTCGCCAACGGGCCCGCCTGGCACGACCGCTTTCCCGGCCTCGCCTTCGACGGCCACAGCGGCGACGATTTTGTCCCGAAGGAAACCGTCGCCGGCTATTTTGAAGCCTACGCCCGCCAGATCGACGCGCCCATCCGCTGCGGGGTGGAGGTGACGCGCGCGACCAAACCCGACGGGGATCGCCGTTTCACAGTGGAGACTTCCGCGGGGACATGGCGCGCCGATAACGTGGTCGCCGCCACAGGCCCCTTCCAGAAACCCGTCGTTCCCGACGTCATCCCGGAGGGCGCGGGCCTCCTGCAGATGCACTCCACCGCCTATCGCAATCCGGGCCAGCTGACCGAAGGCGCGGTGCTGGTCGTCGGCGCGGGCTCCTCCGGCGCGCAAATCGCGGAGGAGCTGATGAACGCCGGGCGGCGGGTCTATCTCTCGGTCAGCGCCCATGACCGGCCGCCGCGCAGCTATCGCGGACGGGACAATGTCTGGTGGCTCGGCGTTCTGGGGAAATGGGAGATGCAGACGCCCGCCCCCGGCGCCGAACACGTCACCTTCGCCGTCAGCGGACGCGAGGGCGGGCGCACGGTCGATTTCCGCCGCTTCGCCGCGTCGGGGATGACCCTTCTGGGGCGGACCGACGGCTACGCCGACGGCGTCCTAACCTTCGCAGACGATCTTCAGGCGAACATCGCCTATGGCGACCGCAACTATCTCTCCGTCCTCGACGAGGCGGACGCCTTCATCGCGAGCAACGGCCTCGACCTGCCGGAGGAGCCGGAAGCGCGCCGCACGTGGCCCGACCCCGACTGTCTGACCAATCCGATCCGCGAGATCGACGTGAGGGAGGCGGGAATCGCCTCCGTCATCTGGGCGACGGGCTTTACGCAGGATTTCGGATGGCTCCAGGTCGACGCTCTCGACGAGACCGGGCGCCCCCGCCACAAGCGCGGCGTGGCCTCGGAGCCGGGGGTCTATTTCCTCGGCCTGCCCTGGCTGTCGCGGCGCGGCTCGTCCTTCATCTGGGGCGTCTGGCATGACGCGCGCTTCATCGCAGACCAGATCGCGATCCGCCGCGACTACTTCGCCTTCGAACCTTCCGGCCAGAGCGAGGCCGACGTCGCGCCCGCCATCGCCGCCCGGCGCTGACTTAACCGTTTCGGCGGCGTCCTAGTCCGGATGGTTCAGCCGCGCGCGTTAGTCGGCGCGCACGGTTATCGCTCCCGCCAGACGTTGCCCGTTGGGTGAATGAGGTCGTTTTTCGCCGCATTGGTTCGCTGACGGAACAGATCGGCGCGAGCATCCCATGCCATATGCTCCTGCGCTCGCGGCGATGGCGTCGCCGCACTCACGCGCCTGAACGGGTCCTCAGACCCATTCCGCATCCTGCACGCCCGGATGAGTCATCCCGGGCGGGGAGTCTCCGACCGGGACAACCAAGGGGAGCGGATATGCTCGACACCATCAACCAGGGCCGTGCCGGCCAGCTGACTTTCCATAATGGCGACAAAGCGCCCGCCATCTTCTCAGCCGCCGAATACGAACGCCGCCTGACCGGCTTGCGCGCGATCATGGCGGAGCGGGGGCTGGACGCAGTCGTCCTGACCTCGATGCACGAGGTGCATTACCACTCCGGCTTTCTCTACTGCGCTTTCGGTCGGCCCTATGCGCTGGTCGTCGATCAGACGAGCGCCACGACCGTCTCCGCCATGATCGACGGCGGGCAGCCGTGGCGGCGGAGCCATGGGGAGAACCTCGTCTACACCGACTGGCGGCGGGACAATTATCAGCGGGCGGTGGCGTCGCTCGCGGGGTCCGCGAAACGGGTCGGGATCGAGGGCGATCACCTCACCCTAGCCGCCCGCGATGCGCTCGCCGCCGCGATGCCAGGGGTCGAGATGGTGGACGTCGCGCCGGAGGCGATGCGCTTTCGCATGGTGAAGTCGGCGGAAGAGATCGCGCTGATCCGCGAAGGCGCCCGCATCGCGGACCTCCGCGGCGAAGCGATCCGCGACGCGATCCGCGTGGGCGCGCGGGAGATCGACGTGGCGATGGCGGGCCGCGATGCGATGGAGGCGGAGATCGCCCGCGCCCATCCGGACAGCGAGATCCGCGACAGCTGGGTCTGGTTCCAGTCGGGGCTGAACACCGACGGCGCCCACAACCCGGTCACCACGCGGGCGCTGGCGGCGGGGGACATTCTGTCGCTCAACACGTTCCCGATGATTTCCGGCTACTACACCGCGCTGGAGCGGACGCTGTTTCTAGGCGAGCCGGATGCGGCGAGCCTCCGGATCTGGGAGGCGAATGTGGGCGCGCATGAACTGGGCCTGAGCCTGATCCGCCCCGGCGCCCGCTGCTCCGACATCTGCGCCGAGATCAACGATTTCTTCGCGGAGCGGGACCTCCTCCAGTTCCGCAGTTTCGGCTATGGGCACTCCTTCGGCGTCCTCTCGCACTACTACGGGCGGGAAGCCGGGCTGGAGCTGCGCGAAGACATCGACACGGTGCTGGAGCCCGGCATGGTCGTCTCGATGGAGCCGATGCTGACGATCCCCGAAGGAACCCCCGGCGCGGGCGGCTATCGGGAGCATGACATTCTGGTCGTCGGCGAGGATGGGGCGGAGAACATCACCGGCTTCCCCTACGGCCCGGAGGCGAACGTCATCACCGCGTAAACGAAAGCGCCCCCGCCGGTCGGGCGGGGGCGCTCATTCTCTTGGGCGAAGGATCAGTTGGTGGTCTTGGCCGCCTTCTCTTCCTCCGCCGCGATCAGGGCGCGGGCGTCTTCGATCAGCGCGGCGCCGTCGAAGCCCTTCTCGTCCATCGCCTCGATCCAGCGTGCAGTGACGCCCTCGGCGATCTCCTTGATCTCCGCCGTCTCGGCCTCGCCCATCGTATGGATGACGTTGCCGTTGGCGGCGACCTTCTCCATTCCGATGGCGTCGCCGATGACGAGGGCCTGGCCGGCCCATTCGGAGGCGTCGATGCCAGAGTTGGCGTCGATCACCGCCTTCAAGTCATCGGGGAGCGCGGCGTAGCTCGCCTTGTTCATCGCCCAGAGGAAATAGAGGTTATAGAGCGCCCGGTCCCCGCCGACCTGGGTGGAGGCGTCCGTCAGCTCATGCACCTTCAGGGGCGGAACGATCTCCCACGGGATGCCGCCGCCGTCGACCACGCCCTTGGCGAGCGCGTCAGGGAAAGCGGGCACCGGCATGCCCACCGGGGTCGCGCCCATCGCCTTGAAGAGCTCATTCGCCTGACGCGACGGGCCGCGCAGCTTCTTGCCTTCGAAATCGGCGGCGGAGGCGAGCGGGTCGCCCTTCACATGCACGACGCCGGGGCCGTGGACGTGGACCGCGATCAGATGCACGTCCTCGAAATCATCTGCGAGGTGCTTTTGCGTGTATTCCCACGCCGCGCGGGAGGAGACGGAGGCGTCCATCGTCGTGATGAACGGCAGCTCCAGCGCCTCCGCTTCGGGGAAGCGGCCCGGCGTGTAGGCGGGGATGACCCAGCCGCCATCGACGACGCCGTCGCGGATCTGGTCGTAGAGCGACGGCGCTTTGCCGCCGAGCTGCATGTGGGGATAGATCTCCACCTTCAGACGGCCGTCGCTGTCGGCCTCCACCTTCTCCGCCCAGGGCTTCATGAAGTAGAGCGGAACGGCGACCTTCGGGCTGACGAAATGCTGGAAGCGGAGCGTGATCTGCTCCTCCGCCAGCGTCGCGGCGGGAATGAGGGCGAGCGCCGCGGCGGCGGCGAGGGATTTGACGAACTTCATGGGTGATCTCCTCGATCGAAGATGGAAACGATTAGTGGGTGAGGCGACGGCCTCAGTAATCGTCGATCTTCGGACGGGCGTAGACGGGATTGGCCGTGACGGCGCGGCCCTTGGCCTGCCGACGGCTGGTCGCCGCGTAGTGGCGGCGATGCACGATCTGTAGCGGGTGGAGCATCATCAGCCCTCCTTGCAACGCTCTGAATATGGGGCGTTTCAGCGAACAATGTAAGCTTTGCTGACGTAAGATCATTTTAAGTGAAGTGGGGCTAAAGGAAGGCGGGAGCGCGCCGCTGATGACGAGAGACGCAAAAGGCCCGGCGGATCGCTCCGCCGGGCTCTCGCTCGTTCGGCTCGTTGAGAACCTTACTCGTTGTGCTTCGCCATCAGCGACTTGGCGTCGGCGAGCATCTCGGCGCCGTTCTCCATGCCTTCGGCCCACGCGGCGACCTGTGGCTCGGCGACGGCCATCCAGCGCGCGCGCTCCTCGTCGGAAAGCGTGTGGAACTTGTTGTCCGTTGACTGCATCACGCCAGTCATCTGCGCATCCGCCTCATCCATCGCGCGGCCGGCCCAGGCGGAGGTGGCGATGCCGGAATTGGCGTCGATCACCGCTTTCAGGTCGTCGGGGAGGGAGGCGTAGGTGTCCTTGTTCATCGCCCAGATGAAGAAAGTGTTATAGAAGGGCGCGTCGCCGCCGATATAGGTGTGGCTGTCCGCCAGCTCATGCACCTTCAGCGGAATGACGATCTCCGCCGGGATCACGCCGCCGTCCACAACGCCCTTGGAGAGCGCCTCCGGGAAGGCCGGGACCGGCATGCCGACCGTGGTGGCGCCCATCGCCTCCAGCATGCCGTTTGCCGCGCGGGACGGGCCACGGAGCTTCAGGCCCTCGAAATCCTCAAGCTTGGTGATCGGGTCGCCCTTCTTGTGGATGATGCCCTGACCGTGGACGTGGACCGCCATCAGATGGACGTCCTTGAAGTCCTGCTGCCCCCATTTCTGGGTGTACTCCCACGCCGCCATCGAGGATTTCTCCGCCGACATGGTGGTCACGAAGGGCTGCTCGATCGCCTCGGTGGAGGGGAAGCGGCCCGGCGTGTAGGCGGGCAGCGCCCAGCCGCAGTCGATCACGCCGTCCTTGATCTGGTCATAGAGCGCCGGCGGTTTGCCGCCGAGCTGCATGCCCGGATAAAGCTCGACTTTGATCCGCCCGCCGCTGTCGGCCATGACCTTGTCGGCCCAGGGCTGCATGAAGCGCGACGGCACGCCCGCTTTCGGGCTGACGAAATGCTGGCAGCGAAGGGTCACTTCCTGCGCCGAAGCGCCAATGGCGGCGAAAACGCCCGTCGCGGCAACGGCGGCGGCGAGGGCGGATTTGATGATCGTGTTCACTTGGTTCCTCCCAGTTGAACCTTTGTCTCTCTGAATCGCTTCAGCGATTGGGCGCGATGTTCGTTGCGGCTGAGACGATTTGCAAGCGGTTGACCCGGCGACGAGAGCGGGCGAGCGTTTGTTCGCTCAAAGAGGGAAGCGCGAATGCTTAAAGCGGCGATCTTCGATGTGTTCGGCACCGTCGTCGACTGGCGTACGGGCGTCGCCGCCGTCATGGCGGACGCTTTCTTCGAGAAGGGGATCGAGCACGACGCCGAAGCCTTCGCCGACGCCTGGCGCGCGGAATACGATCCCGCGATGGCGCGAATACGGGAGGGCGGGCGCGGCTACATCCCGCTCGACGATCTGCATCTGGAGAACCTCGCCCGCGTGCTGGACGCCCGCCATCTGGACGGCGTGTACGACGCCATGGAGCGGGCGGCGCTCAACAAGGCGTGGGAGATTCTGCCGCCCTGGCCGGACAGCGTGGCGGGGCTGACCGCGATCCGGGCGGCGATGCCCATCGCGCCCTGCTCCAACGGCTCCATTGCGCTGATGACGTCGCTGGCGCGCTTTGGAGGGCTACCGTGGGACTGCATTCTGGGGGCGGAGATCGCGCGGGATTACAAACCGAAGGCGGAGGTCTACCTCGCCTCCTGCTCCGCCCTGCGGCTGGCGCCGGAGGAGGTCGTGATGGTCGCCGCCCATAACAACGATCTGGTCGCGGCGCGGGCGGCGGGGCTGAAGACGGCCTTCATTCCCCGCCCGGACGAAAAGGGGCCGGGTCTCGGAGAGACGCGCGCCGAAGAGGACTGGGACTGGGTGGCGGAAGACATGATCGCGCTGGCCCGCGCCCTGACGGGAGACGACGCATGAGCGAAACCGTAACGACAAGCCGCGAAGGCCGCATCGCGGTCGTCTCGCTGAACCGCCCCGACACGCTGAACGCCCTTTCCGCCGATGTGGTGGAGGGGCTGGTCGCCGCGATGAAGGCGGCGGATGCGGACGACGGCGTCTCCTGCGTCGTGCTGACCGGCGCCGGGCGCGCCTTTTCCTCCGGCGGGAACCTGAAGGAGATCAAGGCGCTGACGGCGGAGCAGGGCATGGACGCCATCGCGGTGGAGCGGTGGTATCGAGACGGCATCCAGAAAATCCCGATGACGATGAACGCCCTCTCTGTCCCCGTCGTCGCGGCGGTGAACGGCCACGCCATCGGCGCGGGCTGCGACCTCGCCGCCATGTGCGACATCCGCATCGCGGGCGAAGACGCGCAGTTCGCGGAGAGCTTCCTGAAAGTCGGCATCATCCCCGGCGACGGCGGCGCCTGGTTCCTGCCCCGCGTCGTCGGGCAGGCGCGGGCGATGGAGATGCTGCTGACCGGGCGGCGGGTGAAGGCGCCGGAGGCCGCCGAATGGGGCCTCGTCAGTCGCGTGGTCCCGAACGACGACCTGATGGCGGAGGCGATGAAGATGGCGGAAGCGGTCGCCGCGCAGCCGCCCGTCGCCCTCCGCGCAGCCAAGCGCCTCTTCCGGGCGACGCAGAACATGGGGCTGGCCGACAGCCTCGCCGCAGCCGCCGCCGCGCAAGGGATGCTCCAGCAGATGGGCGATCATCACGAGGCCATCGACGCCATCCTTGAGAAGCGGGCGCCTGACTTCAAAGGCGTTTAGCGCTGGCGGCCCGTCGCAGGACCGGGCATGACGGCGGACGATAACGGCGCGTAAAGCGCCCGAGGGGATGGAAATGGACCGCCGCTATATCGTCGTCTTCGGCGCGTGCCTGACGCAATTCACCGTCATCGGCCTCCTCTTCTCCTTCGGGCTTTTCGTGAAGGAGTTCGAGGCGGAGTTCGGCTGGTCCCGCACCCTCATCTCCGCCTGCACCGCGCTCGCCTTCTTCATGATGGGAACGCTCGCGATGTTCGGCGGGCGGCTGAACGACCGCTACGGTCCGCGCCGGGTGCTGCTCGCGACCGGCGTTCTCTACGGCTTCGGCTACGCGCTGATCTCGCAGGTGGCGGAGGCGTGGCAGCTCGTCGTCATCTTCGGGACGTTCATCGCGCTCGGCCTCTCCACCCATGACGTCGTCACGCTCTCCACCATCGGGCGCTGGTTCGCGTCGCGGCGCGGGATCATGTCGGGCGTGGTGAAGGTCGGCACCGCCGTCGGGCAGGTCACGCTGCCGCCCGTCGCCGCGGTCCTGATCGCGACCTACGGCTGGCGTCAGGCGGTGATCGCGCTCGGCGTCTCCGCCGCCGTTCTCCTGGTGATCGCCGCCCTCTCGATGAAAGCCCCGCCCGCGCCGGAAGGCGAGGAAGCGAAGGCGGAGGCGGCGGGCGTCGACTTCGCGGAGGCGAAGCGCGGGCGCATCTTCTGGACCATGTGCGCGATCCAGTTCCTGTTCTTCCCGACGCTGATGGCCGTGCCCTTCCACATCCCCGTTCACGGGCAGGACCTTGGGATGACCGCCGCCACAGCCGCGACGCTCCTCTCCGTCATCGGCGGCGCCTCGGTCCTCGGGCGGCTGGTGGTCGGCGGCGCGACGGACCGGATCGGCGGACGGCTCGCCTATTCGGTCTGCCTGATCCCGCTGATCATCTCACTCGCCGCGCTGACGGTGACGGAGGCGCCTGCGATCCTCTTCGTCGTCATGGCGCTCTACGGGTTCGGGCATGGCGGGCTCTTCACCCTCGTCGCCCCGACGGTGGCTGAGTTCTTCGGCATGAAGGCCCACGGCGCGATCTTCGGCACGGTGCTGTTCTTCGGGACCATCGGCGGGTCGGTCGGCCCGATCCTCGCTGGGGCGGTGTTCGACTGGACCGGCGGTTATACGCTCGCCTTCGGGACGCTGGCCGCGATGGCGACCATCGCGCTCATCCTCGCGATCAGCCTCCCCCGCCGAACCGCAGCTCCCGCCATCCCCGCGCAATGAGCAGCAGGGGGATGATCCCCTGCGCTCCGATAATGAGGAGCGCGTTGGAGGCTCCGAAAACCTCCGCCGTCAGCCCGACATTGGCGAAGCCGATCACGCCCGTCCCGATGGAGATCGTCATCAGGCCGAGGAACCGCCCCCGCATCTCCACCGGGGCGGTCTGGTAGATCAGCGTCGACTGCATCACCGCGAACCCCGCCGAGCAGAACCCGCCGATGGCGAGGCCGATGGTCAGCGTCCAGAACCCCGGAAAGGCGCCCATCGCGAGGATGGTGAGCGAGAGGATCATCACCCCGCCCCAGTAGATCGGCCGGTTCCACCCCTCCGGCAGCGCGCGCGTCAGGAAGAGCGCCCCGGCGAGCGCCAGCGCTCCCTCCACCGCCGTCACGGCGCCGATCATTGAGGCGGAAAGCTCCAGATCCTCCCGCCCGATCACCGGGATCATGGCGAGATAGGGAAACCCCCAGATATTGAAGGCGACGGTGACGAGCAGGATGCGCATCACATCTCGGTTCGACCGCGCATAGCGCCATGCCTCCCTTGCCCCTTTCAGCGCGCGGCGGATCGGGTTGCGGCCCGGCGCGGCGGGCGGGGTCGTGGGCAAGGACAGTGCGATCAGCAGCGCGGCGAGGTAGAGCCCGGCGCCCAGCGCGAAAACGCCCTCCATCCCAAGAGTCTGATAGAGCGTCCCGCCGATCAAAGGCCCCATCAGGCGCGTGCCGTTCGACGTCGCGCCGTCCAGCGCGATCGCCCCGGTCAGGCGACAGGGCGGCGCGTGAGAGGCCAGAATCTTGCGCCTGACCGGCAGGTCCGTCGCCCAGAAAACCCCGGAGGCGAAAGCCGCGAAAGCGATCAGCGGATAGCCCGGATCGCCGAAATGAAAGGCCGCGAGCATCCCGGCGCAGACCAGCATCACGGAGAGGATGGTCAGGCGCAGAAGGCGCTCCGGGCTGACGATATCGGAGAACGCGCCCATAAAGACCCCGAAGAGCGAGAGCGGCAGAAAGCGCAGCATGACCACGAGCGCGACGAGGGCCGGCGAGCCGGTGGCGTCGAACGCGAAGACGCCGAAGGCCAGAAGCTCCAGCCAACGCACCACGCCGCAGAAGAGGCCGATGAGCCAAAGCCGGAGGTAACCGCTATCGCTGAAGAGGGAGGGCGCGGCCAGGCTCACCCGCCGCGCGCCGCATCGTCGCAGGATGACCGAACCCGCATCTCGCCCCCTCATCGCTCCGCCGCGCCGGAGTCCCTTGCGGATACGCCCTCCGCCGACCTGCAGGCGCGCTTTCTCGCATCAGATGCCCGCGCGAGCCAAGACCCATTGGGACGGGACGAAGACCCAGCCTCAGCTCTGCTCCCGCACCGCTTTCGTCGCCTTGAGGATCGCCGTGACCAGCGCGTCGCGCTCCGCTGAGAGCGCTTCGAGATCGCGGTCGCCCGCCTCCTCCAGCACCCCTTCGTAGAGCTTCGCCTGCGTTTCCGCGTCAAGGCGCGGATCGCCGAGATCGTCCCACCAGCCTTCGAAGCTGTCTGCGAAATGCTCCATGTAGGACTTCAGCCCACCGGGCCCCGCCGCGAGATGCCAGGTGAGGTTCGGCCCCATCGCCGCCCAGCGCACGCCCGGCCCGGCCCAGATCGCCTTGTCCACATCCTCCACCGTCGTCGCGCCGGTGCTCACCAGATGGATCGCCTCCCGCCAGAGCGCCGCTTGGAGGCGGTTCGCGATATGGCCCGCGACCTCCTTCTTCACCCGGATCGTCACCTTGCCGAGGGCGGCGTAGATCGCCTCCGTCCGCTCCAGGACGCCGTCGCCCGTTCGCTCGTTCGCCATGACCTCCACCAGCGGCACCAGATGCGGCGGGTTGAACGGGTGGCCGAGGACGAAGCGCGACGGGTCGCGCCACCCCGCCTGCATCTGGCTCAGCGTCAGCCCGGAGGCGGAGGAGGAGAGGATCGCGTCTGGCGCCATCGCCTCCTCGATCTCGGCGAAGACGGCGTGTTTGATCGGCAGGCGCTCCGGCGCGCTCTCCTGAATGAACGCCGCGCCCTCCACCGCCTCCGCCGCGCGGGCGTGGAAGGTGAGCGCTTGCCTGTCCCCGTTCGCGGTCAGGCCGAGATCGGTCATCACCGGCCAGGCGGCGTCGACATAGGCGCGGAGGCGATCCTCCGCCCCCTCCGCCGGATCGCTGACGCGGACGGGGTGGCCGTGGGCGAGGAACAGCGAAGCCCATGAGGCGCCGATCACCCCGGCGCCGAGTGATGCGTAGGTGTCTTTCATCAGAACAGTCCCGGATTGAGCGGCGAGGCGGCGGTCATCCCCCCGTCGACGGTGAAAAGCTGGCCAGTGGCGAACCCGGCCTCGTCCGAGGCGAGCCAGACCGCCATCGCGGCGATGTCTGCGGGCTTGCCGAAGCGGCGGACCGCGTGGCGGGCGAGCGCGTCCCGCTGCGCCGCCGCCGGGTCCTTCGCCAGATCGAACCCGGCCTCGAGCATCCCCGTCTCGATCCATCCGGGGCAAATCGCGTTGCAGCGGATGTGAGGCCCGTGGTCGACGGCGATGGAGCGGGTCAGCCCGTGCACGAAGGCTTTGGAGGCGTTGTAGAGCGCCATCGACGGGTCCGCGACGTTCCCCGAAATCGACCCGATGTTGATGATCGACCCGCCCTCCGCCATCGCCGGTATCGCGGCGCGGCAGCAGTTGAAGACGCCCTTGCAGTTGGCTCCAATGACGAGATCCCAATCGGCGTCCGTGCTGTCGGCGACGGTCTTCTCCACCTGCACGCCCGCGTTGTTAACGAGGATGTCGAGCGCGCCCGCTTCGGCGACCATAGCATCGGCTTGAGCCGGATCGCTGACATCCGCCGTCGTCCACGCGACGGCTTCCGGCAGCGCTTCGGGCCGCGGCCCGCGCCCGCAGGTGGCGACCGCCGCGCCTTCGGCGAGAAACGCCTCCACGATCCCCCGCCCGATCCCCTGCCGCCCGCCGGTGACGAGGGCCCTTTTGCCTTCAAGCCGCATTTGATTGCTCCCTAGCCTCCCTATCGCCGCCCGTCCCCATGCGGACTTACCACTCGGTAAGTCCGCATGGGGACAAGCGACCCTAGCATCAGTGCGCGATCATCACGTGCCGGATCGAGGTGTAGGCGTCGAGCGCGTAGACCGACATGTCGCAGCCCGTGCCCGACCCCTTCATCGCCGCCCACGGCATCTCCGGCGCGCCGACGCCGTGGGTGTTCACCCAGGTGAAGCCGTAGCGCAGGCGCGACGTCATCCGCATGGCGCGGCCGACGTCCTTCGTCCAGACGGACGAGGCCAGCCCATAGCGGCTGGCGTTCGCCCATTTCAGCGCCTCGTCAGCCTCTGAGAAACGTGAGACGGTGACGACGGGACCAAAGACCTCCTCCGTCGCGACTTCGCTGTCGTTGTCCACGTTTGCGATGACTGTGGGGGCGAAGAAATATCCCGCGCCCTCCCCCATCGCGCCGCCCGTCGCGATCTCGGCGCGGCTCCGCGCGCGCTCGACGAAGCCCGCGACCTTGTCCCGATGGGCGGCGGAGACGAGGGGGCCCATCTCCACCCCCTCTTCGCGCTGGGCGCCGCATTTGATCGTACCGACCGCATCGCCGAGGGCGGCGACCAACCGCTCGTAAACGCCGTCCTGCGCCATGATCCTGCAGGGCTGCGCGCAGTCCTGCCCGGCGTTGAAATAGGACCCGCCCCGGATCGTCTCGACCACCGCATCGATATCGGCGTCGTCGAAGACGATGACCGGGGCCTTGCCGCCGAGCTCCAGATGCACATGGCGGATCTGGTTCGACGCCGCCCGCATCGCCGCCATGCCGGTGGCGGGGGAGCCGGTGATGGTGATCGCCTCAGCGGCGGGATGATTGATGAGCCGGTCGCCGATGGTCGGCCCGCCGCCGTGAACCACGTTGACGACGCCCTGGGGCAGCACCGCGTTTATAACCTCGCCCAGCTTCAGCGTCGAAAGCGGGGTGATTTCGGAGGGCTTCAGCGTCACCGTGCAGCCCGCTGCGAGCGGCGCGGCCAGCTTCCAGGACGCCATCATCAGCGGATAGTTCCAGGGCGCGATGGCCGCCACTGGGCCGACCGGATCGCGGCGGATCATGGAGGTGTGGTCCGCCACGTACTCCCCCGCCGCGGACCCCGTCATGGTGCGCGCGGCGCCCGCCATGAAGCGGAACGTGTCGATGGTCAGCGGCATCTCGTCGTCGCGGGCCGAGGGCCAGGGCTTGCCGACGTCGAGGCTCTCCAGCTCCGCCAGCTCGTCCTGATGCGCCTCTATCGCGTCGGCGAGGGCGAGGAGCGCGGCGGCGCGCTCGGCGGGCGGGGTCGCGCTCCATGTCTCGAACGCCTCGGCGGAGGCGGCGACGGCGGCGTCCACCTGTTCGGGAGAGGCTTCGGCGACCTTCGCGATCTCCGTCTCGTCCGCCGGGTTCACGACGCTGACCGCCGCGCCGTCGCCGGCTACCATCTCGCCGTTGATCAGAAGATGGGTCTGCATCTTCGCTCCTCCCTTCGTGTCGTCCGCCGAGGCGCCTAGAGCCGCTCCGGCAGGCCGCGGCTGTTGTTCCACCAGCGATGGGGATTGTCGGAGTTCGGGTCGTAGGCGGCGCGGCTCGCCCAATCCTCCCGCACGAAGATCACCGGCTCTTCGTAGTGGTGAACGCTGATGATCGCGTCCATCACCGCCTCCAGCGCCGCGAGATCGCGGTCGATGGAGAGCTTCAGTTCGACCATCGGATAGGTCTCCGTCGATCCCGCCTCGAACCCCTCCACATGGGTCGTGGTGGTGGAGCCGGGGTTCGACTGGGCCGTCTCGTAACCCGACGCGGAGACGGAGGCGTTGCGGCGGTAATTGCCGTAGCCGAGGGGATGGACCTTCACGATCTCATCGAGGATGCGGTCCACATCCTCGGGAAGCGTCTGCACTTCGATGGTGAACACCGGGGCGAGACGCCCGGATTTGGCGTTGTAGTCGGCGAGCATGTTCATCGGTCACAACCTCATTTGCTGAACTTGCGCCGATAATCCCCCATCAAGAACCCAAAGTTGTCCGGAGGCGTAGCGCGCCTCGTCGCTCGCCAGCCAGTTCACCAGATTGGCGATGTCCTCGGGCGTCCCGTAGGTCCGCATCGGATGCACATCGCGCACCGCCTGTTGCAGCTGGTCGATGGACTTGCCGCCGCCGCCTGAGCCGTCGCCGGTGAAGAAGCTCTGGAGCATGGGCGTGTCCACGTATCCGGGGCAGATCGCGTTCACCCGGATGCCCTCCGGCCCGTGGTCGCACGCCATTGCTTTGGTCAGCGCATGGACCGCGCCCTTGGTCGCGCAATAGGCGGCGAGGCCGGGGTCAGCGATGAACCCGTCATAGGAGCCGAAATTGACGATGGAGGCGGAGGTTCCGCCCTTCGCCGCCGCGCGCATCAGAGGGAGCGCGTGTTTCGAGGTCAGGAACGTCCCGGTGACGTTGACCGCGAAGGAGCGGTTCCATTCCTCAAGGCTTGTCTCTTCGATGGTCTTCTCGATTTCGATCCCGGCGGCGTTGACGAGAATGTGGAGCGCGCCGTTCGCCGCCCTCACCCGCTCCGTAGCCGCCGTCACTGAGGCTTCATCGGCCACGTCCATTTGGACGAACGCCCCGGCGCCGTCACCCGCCAGCGAGCCGCCTTCGTTCAGGTCGGCGGCGTAGACCTTCGCGCCTTCCCGCTCGAACCGCGCGCAGATCGCCCGCCCGATGCCGCCGCGCCCGCCGGTGACGAGCGCGACCTTCCCCTCCAGCGCGCCCATCAGGCGGCGATCCTTGCGTAGGCGTCGAGGACGAGGCCGTGGAAGTGATGCACCGCGTGCTCCGATTTCCCGGAGCCTTCAGGGTCATGGACGATCCGGCCCTGTTGGAACGCGGGCGTCTCCATCCCCTTTTGCACGCTTTCGACGATGGCGATGTCTTCGGCTTGCAGCACCTCATCGAGATAACGGATCGCCTCCAGCTCCGCCTCATCCGGCTCCGGCGTCTCCAAATAGAAGTCGTAGGTCTCCAGCGTGCGATCCGGTCCGACGGGAATGATGTTCAGCACGATCATTGAGGACCGCCCCGGATAGCGCATCAGGCAGGTCGTCGGCCAAAGCCACCAGACGGCATGGGTGCGCACTGTCGCGTTGGAGACGTCATAGGCGGTGTTGGCGCCCTGACCCGCATCGGCCATGTGGCTGGAATAGATGCCATGGGTGGTCACCTTGTAGGTGTCCATGTCCACCAGATCGCAGAAATCCTTGTGGGCCGTCGGGCAGTGGTAGCATTCGAGGAAGTTGTCGACGACGTTCTTCCAGTTCGACTTGATGTCGTAAGTCAACCGATGGCCGAAGGTCAGCTCGGATACATCAGGCGCCCAGTGCATGATCTCCGCCGCCAGATCGCCGGACTGTTCGGCCAGCGGCGCGGCGGCGGGGTCGAGATTGACGTAGATGAAGCCGCAGAACGCCTCGACCCGCACCTGATCGAGGCAGATGTCGCTCGTGTCGAAGTTCTTGAGGTTCTCCGTCTCCGGCGCCCGGCGCAGCCGCCCGGTCAGATCGTAGACCCAGGCGTGATAGGGGCACATGATCCGCGTCGTCTCCCCCTCGCCCTCGAGGAGCTGATGCGCGCGGTGCTTGCAGACGTTGTAAAAGGCGCGAAGCGCTCCCTCCCGATCCCGGACCACGACGACGGGGCGGCCGGCGACCTCCACCGCGACATAGGCGCCGGGGGCGCGCACCTTCTCCACATGGCAGACCCAACGCCATGTCTTGGAGAAGATCGCTTCGGCGTCGGCCTGATGCCAGCGCGGGTCGGTATACGCCTCCGCCGCGAGCGAGAGCGAAGCGGCGGGGTCCGGGTCGTAGCCCCTTCGCACCGCCGCGAAATCATCGGATGAAAGCGCCATGCGCATCGTCGCCTCCCTGACGGCTGATCCTCGCGATCATCGTCTCGCGTCCTCGCAAAACGACTTAACTTGAACGGACCGAAACTGTCACTCAACCGGACAACGCATCGATCCGCCGGGGATGCATCGGCCAAGGGCGAAATTCGAACGGAACGCGCCCTTCCCGACGGTCGGCGCTGGGCGCGAGGCCGAAGCGGGCCTTGTAAGCGCGGCTGAACGCGACCTGTGAGCGGAAACCGGAGGCGATGGCGACCTCCAGCAGCGGAACCTCCGTCTGGGTGACGAGGCCGCGCGCGCGATCCAGCCGGATGTCGCGATAGTAGATCATCGTCGGCATGCCGAGATGGCGCGCGAAAAGGCGGGCGAGGTGCCGCTCCGACACGCCGAGCCGCGCGCCGATCTCGCCGACGCTCAGCGGCTCCTCCAGATGCGCCTCCATCAGGCGGATCGCGGCGCGGACGGTTTCGGGAACGGTTCGGGTGAGCGGCTCCGTCAGCGACGGGGCCTGCTGCGCGCCGTAGGGGCGCATCGCCGTGTGGAAGATGTAGCGCGCGGCGGCGTCCGCGACGGGCGCGCCGAGGCGTTCGCTCACGATCTGCAGCGCGAGATCGGCGGAGGCTTCGCCGCCGCAACAGGTCACGCGATCCCAGTCGGCGACGAAGAGATCCTCCGTCACCTCGACGTCGCCGTGAAGCTCCCGCATCGCGTCGATATGCTCATAGTGGACCGTCGCCCGGCGGCCCGACAGAAGCCCCGCGTCGGCGAGGATGAAAGCGCCCGTGTCGAGCGCGCCGAGGCGGACGCCCTTTCGGTCCAGCCGCCGCAGATAAGCGCGCAGACCCGGGGACGAATGCCGCTCCGGCGCCCAACTTGAAGAGACCATGGCGAGATCCGGCCGCTCCCGCGCATCGGGGAGGGCGGCGGCCTCGACCGTGAGCCCGTTGCTCGCCGTCACCGCGCCGCCGATTTCGGACGAAAGGGTCCAGCGGAAGCGCTGCGCGCCCTCCAGGTAGTTCGCGGCGCGGAACGGGTCGATGAAAGCCGTCGTCGCCGCCAGGTTGAAGTCCGGCGCGGCGATAATGAGGATGTCGAAAGGCTCCGGTCGAGGGTCCATGGTCGCCTTGGCGGGCTGAGTGTCCATGCCCGATGATGCGCGAACTTCACGATCGGCGCCAAGCGGAGCCCGCTGATGCGCTCAAGCTGCCCTGAGCGTCATGTCGTATTGAGGGGAGTGGCGCACCCGAAAGGATTCGAACCTTTGGCCTCTGCCTTCGGAGGGCAGCGCTCTATCCAGCTGAGCTACGGGTGCCGCGCCGCATCGTATAGGGCGCCGCGACGCCGGTCGCAATCGTCGATCCGCGCTCCCGCCTCAGGTCGCGGGACGGGGCGCTTCCGGCGTCTCGGCGGTCTGCTCGACGATCTGCGCGGCGTCCGAGCCGTTGGCGGCGGGCGCCGCGGGCATCGCCTCGGCGACCCCCATCATCACCGGCAGCATGGAGGCGCGTTCGCTGGCGGGGTCGGCCTCCCCCTCCTTCCAGTCGAGCGAATCGAAGGCGTCGCAGCGGTCGCAGCGCGCCATCCACTGCTGATGGCGCGCGCCGCAATTGGCGCAGGTCCACTGCGCGGCGCGCGGAGCGGCCACCGCTTTGGCGAGGAAAGCGCGGACGGTGGCGTCTTCGCCGCCTTCGCCTTTTTCGATCGCCGCCATGATTGAGAAAGCGCGGGCGGAGGGGTTCGTCTCCGCCAGATCGCCCATCGCTTTGCGGGCGCCGGCCCAGTCGCGGTCAGCCATCGCCAACTCGGCGGTCAGGATGCGGCTTTCGGGATGGTTCGGGTTCGGCGCCGTCAGCGCGGCGAAGCGGCTCCGGCGGGCGGAGGGCGTCTCGTTCTTCACCAGCGCGGCGTAAGCCGTCGCGAGATCGGGGTGCGGGTTGGCGCGCCAAGCCTCCTTCAGGATCTTCGCGGCTTTTTTGTCATTCCCCTCAGCCTGCCAGCCCTTGGCGGCGTCGGTGATCGCGGGCACGAGACCGGGCGACTTCTTCATCGCTTTCCGGGCGAGGTCGCGGGATTTGACGACCTCGTCCGCCTCCGCCGAGGCGCGGCTTTCGGCGAGCATCAGGACGGCGTCGCGCCGGTCGGCGACGTCTTTGGGCAGAGACTTCACCCGCGTCATCGCGGTCAGCGTCGTCCGCGCGCCATGCCAGTCGGCGGAGGCGCCCTGAAGGTCGAAGAGGCGGGTCAGAAGCTCGGGGTCCTTCGGCTTCAGCTCGAATGCGTGGCGCGCGAGTTTCAGGGCCTTTTCCGTCTCGCCCTTCTTCAGCGCCTGCTCAAGAAGGCCCTTCACGCCGACATAGGCGGAGCCGGGTTCAGAGGCGAGCTGTTTGTAGTAGTCGCGCGCCAGCCGCGTCTCCCCCGAAGCCTCCGCCGCCTGCGCGACGAGGAGCTTGGTGAGCTCGGGCTTCTCCAGTAGCCGCTCGGCCTTACGGGCGCGGCTCAGCGCGACGGGGGCGTCGCCCTCGGCCAGCGCGGTCATGCCGGCGGCGAGGGCGTCGAAGCCGCGCCGCTCCCGCGAGCGGTCCCAGTAGCGGCTGATCGCCGTCTCGTCGCCAGAGAGGAACCGGACGCAGGCGACGAGGAAGCCGAACGCCTTCACGATCCCCCAGAGGAGGAGCGCGCTCAGAACGACCAGCGCGACGAAGAGGAGCGGCTGGAACGGACCGAACTTACGGTCGTAGACGTCGATGGTGACGCCGGGCCCCGGCGCTTCGACGAGGAGCCAGACGCCCCAAACGGCGGCGATGGTGGCGACGCCCCAGAGGAGCACTCGGATGAGCAGGAGTATCATGGACCGCCCCTCAGTTCGTCAGCGCCGCGCGAAAGGTCTCGAACCCGGCGCGCGCGTTTGCAGTTTTCTCAAGCGAGGCGAGCCACCCCGACATGGCCCCGATCGCGGCGTCCGGCAGTCCGTCCGCCGCAGCGAGGGCGGCGGCGGCGTCGCCGTCGCGCAGTCTCGCTTCGATGCGAGAGAGCACGGCTCCGACGTCCTCCCCTTCGGTCTCGACCGAAGGCCGTCCGCCGAGCTGACCCTGAACGCTGGCGAGAACGCCATCCATGAGACCGTCTCCGGCGTCCGCCTTCAGCGCCGCCGCATATCCGTCGCGGGCGACGGTCTCGAACCGCCGCGCCAGCGCGTCGATGGGCGCTGTCCCGGTCTCCGCGGCGGCCGCCAGACCGGCGGGAACTTCGGCGCCGGACAGCGTCTCCGCCGCCGCGAGTTGCTCGGCGAAGGAATCGCCTGAAATCAGCGCCCGATTGATCCGCGTCAGCGCGGCGTCGAGCTGGGCCGAGCCGCGGATGCGTCGGGCTTCCTCTTCGGCGCCGGCCGTTGCGGCCTGACCGCCCTCCAGCGCCTCCACCCGATCGGCGAGCGCCGCGAGGTCCGCATTGGAGGCGGCGCGGTC
Organism: Pseudomonadota bacterium; assembly: GCA_038534155.1. Taxonomy (GTDB): domain Bacteria; phylum Pseudomonadota; class Alphaproteobacteria; order Rhodobacterales; family Rhodobacteraceae; genus Pikeienuella. The sequence goes on from JBCAXH010000031.1 coordinate 25,741, forward strand.
GATCCCCGCCGTCGCCTCGCTCAGAGCGGCGACTTCGGCGCGCAGCCCTTCGACGGAGGCGCCGAAGGCCGCGACGCGCTCCAGCGTCTCGGCGGAGGGCGCGGCGCTTTCCCCGGTGAACCCGGCGAGATCGGAAACCTCCGCCTTAAGCCCTTCGAGTGCGGCTTCGGCCTGCGTGACGCGCCCGGCGACGTCGTCCACGGCGGCTTCGAAGTCGGTCGTGTCGGTCTTCGCGGCCTCGGCGGCGGCGATGCGCGGCTCAAGCGCGGCCGCCATGTCGGCTCGCGCGGCCTCGGCCGTCTCCGCCTGCGCGGCGATCTCGGCTTCGGCGGCGTCCAGCCGTTCAGTCAGCGCGGCGATGGCCGCTTCGTTTTCGGCGCGGGCGGCGGACAGCGCTTCCTCCAACCCGTCGCCGCGCGGGCTGACGAGATCAGCGACGCTGGCGGGCAGATAGGGCGCGACGCGCGGGGCCGCGAAAAGCGCGAAGACGATCCCGGCGAGGAAGAGAACGATCCATTGCAGCGCGACCGCCGACCACGGACGGGCGGGTTTCTGCGGCGGCGGAACGGGCGCAGCGGCGGCCTCCCCGGGGGTCGCCCCCGCGGGCGCCTCTTCCGGCTTGGCGTCGTCTTTGGGGTCGGCGGCGTCGGTCAGTTCGGTTTCGGCGTCGTCGCTCGTCGTCTTCGTCTCCGCATCGCTACCGGGAGCGGTTTGCGCATCGGCGTCGATCTTGTCGATTTCCGCTTCAGCGGCGTCCGTCGCGGCTTCGACCGTATCGGCGGCGGCGTCCTGCGCGGCGTCTACGGCGCTCGCCGTTTCCGTCGCGGCGTCTCCGATCTTGTCGGCGGCGTTTTCGGCGACGACCTCCGCGTCTTCCGCGGCTTTCTTCGCTGCGGCGAGTCGTTCCTTCGCCGTCTTCGCTTTGTCGTTGTCCGCCATCGTAAGTCCCGTCGATCGACCCTCTAACTTCGTCTTACCCCAAATCGCACGCAGGGGTAGCCCGCTCAATCAATCAAACGGCGCCGCAAATGGCCGCGCGAAGCGCTTCAGCCGTCGGCGCCTCGGCGATTGCGACCTCGCCGAACCCGACATGGCGAAGCGGCTTCGCAGCGTTTTCGCTGATTGCAAAGGCCGCCGCAACCGATAGGCCGCCGCGCCAGTCCTCCCGGGCCAGATCGGCGAAGATCGAGCTGGCGCGGGGCGAGAAGAAGGCGGCGGCGGCGAAGCGCCCGGCCCGGATATCGGCGGCGACGCTCTCTGGCGCCGCGGTGACGGCTGCGGCTTCGTAGACCACGACCTCCCGAACAGTCAGGCCCGCCGCGCGCAAAGCGCCGCTCACATCGCCCGCCGCGTCCCGTCCGCGGATGTGGAGGAGCGCGCCGCCCCCCGGCGCCGCGCGCCGCTTCGCCATGGCGACGAGATCGGCCGCCGCCCCGCCCGCGCTCAACGCCTGCACATGACCAGCGGCGCGCGCCGCCGCCGCCGTGGCGTCGCCGACGCAGTATGCGGGCAGCGCGCGCAGGGTCGGCGGCGCATGTTCGACGCCCGCGCGGGAGGTGTAGAGAACGGCCTGGGCGTCGCCGGTGTCGACGACGGCTTTTACGGGTAGGATTTCAGTCAGCGGCCAGATCGTCGCCGCCCACCGGTCAGCGGGGAGCGTCGCGGCGAAAGCCTCCGCCCGCTCGCGCGGTCGGGTCAGGAGGATGCGCCGCGCGCCCATGTCGGATCAGGCGGTGAAGAAGTTCGGCCCGCCCCGGACGCGCAATTCTTCGCCGGCTTCGACTCCCATCGCCTCCGCATCGCCAACGGCGCCGTCGCGCGCCGTCGCATGGGTTTCGGCGCCGTCGGGCCGGAGAATTTCGCCGCGAAAGGCGATGCGGTCGCCGTCGAGCTCCGCCAGCCCCGCGATGGGCGTGCGGCAGGAGCCGTCGAGGACGCGCAGGAACGCACGCTCCGTCGTCAGCCGCGTCTCCGTCGCTTCGTCGTTCAGCGGGGCGAGCAGGGCGTGGATCGCCTCATCGCCTGAGCGCGCCTCGATCCCGATGGCGCCCTGCGCCACCGCCGGCAGCATCACGTCGGTCGGGATCGGCGCGCCCGGCGCCTCCCCGCCGAGACGTTTGAGCCCCGCGCACGCGAGAAAGGTCGCCGCCGCGACGCCGTCGTTCAGCTTCTTCATGCGGGTCTGCACGTTGCCCCGAAACTCCACGAGCTTCAGGTCGGGCCGCCGCGCCAGCGCCTGCGCTCTGCGACGGAGGGAGGACGTGCCGAGGACGGCGCCCTGCGGCAGGTCGTCGAACGATTGCAGATCGAGCGCGATGAAGGCGTCGCGCACATCTTCGCGTGGCAGATAAGCGATCATCTCGAGACCATCGGGCAGCACCGTCGCCACGTCCTTCATGGAGTGGACGGCGATGTCGATGCGGTCGTCGAACAAAGCCTGTTCGATCTCCTTGGTGAAGAGGCCCTTGCCCCCGATCTCCGATAGCGGGCGGTCGAGCACGGCGTCGCCGGTCGTCTTGATCACTTCGATGGCGAAAGCGTCTTCGGGCAGGCCATGGGCCGCCATCAGCCGCTCGCGGGTCTCATGGGCCTGGGCGAGGGCGAGCGGCGAGCCGCGCGTGCCGATGCGGAGCGGTTGGTCGGGGGAGATGTCGCGCTGTGTCATTCCCCGATGTGTAACCCCAGCTTGACAGTTCGCGCAATCGGTTCGGGCGTTGCTGATTTAATCCCTCGTTAGCCCGATGTCAGAAAACCGGATTTCTGACATCGGGTTAACGAGGGGTTAAAGCCATGCGCTGATGAACTCGCCGTTTCGCCGGACTGTTCCCGCATCGAACGAGCCGCTATAGGCCCGCCCATGTCTCAGAACGCTTCCTTCGCCGTAGCCGCTGGGCATCGCGCCACCGCGGAAACCGCCGCAGACGTCCTGCGCGCGGGCGGCAATGCGGTGGACGCCGCCGTTGCGGGCGCGCTGGTCGCTTGTGTCGCGGAACCTGTGCTCGCCTCGCTCCTCGGCGGCGGATTTCTGATGGTCCGCAAACCGAACGGAGAGGCGCGTCTGCTCGATTTCTTCGTCCAGACGCCCCGCGCCAAGGCGCGCGATTGCGATCTGCGTGAGATCGAAGCGGACTTCGGCGAAACGAAACAGACATTCCACATCGGCGCCGGGTCCATCGCCGCCTACGGCGTCCCGCGCGGATTGGCGGAGGCGCATGAGCGGCTCGGCCGGATACCCTTCGCCGAACTCGCCGCGCCGGCCGCCGACCTCGCGAAAGGCGGAGCGCCGCTGTCGGCGTTTCAGGCGAAGGTCCTCGACATCGTCAAACCGATCTTCGTCGCCACGCCGGAGGCTCGCGCGACCTTCGGCGATGGAGAGGCGCCGCTGAAGGACGGGGAGATTTATCGGAACGAACCCCTCGCCGACGTCATCGAAACCTTCGCCCGCGAAGGCGACCGGTTTCTTCATGAAGGCGAGGTCGCGCGCGCGGTTATGGCTCTCGACGGCGGACACCTCTCCGCGCTCGATCTGAAACGATACGAGGCGCGCTGGCGGGCCCCGCTGACGGAGCAGCGCGGCCGCGCCCGCCTGCGTTTGAACCCGCCGCCCTCCCTCGGCGGCGCGCTGATCGCCTTCGCCCTTCGCCTGATCGAAGCGGCGGACGGCCCGGCGGAGATCGCCGCCGCCTTCCACGCCACGTCCCGCGCTCGGCTCGAGACCGGGGTGAACGACGACCCTCATGGCGGCGCGGCGCGGCTCTTCGACGGCGACCTGATGAAGCGCTACCGGACCGAGGTTGCGAAACGGCGCGCGGCGACGCTAGGGACGACGCATATCTCCGTCATCGATCAGGCGGGCATGGGCGCTGCGCTGACGCTCTCCAACGGCGAAGGTTGCGGGCTGATCGCGCCCGGAACCGGCCTCATGCCCAACAACATGCTGGGGGAGGAGGACCTGACCGGTCCCGATCTCGAATGGACGCCGGATCAGCGCCTCGCCTCCATGATGGCGCCGATGGCGGTGGACTGGCCGGACGGGCGGTCGATGATGCTCGGCTCCGGCGGCTCCAACCGCATCCGCACCGCGCTGGCGCAGGTGATCCACCGGGTCGTCGACCGGGGCGAGCGGCTGGAGGACGCCGTCGCCGCGCCCCGCATCCACCTGGAGGGGGCTAAGGAGCCGAAGGCGGATTTCGAGGACAGGTTCCGCGAGGATGCGCGGGACGCGCTTTTGCGCGAATGGCCGGAAGCGCAGGCCTGGCCTGCGGATTCGATGTTCTTCGGCGGCGTCCATGGCGTCATGCGGGACGCCCGCGGCGGCGTGGAGGCGGGCGCCGACCATCGCCGCGATGGGGCTCTGGCGATCGTCCGATAGCCGTCCCCTATCGGAAAGATGCGAAAAAATGCAGCAATAAAATTTCGCTGCTGCGTCATTTTGGGAATTTTCATTACCCATTCGTTGACCACGCCCAATGTGAGCTATAGTCACTCGCAACCGCAAACGAGATGATTCCGCGCTGCAGCACGCGCGCCCCGATAAGGACACCGCAGAGATGAACCAGTCCGCTCTTTCCGAACCCGTCGCCGCGACCGCGCTCATGGCCGATGCGCCCGCCATGCTCAAGCAGGCGCTGCCCGCCGTCGAAGCCGCTTTGGAGGACGGCCGCGCCGCGATCCGCGCCAAGGTCGCGACCGGGGAGCGGATCTCCAACAAAGCGCTTGAGGCGGAGCAGCACGCGGCGCATTGCCTGAGCTGGATCGCCACCTACGCCGAGTGCCTGAAGCAGCTCGCCGATTGGGCCGACCGGATCTCCACCGAGGGCCAGTTTGGCGAGATGGAGGGGCTTCTCCTCCAGATCGGCGCGGGCGAATACCTCGCGCAGCTGCGCGGCGGCCTCCTGATGAGCCAGGGGGAGATTGCGCGCCTGACGGATATCGGCGCCGACCCCGCCGCGCTCGCCATCCCGGCGATCGACCGGCTGGTGGCGGAGGGCAACACGGACGCCGCCCGCGCGCGTCTGGTTGAGCTGATGATCGAACAGAAGGGCGTCGCCTCCTACGGCGCGACGGGCCTCGACGAAGAGTTCGAGATGGTGCGCGAGCAGTTCCGCCGCTTCGCCGATGACAAGGTCATGCCGCACGCCCATGAATGGCACCTGCAGGACGACTTGATCCCGCTGGAGATCATTCAGGAGATGGCCGATCTCGGCGTCTTCGGCCTGACGATCCCGGAGGAATACGGCGGGTTCGGCATGGACAAGATGGCGATGTGCGTCGTCTCCGAAGAGCTGTCGCGCGGCTATATCGGCGTCGGCTCCCTCGGCACCCGCTCCGAGATCGCCGCTGAGCTGATCCTCTGCGGCGGGACGGAGGAGCAGAAGCAGAACTGGCTCCCGAAGCTCGCGTCCGCCGAGATCCTGCCGACCGCCGTCTTCACCGAGCCGAACACCGGTTCCGACCTCGGCTCCCTCCGCACCCGCGCGGTGAAGGAGGGCGACGAGTACGTCGTCACGGGCAACAAGACCTGGATCACCCACGGCGCCCGCGCCGATGTGATGACCCTGCTCGCCCGCACCGATAGCGAGACGAGCGACTATCGCGGCCTCTCCATGTTCCTCGCCGAGAAACCGCGGGGCGACGATGAGAACATGTTCCCGGCCGAAGGCATGTCCGGCGGCGAGATCGAGGTGCTCGGCTATCGCGGCATGAAGGAATACGAGATCGGCTTCGACGGCTTCAAGGTGAAGGCGGAGAACCTGCTCGGCGGCGAAGAGGGCAAGGGCTTCAAGCAGCTCATGCAGACCTTCGAGAGCGCCCGCATTCAGACCGCCGCCCGCGCCGTCGGCGTCGCCCAGTCGGCGATGGAGATCGCGCTGAACTACGCGATGGAGCGCAAGCAGTTCGGCAAGCCGCTCGCCGCCTTCCCGCGCGTCTACGGCAAACTGGCGATGATGGCGGTCGAGGTGATGATCGCCCGCCAGATCACCTATTTCTCCGCTCGCGAGAAAGACGCTGATCGGCGCTGCGATCTGGAGGCCGGGATGGCCAAGCTGCTCGCCGCACGGATCGCGTGGTCCTGCGCCGACAACGGGTTGCAGATCCACGGCGGCAACGGCTTCGCGCTCGAATATCCGATCTCCCGCGTCCTTTGCGATGCGCGCATCCTCAACATTTTCGAAGGCGCAGCGGAGATTCAGGCGCAGGTGATCGCGCGGCGTCTCCTGGAGACGAACTGAAGTCTGAAAAGCTCCGCTTAAGGCGCTTTGAGGCCGTGTCCCCATGGGGACGCGGCCTTATCTATTTGATATTCATCGAAAGAGTTTCTTGTTAACGATCTGTTAACCTTCGTCCCCGTCACCTGGAGTCGCGTTGCAGCGGGGCTCTACTCTCCCGCGAGCGCCTCGCCCGCATCAGCCGATCGGGCTCGCCTTTCGGCCATGTAGAGGTCGAGCGCTTCGGCCTCCGCCTTATCGACGCGGAGACCGATCTTGGAGCGGCGCCAGAGGACATCATCCGCAGTCTCCGCGAACTCATGGTCCATGAGCCAGTCGACCTCCCGCGCGGTGAGGTTCCAGCCGAAAGCGGGGCCGAGATCGTCGGCGGATGCGGCGTCGCCGAGCATCGGGGCGGCCTCCGCCCCGTAGGCCCGCACCAGACGAAGCGCCCATCTCTCGTCGAGGAAGGGATAAGTGGCGCGGAGCGCCTCCACCAGCCGCTCGACGCCGTCCACCGGGAAATCGCCGCCGGGCAGCGCCACGCCCGCCGTCCATGGGGCGGCGATGGCGGGGAAGTGGGGGGCGATCTTGTCCACCGCTTCCTCCGCCAGCCGCCGGTAGGTGGTGATCTTGCCGCCGAAGCAGGAGAGGAGCGGCGCGCCGTCCTGCGGCGCCGCGAGGCTCAGAACGTAATCCCGCGTCGCCGCGGTCGCGGAGGAGGCGCCGTCGTCGTAGAGCGGGCGCACGCCGGAATAGGTCCAGACCACATCCTCCGCCGTCAGCGCGCGCTCGAAATAGAGGTTGGTCGCGTTGAGGAGGTAATCCCGCTCCTCCGGCGTGCAGACCGGCTTCGCCGGGTCGCCGTCATGGTCGGCGTCGGTGGTGCCGATCAGGGTGAAATCGGTCTCATAGGGAATGGCGAAGATGATCCGGCCGTCGGGCTGTTGCAGAAAATAGGGCTGTTCGTGATCGAAAAGCCGCTTCGTCACGATGTGGGAGCCGCGCACCAGCCTGACCTTCTCAGGCGAGTTCTGGCGCAGCCGACCGTTCAACACGTCCGCCACCCAAGGGCCGCCCGCATTCACGACGGCGCGGGCGCGAGCTGTGAACGGGCCGTCATGGGAGGAAAGCGAAACGGTCCAGAGGCCGTCTTCGCGCTCCGCACCCTCGCAGCTCGTGCGGGTCAGAATGGTCGCCCCCCGCTCCACCGCGTCACGGGCGTTGAGCGCGACGAGGCGGCTGTCCTCCACCCAGCAGTCGGAGTATTCGAACGCCTTGGCGAAGCGCGACTTCAGCGGGGCGCCGGTCGCATGGCGGCGGAGGTCCAGCACCTTCGTCGCCGGTAGGATCTTTCGACCGCCGAGATGGTCGTAGACGAAGAGACCGAGGCGGGTCAGCCAAGCGGGCCGTTTGCCGCCGAGGAAGGGCATGGCGATGCGCAGAAACTTTCCAAGCGTCGAATCATCGTTGAACCTGAGGTCGCCGTTGATCGGCAGGACGAAGCGCATCGGCCAAGAGATGTGGGGCATGGCGCGCAAGAGCGTCTCCCGCTCCTCCAGCGCTTCGCGCACCAGCCGGAACTCGAAAAACTCCAGATAGCGAAGCCCGCCATGAAAGAGCTTGGTGGAGGCGGAGGAGGTCGCCCAGCCGAGGTCGTTCTTTTCGACCAGCAGGACTTGCAGACCGCGCCCGGCGGCGTCCCGCGCGACGCCGCAGCCGTTCACGCCGCCGCCGATGACGAGGAGGTCGTAGATCTCCTCAGACGGCTTCATCGAACGCCTCGACCGCTGCGCCTTCGGCGATGATGATCTGCGCGTCGCCCGACGCCGCGCAGCGCTGAAACGCCTCCGGCGGCGGCGCATCGGTGACGAAATAATCGACATCGGCGACGTCGCAGATGCGCACCGGCGCGGTGCGCTCGAACTTGGTGGCGTCGGCGACGAGGATGCGGGTGCGCGCGTTCTTCAGGATCGCGCGGGCGACGGACACTTCGCGCGCGTCGTAGTCTAACACAGCCCCGTCATCGTCCAGCGCGGAGGCGCCGATGATCGCGAAATCGGCCTTGAAGCGGGAGATGAACTCCACCGCGGCCTCCCCCACGATGGCGCCGTCGGATGGGCGCACGGCGCCGCCCGCCAGGATCAGCTCCTTCGCGCGCGATCCCATCAGCGTGTTGATGACGTTCACGTTGTTGGAGATGACGACGAGGCCGGAATGGCCGAACAGCGCGCGAGCCACCTGCTCCGTCGTCGTGCCGATGTTGAGCATCAGCGAGCAGTTGTCGGGGACGAGGGCGGCGGCGGCCGCGGCGATCGCCTCCTTCCCCGTGGCGGCGAGCTGGCGGCGTTCGGCGTAGTCGACGTTGGAGATCGAATTCGCCACTCGCGCCCCGCCATGCACCCGCGCCGCAAGCCCGCGCGCGCAGAGATCGTTCAGGTCGCGCCGGATCGTCTGGGTCGTGACGTCGAAGCGCGCCGACAGCTCCTCGACCTGCACGCGACCGTCGCGTTGCAGCACCGTCAAAATGTCAGCTTGCCGGTCGGACAGCTCCATTCGCTTTGCTCGCCTCGTGGGTGAATGAACCTCTCAGGCACACGCCCAAGCGACCAAACCATACAATAACGAACATGAAAGTGAACATTTAGCATTCGCTTGACTATCGTTTTTTTTCACATGAAGCTTCACACCAGACGCCGGACATAAGGCGCTCTAGCAAGACCAATGGGAGGAAGACATGAAACGCAGACTGCTTTCAGCGGTCGCCGCGCTCGCTGTCGCCGCATCGGCGTCAAGCGCCTGGGCGGCAGGACACACGGCGGCGGCCCAGAAATGGATCGACGAGGAGTTCCAGCCCTCCGTCCTGACGAAGGAGGAGCAGCTGGCGGAGATGGAGTGGTTCATCAACGCCGCGGAGCCCTTCGCGGGAATGGAGATCAACGTCCTCTCCGAGGGCATCCCGACGCATTCCTATGAATCCGAGGTGCTGACCAAGGCGTTCGAGGAGATCACCGGCATCAAGGTGAACCACCAGATCCTCGGCGAGGGCGAAGTGGTTCAGGCGGTGCAGACGCAAATGCAGACGCAGCGCAACCTCTACGACGCCTACGTCAACGACAGCGATCTGATCGGCACCCATTCGCGGCTGCAGCTCGCCTATCCGCTCTCCGACATGATGGAGGGGGATTTCGCCGACGTGACGAACCCCGGCCTCGATCTCGACGATTTCATGGGGCTGCAGTTCACGACCGGGCCGGACGGCAAGCTCTATCAGCTGCCCGATCAGCAGTTCGCGAACCTGTACTGGTTCCGCAAGGACTGGTTCGACCGGGAGGATCTGAAGGCCGCGTTCAAGGCGAAATACGGCTACGACCTCGGCGTGCCGGTGAACTGGTCGGCCTATGAGGACATCGCGGAGTTCTTCACCAACGACGTGAAGGACATCGACGGGACCCGCATCTACGGCCACATGGATTACGGCAAGCGCGCGCCCGATCTCGGCTGGCGCATGACGGACGCCTGGCTCTCCATGGCGGGCGCAGGTTCGGTCGGCGAGCCGAACGGCGTGCCGGTTGACGAGTGGGGCATCCGGATGGAGGCCGGGACCTGCAACCCGACCGGCGCTTCGGTCACCCGCGGCGGCGCGGCGAACGGGCCGGCGGCGGTCTACGCGATCCGGAAATGGGACGAGTGGCTGCGCGCCTACGCGCCTCCGGGTTCCGCCTCCTACGACTTCTACCAGTCGCTCCCGGCGCTCAGCCAGGGCAACGTCGCCCAGCAGATCTTCTGGTACACGGCGTTCACCGCCGACATGGTGAAGCCGCAGTCGGAGGGGAACAACACGGTCGACGCGGACGGCATGCCACTCTGGCGGATGGCGCCCTCGCCGCATGGTCCCTACTGGGAGGAAGGCCAGAAGGTCGGCTATCAGGACGTCGGGTCCTGGACGATCCTGAAATCCACTCCGGTTGATCGGGCGAAGGCCGCATGGCTCTACGCGCAGTTCGTCGTCTCCAAGACGGTCGACACGCGCAAGTCGCATGTGGGTCTGACCTTCATCCGCGATTCCACCGTGAACCATGAGAGCTTCACGGAGCGGGCGCCGAAACTGGGCGGTCTGGTGGAGTTCTACCGCTCCCCGGACCGGGTCGCGTGGTCGCCGACGGGGATCAACGTGCCGGATTACCCGAAACTGGCGCAGATCTGGTGGCAGCAGATCGGCGACGTGAACTCCGGCGCCTTCACCCCGCAGGAGGCGATGGATCGTCTCGCCGCCGAGATGGACATCACCATGGCCCGCATGCAGCAGGCCGACGAGGCGGCGAATGTCTACGGCGGCTGCGGCCCGCGCCTGAACGAGGAGCGGGACGCGGAATACTGGCTCAACCAGCCGGGCTCGCCCAAGGCCAAGCTCGCCAACGAGAAGCCGCAGGGCCAGACCGTCAACTATGACGAGCTGGTCGCCCGCTGGGCGGCGCAGTAAGCGATTTCCCTGTGAGACGGGCGGGGGCGTTCGCGGCCTCGCCCACCCAAGGACCGAACCACCAGAGCGCGCCGCCGATACGGGGCCGCGCCGCCGGGAGGGGAGCGCCGATGGCGCTGGAGCTTCGCAACATCGTCAAACGGGTGGGGATCGAAACCCATATCCACGACACCTCGCTGGTGCTGGAGCCGGGAGGGTTCAACATCCTTCTGGGTGCGACCAACGCCGGGAAAACCTCGCTGATCAAGTTGATGGCGGGGCTGGACCGCCCGACGGAGGGCGCGGTTCTGATGAACGGTCAGGACGTGACGGATGTGTCGACGCAGAAGCGGAACATCTCCCTCGTCCACCAGTTCTTCGTGAACTATCCGCACATGTCCGTCTTCGAAAATATCGCCTCCCCCCTCCGGGTCGCGGGCGTTCCGAAGTCGGAGATCGAAGGCCGGGTGGAGGCGGCGGCGGACATCCTCAAGCTCCGCCCGATGCTGAACCGCCGCCCGCAGGAGCTCAGCGGCGGCCAGCAGCAGCGCACGGCGTTGGCGCGGGCGATCGTGAAGGAGAGCGACCTCGTCCTTCTGGACGAGCCGCTCGCGAATCTCGACTACAAGCTGCGCGAGGAGCTGCGCGACCAGCTGCCGGAGCTTTTCGCGGGGCGCGGCGCGGTCGTCGTCTACGCCACATCTGAACCCGCCGAAGCGCTGATGCTGTCGGGCCGCACCGCGCTCGTCCATGAAGGCCGCGTCGTCCAGTTCGGCGAGACGGCGGAGGTTTATCGCCGCCCCGCCAACCTTACGGCGGCGGAGGTGTTCTCCGACCCGCCGATCAACAGCGCGGAGGCCGTCAAGGCGGGCGGCGAGATCCGACTGACCGGCGGCCCGTCATGGCCCGCTACCGGGCGGGCGGAGGCGTTGCCGGACGGCCCCTACACCGTCGCGCTCCGCCCCCATCACGTCGCGCCGCAGCCGACCGGGGCGGATCAGGCGCCGGTGACGGGCGAGGTGTTGGTGACGGAGCTGTCGGGTTCCGAAAGCGTCGCGCATTTCGAAATGGCGGGCGGCGCCTGGGTCAGTCAGGCGCATGGCGTCCACCCCTATGAGGTCGGGGAGCGGCACGAATTCCACCTCGACCCCGCGCAGTGCTTCTATTTCGGCGCCGACGGGCGGCTGGCGGCCTGACATGGCGAAAATCACCCTCGATCAGCTCAGGCACTCCTATTTCCCGAACCCGAAAGGGCCGGAGGACTGGGCGCTGAAGCGCATCGATCTGGATTGGGAGGATGGCGGCGCCTACGCGCTCCTCGGCCCGTCGGGCTGCGGGAAGTCGACGCTTCTGAACATCATTTCCGGCCTCGTCACGCCCTCCGAAGGACGCATCCTCTTCGATGGGGAGGATATGACGACCCTGCCGCCCGACCGGCGCAACATCGCGCAGGTGTTCCAGTTCCCCGTCATCTACGACACGATGACGGTTCGCCAGAACCTCGCCTTCCCGCTCAAGAACCGGGGCGTCGCGCCGGACCGGATCGAGGCGCGGGTCAGCGAGATCGCCACCATGCTGGAGCTGGACGGGATGCTGGATCGCCGCGCGGCGGGGCTGAACCCGGACGATAAGCAGAAGATCTCCATGGGTCGGGGGCTGGTGCGCGACGATGTGAACGTCGTGATGTTCGACGAGCCGCTGACGGTGATCGACCCGCATCTGAAATGGAAGCTCCGCTCAAAGCTGAAGGAGCTGCACCAGCGGGTGAAGGCGACGATGATCTACGTCACCCACGACCAGACGGAGGCGCTGACCTTCGCCGATCAGGTCGTGGTGATGCAGGACGGCGAAATCGTCCAGATCGGCACGCCGGTGGAGCTGTTCGAGCGGCCCGGCCACACGTTTGTGGGTCATTTCATCGGCTCGCCCGGTATGAACGTGCTGCCTTGTGAAGTGCGGGACGGCGCGGCCTTCTTCCAGGGCGAGCAGGTTGCGGTTTCGGGGGCTATTGGGTCGACGGAGGGGAAGGCGACGGAGCTGGGCGTCAGGCCCGAGTTCGTCTCCCTCGCCGATGACGGGATGGAGGGAGAGGTCGTCAAATGCACCGATCTCGGCCGCCATTCGGTGCTGGAGGCGGATGTGGGCGGCTGCCGCGTCGCGGCCATCCTCGGCGACGGCGAAACGCCGCCCGCGGTGGGTCCGGTGCGTCTCGCCTTCAGGCCGGAGCAGACGCGGGTTTACGCTGACGGCTGGCTGGCGACGGAGGGGTGATGGCGATGCCCAACGAACTCCTGAGAGACGAGGGCGGCGCCCGACCCTGGGTGGGCGCACGGTACCTTTCTCCTTCGCTCAACGCTTCAAAGCAGCAATGCCGCGTTTTTGGGGAACGACATCGCCAAAGCGCCCTCCCGGGGGGAGGGTCGGGCGCCGCCCGGCTTCGCCGTGCGAGGGACAGGATGGCTGAGCGAAACGCTCTCTGCTCGACGTTCGCCAGGAGGGCCGTCCAATGAGAAAGGATAACCCCCGCGCCTGGTTCTTCATCGCGCCCGTTCTCTTCCTCGTCGCCTTCAACGCGCTCATCCCGCTGATGACGGTGGTGAATTATTCGGTGCAGGAGACGTTCGGGAACAACCAGTTCTTCTGGCACGGGGTCGGCTGGTTCGAAGACCTTCTCCGCTCCGAACGCTTCCACAACGCGCTCGGGCGGCAGTTCTTCTTCACCTTCTCTATCCTGATCATCGAGGTGCCGCTCGGCGTCGCCATTGCGCTCGCCATGCCGCGCAAGGGGCCGTGGGTCTCCGTCTGCCTCGTCCTGATGGCGCTGCCGCTCCTGATCCCGTGGAACGTGGTGGGGGCGATGTGGAACATCTTCACGCTCCCCGATATCGGGCTGATGGGCTACGGGCTGAACTGGCTCGGCATTCCCTACGACATGACGCAAAGCCCGACGGCGGCCTGGATCACGATCATCGTCATGGATGTCTGGCACTGGACGTCGCTGGTGGTGCTTCTCGCCTATGCGGGCCTCATCTCCATCCCCGACGCCTTCTATCAGGCGGCGAAGATCGACGGGGCGTCGTCCTGGTCGGTCTTCCGCTACATCCAATTGCCGAAGATGAAGCAGGTTCTGACCATCGCGATCCTGCTGCGGTTCATGGACAGCTTCATGATCTACACGGAGCCTTTCGTGCTGACCGGAGGGGGTCCGGGCAACTCCACGACGCTCCTCTCGATTGATCTGGTGAAAGTGGCGCTCGGCCAGTTCGACCTCGGCCCGGCGGCGGCGATGAGCCTGATCTACTTCGCGATCACGCTGCTGGTCAGCTGGGTTTTCTACACGCTGATGACGAAGGACGATCCGAAGTGAGAAAACGCTCCCTCGTCCCGATCCTCTACATCATCTTCCTGATGCTGCCGATCTACTGGCTGGTCTCGATGTCGTTCAAGACGACGAACGAAATCCTCTCCGGGTTCTCGTGGCTGCCGTCGGAATGGACGCTGGACAATTACCGCGTCATCTTCACCGACCCGACCTGGTACTGGGGCTACTTCAACTCGATTATCTACGTCTCGCTCAACACGGTGATTTCCGTCGCCGCCGCCCTGCCCGCCGCCTACGCCTTCTCCCGCTATCGCTTCCTCGGGGACAAGCACCTCTTCTTCTGGCTCCTTACGAACCGGATGGCGCCGCCCGCCGTCTTCGCACTGCCATTCTTCCAGCTCTATTCCGCCATCGGCCTTTTCGACACGCATATCGCGGTGGCGCTGGCGCATTGCCTCTTCAACATTCCGCTCGCGGTCTGGATCCTCGAAGGGTTCATGCGCGGCGTGCCGAAGGAGCTGGACGAGACCGCCTATGTCGACGGCTATTCCTTCCCCGCCTTCTTCTTCAAGATCTTCGTGCCGAACATCACGGCGGGGATCGGCGTCGCGGCGTTCTTCTGCTTCATGTTCTCATGGGTGGAGCTTCTGCTCGCCAAGACCCTGACGGCGGTGGAGGCGAAGCCGATCGCGGCGACGATGACGCGCACTGCGTCTTCGGCCGGTTATGAGCTGGGGCTGCTCGCGGCGGCGGGGTGCCTGACGATCATCCCAGGCGCGATCGTGATCTATTTCGTCCGCAACTACATCGCTAAGGGCTTCGCGATGGGGAGGGTCTGATGCTTCGCGCCGCAATCCTCTGCGCGCTCCTCGCCGCGCCCGCCGCCGCGCAGAACACCTGGGGCGCGAAACCGGCGGAGCCGAAGCCGTGGTCCTTCACCGACGCCATCGCGCCGGGGTTCTGGATGGCGTGGACGAACGCGACGGCGCTTTTCTTCGTCTTCGTCTTCGCGGCCATCGCCTGCATCGGGTTTCTCGAATGGCGCCGTCCGGGCGGGGCGCCGCGGGACGGGATCCTCGGGCTCCATACGACGCGGGGAGATCGGCTGTTCATCTCGCTTCTCGGGTCCGCCTATATCTTCCTCGCATGGCTCGGCCTGATGGGAACGCCGCTCTGGGCGCCGCTTGGGATCGCCGTCACCTGGGGGGCTTTCGTCTTCTGGAAGGTGTGACGGCGATTGATTGACATCGCCGCCCGCCCCCTGCTCACTCGCGGCTTCGGGAGAGGGAGACGCGCATGATCACCGTCTATGGCCGGGCGACGTCGTCCAACGTGCAGATCGTGATGTGGGCGATCGGCGAGCTGGGGCTGGAATGCGAGCGCCATGACATCGGCCATGTCCATGGCGGGACGGACACGCCCGAATATCGCGCGATGAACCCGAACGGGCTCGTCCCGACGATCCGGGACGGGGATCTGGCGATGTGGGAATCCTCCGCCATCCTCCGCTATCTCGCCGCCCGGTATGCAGACGAGCCCTTCTGGCCCGCCGACCCCGCCGAGCGCGCCGCGCTGGACATGTGGGCGGAGTGGATGAAGACGACCTTCGTCCCTGCCTTCAACCTCGGCGTTTTCTGGCCCGTGGTGCGGACGCCCAAGGCGCAGCGCGACGAGGCGGCGGTGGCGGCGGCGATCGAGAAGGTGAAACCACTGGCGCGTATGCTGAGCGACCGGATCGGCGACGGCCCCTGGATGGCGGGGGAGGCGTTCACCTTCGCCGATATCCTGACCGGCCATTCGCTCTATCGCTATTACACGGTTGAAATGGATCGGGCGGAGACGCCGGCGCTCGACGCCTTTTACGCGCGGCTTCAGACGCGCCCGGCGTTCGTCGAGCACTCCATGGTGTCCTACGAAAGCCTCAGGGCCGAAGGCGCTTAACGAAGGATTGGGCGCGACGCGAGCGCAGGACCGAACGGGGGCTGGGCGTTCTGGCGCGGGATCGAAGGGGGTGCGACGCCGCCGGTCGGAGCCGAAGCGCCGATCGCCCGCGCCCGCAGTCGAGCGCCGCCATGAAGACGCGATCCCGGTCGCCTGTCATTTAACCAGTTTATTCGTCGGATCGCATCGTTAGACTTCCGCCGAGATCAGCAAGCGCGCGACGCGGAGCGCCTTGCGCCGTTCCTCCGCCGGGTCGAGCGCGCCGCGCGACTGCGCCGCCTCCAGCCAGACGCCGTCCATGTAATTCTGCAGGGCGACGCGGGCGATCTCCGCCGTCTCATCCGGCAGAAGCGCGCGCATCTCGGCGCGCATGTTGCTCTGCACCCGGCTGCGGTTGATGCGATGCAGGCGCGCCAGCCCGTCCCGGTAGGGCGCGGCGGCCCAGAACTGCACCCAGACGCTGCACTGTTCGATGGTGAAGACGCGGTCGTCGAAATTCGCTTCGACGATGGCCATCAGCCGCTCCGCCGGCGTGCGCGCGGCTTCGAAGCGTTCGAGAAGCGCCGTGCGGAGCGTGGACATGAGACGGCGCATCGTCGCCTCAAGCAGACGGTCCTTGGCGCCGAAATAGTAGTTGATGCTGGCGGCGGAGGCGCCCGCCTCGGCCGCGATCTCCGCCATCGTGACGGAGGCGAAGCCCTTGCGATGGAGCGCCGCGATGGCGGCGTCGATCAGCTCGTCATTGCGAATGTCGCGTATGCGTTTGCGTATCATCTGACGCCCATTCCGAACCTCAGCGGCCTATGCGATGCCGGCGCGCGGGTCAAAAGCTGTATGGCCATTTAATTTTTCGTATTGTGATTTCACAAGTCATGCTACGCCTCCCGCCGTCACGGTGCGCTGAGGGAGAGCCGCAAGCATGGAAGCTGATTTCGTGATCGTCGGCTCAGGCTCCGCCGGGTCCGCAATGGCGGCGCGCCTGTCGGAGGACGGGGCGCATTCGGTCTTGGTGCTGGAATACGGCGGCACCGACGCCGGGCCCCTGATCCAGATGCCGGCGGCGCTGTCCTATCCGATGAATATGCCGCTCTACGACTGGGGCTACAGCACCGAGCCGGAGCCGCATCTGGGCGGGCGGCGGCTGGCGTGTCCGCGCGGCAAGGTCATCGGCGGGTCCTCCTCCATAAACGGCATGGTCTACGTGCGCGGCCACGCGCGGGACTTCGACCACTGGGCTGAGCAGGGGGCGGACGGGTGGGCCTACGCCGACGTCCTCCCCTATTACCTCCGGATGGAGAGCTGGTCGGGTCGCGGCCATGGCGGCGATCCGGACTGGCGCGGAACGGACGGCCCGCTGCATGTGACGCGGGGCCCGCGCGAAAACCCGCTCTTCCACGCGTTCGTCGAAGCCGGGCGTCAGGCCGGGTTCGAGCTGACCGACGACTACAACGGGGAGAAGCAGGAAGGCTTCGGCCCGATGGAGCAGACGACCTACAAGGGTCGCCGGTGGTCCGCCGCCAACGCCTATCTGAAGCCCGCGCTGAAGCGATCCAATCTGGACATGGTGAGGCGCCTCGCCCGGAAGGTCGTGATCGAGGAGGGCCGCGCCGTCGGGGTCGAGGTGGAGCGCGGCGGGCGGATCGAAGTGATCCGCGCACGGCGGGAGGTGATCCTCGCGGCCTCCTCCATCAATTCGCCGAAGCTTCTGATGCTTTCGGGGATCGGTCCGGCGGCGGAGTTGGCGGAACATGGGATCGACATGGTCGCGGATCGGCCCGGGGTCGGCAAGAACCTGCAGGATCATCTCGAACTTTACATCCAGCAGGCCTGCACCCAACCGATCACGCTCTTCAAGCATTGGAACCTTTTTTCGAAAGCGGTGATTGGCGCGCAATGGCTTTTCACGAAAACAGGTCATGGCGCGTCAAACCAGTTTGAAAGCGCCGCATTCCTGAGAAGCCGCCCCGGCGTCGAGTATCCCGACATCCAGTATCACTTCCTGCCCATCGCGGTGCGCTATGACGGTCAGGCGGCGGCGGAGGGGCATGGGTTTCAGGCCCATGTCGGGCCGATGCGCTCCCCTTCCCGAGGAGAGGTGACCTTGCGCAGCGCCGATCCGAAAGAGGCTCCGAAGATCCTCTTCAATTACATGTCCGAAGAGCAGGACTGGATCGACTTCCGCCACTGCATTCGCCTCACGCGGGAGATTTTCGGGCAGGCGGCCTTCAACCCTTATCGGGGGAAGGAGATCCAGCCGGGCGCCGACGTTCAGACGGATGACGAGCTGGACGGTTTCATTCGCGAGCATGTCGAAAGCGCCTATCACCCCTCCGGCACGGCGCGCATGGGGCGGCGCGACGATCCGTTGGCCGTGGTCGACCCGGAATGCCGGGTGATCGGGGTGGAGAGCCTGCGCCTCACCGACAGTTCGATCTTCCCGCGCATCCCGAACGGCAACCTCAACGCGCCGTCGATCATGGTGGGAGAGAAAGCCGCCGACCACATCCTCGGGCGCGACCCGCTCCCCGCTTCCAACCGGGAGCCGTGGATCAATCCGCGCTGGCGAGAGTCGGACCGGTGATCTTCGGGCGCGCGCCGGACGGACGGGAGGTTCGGGCCTTCGACCTCCGCGATGACGGGATCTCCGCGCGGGTGATCGAATGGGGCGCGGTTCTGCAGGACCTGCGGGTGGACGGTGTGGACCGGTCGCTCGTCCTCAGCTTTTCCGATCTGGACGGCTATCTCGGAGATACGGAGCATATCGGCGCCGTCGTCGGGCGAGTGGCCAATCGCCTGTCGGGCGGGCGGTTTTCGGTCGAGGGCCGCGAGCATCGCGCGACGCGCAATATCGGTGGGCGCGATACGCTCCATGGCGGCGCGCGCGGCTGGGGGCGACGGTGCTGGACCATGCTCGACGCCACTTCGAAACGGGTTGTTTTCAGGCTGCGTGATCCGGACGGTGCGGAAGGGTTTCCGGGCGCGGTCGATGCGCAGGTCGTCTATGCGGTCAGACCCCACGCGCTGGAGGTGTCGATCTTCGCCACGGCGCGGGCGGCGACGGTGCTAAACCCGACGCATCACCACTACTTCAACCTCTCTGGCGAGCGCTCGATCGACGCTCATGAGCTGGAGCTGAACGCGGGACGGTTCACGGCGCTGGACGCGCGGCTCATGCCGACGGGCGAGCTGGCGAATGCGGTCGGCGAGACAGACTGGCGGCGCGCGCGGCGCATCGGCGCGGCGCGTCTCGACCTCAACTACTGCCTCGCGGACCAAGGACGCGCTGCGCCCGAGCGCGCTGCGACGCTCAGCGGCGGCGGCGTTGCGATGACGGTGCTGACGACGGCGCCGGGCCTGCAGGTCTATTCCGGCGACAACCTGCCGCCGGGCGGGCGGTTCTCGCCCCGTGCGGGGATGTGCCTGGAGCCGCAATTCTGGCCCGATGCGCCGAACAATCCCGGCTTCCCTTCGATCGAGATCGCAGCGGGCGCGCGTCTTCAGCAGACGACGCGCTTCGTCTTCGCCAAGGCCTGACGGCGCTGGAATGTCGCAGATCTTCCGCTGATCCGGATCGTTCAGCAATTCGTAACGCCTCCGTAGAAAGATAATGGGACGGAGGAAATGGACATGAATGACGCGAAAAACCACTCAGCTGAGACACTGCTCGGCGCCCTGACGGACGAGCTCGGCTGCGATCTGAGCCACCGCTTTCTCGCGGTCGTCGCCGATGAGTTGGCGAAGACGGGAGAGCTCTCCGCCGCGATGCTCGATGCGCTCACGCGGCGCGAAGTCGCGATCATCGAAACATGCGCCGAGTTCGTCCTCGGCGCGGGGCGGGCGGAGGCGGCTTAAGGCGACGGCGCAATCAGGGCGGCCTGAAACCGCCCTTCGCTTCGCGCTGAGCAGGTCGGCTAAACGACGCCGCGCTGGCGTTGGCTCGCGCCGGTCAAGCGGTCATCGCCATGACCCCCGCTTGCAATGATGCGGAGCGCGCGTAAGGCTCCACGCCATGAATATTCGCCACATGCGAACGCTGCTCGCCGTCGTCGAGAAAGGCTCATTCGCGGCGGCGGGAGAGGCCGTAGGCGTCTCCCATTCCGCCGTCAGCCTTCAGATCAAAGCGCTGGAGGACGAGTTGGGCGTCGCCCTTTTCGACCGCTCCAAACGCCCGCCGTCGCCGACCGCACGGGGCCGGGCGCTGGCCGAGCATGCGAAGAAAACGCTGGAGCTTTTCGACGCCGCCCGCGCGGTGGCGACGGGCGAGCTGGTGAAAGGACGCCTGACGGTCGGCGCGGTTCCGACGACGCTGTCCTCCATTCTCCCCCCGGCTCTGGCGACGCTCCGAGACCACCATCCGCAGCTTCGGGTGCAGGTGCTCTCCGACACCTCGGCCCGGCTCGCCGCCCGCCTTCAGCGGGGCGAGCTGGACATCGCCATCTGCACCCGCCCCGACCCGTCGCCGCCGGGCCTCGAATGGCTGCATATCGCGGAAGAGCCCTTCGTCGTCATCGCCCCCGCCCATGCGGAAGGGGAGAGCGACGCTGAGCTCCTGACCGGCCACCCGTTCATCTGGTTCAACAGAAAAACCTGGGCGGGACGCGGCATCGAGGCGGAGCTGGTGCGCCGCGGCGTCGACGTGAATTCCGACATGGAGATCGACAGCCTTGAGGCGATCGCCTCCATGGTCTCGGCCGGGCTCGGCGTCTCTATCGTGCCTGTCTGCAAGGGCGCCCGCCCCTTCCCGCCGCGCCTGCGCACGGCGCCCTTCGGCGACCCGCCCTACAGCCGCGAGGTCGGAGCGCTGATCGCACCTGATGGGGCGCCCGACGGGATGATCGAAACCTTTCTGGAAGCTCTGCGAAAGGTCTGAGGTCCCAGGCCGGGAAGTTGCGCAGGTCTCCCGCCCCTCCGCGATCTTCGATCGCTCCGCGTTGGGCCGAGCGCCTCGCGACCCCGCCCCGTTTTGCAACGGTGCGCGTCGCTTGGCGGAGCCGCGCTGGCGCGCGGCGTTTCGCCTTCGGCGAGCGTATTGTGGGGAAGCAGTTTGAGGCCTTGCGCGAGAATGCAGACGCTAACATCCTGATCTGCTTCCTAAAAATACGCAAAAAAGAACCGTCGCCACGGGCGATGTCGCTTCATTGGAGCGCTGCGGCGAGACAGAGCGCGGAGCGCTCGCGAGCCGCTATCGCGCGCCGTCAGGCGCGCAACAGATAGCGCTATGGTTGGGCGAGTTTTTTCAACGCTAATCTTTCAAACAACTCGCTAGCCTTAACTCCCCTCACCTAATATCATCCTCACGACGCTGTGAACATGACGCCGATCCGAGGGGGATCACGATGTACGACGCAGACGGCCATCACGGCCCGAACCTTCAACTCACCGCCGATCAACGGGACATCGTCGCCCGCGCGCGGCGCATCGCCGAAGAGGTCTGCAAGCCGAACGCGGCGGCGACCGATCAGAGCGAAGAGTATCCCTGGAAGCTGGTCGAGCGGATGACCGCCGACGGCTTCATGGGCCAGACGGTGCCGACAGAGCTCGGCGGGCTCGGGCGCAGTTATTTTGAGACGGTTCTGGTCATCGAAGAGCTGGCGGCGGCCTGCGGCGTTTCGGGCCGGATCATGGTGGAGGGGAACATGGGCGCGGTCGGCGCGATCCTCGCCTATGGCACCGAAGAGCAGCGGCGCATCGCGGCGGAGCATGTGCTCTCCGGCGACAAGCCGGCGATCTGCATCACCGAGCCGGAAGCGGGCAGCGCGGCGACGGAGATGACCTCGACCGCTACGCGCGAGGGCGATGGGTGGGTCCTGCGCGGTGAAAAGCACTGGATCACGGGCGGCGGCGTCTCCCGCCTCCATCTGATCTTCGCCCGCGTCATCGAAGACGGCGAGGACAAGGGCATCGGCGGCTTCATGGCCTTCCTCGGAGAAGAGGGTCTCAGGATCGGCGCGCGCGAACCCGCGATGGGCCTCAGGGGCATTCCCGAAACTCACGTGCATTTCGACGACATGCGCCTGCCGATGGACCGCCTGATCGCACCGCCGGAGGGCGTGAAGCGCGGCTTCGCCGGCCTGATGAACGCTTACAACGCGCAGCGGGTCGGCGCCGGCACGGTGGCGCTCGGCGTCGCGCGCGGGGCCTATGAGGCGGCGCGGGATTACCTGAAAAGCCGTGAGCAGTTCGGGCGCCCCATCGCGGAGTTCCAGGGCCTTCAGTGGATGCTCGCCGACATGGCGATGAAGATCGAAGCGGCCCGCCTGATGATCTGGCGCGCGGCGCTCAGCGCGGAGACGACGGAGAGCGGCTTCCCAGACCCGATGCTCGCGGCGCAGGCGAAGATCATGGCCTCCGAAATGGCGGTGGAGGTGACCAATCAGGCGCTCCAGATGCACGGCGCGGCGGGCTACTCCCGCAACCGCCCGGTGGAGCGAATGCTGCGCGACGCCCGCATGTTCACAATCGGGGGAGGGACGGCGCAAATGCTGCGCAATCTCGTCGCCGGTAAGCTACTGGACATGAAAACGCCGCAGACGCGCGGCGGATACGCCAAGGACTGAGGCACTCATGAAAGACGGAGAGACCGCGCCGCGCACCGCATCAGAGGTCATCGCAGCGCGGCTCGCCGCTGCGGGTTGCCGCCACGCTTTCGGGATACCCGGCGGCGAGGTTCTGGCGCTGATGGACGCGCTGGACCGCGCCGGCTTGAAGATCACGCTGGTGAAGCACGAGAACTCCGGCGGCTTCATGGCGGAGGGGACGTATCACGCGAGCGGCGCCCCCGGCGTCCTTTTCGCCACGATCGGCCCGGGCATCGCCAACGCCGCGAACGTCATCGCCAACGCCTGGCAGGATCGCGTGCCGATGATCGTGCTGACCGGCTGCGTGCCCCCGGTGGAGGGGATGACCTACACCCACCAGGTCTTCGATCATAAGCGGTTCCTGGAGCCGATCACCAAGGCCGTCCTCCGGGTCGAGCCCGGCACGGCGGCGGTCGCCATCGACAAGGCGATCAAGATCGCCACCTCCGGCCGCCCTGGCCCGGTGGCGCTGGATGTGCCGATCAACGTGCAGCGTGAAGCGCCGGAGAGGTTTCAAACCTCGGCCCACACGCCCGAAGCGGCGATGGCGCCGGCTGGCGCCGCGCTGGATCAGGCGCGGGGCTGGCTTGCGGCGGCGGAGCGGCCGCTGGTGATCGCCGGGGTCGATGTTCTCTCCCAGCGCGCGGGCGACGAGGTCGCCGCGTTCTGCCGGGCGCACAACGCGCCGCTCATCACGACCTACAAGGCCAAGGGCGTCTTGCCGGAGGATGATCCGCTTTGCCTCGGCGGCGCGGGGCTGTCGCCGGTGGCCGACAAGGTGCTGATGCCGCTGATCCAGTCGTCGGATTGCGTGGTTCTAGCGGGCTATGATCCCATCGAGATGCGGATCGGCTGGCGCGATCCGTTCGGGGAGAACGAGCGGGTGATCGACATCTCAGCCGAGATGAACACCCATTACATGCATCAGGCCCCGCTGAACTTCACCGGCGACGTCGCCGCCACGCTGAACGCCATCGGAACAGGCGTCGCTCCGCGCAAGACATGGGCGGGCGGCGAGATCGCGGCGGCGAAGGCGAAGCTTCACGACGACTTCCATATCGACGAGGAATGGGGCCCCGCCGCCATCGCGGACGAGGCGCGGCGCGCCTCTCCGCCCGGTACGGTGGCGACGGCGGATAGCGGCGCGCATCGCATCGTCGCCTCCCATGTCTGGCGCTGCGACCATGTGGGCGCGCTCCTCCAATCCTCCGCTCTCTGCACCATGGGCTCGGCCGTGCCGCTCGCCATCGGGCGCAAGCTGGCGGAGCCGGACCGGGACGTCGTCGCCTTCATCGGCGACGCGGGGGTGGAGATGTTCCTCGGCGAGCTCGCCACCGCGCGGGACCTGAAGATCGCCGTGCCGGTCGTCGTCTTCGTGGATGAGCAGCTTGGGTTGATCGAACTGAAGCAGCGCGGCTCGCAGATGCCGAATCTGGGCGTCGAATTCGACGGAACCGATTTCACGGCCGTAGCAAAGGCGATGGGTGGCGAAGGCGTTACAGTTCGTGATCGGGCGAGCCTTAATCAGGCCCTGAAAAAGGCGTTTGAAACGCCGACATTCACCCTGATCTCGGCGGTTATCGGAAGGAACGCCTACGATGGACGGATTTAGCCCCAAGGCCCCGCGCTCCGGCAAGGACCCGCGCGGCGTGCCGGTCTCCTACGCCGATCAGACCGCCATCGAAGGGCTGGAGCGGGCGATCGAGATGTCGCTCTCCTTCCGCGGCGACGCCATCGAAGAGATCGACAAGGTGCTGGAGAACCATCCCGACTTCATCATGGGCTGGCTCTTCAAGGCGGGCTGGCTGACCCAGGCGATGGAGACGCGGATCTACGACGACATGGTCGCCGCCGTGCGCGAGGCCGAGAAGCGCGAGGCGATGGCGAATGACCGCGAGCGCGGGCATCTGGCCGCCGTGCGCGCCTGGATCAGGGGCGATTTCTACGGCGCCGTGCAGCACTGGGAGGCGGTGCTGGTGAAATACCCGCTGGACCTCTTCGCGCTGGAGCTGGCGCAGCAATGCGACCTCCTCCTCGGCGACGTGATGGGCATTCGCGACGTGGTGGCGCGGGTCTTCAACCTCTGGGATGAGAGCATCCCGGGCTACGAATTCGTCCTCGGGTTCTATTCCTTCGGGCTGGAGGAGAACCGCGATTACGCGAAGGCGGAGGAGATGGGCCGCAAGTCCCTCGCCATCCGTCCGGACAATCCCTGGTCAGTTCACGCAGTCTCCCACGTGATGGAGATGACCGGACGCCAGCAGGGCGGCATCCGCTTCATGGCGGAGCATGAGGAGCGGTGGGGCTCGTCCAATTTCGCCAACCACCTCTGGTGGCACACGTCGCTTTTCCATCTGGATGTGGAGCGGGATGACGAGGTGCTGGGGATCTACGACGCGCATCTCTCCTCCGAAGGCAAGACGCAGGACAAGTATGAGGAGCTGGATGCGGCCGCGCTCCTCTGGCGGCTCAACCTCGTCGGCGCGGATGTCGGGGACCGCTGGAAGCACCTCGCCGAAAAGTGGGAGCCGTCGGCGCAAGACACGCTCTACGCCTTCAACGACGTGCACGCGATGATGTCCTTCGTCGCCGCCGAGCGGGAGGACGCGCAAAAGGCGCTCCTGACCGCCAACGAGCGCTATGTGGAGAGCGCGTCGGACGCCAACGTCGCCATGAGCCGGGAGATCGGCATGCCCTTCTGCCTCGCCATGCGCGATTTCGGGCGGGAGGATTACGGCGCCTGCGTCGACCGGCTCCTGCCGGTGCGGTATCTCACCCACCGCCTCGGCGGATCGTGGGCGCAGCGCGACGTGATCGGCTGGACGTTGCTGGAGGCGGCGCTGCGGTCGAAGCGCTACGACCTCGCGCTCGGCCTCGCCAATGAGCGGGCGGCGCTGAAGCCGACCTCAGCCCAGAACTGGCGCGCGGTGGCGCGGGCGTTCAAGGGCCTCGGCGACGCCGGAAAGGCGGACCGCGCCACGGCGCAGGCGGAGGCGTTGCTCGCCGCCTAAAAGCGGCGTTTCGGGCGCGAGGCCGCCGGCGTCGCGGCGGCCGGACCGCCGCCGCGAGAGCCTACCGCAGGAGTGGTTATGTTGAAATCAGCGCGGCTCTTCGCTACCGACGCAATCGGGGCTTTGACGGGAAAGACACAGCGGATGCGGAAGGTCGCCACCGACGAACATCTGAAGATCATTCTCGCCACCGATTCCCTGGCCCTGCCGCGTCCTTGGAACCAGAAGAAACTGACCGCCAACCCCGAGGCGTTCTTCCGCTACGAGGACACCTATCCCTATCTGATGCGCCGCCGTCTGGAGGCCGCCCTGCCCCGGCAGCGCCTGTCGGTCTTCTCGCTCTCCAGTCGCGGCGGCACGTTCAACCGCACGAAGGTCCACGCACAGGACCTTTTCTCCTGGATGGGCGGGCAGGTCGCCATCATCCATTTCGGCGTGGTCGATTGCTGGCGCCGCCCCGACGGCACGCAGCTGACCAAGGTCGAGGACTTCGAGAAGGCGGCGGCCGAACTGATCGAGAACCACGCCAAGATGGGCCCGGACGTCCTCCTGATCGTCATCGGCATCCTGCCGACGAATGAGACGATGCTGGAGCGGGAGCCTGCGCAGAACGAAAACATCGCGGCGTTCAACGAGGCGCTCAGAACCCATATCAAGGGACCGAATGTCAGATTTTTCGACGTAGAGACGCTCTACGCCGAGGAAGTTGACGACGTCCTCCATCTCGATGGCCATCATCTGTCGAAGACGGGTCACGCGGCGTACGCTGAGCAGCTTTCGGGCATCATCCTCGACGGTCTGAACTTCTCCGGGCGGGCTTCCGCGCGCCCGCCCGCGATGGAGGGCCTGAGGACCCGGGCGAAGAACCTGATATCGACCGGGCAGTTCACGGAGGCGAAGGCCGTCGTCGATGAAATCGCCGCCAAAGGGGGCGGGGAGGCGCTTCAGTCCGCGCTTTACGGCGAGATCCTGTTCCGCCGCGGCGATTACGAGGGCGCTTTCGCTCACCTCTCGCTGGCGGCGAAGCACATGCCGGGCGACGTCGCGCTCTGGAACCTGACGGCGATCACCGCGTTCAAGGTCCTGCCGAAACTCGATGCGCTGTCCTACCTGACGCACGCCTATGCGCTGAACCCGCGGAACGGATCGATCGCGTTTCGTCTGGTCAAGGCCCTCGCGGCGGAGAGGCACTACGCCCAGGCGCTGGAGATCGCCGACAGCTTCGAGCCGGGCGACGGAATTCCAGCGGACATCGATGACGTTTCGACCCCGGCGAACGAGATCCGAAAGCTCCGCCGCAAGGTGCTCGAACGACTGGGCCGGGCGTCGGAAGCCTGAAGCGACCGACGCAGGACCAGCGTCGCCAGCTCCCTCAAGCGCTTCAGCCAGTTTCACTCTTCAAAAAGTACTCCCGCCGGAGGCGCACGCCGCCGTCCCCGCGGGAAGGTCGCCATCGAAGCGCGGGGCGGCGAGACTGAGCGCTCGCGAGCCGCCCCCGTTCGCGCGACAGCGCGAACCTTCGCGGCATAGGTCGCTCCACGCGCCGGATCAGCCGCCCGTCGCGAGCGGCGCGGGCCGGATCATGAACCTGATCTCATCGGTCTTGAAGCCGAGGATCATCGGCCGGCGGACGCCCGGCAGCACCGCGACGTCGTAGAGCTCGCTCACGGCCCCTTCGATATCCAGCGAATGCTCGACATCGCCAGTGTCGAGATTGACGACGGCGAGATGGCAGCGGGGCTTCACGCCCTCCCGCTCCAGACGCTCGCCGAGCTGCAGACCGTCGAAGGTCTTGTCGCGGCGCGGCTCCGAAACCCCGATCAGCGCATGGCGTCCCGCGAAGGCGACGCCGCGCGCGAAACCGGGGAGGAAGCAGATCGGCTCGAACGCGCCGCTTGCGCGGTCGATCCGCCCGAACTCGCCCCGCCCGGACTGGATGACGTAAAGCTCTCCGTCATGCAGCCGGGGCGAATGGGGCATGGAGAGCCCCTCCGCCACCGTATCGCCGCTCCGCGCGTCGAGAACGACGCCGCCATCCCGGCGATGCTCGCGCCAACCGCCCGCGATGTTGCTGCGGGAGACGCAGCTGACGTAGGCGGGCGCGCCCGCCTCGGTGGCCATGCCGTTCAGATGGCAGCGATCCTCAGCCGCGATCCGGTCGATGAAGGGCGGCTTCCAGATCGGCGCGAAACTGTGGATCCGGTCCAGCGTGGCGAGGCAATTGAAACGAGTGACGACGAAAGTCGGCTGCGCATCGCCGCCGGGGACATGGATGTCATGGACGTCCACATCGCCCGTCGTCCGCCCTTCGATCGGGATGTAAACGGCGTCATAACCGTCCTGCGTCTGTCCCGCCTCCAGCACGTTCTCGAACCGCCAGAGCTGATAGAGCGAGGACAGCCAGATCGTCCCGTCCCCGCCGATCCCGAGGCCCATGCAACGGGGAAAGCTGCGCTCATAGACCGACAGGCGCCCGGTCTCCGGGTTGGACCCGATCATGAAGATCTTGCCCGCCTGATAGGTGGTGAAGGCGATCGACGCGCCCGTCCCCGCCAGCCACGCCCCGAACGTGCGCGAGGGCCGCAACTCCAGCTGCGGAGAGGGCGTCCCTGCGGGCGCCTCCGCGGGTTTCGCGGTTTCGTCGTAAACGCTCATGCGCGACCTCATGTCGTTCGATGGAAGGACAGCGGTCCACGCCCGCCGCCCAACTGATGTCCTCGTTCTACACGAACTCGAAATCCCCCGCATCCAGGGTCGGCACGTTCTGGAGGAAGGCGAAGAGGACGGCGTCGCCATCGCCGTTCCCGTCGGCGTCGAACCGCAAGAGCCCGCTATCCGTGTCGTAGAGGAAGGTCGCGTCCGCCGTATCCGCGATGGGATTGCCGTTCGCGACCAAGACCGCCGCCAGACCGGCGACGAGCCCCCCACCGAATTCGGAGGCGTCGATCTGGAGGATGTCCACGCCGCTTTCGAAATCGGTGATCCGGTCGCGCTCCGCTGCGTTGGGGGCGGTATTGAAGACGATCGTGTCGGCGCCCTCGCCCGTGATGATCACATCCGCGCCCTCGTCGCCGATAAGCGTATCGTCGCCGGCGCCGCCCTCGAGCTGGTCGATCCCCTCGCGCCCGCGGATGAGGTCGTTCCCGCCGAGACCGGTCAGCCGGTT
>JBCAXH010000032.1:0-52331 GCA_038534155.1 Pseudomonadota bacterium
GGCGCGGACCGGCTCATCGCTTTCCCCAAATACTCAAAGCGGGCGCAGCCCGCAGCGGCTGACGAGGCGGCTCCCGAAGGGAGCTCCGAGGAGGCCGCCGCCACCGCTCGAGGCGTCAGCCGAAAGCCAAACGGAGAGGGAGGTCTCCCGCCGCTCCACGCGCCTTGCGGCGCGCTCCGCGTTGGGCCGAACGCCGCGGGCCGCTTCGCGACGTCGCGGCGAAGGCGCCCGGATCGGACATGGCGGTTCCCGGCGGTCGGCGTTTCTTTTGGAGTATTTGGGGAAAGCGATGAGATGGCGTTGACGCTCCGTTGCGGACGCTTAGGCTCTCGCCATGACCTTCGCGATCCTCTCCCATCCCGATTGCCTTTCCCATGTAACGCCGCCCGGCCATCCCGAGCGGGCGGCGCGGCTGGAGGCGGTGAACGCCATCCTCGACGGAGACGCCTTTGCGGCTGCGCAGAGGGTGGAGGCGCCGCTGGTCGACGACGCGGCGCTCCTCCGGGCGCATCCCCGGAGTTACCTCGATTACATCGCGGGGTCGTCTCCGGCCGATGGTTTCCGGTCGCTCGACGCCGACACGCATATGTCGCCGGGCACGCTTCAGGCGGCGCGCCGCGCGGCGGGGGCGAATGTGAAGGCGGTGGACATGGTCATGGGCGGAGAGGCGAAGATCGCCTTCTGCGCCACCCGCCCGCCGGGCCATCACGCCGAGAAAGCGACGCCCATGGGGTTCTGCTTTTTCGCAAACGCCGCCGTCGCCGCGCTGCATGCGATTGAGGCGCATGGGGCCGAGCGCGCGGCCATCGTGGATTTCGACGTCCATCACGGCAACGGAAGTCAGGACGTCTTCTGGGACGATCCGCGCGTTCTGGTCGCCACCTCGCAGCAGAGCCCGCTTT
Source organism: Pseudomonadota bacterium (assembly GCA_038534155.1). Classification (GTDB taxonomy): domain Bacteria; phylum Pseudomonadota; class Alphaproteobacteria; order Rhodobacterales; family Rhodobacteraceae; genus Pikeienuella. The sequence goes on from JBCAXH010000032.1 coordinate 903, forward strand.
GGCCCGGCACGGGGATGGAGCATGAGACCGGCGCGGGAAACATCTTCAACGCCACGCTCGCGCCAGGTTCCGGCGGGGCCGCCTTCCGCAAGGCGTGGGAGGAGCGTTTGCTGCCCGCGGTCGCGGCGCATGATCCCGATCTGATCATCATCTCAGCCGGCTTCGACGCCCATACGCGCGACCCGCTCGCCGAGCTCAATCTGCTGGACGAGGACTTCGTCTGGATCACCGAGAAGATCTGCGATCTGGCGGAGGCCCATTGCGGCGGGCGGGTGGTCTCCACCCTCGAAGGGGGCTATGACCTCGACGGCCTCGCTTCGGCGACGGCGGCGCATTGCAAGGTTCTGATGGAGCGCGCGGGATGAGCGATAAACCTGTTGCCGATATGAGCTTCGAAGAGGCGATGGCGGAGCTGGAGCGCGTTGTCAGCCAGCTGGAGAGCGGGCAGGCCCCGCTGGATCAGTCCATCGCGCTCTATGAGCGCGGGGAAGCCTTGCGCAAGCACTGCGACGCCCGTCTGAAGGACGCGGAGCTGCGCGTCTCCAAGATCATTCAGGGCGCTGACGGGGAGGCGAAAGGCGCCGAGCCGTTCGATCCGTCCTGAGACCGTCCGCGTGTCGCCCGAAGAGGAACGTGCGCTGAAAGCCGCGCTGACCGCCGCCGCATCCCGCACCGAAACCGCTTTGGATTCCCTTCTTCCGCCCGCCGGAGACGGCGCGGAAGGACAGCTCGCCGCCGCAATGCGGCGCGGGGCGTTGGCGGGAGGCAAGCGGCTGCGCGCCTTCCTCGTCATCGAAGGCGCCGCGATGCTGGGCGGCCCCGCCGCTGGGGCGGACCGGGCGGCGGCGGCGGTGGAGAGCCTCCACGCCTATTCTCTGGTGCATGACGACCTCCCCTGCATGGACGACGACGATCTCAGGCGCGGCCTGCCGACCGTCCATGTCGAGTGGGACGAGGCGACGGCCGTGCTGGCCGGAGACGCGCTTCAGACCATCGCCTTTGAAATCCTCGCCGATCCCGCGACCCATGCGGCTGGCCGGGTGCGGGCGGAGCTCTGCCTCTCGCTCGCGAAAACCTCCGGCTTTCAAGGCATGGTCGGCGGGCAGACGCTGGACATCTGGGCGGAGACGGCGGCGCCTTACGATCTGGCCGAGACGGCGCGGACGCAGGCGCTGAAGACCGGCGCCTTGATCCGCTTCGCCGCCGGGGCGGGGGCGATCCTCGCCCAGGCGGATCAGGCGGCGAGGGACGCGCTCGACGCCTACGCCTGCGACCTCGGGTCCGCCTTCCAGATCGCCGACGACATTCTAGATGAGGAAGGAGACGCGGAGGCTGCGGGCAAGGCGCTCGGCAAGGACGCGGCCTCCCACAAGGCGACCTTCGTGAGCCTCCTTGGCTTGGACGGCGCCAAGGCGCGGGCTGCGGAGCTGACGGAGCGGGCGATTTCCGCACTCGACCCGTTCGGTTCAGCGGCGGAACCGCTTCGACTCGCCGCAAAATATGCGATAAGCCGCCGCTCCTGAGCCATCCTCCGGAGCGATCCGGGGATCAGCGAAAAGAAGAGGCGGCCATGACCGACCCGCACCAGAGACCGAACACCCCGACGCTCGACCGCGTCTCGGACCCCGCCGACCTGCGCGGGATGACGGATGCGGAGTTGAAGCGCGTGGCCGAAGAGCTGAGAGCGGAGACGATCTCCGCCGTCTCCGTCACCGGCGGGCATCTCGGCGCGGGCCTCGGCGTGGTGGAGATGACGGTTGCGATCCACGCCGTTTTCGACACCCCGCGGGACAAGCTCGTGTGGGACGTCGGGCACCAATGCTACCCGCACAAGATCCTGACCGGGCGGCGCGACCGCATCCGTACGCTGAGGACGGGCGGCGGCCTTTCCGGCTTCACCAAGCGGACGGAGAGCGCTTACGACCCGTTTGGGGCGGCGCATTCCTCCACCTCCATTTCCGCCGCCCTGGGCTTCGCGGCGGCGCGCGATTTCGGCTGCGACACGGGCGACGCCATCGCGGTGATCGGCGACGGGGCGCTGAGCGCGGGCATGGCCTATGAGGCGATGAACAACGCGGGCGGGCTGGGCAAGCGGCTGGTCGTCATCCTCAACGACAACGAAATGTCCATCGCCCCGCCGGTCGGCGCGATGTCAGCCTACCTCTCCCGCATCTACGCCGGCGAGCCGTTTCAGGACCTGAAGGCGGCGGCCAAGGCGGCGGCGAACCTGTTGCCCCCCCCGTTCCGCGAGGGCGCGCGGCGGGCGAAGGAGATGGTCAAGTCGATGACCGTCGGCGGCACGCTCTTCGAAGAGCTTGGCTTTTCTTATGTCGGCCCGATCGACGGGCACGACATGGATCAACTCCTCCCGGTGCTGCGCACGGTGAAGGCGCGGGCGGACGGCCCGGTGCTGATCCATGCGCTGACCAAGAAGGGCAAAGGCTACGCCCCGGCGGAGCTGGCGCCGGACAAGGGTCATGCGCGCGCCAAGTTCGACGTGGTGACAGGGGAGCAGAAGAAGGCGCCGTCCAACGCGCCGTCCTACACCAAGGTCTTCGCCGAGAGCCTCATTCAGGAGGCGCGGGAGGACGACAAGGTCGTCGCCGTCACCGCTGCGATGCCGGATGGGACGGGGCTGGACGTTTTCGCCGCCGAGTTTCCGAAGCGCACCTTCGACGTCGGCATCGCCGAGCAGCACGCTGTGACGTTCTCCGCCGGCATGGCGGCGGGGGGCATGAAGCCCTTCTGCGCGATCTACTCGACCTTCCTGCAGCGCGGTTATGATCAAGTCGTGCATGACGTGGCGATCCAGCGCCTGCCGGTGCGCTTCGCCATCGACCGGGCCGGGCTGGTCGGCGCCGACGGGGCGACCCATGCGGGGTCCTTCGACATCGCCTATCTCGCGAACCTGCCGGATTTCGTCGTCATGGCGGCGGCGGACGAAGCGGAGCTGCGCCATATGGTGGCGACGGCGCGCGCGCTGGACGACCGCCCCTCCGCCTTCCGCTTCCCGCGCGGCGAGGGCGCGGGCGTGGAGATGCCGGAGCGGGGCCAGCCCTTGGAGATCGGCAAGGGCCGGATCGTGAAAGAGGGGGGCAAGATCGCGCTTCTCTCCTTCGGCGCGCGCCTGCAGGAATGCCTCAAGGCGGCGGAGGAGCTGGACGCGATGGGCTTGCCGACGACCATCGCGGACGCCCGGTTCGCCAAGCCGCTGGATCGCGACCTGATCCTGCGGCTCGCCAAGGAGCATGAGGCGGTGATTTCGATTGAAGAGGGCGCGGTCGGCGGCTTCGGCGCCCATGTCATGCAGCTTTTGGCGGAGGAGGGGGCCTTCGACGGCGGGCTGCGCTTCCGCTCCATGGTGCTGCCCGACAGCTTCCTCGATCAGGACAGCCCGGCGAAGATGTACGAGACGGCGGGCTTGCAGGCGGCGGATATCGTGAAGAAAGCCGTTGAAGCGCTGGGGCGGGGCGAGGTCGTCGCCTCGGGCCGGGCCTAAACCACGCTGATCTTCAGCGCTCCGAGGCTTTCAAAGCGCGCTTCAACCTCATCGCCGGCGCTGGGATAGATCGTCTTCACCACGCTCCCCAGCGTCGCGACCTCTCCCGCCTTCAGCCCGCCCTCAGGCTCCCGCGTCTTGGCCAGCCAGCGCAGGGCGTCGAGCGGATCGCCGTAGATCGCGGCGCCGAGGCCGGTGGCGACTTCCTCTCCGTTCACCCAGAAGCCGCCGCGCAGCGTCTTCAGGTCGGGGAGGTCTTTGAGCCCATGCTCATCCCCCAGAACGCAGCCCATAGAGAAGAAATCGTCGGCGACGAGGCTCTCTTTCGCGCACTTGGAGAAGTCTGCGAACCGCTCCTCCACGATCTCGACGGAGCACATGACCGCCCCGACCGCCGCCGCCGGGTCTTCGCCGGGGGCTAGGTCGCGGGCCATGCGCACGGCGATTTCGCATTCGAGGCCGAGCTTGCGGTAGTCAGCGGCCTTGAGCGCCGCGCGTCCCCGATGAAGCTGCTGCGCGAAGAGCGTCCCCATGCACGGGTGATCGACGCCGAGATAGTCCTGCATGACCTTCGATGTGCAGCCGATCTTCCACCCCGCCACCGATCCCAGATGCGGCGAGAGACGGTCGCGGAGGCGCGCCTGCACCGCATAAGCCTCGTTCAGGTTCGAAGGGCGGATCGCCTCCGGTAGGTCGTCGATGGGCGGCGCGATACCGTCGCGCAGGCGCAGCCCCGCCAGATGCGCCGCCGCCGCTTCCATTCCGTCAGTCATCGCGCGGCCCCTCCGCTACCCGTCTCGCGGGCGACGCCCGACCGCCGCGATCAAGCGTTCTGCTGCGGTTGCGCGGTCGCCTCCGCCTCCGCCCGCGCGGCCTGAGCCGCCGCGAGGTTTTCGTCGAACGCCGTGTGGTCGAACTCGCGGTCGCCGTAGCGCATGACCCGTCCTTCTCTCACGTCGATGCCGTGATGCCTCAGACGATGCCAGAGGAAGGAGCTGTGGGGCGCGTAACCGCCGAAGCGCCCGGCGGAGAACCGCTTGATCGGGCTCCAGAGATGCACCGCCTCCGTATCCGCCGCCAGCATCGGCATGACCTTTTTCGGTTTCTTGAAGAGAAGGTTCCGGTGCGGATAGGGCACCGGATAGTAAACCGTGCGCTCCCGCGCGTACTTCACCTCTCCCGTCTGCTTCAGGAAAAAGGAGAGGCCGACCGGCCCCCAAAGCCCCCATGGCATGTCCGCCACATGCACCGGCGCGCCCGCCTCCGCCGCCGCGCGATACTCCGCACGCACCGCTTTCGAGAGGAACGGGGGAATGGGAAACTCATCCTCCATGAACTCCAGAAACTGGCCGAGCGCGTCGCTGTCGGGCGGCAGGCGAAGGACGGCGCTGTTGATCCGCCGTGGCCGTTCATAGCCGAAGACATGGTCGTCAGGCGCGATGAGCGGCTTCCAGCAATAGACGTCGGTGTCGACCCAGATCAGGCCGGGCGCTTTTCGCATCATGTGAAAGCGGAAAATGTCCGCGAAGGGCGCGACTGAGCCGCTTCGGGCGTGTTTATAGGTAGGCTTGCCTTCCAGGATGGTTCGCCCGTCCCGCCGCTCGACGCCTTCCGGCACGCCCTCCACCTCTTCGTAGGTGTAGAGGATTGTGTGGTGCCCCGCGTCGACGAAGGACTTCAGGCAGAGGCGCTCGAGCCAGCTCAGCGAGCCGCCGACCCAGAGCGTCGCGATTGTCGGAAGGTCGGCCATCGGGCGTCCTTGCGTTGATTTCCGGCTCGCCGTGGACGAAGCGCCGCGCGGCTCCGTTATTCATAACCCCGCTCGCCGCTTAGCGCACCCGCCCACGGGCGCAAAATTGCGGTGATTTGCTCAGAGGCGCGGTCGCCCGGTCGCCGCGGGCGGGCGCGCGGCGTTTCGCCTGGCGCGGATGCGGAGTATGAACCCGGCCCATGAGCGATCGATCGACCCGCCTCGACCAGCGCCTCGTCGATCTCGGCCTCGCCGAGAGCCGCGCCCGCGCGCAGGCGCTGGTGAAGGCGGGCGTCGTGACCCTCGACGGCGCGGTCGCCGACAAGCCGTCGCGCAAGGCGGGGCCGGGCGTGGTCGTCCGCGTGACGGAGAACCCGAACCCCTGGGTCTCCCGCGCGGCGCTGAAACTCGTCCACGCGCTCGATCTCTTCGATCTCGATCCGAAGGGGGCGGAGGCGCTCGACGTCGGCGCCTCCACCGGCGGGTTCGCGGAGGTGCTGCTGTCGCGCGGCGCCGCGCGGGTTCACGCGCTGGATGTGGGGCGCGGTCAGCTCCATCAGCGCCTGGCGAACGACCCCCGCGTACGCAATCTCGAACGGGTGAACGCGCGGGCGATCCCGGCGGGTCTGATCCCGCCGGTCGACTGGATCGTCTCCGACGTCTCCTTCATCGGGCTGGAGAAGGCCCTGCCCGGACCGATGGCGCTCGCGAAGCGGGGCGCGACGCTGGTCGCGCTGATCAAACCGCAGTTCGAGGCGGGCCCGAAGGGCGTCGGCAAGGGCGGCCTCGTCACCGATCCGGCGCTTCATGCGGAGATCCGCGCCCGCATCGCCGACTTCCTCACCGGCGCCGGATGGCGCGTGACCGGCGAAGCCGAAAGCCCGATCCTCGGCGGCGACGGCAACCGGGAGTTCCTGATCGCGGCGCGCAACGGCGGCTGACGCAAGCGCCGCGCCCCCTCATCGCTTTCCCCAAATACTCAAAAGCCGCGCAGCGGCGCCGCGCGCCAGCGCGGCCCCCGCCAAGAGATACGCGCCATCGCAAGATGGCGCGGGGTCGCGAGGCGCTCGGCCCAACCCGGCGCGATCGAAGATCGCAAGGGGCGGGAGACCGGCTCTCCCTTCACGCGCTCCCGGCGACGGCTTCGTAGGCGGCGATGGCGGCGATCCGCTGCGCCTCCGTCCAGATCGCGAAATCGTCGCCATGGACGGTCTCGTCCGGCGCCTCAGTGATTAACGTGAGGGGGAAGATCAGATCGGCGCGCTCCTGGATCAAAAAGGGAAATCCGCTCCGCGTCTCGAAGGGCGACGATCCGGCGTAGCGCTCATAGCGTGCGAGCTGAGCGCGTGTGAGCGCGGAGATGTCGGCGTTCTCCGCCAGACGAGCGGCGACATGATCGACGATCGCCTGCGCTTCGCGCCCGCGCCCCGGTCCATGACGAAGGAGGAGGAGAAACCCCTTGGGCAAGGACCACATAGCGAAATCGCGGGGCAGATAGCCGCTGAAGGGGCGCACCCATTCGCGGGCTGGGTAGCCATGGAGGTTCACATGCAGGTCGGCGCCGGTCAGCGCGCGGGCCTTCCGGTAGATCTCCTTCTCGAACCCCAGATCGACATATTCGAGATCATCGCCCCCGCTCGTGTAGCGCGCGGCGTGATTCATGTGGGTCGGCCAGTCGGCGTAGAGCTCCTCGCACAGCGCGAGGCCTTCTGGGTTCTTCATCGGCGCCAGCGCGAGGTCGGCGCCGCGCGCGATCAGCTCGGGCGCGGCGCGAAGCGCGCCGACGGGCCCCGTCGGCTCATTCGCGTGCTGCCCGGCGGAGAGGAAAACGCCTGGCCCCGCCCCCCGATGGCGTCGCCCCTCCACCCGCCAGCCGAGGCGAGAGACGGCCGCGAACCGCTCGCCGCCGAGCGCATCCAGCGCCGCCTCGATCTCCCGGCCCGTCAGAGGCTCGCGGGTGAGGGAAAGGTCTCGCGGCGGCGCGGCGGCGCCCGTGGGACGCGGGCGATGGGCGGCGGTCCGCACCTCCACCGTGATCCCGGCATCGGCGCGGGAGAGCATCGGCGCGATCTGACCCGGCGCGACCGCGCGGCTCGTCGCATCTCCGCCGGAGCGAAGGCGCAGGGCTTCGAGGATGGAGAAATAGACCTCCTCATGCATCGCCTCCGCCATGCTGACATGCTCATGGCCGACGGGCAGGGCCGCGTCGCGGAACGGCGCGGCGATCCTCACCTCCAGGCGGTTAAAAAGCGGCGCGTCTCCCGACCAGGGCAAGGCGGCGACGCAGTCCATTATGGCGAGGAAGGCGCGCTCGCAGTCGGTCTCCAGCGGTTCGTCGCGGTCAAGCTCCGGCCGCTCCGGGTGCCTGATCCGCAACCATCCAGTGGGCGTCAGCGGCGCCTCTCCCGTATGGTCGCGCCGCCGGATGTTGGGCGCGAAAACGCGATGGGCGCGCAGCGTCTCGCCCGCGCGTCTGATCGCGACCTCGTAACTCGGCGCCTCGCCCGCCGCGACGAGCGCCGGGATCAACTCGCACCCGCGCCCGCAGAGGAGCTCCGCCACCGGATAGGCTTCAAGGCGAAACCGGTTCTCGGGCGCATCCGGCGTCACCGGGTAGCGGATGAAGACGTGGTCGCCGTCCGCGAAGTCGATCTCCTCCAGCACCGCGTGAAGCAGCGGTTTCAGGGCGGAGCGGACGACGGCCCGCGCCCCCGCCGCCTCCAGCGCCCGGCGGAGCGCGTCGCGCCGCTCGCGGTCGTCGAAGGTCCAGACCTCGATCTCCGCCCCGCGATATTCGGCGCGCGCGTAGGCCCGTCGCAGGAGGTCGAGACTGTCTTCGAAGCGGGCGCGCAAAAGCAGCGTATCGTCGGCGATCATGGCGAAACCGTTCCCCAGAAGCCCGGGCGAGGCAAGCGCCGCCGCGCTGGCGGATCGACGCGAATCCGGTAATCTTCGCTCACCTGACCGGGCGAACTCATTCATGGCCGAGCAACGCGACTTCTTCATCAGCTTCACCCATGACGACCTCGAAATCGCCACAGCGCTGAACGAAGCGCTGCGCGGCGCGGGCCATACGACCTACTTCCATCCCGCCGACAAACCCCTCGGCGCCGGGATCGCCGGGTGGATGGCCGATGCGCTCAATGCCTCCCGTCGGATGATCGCGGTCTGCTCGCCGATCTATTTCGACCCTGGGAAGGGCTTCTCCGCCTCCGAGCGTTACTCGATCTTCATGGAGGACCCGACCAACGCCTCCGCCCTCCTTCTCCTGGTGCGGGTCGCGGACTTCCAGATCCCGCGCCCGTTCAACCAGAACGAATATGTCGACGTCGTCGGCATGGACGGCGCGGCGGCGGGCGCGCATCTGGTCGCGCGTCTGACGCAGGAAAATGACCGTGTCCTCGCGGCGGAAGCGGATCGCATCCGAAACGCGCAGCGCACGCCGGATATCTTCAACGTCAGAACGGGCGCGACGAAGTATTTCACCGGGCGCGAAGAGGACCTCGTCGCCGTCCATGAACACCTGACCAAGGGCGAGACGACCGCAGTGACCGCGGTGCAGGGGATGGGCGGCGTCGGCAAGTCCACGCTGGCGCTGGAATACGCGCGCCGCTACGGCAAATGGCCTCGCTATGGCGGCGTCTGGTGGATCGACGCGGAGCAGCCGACGCAGATCGAAGCCAGCCTCGGCGACCTCGCCAGGCGCGTGGGCGTGGAGGAGGGGGCGTCCCCCCGCGAGACGGCGGAGCGGGCGCGCGACTGGCTCCGCGCCCGGCCCGACGCCGCGCCCTGGCTCGTCATCTTCGACAACGCCGGTGAGGTGGCGGAAGTTGAGGACTACCTCCCCTCCGGCGGCTCCGCCCGCGTCCTCATCACCACGCGCAACGCCGGGTTCGAGGATATCGGCGCCGCGCTCCCCCTCGATCTGTGGGAGCGGGAGACGACCAAGCAGTTCTTCCGCGACCGCATCGGGCGCGGGACGGACGCCGAGCATGAGGCGCTGGCTGAGACCATCGGCGACCTCCCCCTCGCCGCGGAGCACGCGGCCGCCTTTCTGGCGCGGCGAGGCACGCCCTTCGCGGTGTATCAGGACCGGTTGCTGGAGCTGATGAAGCAACGCCCGAAGCAGATGACGGGCGGCTACCCGGACGCGATCTACGCCTCCATCGAAGCGTCGCTGGATGCGGTGCGGGAGAGGGAAGAGGGAGAAGCGGCCTTCGCCATACTGAACATCTGCGCGTTCATGGCGCCGGAAGGGGTGGAGTGGAGGTTGTTGACTGAAACGGCCGCGATCGACGGGCTTCTCCCCGACCCGCCCCGCGCCGCGCTGGTGGATGAGGTCGCGCGCGAAGAGGCGCTCGCTAGCCTTCGGGACTATTCGCTCGCGAAGGTGGAGGAGGACCCGGAGTGGGGTCCGCTGCTTCGGCTTCATCGTCTTGTGAGAGACGTCGCGCGGGACCGCCTCGACGACGCCGATCGAGAAAAATGGGCCGGCGCAGCAGTTGGGATGGTGGATAATTCCTTTCCCAACGAGTCGCACGCGACGCCCGCCATTTGGCCGCTTTGCGCTCGTCTGACGCCTCATGCGCAGGCTCTCGCGTCGCTGATCCTCTTGAACGTCGAGATCGCCAAAAGGCACGACAGGCTTCTGAACGAAGCGGGTTTATACCTAGGCGCGCGCGGCGACCGGATGGGCGCGACCCGAATGCTGCGTCGCTCCGTTGAGATTAAACGGTTCGCGCGGCGCAACGAGCCGGTTTCCTTCGCCACCGCACTCGACAACCTGGCGGGGCAGCTGAAGGGAGACGAAAGCGCGTGGGACGAGGCGGAAGCACTGTATCTTGAGGCGCTGGATGTCAAAGAGCGCGAACTTGACGCGGAGCATCCGCTCATCGCCGTCACTCTTTCGAATTTCGGGGGGCTTCACCGCTTACGCAAGGACTTCGCGGAGGCTGAGCGATGCACATTGAGAGCGCGCGCGATCAATCTTGCGGTCCATGGAGAAACGTCCGCAGAATATGCGACGAGCGTCTCGAACCTTGGTGCGATCTACCACGATTGGGCGAACGAGACGGGCGATGAGGCGCTGCGCGGCAAAGAAGAAGAAGCGAAAACCCGCGCCCTTCACTTGATCCGAGAGACGCGCGGGCCTCGGCATCCCCACACGGCGCACTGCTATGACAATCTCGCCGTCATGCATGCGGTCCGCGGTAACATAACCGATGCAGCGGAGTTTATGGCGTTGGCGCTGGCGATCGATCTTTCTCTCGATCTGCTGATGGCGGGCGGGACGCGCCGGCGTTTCGATCACCTGCTTGGCTTTCTAAGGATGGCGGGGATCGCAGATGTCGCTGAACGGCTGAATAACGGCGAATTCTCCGACATCTTTCAGATTGTGGAAGAAGTGGAGATGGAGCAGCGCGCTTGGGTCGCTGAGGACATGGAGAACCGTAAATTCGGGCCGGCCTCGCCGATTACTGGAGCAAGGGTCAACGGGATGTCCGTGAACGATCCGCAGTTAATCGCGCAGCGCATGGAAGCCGCTGGCGTCGATGTGGCGGATCTTCAGCGCAGGGTGGAGGCCGGCGAGATAACGCCGCGAGACGCGGCGTCGATCGCGGCGGAGGCGTTTGCGCGGAGCGACGGCGACGACGCGTCTTGAAGCGTCTCGACAGCGCCTTCGCCCCCGCCTACACCCCGCCGCCATGACCAGCTACCGCATCGAGCGTCTCGGCGCGCAGGGGGACGGGGTGAGCGCGGAGGGGCTCTTCGCGCCCTTCGCGCTGCCCGGCGAGGAAGTTGCGGGAGAGGCCCAGGAGGGGCGGATCGCGGCGCCGAAGATCGTCTCGCCCTCCTCCGATCGGGTCTCCGCCCCCTGTCGGCATTTCAGGACCTGCGGCGGCTGCGCCCTGCAGCACGCCGCTGATCCGTTCGTCGCGGCGTGGAAGCGGGATCAGGCGGCTGCGGCGCTCGCCTCGCAGGGGATCGGCGGGGTGGAGATCCGGGAGACGGCGACATCGCCCGCCCGCTCCCGTCGCCGGGCGACATTCGCGGCGCGGCGGACCAAGAAGGGCGCGATCGTCGGGTTTCACGGGCGGCGGAGCGACGAGATCGTCGAGATCGCGGAATGCCATGTGATCCACCCCGCGCTGATGGCGGCGACGGCGGCCGTCAGGGATGCGGCGCTGATCGGCGCCTCCCGCAAGGGTGCGCTGCGGGCGACGGCGACGATGACGGAAGGCGGCGTCGATCTGGCGCTGGAGGGCGGCAAGGCGCTGGAGGGGCGGGCGCTCGTTCAGATGACGGCGCTGGCGGAGGCGCATGATCTGGCGCGGCTGACATGGGAGGGCGAGGTGCTCGCCATGCGCCGCCCGCCCGCGCTGGCCTTCGGGGAGGCGCGGGTCGTTCCGCCGCCGGGCGGGTTCTTGCAGGCGACGGCGGAGGGGGAGGCGGCGCTGCTCTCCGCCGCGCGGGAGGCTCTGGGTGACGCCAAGCGCATCGCCGATCTCTTCGCGGGGTGCGGGACGTTTTCCATCCCGCTGGCGGACCGGGCGGAGGTTCATGGCGTGGAGGGGGACAAATCCCTCCTCTCCGCGCTGACGGCGGGCGCCAACAAGGCGAGCGGTCTCAAGCGGATCACGACGGAGGCGCGAGATCTCTTCCGCCGCCCGTTGCTGGCGGAGGAGTTGAGATCATTCGACGGGATCGTCATCGACCCGCCGCGCGCCGGGGCGGCCGCGCAGACGGCGGAGATCGCGAAGGGCGGGCCGCCCGTCATCGCCGCGATTTCCTGCAACCCGGCGACCTTCGCGCGGGATGCGCGGGCGCTGATCGATGGGGGATACCGCCTCGACTGGGTTCTGCCGGTCGACCAGTTCCGCTGGTCGCCCCATGTGGAGCTGGCGGCGCGGTTCAGCCGGTGAAGAGACCCGCGAACTGATCGCGCAGCACGTTCTTCTGCACCTTGCCCATCGTGTTGCGGGGCAGCTCCTCGACCAGCGTCAGGTGTTTGGGCTGCTTGAACCGCGCGAGGGTTTCGCCGAGGGCGGCTTCGATTGCTTTCAGGTCCGGGTTCGCCCCGGCCTCAGCCACGATCACGCCCACGGGGCTTTCGCCGAAATCGGGATGGGGGACGCCGATCACCGCGCTCTCCAGAACGCCCGGCTGTTCGTCCAGCGCCAACTCCACCTCCTTGGGGTAGATGTTGTAGCCGCCTGAGATGATCAGGTCCTTGCCGCGCCCGACGATCTGCACGTAGCCCCGATCGTCGATCAGGCCGAGATCGCCAGTGATGAAGAAGCCGGTCTCCCGCAGCTCCTCCGCCGTTTTCTCCGGCATCCGCCAATAGCCTTTGAAGACGTTCGGGCCGCGCACCTCGACCATCCCGACCTCGCCTTGCGGCAGATCGGCGCCGGTTTCGGGATCTGTAACCTTCAACTCCACGCCGGGGAGCGGGAAGCCGACGGTGCCCGCGCGGCGCTCGCCCTCGTAGGGGTTGGATGTGTTCATGTTCGTTTCCGTCATCCCGTAGCGCTCAAGGATGCGGTGGCCGGTGCGCGCCTCGAACGCCTTGTGGGTCTCCGCCAAAAGGGGCGCGGAGCCGGAGACGAAGAGGCGCATGTGGGTGGTCAGGTCCTTCGTGAACCGCGCGTCGTCCAGAAGGCGGGTGTAGAAGGTCGGCACGCCCATCATCGACGTCGCCTCCGGCATCAGCGCGATCATTCGGTCGACGTCGAGCTTGGGGAGGAAGATCATCGCCCCGCCCGCCAGCGCCATGATGTTGGTGGCGACGAAAAGCCCGTGGGTGTGGAAGATCGGCAGGGCGTGGAGGAGGACGTCCTCGCCAGTGAAGCGCCAGTAATCCTTCAGCGTCTCGGCGTTCGAGAGGAGGTTCGCCTGCGTCAGCATCGCCCCCTTGGAGCGGCCCGTGGTGCCGGAGGTGTAGAGGAAGGCCGCGAGGTCGTCGTCGCTGCGGTCCACCGGATCGAAGCGGTCGGGCTGACCTGCGGCGAGGGAGGCGAAGGAGCCGGAGCCGTCTGCGTTCAGCGTCATCAGCTGGGCGCCCGCCGCCGCGGCGACTGGTTTCAAGGCGTCTTCGGCCCCGCCGTCGCAGAGGAGGAGTTTCGCTTCCGCGTTCTCCACGAAATAGCTGACCTCGGCGGCGGTGTAGGCGGTGTTGAGCGGCAGGAAGATCACCCCGGCGGCGGCGCAGGCGGCGTAGACGGCGAGCGCTTCGGGGGATTTGGCGATCTGGACGGCGAGGCGGTCGCCTGGTTTCACGCCCGCCGCGACGATGGCGTTGGCGAAGCGCGCGGCGAGGCGGAGGAAGGCGTCGTAGGAGACCGTCCGCCCGTCGGCGAGGATCAGGAAATCGCGGTCCGAGCCTTCATGGGCGCCGAAGAGCCGATCGTAGAGCGGGTTGGGCATTTCGTATCCTCCACTGCGCGTCGCCGCGATGTAAGGGAGGCGACGGCGCCGGGTAAAGCCCTTGCCAAGCGGCGCCGGGCGCCGTCCGTTCCTGAACAAAGAGGGAGGCCCCGATGAAATCCGTTCACATCGAAAAAGACGGTCCGGTCTGGACCGTAATCCTGTCCCGCCCCGAAGCGCGCAACGCGATGAACCCGGAGAGCGCGGTGGCGCTCTACGAGGCCTTTCTCGCCTTCGACGCGGATGAGAAGGCGACGGTCGCCGTCTTCTGGGGGGAGGGCGGGGCGTTTTGCGCGGGCTATGACCTGAAGCGGGCGGCGACGCTGGGCGACGGCGTCGTCTCCACCCTCGACTTCACCGCCGAAGACGAGCCGGGGCAGGGGCCGATGGGGCCGTCGCGGATGGAGCTTTCGAAACCCGTCATCGCCGCCGTCGCCGGGCCGGCCGTGGCGGGGGGCATGGAGCTCGCCATGTGGTGCGACATGCGGGTGATGGAGGCGGACGCCTATATGGGCGTCTATTGCCGCCGCTGGGGCGTGCCCCTGATCGACGGCGGGACGCACCGCTTGCCGCGCCTCGTGGGGCAGGGGCGGGCGATGGACCTGATCCTGACGGGGCGCAAGGTGGAGGCGGAGGAGTGCTTGTCCATCGGCCTTTGCGAATACGTCGTTCCCACCGGCGAGGCGCGGGCCAAGGCGGAGGCCCTCGCCCATGAGATCGCCCGCTTCCCGCGCGGCACGATGCTGGCGGATCGCGCCTCCGCCCGCGCGCAATGGGGGATGAGCGGGCGCGAAGCGCTGGCGGACGAATGGGCGCGGGGGCGCGATCAGGTGATCGCGCATGGCGTCGAAGGCGCGGCGCGGTTCGCTGGGGGCAAGGGGCGCGGCGGGGATTTCGGCGACATCTGACGCGGCCCGCGCCGCCCGCCGACAGCGCGTTTCATTTTGAACCAGGTCGTTTCGGAGTGGTCGCCCGTTTTCGTTGGATGCTTGTGAGAGCAACTTTTTAGCTGAGGAATTTCAGGGAGTTAGGGTCGATTGAGGCGGCAATCGATTTGGCAGCGAGCTTGCAATTTAGTTAACGAGACAGCGCCGGAGCTTCTGGGGTGGGGCGGTGCGGCGAGGTCTCGGCGACATGCTGGGAGGAGCTTCAGGGGTGGAGCGGTGCCCCAGCTGATCGCCAAATCTAAAGCGGGGTCGCCTTGAAGGGCGATCCCGTTTTTTCGTCTGTATCGCGAGCCGACGTTCAGCTGCGCCAGCGCGCTCGTCGCGGCACGCGGACGGCGAGCATCGGTTTCAGAAGGGGGCTGGCGAACTTGTCGAAATCGATGGCTTCGCACACGCCAGCCGTTTCCTCCCCATGGATTTTCGAGCGGAGGACGGCGCGATTGTAGAAGGGCGCGTCCAGCATCGCGAGCACCTGATGGGGCTTGTAGCCGGCATCCGCCCGCGTCTCCCGCTTCACCAGCCAGGGGGAGCGGCGAACGGGGGTGAGGGGCGGCGCCTCGATCTCCGACACCGACCCGTCGGGGGCGAAGGAGAGCGCGGCGGAGGTTTTGGGGCCGCCGCGCGGGATCGCGTCGTAGAAACAGGCGGCCCCTGCGCGCGTCGGGTAGCGGCCCCAGCTCCAGTAGCTGAAATCCGCCTCCAGCGCCCTGATCCCGAAATTCGCGTCGAAGTAACCGTGGCCGGACCAGCGCCAGCCGGGGCGGTCGATGTTCACCTCGATGTCGGAAACCGGCGCGAAGGGCCGCCAGACATGGGCGCCGTCTTCGGTCATCGCGACTTCGCGGTCGGTGATCGCGCTCGGCCTGATCCTCACCTCGCCCGCGAGCGTGCCGATATGGGGCGTGGTGCGTTCCGCGAAGTCGATCACCAGCTCGTCGCCCGTCCATTTCAGTCCGCTCGGCCCCACGCGCATCGTATCGCGGGTGAGCGACAGCGCCTCCCGCCCGCGATCCGTCATCGTCCAGCGCCCGCCGGGGCCGTAGGTGACGACGTTGATGCAGCAGTGGTTCGCCGGGTCCTTTCGGCCCGACCAGCGATACCAGGGCGAGAAGACGGAGCCGATGAAGGCGATGATCGAGATCGCCCGTTTCCCGTCCTCCGATACCCCGTCTACATACCACCAGGCGTAACCGTCCGGCGGGACGGAGAGGTCGAAGCAAGGTCCCGCCCGATCGTCTCGGCCGCGCGCAAGCCGGAGAGCGTCGCCATCGGCGCCCCCGGCCCCGGATGGACCCCGCCCCCCGCGAGATAGAGCCCCGGGATCGCTGACCGCGCCGTCGGGCGCCTGAACGTCGCGTTCATGTCCTCGGGGCTCAGCCCGTAAAGGGATCCTTCCGATCCGGGGAAGAGCGCCGCGAACTCCGGCGGCGTCGTCAGCGCCGTCAGCTCTGGTTCTGGCGAGAAAGTCAGGCCCATTCGGTTGAGCGCGGTGAAGGCTCGCGTCTGACATCGGGCTTTCTCCTCTTGGCTTGGCGGGGTCGCGGTCTGAGCCGGCGCTGCGTTGGCGATCATCTCGAAGCGTTCGAGGAGCGGCGGCGCCTCAGGCCCGCCGCGATCCTGCGCGCAGATGTAGAGCGTGGAGTCTTCGGGCGGGCGGCCGGCGGCGATGGCGCGGAACTCGCTGTTGGGCTCGGCGGCGAAAAAGACGTTGTGATGGGCGAGGTCGCGCCCCGACGGGGTCGCGGCGAACGCCCAGACATTGGCGGAGAGGCTTCGCGGCTGGACCGCCTCGCGCAGGACGGCGCGCGAGGCGTCCGGGCCGAGCATCCCCTTGATGAGCGCCGTCGGATCGCCCGCATGGACGACGGCGTCGCCTTCGACCCGCTCTCCGCCTTTCAGGACGACGGCGAGGCGGGGTCCGGAGACGATGCGGTCCACATGGGCGTCGCAGACGATCTCCGCGCCGATCTCCCGCGCCCGCATCGCCATCGCCGCCGCCAATCCGGCCATCCCCCCGTCGACGCGCCAGACGCCGCTCTCTTCCGCCCGCCAGATCAGTTGGAGGATGGCGGGGGAGCGAAGGGGCGATCCGCCGACATAGGTGGCGTAACGTCCGAAAAGCTGACGGAGGCGCGGGTCGGAGAAGATTTTGTCCAGAAGTCCGGCGAAAGTCTTGCCCGGCGCGATCAGCGGCGCGAGCCAGGGGCGGAGAGCGACATGCCCCACCATCGCCTTGTAGCTTGGCGCGGCGGCTTCGATGATCGGGGCCTGAAAGGCGGCGTAGAGTTTCTCCGCGTTCGCCGCGAATTTCCCGAACTCCTTCGCCGCGCGCCCGCCCATCGCGCCCCGAATCGCAGCTGCGCTTTCTGCGCGGTCGGAGAAGAGGTCGAGGGAGGAGCCGTCTGGCCACCAGTGGCGCGCCAGAAGATGCTCGCGATGGAGCGTCGCGTAGTCGGCGAGGTCCGCGCCCGTGCGGCGGAAGACGTCCTCGAACACATGGCGCATGGTCAGGACAGTCGGTCCCGCGTTCACCGGCCCCGCCGCGCTGGGCAGGGCGCGGGCCTTGCCGCCGACCGCCGCCGCGCGCTCCAGAAGCGTGACGCGCACGCCGTCAGCGGCCAGCGCCATGGTCGCGGCGAGGCCGCCGAGGCCGGCGCCGACGACGATCACATGATGCGCGCGGCCATCCCTCATGTGTCTAACTTGGTTGACAGTTTCGACATAGACTGCACAGTATAAGTTACAGAAAGACCGTCAAGCAGAGTTGACAGTCATCTATCGGCACCGGGAGACGCCCATGAAGACCCGCATCGAAGCGCGCATCGACGCAGCTCTGAGGTCCGCGCGGCGGTCGCCCGAGCTTTCGGCGCCTCCGAAACTCGGCGCGGCGCTGGAATATGCGGTGAAGCCCGGCGGGGCGCGCATCCGGCCGACGATCCTTCTTTCCGTCGCGATGGCCTGCGGCGACGACCGGCCTGAACTTTCAGACGCTTCGGCGGCGGCGCTGGAGATGATCCACTGCGCCTCTCTCGTCCATGACGACATGCCCTGTTTCGACGACGCGGATACGCGGCGCGGCAAGCCCTCCGTCCACAAGGCGTTCAGCGAGCCTTTGGCGCTTCTGACCGGCGATACGCTCATCATCCAGGCCTTCGACGTGATGGCTGAAGCGGCGGAGGCGCATCCCGACCGGGGCGTTAAGCTCATCCGGCTTCTCTCCAAAGCCTCCGGCTCGCCGCACGGCATCTGCGCGGGGCAGGCGTGGGAGAGTGAAGCCAGTGTCGATCTCGACGCCTATCACCGGGCCAAGACCGGCGCGCTTTTCATCGCGGCCTCCGCCATGGGGGCCGCCGCCGCCGGGCATGACCCGGATCAGTGGGGCGATCTCGGCGCGCGGATCGGGGAGGCGTTCCAGATCGCGGACGATCTTTCGGACGCGCTGAAGACCGAAGAAGAGCTCGGCAAGCCGGTCGGCCAGGACGCCGTCCACGATCGCCCGAACGCGGTCGCGGAGCGCGGGGTCGAGGGAGCCATCAAGCATCTGGAGGACGCGCTTTCAGGCGCCATCGCCTCCATCCCGTCCTGCCCCGGCGAGGCGGCGCTTTGCCAGATGGTGCGCTACACGGCGGAGAAGCTGACGCCGATCCTGCCGACCCCCGCTAAAGTCTAATGAGCATCGCAGAGACCGGTCCGCCCGCCCGCCAGTCTGGCGGCGGGTTGCGCGGCGCTTGGCGTCGGTTCCGCAACAGGCTTGCGGGGTCCGCCGACTTTCAGGCGCAGGCGCAGAAATGGCCCGTCGCGAAGCAGATGGCGAAGAAGGACGGCGAGCGCCTTTTCGATCTGATCGCCGGGTTCACCTACACCCAGACGCTTTACGCCCTCACCGAACGCGGCGCGCTACAGGCGCTGGCGGAGCGGGACTTGGCCCTCCCCGCCCTCGCGCGGATCATGGAGCTGCCGGAAGATCGCGCGCGCCTTCTCGCCGACGGCGGTGTCGGGCTTGGGCTGATGGAGAGGGTAGGGGGCGACTATGGCCTCTCCCGTCTCGGCGCGGCCTTTTTGGGCGCGCCGGGGCTGATCGATCTCGTCCTGCATCACCGCGAGCTCTACGCAGACCTCTCGGACCCGACCGCGATCCTGCGGGGGGAGGTGGACACGCGCCTCTCTCAATACTGGCCCTACGTCTTCGGCGCCGGCGCGGCGGAGGATCCGGAGGCTGCTGCGCGCTATTCCAACCTGATGGCGAACAGCCAGGCGATGGTTGCGGCGGACACGCTGGCCGCCGTCTCGCTTACCGGCGTTAAGCACCTGATGGACGTCGGCGGCGGCGATGGGGCCTTCGCGGCGAAGGTCGGCGAAGCTTATCCCGCCATGCGCCTTACCGCCTGCGATCTGCCCCCGGTGGCGGAGCGGGCTAGGGCGCGGTTCTCCCGCGAAGGCCTGTCGGATCGCGCCGACGCGGTGGGCGCCGATTTCCGCACGGCGATCCCGGCGACGGGCGCCGACGCGATCAGCCTGATCCGCGTGCTCTACGACCATGAGGACGAGACGGTGCGCGGCTTGCTTTCGCGGGTCTATGAGGCGCTGCCGCCGGGCGGTCACCTGCTGGTCTCCGAGCCGATGGGCGGCGGCGACGCCCCGCATCGATTCGGTGATGTCTACTTCGCGCTCTACTGCCTCGCGATGAAAACCGGGCGGGTCCGGTCCGCCGCGCGGATCGGCGCGCTGATGGCGGAGGCCGGTTTCTCCGATGTGACGCAGGGCGACGGCGCGCGAGCCTACGTCACGACGGCCGTCATGGGACGCAAGCCGAATTAGACGGACCGCAGACTGTCTATTTAGGTTGACACATTTACACGTAAGCTTATCCTGACATTCGCTGCGACAGGCTGTCGTGACGTGAAGTGCAAACGGGGGAGGCCGGCGGGCCCGATGGACACCCAAGCGATCATTCTCAAAGGCGCGCGAGATCTCTCTCTCGGCGGCCTGACGCTCGAGCCGCCGACGGCGGAGGACGTCGTCGTCGAGATCGCCCATTCCAGCATCTCCACCGGCACGGAGAAGCTGTTTTGGACCGGCGAGATGCCGCCGTTTCCCGGCATGGGCTATCCGCTCGTGCCCGGCTACGAGGCGGTCGGCGAAGTCGTCGAAGCAGCGAAATCAACGGGTTACAAGGCGGGCGACTTCGTCTTCGCCCCCGGCGCCGCGTGCTATCGCGAGGCGAAGGGCCTTTTCGGCGGCGCCTCCAAACGCCTTGTCACCAAGGCCGCGCGCCTCGCCCGGATCGACCGCGGCGTGGATGAGCGCGGCGCGCTTCTGGCGCTCGCCGCCACCGCGCGCCACGCGCTTGCGGGGCTCGGCAATACGCCCCCGGATCTGATCATCGGCCACGGGGTCATGGGGCGCCTGTTGGCGCGACTCACCATCCTCGCCGGATCGCGCCCACCGACGGTTTGGGAAATCGACCCCGCGCGGCGTTCGGGCGGCGAGGGCTATCGCGTCACGACGCCCGAGGCGGACGAGCGGCGCGATTACGCCTGCGTTTACGACGCGACGGGCGATAGCAAGATCCTCGATCAGGTCATGGGCCGGATCGTGAAGGGCGGCGAGATCGTCCTCGCCGGGTTTTACGCGGCGCCGATCAGCTTCGCCTTCCCGCCCGCCTTCATGAAGGAGGCGCGCATCCGCATCGCGGCGGAATGGGACGCGAGCGACCTCAGCGCCACCCGCGAATTGATCGAAAGCGGCGCGCTGTCGCTCGACGGTCTCATCACCCATCACGCGAAGGCGGCGGAGGCTCCGGCGGCCTACGAGACCGCCTTCACCGACAGCGCCTGCCTGAAAATGTGCCTCGACTGGAGGGGGATCGCATGAGCCTCGACGTACCGAACCTGAAAGACGACTACGACGCCCGGCTTCGGCAGGAAGCGGCGGAAGAGCCGACGCTGGAAATTCCCCATGAGGAGCCGACGTCCAAGACCCAGATCATCGCGATCTACGGCAAGGGCGGCATCGGCAAGTCCTTCACGCTCGCGAACCTCAGCCACATCATGGCGGAGCAGGGCAAGCGCGTCCTCCTGATCGGCTGCGATCCGAAGTCCGACACGACGAGCCTTCTCTTCGGCGGCAAGGCCTGCCCGACGATCATCGAGACCTCCACCCGCAAGAAGCTGGCGGGCGAGGAAGTCGCCATCGGCGACGTCTGCTTCAAGCGGGGCGGCGTCTACGCGATGGAGCTCGGCGGCCCCGAAGTCGGGCGCGGTTGCGGCGGACGCGGGATCATTCACGGGTTCGAGCTTCTGGAGAAGCTCGGGTTCCATGACTGGGATTTCGACTACGTCCTCCTGGATTTCCTCGGCGACGTCGTTTGCGGCGGCTTCGGCCTGCCGATCGCGCGAGACATGGCGCAGAAGGTGATCCTGGTCGCTTCGAACGACCTTCAGTCGCTTTACGTCGCCAACAACGTCTGCTCCGCGGTCGAATACTTCCGCAAGATGGGCGGCAATGTCGGCGTCGCGGGCCTCGTCATCAACAAGGACGACGGCACGGGCGAGGCGGCGGCCTTCGCGGAGCAGGTCGATATCCCGATCCTCGCCGCGATCCCGCAGAACGAAGATCTTCGCCGGAAATCGGCCAACTACCAAATCGTGGGCACGATGGAGAGCGAGTGGGGCGAGTTGTTCGCCGCGCTCGGCGATGAAGTCGCCGCCGCGCCTCCGGGCCACCCGACGCCGCTGACGCAAGACGGTCTTCTCGACCTTTTCTCCGCCGAAGAAACGGGCGCTGACTTCCAGCTGACCCCGGCGACGGATGAGGACATGCGCGGCGCTAACGCCAGGCCGCGCGAGAGCCTGGAGGTTATTTACGACGATGTTTGATCTCGACGCCCTCAGCGACCTGAACAAGCGCCTTGAAGCCGTGACGTGCGAGGCCCACCGGGCGAGCGTGCTCGCCAATGAGGCGATGGTCCTCAGCGCGGTCGCGCGGGAACGCGCGCGCCTCGCCTCGCGCAAGGCGACGGCGGCGGTGGTCTCCCTATCGGGATGTCCCCATCTGAATGGTCATCGCGATGGATGAAGCCGTCCGGGATATTGAGACGGCGGCGCCGAACCTCGCGTCCGATCTCGCCGTCGATCCGGCGGCGGGCGACGGGCTCGGCTGCCATGCGGGCGCCGACGCGATGGAGGCCGCCGCACGCGCCGCTGGCGGTTCCGACATGCTCGACAAGTTCGCGGCGGACTATCCGACGGGACCGCATGACAAGCCTCAATCAATGTGCCCGGCCTTCGGATCGCTTCGCGTCGGTCTGCGGATGCGCCGGGTCGGCACGGTTCTTTCGGGCTCCGCCTGCTGTGTCTACGGCCTGACCTTCGTGAGCCATTTCTACGGCGCGCGCCGCTCAGTCGGTTACGTTCCGTTCAATTCGGAGACGCTGGTCACCGGCAAGCTCTTCGAAGACATCCGCGAAAGCGTTTATCAGATGGCGGACCCTGACAAATACGACGCCATCGTCGTGACGAACCTCTGCGTGCCGACCGCTTCGGGCGTGCCGCTCCGTCTTCTCCCCGATGAGATCGACGGCGTGCGGATCATCGGCATCGACGTGCCGGGCTTTGGCGTGCCGACCCATGCGGAGGCGAAGGACGTCCTCGCGGGCGCCATGCTCGCCTACGCCCGCAAGGAAGTTCAGGCGGGCCCCGTGCCCGCGCCGGTCGGCGGCAAGTCTGATCGTCCGACGGTGGCGATGCTGGGCGAGATGTTTCCGGCGGATCCGGTGATCCTCGGCCAGATGCTCGACCCGCTTGGGCTGGCGGCTGGCCCAGTCGTTCCCTGCCGCGAATGGCGGGAGCTCTACGCGGCGCTCGACAGTTCCGTCGTCGCGGCGATCCATCCTTTCTATTCCTCCGCCATGCGCGAGTTCGAAGCGGCCGGGCGGCCGATCGTCGGCTCCGCGCCCGTCGGCTACGACGGCACGGCGGACTGGCTGAAGAATATCGGCGCGGCGCATGGCGCCTCGTCCGATCGCGTGGCGGCCGCGCAGAATGCGTTCCTACCCGCAATCAAAGCTACGCTGGCCGCCACGCCCATAAAAGGGACCATCACGCTATCGGGCTATGAAGGCTCGGAGCTGTTGGTCGCCCGCCTGCTGATCGAAGCGGGCGCCGATGTTCCTTACGTCGGCACCGCCTGCCACAAGACGGCGATGAGCGCTTCCGACCGCGAATGGCTGGAGGCGAAGGGCGTGAAGGTGAAATACCGCGCCTCCCTCGAAGACGATCTGGCGGCGATGGAGGCGGTGAAGCCCGACCTCGCCATCGGCACGACGCCGGTGGTGCAGAAGGGGAAGGAGCTGGGGATCCCCTCGCTCTACTACACCAACCTCATCTCCGCCCGCCCGCTGATGGGGCCCGCCGGGGCCGGGGGCCTCGCGCCCGTCATCCTCGGCGCGATGGGCAACAAGGATCGCATGTCCTCCATGAAGGCTTTCTTCGAGGGCGTCGGCGAAAAGGATACGGCCGGCGTCTGGGAAGGCGCGCCGAACCTCCAGCCGAACTTCCGCGCCCAGCGTCAGAAGAAGCTGGAGAAGCAGGCCCGCGCCGCGAAAGCGGAGGAGATGATCTGATGCTGGTTCAGGATCATGATCGCGCGGGCGGCTATTGGGGCGCGGTTTACGCCTTCTGCGCCGTGAAGGGTCTTCAGGTCGTCATCGACGGCCCGGTCGGGTGTGAGAACCTGCCGGTGACGTCGGTTCTTCATTACACTGACGCCCTGCCGCCGCATGAATTACCCATCGTGACCACCGGCCTCGGCGAAGAGGAACTTGGGCGCGACGGCACCGAAGGCGCGATGAAACGCGCCTGGAAGACGCTCGACCCGGCGCTGCCCGCGGTCGTGGTCACCGGCTCCATCGCGGAGATGATCGGCGGCGGCGTCACGCCCGCCGGAACCAACATTCAGCGCTTCCTCCCCCGCACGATCGACGAGGATCAGTGGGAGGCGGCGGACCGCGCCATGTCGTGGATCTTCGACGAGTTCGGCTGCACCAAGGGCCGGATGCCGAAGACCAGGCCGCTGGCGGAGGGGCAGAAGCCCCGCGTCAACATCCTCGGTCCGATGTACGGCGTCTTCAACATGCCCTCCGACCTCGCCGAGATCCGGCGGCTGATCGAAGGCATCGGCGCCGAAGTGAACATGGTCATGCCCATGGGCGCGCATCTGGCTGAGATGCGGAACCTCGTGAACGCCGAAGCGAACGTGGTGATGTATCGGGAGTTCGGGCGGAACCTCGCCGAACGTCTCGGTAAGCCGTATCTGCAGGCGCCGGTCGGGATCGATTCGACCACCAAGTTCCTCCGCAAGCTCGGCGAGATGCTGGAGCTCGATCCCGAGCCCTTCATCGAGCGCGAGAAGCATTCGACGATCAAGCCGGTCTGGGACCTCTGGCGCTCCGTCACGCAGGATTTCTTCGCGACCGCATCCTTCGCCATCGTCGCGAACGAGACCTACGCGCGCGGCATCCGCCACTACCTTGAGGACGAACTGGGCCTCCCTTGCGCCTTCGCGACGTCGCGGGTGGCGGGCAAGAAGACCGACAACGACAAGGTGCGGGAGCTGACCCACGCCAAGCGCCCGCTCGTCATGCTCGGGTCGATCAACGAGAAGATGTATCTGGCGGAGATGTCGGCGGGCCACGGGCCGCGCCCGACGTTCATTCCCGCCAGCTTCCCCGGCGCCGCGATCCGGCGCGCCACCGGCACGCCCTTCATGGGCTACGCCGGCGCGACGTATCTCTTGCAAGAGGTTTGCAACAGCCTCTTCGATGCGCTCTTCCACATCCTGCCGCTCGGCTCGGAGCTGGACAGCGCGGCGGCGACGCCCACGACATTGAAACGCGACCTGCCCTGGTCCGCCGCCGCTCAGGCGCGGCTGGACGAGCTGGTCGCGGAACACCCGGTTCTCACCCGCATCTCCGCCGCCAAGGCCCTGCGCGACGCCGCTGAAAGCGCCGCGCTCGCCGCCGGATCGGAAGAGGTCGGGGTTGAGGAACTCGCCCACCTGGGAGGGGCGAGATCATGAGCGACGCAAAGGAGGCAACCGCCATGCGCGCCAAGCAAGCAGACCGTCAGGTTCCCACGGAATTCTGGCTCTACTTCAGCCTCGTTTTCCTCGTCCTGCTGCCGATCGCGGCGGTCAAGGGCTTCCTGCGCCTCGTCCTGCCCATCGGCGGCGGCGAAGGCGAGCAGCGATGGTTTATCGGCGACGCCTGGGCCACGGCCTGGCGGATCACGCCGCAGATCTTCTCCTCCGTCTAGGCAACGGAGGAGTGGGGGACGACCGAATGTCCCCGCCGCTCACGCGGTGGGGGCGACTTTCCCGGACGACATGCGGTCGTTCGGGCCCAGCCGCGGGGTGGCGCGGCGTCAGTCTGACAATCCGGAGGAAAGTCTATGGCTGATCAAAGCGGTCTGTCCTTCACAGGACTAACCGACGACCAGGCGCAGGAACTGCACTCGGTTTATATGAGCGGGCTTTGGCTGTTTTCGCTAATCGCCGTCCTCGCCCATATCGCCGTGTTCATCTGGCGCCCGTGGTTCTGAGGGAGATCGATAGATGAGCAATTTCTACAAGATCTGGCTGGTCTTCGACCCGCGTCGCGTTTTCGTGGCGCAGGGCGTCTTCCTCTTCCTGCTGGCGGCGATGATTCACCTCGTCCTGCTCAGCACGGACCACTTCAACTGGTTTGAGATTGCGGCGTCGAAGGCTGCCGGCGGCTGACGCCTAAGCTTTCGCGCCGGGTCCGAACCGGTTGCCATGAACCTGTCGCGGGCGGCCGTTCACACCGCCGCCCGTGACGACCGAAGCAACGATAAACGTCTGCGCGCGCCGAAAGTGCGAGCCGGGCGGTGGAGCTAGCGACATGGCGCTACTGAACTTTGAACGAAAATATCGCGTGAGAGGCGGCACGCTGATCGGCGGAGATCTGTTCGACTTCTGGGTCGGGCCCTTCTACGTCGGCTTCTTCGGCGTCACGACGGCCTTCTTCGCGCTTCTCGGCACTGTCCTGATCTTCTGGGGCGCCTCCCAGCAGGGGACATGGAACCCTTGGCTGATCAACATCGCGCCGCCCGACCTAAAATACGGCCTCGGCCTCGCGCCCCTCTTGGAGGGCGGCCTCTGGCAGATCATCACGATCTGCGCCACCGGCGCCTTCATCAGCTGGGCGCTGAGAGAGGTGGAGATCTGCCGCAAGCTCGGCATGGGGTACCATGTGCCCTTCGCTTTCGGCATGGCGATCTTCGCTTATGTGACGCTGGTGATCTTCCGCCCGCTTCTGATGGGCGCATGGGGACACGGGTTCCCATACGGCATCTTCAGCCATTTGGACTGGGTGTCGAACACTGGCTACGCCTATCTGCACTTCCATTACAACCCGGCCCACATGATCGCGGTGACGTTCTTCTTCACCACGACGCTGGCGCTGGCGCTGCATGGCTCGCTCATCCTCTCCGCCGCCAATCCGGAACCGGGATACGAGGTCCGCTCGCCGGAGCATGAAGATACGTTCTTCCGCGATTTCATCGGCTATTCCGTCGGCCCGCTGGGCATTCACCGCGTCGGCCTCCTCCTCGCGCTGAACGCCGGCTTCTGGTCCGCCGTCTGCATCGTCATCTCCGGCCCCGTGTGGACCGAAGGCTGGCCCGAATGGTGGAACTGGTGGCTCGAGCTGCCGATCTGGCCCGACCAGGGAGGGAACTGAGCCATGCCCTTAGAATATCAGAACATCTTCACCCAGGTTCAGGTCCAGGGCCCGCCCGAATGGGGCATGGACGACGAAGGCACGCTGGAGCGGGAGCGCGTCCCGCGGGCCGGCTTCTCCACCCTGATCGGCTTCTTCGGCAACGCCCAGCTCGGCCCGGCGCTGATCGGCTGGACCGGCCTCGTCTCGATCGCCACCGGCATTCTGGCGCTGAACATCATCGGCCTTCACATGCTGGCGCAGGTCGGCTGGTCGATCCCGGAGTTCCTCCGGCAGCTCTTCTGGCTGGCGCTTGAGCCGCCGAGCCCGGAATACGGGCTTCGGATGCCGCCGCTGCACGATGGCGGCTGGTACATGATCGCGTCGCTCTTCCTCCTGATCTCCGTCATGACATGGTGGATCAGGGCGTGGCTTCTCGCGAAGCACCACAGGATGGGCAAGCACGTCTTCTGGGCCTTCGGGGCCGCGATCTGGCTCTTCCTGGTGCTCGGCCTCTTCCGGCCGCTCCTGATGGGCTCGTGGTCGGAGATGGTGCCTTACGGCATCTTCCCGCATCTGGATTGGACCACCGCGTTCTCGATCCGCTACGGCAACCTCTACTACAACCCGTTCCACGCGCTTTCGATCGTGTTCCTTTACGGCTCGGTCCTGCTCTTCGCGATGCACGGCGCGACCATCCTCGCCGTCACCCGCTTCGGCGGCGACCGCGAGCTGGAGCAGATCTACGACCGTGGCACCGCGACGGAGCGCGCCGCCCTCTTCTGGCGCTGGACCATGGGCTTCAACGCCACGATGGAGGGGATTCACCGCTGGGCCTGGTGGTTCGCCGTCCTGACGCCGATCACCGGCGGCATCGGCATCCTTCTGACCGGCACCGTCGTCGACAACTGGTATCTCTGGGCGGTCGAGCACCACTTCGCCCCGCCATACGAAGGCGCCTACGGCTACGAAGCCTACACCACGGGAGGCGAATGAGATGTTTCCAAGATGGTACGGTAAATGGGTCTCCGAGAACCCGAAGGACATCTTCGGGCCGGCGATCCTCATCGGCGCCCTCGGCGGAGCGATCTTCGTCGCGGTGATGCTGATCACATGGGGCCAGCCCTACGCCACCGCCTCCGTTCAGACGGGGCCGCGCGGCACGGGCATGTCGGTCACCAAGTTCAAGTCGGAGATGGCGACGCCCGATCCGACGATCGAAGACTATCTCGATCTGAACGAAGCCCCTTATGAGGTCGAGCCGGACACGCCCCTGGCGAAGGACGTTTACGAGAACGTCCAGGTCCTCGGCGATGTGGATGAGGAGAACTTCAACCGCATCATGCTGGCGATGACCAACTGGGTCAGCCCCGATCAGGGCTGCGCCTACTGCCATGGGGAGGAGGGGAACTTCGCCTCCGACGACCTCTACACCAAGGTCGTCTCCCGCCGCATGATCCAGATGACCCAGAACATCAACGAGAACTGGGGCGAGCACGTGCAGGAGGTCGGGGTGAACTGCTACACCTGCCACCGCGGCCAGAACGTGCCCTCCGAGATCTGGTTCGACGTCATGCCCGCCAATGAGGTGATGGAGGGATGGGGCGCGGTCCAGAACCGGGTCACGCCGCTCAGCCAGTCCACCTCGCTCCCGTCCGATGCGCTGCAGAAGCTTCTGGTCGATGGCGAACTGATCGCCGTCCATGACCTCGAGCCGCGCGTCGACAACGAAGGGACCGCGACCTGGCAGGACACCGAGCGGACCTATTCGCTGATGAACTACTTCTCCAACTCGCTGAACGTGAACTGCAACTTCTGCCACAACAGCCGCGCGTTCTACGACTTCGACCAGGTGACGCCGCAATGGGCCACGGCCCAGATCGGCATCGGCATGGTGCAGGAGATGAATGACGAATACCTCATTCCTCTCGGCCCGACCTATCCCGAACACCGCCTTGGTCCGATCAACGGAGATGCGCCGAAAGCGGCCTGCGCGACCTGCCACAAGGGCTACAACAAGCCCCTGCAAGGCACGCCGATGCTGGTCGATTGGCCTGAACTCGCCACCGTGAGCGGCGAGTAGAGATGGGCTGAGCTTCAGCCGCGCAGTGAGGTCAGCCCGCCGAGCCGACCTACGCACGCTGCAAGGCGCTATTGGAGCGAAGTCCAGATCCCGCGCGGGACGTCCCCCCCCGCGCGGGATCACACCGTAACCGAAAGGGCGCCAGATGTCGAAACTTCTTGATCGCGTCGCCGGGCCGCAGGCTCTGAAGGGTTTTTCCGACGCCGAACTTCGACAACTCGCCGACGAGGTTCGGGACGAGGTGATCGACGCGGTGTCGGTCACGGGGGGGCATCTCGGCTCGTCTTTGGGCGTCGTCGAAATCTCCGTCGCGCTCCACGCCGTCTTCGATACGCCGCGCGACAAGATCGTCTGGGACGTCGGCCACCAGTGCTATCCCCATAAGATCCTCACCGGGCGCCGCTCGCGGATGAAGACCCTCCGCCAGGGTGGGGGCCTCTCCGGTTTCACCAAACGGGCGGAGAGCGAATACGACCCGTTCGGCGCAGCGCATTCCTCAACTTCCATTTCGGCGGCGATGGGCTTCACGGTGGGCCGCGACATGGGCCGCCCGACCGGGGACGCGGTCGCGGTCATCGGCGACGGCGCCATCACCGGCGGCATGGCCTATGAGGCGCTGAACCATGCGGGGCAGGAAGGCCGCCGCATGATCGTGATCCTCAACGACAACGACATGTCAATCGCCCCGCCCGTAGGCGCCATGTCCGGCTACCTGAACCGCCTCAGCCGCGAAGCGCCCTTCGCCGCCATGCGCGAGATCAGCGAAGCGGTGGAGGCGAACCTGCCCGGCCCGATGCGCGAAGGCATGGCGCGGGCGCGCCGTCTGGCCACCGGCCTCGCCTTCGGCGGGACGATGTTCGAGGAGTTCGGCTTCGAATATTTCGGCCCGATCGACGGGCACGACATGGACCAGCTGCTCGCCGCCCTTCGCGCCGCAAAGGTGCAGGCCAAGGGGCCGGTGCTGATCCACGCGGTGACGACCAAGGGCAAGGGCTACGCCCCGGCGGAGGCGTCGGCGGACTGCTATCACGGCGTCGCCAAATTCGACGTCGCGACCGGCGCCCAGTCGAAAGCGAAGGCGAACGCGCCGAGCTACACCGCCGTTTTCGGCGAGGCGCTGACCAAACTGGCGGCGGACGATCCGAACATCGTCGCGGTGACAGCGGCCATGCCCTCGGGCACCGGCGTCAACATCATGGAAGAGCGCTTCCCCGACCGCGTTTTCGATGTGGGCATCGCCGAACAGCATGGCGTCACTTTCGCCGCCGGCATGGCGGCGAGCGGGCTGAAGCCCTTCGTGGCGATCTACTCGACCTTCCTGCAGCGCGCTTATGACCAGATCGTCCACGACGTCGCGCTGCAATCGCTGCCCGTCCGCTTCGCGCTGGATCGGGCGGGGCTGGTGGGCGCCGACGGCCCGACCCATGCGGGCGCCTTCGACATCTCCTATCTCGGCAACCTGCCTGGCATGGTGCTGATGGCCGCCGCCGACGAGGCGGAACTCGCGCGCATGGTCGCCACCGCCGCCGCCTATGACGACGGCCCAAGCGCCTTTCGCTATCCGCGCGGCAACGGCGTCGGCGTCGCGATCCCTGAACGGCCCGAGCCCCTTGAGATCGGCAAGGGCCGCATCGTGCGGGAGGGGTCGCGCGTCGCGCTCCTCTCCCTCGGCGACGCGCTGGAAGATTGCCGCCAGGCCGCCGGCGCGCTCGCCGTTAAAGGGATTGAACCGACGCTGGCGGACGCCCGCTTCGTTAAACCTTTGGATACGGACCTCGTCGAACGCCTGGCCGAAACCCATGACGCGATCATCACGGTGGAGCACGGGGCGGAGGGCGGCTTCGGCGCCCGCGTCCTGACCCACCTCGCGGAAGTCGGCGCGCTGGAGACCGGCCTAAAGGTCCGTCAGATGACCCTGCCAGATACCTTCATCAATCAGGACAGCCCCGCCGCCATGTACCACGAGGCGGGGCTCAGCCCCGACCATATCGAGCAAAAGGTCCTCCAGACCCTCGAAGGCGCGAATGTCGTCAGCCTTCGGGCCTGACCCTGCTCATCGCTTTCGAAAAATACTCAAAGCCGGGCGCAGCTCGGCGCGGGTGAGGAGGCGGCTCCCGGAGGGAGCTCCTACGAGCCCGCCCCTCCGCCGCCGGTCATGGCGTCAGGCCGGGGTCAGCTCGCCCAGAATCCGCTCCCGGTGCTCCGCCATATAGATGCGGAGCCACGGCGTGAACGCTTCCGGCGTCTCAGCGATTTCGCGATCGAGTTCGGCCAGCGGGACCCACCGCACCGCCTCCACTTCGTCCGGATTGAGGTCGAAGCGGGTCGAGGCGATCGAGCCGCGGGCGCGGAAGATGTCGACGACCTCATGCTCGATCAGCCCGCCGCCTACATCGGCGCGATATTCGACCTGATCTGCGTACTTAAGGCTAACGCCGATCAGCCCGATCTCCTCGCGCAGCCGCCTTACGGCGCAGGCGTCGCTCGCCTCGTTCCAGTCCGGATGGGTGCAGCAGGCGTTCGCCCAGAGGCCGGGGGTATGGTATTTTCCTGCCGCCCGTTTCTGGATCAGCGTCCGGTCGCCATCGAGCAGGAAGACCGAGATCGCCTTGTGCCGCAGGCCGCGCTGATGCGCCTCCAGTTTCTCGACCGGCGTCAGCTCGCCGTCGATCCAGGCGGGGATCATGATCGGGGCGGTCATCTCAGGTCCAGTTCGGCTTCGCGATGCCGGTGATATGGGCGAGGTTCTTCACCATGATCTTCAGATGCGCCAGCGGGCGGGCCTTCACAAGCTCCTTGTTCATATAGGCTTCGAAGGTCAGCCGCTGCACGTCGATATCGTGACAGAGGGAGACGAACCGCTCCCGCCGCTCGTCGGAACGGTAGTAGGCGTTCTGCATCGCGCCCAGCACTTTGAAGACCGTCTTGTGGTCCTTCATGAAGGCCTTGCGCGCCAGCTGCAGGTCCGCGATCCGGCCAGAGGTGAGCGCGGCGTCCGTCGCCTCCGCCGCGACCTGGCCGCCGACCATGGCGTAGTAGATGCCTTCGCCTGAGGAGGGGGCCACGACCCCGGCGGCGTCGCCCGCCAGCAGCACGTCCTGCCCATTGTCCCAGCGGTCCAGCGGCTTCAGCGGGATCGGGGCGCCCTCCTTGCGGATCGTCTTGCAGTCGGTGAGGCCGGAGGCTTCGCGCAGATCCTTGGTCGCCGCCTTCAGGTCCACCCCGTCGATCCCGGTGCCCATGCCAACGCTGGCCTGCGCGCCGTGCGGGAAGACCCAGCCGTAGAAGTCCGGAGAGATCTTGCCATCGTAGATCACGTCGCAGCGGTCCGGGTCGTAAGACCCCACGGCTCCGGGCGCCTCGATGATCTCATGGTAGGCGATGACGTAGGGGATCTCGTCGCCCCCCGGCACCTCCGCCCGCGCCACGTCGGAGCGCGCGCCGTCGGCGCCGATGATCAGCTTGGTTGTCAGGCGCTCTTCATTCTGGCTCGCCTTGTCGCGGAAGACGACATGGGTGCCGTCCGCGTCCCGTTCGATCCGCTTGAAAGAGCCGGTGAAGCGCTCCGCCCCCGCCGCGACGGCGCGCTGGCGGAGGAACTCGTCGAAATGCTCCCGGTCGACCATGCCGACATAGCCGTTCTCGATCGGGATATCGACCTGGCGGGAGGTGGGGGAGATCATGCGCGCGGTCTTGATCCGGGCGACGATCTGGCTGTCGGGGATCTCGAAATCCTTGATCAGGCGCGGCGGCACGGCGCCGCCGCAGGGCTTGATCCGCCCGTCCCGGTCGATCATCGCGACCTTTCGGCCGCAATGGGCGAGGCGTTCGGCTGCGGTGGCGCCCGAAGGCCCTCCGCCGACGACGACGACGTCATAAGTCATGGCTATTCTCCCGGGACCATCGCCGCACTGCCGGTGCGCGGCGCGTATTTCATGTCGATCACCCTCAGCGCCATGAGCGCGGCGGCGAGGAAGAGGACGGCTTCGAAGAGGAAGACGGCGCCGAAAGCGGCGGCGTCGGATGTCATCATCAGGCGGAGGGCGTCGGCGGCGGCGGCGCCCGCCAGCCCGCCGAACCCGGCGGCGATTGCCTGCGCGGCGCCCCAGAGGCCCATGCGGGTCCCCTCGCGCCGCTCGCGTCCCTCGCCCGCCAGCGCCATCATCGAGCCGATGGCGGCTACGGCGAAGACGCCGTTGAAGAAGCCGAGCGCCATGACTGCCGGAACGAGCGGCGCGCCGACGCCGATTTCTCCCATTGCGGCGACGGCGGCCAGCGCGGCGGCGGAGCCTAAGCAGCCGAGGACGACCCAGTGGCGGAGCGCGCCGATGCGGAATCCGGTCGCGGCGATCCCGACCAGCGCCATGCCGATGAAGACCCCGCCGTTCTGCGCGCCGGAAAGCGACGTGCTCTGACCCGGCGTGAAGGCGAAGACGAGCCCGGCGTAGGGCTCCAGGATCAGCTCCTGCATGAAATAGGCGGTCATGGAGAGGAAGACGAAGATGGTGAAGTTGCGCGCCCGGTCGTCGGCCCAGACCTCGCGCAGGCTGTCCCAGAAGGGCGGGGGCGCGGCCTCCGCCTCGCGCGGGGCGAGGCCGGCCTCGATCCGCCAAGTGGCGAGGCAGGCGGCGATGAAGGAGACGCCAGCGACCACGGCCACGACGACCATCAGGCGTTCCGGCGAGTAAGGATCGAGCGCGGCGCCGGAGGCGATGGCCGTCACCACGATGCCGAAGATCATCATCATCCAGGTGATCGTGGCGGCCGCCGCCCGGCGGCGCGGCGCGGTGGCGGAGGCGAGGAGGGCGAGCATCGACGTGCCGCCCGCGCCGACGCCGACGCCGATCATCACATAGCCGAGAATGCTGATCGCCAGCCCCAGCGCGAAGGAGGTCGGGAAGGCGACGACGCCCGCCGCTGCGATCAGCGCGCCGAGGGCGAGAACGCCGACGCCCCGCACGATCCATTTCGTCCTGAGACCGGCCATGTCGGAGACGAAGCCCCATTTCGGCCGCGACAGCTGCACGCCATAGTGAAGGCCGACCAGAAGGCCGGGCAGGATCGCCGGCAGCGCGAGCTCCACCACCATAAGGCGGTTCAGGGTTGAGGTCGTCAGCACCACGATGGCGCCTAGCGTCATCTGCACGATGCCGAGACGGAAAATGCCGAGCCAGGAAAGCGTCATCACATCACCTCAACTGAGCGGAGGGCGAATGCGGCGACCAGCATCCCGCTGACGTAGAGCGGGACGCCGACCACGTTGTACCAGGTGGATTGCGCCAGCGGCGCGCGGACGAGCCGGACCATCGCGTAGAACTGCGCGAGGAGGAGCGCGCCGATGGCGATCGGCGCCCAGACGGGCGCGGCCCAAGCGATCAGGAAGCCGATCACGGCGATCTGCGCGACGGCCATCACCCCGCAGGCCACCAAAGCGGCGCGGCGGGGGCCGAGCGTGACGGGGAGGGAGGCGACGCCGGTGATCCGGTCACCTTCCTCCGCCTTGAAGTCGTTGAGCGTCATGATCCCGTGCGCGCCGACGGCGTAGAGCGCGGCGACGATCAGGATCGGCGTCGCGGGCAGCCCGCCCGCAAGCGCGGCGGCGCCGGTGAACCAGGGCAGGCCCTCATAGCAGAGCGCGACGAGGCCCGGCCCCCACCAGCCGGATTTCTTCATCCGGATCGGTTCGGCCGAGTAGGCCCAGGCGGCGACGAGCGCGAAGATCGTCGCGATGAAGACCCATGCGCCGAGCGCGTAGCCGACGACGAGCGCCACGGCGGACATCGCGTGGGCGACCCAGCGCCCCCATGTTCCCGGCACCCGGCCCGAAGGGATCGGGCGATGCGGCTCGTTGATCGCGTCCACATGGCGGTCGCACCAGTCGTTGGCCGCCTGGCTCATCCCGCAGACGAGCGGCCCGGCGAGGATGGCGCCCGCCAGAACCAGCGGCCAATGGGTCGCGAGATCCGCGCCGGTGGAGACGACGCCGCACATGAATGCCCACATCGGCGGGAACCACGTGTGGGGCTTGATCAGCTCCAGAAGCGCGGCGGGGGAGGGGGGACCTCCTCTCGGCTTTCCGTGGGGTTCGCCATGGGGTTCGATGTCGACTGTCAACATGAGTTGACAGTATCGCGACTCGGCGATGTTCTAAAGCGTAAAGTTAGCTTTACGCCCTTTTGGGGCGGTCAGATTGACGCTTCAGAGGGGGCGGGAGCCGCAATCCGACCGTTCACGCTACGCGAACGGTCAGGTGATGCCGTATTTCCGCATCTTCACATAGAGGCTCTGGCGCGAAAGCCCGAGCATGTTTGCGGCTGCGACGCGGTTGTTGGAGGTCATCTCGAGGACGACCTCGATGCACATCTTCTCCACGACCTCGGTGGTGTCGGAGACGATCTCCTTCAGGTCCACGCCGCCGATCAGATCGACGATGTTCTGCGCGGCCTCGTCGGTCAAAACCTCCGGCCCTTGCACCTTGGCGGGGCGGGCGCGGAGATCGCGCATCATGAACAGGATTGCCTGCTCCCCATCGATCTCCAGCGCGTAGCCGGCGAGGTCGACCTTGGCCTCCGCCCCAAGTTCGTCGCGCACCGTGGTCTGGTAGGCGTAGATCCGGCGCGTATCGGCGAGGGAGCGGTAGATGATCCGCGAATCGATCCCGCCGCGGGCGAGGAAATCGTCGAGATTCCGCTCCGTCAGCCGCGAAGGGTCCGAAATGCCGGTGAGGTTGATGAAAGCTTCGTTCGCATCGATCAGATCGCCCGTCGACGTGGTGATCGCGATGGCGTCGGCGCTGCGGGTGAAGAAGGTCGACATCGCCTTCGTGAGGCGGCTGACGCCGTCGCCGAGCGCCCGCTCAAGCGTCATCCTGAGGAGGAGAACCCGGTCGCCGACGACGCGGTGCTGCGACGCCGTCACCATGAGCGTATCGGCCTCTGCGCTGCGCGCCCGCCGCATGGGAAGGGAGCCGCCGGACTGGGCCGCCGCCTGAAGCGCCGCAAGAGCGCCGCGGTCATCGTTTTCGTCCACCTGCTTGGCGATCTGCGCGAGCGGGCGGCCGACGAGCGATTCGCGGCTCTCCCGCATGACGGAGGAGACCGCTTCGCTCGCGTCGATCACCTCGCCGGTGTCGGCGTCGACGATCATCACCGGATCCGTTCCCTGCCGGAGCAGCATGCGGTAGCTCGCCTCGAACCGGCGCTGGGTGTCGCGTTCGCGCTCCAGCTCCATCTGCATCGACGTGAGGCTCTGCTGGATCTCCGCGATCATCATCAGGCTGCGGCCGATCATCAGGATGGTCTTGCCGTCGTTCTGGGTCACGCAGTGGTATTCGATGGGGAACTCGATGCGCGCGGCGTCGATATGGTTGAGCTGCAGCGGCGCATCGTCCAGTCGCTCCGCATGCTCCACCCGTTGTTCGAACTTGCGGGCGCTGTCGAGCGTCAGGACGTCCTTGATGTTGCGCCCGATCCAGGCGTCCAGCGTCTCGCCCGTCGGATTGAACCGGCGGCTGGCGCGGAGGCTCTCGATCGCGCCGTCGCGGCGCACGGAGAGCATGATATCGGAGGCTCGCGCTAGAACGGCGTCAAAGGCGCTCGGTGCCACCTTCTCCGAAGGCCGGTAAGAAGAACTGTCGGTCCCGTCCGCGCTCATAATCTAGTCAGCCGTCGGTTTTTGTCGTTGTTCCACCCTGGCCTTCGTCCCGGGCGGGCTCCTGCTCGTCTGCCTCTTTAAATAGCTTTCGGCCGATTGTTAAGGCGAGGGCTTCGGTGACATCTGTGGTGATCAGGTCGACGTTCAACGTCTCCGCCAGCGCTTTGTCCGTGCCGACGATGGAGCCGCCGACGGAGATCGGCGGGCAGTTCTTCCGGGCCTTGAGGCGCCTCGTCAGATCGCGGAGCGACGGCATGTCCGCGCTCGCCGCCGTCGAGATGGCGATGAGCGCGACGCCCGGCGTCCGCGACTTCTCGACGATCGCGTCGTTACTCGCGCCGATGGCGGTGATCGCCTGGCAGCCGAGACGGGCGAAGGCCCCGACGGAGAGGACGCCGCCCAGTGCGTGCGTCTCCCCCTCCGGCACCGCGACGAGGACGCGCGGCGCCTCGGCGATTTGGTCGGCGGCGTCGCGGAAAGGTTCGATGTAAAGCCAGGCGAGGTTCTGCAGGCGGGCGGAGACGACGGTGACGTGCGCGAAGGACATGTCGTCGTTCATCCAGTCATGGCCGATCTTCTCGGCGATCTTGGGGATCAGGTAGTCGAGAACCTGTTCCGGCTGAACGTCGGCTTCGTTCATCGTCTCCGTGACGCCGTCGCCGCCGACATAGTCGCGCGCGAAGATCAGCTTCGCGAACTTCGACAGGACCTCGGGCGAGGTTTCCAACGGTTTGGCCTGCTTGTCGCGCCGCTGCTGCGCGATCGTCTTCAGCGCCTTCAGCGCGACAGACGCGAAAGCCACGCCGTTAGGCGAGTTCAGTACGGATGAGGGCGGGCGCGAAGCCATGAGCGCCTTTCGGTGTTTTGTGTTTGCGTTGTCTTTAGGCACTGCAAAGCACTCCCCAACAGTAGACCCCCAGACATCTCCCAGCGCAACCGCGCTTCACGCATCGTCCGCGCCGTTCGCGAAATACAGGCGCCGGTGAGAGTGAAGCGCGTGATTCCGCCTGGACGAATTGTCAATTCAGAATGACATCAAAATCCAACATGTAAACCTCCAATACTGTAAATCAGAGTTGACAGTTTTGCCCTCTCATACCATCGTCGGGACATGGACCACAGGACCATGACTCTCTCTAACGGCACTCCAGTCGGCGTCTCCGGACGCCGACCTCTTTACACTGCCGAAGAGCGGGCCCGCCGGGACGAAACCAAGTGGACGCTGGTGCAAGGCCTGCTTGCGCCTTTGCAGTTCCTGGTCTTCCTCGTCTCGCTCGGTCTGGTGCTCTGGTTCCTCGCGACGGGAGAGGGGTATTTCGCCGCCACGATTTCGGTCGTCGCGAAGACGGCGATTCTCCTGACCATCATGGTGACCGGCGCGATCTGGGAGAAAGTGGTCTTCGGCCAGTACCTCTTCGCGCCCGCCTTCTTCTGGGAGGACGTGTTCAGCTTCGCGGTGATCGCGCTGCACCTACTCTATGTCTACGCGCTGCTCGCGGGCTGGCCGCCAGTCGATCAGGCGAACATCGCACTCGCCGCCTACGCCGCCTACGTCATCAACGCCGGACAGTTTCTGCTGAAGCTGCGCCGCGCCCGACTGGACGCCGCATGAACGCTCCCGCGAATATCGAACGCGGCGGCTGCCGCGACGCGCCCGTCCTGAAACAGCGGGGCCAGCATGAGGTCTTCTGCGGCCTCACGTCGATCATCTGGCTGCACCGGAAGATGCCGGACGCCTTCTTCCTCGTCGTCGGCTCGCGCACCTGCGCGCATCTGCTGCAATCGGCGGCTGGCGTGATGATCTTCGCCGAGCCGCGCTTCGGCACCGCCATTCTGGAAGAGGGCGACCTCGCCGGCATGGCCGACGCCCATGAGGAGCTGGACCGCGAGGTCGCGAAGCTTCTGGAGCGCCGCCCGGATATCCGGCGCCTCTTCCTCGTCGGCTCCTGCCCGTCGGAGGTCATCAAGCTCGACCTCTCCCGCGCGGCGGAGCGGCTGACGCAGGTTCATGCGCCCCACGTCTCCGTTATCAACTATTCGGGCTCCGGCATCGAGACGACCTTCACGCAAGGGGAGGATTTCTGCCTCGCCGCCATGGCCGATGGGCTGCCGAAGACGGACGCGCGCCAGCTGCTCCTCGTTGGCGCGCTCCCCGATGTGGTTGAGGATCAGGCCAACGCGCTGCTCGAAGCGATGGGGATCGACTGCATCCGCTGGCTGCCGTCCCGCCGCGCCGCCGACGAGCTGGCGGTTGGCCCGAACACCGTCTTCGCGGTGACGCAGCCCTTCCTCGGCGAGACCGTCGGCGCGCTTCAGCGCAAGGGCGCTAAGATGATCGAAGCGCCGATGCCTATGGGGGAGGAGGGAACGACCCTCTGGCTCCGCGCTATCGCCGACCGCTTCGACGTATCGGACGAGGTGTTCGCGTCCGCGACGGACGCGCCCCGCGCCCGCGCCCGGAAGGCGGTCGCCGCCCACAGCGAAACGCTCGGCGGCAAGCGCGTCTTCTTCATGCCGGACAGCCAGCTTGAAGTGCCAATCGCGCGCTTCTTAACCCGCGAGTTGGGGATGGAGGCGGTGGAGATCGGCTCTCCCTTCATCCATCTCGGCCTCGTCGGCCCCGACCTCGACCTGATCGCTCCCGGTCCGCAGATCGCCGAGGGGCAGGACGTGGATATGCAGCTCGACCGGGTGCGCGCCGCGCGGCCCGACCTGACGGTCTGCGGCCTCGGCCTCGCCAATCCGCTGGAGGCGGAGGGGCTGGCCACCAAGTGGTCCATCGAACTCGTCTTCACGCCCGTCCACCTTTACGAGCAGGCGGGCGATCTCGCCGGGCTCTTCTCCCGTCCGCTGCGGCGGCGCGAGAAGCTGAGCGGTCTCAATCGGATGGCGGCCGAATGAAGCTGTCGGTCTGGACATACGAAGGCCCGCCGCATGTCGGCGCGATGCGCGTCGCGACGGGGATGAAGGACGTGCATTTCGTCCTCCACGCGCCGCAGGGCGACACCTACGCCGATCTCCTCTTCACGATGATCGAGCGGCGCGACCATCGCCCGCCGGTGACGTTCACGACCTTTCAGGCGCGCGATCTCGGCTCCGACACAGCGTCGCTCTTTAAGGACGCCTGCCAGCGCGCTTATGACCGGTTCAAGCCGCAAGCGCTGATCGTCGGCGCCTCCTGCACGGCGGAGCTGATCCAGGATGATCCGGGCGGTCTGGCGCAGACGATGGGCCTGCCGGTGCCGGTGATC
Organism: Pseudomonadota bacterium; assembly: GCA_038534155.1. Classification (GTDB taxonomy): domain Bacteria; phylum Pseudomonadota; class Alphaproteobacteria; order Rhodobacterales; family Rhodobacteraceae; genus Pikeienuella. The sequence goes on from JBCAXH010000032.1 coordinate 40,250, forward strand.
CCGCTTGAGCTGCCGAGCTATCAGCGCAAGGAGAACTTCGGGGCGGACGAGACGTTCTTCCAGATCGTCCGCGCGCTCGCGCGCCCGATCGAGAAGACGGAAGCCCCGTCCTGCAACATCCTCGGCCCCACCGGCCTCGGCTTCCGCAATCGCGACGACGTTGAGGAGGTCACGCGCCTTCTAAACGACCTAGGCGTGACGGTGAACGTCGTGGCGCCGCTCAATGCGACGCCCGCCGACATCCAGCGCCTCGGCGCCGCGCATTTCAACGTGCTGCTCTACCCGGAGACGGGAGAGACGGCGGCGCGGCTCTTGGAGAAAACCTGCGGCCAGCCATTCACCAAAACCGTCCCCATCGGCGTCGGCGCCACGCGCGATTTCGTAGAGGAAGTCGCAGCGCTCGCCGGCGTGGACGCGGCGGCTGACGAAAGCCGCCTGCGCCTGCCGTGGTATTCCCGCTCGGTCGACAGCAACTACCTCACCGGCAAGCGGGTCTTCATCTTCGGCGACGGCTCCCACGCCATCGCCGCCGCCCGCATCGCGCGGGACGAGATGGGGTTCGAGGTCTGCGGCCTCGGCTGCTTCAACCGCGAAATGGCGCGGCCTCTCCGCGCCGCCGCCAAGGAATACGGCGTCGATGCGCTGATCACCGAGGATTATCTGGAGGTCGAGGCCGCCATCGCCGCCGCGCAGCCTGAGATGATCCTCGGCACGCAGATGGAGCGGCATATCGGCAAGCGGCTCGGCATCCCCTGCGCCGTCATCTCCGCGCCCGTCCACGTGCAGGACTATCCCGCGCGCTACTCCCCTCAGATGGGGTTCGAGGGCGCGAACGTCATCTTCGACACCTGGGTGCATCCCTTGGTGATGGGGCTGGAGGAGCATCTCCTCCACATGTTCCGCGACGATTTCGAATTCCACGACGAGGCCGGGCCGTCGCACCACGGCGGGCATGCGCCGAAGCCCGTGGTGCGGGAAGCTGAGCCCGAGACGGCCGCCATGCCGACGCCCGCCAACGACAACGTCATCTGGCTCGCGGCGGCGGAGAAGGAGCTGAAGAAAATTCCGTTCTTCGTGCGCGGCAAGGCCCGCCGGAACACGGAGAAATTCGCCGCCGAAAAGGGCGTCGCCGAGATCAGCGTGGACACGCTTTACGAAGCGAAGGCCCATTATGCGCGATAGCGTCGCCTCCCCGTCCTACCGCGTCGTGATCGTGACGCTGGACCATCACGCCGCCGGCCCCGCCGCGCGTGTGACGGAGCGGTTGAGCGCCGACTGGCCGGGGCTGAGCGTCGAAGTGCATGCGGCGGCGGAATGGGCGGAGACGCCCGCCGCGCTCGACCGCGCCAAGGCGGCGGTGGCGCGGGGCGACATCATCATCGCCAACCTCCTCTTCATTGAAGAGCATGTGAAGGCGATCCTGCCCGACCTTCAGGCCCGCCGCGATCAGTGCGACGCGATGATCGGCGTGATCGCCGACAAGGAGATCGTCCAGCTCACCCGCATGGGCGATCTGGACATGATGAAACCCGCCTCCGGCGCGATGGCCTTCCTGAAGAAGCTGCGCGGCAAGCGCGAGCCGACGGCGGATAGCGGCGAGAAGCAGATGCGGATGCTCCGCCGTCTGCCGAAGATTCTGAAATACATCCCCGGCAAGGCGCAGGACCTGCGCGCATGGTTCCTGACCATGCAGTACTGGCTCGGCGGCTCCGACGACAACGTGGAGGCGATGGTCCGCTTCCTCGCCGACCGCTACGCCGACAGGACGCGCCTTCAGCCCGCCAACGCCAAGGCGGCGAAGGTGAAGGCGGCGGCGCCGGTCGAATATCCGGATGTCGGCCTTTACCATCCGCGCCTGAAGGGCCGGATCACAACGGACATCGCTGAACTGCCCGGCCCGAAAAAGCCGGTCGGCACGGTCGGCGTCCTGATGATGCGGAGCTACATCCTCGCCTCCGACTGCGCCCATTACGATGCGGTGATCGAGGCGCTGGAGGCGAAGGGCCTGCGTGTGATCGCGGGTTTCGCGGGCGGTCTGGACGGGCGGCCCGTGATCGATCGCTACCTCAAGGACGCGAATGTCGATCTGGTCCTGTCGCTCACTGGTTTCTCGCTGGTCGGCGGACCCGCCTATAACGATTCGACCGCGGCGGTGACGGCGCTCTCCGATCTGGACGTGCCTTACATCTGCGCTCAGCCGCTGGAGTTTCAGACGATCAGCCAGTGGTCGGAGAGCGATCAGGGCCTTGGCCCGATCGAGGCGACGATGCTCGTCGCGCTCCCCGAGATCGACGGTGCCTCCAATCCCATCGTCTTCGCTGGACGGCATGGAGAGATGGAAGGGGCCGACCGCGCGATGGCGCCATGCCCGGAGCGCATCGACCGCCTCGCCGCCCGCTGCCTGAAACTGGCGCGGTTGCACGCTTCCAAGCCGAAAGACCGCAAGGTCGGCATCGTCCTCTTCGGCTTCCCGCCGAATGCGGGCGCGGTCGGGACGGCGGCTTACCTGAGCGTCTTCGAAAGCCTCCACAACACGCTGATGCGGATGAAGGCGGAGGGGTACGACCTCGACCCGCCGGAAACTGTGGACGAGCTGCGCGAAGTGATCCTGAAGGGCAACGCCGAACAGTTCGGCGTCGACGCCAACGTGCTGACCCAGGTGCCGACGGACGCCATCGTCCGCCGCACGCCCTGGCTGAGCGAGATCGAGGCGCAATGGGGTCCGGCGCCGGGCCGGGTGCAGGCGAACGGCAAGGGCGTCTTCGTCCTCGGCGCCCAGTTCGGCAACGTCGCCGTCACGGTGCAGCCGGGCTTCGGCTACGAAGGCGATCCGATGCGGCTCCTCTTCGAGAAGGGCTTCGCGCCGACCCATGCGTTCTCCGCCTACTATCAGTGGCTTAACCATGATTTCGGCGCCGACGTCCTCCTCCATTTCGGGATGCACGGCGCACTGGAGTTCATGCCGGGCCGCCAGACCGGGCTGAACCATGACGACTGGCCGGACCGGCTGATCGGCGACATGCCGAACGTCTACATCTACGCCGCTAACAACCCCTCTGAAGCGACGCTGGCCAAACGCCGTTCGGGCGCCGTGACGGTCACGCACCTGACCTCGCCGCTGGCGAACGCCGGGCTCTACAAGGGCCTCGCGGACCTCAAGGACAGCCTGAACCGCTGGCGCTCCATGCAGCCGAACGATCCGGCGCGCGGCGATCTCGAAGCGATGATCGCGGCGCAGGCCGAGGCGGTGGATATGGACGGCGACGCCGATCAGCTCTGGCTCCGCCTGGTGGAGACGGAGGAGGCGCTGATCCCCGAAGGCCTCCACATCATCGGCAAGCCGCTCTCCGAAGATGTGCGCGCCGGTTACGTGCAGGCGATGGCGGACGCCGACGACGAGACCCGCGCCCGCGCAGAGGATGCGCTAAAGGGCGATCATGAGATGACCGGGATCATGAAGGCGCTGTCGGCGGGCTTCATCGAGCCGACGCCGGGCGGCGACCTGATCCGCTCCCCCGCGATCCTGCCCACGGGACGTAACATCCACGCCTTCGACCCCTTCCGCATGCCGACCGCCTTCGCGCTTGCCGACGGCGCGGCGCAGGCGGAGCGGCTCTTGGCGACGCACCCGACCCCGCCGCGCTCCGTCGCGCTCGTGCTTTGGGGGTCCGACAACATCAAATCCGACGGCGGCCCGATCGGGCAGGCGCTGGCGCTGATGGGCGCCCGGCCGCGCTTCGACAGCTTCGGGCGCCTTTCGGGAGCCGATCTCATTTCGCTGGAGGAGTTGGGGCGCCCGCGCATCGACGTGGTCATCACCCTCTCCGGCATCTTCCGCGATCTCCTGCCGCTCCAGACCCGGATGCTGGCCGAGGCCGCGCAGAAGGCCGCGATGGCGGATGAGCCGCTGGAGAGGAACTTCGTCCGCGCCAACGCGCTCCGCTACGCCGAGAAGATGGGGGCTTCGCTTGAAGAGGCCTCCCTCCGCGTCTTCTCCAACGCCGCCGGGGCCTACGGCTCCAACGTGAACATGCTGATCGACAGCGCGGCCTGGAATGAAGAGGACGAGATCGCCGACGCTTATGAAGCGCGCAAATGCTTCGCCTACGGCGCCGACGGCAAGCCGCAGAAGAACAAGGCCCTGCTGACGGAGGCGCTGGCCGATGTCGACGTCGCCTATCAGAACCTCGAAAGCGTGGAGCTCGGCGTCACCACCGTCGACCATTACTTCGACACGCTCGGCGGCATCTCCCGCGCGGTGAAGCGCGCGAAGGGGGAGGAGGCCGCCGTCTACATCTCCGACCAGACCACGGGGGAGGGTAAGATCCGCACCCTCAAGGATCAGGTCGCGCTGGAGACGCGCACCCGCGCGCTCAACCCGAAATTCTACGAAGGGCTGCTGAAGCACGGGCACGAAGGCGTCCGGCAGCTGGAGGCGCAGGTCACCAACACCTTCGGCTGGTCGGCCACGACCGGGCAGGTGGAGCCCTGGGTTTACCAGAAGATCACCGAGACGCTGGTGCTGGACCCCGAAATGCGGGCCCGCCTCGCCGCGCTCAACCCGATCGCCGCCAGCCGGATGGCCAACCGGCTCGTGGAGGCGACGGAGCGCGAATACTGGCGCCCTGATGAAGAGACGCTCGCGGCGCTGAGGGCCAGCGCGGACGAGCTTGAAGACATCGTCGAAGGCGTGGGGGTCGCCGCCGAATGACGGGTGGAATGAAACGCATACTGGGGACGAAAGGAGGCTCGCCATGAGCCCGCTAGACAAAGGCCAACCGACCATCGGCTCTCCGCCGATCATCAAAGGTCAGGACGGCGAAGGATCGGTTCAGGTCCATCAGGACGCCTCGATGAAAATCGAAGGCGCGAAAGTGTTTTCGGTCTACGGCAAGGGCGGCATCGGCAAGTCGACCACGTCGTCGAACCTGTCCGCCGCGTTCTCGAAGCTCGGCAAGAAGGTGCTGCAGATCGGCTGCGATCCGAAACACGACTCGACCTTCACGCTCACCGGTTCGCTGGTGCCGACGGTGATCGACATCCTGAAGGAGGTCGATTTCCACCCGGAGGAGCTGCGCCCCGAAGACTTCGTCTTCGAAGGCTACAACGGCGTTAAATGCGTTGAGGCCGGCGGCCCGCCCGCGGGCACCGGCTGCGGCGGCTACGTCGTCGGGCAGACGGTGAAGCTGCTCAAACAGCATCATCTCCTCGAAGAGACGGACGTCGTGATCTTCGACGTCCTCGGCGACGTCGTCTGCGGCGGCTTCGCGGCGCCCCTGCAGCATGCCGACCGCGCTGTGGTCGTCACGGCGAACGATTTCGACAGCATCTACGCGATGAACCGGATCATCGCGGCGGTGCAGGCGAAGTCGAAGAACTACGCCGTGCGTCTGGCCGGGTGCGTCGCTAACCGCTCGAAAGAGACGGACGAGGTGGATCGCTATTGCGAGACGGTGGGCTTTAAGCGCATCGCGCATATGCCCGATCTCGACGCCATCCGCCGGAGCCGTCTGAAGAAGAAGACGCTCTTCGAAATGGACGCGGACGAGGACATCGTCCACTGCCAGAAAGAGTACGTCAAACTGGCGGAGACGCTTTGGAACGGCACTGAGCCGCTCGCGCCCGACCCGCTCCCCGATCGTGAGATTTTCGAGCTGTTGGGGTTTGATTGATGTCGTCGAACTACCTCGATACGCGCTCGCAGCTCGAAGACTACTTCGACCGTAAAGCCGCCGACACCTGGGAGCGGCTCACGTCCGACGCGCCGGTCTCGAAGGTGCGCGAGACGGTGCGCGCGGGCCGTGACGAGATGCGCGCGACGATGATGTCGCGCCTGCCCGCCGACATGACCGGCCGCCGCGTGCTTGACGCGGGCTGCGGCCCCGGCTCCGCCGCGATCGAGATGGCGCAGCGGGGGGCGGAGGTCGTCGCGATGGACGTCTCCGCCAGTCTGCTGGAGGTCGCGCGCAAGCGCACGCCCGACGATCTGAAGGATCGGATCGACTACCGGACCGGCGACATGGCCGATCCGGGCGGCGGGACTTTCGACCATATCTTCGCGATGGACAGCCTGATCCATTATCGCGTGCCGCTGATCGCGGACGTGCTCGCCTCCTGGTTTCCGAAAATCACCGGCAACATCGTCTTCACGGTGGCTCCGAAGACCCCGATGCTGACCGTCATGTGGAACGCAGGGAAGCTCTTCCCGCGCTCCGACCGCTCCCCCGCCATCGCGCCCGCCGGGCGGCGCGAGCTGGAGAAGGCGATTTCTGCCCGCCCGTTGCTCGCCGGCGCGCAGCTTCTGGACGTCGGGCGCGTCTCCCGCGGTTTCTACATCTCCCAGGCGATGGAGCTGCAATGATCGTCCCCAAGAGCGCCATAGCCTCCATCCCGGTGCGGTTTCTGCCTTTCGCGGACGCCGCTTCCGAAGGCTTGCCGCTCGGGCAGCTTCTGCGCCTGTCGCTCTTCCAGGTCTCCGTCGGCATGGCGACCGTCATGCTTCTCGGCACGCTCAACCGCGTGATGATCGTGGAGCTTGGGGTCGCCGCGACCATCGTCGCGGTGATGATCGCGCTCCCCGTCCTGATCGCGCCCTTCCGCGCGATCCTCGGGTTCCGCTCCGACACCCACAAAAGCGCCATAGGCTGGCGGCGCGCGCCATACCTCTGGTTCGGCTCGCTCTGGCAGATGGGCGGCCTCGCCGTGATGCCATTCGCGCTGATCCTGCTCTCCGGCGATCAGACGCTTGGGCCGAGCTGGGCCGGAGAGGTCTTCGCCGCCGTCGCCTTCCTTATGACCGGCCTCGGCCTTCACATGACGCAGACCGCTGGCCTCGCGCTCGCCGCGGACCGGGCGGATGACGAGACGCGGCCGCGGGTCGTGGCGCTTCTCTACGTCATGTTCCTGATCGGCATGGCGATCTCCGCCGTGATCATCGGCTGGCTTCTTCGCGATTTCTCGCAACTCCTCCTGATCCGGGTGGTGCAGGGCGCCGCTGCGATGGTGCTGATCCTGAACCTGATCGCGCTCTGGCGGCAGGAAACCGTTCGCCCCATGAGCCGGGAGGAGCGCGCGGCGCCTCGCCCGAAATTCGCCGACGCCTGGGCCGACTACGCCAGCGGCGGACAGGCCGGGCGCCTGCTCGCCGTCGTCTTCTTCGGCGCGGTCGCCTTCAACATGCAGGATGTTCTGCTGGAGCCCTATGGCGGTGAGGTCCTCGGCCTCTCCGTCTCCGCCACCACGCTTCTGACCGCGCTCTGGGCGGGCGGGGCGCTCATCGGGTTCGGTCTCGCCGCCAAATGGATGGCGGACGGCGCGAGCGCCTATCGCCTCGCCGGGCGCGGGCTGGTGATCGGCATCGCGGCCTTCGCGACGGTCATCCTCGCGGCGCCGATGAACTCGCAAATGCTATTCTACACCGGCGCGCTCGGCATCGGCCTCGGCGGTGGGCTCTTCGGCGTCGCGACGCTGACCGCCGCGATGGCCATGCCATCCGAAGGCATTGCCGGGCGCGGCCTCGCCCTCGGCGCATGGGGGGCGGCCAACGCCACGGGCGCCGGCCTTTCGATCGCGCTCGGCGGGGCGATCCGGGATGGCGTTAACCACCTCGCGGCCCAAGGCTCGCTCGGCGAAGCCATCCTCGCCCCGGCCGCCGGATACGAGGCCGTCTACATCTTCGAAATCGGGCTTCTGTTCCTGACGCTGGTCATCCTCGGCCCGCTCGTCAGCCACCGCGCCCGCGCAACCCAATCCAAGAACGACGACCAGTCCCGCATCGGACTGGCTGAGTTCCCGGGATGAACCGTGAAAGGGAGGTCCACACATGACCATTCTCGAACCATTCTACGGCACCTTCGACCTCGCGTCGCTGACGCTGTGGCTCTTCTGGATCTTCTTCGCGCTGCTGATCTACTACCTGCAGACCGAGAACATGCGCGAAGGCTACCCGCTGGAGACGGATGACGGCGTCGCCGCCCCGAACCAGGGTCCCTTCCCGCTGCTGAAGCCGAAGCGGTTCCGCCTGCGCGACGGTCGCGGCGACAAATTCGTGCCGGACAACCTGCCCGAAGCGCGCGACGTCGCGCTGGAGCGGGTCGGCCCCGGCCTCGGCTACCCGCTGGAGCCCACGGGCGACCCGATGGCGGACGGCGTCGGCCCCGCCTCCTGGGCGCCGCGCCGCGACGCGCCTGAGCTGGACGCCCACGGGCATATCAAGATCCAGCCGATGTCTCAGCTGCCGGACTTCCGCATCGCAGCCGGCAAGGACCCGCGCGGCCTGCCGGTGATCGGCGGCGATGGGATGAAGACCGGGGAGGTCGTGGACCTCTGGGTCGACGTGCCGGAGCAGATGATCCGCTACCTTCATGTCCGTCTCGACGACGGCACTGGCGACCGGATCCTGCCCTTCACCATGGCGCGCATCTGGTTCGGCGAAGTCAGGGTGCACGCCCTCTACGGGCATCAGTTCACCGGCGTGCCGCTGACCAAGACCGCCGGTCAGATCACGCTGCTCGAGGAAGACAAGATCAGCGCCTACTACGGCGGCGGCACGCTCTACGCCGACATCGACAGGCAGGACCCGCAACTCTGAGGACGAACGCAACCGGCGCAGGGGGATACTGAGCCATGCCGCATGACGATTTCGCGCAGGAGCCCATACCGGGCCTGCCCGAGGAACTGCCGGAGGATGAGCGCATCCTCTGGCAGGGCCGCCCGCAAACCTGGGCGCTCGCCCGCGACGCGCTGGCGATCCGGCCCGTCGCCGCATGGTTCGGCGCGCTCGCCATCTGGCGCATGGCGGTCGCGGCGGAGACCGGCGCAATGGCGGAGATCGTCTCAGCCGCCTCGTGGATGGTCCTCCTTGGCGGGATCACCTGCGGTTTGCTGCTCCTGACGGCATGGGTGCAGGCGCGGGAGACGGTCTACACGATCACGACGAAGCGCGTCGCGATGCGGATCGGGGCGGCGCTGACGGTGACGTTCAATCTGCCCTTCCGGCAGATCGAAAACGCCGGCGTCGCGAAGCGCCGGGACGGGACCGGCACGCTGGCGATGCAGATCAAGCCGACGGCGCGGCTCAACTACTTCATCTGCTGGCCGCATGTGCGCCCCTGGCGGATGAGCCGGACGGAGCCCGCGCTCCGCTCCATCCCGAACATCGACGAAGTGGCGAAGATCTTCGCGGAGGCGGCGGAGACCCGCGTCGCGGAGCCTGAACTGGAGCGAACCCCGCAATCGAACCCGTCGCCGGCAGCGACGGTTCCGGCGGAGTAAGACAAGGGAGGACAGGGGGATGTCTGACGCATTGCATACCAGCCCGCTTCGGCACGGGCGCGTGCAGAACCAGGACAAGGAGCTGATCCCGCGACGTCTTTTGATCGCGACGGTCGCGCTCGTCCTCTCGACCCTGGCGCTGGTGACGGTCGCCAAGGTCTTCGACGCCCCGATCGCGGCTACGCCGGACATGGCGGCCCCGATCGCGCAGGAACGGCAGATCATTCTCGACGGAAAAATGAACGGTTCGGCCACGGTGCTGGACCTCAACGGCGCGGTCATCGCGCAGTTCGCGCCCGACAAGGGCGGATTCATCGCGGGCGTCAAACGCGCCCTCGACCAGGTGCGGGGGCAAGCGGGCGTCGGCGCGTCCCTTCCCGTGCGCCTGATCCGGTTCGAAGGCGGGCGCCTCGCGCTCGTCGACGAGCACACCGGCTGGCGGGCGGAGCTGATCGGCTTCGGCCCCGACAACCACGCTGCGTTCGCGCAGCTTCTGAACTGAAACGACAGGAACCCAGGGGAGACGACTAATGGGACTTCTGACCAGAGAAACGGAGACCGCGCCCTGCACGGTTGAAGTCAGTCACGTCTTTGAAAGCCTGCACGCCCATGTGCGGTTCAACAACGGCGCCACCGTCGGACCGGGCGACAGCGTCCTCGTCCACGGCGAGCCGGTCATGGCCGCCTATGGCGAGGTGGTCACGGCGGATCGCACGGCGACGATCACGCGCGCCTCGGACCTCGAGCGCTGGTGGACCCGCAAGACAGGCGATTTCGAATTTATGGAGCTCTGCGAGTTCTCGTTCTCCGAGGAGGCCACGCTATGAACATGCAAACCGAAATCCAGGCTGAAAAGAAGATCAGCGAATCGACCGAAGCCGCGCTGGAGACGACGCTTCTCAAGCCGCGCTTCTACACCACCGATTTCGACGAAATGGACGCCATCGACGTCACCCCGGTTCGCGCCGAATGGGACGAGATGATCGCCAAGATGAAGGCGGACCCGAACAAGGGCCATTTCAAGAAGAACGAGGAATGGGACGAGATCGACTGGGACGCCTACGACCCTGAACTCAAGAAAGAGATGATCGACTTCCTCGTCTCCTCCCTGACGGCGGAGTTCTCAGGCTGCGTCCTTTACAAGGAGATGCGCCGGCGCGGGAACAACCCGGACATTTGCGAGCTCTTCGGGCTGATGAGCCGGGACGAGGCGCGCCATGCGGGCTTCATCAACGACGCCCTCCGCGAGGCGGGGATCGGCGTGAACCTCGGCTTCCTGACGCGGGAGAAGAAATACACCTTCTTCCGTCCGAAGTTCATCTACTACGCGACCTACCTCTCCGAGAAGATCGGCTACGCCCGTTACATCACGATCTACCGGCACCTCGAAAAGCACCCCGAGAACCGGATCCATCCGATCTTCAAGTGGTTCAAGGAGTGGTGCAACGACGAGTTCAGCCATGGCGAGGCCTTCGCGCTTCTGATGAAGACCGACCCGAAGCTGACCTCCGGCAAGAACGTCTGGTGGATCAAGTTCTTCCTCACCGCCGTCTTCTCCGTGATGTGGGTGCGCGATCACCAGCGCCATCGCTTCCATGAGGCGCTGGGCGTCGATATCGACGACTACGACCGCAAGGTGCTTCGCCTGACGTCGGAGATTTCGAAGCAGGTGTTCCCGATCGAGCTCGATATGGATCACCGTAAGTGGGAGACGAACCTCCGCGCCCTCGAACGCGCCTTCCGCGATATGGAGGCGGGCAAGAAGAAGGGCGGCATCATGGGCCGGATCGGCCAGGCGCTCGGCGGCATCCGGGCCGCTGAGGCGTTCCTGACCCTCTACATGATCCCCTCGAAGAAGAATGAGGTGCCCGCTGATGGGCGGCTGGAGCCCGTTTGGTGACAGCCTCCCCCTGGATCGCGCCGGCGGCGACGCTGCTGGCCTGGTGGATCTCCACTGGCGCGCTCATCTGGATCGCGAAGCGGATCGAGGCGTGGACCGCTCCGGCCCGCCTCGCCGCCACGCTGGCGGGGGCGCCGGTCGCCCTTGTCGGCGTCTGGCTCTTCTGGACGACGCGCGACAGCATCGCGGCGAACGACGTCTACAAGGCGGCGCTGGCGGCGATCCTGATCTGGGGCTGGATAGAGTTCTCTTTCATGACCGGCGCGATCACCGGCCCGCATGACCGCGAAATGCCGGAAGGCCGCCCGCCATGGGAGCGGTTCATCCGCGCCTGGGGCGCCATCGCCTATCACGAAATGCTGCTGGTCGCGGCGCTGGTCGCGCTCCTCTTGACCGGCACGGACGGCGTCAACGATTTCGCCTTCTGGACCTTCGCGGTTCTCTTTTTCGCGCGGGTGAGCGCGCAGCTGAACCTCTTCATGGGCGTCGCCCATATCAACGTGGAATTTCTGACCCGCCCGCTGGCGCATCTCGCCAGCCATTTCCGGCGGGCGCCCTTCAACCCGGTGTTCCCCGTCTCCGTCACCGCGCTGACCTTCGCTCTCGCCTGCTGGCTGGAGCGGAGCGTCGCCTATGAGGACGCTGGCCGCACCGCCGGGTTCGCCATGCTGACGGCGCTGACCGCGCTGGCGCTGGTGGAGCACTGGATGATGATGTCGAGGATACCCGACGCGAAGCTCTGGCGCTGGCTCCTGCCGGCCGAAGATCGTCGCGGCGGAGCGAAGATCGAGGGAGACTAGACCATGGACTACAACGCGGAATTCACCCGCCAGCTGGACGCGCTGCGCGACGAGGGCAACTACCGCATATTCGCGAATCTTGAGCGCCGGACGGGGTCCTACCCGCGGG
>JBCAXH010000033.1:0-51106 GCA_038534155.1 Pseudomonadota bacterium
GGGCGCGGGGCGGTTCCGGCCAAAGCGGCTCTCGCGCGGCTGGCGGCGCGGATCGGCGCGCCGCTCGCCACCACGCTGAAGGCGAAGAGCCTGTTTCGGGGGGAGGCGTACGATCTCGGGGTTTTCGGCACGCTGTCGACGCCCGCCGCTGGGGACGAAATCGCGCGATCAGACCTGGTCATCGCGGTCGGCGCCGGGCTGAACCGCTTCACGACCGGGCGCGGCGGGTATCTGGAGGGGAAGAGGGTCATCCAGATCAACGACGACCCGAGGCAGATCGCGCGCCTCGCTCCCGCCGACGCTGCGCTCGCCGCCGATCCCGGGTTGGCGGTGGAGGCGATCATGCGCTGGCTGGACGAGGCGGAGATCCCGTCGTCCCGCGCCACAGACGACATCGACCCGGCGGCGCTGCGCGCGCCGCATGCCGTAGAACCCTTGTCGCCTCGCGAAGGATGCGTCGAGTTGACGGCGGCGCTCATGCGGCTGAACGGCGCGATCCCGGAGAACCGCGTCTTCGTCTCCGACGGCGGCCGGTTCATGGGGGCCGCCTGGGTCCGGATGGACATCGCCGGGCCGGAGAATTTCCTTCTGCCGATCAACACCGGCTCCATCGGTCTTGGCATGGGGCACGCCATCGGCGCCGCCATCGCGCGGCCGGATCAGCCGACCATGCTGGTCACCGGGGACGGCGGTTTCATGATGGGCGGGCTCAACGAGTTCGCCGCGGCGGTGCGGGAGAAGCTCGATCTGATCGTCATCGTCTGCAACGACAACGCCTATGGCGCGGAATACGTGCAGCTCGTCGATCGCCAGATGGACCCGGCCCTGTCGTTGTTCGACTGGCCCTCTCTGGCGCGGGTCGCTGAGGCGATGGGCGGGACCGGCGTTCAGGTGACCGAGGCCGCGCATCTGGACGCGGCGGAACGCGCCATCGCCGCGCGGTCAGGGCCGCTCCTAATCGAGTTGATGCTGGACCCGGCGGCGGTGCCGCGCCTCCAGATCTGATCGCGAGGCGCGGGACGGGTTCGCGCCGTCGCGCGAACGGCGGCGGCTCGCGAGCGCTGCGCGCTCAGTCTCGCCGCCCGCGCTCCACTGCGGGCGTTTGCGCAGAGTCGGCGGCGTGCGCCTCCGGCGGGAGTATTTTGGGAAGCGTGAAGGAGGGGGCGGAGCGCGGGAGAGAGGCGCTGACGCGGGCCTTGCGCGTCGAGGCGGCGTCGCTTCGCGTTGTTTGGATCTTACGATCACCGCGCTGTTCTATCCAGCGACGAGCGCCGAGGCCGTCAGGCTCGCCTCCGCCACGGAGACGAGCCGCGCGGCGCCTTCCGCCGCGCTATCGCCGCTCGCGAGGGTTGCCGCGAAATCTTGCGACGCGGCCGCCAGCGCGGTCAGACCGATCGAAGCCGCGTCGGCGCCGAGACGCCGGATGATGCGTTCGCACTTCGCCGCTTCTCCGGCGGCGACGGCGTTTTCGATTGCGAAAAGGCTCTCGGTGATTTCGAAGATCGCGTCCTCCAGCACCTCGTCCGCGGCGCGGTCGCCGAGGCGGGCGCGAAGATCGGCGATCGCCGCCACGTCGATCAGCGGCGGCGGCGTTTCGGGCTCGCCGCAGTCGATCAGACGCAGATTTCGTTCCTGAGAGTTCATCCCCGCAGAATACCTGCTTCGCGTTAACCGAGCGTAAGACTCCGGATCGCCTCTGACGGCGCTCCGCCGCCGCAGACGACGCCGCGCCGGTTCACCTCCTGCGGCTCCAGGAAGCGCTTCACCCGCGGATCGCCCGGATCCAGCGCGCCGAGGGCGACGAGAACGCCCGCCACAGCGCATTCCGCCGCCGCCGTGTTCCCGTCGTCGATCTTCAGCGCGACCCCGAGGCCCCGTTCGGGGAGGATCGCGATGAAGGCGCCCTCCGCGCCCGTCTTCACCGCGAGGCGGCCCGCGCCCGCTTGCATAAGTTCGGTGCAGCAGCGGCCATCCCCCGCGACCTCGAACGGGTGCGCGGCCATCGCGTCCCGCAGCCGGATCGCGGCGGCGCGTCGCGCGCCGGCGAGCGCCGTCTCCGCCGCCGCAATCTTCGCCATGGAGCGGGCGAGGCCGGTCAGCGAGATCGCGAAGTTCGGAGCGGAGCAGCCGTCGACGGCGAAGCCCGCCGGGTCTTCTTCAGCGAGATCGGCGGTCGCCTCGCGCACCGCCCGCTGCACGGCGTGGTCGGCGTCGATGTAACCCTCCGTCGGGGCGCCGAGATGCCGCGCCTGACAGAGAAACCCGGTATGCTTGCCGGAGCAGTTGTTGTGGAGCTGGCTATGCGACGCTCCCGCCGCGCGCAGCGCTTCGCGCGTGGGGCGGTCGTTCGGGACCTGAGACCCGCACATCAGATCCGGCTCGCCGAGATCCATCTCGCCAAGCCAGGTCGAGGCGAGGGATGCATGGGCGGTCGATCCCTGGTGCGAGGCGCAGGCGAGGGCGAGGCGCCGGGCGTCGAGCCGCGCCGCATCCGCCGCGCCGCTCTCCACCATCGGCATGGCCTGCACGATCTTGCAGGAGGAGCGGGGCAGCATCGCCTCTTCGACATCGCCGAGCGCGGCGACCAGCGCCCCGCCCCCGTCGACGATTGCGAGGCGGCCATGATGGACGCGTTCGAGATATCCCGCGCGTTCGCGGGTGGCGAGGATCGGGTTGGTCATTCCAAAAGCTCCTGCGCGAACCCTTCGCCCAACACGCCCCGAAGGCGGTCCCCGGCGAGGCGCATTCGCGATTTCACCGTGCCGAGGGGAACGTCGAGCCGCGCCGCGATCTCCTGTTGGCTCAGCCCCGTGAAGTAGGCGAGGCGCATCACCTCTCGCTGCGCTTCCGTAAGCTCCGCCACCGCGCCGCGCACCGCGGCGTCGCGTTCGGCGGCGGATACCGCGCGGTCGGGCTGCTCGGGCGGATCGGGTACGAAGAGCGGGTCGTTCTGGTCGGGCTCCGGTCGCTGCGCGCGGCGAATCATGTCGATCCGCCGGTTGCGCGCGATGGTGAAGATCCATGTGGGCGCGCCGGCCTTCGCGGGGTCGTATTGCTCCGCCCGCCGCCAGACGGCGAGCATCGCCTCCTGCGCGGCCTCCTCCGCTTCGCCCGCGCTGGCCCCGCTCTTGATCACCATGCCTTTGATGCGGCCCGCATAGCGTTGATAAAGGAGGGTGAACGCCCCCTTGTCGCGCGCGGACGCGATGCGCGCGATCAGCGTCTCGTCGCTGACGTCGGCCTCGTCCATAGTCTGCGTCAAGGCCAGCGTCCCATCAGGCGATTTGGAGGATGGATAAGGGCCGCCGGAAGTCTGGCCCCAGTCCGTATTCTGTCATAGTATTCATTTCGCACGAGCGGAAAAGGGGGCGATCAAGCCTTGGCCCGTGTTCAGGCGGAGAGCAGCAATGGCGAATTTTCTCAAGGTAATCGCCGCCGCGCTGGCAGCGGCGGTCATGATTGGATCAGGCGCGGCGGCGCAGACCAGCGAAAGCGTCGGCGCGAAGCGCGACTGGTCGATATTCACCCAAGGCGCGGCCGACCAGCGGCAGTGCTGGATCGTGACGCAGCCGCTGACCTCGACCGCGAAGCGGAACGGTCAGGCGGTATCGGTTAATCGCGGCGACATCTTCCTGATGGTCGCGATGCGTCCCGGCGGCGGGGTGAAGAACGAGGTTTCCTTCATGTCCGGCTATCCGTTCCGCAAGAACGGGTCGGTGAAGCTGGAGATCGGCTCCGGCGATTTTGAGCTCTTCACCGAAGGTGAAGCCGCATGGACAGACAGCGCCGCGCAAGACGATCAGGTCGTCGCCTCGATGCGCCGCGGCGCAAAGGCGGTCGTGACCGGAGTCTCCTCCCGCGGCACGACGACGGTGGACACGTTCAGCCTTCTCGGCTTCACCGCCGCATTGGAGGAAGCGCGGGCGCTCTGCAAATAAGCGCCTATATGCTATGAACCGCGCCTCCGCTCTTGCGGGGGCGTTTTCTTTTCGAGGACCCGGTCATGACCGAAGCCGCGCCAATCACCCCGGACGCCCGCGTCCTGCCCCGGATCGCGCCGAAAGGCGCGAAGCCGAACCTGATCGGCATGTCGCGCGACCAGATGCGCGCGGCCCTGATCGAGGCCGGGGCGCCGGAGAAACAGGCGAAGATGCGTGTCGGGCAGATCTGGTCCTGGATCTATCAGAAGGGCGTCGCGGACCCGGCGCTGATGACCAACCTCGCCAAGGATTTCCGCGCGAAGATCGCCGAAGACTTCCGCATCGAACGCCCGGAGATCGTCACCCGGCAGGTCTCCGAGGACGGCACGCGCAAATACCTCCTCCGCATTGACGGCGGGCATGAGGTGGAGGCGGTGTACATCCCGGAGGAGGATCGCGGCACGCTATGCGTCTCCTCCCAGGTCGGCTGCACGCTCACCTGCTCCTTCTGCCACACCGGCACGCAGAAGCTGGTGCGGAACCTGACGGCGGCGGAGATCGTCGGCCAAATCCTCATCTGCCGCGACGATCTCGGCGAATGGGGCCATGACGCGATGCAGAAACGGCTCCTCTCCAACATCGTTCTGATGGGTATGGGAGAGCCGCTCTACAACACCGACAACGTGCGCGACGCGATGAAGATCGCGATGGACCATGAGGGGCTGAGCCTCTCGCGCCGGCGCATCACCCTCTCCACCTCCGGCGTCGTGCCGGAGATCGCGCGAGCGGGGGAGGAGATCGGCTGCATGCTGGCGATCTCCTTCCATGCGACGACGGACGCGGTGCGCGACAACCTCGTCCCGATCAACAAGAAGTGGAATATCGAGGCGCTATTGAAGGCGTGCCGCGAGTATCCGCGCCTCTCAAACTCCGAGCGCATCACCTTCGAATACGTGATGCTGAAGGGCGTGAACGACAGCGACGCGGACGCCCGTCGTCTCGTGAAGCTGATCGCGGGCATCCCGGCGAAGATCAACCTGATCCCGTTCAACCCTTGGCCCGGCTCGCCCTATGAGCGGTCCGACTGGGACCGGATCGAAGCCTTTGCCGATATCGTGAACCGCGCGGGTTACGCATCCCCCGTCCGAACGCCGCGCGGACAAGACATCATGGCCGCTTGCGGTCAGCTCAAGTCGGCGACCGAACGCGCCCGGAAGACGAAAGCTGAGATCGCGGCCGAAGTCGCCGCTGGGTGATCGGACCCGCCCCATTGCGCGCGTCGAACACCCGCCAGCCCGGCGAGGGCGTCGCTCGAAGAGAGGCTCGAGGCGAGCTGGTGAGCCGCTTCGCCGCCGCCGGATTTCACCGTAAGTGAAGAAGCGCTGGCGCTTCCCGGTCTTCCGCATCGCCCTCCTGGGCGGACTGTGCCTCGCGCTCTGGTGGTCGGCGACGCGGGACGACATCGCGGGGCGCGCGACCGTCGACGATGGCGACAGCATCACGCTCAACGGCGAGCGCATCCGCATTTACGGCGTCGACGCGCCGGAACTCCGCCAGACGTGCCGCGATGAGGCCGGTGCGACCTATGATTGCGGCCGCCTCGCCCAGCGGGAGATGGAGCGCCTCGCGAAGCGCCCGATGTCCTGCGACGCGGTGGAGACGGACCGCTACGGCCGCATCGTCGCCATCTGCTACGCGGACGGCGAAGACGTGGGCGGCGCCATGGTCGCCTCCGGCTGGGCGCGCGCTTATCTCAGCTATTCGCTTCGCTACGCCGCTGAAGAGACCCGCGCCCGCGCCGCGAGGCGGGGTCTTTGGGCTGGGACGTTCGACGACCCTTGGGCCTTTCGCGAAGATAATCTCGAAGACGACCTCATCGCTTTCGCCTGGCGTTGGATCATGGAGCGCATCTTCTGACGCGCCACGATCGACGCAGTCCGGCGACTGGCGGGGGGCGGGACCTCAAGGCCATTTGCGCATTGCTCTGCCGAGTGCGCGGGCCGCACTTCACACTTCGAAAAATACTCCCGCCGGAGGCGCACGTTTCCGCCCCCTCGCAGACGCAGCTGGCGTGGCGCCGGCGGCGAGACTGAGCGCGCAGCGCTCGCGAGCCGCCGCCGTTCGCGCGACAGCGCGAACCAGCAAAGCGGCGCGCCGGATCGCATCGGTCGCTGAACCGCGCGGAACGCCTGATTATCGAGACGACTACGTCCGACGCCCTTCATACTCGACCGGCGCAGCCCCCGCCGCCGGTCACATACAGACGGCGCTCCCGCACTCCAGGCTCTCCGAGCCTTCCGATTTCGTCGAGCGCCTCGCGACACCGCCCCGTTTTTCAACGGTGCGGGTCGTTCGTCGATGGCGCCCAGACCGGACCGCAGCGCAGGAAGGTCGACGCAAGAGACGCCCGGACAACCGGCGTCTTCTCTGAAGCCTCTCCGCGCTGGATCTCGCGCGCCGCCCTAGAAATCGTTGGGATTGAACGGGGCCTTGAACACGATCGCGTCGCTTGCGAGGTCGATCACCGTCTCCTCCAGAACCGGATAGTCCGGATCCTCGAGGACTTCAGCGGGCCATTCCACGAAAGTCGCCGTATCGCGGTCGTGATTCTTCGTCTCATCGGACATGATTTACGCTCCTGAACACCTGCGACCGAAACCAGTCCGGCCGCCTTTTCACCCATCGCCGATTAAACGGCGCGGTTCTTAACGAAAGGTTTCCAGATCGCCCGCTGAATGGACCGACTTAAGCGAATTGTTCTTGTTTCTTACCTATTTGTTGATGCGACGACGGTTGGCGCGGCATGATATTTCAAGCTTGAAGTAACGCTGTCCTATGGCGATGATCGCGCCGAATGGGAGGACGCCATGAACGAAATGACCCCGCCGGTCGCAGCGGATGCGCCGATCTTCGATCCCGACGCCTGGGGCCTCACGCCCAAGCAGGCGGAGCTGACGCGACTCGCGCGCGAGCTGGCGGCGGAGAAGTTCGCGCCGCGCGCCGAAAAATGGGACCGCGAAGCGACCTTTCCGATCGACAACTACCGCGACATGGCGGAGGCGGACCTCCTCGGCATCTGCATCCCCGAAGAGCTCGGCGGTCGGGGCGCTGACCTGAAGACCTACATGCTCTCCGGGGCGGAGATCGGGCGCTATTGCGGGGCGACGGCGCTGACCTTCAACATGCACGTCTCCTCCTGCCTCTGGACCGGGCCGCTGCTCGACCAGCTCGACATCCCCGACGACCTGCGCGCGCGCCACAATGAGAAGCGCAAGCTGCACTACGACCGGATCGTCAAGCAGGGCAAAATCTACGCGCAGCCCTTCTCCGAAGGCGGCGCGGCGGCGGCGGGGTTCAAGGCGTTCGGCACGACCGCGCTGAAAACCGATGGCGGTTGGATCATCAACGGCAAGAAGATCTTCGCCTCCCTCTCCGGTTTCGCCGACTATTACGGCGCGCTCTGCACCGCGCTTGAGCATCCCGATGAGGAGCATTCCCGCCGCAACACCATGTATTTCGCCGTCCCGGCGGATGCGGAGGGGGTCTCCGTGCAGGGCGACTGGGATCCACTGGGGATGCGCGGCACCGTCTCCCGCACGCTGATCTTCAAGGACGTCTTCGTCCCCGATGAGGCGGAGCTGATGCCAAAGGGCGTCTACCCGATGGCCGCCTCCCGCTGGCCGCACATGTTCATGACGCTGACTCCAACCTATATGGGCATCGCGCAGGCCGCCTATGATTTTACGGTGAAGTATCTCAGGGGCGAAGTTCCCGGAACGCCGCCGGTGAAGCGGCGGATGTATCCCACCAAACAGCTCGCCGTCAGCCAGATGCGGGTGATGCTGGAGCAGACGAAATCGCTCTGGTTCCAGGCGATCTCCGAAGCCAAACCCGATCCCTCCAAGGACAGTCTGATGCGCGCCTGGGCGGCCCAGCACACGGTGATGGAGAACGCCAACGAGATCGCGCAGCTCGCCATCCGCACCTGCGGCGGACAGTCGATGCTGCGGTCGCTCCATCTGGAGCGGCTCTATCGCGACAGCCGGTGCGGATCGCTGATGCTGCCGTGGACGGCGGAGCTCTGCCTCGACATGCTCGGGAAAGGCGCGCTCTACGAAAAGGGCGAAACGGATGACGATTGACCGCTGGATCAGCGGTCGCGCCACCACGAAACCCGATCATCCCGCCATCGTTTTTCAGGGCGAGACCTGGAGCTACGCCGATTTCGAAGATCGGATCGGCGAAACCGCCGCCGCGCTCGCGGCGTCTGGCGTCGGTTCCGGCGACCGGGTCGCCTGGTATGGGCTGAACCGGCCCGAGGTTTTCTCCCTGATGTTCGCCGCCGCCCGCATCGGCGCGATCCTCTGCCCGCTCAACTGGCGCCTCGCGGCGGCGGAGATCGCCGCGATTGTCGATGATTGCGGGCCGAAGCTGGTGGTTCACGACGACCACTTCGCCCATCCCGCGCAGGCGCTCGCGGGGCGGGGGCGCAAGGTCGTCCATCACGCGGCGGTCCCGACCCTAAGCCGGGACCAATGGGCGGGCGCGGGGGAGGGCGGCGGGGCCGAAGCCCCGCTCCTCATCGTCTACACCTCCGGCTCGACGGGTGGCCCCAAAGGCGCCGTTCTCTCTCAGGCCGCCGTCGAAGCCTCCGCCGTCATGAGCGCCGAAGCCCATGAAATGACGGGGGAGGACGTCGCCCTCGCCTGCCTGCCCTTCTTCCATGTGGGCGGGCTGAACATCATTCCGGGTCCCGTCTTCCTGAAGGGCGCGACGCTGGAAATCCATGAACGCTTCGACCCCGCCGAAGCGCTCGCCGCAATCCAGCGCATAGATGCGGCCGTCGTCGTCCCCACCGTCCTGCAAGCGATCATGGCGGCGCCCGGCTGGGCGGCGGCCGACCTCTCCCGCTTGCGCCTCCTCTCCATCGGCTCCACCGACGTGCCGGTCGAGCTGATCGAGGCGGCCCACGCCCGCGGCGTCCCCCTGATCCAGCTCTACGGCGCGACGGAGACGTCGCCGCTCGCCATCCACCAGCGGCGGGCGGAGGCGATGGAGACGGTCGGCTCCATCGGCGCGCCCGGCTCGCTCGCATCGATCCGTCTGATGCGCGAAGACGGAACCGAGGCGCTGGTGGGCGAGCCGGGGGAAATCTGGGTCAAGGGCCCCTCGATCCTTTCCGAATACTGGCGCAACCCGGCTGAAACGGAGAGGTCGATCCTCGACGGCTGGTTCCGCACCGGCGACGTCGCGCGGCGGGACGGGGATGGCCGCTACTGGTTCATGGACCGGATCAAGCACGTCGTCATCTCCGGCGGCGAAAACATCTACCCGGCGGAGCTGGAGCGCATCCTCCGTCCCCATCCCAAAGTGCGGGAGGTGTCCGTCGTCGGGCGCCCCGACCCGCAATGGGGCGAGATCCCCGTGGCGGTGATCGCCGCGACGGGCGAGATGACGGAGGCGGAAGTTCTCTCCGCGTTCAACGGCGCGCTCGCGCGCTACAAGCATCCCAAGGCCGTCGCCTTCGTCGACGCCCTGCCGCGCAACGCCATGGGGAAGGTAGTCGCCTCCGACGTGCGGGCGATGATCGGCGCGGACTGAGGCGCCGCGCGGCCCATGCGCATCCTCCATATCTCCGCCGATTATCCGGACCCGCTCGTCGCGGCGAAGACCCGCGCCGTCTCAAACCTCCTCGCGATGGCGGCGGAGGCGCATGAGCATCGCGTGATTTCGCTCAATCGCATCGGGCCGGGCGCTGGCGTTCGAGCGCTCGACTTCGCCGATGCGGCGGGGGGAGGGCACCGCGCCGTCGCCTACGGGGCCCCGGCCAAAGGGGTCATGCTGCGGCGCTATCTGGAGCAGTTGGCCGACTGGATAGCGGCGGACTGCGCCGCCGCCGGTTTCGCGCCGGAGGCCGTTCACGCCCATAAGCTGACGGTCGAAGGGATCGTCGGCCAAAGGCTGGCGGAGGCATGGGACGTTCCGCTGATCGTCTCCGTCCAGGGCAATACCGACTTAAAGATCGTCCGCGCGAAACGCGGCATGCGCCCGCTCTACGCCGATATCTGGGCCAATGCCGCCGTCGCCTTCCCTTTCGCGCCCTGGGCCCGCGCGGGGCTGGACGAATTGCTCGCCGTCCGAGAAGGACCGACGCATTTCTTGCCCTGTCCGGGACCCGCTGACGCGCGTCTCGCGCCCGAGGTCTGCCAAGGCCCTCCCGTCATCGCGACGGCGCTCAACATGCGCGATGCGGAGAACAAGAACATCGCTCGCCTCATCCGCGCGACCGCGAAGGCCGCCCGCGAGGTTCCGGACATCCGCCTCGACGTGATCGGCGGCGGCGACGCGGCGGCCTTCGCCCGCCTCGCATCGCTGGCGGAGGCGGAGGCGCCGGGCCGCGTCCGTTTTCTCGGCGCCGTCCCGCATGGGGAAGTGCAGCGCCTCTTTCACGCCGCCGCCGCCTTCGCCCTCGTCTCCCACCGCGAAAGCTACGGCATGGTCTTCGCCGAGGCGTTGCTGGCGGGCGCGCCCTGCCTCATCCCGCGCGGGCAGGGGATCGACGGTTACTTCGAAGAGGGATCGGTCGTTCTCTCGGCGCCGAGCCGAAACGAGGGGGCGATGGCATCCGCGCTCGTGCGACTGGCGCGGGAGGAGGCCGCCTTCAAGACCCGCCTCGCGGATCTCGGCGGGGCTGGCGGCCTCGACTTCATGACGCGGGACGCGATTGCGGCGACCTATCTCGACGCGCTGGCGGCGATCTAAAGGCGACTGGGCTTTGGCGGGGCCGGAGACCGCCGGTGTTTGAGGCGTTCTTCTATCGCCCGACGCGCTCGCGACACTATCGAATTGCTGTGGCTAATAGGTGAAAACGTCATTTTCGTCAGTATGTAACTAGCTTTCTGGCAAACTAGAAGACGCGCAGTTCTCTGTCTCCGGCGGAACCCTCCATTTGTCACCGGCGCTGACCGCCTTCGGATGAATTCAACAACGTTAGCGTTTCCTTAACGCTGGGCTCCCAGCCTGTTGATCCTGACTGATTGGCGGAGGGAACGGAGCTGAAAGCGCAGGCTCGCGATCATGGCGACGACGCCTATCGGGCGGATATCGACGGCCTGCGCGCCATCGCCGTGCTGGCCGTCATCGCCAACCATTTCAGCCGCGACGTCCTCCCGAGCGGTTATCTCGGCGTCGACATGTTCTTCGTCATCTCGGGTTTCGTGATCACCGCCTCCGTGATGCGGGCCGAGGGTACGAGCCTTGGCGATTTCGCGCTCGCCTTCTACGCCCGGCGGGTGAAACGCCTCCTCCCGGCGCTCGCGTTCTGCGTTCTGGTCACCTCGCTCATGGTCGCGGCGCTGGACGAATACGCGCTCCGCCCGCTCCATACCGGCGCGGCGGCGCTTTTGGGCGTCTCCAACGTTTATCTCGCCTTCGAAGGGGTCGGTTACTTCTCCGACAGCGCAGAGATGAACGCTTTCCTGCACACCTGGTCGCTGGGGGTGGAGGAGCAGTTCTATCTCCTCTTCCCGCTGGCTTTCTGGCTTCTCTATGCGCGGCGCGGAACCCGTTCCGGTTATCGCCTCTTCATCGCCTTCGTCGCGATGGGGGCGGTGGTCAGCTTCGCCCTTTTCGCCGCTCTCTATGAGAGCCATCAAAGCTACGCCTACTATCTAGCGCCGATGCGGGCGTGGGAACTTGGGGCGGGCGTCCTCGCCTACGCCGCGCTCAATCGGTTCTCGCGTCTCGGCGACAGGATGCGGGGCGCCCTGTCGGTTTTCGCGCTGGCGGTGATCGTTCTGACGATGGCGACGCCCGCCGCGTCGGCGCCCTTAAGCGCCTTCGCCGTCGTCGCCGCGACCGCGTTGTCGCTTGTCTCTCTCAACCGGAGGACCGGGAGCGTCGCCGTCGCCCTGACATGGCGCCCCGCTGTCTACATCGGGATGATCTCCTACTCGCTCTACCTCTGGCACTGGCCGGTGCTGACGCTGGGGCGGCTGACCTATGGCGTGACGCCGCTAACGGCGCCCATCCTTCTGGCGATCACGTTCGCGGTGGCGACCTTCTCCTATCGCTTCATCGAGCGCCCCTTGCGGTATGCGTCATGGGGCGGGGCGCGGCGCCGGATCGTGGGCGCGGGCATCGCCGCTTCGCTCATCTCCGCCGGTTCGGTTTTCGGGCTCGGTTCCGTCCACCGTCAGGTGAATATCGCCAACCTGTTCGGCTATGATGACGGGCATATCGCGGCGACCTGGTGGATGGACCACGCCAGCGGCGCTTACCTTGAAACCTGCATGCCAGAGCGGGCCTACCGGCCGGAGTTGCTGGACGCCTGCCTCTCGCCGCCAGGGCCCGCGCCGGCGATCTATCTGATCGGCGACAGCCATGCGCGGAACTACGCGCCCGCCCTCAGCGCCGCCTTTCCGGATCGGGAGCTGCGCTACCTGACCATGGGCTACGGCTGCGCCTTCCTGCCGGTCGCGCTCGCGCGGGAAGGCGATCTGGTCAACTGCGTGGCGTATGCGCGCGACGTGCGCGCGCGTCTTTTGGCGCAGTCTCGGCCCGGCGACGTGATCGCCATCGGACAGCGCCTCGCCGATCACCCTGAACGCTGGAGTGGGGCCTATGTTGATTTTCTGGAGGCGACCGCTGTCGCCTTCGCTGAGCGGGGCGCGCGGGTCATTGCGCTGGACGGCGCCTATGGCCCGCCGACGCATCCGCGTTTCTGCCTTGATCTGCCCTGGCGGCCCGCCCGGGGCGGATGCGATGTCGCGGCGGCCGAGACGCGCGCCGCTTTCTCCGCGTTTGACGCCAAGCTGGCCGCGCTGGCGACCCGGATGGAGACGCTCTGGTACGCGCCCTTGCGCGACGGCCTCTGCGCGGGCGGCGTTTGCGGTCAGAAGACGGCGGGCGGGAGCCCGATCTGGCACGACCCCGGGCACATTACGGAGGCTGCGGCG
This sequence comes from Pseudomonadota bacterium, assembly GCA_038534155.1. Lineage (GTDB taxonomy): Bacteria > Pseudomonadota > Alphaproteobacteria > Rhodobacterales > Rhodobacteraceae > Pikeienuella. The sequence goes on from JBCAXH010000033.1 coordinate 12,878, forward strand.
CGCGAGCTGGCGCCCGCGCTGCTCAGCCGTCTCGGAGGGTTCGATTTCGACGGGACGGCGCGCGCCGCTCGCGGCCGAGGCTTCGATGAGGTGCGGGCGGCGATTTCGGGACCATAGCGCGTGGCCCCTCCTCGCCGTCATCCCTGTAGTCGACCATCCACACCCCCGCGCCGATCAGGATCATCGCCCAGACGAAGCTCGCGTTCCAGAAGTGCACGGTCGCTCCGGCGACGATCAGTCCGGCGACGGAGGTGAGGTAACCCGCCTGACAGGCCCGCGCGGCCCCGTCCCGAAACGACCGGCGCGCGACGCGGCGGATCAGGATCGCAATCGCCGCGATCAGGGCGATCGCCATCGGCAGGCCATAGCGCATCGCGTTCAGGAGCCAGAAATTGTCGAAGCTGTCGCTCATCCAGGCGGGCCGGGTCCAGTCGCCATGGCCGATGCCGAAGACCGGATGGCGCGCAACCTCCGCCGCGCCGAACTCGAAAATCAGGATGCGGTTGTAGGCGGAGCCGGAGTTGAGCGTCAGGTAGTCGACGAAGACGTGAAACGGCGTCCGGTTCGAGAGCGCGTCCACCGCGAAGTAGGCCGCGATCCCGACGGCGAGAAGGATCTTCCAGCGCGCCTTGACCGCCCTCAGCGCCCTGTCCCATCCGATGGCGAAGGTTTGCACCGCAAGGCCGACGATAGCTCCGGTGGAGACGGAGAAGAGCACCGACAGGCACGCCGCGAGATAGGCGAACGCTCCTTTGACCGGCGAGCCGCGCCAGAGATGCGCCATCAGCCCGACGCCCGACATCGCGAAGACGCCGTAGAGAATCGGATGCTCGAAGACGACCTGCGCCCGCTCCAGCCCGAGGCGCGCCGTCTGAAAGTGGTTGTCGAAGCTCCGCCCGATCAGATCGAACAGCTCGATCAGCGGCGCCCGGCCCGTAAACGCCTCCACCGCCGCGAAGGGGAGGAGGGCGAGCAGGAGGGCGAAATGCGCGCGTCCCAACCGTGCGAACGCGCGCGGGCTGCGGATGCAGACCCGCCCGACGAGGTATCCGCCCAGGAACTCGAGGAGGAAGACGCCCCCCGTCTCCACCGCCGCCGCCCCATGGTTCGCGGCCAGCGCGACGATCGCCCAGATCGCGGCAAAGAAGACCAGCCGGTCGACCGCCGTCGCCCGACCGGCGCGCCCGGCGATGAAGGCGATAAGAAGGGGCGCGAAGGCGGTTAGGAGCACCAGCCGATAAGGGCTGAGGCGCAGCGGTCCGATGGAGAACACCAGCGGCGTCGTCAGCGCGAGCAGCAGGAGGATCGCGAGCGACGCGCCAAGGCCGTCCGGCTTCACCGCAGGCAACGGCCGCGCAGGCGCCAGCGAATAGGTCATTTGCGTTGGGGCCAGAAATCAGGCGCCGCCATTATGACGCGAAGAAAATGCGCCGCGCGATCGGCGGCATGGCGCGATCGGCCGAAGAGCGCGCGAAGCGACCAGTAGGCGGCGCGCGAGACGTTGTAGGAGAAGATCAGGACATAGGACGGAATGGCCGCCAGCACCCCGCCATGCTTCAGATGAAGCCGCACCAGCGCCTCCGACAGGAGGACATCGCGCCGATGGTTGAGCTTGCGTGCGGAGGCGCCGCCGTGATGGGTGATCTCGCCCACCGGCGCGAACATCAGCCGCCAGCCCTTATCCCGCATCCGGCGGCACCAGTCGGTCTCCTCCCCGAAGAAGAAGAACGCCTCATCAAGCGGCCCGACCGCCTCCATCGCTTCGCGGCGGGCGAGGAGGTAACAGCCGGAGATCGCCTCCACCGCCCGTTCGCTGTCGCGTTCCCAATCGGCGATGAACTGACGACCGAAGAAGCGCGGGCGCTTCACCTTATGCAGCCCCGCCGCCAGCAGGGCCTGGTTCAGGAGAGTCGGGAACATGCCGCAGGTCCGCTGCACGGTTCCGTCAGTGTTCAGGACGCGGCAGCCCATGGCGCCGACATCCGCGTTCGCCTCCAGATACCGGATCGACTGGCGGATCGCGTCGCCATGGACCAGCGTGTCCGAGTTCAGGAGGAGCACATAGGAGCCATGGGCGATCTCGAACCCCTGATTGTTCGCCGCCGCGAAGCCGCGGTTATCCCCATTGGCGATAAGCGCCGCCGCCGGAAAGCGCGCCGCGATCATCTCCGCTGATCCGTCTTCGGAGGCGTTATCGACGACGATGACCTCCGCCGCCGCGCCTTTGAGGCTCTCGAAAACGGAGGCGAGGCACGCCGCCGTCATCTCCGCCGTGTTCCAGTTGACGATCACGACGGAGACGTCGACGGCGGGGTCATACGGGGCGAGCTGGCCCGCGCGCGCTTGGGCCGCCATGGGCGCACTCCTCGCATTTGCGAAAAATTTTCTACGCAGCCCATTCCAGCGGCCCCGTATTAAAAGAAAGTTAAGAAACGGCGGTCACTCCGGTGAAATGGGAAAACTCGACGTCCGGCTGAACGCTTCGGCCCTCGCGCAGAGCTATGAAGACAAAGGACGGGGCTATTTCGACGGCGCCGACGCCGACATCGTCGACCGGCTGCCGCAATCGCGCGATGCGCGCATTCTGGAGATCGGTTGCGCGCGGGGCGGCACGGGCGAACTGGCGCTCGCGCGTGGTAAATGCCGCGACTATGTCGGGGTGGAGCTTCACGAACCCTCGGCCATGATCGCGCGCACGCGCCTCAGCGAGGTGATCACCGGCGACGTGGAGACCATGGCGCTGCCCTTTGAGGAGGAGGCGTTCGACGTGGTCGTCGTCTCCGAAGTGTTCGAGCACCTGACGGATCCCTGGCGCGCGCTGGAGAAGATCGCCCGCCATCTGAAACCGGGCGGGCGCCTCTTCGCCTCCAGCCCGAACGTCTCCCATTACCGGGTGATCGCGCAGCTTCTCAGCGGCGAATGGCGGCTGACGGAGCGGGGGGTGATGGACCGCACCCATCTGCGCTGGTTCACCCCGCGCTCCTACGCGGAGATGGTCGAGGCCGCCGGGTTCGACGTGGAGGAGATCGGCCCCCTTACGCCGCCCGCCCGCCGCGTCCGGCTGATCAACGCAGCGACCGGCGGGCGGTTTCGGCATCTCTTCTGGGTGCAGATCAACCTCTCCGCCCGGAAGCGGTGACGAACGCCTTGGGGCAGGGGCGAAACCTCCGAATCTCTTAAATTTACGCGCACTTCGCCGCCATTCGCGCTGCGCTGAAAACCTAAAGTGAACTGACGCCCGGTACCCCCGCCTCTCCAGCGAACGGCGCGGGAGCGAACGGCGTGAGCGACGGTTTTTTCAGCGTCTCGAACCTCGGCGAACTTATGGAGGCGCTTCACCAGTGCGCCGCCGGCTGCGTGATAGCACTCGGGGCCGGGCATTACGGCGCCTTGGAACTCGATGGCGCGAACGCGACTTTCTCATCCGAGGTCAGGATCGTCTCCGGGAGCGATGAGCGCGCCGTCTTCTCCGGCCTCCGCCTCTCCGGCGTCGCCAACGTATCTTTCGAGCGGGTCGCGTTCGATTACGACGCGCGGCGAGGCGCGCCGCTCCACACCGCGCCGTTCGTCATCCGGGACGCCGCCACGGTCCGGTTTCTCGACAGCGTCTTCGACGGAGACGCGGCTCAGGATCTCGGCCCGGTGCATGACGGCTTCGGCGCCGGCGTCGGGCTCAGCATTCTCGGCTCATCGGACATCGAAGTCGCGGACAGCGTCTTTCGCGATTTCCATCGCGGTCTGGCGATCGGGCGAAGCGCCGACATCCGCATCCTCCGCAACGAGGTCAGCGGCATGTCCTCCGACGGGATGAACTTCGCCGAAGTGCGGAATGTCGTGATCGCGGGCAATCACATCCATGATTTCCGCAAACACCCGTCCAGCCCGGCCCATATGGACATGATCCAGTTCTGGACCAATGGGACGGAGGCGCCGTCGACCGACATCGTGATCCGCGACAACTTCCTCAATCGCGGCGCCGGGTCGCCGACGCAGTCGATCTTCATGCGCAACGACATGGTGGACCGTGGGCTGGCGGGGGCTGAGCTCTTCTACCGGAACGTGCTGATCGAGAACAACGTGATCTACAACAGCCACAGCCACGGCGTAACGGTCGGCGCGACCGCGGGGCTGACGATCCGGGCCAACACGCTGCTCTCCAGCGCCCATGGCGGGCTGGCGGCGGAAATCGCGAAGCCGACGATCATGGTCGCCGATGCGGCGGAGGGCGCGGCGATCACCGGCAATATCGTCGCCAAACCCATCGCGGCGGACCGGGCGCGCCACCGGATCGAAGGCAACAGAACGCTCCAGCGACGGGCGCCGGGCGCGCCGGATTTCTATGGGGAGGCCTTCTTCAACGCTCTCGCCGATGCTTCGCTTGAGATCGGCGACCTTGCGCCATTGCGCTTGTCCGAGTGGGGAGAGATCGGCGCCGACATTCGTCGTTTTCAACACCTTTGGGATGGTCCGGTGGGGGCGTTCCGCACGGTGCGGGGCAAAGGGCGGAGGTCGATGAACATCGTCTTCGACGCGCCCTATCTGCTCGGCCCTGATGGGCCGACGCCGCTCGTCAACGCCGCTTTCCGATGGCGGGTCAATGGCGCTGCGGTGGGCGCGGGCGGGACGCTTCGGCATCGCTTCGCGGAGGGCGGTCCGCATTCCGTCGCATTGGAGATCATGCGCCCCGACGCGCCGCCGGAACGGTTTGAGGTGGTTGTCGACGTCGTATCGCCCCAACTCCTACGACTGATGACGGCGCGCGGCGCGCTGATGGACGCGACCGACCGCTCCAACCCCGTCGAAGCGACGCCGGAGGTCGCGCTGGTCGGCCCCGGCGACGCCGCCTTTAGGCTCAATGGCGGCTATGTGCGGGTCGGAGGCGGCGTCGATATGAGCGGTCTCGCAGAAGCTACGCTGTCCTTCGAGTTTCAGGGCGACGGCGACGGCCGCATCGCGGATTTCCCAGGCGGCCTCGCCCTGCGCTTCGCTGGAGAATGGGTTTACGCCGACCTGATGATGGATGCGGGAGCCGTCAGGTTGCGCACCCCGCTACCGCCTGTCGCCGACGGGCGCTGGCGGCGCTTCGCGCTCGCGTTCTCCGGCGAGAGCGGCGTCGCTGCGATCCTGATCGACGGCGCGGAGGTCGCGCGCGCGACTGTGCCGACGGGCGCGCGCCTCGCGCCAGCCGCCGAACGTGATCTGATTATCGGCGATCCATGGGGCCGGGCGAGTTACGGCGGGTTGCTGCGCGACTTCAGCGTCGTCGCGGGCGTCCCCGATGGGGCCATGACGGCGAGCGGCGGCGACGCCACCCTAAGCGCCGTGCTCATGATGCGCGCGCGGCGGGGCGGGCGATGGGCTCAGGAACGCCCGGATCGTGGCGCGCAATGAAGGCGCCGATGTCGCGCGCCATCAGCGCGGGGGCTTCGGCGCGAACCTTCTCATCAGGCCAGTCCCACCAGCGGATGCGCAGAAGGGCGGCGACCTCCGCCTCCGAAAAGCGGGACCGGATCGTGCGGGCGGGCACGCCGCCGACGATTTCATAGGGCGCGACTGCGCCCGTGACGACGGCCCCGGCGGCGACGATCGCGCCGTCGCCGATGTTTGCGCCCGAAAGGATCGTCGCGCCGCGTCCGATCCAGACGTCGGAGCCGATGACGACGTCGCCCTTGGCGAACTCATGGGCGGAGCCGAGCGACGGGTCGAGAAACTCTCCGAACGGAAAGGTGGAGATCGCGGCGGGGTCATGCTCCCCGCCCAAAAGGATCGAGACGTCGGCGGCGATGGAGCAGTAGCGCCCGATCGTCAGGGCGCCGCTGTTGGCCCAGGCGAGTACTTCGGGGTTGCCGTAGGTCCATGCGCCGATCCGGTGGCGGTCATAGGGCGGGCGACCGGCCATCGTAAGGTTCGCGCCGGGCGGCCTTGGGTGCCCGAAGGCGCGTTGCAGCATCCGCCGGATCATGACGATCTCGCCGCCCCGTCAGCCGCTCCGTCAGCCGCTCCGTCAGCCGCCCCGTCCGCCGCCGCATCCGCTTCCGTCGCTGCGCGCTGGCGGAGGAGCCGCTGGCTCAGGTCTGGCGCGGCGAGCGCGGCGACGGCGCCGCCGACCAGCGTGAGGATGAACGTGGCCGTCAGCTTGGCCGCCAACGTCGCTTCGGGTCCGGCCACATGCAGCCAGATGAGCGCAGCGGCGAGGGTGAGCGCGCAGCACGTGGGAAGCGCCAACGCAGCGCTGACGCCGGTTCGGCCCATGCGCCGAAAGGCGGCGATGAGCGCCAGCGCCTCCGCCGCCGCGACGACTGCGGCGACCTCGACGACGCCCCCGCCGCCCGCCAGAACCGCCGCCGCCGCCGCGAGCCCGGTCAGACGAAGGGCGTTGGCGATCAGCACGTTCTTGGCGTCTCCGCGCGCGAGCGAGACCGTCACCGGCCAGCCGCGCAGGAAGCGCATCGCCAGACCCGCCGCCAGCCATCCCGCCAGCATCGGCGGCGGCGCGTAGGCCGCGCCGAAGATCAGCGCCGTCGCGTCCGAGCCGAGAAGCGCGAGGGGCGTGAAGATAAGGATCGCCGCGATCGACATCGCCGCGCCGAACATCCGGCAGCGCGCGGCGAAAGCGCCGGCGCGGTCCTGAACGGCGGAGAGCCACGGCAACCCCAACGCCCCCGCGATCCGCGTCGTCAGAAGACCCGGCGCCCCGATCAGCATCGCGGCGGCGGCGAAAATCGCGAGGTCGCGCATCCCGAGCCCTGCGCCGATCAGCAGCCGGTCGCCTTGCGCGCTGGCGACGACGACCAACCCGCTGAGGAGAAGCGGCCAACCGAAGGCGAAAACCTGGCGAAGGCGCGTCGCGGAGAGACCGAAGCGATAGGGCCGCTCCGCCAGCGCGCGACTGGCCAGCGCCAGCGCCGCCGACTGGGCGACGAGGCCCCAGAGCATCGCACGATAGTCGCCGAGCGCCCATGCGAGCCAGACCGCGACGACGAGCCCGGCGAGATGCGATGCGAGCGTCGCCTTGGCCTCCGGCCCGAAGGCGAGGCCGCGCTGGGCGCGCTTCAGGTCCATGTGAACCGCCCCGCGCAGAAGCGGGACCAGCGCGAGCCAGGCGAAGGCCCCGGCCGCTTCGGCGACGCCGAAAAGCGCGGCGAGCGGGTTCGACGCCGCGACGAGAAGAACCGCCAGCGCCGCGCCGCGCATCAGGTTGAGCGCGTGGATGGTCGCCATCAGCGCCGGATCGTCGCCGTCGCGCGCCTGGATCAGCAGCTTGTCCCAGGCCATATCCGACGCCGCTTCGAGGAGGGACAGGAGCGCGGCCATGGCGGCGGCCACGCCGAAATCCTCCGGCGCGATCAGCCGCGCGACCGCCAGATTGCGGAGGAGGCCGAGGATCTGCCCCCCGCCATGCCCGGCGAGCAGCGTCGCCGCGCCCCGTCGAAGCGCTCGCGCGCCGCTCACCGGCGCGCCGCCCGCTCAGGGCCGCTCTGGACCGTTCGGCGAAAAGCGATACCCTGCGGCCAAACGGCATCGCCGCTGGTCTGGAGATCGACGTGAGTTCCTGGCGCATTCTCGTCCTTTGCAACGACCGCGCCACGCTCGCCGCCAATCTCGCCGCCTCCGATGACGTGCGGAGCAGGCCTGATGCGCTGGTGGTGGAGGATAACGCCCCCTCCGCCGCCATCGGGATCAACGCGCTTCTGGCGCGGACGCCGGAGCGATACGCCATCGTCGCCCATCAGGACGTCTATCTGCCGAAAGGGTGGATCGCCCGCCTTCTCTCCGCGATCTCCGAGATCGAGCGGGATGATCCCAACTGGGGCGTCCTCGGCGTCTATGGCGTGCGGACGGATGGAGAACATGCGGGCCGGGTTTGGTCCAGCGGGATCGGGCGCGTCATCGGCGCGCCGCTGGCGGCGCCGACGCCGGTCGGCAGTCTCGATGAGCTTCTCCTGGTGGTGAACCAGACGGCGGAGCTGCGCTTCGACGAGGACCTGCCGGGGTTCCACCTTTACGGGACCGACATCGTGCAGAGCGCGCTTCGCATGGGGCGGCGATCCTACGTGATCGACGCGCCGGTGGTGCATAACAGCCAGCCGGTGCGCAGCCTCTCCGGCGCCTACATGGCCGCCTATCGCCATATGTGCCGCAAATGGCGGGGGGAGCTGCCTATTGAGACAGCGGTTGCGACGCTGCGGCGGCCGGTATTCCTGCAGTCGCTGCGCAACATCAGGCGGTCCCGCGCCGTGCGGGCGCGCTTGCGCGATGCGCCTAGCGCCGACGCCGCGCGCCCCGATCCGGCTTTGATCGCGCGCCGCCTCGGGTTCGAGTAGGCGCAGAGGGCCTATCGAGGCCCGGTGGCCAAATGGTCCCTCATCCATTCACTTCAGCGCGCCCGGGTCGTTCGCCGCCCCGTTTCGAGGATTTACGGCGCGGCTTCGCTTGAGGGCGCTCATCGTCGTCGATGCGCCGCCGCGTTTTCGGCCGAACGGCGGTGACGAGCGTCTCCTCCATCATCTGAACGCCGCCCGCCGCCGGGGCTTCCGGCGGCCTGAACTGATCGAAGACGCCGCGGCTTTCGAAGCTTGCGAGCATGGCGCGAAGCGCGCTCGCCGCGACCGTCACGCGCGCTTCGGCGTAGGCGGAGGCGAGGCTGAGATCGCAGAGCCGGTTGAGGAGGCGCGGCGCGCCGCCCGTCGCGCGGTGCAGGATCGGAAAGGCGTCTTCGTCGAACAGCTCTCGCTTCCCGCCCGCCGCGTGGACGCGGTGCCGGACATAGGCGCCGGTTTCCGCCGCCGTCAGCGGCTCCATGTGGAAATCGGCGTCGATCCGCTGCGCGAACGCCGTCTGATCGGACGATTGAATGAGCGTCCTTAAGCCGGTTTGGCCGAAGAGCATCAAAGAGATCCGCACGTCGGCGCCCGCTTCGCCGTCCGACAGGAGGCGCAGTTCCTCCAGCTCCGCGGCGTCGAGGGTCTGCGCCTCATCCACGATCAGCGTCGCACGTTGTCCCGCGGCCTCCGTCCGGTCCAGAAACGTCTTCAGACGGCCGAGAAGCGCGATCCGGTTCTCTTGCTCCGGGCAGGGCTGATCGAAGGCGGCGAGGATCCAGCGCAGCATGTCTCCGCGCCCGCCGCGCGCGGCGACCATTCGCCCGAACCGAAGATCGCCCGGCGCCTCCAGCGTCATCGTATGGGTTATCGCTTGCGCCAGCGTCGTTTTGCCGACGCCCGGCGCGCCGGTCACGACGGAGATCGCGAAGCGCTCCATCAGGGCGTAGCGCAGCAAGGACAGCGCCAGCTCATGGTCTTCGGACGAGTAGAGAAACCTGATGTCGGCGCGCGCGCTGAACGGCCGCTCCGCAAGGTCGAAAAAGTCCTCATACATCGCATCGCCCCTCAGAAACCCTTGAGAAAGAACCACCATAGCCGAGGCCATGGTTAAGAAATCATGAACGCCCCGGCCGCGACGGCGTGGGCGTCCTTAGCCGGAGGCGCCGACGATCTCCTTCCGGATCGCGTCGATCAGGCGGCTTTCGGCGAAGGGCGGGACGTAGTCGCCGCGCCATTGCGGCGCGACGCGGAGCGCCCTGTCCAGCACGTAAGGCAGCTCTTTCTCATCGGCGGCGGTCATGATCCCGGCGCGGTTCGCGAACTGTTTGGCGGTCGCGCGCTGATGGTCGTTGCGATGCTCGCCGTAACGGGCGAGGCGCGGCATGACGACGATCAGTTTGCCGCCGCTGAGCGCCGAGAGGATCGAGCCCATGCCCGCATGGGCCACGATCAGCTCCGCCGCGGCGAAAGTCTCGTTGAACGCATCAGGAGCGAGGCGCTCCACCCAGTTGTACCGCTTCGGCCGATAACCGTCGCGTCCGGGGCGGGAGATCTGTCCGAAAACGTCCGCCCGCCCTGTCGCCTCGCACCAGTCGTCTACCGCCTTGGTCATGCGGTCGAACGGCAACTGGGTGCCGAGGGTGTAGAAGATCATATGACCGAGCCTTCGAAACTCGGCCCGCGATCCTTGCCTTCGCGCCCGGCGAGATGCGGCCATTGGGTGAGCCAGATGCGGGCGTGAGGGCCCGCGCGGCGCCCCGACAGCGACAGCTCCTCAGCGTTCGCGGCGCTGTCCACCCAGACCGTTTTGGCGCCGAGCAGCCGGCCGAGGCGCAGTGCGAAATAGCCGGGCGAGGCGCCGGTGGAGATCACCACGTCCGGTCGCCCGCGGAGCATGATCCGCAGGATCGCCATGAGCTGGAGGATGAGGCTGAACGTCCGGTCCCTATTGGCGTCCGGAATGGCGTGGAACCCGGGCTGAGGCTGACCGCGCGCCGCCGCGTCGGCCATCGCCGCGCCGCGCAGGCCCTCGTCCGTGGTGACATATGTCGTCTCGCACCCATCCCATGCGGGGCGCAGGCGATTAAGCTGGATCCAGTGGCCGCCGGCCGAGGCGATGGCGAGCACGCGCGGCGCGCCCACGAAGGCGCCGTCCTTGGGGAAGCCGCTCTTAGGGAAAACGTTAATTTCTGCGCGTTTTGAGACAGTTAACATACGCGCCTCCCTTCTTCTCTGGTTACGCCACCTCCTCGCTCGCGCTTACTGAAGCGCGCGAAAGTTAAGAGTTCGTTTAGTTTTCGGGCTGTTGGGGCGGTCAAGCGCGCGATGGCTTCACTTTTACTTAATTTACATCGGTAATCGTCCGGTCTCGTCCCGGCGGGCGCCGCCTTGCGCGCTTTCGCCGGACGTAAACCGAATCCCCACCCTGTCCTCGCGCCACGCGCTGCGGCCTCTCCCGCCGCCGCGCCGCGCGTCGCCCCTGCGAACGGAGCCGCCCATGAACGTCGTCGCCCCAACCTCTTTCGACCACGGGTCAGATCACGCGGAGCGCATCTGATGACGGTTCTCGGTCTCTCCCCCATCTCTCTCGCGATGCGCGGCTCCGGGTCCGGTCCTTCCGGTCCGCGTCCGATCATCTTCGCCGCCCTCGGCCAGTCCAACATGGTCGGGCAACCCGGCTTCGACGGTGGGTCCGTTCACCCGGCGGGCACACGGCAATGGGGCCGCGTCGGCGCGGATGACGGCGTCCTGATCGACGCGAGCGTTCCCTTGCAACATGACGGCGCGGGGGCGGGCGATATGGGTCTCGACATCGCCTTCGCCGAGCGCTGGCGCGAGCTGCGTCCGCTGCATGAGGTCGTCTTCGTCCCGAGCGCGGTGAACGGGACCTCTCTGACCAGCGGGTTCTGGCGGAAGGGCGGCGCCGGGTATCAGGACGCCATCGCCCGGATCAACGCCTGCGTCGCCGCCACGCCCGGCGCGTTGTTCGGCGGGTTCCTCTGGCAACAGGGCGAGAGCGACGCCGGGAACGCCGCCTACCAGGCGCAGCTCGATGAGATGATCGCGGACTTTCGGGAAGACGTGATCGCCGCCCGCCCGACCACGCCTTTCGTCCTCGGCGAGCCGGGAGAGCAATGGGCGCTGGGCGATGCGGACCGGGCGGCGATCCGGGACGTTATCCTCGATACGCCGAACCGCGTGCCTCACACGGCGGTCGCCTCCAGCCGCGCGCCGACGGTTCTCACCCAGTTCGACGCTTTCCATTTCGACGCCGCGAGCCTCCGCCTCATGGGCGCGCGCCACGCCGACGCCGCGCTGGAGGCGATCCTCGCCTTCGCTGGCGCGCCGGGCGCGTTCGCCGCCGCGGACTGGTCGCTCTCCGATCTGGAGACCGGGGGCGCGGTCGGCGTGAACGTGGCGGCGGTTCCGCCCTCCAACGGTTCGGCGATCGCCGATATCGAGCGGCGCATCGACGGCGGCGGGTGGGAGAGCCTCGGCCTCGCGGCGCCGGGCGACGCGATCCTCCTGGGCCTGACGGACGGAGAGCAGATCGCGGTCGAGCTGCGCGCGGTCAACGGCGTGGGCGTCGGCCCCGTCTCCGACGTCAAATCGGCGACGCCGACGGGAACCACCGTCGCGCTCTTCGAAGACGGCGCGGTCGGGCACTGGCTCCTCGGCGCGGACAATCCCGGCCATGACGGCCTCATCGGCGGCGCGTTGACGCCTGTGGGCGCGGCCCCGACGCTGGGGTCCGGCGTCCTCAGCACCGTCGCCGGCGCGGGTAATGGAATGGAGAGCTCGATCGACGCCGCCGACGAGATGACGGTCTGCGTCGTCTGCTCCGCCGGGGTTCAGGGCAACGCGATCCTCGCCGGGCATCTCGGGTTCGGCGACGGCGTCGCGCTCTATTTCGCCACCAATGGGCGCGATCTCTATTTCTGGGACCGGGACGGACCGAATGGCGGGCGCCTCGTGATCGACAATCAGCCCGCCGGGGGAATGCAGTTCCTCGCGTTCTCCGTCGCTTCGGGAGACGTGGCCAAGCCGGAGACGGCCTTCGCGGGATCGGCGGGGGGCGCCGTCATCTCCACCGCGACGACCGGCGCTCGGTCGGCGACCCCGTCCAAGCTCGGCATCGGCGACACGCGCTTCGGCACCGGGTCCTTCCCCGTGCCCGCCGATTTCGCCGAGTTCATCGTCTTCGACAGCTGGAAAAGCGCAAGCGAGCTCGAAGCGATCTATCAGCGTTCGGTCGCGCGCATGGCGGATCGGGGGGTGACGATCCTCTGATTCCGGTACGGGCGGGCGGGGGCTTACGCCTCAGGCCCGCCCGATCAGAATGCGGCGCGCGGTTCCGAAGAAGCCGCGCAGATTGGCGACAAGCCCCGCCTCCCGAGCGGCCTGAACGAGGTGAAATCCGCGATAGCGCGGCCAGCGCCGTCCCATCGCGGCGCGGGCCGCGATGCGCGCCGCGATTTCGCCGCGCCGCTTTCGTTGGCCGGGTTGAAAGGCCGCTATCTGCGCTGGGTCGGTCACTGCGTCTTCTCCGGTTTCGACAATCAGGCCGCCCGCATCGATGGCGGCGCGGGCGGCGGCTTCGCCCGCGTCGGTGCGCGTGATGACCAGGCTCCGCCCCACCCTCTCCTCAAAAGTCGGATAACCGTTTTCGTCGCAGGCCCATGCGTCGGCGCAGACGAGGTCCGCGAACCCGCCGACGCCGTCCGGGCAGATCCGGCAGCGCGGCTGAACGTGTTTTGAGAGGATGTCGCCCCAGCTTTCCGCGTAGGTCATGGTTTCGGAAGACCCGTCATGGCGCGTCGCCATCGCGGAGCCCGGCCATCCCTCCCCGCGGTAGCGGAAGGCGGCGAGGTCCGCCTCCGCCACGCCGAGAGCGTCGATCACCGCGCGGGCGCCCGCGTGGGCGGGGACGCCCGCGCAGAAAAAGGAAACGGCGAGGACGACCTGCGCGCCGATGCGCGGGTCGTATCGCCCCAGAGCGCGAAGCGCGGCCACGTCGCAGGGTTTGCCGACGAAGACGAACCGCTTCCCCGTCGCCAGCGCCTCCGGCAGCGCGGCGAGCGGGGCGGAGGGGGCGTAGCGCGATCCGGCGGCCGCCAGAACGTCCGCCGCCCGGCGGCTGACCGTGGGCGCGTTGGCGTAGGCGGGGGCGGCTGTCGCTTTGGTCTGGATCACGACATCCGCCGCGCCGCTCTCCAGCATGTGCGCCAGCACGGCGGAGAGCGCCCCGCCGGAGGACGCTTTATGGCGCAAGGCCGGGTCGGCGGCCCAGCCGGTCCGCACCCTAAGGTAGGGACCCCAAAGCGGATGCGCGTCGCGGCCCTCCGCCTCAAGTTCGAGGCCGAGGCCAGGGCAAATCGCTTCAAAGCGCTCCGCCTCCGCCTCCGTCAAAGGCGCGGTCGCGGCGGGGCGCAGATATCCGGGTTCGACCATCCGCATGGACAGCTTGTTCGGCCCCACGGCGGCGGCGCAGGCCCCGCAGCCGGTGCAGAGGCCGCCTTTCATGACGCTGGTGAGCGGATCGGTCTTCACGCCTCGATGCGGGCCCGTTCGGCGGCGACCTCGGCCAGAATGCCGGTGAGCGCCGCCTGGTAGTCGTCGAGACGGCGCAGCCCCTCGGCCAGCGCCGTCCGCACTTCCGCCTGCAGCGTCTCCAGGTCATCATAGGCGTCGGAGAGCGCGGCGAGGATCGTCCATTCATCATCCGATCGGCAATCGACCGTTCGGTCGTAGCCGAGCGATCCGAAGAGCCCGGCGAACTTGCGGCTGTAGGCCATCGGAACGACGGGTACGCCGGCGGAGAAAGCGGCGATGCAGGCGTGCATCCGCGCGCCCGCGAAGAGGTCCATGCCGGCGATGTAGCCTTTCGCCTCCGACGGGTTCGCGAAGCGGGGGGCGACGGTCGCGCCGGGGAAATCCCGCGCCAACGTCTCCGCCGCGCTGTGGTCGTCCTCGACAGGGTGGAGGTCGGAGATGACGTGGCTCACCAGATGCACCTCGCATCCGGGGCGCGCTGTGAACTCCGCGAGAACCTCGCGCATCAGCGTCGGATAATCGGCGGCGAGGCCGAACTGATTGGCGCCCGTATACCCTCCGTTGAAGAGGAGGCCGGAGACGTTCAGGCCGAACCGGATCTTGCCGTCCGCCTGTCTCCGCGGCGGAACGTAAGGCAAGCGCAGGGCGACGTCGGTCGCTTCGAGAACCTCGCCCTTGAACCCGATATCGCGCGCATAGTCCCGGGAAAGCGCATCGCGCGCGAAGACGGCGCGCGCCCGTCCCATCGCGAACCGCGCGAGGCCGCGCGCCCAGGGTCGGTCGAAGGGCCCCAGCGTCTGCGGGCTGAGAACCAGCGGGCGGCGAGCGGCGATCACATGCAGTTTCGCCGCCATCATCTTGGCGAAGCGCGACGCCCCGTAGATATCCGCGAAACTGTCTCCCGCCCCGATGTCGAGGATGAGATCGCACTCCCGCGCCGCCTTCCCGAAGGCCGCGAAGGGGAGGAGATCGCGCGTGCGGAGCGGCGCATTCTCCACATCTGGGTCCGCGACATAGGCCGGGCGCGGGTCCCGCCAGCCTAGGATGCGGAACTGAAGACGCAGACCCGCATCAGCCGCCGCCGCCCTGAGGATCGCGATCTGGCTGACCGTCAGCGCGCCAACGCCGAAATTGTCGGAGGTCGCCGAGTGCCAGAGGAGCCCGACCGCGAGCGTCCGCCCCGCCTCCATCCCGGTCCTCGGCGGAGCGACCGCGACAGCATCTGCGTCTGGATACCTGTCGAGCGACATCGGCGTGACAACCCTTTCTCTAGCGTCGCGGAGGCCCGTCGCGGCCTCGATCGCGTCGCTGGCTCGGCATGGCGCGTTAAGCATCCATTAAGGGCGATCAGGGTTAATGGAGTGTGAAGCGGAGGCGATGAAGATGGGTATCAGTCGAATTTTACTCGAATACACCCCGATCGCGGGGTTCTGAGATGGAGCCTGGCGCGATCTCTCTGGGGGAGCTTTGGGCGGCGGCGCGGCGGCGGGGCTGGCTGCTTTTCGCCTGCGTCGTCTTCTTCGCGCCCGTCAGCCTCGTCATCGCGGTCGGGCTGCCTGCGAAATACACTTCCTCCGCCAAGGTCCTCGTCGAGGCGCGGCAGATTCCCGACAGCCTCGTTCGGTCGACCGTTCAGGTCGGCGCGGCGGAGCGCCTCGCTCTCCTGCGCGAGAGGCTGCTGACCCGCGATAACCTCCTGAACCTCGCGGAGCGGTTCGATCTTTTCCGCGATCGACCGGACATCACCAAAGCGGAGACGCGGGACGCGCTTTTGCGGTCGATCGCCATCGCCGACGTTCCCCTGCGCGACCGGCGGCTGCGGGCCGGCGGGCCGGTGCTCGCGTCGGCTTTCACGATCTCCTACAGCGCGGACGACCCCGTGACGGCGGCGCGCGTGGCCAACGCGCTCGCCGCCATGGCGCTCACCCGGAATACTGAACTGCGCGCGTCGCGCGCGGCGGAGACCCGCCGTTTTCTGGAGCGCGGATCGCGCGATCTCGCGGTCGAGTTGGAGGCGCTGGAGCGCGAGATCGCCGCCTTCAAATCGGCGAATGACGATGCGCTGCCCGAAACGCTCGCCGCGCGGCGGTTGGAGCTCAGCCGCCTGCGCGAGGCCCGCCGCGCGCTCCGGGAGGAGGCCTTCGCGCTCGGCGAGCGGAAGCTGACGCTCGCCGCCCGCGTCGCCGCCATGCGCGCGCCGGCGCCGATACTGGCGGCGGAGGCGCCTCCGCCCAGCCGGGCGGAACGCGACCTTGCGGCTCTCGAAAAGGAATTCGCCCTCTCGCTTAGCGTCTTCACGGAGAAGCATCCGAACATGAGGGCGCTCGCGGCGAGGATCGCGGTTCTGAGATCCGCGATCGCGTCGGAGGGGGCGCCTGCGTCCTTCATCACGGCGCCCGCCGATCTGGTTGCGATTTCGGAGGCGCATATGGAAATCGCCGCCGCCGAGCGGCGCGGGGCCGCGATCCGCGAGGAACTTGCGCGTCTGGATGAGCGGAGCGCGGCGCTCGACGCCGCGATCAGACGGACGCCGGAGGTTGAGATCGCGCTTGCGGCGTTGGAGCGGCGGCGCGGAGACATGGCGGCCCGCTACGAAGATGCGCTGGAGAAAGAGGCCGCCGCCGCCGTCGGCGAGCAGCTCGAGATCGCCCGCCAGGTCGAACGCTACGGCGTTATCGAACCGGCCGAGGCGCCGGAAGCGCCCGACTGGCCGCCCCGCAAGCTGATCGCGCTCGGCGGCGCAGGCGGCGCCTTCGCGCTCGGCCTCCTTCTGATGGCGGCGGCCGAGATGAGCGACCGGACCGTTCGCTCCGCCGCGCAGATCGAGCGGCGAATCGCCATTCGCCCGCTCGCCAGCATCCCGCTCGCCCCGACGCGCCGGGCGCGCTGGCGGCGCATGGGCCGGGTGGCGCTGGGCGCCGTCGCGCTCCTCGCTCTGACATGCGCGGCGCTCTTCGTCCTTGGCGAGACGCTGGCGCCGCTCGACGTCGTCGGAACCCGCCTGCTTGATCAGCTCGGCCTGTCATGGAGCGCCCTATGACCATCGAAACCCTCCGCGACGCTGTCGAAAAATCGCGCGTCGAACGGGGCGCGGCGTCCACCGCCCTGGCGCTATCGGGGCCCGCGCAATGGTCGTCGTTGCAGGCGCTTCAGCCCACCCCGACCGCCCGGCGGCGCAGCGTCTTCGACGCGCCGCCGCCCGTTCGCGAAGCGTTCGACATGCTGCGCACGCGCCTTCTCAAGATCACGAACGACAACGCATGGACCAAGATCGGCGTCACCGCGCCCCGCAAGGGCGCCGGCGCGACCTATACGGCGCTCAACCTCGCCATGGCCCTGTCGCGCGCCCCGGATGTGCGGGTGATGCTCGTTGATCTCGACCTAGACGATCCCGGTCTGGCGGAGGCGTTGCAGGTGCGCGGTTTAAGGCCGCTGAAGGATTTTCTATCGGGCGAAGTTCCGGCGGAGGACCATTTCCTCCGGATCGGCGACAGCCTGATAATCGGCGCGAATACGGCGCGGCCGGGTCGCGGTAAGGGCGGCGGGACAGATGGCGGCGCGGACATCCTCCATGGCCGACGCGCGCGTCTCGCGCTCGACGAGACCATCGCGCGCTATCGTCCGACGGTAGTGATCTACGATCTGCCGCCGGTCCGGCGCGGCGACGCCGCGCTCGGGGCGCTCAGTCTCGTCGACGGCGCGCTCCTCGTGGCGGAGGCGGGGGCGACCCGCACCCGGGAAATCGCTGAGTGCGAGCAGCTCATCCTCGAACACGCCCACCTGATCGGCGTCCTGCTGAACAAGGCGGAGGCGATCGCCTGAGATCGTCGCCGCCAAGGTGGCCGCCCTGGGCGAGCGCTCCAATCAGCCGCGATCGAACGCCGTCATCATCGCGGCTCTCAGCCGCGCTACATCCTGATCGACCGTCGCAGAGAGATCGCAGCGGAACGCCTCCAGCGCTTCGATCCGGACCGTGCCGCTTTTCGGCAGGTAGGAGCCGTGGGGCAGAACCTTCTCGGTGTCGTGGATGACGATGGGGAGGATCGCGCGCCCTGTCGCCCGCGCGACGAGCACGGCGCCCGCCTTGAACGCCCCAAGGCTCTCCGATTTCGTGCGCGTTCCTTCGGGGAACATGATGACGGAGCGGCGCGCGGGCATCTTGGCGATGGCCTCGCCCAGCACCCCCATCGCGGCGCGGCCGCTCTCGCGGTTGATCGGGATCAGCCCGGCGCCGTCGAACCCGGCGCGGAGGAGCGCGACGCGCCAGAACTCGCTCTTCGCGGCGAAGGTGTACCATTTGGCGTCCGGGATCACGTCCATCAGCGTGAAGCCGTCGAGATGGCTGCGGTGGTTGATGACGATGATGCTGTTTTCATCCGCGCCGATGCGCGCCTTATCCGCCGCCGACATCTCCACATTGATGGAGAGGAGCCGCAGGAGCCGGCTGCACGCCCGCTTCACCAGCCGCCAATACCACCCGCGAAACCCCTTCCGGTTGCGGCAGAATACCGGCGCGACGGCGATGAAGAGGAAGTAAAGCGGCCCGAAAACGACGAGCGCGACGCGTTTGACGATGCGGACGGGAAAGGGGTCGACCGGAGCGGTCGCGTCCGCGCGCGGAGAAGGTTCGCCCACCGAATGGTCCCGACGCGCTTCGCCGCCCGTATCGGGCCGTGGAGCGTGAGATCACGCCCCGCCCAACCGCGCGGGGCCTGACGTCGCCGCCCGTTGCGGGGCCTGTATCGGTCAAAGGCGCCGTAAGGGCAAGTCGGACCAACTGCGCGGCGACGAAGGGAAAGGCCGATGCGACAAGCCCCCGCCAAAGGCCGCCTTCCATCGGTGAAGGCGAAGCTGATCCATCAGTCTCGATGCGGACTTACCAGTCGGTAAGTCCGCATGGGGACGTGGTGGGCGAAAGGGCGCCGACTGAGGTTTCGGTAGTTGTCGAAACGCCCGCGCCTTTGGGAGAGAGTTCAGCCGTCCAGATCGACCTCCAGCGCCTCCGCCACCATGCGCTGGAAATGGTGGACGGCGTGCTCGGAGAGCTCCGTCAGCCCTTCGTCCACAATGAACCGCCCCTGATTGTAGCCGAGCGATTTCAGCCCGCGCTGCACGCTCTCGCAAAGACCGATATCTTCGGGTTGCAGGACGTCCTTCTGGTAGTCGATGGCGTCCTTCAGCTGCGGCGTCACCTCCCCGCTGAGGGTGAACCAGTCCTGATATTCGATGCAGGTCTCCGGCTTCTCGGGGTTCATCTGGAGGACGGAGAGGTTCGGCTCTCCGGGGTAAATCCAGATCGTGAAATTCGGCCAGACGAAGAACCCGGCGTAGCCGAAATCCACATCCCCCACCTCGAACGAAAAGGCGTTGGAGGTGGTGGTGCGCGGCGCGGCGGCGCATTGGGCGGAATAGCGCCGGTGCGTGATCGTCCGGTAGGAGTTCATGTCCACCAGATCGACGAAATCCCGGTGCGCCGGGGCGCAGTGGTAGCATTCGAGGAAATTGTCGACGAGCACCTTCCAGTTCGCGTCCACCTGATAGGTGTCGCGCTGGGCGAATGCCAATTCGTCCACGCGGGGGAGGTATTGCCGGATCTCCTCCTCCAGCCCGTCCATCTCTTCGCGGAAGGGCCGCGCGTTCGGATCCAGGTTGATCAGGACGAGGCCGCAGAAGACCTCCACCTGCACCTGTTTCAGCGAGAAGTCGCACTTGTCGAAGCCTTCGACGTTCTCCGAGTTGCGCGCGTTCACCAACCGCCCGTCCCAGTCGAAGGCCCAGGCGTGATAGGGGCAGGTGATGACGTTCTTCTTCCCCGCCCCGGTCAGCAGCTCATGCCCCCTATGGGCGCAGACGTTGAAGAAAGCGCGCAGCTCTCCGTCCCGCCCGCGCGCCACGAAAACGTTCTGTTCATGGATTTGCGTGGTGAAGAACATGCCGGGCTCGGCGACCTGGCTGACATGGCCTGCGTAGTGCCACGTACGATAAAAGATCGCGGACTTCTCCGCCTCGAAGATACCGGGTGCGGTGTAGTAGCGGGCGGGGAGGGTGAAGGACTTCTTCGGGTCCGCCCGGAACGGTTGATCGGCGGGCGGGCGAATGCGCTGGTGCTTGTTCATGAGCTGTCCTCCCCTTGGCTGCGTGGGGAAGTCTATGGGCGGGTTAGACTGGGAGGAAAGGGTTTTTCGGGTTAGCCGGGGATGCGCGGGGCGTTGGGGGAGATTGCGTCTCGAAAGTTGGCTAGCGCGCTGCGAACGCTTTCTAGCAAAGACCCAACTTGAAACGCGAAGGGATCGCTTTCCGGCACGCTCAGCAACCGCTTCTCCGCTCTAAGCAGATGCGCCAGTACGGCTTCGTTCTTGTAACTTGCGAGTGATGACAACGCCGCCGTCTCGTTGATCACGAAAATCCCGCGCACTCCAAACGTCGTCTCAATCACTTCGCCGATTTCGATAATTCGTTGCGCTCGTATCAGGAGAGCGTCGATGTTTCCGGCATGGTTCTCTGCCCTGAGGCCCATAGTGATCGCGCTGAAGACTACCTGAGCGTCTGTGAAAGGCAGTTGCGACATCTCTAGCGGCGTCACTGCGTCAAAGGCTGAGATCGCACGGCGCATCTGGTGTGGGTTTTCACTGCCATCGTTTGCGATGATTAACGACAGGCTCAGGCGCCACCTCACTGAACGAACGACCTCCGTTTCCTCAAGGTCTTCCAGAATCTCCAGCGCCTTAGTGAGGTTTGCGAGCTTCGCTCGCCTAGCGCCTAGCTCGCCAAGCGCCAGTGCGTAGCTTTCGAGTGCTTCGATCAACGCGAGTTCAGCATAATAACCCGGTGACTCACGCACCAGCTCACGCGCGATCTCTATCGCCTGCTCAGCATCCTGTCGCGCGGACTGCGGCTGATCAGAGTTTCTGTGGACCGATGATCGCAGCACGAGAATGCTGGACGCATGAAGAGAGCCGTCGTGTTGCAGGCCCGGAATGCTCTTTAACCTCTCGATTGCATCGTCCATAGCCGCCTTGGCCTGCTCCCACCGTTGGAGGAGAACGAGGATCCTCGCCTCTGACAGAAGAGCATCGCCAAGCCACTCCGCAGCGACGCCAGAGGTTGGCTTCCTCGACATCGCTTCGTCCAACAATGAGATCGCGTTTCGGTAGCCTTCGAGCGAAGCGTATAGGTCGCCGGAGTTTTCCGCCGCCTCTGCGATCGATGAGTGAAGAGCGCCCCTTAGAACGGCGAGCGAACGGTCGACCCGGTCCGTTTTTGAGGCCTGCTCAACCAGCGTTAGCGTGCGGGTGTAGAGTTCACCTGTTCGACGCCATTCTCCCTCTATTGATCTCTGGGCGTCGCCAAGAGAGGCATGTGCCTTGGCGATCCTTATGATCTCTCGGCTGAAGAACCGAAGAAGAAACTCCGGAATATCGTCGTAAGACCGTTCCAGCGTCTCAGCGGCTTCCTCAAAAGCGCCACTGTCTCTAAGCGACTCCGCTACTCTGATATCAGAGCGAACGTCGTTCTTGATGTCGTGAAGAAGTGATGCAAAGAGCAGAAATGCGGCGAAAAGCATCGTCAGCGCGATAACGGCGTCCAGAAAAAGCCGTCTGATGAATGTCCGACGCAACATCGGCACGGATTACCGGATTGACGCCCCGGACTCAAGGCGATCCAGAGGGGCGGCTGTCACCAGTGCATCAAGGCCTCGACGCCCATGCAGCCGACCATGAGCGCGACCGAAATCAGGCCAAGCTCGGTAAGCTCGATCAGTTTTAACGGCCGGTGCAACCGCGCCTTCGCCAAGTCTTTGCGAAGCTGGCTGGCGGAGGTATCCGAAGCCTGCCGTGCGAGAACCAAGTTGTGTTTCATACCGACCTCCATTTGTTGAGATCGGAAGTTAGGCGAGCGCGCTGACCCGCGATATTGCGCGAAGGGCGAAGCGGCTTAGCGACCGGTTAGCGCCGCTATTCGAAAGTATAGGATGCTTCGGACTTGGATGCGGCGAAGGGTGGCTCCGTACTTGCGCGTTCTCAGAGCGTTTCCAGAAACGCCGCGGCAGTCTCGCGATACGCCGCCTTCGTCTCGTCCTTCATCCGGTCCCAGGTCCGGTAAACCGGCCCGAGCCGGGGGTTGCCGCGGAGCTTCCCCTCGTTCCGTACCAGGAAATCCCAGTAGAGCGCGTTGAACGGGCAGGCGCCTTCCCCCGTCTTCACCGACACCTTGTAAGCGCAGTCGCCGCAATAGTCGGACATGCGGTGGATATAGGCCCCGCCCGCCGCATAAGGCTTCGACCCCAGAAGCCCGCCATCGGCGAACTGGCTCATGCCGATGACGTTCGGCGCCTCCACCCACTCATAGGCGTCGGCGTAGACCGCGAGGTACCATTCGTGGACCTCTGCCGGGTCGGCGCCGATCAGCATGGCGAAATTGCCGGTGACCATCAGGCGTTGAATATGGTGGGCGTAAGCCTCCCGTTTCGTCACGCCGATGGCGTCGGCCATACAGGCCATGTCGGTCTCGCCGGTCCAGTAGAAATCGGGGAGCTTGCGGCGGGCGTCGAAGAAGTTGCGGGAGATGTAATCCGGCCCCTCCCGCCAATAGATCCCGCGCACGTATTCGCGCCAGCCGATGATCTGGCGGATGAAGCCTTCGACGGCGTTCAGCGGGGCGTCGCCCGCGAGGTAGGCGCGCTCCACCCGGCGGCACGCCTCCAGCGGATCGAGGAGGCCGGCGTTGATGTAGAAGCTCAGGAGCGAGTGATACATGAACGGGCGGCCCGCGATCATCGCGTCCTGATAGTCGCCGAACTTCGGCAGGGCTTCCGCGATGAAATGATCGAGCGCGGCTTCGGCGTGATCGGGGGTGACGCCGAACCAGAAGGGTTCGAGATCACCAAAATGACCCGGGAAACGGGCGGCGACGAGGTCCAGCACTTCGCGTGTGATCTCGTCCGGCTCGACTTCCGGCGGGGTCGGCATGAAGAGGTCGTCTTTCGGCGTCTTGCGGTTCTCGGCGTCGTAATTCCATTTGCCGCCGGCGGGCTGGTCGCCTTCCATCAGAAGGTCGGTTTTGCGCCGCATCTCGCGATAGAAATACTCCATCCGGAGCTGCTTGCGCCCCTCCGCCCAGGCGGCGAACTCGTCATGGGAGGCGATGAATCGGTCGTCCGGCAGGATGTCGACCTCGACGCCGAGGCCCCCCGCCCAGCCGCGCATCGACTGCATCAGGCGATGTTCGCCGGGTTCGGTGACGATCAGGCGGGTCGCGCCGAAATGCTCGACGGCGCGCTTCGCCTCGGCTGAGAGCGACCCGGCGTTCTCCGGATCGTCCAGCTTGACGTAGCGCACCTCCCGCCCCGCCGCGCGCAGGTCTTCGGCGAAATGGCGCATGGCGGAGAAGAGGAAGGCGATCTTCTTCTTGTGGTGCTTCACATAGGTCGCTTCGTCCGCGACCTCCGCCATCAGAACGGGGGCTTCGGGCGCGGCTTCGAGCGATGAGAGGTTCGGCGACAGCTGGTCGCCGAGGACTAGGATCAGATCGGACATGGAGCCCGAACTGGCCCGCGACCGCCCGAGGGCAAGGCGCCTGCGTCAGTCCGCGGGCGCCCCGTAGGCGACGTTCTTGCCCCCGTAGCGGCGCACCCGCACATTGCACTGCTCCGCATGCCCCACGAAGCCCTCGAGCATGCAGAGGCGGGAGCCGTAGGCGCCCATCTCCGCCGCCGCCTCGTCGGTCAGGATCTTCTGGTAGGAATGGGTCTTCAGGAACTTGCCGACCCAGAGTCCGCCCGTGTACCGCCCCGCCTTCTTCGTCGGCAGGGTGTGGTTCGTGCCGATCACCTTGTCGCCGTTCGCCACGTTGGTGCGCGGCCCGAGGAAGAGCGCGCCGTAGGAGGTCATGTTCTCCAGGAACCAGTCGTCGCGGTCCGTCATCACCTGCACGTGTTCCGAGGCGATGTCGTTCGCGACATCCAGCATCTCGTCATAAGTATCGCAGAGGATCATCTCGCCGTAGTCGCGCCAGCTCACCGACGCCGTCTCCGCCGTGGGCAGAATGGCGAGGACGCGGTCGATCTCCGCCAGCGTCGCCTCGGCCAGTTTGCGCGAATTCGTCACCATGACGGCGGGGGAGTTGTAGCCGTGCTCCGCCTGCCCCAGGAGATCGGTCGCGCATATCTCCGCGTCCACCGTCTCGTCCGCGATCACCATCGTCTCCGTCGGTCCGGCGAAAAGGTCGATGCCGACCCGCCCGAAGAGCTGCCGCTTCGCTTCCGCCACGAAGGCGTTGCCGGGGCCGACGAGCATGTGGACGGGCTCCACGCTCTCCGTCCCGATCGCCATCGCGCCGACCGCCTGAATGCCGCCGAGGCAGTAGATCTCATGCGCCCCGCCCATATGCATCGCCGCGACGATGGCCGGGTGCGGCGCGCCGTCGACGGGAGGGGCGGAGGCGACGATCCGCGGGACGCCCGCCACCGAAGCCGTCAGCACCGACATGTGGGCGGAGGCGACCATCGGGAACTTGCCGCCCGGCACGTAGCAGCCGACCGATTGGACGGGGATGTTGCGATGGCCGAGGATCACGCCCGGCTCCGTCTCCACCTCCAGATCGGTCATGGTCGCGCGCTGGGCTTCGGCGAAGCGGCGGATCTGCACCTGAGCGTATTTGATATCTTCCATGTCGCGGGCGGAGACCTTCGACATGGCCGCTTCGATCTCGCTTTCCGTCAGGCGGAAGGCGGCGGGGGAGTAGCCGTCGAACTTCTCCGACAGATCGCGCACCGCCGCGTCGCCGCGCGCCTCGATATCGGCGAGGGTCGCTTCGACCGTGGCGCGGACCTTCGCGTCGTCCTCCGCCCGCTCGGTCTGCGGTTTGCCCTCTTTCAGATACGTGATCGCCATTTTCACCTCCCATGCGCTGGTGAGCAGAGGTGACTTCGCAATCCGATGGGGTCAAGGGATTGAACCGTCGGGGCGCCATCGGGTGGATAGGCGGTGAGCGAGATGTTCCCAGAATCCCGGGATTCTAGAATCCCGGGAATCTGGGAACATTAAGAACCGGCGTTGCACCCGACACTGGCGGTCCAAGCCGCGCCCCCGCCCATTCGGGCCGTTTCCCCCGAAGACGAGCGGGTGCTATTGCTGCGGGCGTGAGTTGAGGGAGGGAGCGCATGACGCGCATCGCTGTATTTGGTTTGGGCGCAATGGGCGGAGGCATGGCGCGATCCTGCCTCGCCGCCGGGCTGACCACGCACGGGTTCGACATCGACGCCGCGCGCGTCGCGGAGTTTCAGGGTCAGGGCGGCGCTCCCGGCGCGATGGCTGAGGTCGCCGCGTCGCTGGATGTCGTAGCGACCGTCG
This sequence comes from Pseudomonadota bacterium, assembly GCA_038534155.1. Lineage (GTDB taxonomy): Bacteria > Pseudomonadota > Alphaproteobacteria > Rhodobacterales > Rhodobacteraceae > Pikeienuella. Next base: position 38,106 of record JBCAXH010000033.1, read on the forward strand.
TCCTGAACGCGGATCAGACGGAGGCGGTTCTGTTCGGCGAGAACGGCGTCGTCCCGCACATGTCGACCGGCGCCGTGATCCTCTCCTGCGCGACGATGGCCCCGGAGCGCGCCAAAGCGCTCGCCGCCCGCGCCGCCGAACATGGCGCGATCTATCTCGACAGCCCGATCAGCGGCGGGTCGATCCGCGCCGCCTCCGGCGATCTGTCGATCCTCGCCTCCGGCCCCGACGCCGGGTTCGCCAAGGCGCAGCCGCCGCTCGACGCCATGGCGCGGGAGGTGTTCCGGCTTGGCGACGAGGTTGGCAAAGGCTCCGCCATGAAGGCGATCAACCAGGTGCTCGTCGGCGTCCACATCGCGGCGATGGCGGAGGCGATGACCTTCGGCATGACGCAAGGCGTCGATCCCGAACAGACCCTCGACGTCATCTCCAAATGCGCCGGGACGAGCTGGGCGTTCGAGAACCGCGGCCCGCATATCGTGAACGGCGATTACACCCCCCATTCCGCCGTCGACATCTGGCTGAAGGACCTCGGCATCGTAATGGACATCGCCCATTCCGCCAAATTCTCCGCTCCGCTGACCGCCGCCGCGCTCCAGCAATTCATCGCCGCCTCCGGCTCCGGTCTCGGGCGCGAAGACGACGCGGCGGTCGCCAAGGTCTACGCCCGAAACGCGGGCCTCAAACTGCCGGGAGAGGCGTGATGCTGCTCGGATGCGTCGGCGACGATTTCACCGGATCCTCCGACCTCGCCAACACCCTCGCGAAACAGGGGATGCGGGTGACGCAATACTCGGGCGTTCCGCTGGGCGACGCCGCGCCTGAAGTGGAGGCGGGCGTCGTCGCGTTGAAATCCCGCACCATCCCGGTCGAAGACGCCGTGCATCATTCGTTGGCGGCGCTCGAATGGCTGGCGCGGCAGGGCTGCCGCCAGTTCTTCTTCAAATACTGCTCGACCTTCGACAGCACGGCGGAGGGGAATATCGGCCCGGTGGCTGAGGCGATGGCGACGGCGCTTGGGGCCGATCGAGTCATCGTCTGCCCCGCGTTTCCAGCGACTGGGCGGTCGGTTTATCAGGGGCACCTCTTCGTCAATGACCGCCTCTTGAACGAAAGCGGGATGGAGAATCATCCGCTCACCCCAATGACCGACGCCGACCTTCGCCGCTGGCTCGCGCCGCAGACCGGCCTTGGCGTCGGCCATGTCAACGCGCAGACGGTGGGCGCGGGCGCCGTGGCGATCCGCGCCGCCCTCGACGCCGAGCAGGCGGAGGGGCGCACCTTGATCATCGTCGACGCCATTCAGGATAAGGACCTGATGGAGATCGGCGCCGCCGCCGCCGACCTTCCTCTGATCACCGGAGGCTCAGGCGTCGCGCTCGGCTTGCCGGAAAACTTCCGGCGGGCGGGCCAGTTGGCGGGCGAAGCCTCGACCTGGACGGGCGCCGACGGCCCCGCCGCGATCCTTTCGGGTTCCTGCTCCATCGCCACGCGCGGGCAGGTGATGAACTGGAAGGGCCCCGCGATGGAGATCCGGGCGACCGACGTCATCACCGGCGACATGACCGGCGCGCGCCTCGCCGAATGGATGCTGGCGCAGGGGGAGACGGCGCTCGGCTACTCCTCCGCCGATCCCGCCGTCGTGCTGGAGGCGCAGGAGGCGTTCGGCAAGGAGATCATCGCCGCCGCGATCGAACGGGTCATGGCCGACGCCGCCCGGGCGCTCGTCGCGGGCGGCGTCACCCGACTGGTGACGGCGGGGGGCGAGACCTCCGGCGCCGTCGTCGAAGCGCTGGAGGTGGAGGCGCTCGCCATCGGCCCCGAGATCGACCCGGGCGTGCCCTGCCTGAAGGTGGAGGGACGCGAACTCGCCCTCGCCCTCAAATCCGGCAATTTCGGCGGGGAGGATTTCTTCGACAAATCCGTCGCAGCCCTCGCGCCGGGACTGTTCCAATGAGCGAGACGAAGCTCCGCGAAGACATCTGCCGCCATGCCAAGTCGATCTTCGACCGGGGTCTCACCGGCGGCTCTTCGGGCAACATCACCGCGCTGACGGAAGACGGGAACCTCCTCGTGACCCCCACCGGCTCAACCTTCGCCGCGCTCGATCCCGCGCGGCTGAGCCTTCTGGACAAGGATGGTCGCCTACTAAGCGGCGATCCGCCGACGAAGGAATTGCCGCTCCATACCGCCTTCTACGAGACGCGGGCGACGACGGGTGCAGTCGTGCACTTGCACTCTTCGTACTCTGTGGCCCTATCGATGCTTCCGGACATCGATCCGGACAACGTCCTCCCGCCGCTCACGGCCTATTCGATCATGCGTCTCGGCAAGGTGAAACTGCTGCCCCACTTCCGCCCCGGCGATCCGGCGATGGGCGACGCGGTGCGCGCGCTCGAGGGACAACGCTCCGCCGTCCTCCTCGCCAATCACGGGCCCGTCGTCTCCGACAAGACGCTGGACGCGGCGGTTTACGCGACGGAGGAGCTTGAGGAGACCGCGAAGCTGGCGCTACTCACTCGCGGCCTCTCGCCGATCATGCTCACCGAGCCGCAGATCCGCGACGTGGTCGATCATTTCAATGTGGAGTGGGACTGATGCCGCGCTTCTCCGCCAATCTCGGCTTCCTCTGGACGGAGCTCACGCTCCCCGACGCGATCCGCCGCGCCAAGGCCGCCGGGTTCGAAGCGGTTGAGATGCACTGGCCCTACGAGACCCCCGATGAAGAGATCGCGGCGGCGCTGGAGGAGACAGGCCTCCCCCTTCTCGGCGTCAACACCGTGCGGGGCGATACGGCGAAGGGCGATAACGGCCTCGCCGCCGTTCCGGGACGGGAGGAGCAGGCGCGCGCCGGGATCCTTCAGGCCGTCGATTACGCTCACGCGGTGGAGGCGGGCGCGATCCACGTCATGGCCGGCAAGAACGGCGATGAGGAGACTTTCATCGCCAACCTCCGCTTCGCCGCGGAAGAGGCGCGCGATGTCGGCAAGACGATCCTGATCGAGCCGCTGAACAGCCGCGACGCGCCCGATTACTTTTTGACTGAAGTTGAGCAAGCCGCCGAGATCATCATCCGCACCGGCGCCGCCAATATCCGCATCATGTTCGACGCCTACCATGTGCAGATCATGCAGGGCGACCTGACCCGGCGGCTGGAGGCCATCCTTCCCTTCGTCGGCCACATCCAGTTCGCCGCCGTGCCGAGCCGCGCCGAACCCGATGAGGGCGAGGTCTGCTATGAGCGCTTCCTGCGGGCGGTGGACGAGATGGGCTGGTCCGGCTTCGTCGGCGCGGAATACAAGCCGCGGGGGACGACGGACGAGGGGCTAGGGTGGATGAAGGCGTTCGCGTCCAATTAGGTCGCAACCGCCCCGGCCCAGAGCCGGGGCCGCTCTCTTGACTAGGGGAGGCCTCGGCTCAGGACTGGGGCGGTCTGATCTGTGACGTAGTAGCGGCGATATCGGCCTTGCGTAACGCTAACACTGGCAGGAACGCGTTTCAGGATCACCACCAATGTCTCTCAACTACGTCATGCTCGGCTCCAACGATGTCGCCAAGGCGCGCGCCTTCTTCGACGGCGTGTTTCCCCTGATCGGCGGAAAAGTCGTCGCCGAATACCCGCCCCACGCCATCTGCTATGAGCTCAGGGACGGCGGCCGCGTCTGGCTGGCGACGCCATATAACAACGAGGCGTCCCACCCCGGGAACGGCGTCATGCTCGGGCTGAAATGCGAAAGTCCGGAAGAGGTCCGGGCCGCCCACGCCAAGGCGCTTGAGCTAGGCGGTGCGAATGAAGGCGACCCGGGACCGCGTCCGCTCTATGGGCCGGATTTCTTCGGGGCCTATGTCCGCGACCTGGACGGCAACAAGATGAGCTTTGTCCACTTCTAACGCCGCCCGCGCGCCGCTATGCGAACCGTCGGTATTCGAGACCGCCGCCGCCTTCGCCGATGTTCTCGTCGATCTCCGCGTCGATCCTCGCCCGGAATGGGGAATGGATGCAGACCGGATCGGTTTCGGCTGCGTCTCCGGCGACCGCGAGCGCCTGACAGCGGCAGCCGCCGAAATCCAGGTCGCGCCGGTCGCAGCTTTGGCAGCGCTCCGGCATCCAGTCGGTTCCGCGATAGGCGTTGAAGGCGGGATCGTCCCGCCAGATCGCGCCGAGATGCGCGTCCCGCACATTGGCGAAGGTCAGATGCGGGATCGTCTCCGCCGCGTGGCAGGGCAGGACCTTGCCCTCCGGCGTGACGTTGAGCCCGGTGGAGCCCCAGCCGCCCATGCAGGCCTTCGGATAGTCGGCGTAGTAATCCGGCGGCACGAAGTCGATGGCGAGGCGGCCGCGGAGGCGTTTGCGGGCATCATCCACCTCCGCCTTGGCGGCGGCGACCTGTTCGCGGGTGGGCTGGAGACCGGCGCGGTTTTTCTCCGCCCAGCCGTGGAACTGAACGCAGGCGACTTCGATCCGGCGGGCCCCGATGTCGAGCGCCAGCTGGATCGTCGCAGGCAGATCGTCGAGATTGCGCCGGTGCATCACCGCGTTCAGCGTCAGGGGAAAGCCGACGGCGGCGATGTCCTCGGCGACCGCCAGCTTGCGCTTCAGCGCGCCTTTGTACCCCGCCACGCTATCCGCGACCTCGTCCGTGACGCCCTGAAGGGAGAGTTGGATGTGGTCCAGTCCCGCATCCTCGAGCGCCTTTAACCGCTTCAGCGTCAGGCCGACGCCCGAGGTGATCAGGTTGGTGTAGAGGCCGGCCTTCGCCGCCGCCTCGGTCAGGCTCTCCAGATCGCGGCGGGAGGCCGGCTCTCCGCCGGAGAGGTGCAGCTGCAGAACGCCGATCTCCGCCGCTTCGGCGAAGACGCGGCGCCATTCGTCCGTCTCCAGCTCCCGTTCCTTGCGCACCAGCTCCAGCGGATTGGAGCAATAGGGGCACATCAGCGGGCAGCGATGGGTCAGCTCGGCCAGCATGGCGAGCGGCGGTTTCGGAGCGATCTCAGCCGTCATGGCCGCGCCCTTCATGGAACGTCACCAGCATTTTCGCCCCCAGATCGTCGAGAAAGGCGCGCACGTCTCCCGCGATCTGCTCGCGCGGGGCGCCGAAGGTCGCGGCGAGGTCGTCCACGATCGCCGCTTCGGAGACGGCGCCGTCGACGCGGGAGAGGATCTCTTTCGCGATCGGGTCGAGCATCAGCGCCCGCTCCGGCCCGAGGAGGACGTCCTGCCCGCGCACCGCGTCATGGCGAAGGCGGACGCCGCGCGGCAGGGCGGGGATCACGCCGCGCGCTCCAGCGCGCCCTCGCCGGGGACCCATGCGCCGGGCGGGATGCGCGCGGGCTCCACATAGGCGGACCAGAGCGCGTCGAGCTGCGACCAGAGCACGTCCGTCTTGAAGGTCAGCGCCGCCGCCGCCATGTCCTGCGCCTCCGCCGTGACGGCGTGGTCGAGCACATAGCTGAGACCGAAGGCGACGTCCTTCGGCGCCTCGTCCAGACGGCGGCGGAAATAGGCGAGCGTCTCTGGCGTTGCGAAGTCGTAATTCTCCAGAAGCCCCGCGATGCGCTGCTTGTGGATGCGCGGCGCGAAAAGCTCCGTCAGGGAGGAGGCGACGGCGGCCAGCATCGGCTCGTCCCGCACGAAGCGGACATAGGCGTCGACCGCGAAGCGCGTCGCGGGCAGGACGCCGCGCTCGGAGGCGACGTAGTCGGGGTCCAGCCCCACCGCTTCCGCCAGCCGCAGCCAGCGTCGGATGCCGCCTTCGCGCCCGGTCTCCGGGTCGGCGTCGCCGTCGTGATCCTCGATCCGGCTGCGCCAGGCGCGGCGAAGGTCGGGGTCATGGCAGCGGCTGAGGAAGGCCGCGTCCTTCATCGGGATGCGGCTTTGATAGACATAGCGGTTGATCACCCAGGCGCGAACCTGGTCGGGCGTGCAGCCCCCCGAATGCAGCCGGTCATGGAACGGGTGTTTGTCGTGATACCGCTCCCCCCCGATCTGGCGGAGGCGCACTTCGAACTCATCGCGGCTTTTAGCGATCACAGCGATATCTCCATTCCATCGAAGGCGACGCCCCAGCCCGCCGCGGCGAGCGCCGCGCGCTCCGGCCCGTCCGGTTGCAGGATCGGGTTGGTGTTGTTGATGTGGACGTAAACCTTATCGCACCCAGCCCCGGCGAAGGCGTTCATGCTGCCGCCGTCTCCCGCGATCGGGACATGGCCCATGCGGCGGCCTGTCTTCGGGCCGACGCCCTGATTGGGCATCTCCGCATTCTCCCACACCGTCCCGTCGAAGAGGAGGAGGTCCGCCGCCGCCGCCCGCGCGCGGAGATCGTCGGTGACGAGCGCGCAGCCCGGCGCGTAGATCGCCGTCGCCCCGCCCGCTGAGAGGCGGAGGCCGATCGTCTTCTCCCCGATCTCGTCGGTCTTCACCTCGCCCGCCTCCTTGTAGAGCGGCACCTTGCCGGGGACGGAGAACGCCTCCACCTCAAGCCCGGCCACCGTGAACGCGGCGCCGATTTCGATCGCCTCTCGCGGGACGAGTGCGGGCCGCATCACCGAAAAGATCGGGTTCTCGGCGATCGCCTCGTGGATTTCGCTGGTCGCCAGAAGGGTGAAGGGGGTTCCCTCGCGCAGCGTGAGGAGGCCCGCGACGTGATCGACGTCGCCGTTGGTCAGCAGCACCGCCTCGATGGGACTGCCGCGCAATTCCCGAGGCCAGAGCGCGGGCGTCGCGGAGAGCTGTGCGCGGATGTCGGGGGAGGCGTTGACGATCAGCCAGCGTTCGCCGTCGCCGGAAACGGCGATAGCGCTTTGGGTCATGGGACTGATGGCGCCGGAACGGGCGTCGCCGCAGTTAGCGCAGCCGCAATTCCATTGAGGGACGCCGCCGCCGGCGGCGGCGCCCAAAACAATTATTCGCATTTGCGAATGTCAGGAGAAGGTCAGATGCCTTCGCCCGCCCGCTCTTCGTCTTCCGCGGGCGAATACATGTTGATCTCCATGCCGCAGTTCATTTCCACGGCTTTCGGCGCAGTCCAGGCCATAGATACCTCCCAACGTTTCGTATCGTTACGTTAGGACAGATAGCATGCGGCGGCGCTTTGGTGAAGCTTTTCGCCTTAATCCTTTGGCGCCAGCGGGATCGCGGGTTTTGACCGCCCGCCTTCGACATACAACCAGGTGGAGATTCCCGCGTTTTCGAATCGCCCCGTTTTATCCGCGCTTTCTTCGGCGTCCGCCCGCCCGTTGCGGGCGAGGAGGCGGCGGCGCTCCCCTCGCCGCCGGAAGCTGCGCATCGCCGGAAAGACCATCGCTCGCCCCGCATCGCCGGCCGTCGCAATCACCTCGTCGTCCCCATCGGACCACCAGGCGGAGTAACCGCCGAAACGCCGTCGGAAGCAGCCTTTAGGAGGGCCGAGTCCCGTCACCGCGCCGCGGCGGTCAGGGGCGGGCGGCCTCCATCCTCAAGGCGATGAAGGCGCCGGCGGCGATGATGAGGGCGATGCCGAGGAGGGCGAGGCCGTCGAGCCTGTCGCCCCAGACGATCCATCCGGTGATCCCGGCGGAGATGATGAACGCGTATTCGAAGAGGGCGACGTAGGAGGTGTCGGCGCTCTGATACCCGCGAGTGACGAGAAGGATGCAGAAGATCGAGCCGATGGCCTGCACCCCCATCCAGAACCATCCCTCGCCTGCGATCGGCCAGGTGGGCGGCGTGAAGAAGAAGGGCGCTTCGATCGCCAGCGCCGGGGCGGGCCAGATCGTCAGGGCGATCATGCCGATCGCCCCGGCGAGGCCAAGCGCGAAGAAGAAGAGGAGGACGAGCGCGATCGGCGGCTCGTCCGCGCAGAGGCGGCGGGTCGTGATCGACGCGCCTGCGTAGAGGGCGCCGGCGGCGATGGGGAGGAGCGACCAGAAGGTGAACGCGGTCGCCCATGGCTTCAGGACGAGGCAGACGCCGGCGAAGCCCACGGCGACGGCGATTACGCGGCGGGGGCCGAGCGCGCCCGATAGGAAGAGCGCCGTGATCGCCAGCACCCAGATCGGGGAGGTCAGGATGCCGGCGGCGACTTGCGCGATGGGGGCGGCGGGCAGGGAGCCGAAATAGAGCAGCATGGAGCCCGCGAGCAGCCCGGTGCGGATCATCGCGGGGCCGAGGCGCCGGGGCCGCCATTCGACGCCGAAGATCACGCAGATCAGAATGATCAGGGGCGCGGCGATGACCGAGCGGGTGAAGTGGAACTGCCAGAGGCCGACATGCTCGGCGATGATCCGCACGAAATTGTCGATGACGCCGATCAGGCCGAGGCCCGCGACGATCATCAGAGCCCCGTAGAGCGGTCTCTCCGCACCCGTCGTCACGTCATCCCCTCGTTTTTCGCACCCAAGCGCGGCCTGGCGCCCTTTGCTTCGCCGTTTCGACTGCTAATGTCCCGGCAACGACACGCCAAAGGGCGATTTCAGGGAGCGAACGGCGATGCACAATTTGATGCAGCACTGGGAGATGCGCGTCTCCAACATCATCGACTACGCGGCGAAGTATCATCCGAAACGGAAGATCACCACGCGGACGGTCGAGGGGCCGATTGTGGACACCAACTGGGCGGAGGTGCGCGAGGGAGCGCTGCGCACGTCGCAGGCCATCGTGAAATCGGGCGTGCCGAAGGGCGCCGCGATCGGCTGCATGGCGTGGAACACAGCGCGGCATCTGAAGGCGTGGTACGGAGTTTCGGGCGCGGGATGCGTGCTGCACACGCTGAACCCGCGCCTTTCCGGCGAGCAGTTGGTCTACATCATCAACCATGCCGAAGACCGGATGCTGATGGTCGATCACGACCTCGCGCCCGTCATCGCGGCCATCGCCGACAGGCTGACGACGGTGGAGCATTACGTGATCCTGACGGACCGCGAGCACATGCCGGGCGTGTTGCCGAACGAGATCTGCTTCGAGGACTGGATCGCGGACGTGGACGGCGACTTCAATTGGGTGCAGGGCGATGAGCGGGACGCCTGCGGGATCTGCTACACCTCAGGCACGACGGGGAACCCGAAGGGCGTCGTCTACACTCACCGCTCCAACACGCTCCATGCGCTGGCGGCGTCGGTGCCGGATTGCCTCGACGTGCGCTCGACGGACGTGGTGATGCCGGTGGTGCCGCTCTTTCACGCGAACGGCTGGTCGCTGGCCTATTCGACGCCGCTCAACGGCGCATCGATGGTCATGCCGGGCCGCGACATGACCCCCGCCGGGATCTACGAGATGCTGGAGCAAGGCGTGAGCGTCACCGCCGCCGTGCCGACGATCTGGCTGGGCCTCCTCCAGTATCTGCGGGCGGAGGAGAAATCCTTCTCCACCCTGAAGAAGGTGATCATCGGCGGCTCCTCTTGCCCGCGCGCGGTGATCGAGGCGTTCCAGAACGTCTACGGCGTGCGCGTCTTCCACGCCTGGGGGATGACGGAGACTTCGCCGCTCGGCACCACCTCCTCCTTCAAGCCGGAGGTCGCTGGGCTGTCCAACGAGGAGAAGGTGGATATCCAGACCACGGTCGGCCACCCGCCCTTCACGGTCGATCTCAGAATCACCGACGACGACGGTGAGGAGCTGGAGTGGGACGGGGAGACCCAGGGCAAGCTCTGGATCCGCGGACCGGGCGTCGTGAAGCGCTATCTCAAAGGCGAAAAGGAGGCGGCGGGCGACGATGAGTGGTTCGACACCGGCGACGTCGCGACGATGGACGCGAACGCCTATGTCCGCATCACCGACCGCTCGAAGGACGTGATCAAGTCGGGGGGCGAGTGGATCTCCTCCATCGACATGGAGAACGCAGCCGTCGCGCATCCGGGCGTCGCTGAAGCCGCCGCCATCGGCGTGCCGCACCCGAAATGGGACGAACGCCCGATCCTCGTCTGCGTGAAGCTGACGGGGGAGGAGCCCGACCCGGCGGAGATCATCGACCTCGCATCAGAAGGGCTCGCCAAATGGCAGCGGCCGGATGACGTGGTTTTCATGGACGAGCTGCCGCACACCGCGACGGGCAAGATCTCCAAGCTTCATCTCCGGAAGAAGCTCGAAGATATGAGCTATACGCTGCCGGAGTTCCGCTGAGCGCCCACCGTCGATCCCGGCCTTTGCGCTGACGCCGCGTAGCTGCGCGGCGTCGCGCCCGTCCAACGGCGGAAGGCGCGATAGAAGTTTGCGGCGGAGGCGAAGCCGAGGTCCTGCGAGATCGCCTCGATGCTTTTCTCCCCCCGCTCCAGATCGCGGAGCGAGAGGTCGCGGCGCAGGCCGTCCTTGATCGCCTGAAACGACGTCGCCTCCGCGTTCAGGCGGCGGATCAGCGTGCGCGGCGTCATGCCGAGACGCGCCGCAGCCGTTTCGAGGCGCAGGGAGAGGCCGTCTGACCTCAGGATCAGTTCGCGGATGCGCAGCGGCAGCGCGTGCTCGCGATAGCTGGTGAAGATCCAGTCGCGCGGGGCCCGCACCAGAAAGGTCTGCATCGCGGCGTCGTCGCGCGCGACGGGCGGGTTGGAGAGATCGTCCTCGAACGTCACGGCGGAGGTCGGTGCATCGAAGCGGACCGGAGCCGGGAAGAGGACCGCGTAGTCGGCGGCGAAGTCGGGTTGTTCGAAAGCGAAGCGCACCTCTTCGAGGCGCAGCTCCCGCCCCGCGAGCCAGGACGCGACGCCGTGCGCGAGTTTCAGGAGGAGCATGTGGCCGAAGCGGTTCGGCGCGGCCGACCCGCGCGGCGCAAGTTCGATCCGCCGCTGATCGAGCGAGAAACGCAGCTCGTAATCGTCGAGGAGGAGGTTCCAGAAGGTCGCGAAACGATAGAGCGCGCCGCCGAGGGTGGAGGCGCCCCTCACCGCAAGGCAAAGCTGTTTCAGCGCCCCGCTGCGAATGGGCCGGCTCCAGAGCCCCATCATCTCATCGCCGGTCTCAATCGCGACGAGCTGGTAGAGCCGCACGATCTGGTCATGCGCGACCCGCGCCTGCGCCGTGGCGGTCCCGGCGAGGCCGGTTTCCTTCAGAAAGGACCTCAGCTGGTCTTCGCGGCAATGCGCGCCGAGCGTCTCCAGCCAGTCCGCGAGAAGATGCGCGGAGACCGTTGGCCGGATCGTCGGTCTTTCCATGACTGTCATCGGGTCCGCATCGAACAATTGTCACTTTCGGCGAGTATCTGGTCATCTGCGGAGATTTCCAGCCCGGTATCCCCCTTCTATCTGGCGTGAAGTGAAAACATCGGACCGGAGCCGCGCCCATGCCCATCGAAATCGACCCCGCCGCCTTCGCCAATCTGAAGATCGAACCCGGCGAAGACGGCGTCTGGGTGGTGACGCTGAACCGCCCGAAGAAGCGCAACGCGCTCGACATCGCGACGATCGAGGAGCTGATCGACTTCTTCTCCGTCGCGCCGCGCGCCGACGTGCGGGCGGTGGTTCTGGCGGGCGCGGGCGATCATTTCTGCGCCGGGCTCGACCTGATCGAGCACCATGACGAGGACCGCAGCCCGGCTGATTTCATGCACGTGTGCCTGCGCTGGCATGAGGCGTTCAACAAGATCGAGTATGGCGGCGTCCCGACGATCGCGGCGCTGAAGGGCGCTGTCGTGGGCGGCGGGCTCGAGCTGGCGAGCGCGGCGCATATCCGCGTCATCGACCAGAGCGCCTATTTCGGTCTGCCTGAGGGACAGCGTGGCCTTTTCACCGGAGGCGGGGCGACGATCCGGGTGGTCGATCTGGTCGGCAAGGCGCGGATGATCGACATGATGCTCACAGGCCGCGTCTATCAAGGGCGCGAAGCGGTCGACCTCGGCCTCGCGCAATACATGACTGAGGGGTCGAGCTTCGACGAGGCGATGAGGATCGCGCGGCGGACGGCGGAGAACCTCCCGCTGTCGAACTTCGCGATCTGCTCGGCGATCAGCCATATGCAGAACATGTCCGCGCTGGATGCGGCCTACGCCGAGGCGGTGGTCGCGGGCGTCGTGAACACCCAGCCCGCCGCCCGCGCCCGCCTCGCGGCATTCGCCGACAAGTCGGGCGCGCGGATCAGGCCCAACGGATAGAACCGTTTCGAGGCTCGCTCCGCCAAGCGGCGCCTGTTAAAGCAGCGTGCGAAAAGGTTAACGCAGAAGTCGCCCCTAGGCTGGGCATCTTCTGCGATTTTATGATTCAACGATTTCGCACGCTGCTCTAGCAGGTGTCGCCCCGCCGCTTTCACCATTGAGGAGCCCCCCGATGACCGACGCCGCCAGCCGCCATAATGAGGAGATGAAGCGCCTGAAGTCGGAGCGCGACGAACTGATGAAGACCAAGACGGAGAAGAAGGGCCTCATCATCGTCCACACCGGGGACGGAAAGGGCAAATCCTCCTCCGGGTTCGGGATGATCATGCGCTGCATCGGCCATGGCATGCCCTGCGCCGTCGTCCAGTTCATCAAGGGCGGTTGGGAGACGGGGGAGAAGACCTTGCTGCGCGACCGGTTCGCGGACGAGTGCCGGTTCTTCGTCTCGGGCGAGGGTTTTACGTGGGAGACGCAGGACCGCGAGCGCGACATCGCGGCGGCGGAGAACGGCTGGCGGATCGCGCAGGAGCAGATCCTCGACCCGGAAATCCGCTTCGTCCTGCTCGACGAGATCAACATCGCGATGCGCTATGATTACCTCGACGTGAACGAGGTGGTCGAGTTTCTGACGACGCGGAAGCCGCACATGACCCATGTCTGCCTCACCGGGCGGAACGCTAAGCCCGAACTGATTGAGGCGGCGGACCTCGTGACGGAGATGACGCTGCACAAGCACCCCTTCGAACAGGGCGTTCGGGCGCAGCGCGGCGTCGAATACTGATTGCGCGCGCCCTGTTTTCAGATCCATGTCCCGCGCGCTGATGATCCAGGGGACCGGCAGCAATGTCGGAAAGTCCATGCTGGTCGCCGGGCTTTGCCGGGCGGCGCGAAAGCGGGGCGTCTCCGTCGCGCCGTTCAAGCCGCAGAACATGTCCAACAACGCCG
>JBCAXH010000034.1:0-50594 GCA_038534155.1 Pseudomonadota bacterium
ACGGCGGCTTCGGCGCCGCCTTCCAGTATTTTCCCGGCGATTCCGGAAGCGCCGCGCCGATCATCATCCGCGCCGGTGCGGTTGCGACCATAGAGCGGGCCGCCTTCACCGGAGAGGCGACCGGAGCAGACGGCCCTGACGACTACGGCTATCCCGGCGACGGCGGCAGTGCGGCGGCGACGTTCATCAACGAGGGAACGACCACGGCGACCCGCGTCGCGCCCGTCGCGGGCGCGTTCACCGCGACCGGCGGGATGGGGGGCCTCACCGACAACACCGAGCTTTACGAAAATGGACGCGACGGCGCCGTCGGCGTTTACCTCAATCTCGGGGGGACGACCTCGTTCTCCTCCGCCTCAACCTACGGCAATGGCGACGACGTCATCCAGGGCGCCGGTGGAGAGGATGCGCCGAAATTCATCGTCGCCGCCGACGGGGCGGATACGATCACGATCGGCGTCATCGGCGACACGGTCTTCGCGGGCGACGGCGCGGACAAGATCAGTTTCGTCAACGGCCCCGCCAGCATCTACGGGCAGGGCGGCGACGATCTGATCGTCTCGAGCATACCTTTGGGAACCCACCGCATCGACGGCGGCCGCGGATCCGATACGCTGGACCTCTCGGCGTTACTTGGCGACGATCTGAACATCGACCTGAACAGATCCGATCTGCAGACTGTCAGCAGTTTCTTCAACCTCGCGATCAGCGAGGTGGAGAACCTCGTCGGCTCCATCGGCAACGACATGCTCACCGCCCGGCGCGGCGGCGAGCCCGCGCTGCTCGACGGCGGCGGGGGCCGGGACACGCTCATCGGCCAGTCCGGCGACGACACGCTCATCGCCGGGGACGGCGGCAGCACATTCAACCGGCAAGAGCTTTCCGGCGGCGACGGCGATGATCTGTTCGTCATCCGGGGAAGCGGCTCCATAAACGTGGATGGCGGCGGCGGGGATGCGAACGCGATCGACTTCTCAGATCAGGCCCAAGCCGTTTTTCTGGAGCTGGCATTCTCTGGCTTGAGAAACTTGGCTCCTGGTCTCTCCGCTGCAGTCTCGAACATATCGAACATCATCGGCTCCGATCATGGCGATGGATTGGCCGGAACCAACGGCTCGTCGAATGACGACGGACGCAACCTGCTGAAGGGCGGCGGCGGCGGCGACTTTCTAGATGGCCTCGCAGGCGAAGACACGCTCATGGGCGAAGCCGGCGACGACACGCTGCGGGGCGGGGCGGACAATGACATTCTCGACGGCGGGGCGGACAGCGATACCGCCGACTTCTCCGACGCGAGGTCGGAGACGCTCGCCATCCTCCTGAACCGCGAAGGGATCGCGCAGTCCACTCTGTCTTCGGGGCGCGACGTGTTGATCGGGATCGAGAACCTCATCGGCTCCGGCCACAACGACCGCCTCTTCGGCGACGCGAACGCCAACCGCATCGAAGGCGGCGACGGCGGCGACACGATCGACGGCGTGGCGGGCGACGACAGCCTCTTCGGCGGCGCCGGGAACGACGGCTTCCGCGCGCGCGGCGGCCCCGACTTCTTCGACGGAGGGTTCGACACCGATTTCGTGAATTACGCCGACTCGACCGGCGTGAACGCCTTCCTCAACGCCGCCAACGGCACCAACGGGCGGGCCGCCGTGGGCGATACGTTCGTCGACATCGAGAACCTGATCGGCTCATCGACCGGCTCAGACCGGCTCTTCGGCGACGGGGAGGCGAACCGGCTGACCGGCCTCGGCGGCGACGATACTTTGCGAGGCTTCGAGGGGATCGATCAGCTGGAGGGCGGCGAGGGCGCCGATAGCCTCATTGGCGACGGTGGGGCGGATGTGATCGTCACGGGGATAGGGGCGGACACCATCGTCTTCAACACAGCTCCGAACGCCGTCGAGAGGGACCGGATCACCGATTTTGAGAGCGGGGTCGACACCCTTCAGATCGACGCCTCGGTCTTTGGGGGTGGTCTCGTTGCAGGGCAGTCGGCGGTGTTGGTCGCAAACGGTAACCCGACGGCGGCGACAGGGAATGCGACGTTCCTCTACGACACCGACAACGGGACCCTCAGGTTCGACGCCGACGGGACCGGAGCGGGCGCGGCGGTGCTCTTCGCCTTCCTCCAGAACGTGCCGACCATCGACGCTGGGGACTTCGAGTTCGTTTAGCCCAGCGCCGCTACAACGAAAGATGAGCGAAGATCGCCTCCGCCGCCCAGTCCGGGTCCTGTTCGTGCGCGAGATGGCCGAGCGCATTGGCTGAAAGGAGGCGCGCGGCGGGCATGGCCGCCGACGCCGTTTCCGACGCCTCCGGGGGAACGGTTCCGTCCTTGGCGCCGACGCAGAAGAGCGTTTCGTTCGGGATCTCGCCGAGGGCGTCCCGGAGCGGCTGAATGCGCCACTGGGACATCATCGTCAGCGTCCCGCTGATATGCCGATGATCCGAGATGAGGCGGTGGTAATGCGCCCGCATCTCAGCGCTAATCGGCCCGCCGGTGGAGTTCAGGACGCGCCGCGTCGCGTCCCGGTTGGCGGCGCCTGCGATGATCGGGCCGGTGAGCGGGTTCAGCGACATCAGCTTGGCGAGCGTCGGGAAGAGAACGCCGGCGAGGCCCGGAAACTCCGAGAGCGCCGCGTTGAAACAGACGATTTTCGCGTCCCCGAAAACGGTTCGCGCGAGCTGGAGCGCGATCGCGCCGCCCGCCGAATGGCCGATCAGCGCGTCGGGCGTCGCGCCCAGCGCCGCCGTCAGCTTCGCGATATCCTCCGCCATTTCGACCATCGCGCTGCGGGTGCGGGCGCCGAGGCGCGTGAAACCGTGGCCGGGGAGGTCTATCGCGATCACCCGCGCACGTTGGGCGATGAGCGGGATCAGACCCGCCCAGCTTCGCGTCGAGGCGCCTGCGCCATGGAGGAGGAGGAGGATCGGGCCGTCCTCCCCCGCTTCGACGACGTGCCAGCGGTGGGGATGGGAATGGACGATGCGCCCGCGGGCGGCGGCGGGCCAGGTCGCTGCGTCGTGGACGAAGTCGAGCACCTTACCCTCCGAGCGCGGAGGCGACCGTCTCCGACAGTTTGGCGGGGGAGGCGAGGGGGAGCGGCGAATACCGCGCCTCCATCGCCTGCGCGAGTTTGGCGAGGGCGGGTTCGGGACGGCGCCCGGTGTCGATGACGGCCCCGCCGAAACCCATCGCGCCGATGGCGCGGGCCTGGGTCAGGGCGTCCTCCGCCGCCCGCTCGCGGCTGGCGGTCCCGTCGAGGGCGATGTTGGCCCGCCCGTCCGTCAGCGTGACGATATAGGGGGTCATGCCCGCGCGCCGGGCGCGCTCGGCGAGCTGCATCGCGGCGAAGAGCCCGCTCGCGAGCGGGGTGCCGCCGCCGCCGGGCGCGTCGGAGAGGCGGCGTTTGGTGAGGACGAGGGAACGGGTAGGGGGCAGCATCACCTCCGCCTCCGTCCCCCGGAAACCGACGAGGGCGACGTGGTCGCGTTCGGAATAGGCGCGGCTCAGCATCAGCTCCACCGCGCCCTTCGCTTCGCCGAGGCGGGCGCGGGCGGCGGAGCCGGAGAGGTCCACCGCGAAGATGATCAGCCGCTCGCGGCGTTGCTTGAAGCGCTTCAAATGCAGATCGCCCCGGCGGAATTTCACCCGGTCGCGCCCCGCCGTGCGGATCTTCTGCATCGGCGCCGCGGCGCGGAGGGTTGCGAGAAGGTCGAGGCGCTTGCGCCCATCAGGCAGACCCGCGCGCGAAGGCAGCGGACGGCCGCGCTTGAAGGAGGACGTCTTCTGGCCCGCCCCCTGCCCCGCTTTCGCACGGGAAGCGGCCCCGGCCATGAAGCGGAGGATATCGTCGGGCAGAAGCGCCGCCTCCGCGTCCGTCAGCATGTCGGCGTCGGTGCGGTCGTTGTTGTCGCCGTCGCCCTGATCGGCGTCGCTCCGCTCCGGTTGATCCTCGGGCGGCGGCGGGGCGTCTTCCTCGGGCTCCTCCATCACGGGCGCGCGGGTGGCGCGGGGGGCGATCACGAGGCGAACGGCGATCTCCATATCCTCCTTCTCGACGAAGGGACGGCCATGGAAGCGGGCGGAGGCGGCGGCGGCGCGGGCGGCGAAGATCGGCGCCCGCATGGAGAGAACGCCGAAGGCGACCGCGACGCGGGTCAGCGCCTCGATCTGCTCCGCCGTGACCTCCGGCAGGTTGGCGGTGATGGCGGGCATCAGCGCGTCTTCGCAGAACGACCCGGCGTCGTCGGACCGGGCGAGACTGAGATCGACATGGAGGGCGAGGCGTTCGGTGAGGATGGTCGGCGCCACCTCCTCCTCATCCGCGCCCTCGTCGATGACGACCATCGGGGGCGCGTCGCCCGCATCGAGCGCCATGCCGAGGCGGGCGGCGAGTTCCGGTTCGATCCGCTCCGCCATGGGCAGGATCATCGCGCCCGCAGTATCCAAGACGCCCTTGCGGCGGAGGATGCGGCCGGTGGAGAGCGCGGTCTCCAGATCGAAGCCGCCGAAGAGCTGATCGTCGGTGATCGAGGGGGCGATGCGGCGATGCGGCTGCGGCAGGCGCCGCGCATCCTTCATCACCGCGTCGTGGGCGGCGCCGATGCGGGTGCGCAGGTAAACGCCGCCGAGGCCCGCCGGATCCAGCGCGAGGAGCGCGAGAGCGAGGCGGGCGTCGCGGACGGGGTCGGAGGCGGACGGCGGGCCCGGTTCAGGGCTGGGCGGCGGGCCGCACTCGACCTCGTCCCTCACGCCAACACGTCCTCCATCGCCCGATCGACGCGCACGCCCGCTCCGGTGTCGTCGAGCGGGTCGCGGCGGAGGCGATGGCGCAATGCGGAAGGCGCGGCGAGACGCAGATGGGATCGCCCGACGGCGGGCGCGCCGTCGAAAGCGGCGGCGGCGCGGGCGGCGCGGAGAAGCGTGAGCTCCCCTCGAAGCCCGTCCGCGCCAAGGTGGACGCAAAGGCCCGCGCAATCGCGGAGGACGGATTTCGGCGTCTTGATCGCGTCCAGCCGGTCGCGGGCGGCGAGGATGCCGTCGCGCAGGCGCGCATCCTCCAGCCGCCACTTCTTCAAGAAGGCGGCTGGATTGCGATCATAGGCGTCGCGGCGGCGGATGACTTCGATCCGCTCCTCGATCTCGGTGGGCGAGGCGACGTCCACCGCGAGGCCGAAGCGGTCGAGGAGCTGCGGGCGCAACTCGCCTTCCTCCGGGTTGCCGGAGCCGACGAGGATGAACTTGGCCGGGTGTCGGATGGAGAGCCCGTCCCGCTCCACCACGTTCTCCCCGGTCTGGGCGACGTCGAGGAGGAGGTCGACGATGTGATCTTCGAGGAGGTTCACCTCGTCGATATAAAGGTAGCCGCGATTGGCGCGGGCGAGGAGACCGGCCTGAAACGCCGTCTCCCCGTGGGTCATGGCGCGTTCGATGTCGAGCGCGCCGGTCACCCGGTCCTCCGTCACGCCGAGAGGGAGGTCGATGACGGGGGTCGGTTTGCGCACGACCTTGGCGTTCTGGAGGATGACCCAGTCCGGCACGTCGCCGACGCGGGGGCTGTTCACCGGACAATCGTCCACAGCCTCCATCTCAGGCAGGAGCGCCGCGAGGGCCCGCACGGCGGTGGATTTCCCGGTGCCGCGATCGCCGAGGACGAGGACGCCGCCGATCGAGGGATCGATGGCCGTCCAGACCAGCGCCTGCTTCATCTCCTCCTGCCCGACGATAGCGGAGAATGGAAAGGGGGGCGGCTTCATTTTCATGCTGCGAGCCTTCCTTGGAGGGGGGCGGCGCCGTTCCAGACCCCTTCGGCGGAAAGGACGCGGAAGCGGGCGTAGAGCTCCTCCGCGAACCAGTCGCCTTCGCGCACCGCTTTGACGGCGCGGGCATGGGGGCCGGAGGCGCGGGCGAAGGCGCTCATGGTCTTCGCGTCCGGCCAGATCGAAAAGGTGATCTGCCGGATCAGCGGCGCTTCGCCGATGCCGATTTTGAAAAGGACGTCCCGATTGGCGCCGATGGCCTTCGAGATGTCGGGTTCTTTCCCCCAAAAGCGCGGCATGGACCGCGCCTTGATGCTGGCCCGGGTGATCGCCGCGAGCGGGCCGTCCTCCTTCGCCCCCCAGGGGGCGAAAGGTTCTTCTCCCGACCAGCGCCCGCGCGCGGAGACGGGGGCGAGATAGACGGTCCAGTCTTCGGAGGCCCGCCGCCGATAGTTCTTGAATACGTTGAGGGATCCGATGCGGGCCCGCGCGGTCTCCTCATCCGGCCAAGTGGCCAGGATCGCGTAGACGCCGGTATTGGGGAGCGGCGTGAAGCCTTCGCCGACGCCGCTGCCGCAGAGCTTCCAGAAGCCTATGTCCCGGCAGCGCGACAGCCCGATGCGCGCCCATCCCATCTGGATGAACGCCCATATCCGCGCGGCGACGCCGTCGAAGCGGAAAAAGCTGATCGTCACGGCCTGAATGGCTCTGACTCCCCTAATGTCAGATTATTCTGACATGTTGATGCGCTAGATGGAAGCGCTCAACGCGCTTTTCCAGTTGGGAAATGATGAATTGTCAATCCAAGTTGACATGAGTATCGTCAGACTCGTCATGACCGCACCCCATCTGAATATCGAAGCCGCCGCCGCATCGCCTCAGGGTAGAGCAATCGTCATCGGCGCAGGCGTAGGGGGGTTGGCCGCCGCGATGCGACTCGGCGCCATGGGTTGGCGGGTCACCGTCTACGACAAGCTGGATATGCCGGGCGGACGCGGATCGGCCATTCATCAGGGCGGCTATCGCTTCGACCTCGGCCCGACCATCGTGACGGCGCCGGACGAGTTCCGGCGGCTCTGGTCGGCTTGCGGGCGATCCTTCGACGACGATGTGAACCTGGTTCCGATGGACCCGTTCTATCAGATCCGCTTCCCCGACGGCTCTCACTTCACCGCCAGCGGCGACACCGAAGGCATGCGGGCGGAGGTCGAACGCCTCTCCCCCGGCGACCTGAAGGGATACGACCGGTTCCTGCGCGACAGTCAGGAGCGATACGAGTTCGGGTTCGAAGACCTCGGGCGTCGTCCGATGAACAAGTTCATGGATCTGGCGAAGGTGCTGCCGCGCTTCGGCGTTTTGCGGGCCGATCGCTCCGTCTACGCCCATGTGGCGAAACGGGTGAAGGACGAGCGGCTGCGCATGGCGCTGTCGTTCCATCCGCTCTTCATTGGGGGCGACCCGTTCCATGTGACGTCGATGTACATCCTCGTCAGCTATCTGGAGAAGACCTACGGCGTTCACTACGCGATGGGCGGCGTCGCCGCGATCGCCAAAGCCATGGCGAATGTCGTGCGCGATCAGGGCGGAGAGGTCGTTCTGAACCGCACCGTCGACGAGATCGTGGTGGAGAACGGCCGCGCGGCGGGCGTGAAGCTCTCCGACGGGGTGATCGACCGCGCGGCGCTCACCGTCTCCAACGCCGATCCGGGGCACGCCTACGATCACCTGCTGCGAAATCAGCCGCGGAAGCGCTGGACCGAGAAGAAGCTGGCGTCGCGCCGCTGGTCGATGGGTCTTTTCGTCTGGTATTTCGGAACGAAGGGCACGGCTTCCGAATGGCGGGACGTCGGCCATCACACCATCGTTTCGGGGCCCCGATACGAAGGGCTCGTGCAGGACATCTTCATCAAAGGGAAGCTGGCGGAGGATATGAGCCTCTACGTCCACCGCCCCTCCGTCACTGATCCGACAGCGGCGCCGCCGGGCGACGACGCATTCTACGTCCTCTCCCCCGTACCGCATCTCGGCCACGACAACGGCGTGGACTGGGAGGTCGAGCGGGACCGCTACCGCGAGAAGGTGCTGGCGACGCTGGAGGACCGGCTGTTGCCGGGTCTCCGCGAGCGGCTGACGGAGGAAGTGATCTTCACCCCCCTCGACTTCGAGAGCCGGTATCTCTCCCCCTACGGCGCCGGGTTCTCCATCGAGCCGCGCATCCTGCAGAGCGCGTGGTTCCGGCCCCATAACGTGTCGGAGGAGCTGCCAGGGCTGTTTCTCGTCGGCGCCGGAACGCATCCGGGCGCTGGGCTGCCGGGCGTCGTCGCCTCCGCTGACGCGATGGCGCAACTCGCGCCCGCTCCGGTCATGTCATGAGCGTCGGTCCCGCCGATCTGGCGCATTGCCGCGAAGCGATCAAAACCGGATCGCTGTCCTTTTACACCGCGTCGCGGCTGCTGCCCGCGCGGGTGCGGGACCCGGCGCTGATCCTCTACGCCTTCTGCCGCCTCGCCGATGACGAGGTCGATCTCAAGGACGACAAGACGGCCTCCGTCCTTCAGCTGCGGGATCGTCTGGACGCCGTCTATCGCGGCGCGCCGCGCGACGCACCGGTGGACCGGGCCTTCGCGGCGATGGTGGCGGAGCAGGAGATGCCCCGCGCTTTGCCCGAAGCGCTCCTGGAAGGGCTGGCGTGGGACGCGCTGGAGCGGCGGTATCGGACCGAAGACGATCTGATGGCCTATTGCGCCCGCGTCGCCTCCGCCGTGGGCGCGATGATGTGCGTTCTGATGGGCGCGCGGAGCGCCGATGCGCTTGCGCGGGCGACCGATCTCGGCCTCGCCATGCAGCTGACGAACATTTCGCGCGACATTGGGGAGGACGCCCGCGCCGGGCGGCTCTACCTGCCGCTCGACTGGCTGGCGGAGGCGGGGGTCGACATCGACGCCTTTCTCGCCGACCCGCAGCCGACGCCGGAGATTCGCGGGCTGACCAGGCGCCTTCTCTTCGCGGCGGATCGGCGCTACGGCGCGGCGGCCGCCGGTGTCGCGGCGCTGCCGCGCGATTGCCGGCCGGGCATTCTGGCTGCGCTCCTGATCTATCGAGGCATCGGCGGACGCATCGCCGCCACCGGTTACGACAGCGTCACGCAGCGCGCCCATACCGGCAAGGCGCGCAAGATCGGATGGATCGCCGAGGCCGGCGCCCGCGCGGCGTGGATGGGCGTGACGCCGCAAAGCGCCGTGCTGCACCGGGCCCCGCATGAGGAGACCGCCTTTCTGGTGGACGCCGCCGCGCGGGAGGCGCCGCGGCGGCTCGAACGCAAGGTCGACACGCTCGTCGACGCGCTTTCCGTATTGGAGGCGCGGGACAGAGAACGACGCGCGCCTTTGATGCGGAGAGCCCCCAGCCCTATGTGAGCGGACATGGATTGGCTCGTCTTCGCACTTCTCTTCCTCGCCTGCTGCGGCGCCGGCGCGACCGGGGCCCTCTTTCCGCCGGGCGACTGGTACCGCACGCTGAAGCATCCGAGCTTCACACCGCCCGACTGGCTCTTCCCGGTGGCGTGGACGTCGATCTACCTCCTGATCTCCTTCGCCGGCGCGCGCGTCGCGGCCTCGCCTGAGGCGGGCATCGCGCTAGCGCTCTGGGCGGTGCAGATCGCCTTCAACGTCCTCTGGTCGCCGGTCTTTTTCGGGCTGCAGCGGATACGCTCCGCGATGTTCGTAGTTTCAGCGCTCTGGATCTCCGTCCTGACGACGACGATCGCCTTCTTCGCGATCGACTGGATCGCGGGGCTCGCGTTCCTGCCCTATCTCGTCTGGGTGACGGTCGCGAGCGCGCTGAACTGGAGCTTCATGCGGCTCAATCCGGACTACGCGACCTGATCCGACGACCAAGCGCGACGTGTCGCTGATGTCGCCTTGGCGCGCGGCGGGTGCTATGCGCGCGGCATGACTGAAGCCTCCACCACTGGCGCGCGGGCGCATCGCCTGCTGATCTTCGCCCTCTCGGCCGCGAACTTCGCCGTGGGCATGGGCGCCTTCGTGGTGATCGGCGTGCTGACCCCCGTGGCGGAGAGCTTCGCGCTGACCGAAGCGCAGGCGGGCTGGATGATGACGGCCTACGCCCTCGCCTATGCAGTCGGCTCGCCCACGCTCGTCGCGCTGACCGGCGGCATGGCGCGGCGGACGGTGCTGGCGATCGGGCTCGGGACCGTGACCGCCGCGATCCTCGCGACCGCACTGGCGCCCTCCGCCGGGTTCCTCTTCGCCATGCGCGTTCTGACAGGGGTCGGCGCGGGGCTCATCACCCCCG
Source organism: Pseudomonadota bacterium (assembly GCA_038534155.1). GTDB lineage: Bacteria > Pseudomonadota > Alphaproteobacteria > Rhodobacterales > Rhodobacteraceae > Pikeienuella. The sequence goes on from JBCAXH010000034.1 coordinate 10,078, forward strand.
TCGCCGCCGGGGTCGCCGCCGCCGCCAGCCCGCCGGAGCAGCGGGGCAAGGCGCTCGCCGCCGCTTTTTTCGGGCTGACGCTGGCGCAGGTGCTCGGCGTGCCGGTGGGGGCGTGGATCGGCTACACCTTCGGGTGGGAGGTCGTCTTCCTCCTGAACGCCGCGCTCTGCTTCGCGGCGCTGGTCGCGATCCTGATGCTGGTGCCGGGGGACATGCCGTTTCAGGTGAACTCGCTGGCTACGCTCGGCGCGGCGCTCTCCGATCTGAAGACCGTCCTCGCCATCATGTTCACCGCGCTGATCATGGGCGCGGTCTACGTCTTCTACACCTATGTCGCGCCGGTTCTGGAGACGCGCATGGGCTTCTCCCGCGACGGGGTGAGCCTGTTTCTCCTCGCCTTCGGGGTCGGGGCCGTCTTCGGCAACCTCCTCGGCGGCTATCTGACCGACCGGATCGGGGCGTATCGGACGCTGATCTTCGTCGCCGTCTCCCAGATCGTCCTGCTGCCAGTCTACTCCATCCTGCCGCTCGCTGAGTGGCTACTTTACGCCCACGCCGTCCTCTGGGCGGTCTGCGGCTGGTCCTTCGCGGCGTCGCAGCAGTTCCGCCTGATCTCGCTGGCGCCGGAGCGGCAGAACGTGATGCTCGCGCTCAACGCCGCTGCGATCTACGTGGGCGTCTCGCTCGGCGCGTGGATCGGCGGGGCGGTGCTGGAGGCGGCGGGGCTGGACGCGCTTGGTTACGCAGGGGCGGGGGTTGCGGTGCTGGCGTTGGCCGTACTCGTCCTCTCCGAACGAGCGCGGCGGTGATCCGCTGGCGCCACCATCAGGTCGAAGAGGCGGCCGAGGCGTTGCGCGATGGCGCGCTCGTCGCCTTCCCCACGGAGACAGTCTACGGCCTCGGCGGGGACGCAACCTCCGACGGCGCGGTCGCGGCGATCTTCGCGGCGAAGCGTCGGCCGACCTTCAACCCGCTGATCCTGCACCTCGCCGATCCCGATCAGGCCGCTGCGCTGGCCGATCTGCCGCCGGAAGCGCAGCGCCTCGCAGATCATTTCTGGCCCGGACCGCTGACCATCGTCGCGCCCGCGCGGCGGGACGGCGCCTATTCGCGCCTCGCGACCACGGGCCTGCCCCGCATCGCGCTCCGCGCCCCCGTCCATCCGCTGGCGCGGGAGCTGCTCGCGGCGGTCGGGCGGCCGGTCGCCGCCCCCTCCGCCAATCCATCGGGAAAGATAAGCCCCACGACGGCGGACCATGTGCTCGCCGGGCTCGACGGACGCATCGCGGGGGTCCTCGATGGCGGCCCCTGCGAGGTGGGACTGGAAAGCGCCATCGTCGGGTTTGGAGACGGTGCGCCGCAGCTCCTACGCGCCGGAGGGTTGGCGGCGGAGGCGATCGAAGACGCCCTTGGCGCGAAGCTGGCGGCGGCGGGAAAAGAGATCATAGCGCCCGGCCAACTCGCCAGCCATTACGCGCCCGAAGCGGCGATGCGCCTCAACGCGGCGGAGGCGCGGGAGGGCGAGGTTCTGCTCGGCTTCGGCGACGCGCCGGGCGCCGCGATCAACCTCTCCGCGACAGGCGACGTTACGGAGGCGGCGGCGCGGCTTTTCTCCGCCCTTCATGAGCTGGACGCGCGGGCGCCGGTCATCGCGGTTTCGCCGATCCCCGAAATCGGGCTAGGTCGCGCTATCAACGACCGCCTGCGCCGCGCCGCCGCGCCGCGCTGATTGGAACCGCCATGAGCCTGAACGAAGCCACGCCCGAATTCCTCTCCCGCCTGAAGGAGACGCTCGGCCCAAAGGGTTGGCGCGACCCCGCCGACGCGCCGGAGGCGTTCAAGGAGGACCGCGACCGCTTCACCGGGACAGGCGCGCTGGTCGTCCTCCCCGCCTCCACCGAGGAAGTCGCGCAGGTCGTGAAAGCCTGCGCGGAGGCGCGCGTCCCGCTCATCCCCTATTCCGGCGCGACCGGCCTCGTCGGCGGGCATCTGACGCTGGAGAAACCGGCGCCCGTCGCCATGTGCCTCCGCCGCATGGACCGCATCCGCGACGTGGACGCGACGGACAACGCGATGATCGTCGAGGCGGGCGTCATCCTTCAGACCATTCAGGAGACGGCGGCGGAGGTCGACCGGCTTTTCCCCCTCTCCCTCGCCTCAGAAGGGTCCTGCCGGATCGGCGGCAACCTCGCGACCAATGCGGGGGGCGTGAACACGCTGCGCTACGGCAACGCCCGCGATCTTTGCCTCGGGATCGAGGCGGTGATGCCGGACGGGTCGATATTCAACGGGCTCAAGCGGCTCCGCAAAGACAATATGGGCTATGACATCCGCCATCTGATGGTCGGTTCGGAGGGCACGTTAGGGATCATCACGGCCGCTGCGCTGAAGCTATTCCCGCGCCCGACGGAATACGCCACGGGGTGGATCGAGGTCCCCTCCCCCGCAGCCGCGGTGGAGCTTCTCCACTTCCTCCGCCCACGCGTGGGCGACGTGATCTCGGCCTTCGAGCTGATCGACAACGTCGGCGTCGGCTTTCTGGCGGAGGCGGGGTTCGACCATTCCCTTCCGCTCGACCCGATGCCGAAATGGTCCGTCCTGATCGACTGCGGCGGGCGCGCCGGCGTCGGCGAAGCGCTGGAGGCGGCGCTGGCCGAAGCTTTCGACGTCGGCCTCGCCACCGACGGGACGCTGGCGCAGTCGGAAGGGCAGCGACAGGCGTTCTGGCATGTGCGCGAGACGATCCCTCTCGCCAACCGCGCGGTCGGCGCGATCTCCAGCCACGACACCGCCGTTCCGGTGGCCCGCATCGCCGCCTTCATCGACGACGCCAGCGCCGCGATCGCCGAATTCAATCCGGAGATGCGGGTGAACTGCTTCGGCCATGCCGGCGACGGCAACCTGCATTTCAACCTCTTCCCCGCGAAGGGGCGGTCTAAGGCCGATTACGCCAACCAGCGGGACGAGGCGAAGCGCATCATCCACGACGTCGCCCACGCCCATGAAGGGTCCGTCGGCGCGGAGCATGGCGTGGGGCGGCTGAAAGTCGGCGACATGACGCGCTACGGCGATGCAGGGCTGCTGGCGGCGATGCGGGCGATTAAAGGCGCGCTCGATCCACATGGGATCATGAACCCCGGAGCGATGCTTACTCGGGCCTGACGCCTCTCCACTATCGCGAACGCCGCGGCTGGCGGAAACCCCAAAACGGGTCGCCTCATGGATATGCCCAACTACGGGAGCCGCTTGCGCCAGCTTTTCCACACGGCGCCTGAACGCGGTTGAAACCTGCTTCGCGCGGAGGTGATCGGAAACGCCATACGGCTCCCCATCCAGCCTTCATTCTTCCAAAAATACTCCCGCCGGAGGCGCACGCCGCCGACCCCTCGCAGAGACCTCATTGGAGCGATGGCGGCGAGACTGAGCGCGCAGCGCTCGCGAGCCGCCCCCGTTCGCGCGATAGCGAGAACCTTTCCAGCGAACCGGCTTTCGCGCCGCGTCTCGTGCGACGCCAGACGCCGGAACGGGCTGGCGGAGCTTTGCGGGGGTTCGCCGTCGCTAGAGGGAGGGGCTACTCCGAATTCGGCCGCTGGCGCTTCTTGATGAACGCCTCGCACGGATCGCCCCGGTCGAAGGGCTCCGTATAGATCGCGAAATCATACGGCGCCTCGTGGAACGATCCATCCGCCGCGACTTCGATCATGCCGACGGCGAGGGCCGTCCGTTCCGGCGCTGCGCGGTTGAGATAGAGCGGGACGCCCCGATCCGTCCGGGCATGGCCGTTGCCGGTGATCAGCGCGACGGGCGCATGATCGTCTTCGATCAGGCGGATCACGGCGTCGGCGAAGGCGGCGTCGCGAAGCTGTTGCGCCTCCACCATGCCCGGCAGCATGCCGGTGGGGAGGGCGCCGCAATGGGCGACGTCCTGCTCTTTGATCATGGCCTTCATCACCTCTTCCGGCAGACGCTCGTTGAGCCCGTAACGCTCTGCGCCCTCGGGCCAGGCGACCGCCGCGCCCTCCTTCACCGAAAGGCGGAGGACGTCGGGCGCGACGCCGCCGCCCGCGACCCATGCCTCTGGCGCGGCTTCGAAAATCGGGAGGTACATGGCGAAATCGGGCCAGCCGCGCGCCTCCCACTCCAGCGCTTCCTCCAGATCGTCGCCGTTCAAGCGGGCGGCGTTTGCGTAGTCTTCAAGGTCCTGAGGAACCATTTCGAAGGCGAGCCCGGCGGGCGCGAGATCCGCGGTCAGCCGGGCCTGCCATTCGTGGTGGATCGGGTTGTCGTGGCGCTCGCCGAGGAGGGCGATATCCGCCGCTTTTAGGCGTTCGACCAGCGTCTCATAGTTGATCGCCTCGTCGCCCGCGCAGATCGCGCCGGGCGTTTTCGGGCATGACTGCGACGCCGAAGCCGCGACGGGCGCTGCGACGGGCAATGCGCACATGCAGAGGGTGAGGAGCATTTTTCTCATGGAGGGGGAAATAGAGCGCCGACGGCGTTTCGCCTGCGCGGAAACTCACTTTTCGGCGCCGCGGGCGCCGGAAAACGTCGCGCGGGCGAGCAAGATGCGCGCTGCGGCGGACAGAAGGCAGAGCGCGCCGAAGACCACGGCGAGCGTCGGAAACCACGCCGGGAAGATGCAGAAGGCGATGAAGAACGCGATGGTTTCTCCCCCCTCCATCAGTCCCGCGACGTAGTAGAGGGACTTCCGCCCCTGCGCCTCCGTCTTCAGCCCCTGCGCCTCCGCCGTCGCCGCGAAGGCGAAGAAAGCGGACCCGTTGGCGAGGAAACCGGCGAGGAGGAAAGCAGCCGCGAGGGCGTTCGCCTCCGGCGCCTGCACGGCGAAACCGAGCGGGATGGCGGCGTAAACGAGGAAGTCCGAAACAATGTCCAAAAAGCCGCCGAACGGCGTTCCGATGGAAGCGCGCGCGACGGCGCCGTCGAGGCCGTCTGCGACGCGGTTGAGGATCAGAAGCGCCAGCGCAACCCAGAGCCAGCCTGCGGCGACGGCCCCTGCGCTGGCCAGACCGAAAACGAGGCCGATCAGCGTCACATGATCTGCGGTGAGCCCGGTGGCCGCGATGCGTCGCCCGACCGCGTTCAGCGGCGGATCGATCAGGCGGCGGAGGCGGGCGTCGAACATCTCTCCGCCCGCGAGCCGGTCAGTGGCCGTCCGCGCCCTGCTTCAGTACGAACTTCTTGTCGCAATAGGGGCATTCGACGAAGCCCTGTTCGCCGATGGAGAGCCAGACGCGCGGATGGCCGAGCGCGCCTTCGCCCCCGTCGCAGGCGATGCGCGTCACGGTGACCTCTTCAACCTCAGGCGCTTCGATAGTCATGGCGCAACGTCCCCTTTGCGATGGTCGGGCCGATATTTAGCAAGTGCGCGCGACGCCGCAAGGGCCGTCAGGCCGCAGCGGCGGCGCCCGGTTTCTTCAGGAGGCGGGCGTGCACCTCCTCCACGTCGATCTCTTTGCGCGGCGCGCCTTTCCCTGGCTCCATGTCGTATTTGAAGAGCTGGAAGTCCTTCTTGAAGACGTCGTGCATGATGTGGATCGTCAGATCGTCGAAATAGTCGCCGATATCGTGCGCGCGCTTGGGCCCGTGCCCTTCGCTTTCGTTGAAGCGGGGCATGGCGTCGATATCGAGATCGTGATCGAGCGGCGCCTCCGCCACGACGCGCTTCATGCCTTCGTTGAAGGCTTCAGTCGCGAAAATGTAGTCGAACCGCGCCCCCGCACGGATCGAGAAGCCGAGATGGTTCGACATCGGAATCCAGTGGATGTCCGGGTGCATCGGTTTGCGGAACCGCACCGTGTCCCGGACGAACAGGAGAAAACGGCGGAAGGATTTGATCTGATCGAAATCGCCCTCAACCTCCACCCCGTAGCGTTTCTCCAACATCGGCACGAGGTTGCCGCGATAACGCTTTCCGTTCCGCTGGATGCCGCAGATTTTGTCGAAGAATGCGCTCAGAACCCGCGTGTACGGGTTGCGCACGCAGGTGAAGCTGTAGGCCGAATGGTCCAGAACCGTCTGGCGGATGCGATCGTGGGCGCCGTCCTGGTCCCATTTGAGCATCCCGTCTTCGGCGTCGTGGATATCGCCGTCGAAATAGGCGCCGTTGTCGCCATAGTAGATCACCTGGCCGATGGTCGAGCAGGCGCATTTCGGCAGGACGCGATAGGCGAGCCTGCCGCTTTCCGACACCCACATCCCCGGAAACCGCGCCGGTGCGTTTTCATCTTTCGCCATTACGCTCACCATCTCTGAATACTCCCGACCCTATACTGATTTATGAAAGCGGCGAGAATTCGAAAATTCGCGTTGGCGGCGAACCCGCGCGAAAACTATAAGCGGTGCGATGGTCAAGATCGCCTACCTCCTTCTCTGCCATAAGAACGTCGAAAGCGTGATCGCGCAGGCGAAGGCGCTGGTCGCGGCCGGAGACGCGGTGGCGATTCACTTCGACAAGCGGGGCGCGGCGGCGGATTTCGCGCTCCTGCGCGAGACCTTCAAGGGCGAGCCGTCGGTCGCCTTCAGCAAGCGGCTCGCCTGCGGGTGGGGCGAATACTCGCTGGTTCAAGCGTCGCTGAACATGCTGGAGACGGCGCGGGACGCCTTCGACGGGGTCACCCATTACTACCTTCTGAGCGGCGACTGCTTTCCGACCAAATCGAGCGCCTATCTGAAACAGGTGCTGTCGGCGAACGACCGCGACTACATCGAGATCAACGACTTTCTCGACAGCGACTGGATCAAGACGGGACTGAAGGAAGACCGCCTCACCTACCGGCATTTCTTTAACGAACGCGAGCAGTCGCGGCTTTTTTACGGATCGCTCAACCTGCAGCGCAAGCTCGGGATGACGCGGCGGGTGCCCAAGGACCTTCGGGTGAAGATCGGCTCGCAATGGTGGCTTCTGCGCGCCTCCACGGTCGAGAAGATGATCGACTACATGAAGGCCCGCGCCGACGTCGTGCGGTTCTTTCGCACGACGTGGATTCCCGACGAGATCTTCTTTCAGACCATCGCCCACCATTGCGCGCCGCGCGAGGAGATACGTTCCCATCCGCCGACGATGCTGGTCTTCTCCGACTACGGCATTCCCGTGGTCTTTTATAAGGACCATTGGGACATGCTGAGGCGGGAGGATCGGTTCTTCGCCAGGAAGATCACCGAAAACGACCCGGCGTTCAGGTCCGCCATGCTCGCCCATTACGGCGGCGGGGCGGAGGAGGCGCCGGCGGGGGAGATGATCGCCTCCTATTACGACTACATGGCGCGGCGCGGGCGCGACGGACGGCGCCATGCGCAGCGGTTCTGGCGGCGGTCGACGCAGCTGGACGATTCGAAGGAAGTTCTCGTCGTCGCCTGCAAGAAATGGCATGTCGGCCAGGCTTTCGCTCAGGCGGTTGAGCGGATCACCGGGATCGCCGCCCTCGGCTACGTCTTCGACCAGGAGGAGGCGCTGGACCTGCCGCTCGGCAATCTGGAGGTTGGCAAAGGCAAGCGCGGACGCCACCGACGCGCGTTCCTCACGCTCCTCCTCAACGCGCGCGAAACCGAAAAACTGGCTCTCTGCGTCGACCCCGCGCGCGAGGACGTCGTGCGCGATTTCGCGGACACCGATGCGCGGATGCGCGTTCTCCTGATCGAGACCGCCTTCGACGACGAAGACTATGTCGGCCATGCGGAGCGGGTCGGGCTTTTGAGCCCACATGCGCCGCCCGCCCAGCGCGACACCGTGGTCAGCGCGCTGAAGGTCGAATTCGCCGAAGAATCGGGCCGCCTGCGCAAGGCGCAATCCGGCCGCCTGGATACGCTCGCCCGCGACGCCAACCGCGTGGAGAACGCCGCCGCCGTCGCCCGTTTTCTCCGCGTCAGCCGCGACGAGGTCGAAGCGGTGGTGCGCGAAATCGAACCCCATCTCTGAGGAGCCGGACATGGCCTATGACTACGATGACCAGAATATCTTCGCGAAAATCCTGCGCGGCGAGATTCCCAACAAGACGGTGCTGGAGACGGAGCATTCGCTCGCCTTTGAGGACATCGCGCCCCAGGCTCCGGTGCATGTTCTGGTGATCCCGAAAGGGCCCTACGTGACTTTCGACCATTTCGCCGCCGAAGCGTCGGCGGAGGAGATCGCCGATTTCACCCGCGCTGTGGGCGAAGTCTCCCGCAAGATGGGGGTCAGCCCGGGGGCCGGCGACGGCGGATACCGCCTGATCTCCAACGCCGGAGACGCCGGCGTGCAGGAGGTGCCGCACCTCCATATCCACGTGCTCGGCGGGCGGCGCATCGGACGGATGGTCGCGAAGACGGAGGGGTAGGCGCGGCCTCCTCGGAGCCCCTTTCCGGGGCCGCCTCGTCAGCCGCCCGCGCGTTCCGCGCGGTCGCTTCGCTGAGGATATTTTCAGAGCAAAGAAGGGCTGCGCGGCGCTTTGCGGCCAATCGCTGCGCTGGTGGCGAGCGTAGCCCTTTTCGATCCGCCGCGGCGGTTGTCAGCGCGCGCGCGCGACGACGAATTCGCAAACGTCCGCGAGCGCGGTCTTCACCAGGTGATCCGGGAAAGCGGCGAGAGCGGCGACGGCGAGAGCGGCGAATTCCTCGGCCTTGGCCTTCGTCCGCTCAAGCGCCTCGTATTTGGCGAAGAGCTTGAGGGCCGTCTCAAGATCGCCGTCCTCCTGCTCGTGATCCTCGATCACGCGGGACCAGAAGGCGCGCTCCTCCGCGTCGCCCTCGGCATGGGCGATGAGGACGGGCAGCGTCGCTTTGCCTTCGCGGAAGTCGTCACCGACGTTCTTGCCCATGGAGGAGGACGACCCGCCGTAGTCCAGAAGATCATCGACGAGCTGGAAGGCGATCCCGAGCGCATCGCCATAAGCGCGGAGCGCGCCGACCTGGCGTTCCTCAGCCCCAGCGATGACGCCGCCGACCTCGGCCGCCGCCGCGAAGAGCTCCGCCGTCTTTCCGCGGATCACTTGGAAATAGCGCGGCTCGCCGCCGGAGAGGTCATGCTGGGCGGAGAGCTGAAGCACCTCCCCCTCCGCGATCACTGCGGAGGCGTTGGAGAGAATGTCGAGAACACGGAGGCTCTCCGTCTCCACCATCAGCTGGAAGGAGCGGGAGAAGAGGTAATCGCCCACCAGAACCGAAGACTGGTTGTCCCAGAGGATGTTCGCCGTCGGGCGCCCGCGCCGCTGGTCACTTTCGTCCACCACATCGTCATGGAGGAGGGTCGCGGTGTGGATGAACTCCACCGCCGCCGCCAGCCGCACCTGATGGTCGCCCTGATAACCGCACATCTCCGCCGCCGCGAGCGTCAGGACAGGGCGCAGGCGCTTGCCGCCGGCTTCGATCAGATGGGCGGAAAGCTCGGGGATGCGCGGCGCGTGCTCCGACTGCATCCGCTCGCGAATGGTGACGTTCACCGCTTCGAGTTCCGGCGCGACCAGGGCTGTGAGGCGGGAGAAAGCGTCTTCGCTCATCGGGTTCTCTCATCGGCGCCTCTCGACCTCGGCCGAGCGCGGCGCCATTGATTGCGGTGATGGAAGAGCTCCTGAAAACCAACGACCCTACGGTCATCAGCTTCGCCACCGCCCTCCTCGGCGCGGAGGATATAGAGACCTTCGTCTTCGACGTCCACATGAGCATCCTCGACGGCTCCCTCGGCATATTGCCGCGTCGGCTGATGGTCGCGCGGGAAGACGCCTTCATGGCCCGCTCGATCCTGCGCGATAACGGGATCGAGCTCAGCGAGAAAAGATGAAGGTCGAGGGGCGCTTCGACGAGGCCGACTTGACCGCCGACGAGTTCCTCGGCGGACGGGTCGCGCTGCTTCAGCCGCGACGCGGATACCGCGCCGGAACGGACGCCGTCTTCCTCGCCGCCGCCGTCGACGCGCGGCCAGGCGATCGCGTGCTGGATGTCGGCTGCGGCGCCGGGGCGGCGGCCGCCTGCCTGAGCGCGAGGCTCGTCGGGCTGGAGGTTCACGGGCTGGAGGCGCAGCCGGATTACGCCGACCTCGCCCGCCGCAACCTGCCGGGCGCGACGGTTTGGGCGGGCGATCTCTTCGCCCCGCCCGCAGCGTTGAAAGAGGTCGTCTTCGATTGGGTGATGACCAACCCGCCCTTTTTCGACCCGACCGATCTGAGGTCGCCCGACATGGGGCGGGATCGCGCGCGTCGCGAGGACAGCGACGCGGCGGACTGGATCGCCGCCTGTCTGAAGCGGGTGCGCAGCGGCGGCCGCATCGCCGTCATTCACCAAGCCGAGAAAACGCCCGCCATTCTGAACGGGCTGGCGGGGGCCGGGGACATCGCCGTCCTGCCGCTCCAATCGCGCGCGGGCCGCGAGGCTAAGCGCGTGATCGTCACTGCGAAAAAGGGGGCGAAAGGGCCGTTCAGACTGCTCCCGCCCCTGACAATCCATAAAGGCGAGCGCCATGAACGGGATGCGGAGGACTTCTCCGATAGGGCGAAAGCGATTCTACGGGGCGGGGCTAAAGCGCCGGTGTGCGGATAAGCCTATCGTCAATTGAGGCGTTAACTAAAAACCCGTCTTTTTCGATAGCCTGCAAGTCGACATTTTGATGACAGGCGCGCGATTCGCTGCTCTACTTCCACGTGTTCAAAACAGAGAGACGGAGGATCGCGTATGAGCATGTCGTCCCATCTGGTAGAGCTTCGCAGGAAGCACGCCGCGCTGGAACAGAAAATTGAGACCGAAGTCCGAAGTCCCGGTTCAGACGACCTGCACATCCGAAAACTCAAACGCGAGAAACTGAAGCTGAAGGACGAGATCAGCCGCCTCAGCAGCGGAGAGACGATCCACTGATCGCCCGCGGATCGCGAGACGCGAGGGGCCGGTTCGCCGGCCCTTTTTCGTTTAGGCGGTTCGGAAACCGCCGCGCCCTCAACCAGGCTCCAACGCCCCCTTCATCGCTTTCTTAAATACTCAAACAAGAGCCGCGCCCCGCGCGGCTTTCGTTTTCGGCCCAGGCCGAAAACGCCGGGCCCAAGCGGAGCGACCGCAAGGGAGCGAAGGCGCGGGAGACCGCGCCTGCGGCTGAGCGCGCCGCCCTATTTCGAAGTCGCGCTCTCAGCCTGCCGCAGGATCGACGGGACCATCACTTCGGAGAACCCCGCGACGAAGCACCAGAGCATTAGAAGCGAGAGGTCCTTGTTCGGCGAGAGAGCGCCGATGGCGACCGATCCCGGCTCCTTGTCGGCGCCGTCGAACCCGACCGCGGTGAGCGACGGCGTCAGGGAGCCGTCGCCGAGCACCTTCGCGTCGAAGATGAAATAGAGGATCATCGCCGCGCCGATCCCGACGCCGAGCCGGAAGAGCAGCATCCCGAAACGGGCGTTGGCGCGCATGTCCTCCAGCGACGATCCTTCGATCCGCTTGCGCGTCTTCGCCATCATCGAGAAGGCGGCGCCGAATAGCCCGGCGGCGATGGCGACGTAGAAGCTTGAAAACGCGCGGATATTGTCCATCTGCGCCGCCATGACGGGGCCGTAGCCCGTGTTCAGCTTCGCCGCCGCATTGGCGATGGAGAGGTCGTAGGCGAGGGCGGAGAGGCCGATCATCAACGCGATGAAGAACGTCGTCGCCACCGCGAACACCAGGCTGACCCGCGCCGTATAGGCGGCGATGAACTCGCGCAGGAGATAGCGTTTGCGGAACCGTCCCTGCACGTCCATCACGAGCCGCACCAGCGTCGCGCGGAGGGCGGGTTCGTCATCCTCATGGCGCTGGATCATCGCCTCGTATTCGCCATAGGCGGTCAGATCGAGGGCGCGGGCGTCGATCAGCTGGCGGCGCGCCTCCACCCGCAGTTCTTCGAGGCGCATCAGACCGAGGAGCAGAAGCTCGATCTCGTTGACGATGGACCACTCGTTGCGGTGAAGCGGGCTCGCCGCGCGGGCGCGCAATTCCTTGATCCGCGCGCGCAGCTTTCCATGGTCGAGGCGGCCGTCCTCGCCCGGCGTCAGATACTGCGCGACGTCGAGCGAGGTGATCTTCTGGCGGAACATGGCGGCGGAGGCGTTGGGGAGCGCGAGCGACAGCCATTTCCAGAAACGCTTCGCGCGATGTTTGGTCCGCGCGCTAGGGGCCAGGTTCGCCTCAAGCCATCCGTTGTCTTCCGCTGTTTCGGGCGCGGCGATGGGCTCTCTGATGTCGATCTTGTTCATATCTCAACCTGAAAGCGATTTCGTATGGGGTCACTCTATCATGAGAATGAACGATCTCTGAGGCCCCGGGGTTTCAGCCTGTGCGATTCCGCAACAAGGGCTCCCGCCCTGCGGGATCTTCGATCCCTTCGGTTGGGCCCGGCGCTTTCGCCCCTTCGGCCCGAAAGCGAGGCGCGCTGGCGCGCGCTTTTTTGCGTATTTAAAGGAAGCAGGAAGAGGTCAGGTGAGAAGGCTGGCGAGGAGCGCGTTGAGCACGGCCCGGCCTTCTGGCGTGGCCTTCAGGCGGTCGCCGTCGCGGAGGGCGAGGCCGTGGCGAGCGGCGTCGGCGATCCTGTCGGTGGCGATGGGGGCGCCCGCGAGGGCGGCGCGGCGTTCGAGGTCGAGGCCTTCGGCGAGGCGAAGCGAGAGGAGCGCGTATTCGTCGGCGGGGGCGTCGGCGGGGAGCGCTTCGCGGGCGGTCGCGCCTTCGCCCTCGACCGCCGCAAGCCAGTCTTCCGGACCGCGCGGGGTCTCCGTCGCCCAGCGCTTTCCATCGAGCGTCAGGCGGCCATGGGCGCCGGGACCGACGCCGACATAGTCGCCATAGCGCCAGTAGATCAGGTTGTGGCGGCTTTTGGCGCCGGGGCGGGCGTGGTTGGAGACCTCATAGGCGGGCATCCCCGCCGCCGACGTCACCTCCTGCGTGATCTCGTACATCTCCGCCGCGCGGTCGTCTGTCGGCAGACCGCGCAGGCCGCCGCGGGCGTGCAACTCCGCAAAGCGGGTGCCGTGTTCGATGGTGAGTTGGTAGAGGGAGAGATGGTCGACGGCCATGTCGATGGCCTCCCGCAGCTCCGCCGCCCACTGATCTGGCGTCTGGTCCTGCCTTGCATAGATCAGGTCGAAGGACACGCGGTCGAAGGCCTTGCGGGCGATGTCGAACGCCGCCCGCGCCTCCGCCGCCGAATGCATCCTCCCGAGGCGCTTCAGGTCCGCGTCGTTCAGCGCCTGCGCGCCCATGGAGACGCGGTTCACTCCAGCGGAGGCGTAGGCGGCGAAGCGGGCGGCTTCGATGGAGGTGGGGTTGGCTTCGAGCGTCACCTCCGCCTCCGGCGCGAACCCCCAGAGGCGGTCGACCGCTTCGATGATCCCGCCGACGGTTTCGGGCGCCATCAGGGAGGGCGTGCCGCCGCCGAAGAAGATCGCGTCGGCGGCGCGCGGGCCGGTGAGGACGCGAGCGCGCTCCAGCTCAGCGATCAGGGCGGCGCGCCAGCGGTCGTGGTCGACCTCCCGCCGGACATGGGAGTTGAAGTCGCAGTAGGGGCAAAGGGCGAGGCAGAACGGCCAGTGGACGTAGACGCCGAAGCCCCCGTTTCGCCAGTCTTCCTCGGGTCCGTATCGCATGGTCGCCTTCGCCTCGCTTCGCGCCGCCCGTCATGCCCGGGTTTATCCCGGGCATCCAGTCCCGTCGTCGAGGCTGCGCTGGATCGCCGGATCAAGTCCGGCGATGACGAGGGGAGGGCGATGTCGCTTTCAGGCGGGACCGTCGCGCCGCTTTGGTGAAGCTGCCGACCATGCAACGGACGCATCATCGCAAACCAATGAGCTGGCAGCCGCCGCCAGCCGCCTGACTTCGCCCTTCACGCAAAGTCAGGAGAAGACCCATGTCAGACCGTCCGAATATCGTCCTCATCATGGCCGATCAGTTGTCGCCGCAGTTCACCGGCGCCTATGGCCACCCGCTCGTCAAAACTCCGAACATCGACGCGCTCGCCGCGCGGGGCGCGCGCTTCGACGCCGCCTATTGCAACGCGCCCCTTTGCGCGCCGTCGCGGTTCAGCTTCATGTCGGGGCAGCTGGTCACGCGGATCGCCGCTTATGACAACGCCTCCGAGTTCCCGGCCACCGTGCCGACCTTCGCGCATTACCTGCGGACGGCGGGATACCGCACCTGCCTCAGCGGCAAGATGCATTTCGTCGGGCCGGATCAGCTGCATGGGTTCGAGGAGCGGGTGACGACGGACATCTACCCGTCCGACCACGCCTGGACGCCGGACTGGGAACTGCCGGATGAGCGGATCGACAAGTGGTATCACAACATGGAATCGGTGGTGGAGGCGGGCTGCGCGGCCACGACCTTCCAGATCGAATACGACGAAGAGACCGCTTTTTTCGCCCGCCGCAAGATCTTCGAATACGCGATGGAGAAGACCCTGCCCTATTGCATGGTCGTCAGCTTCATCCACCCGCATGACCCCTACGTCGCCCGGCCCGAATGGTGGAATCTCTATTCCGACGACAAGATCGACATGCCGGATTCGGACGCCCCGGCGGACCCGCACACGACGCGGGTAATGAAGGGGATCGGGGCGGATGTCGTGATCCCGACCGATCAGGAAGTGCGGAACGCGCGGCGGGCCTATTACGCCAATACCTCCTACTTCGACAGCAAGGTCGGGGAGATCGTGAAGGCGCTGGAGGAGAGCCGGCAGCTCGACAACACAGTCGTCATCGTCACTGCGGATCATGGCGACATGCTTGGGGAGCGAGGTCTCTGGTACAAGATGAACTTCTTCGAGCACTCCGCCCGCGTCCCCTTTGTGGTCGCGGGGCCCGGCGTGAAACAGGGGGTGATCGGGGAGCCCGTCTCGCTGGTGGATATTCTGCCGACCTTCACGGAAATCGGCGGGGTCGAGGCGGAGATGGGGATGCCGATCGACGGGCGTTCGCTTTGGCCGCTAGCGACGGGCGCGGCCGACGACAAGCCGGATGAGGGCGAAGCGATTGGCGAGTACTGCGCCGAATGCGCCTCCCACCCCGTCTTCATGATCCGGCGGGGGCGGTTCAAACTGATCTGGTGCGACGTGGACCCACCGCAGCTCTACGATGTGGTCGCCGATCCGATGGAGAAGGTGAACCTCGCCTCCGATCCGGCCCATGCGGAGACGCTGGCGCGTTTCGAGGCGGAGGTTGCGGAGCGCTGGGACAGCGAAGCCATTCGCCAGGATGTCATCGCCACCCAGAAACAACGCCGCGCGGTTCATGCGGCGATGGAGGCGGGGATGCTCACATCGTGGGATTATCAGCCGAAACGGGATGCATCCCAGGAATTCGTGCGTAATCATATGGACTGGACGGTGGCGGCGGAGAAAACCCGCTTCCCGCCGTTCCAGCGAAAATAAGGGGGGAGCCTCATGCACGTCTTTCCAACGCCCAGAGCGTCGGCCATCCCCGTGGTCGGCGTCGCCGGAGGCGAGTACCCGATCCGCCGCATCTTCTGCGTCGGGCGCAACTACGTCGCCCATGCGGAGGAGATGGGATACGAGGTGGATCGGGAGAAGCCGTTCTATTTCTCCAAATCCGCCTTCCACGCGAAGATGACGGGCGGTGAGTTGCCCTATCCACAGGGCACCGAGAACTTCCATTTCGAGATGGAGCTGGCGATCGCGCTCGGGGCCGAAGCCTTCCGCATCTCAGCCGAGGACGCGCCGGGCGCGATCTACGGGCATTGCTGCGCGCTCGATATGACGCGGCGCGACCTGCAGCTCTCGGAGCGGAACAAGAAGCGGCCCTGGACGCTGGGGAAGGATGTGGAGGGATCCGCCGTCTTCTCCCCGATCTCGCGGGTGGATGACTGGTCCATCGACGCGCAGCGCATCTGGCTGACGCAGAACGGGGAAGCGGCGCAGGATTCGACGCTGGATCTGATGGTGTGGAAGGTTCCGGAGATCGTTGCGCATCTCTCCACCTTCTACCGGCTCGGCCCGGGTGATCTGATCATGACGGGAACGCCCGAAGGCGTCGGGCCCGTTGCGCCGGGCGATGTTCTGAAAGGCGGAATCGACGGGCTCAAGGGCATCTCGCTCAAGATCGGCGAGCCGGAATAGGCCCGTGCCGCTACTGATCGACATCGACGGGCCAGTCGCCACGCTGACGATGAACCGGCCCGAGAAGCGCAACGCCATGTCAGATGCGCTGCTCGAAGCTATCGACGCATTCTTCGCCGCGCCGCCAGAGGGCGTGCGGGTTGCGGTCCTGCGCGGGTCAGGCGGGCATTTCTGCGCGGGACTCGACCTCGCCGAGCACAAGATGCGAGACGCGGAGGGGGTCATGCGCGTCTCCCGCTGGTGGCATGAGGTGCTGGAGCGCGTGCAGTTCTCGGGTCTGCCCATCGTCTCCGTCATCGAAGGGGCGTGCATCGGCGGCGGGCTGGAGGTGGCGACCGCCACCCATGTGCGGATCGCGGAGCCTTCGGCCAAGTTCCAGCTCCCCGAAGGACGGCGGGGCATTTTCGTCGGCGGCGGAGCCTCCGTCCGCGTGGGACGGATCATCGGGGCGGACCGGATGACGGAGATGATGCTGACTGGGCGCACTTATGGCGCGGAGGATGGCGAACGACTCGGTCTTTGCCACTACGCCGTGGGCGCGGGCGAGGGTATGGACAAGGCGCGGGAGCTGGCGGCGAAGATCGCGGCCAACGCGACGCTCTGCAACTACGTGATGATCCACGCGCTGGCCCGCATTCAGGATATGCCGAAGCAGGACGGGTTCTTCGCCGAAAGCCTCGCCACCGCGCTGACGCAGACCAGCCCGGATGCGGAGGAAGGGCTGGCGGCGTTTCTCGAGAAACGGGCGCCGAAGTTCCGCTGACCTGTCCGCATCCGACCTCTGGGGATCGGCGCCGCCTATAGACACTCTCGAATGAATGAAACCCGCAGGTCGCGTCGCGCGGCGTTGGCCTGGCTGCGCCGTGTTTCGCCGACCCCAAGGCAGAGCATGCAATCGCACCAGGATGCGAAGCGTTCATCTTTCGTTAACCCAGTGTCAGAAAACCGGTTTTCTGACACTGGGTTAACGGAGTCTGAACGCGGCAAGATACTGCACTGGCTGGATTATTTTCCACACCAAGCGTCGACTGCTCTACTGCGAAGCCGCCAACGTCACTCCCCACTCCCCTTGCGGCGTCCCATCCGCGCGGGCCAACTGCGCGGATCGCGCGATTAAGAACGCGCCGCCGAGGAGGAACCATGACCGATCTCACCGACCGCTACGTCGCCCTCGCCTCACGTCCCAAAGGCGTGCCGGAGGCGCGTCATTTCGAAGTGCGCGAGGCGCCTGTGCCGGAACTGGCGGAGGGGCAGCTCCTCGTCCGCAACAGCTATTGGTCGGTCGACCCCGCAATGCGCGGCTGGGTGAACGACGCGCCGAACTACCTGCCGCCGGTGGAGATCGGCGCGGCGATGCGGTCCTTCGCAGTGGGCGAGGTCGTCCGAAGCCGCCATCCCGGTTACGCCGAGGGCGAGACCGTCACCGGCATGTTCGGCTGGCGACGCTATGCGGTGGCGGACAGCGATCAGGTCGACCGGAAGGTGGAGACGGCGGGCCTCTCTCCCTCTCTCGCGCTCGGCATGCTGGGGCTGAACGGCGTCACCGCCTATTTCGGATTGCTGGAGGCCTGCGCGGTGAAGGCGGGCGACACGGTGGTCGTCTCCACCGCCGCCGGGGCCGTGGGGTCCGCGGTCGGGCAGATCGCGAAGATCAAGGGCGCGCGGACGGTCGGGATCACGTCGAGCGCTGAGAAGATGGCGCTATGCCGCGAGCGGTTCGGCTATGACGCCGTGATCAACTACCGAGAGGACGACGTGGCGAAGGCGCTGGGCGCGCACTGCCCGGACGGCGTCGACTGCTACTTCGACAACACATGCGGCCCGATCTCCGACGCGGTGATGACGCGGCTCGCCCTCGGCGCCCGGATCACGATCTGCGGGACCGCGTCGCTGACGGACTGGGACCCGATCCCGGTCGGCCCGCGGGTGCATCGCCAGCTGATGGTGGCGCGGGCGCGGATGCAGGGGTTTCTGGTGCTCGACTATCGCGACCGATATGGCGAGGCGATTGCGGAGCTGGCGGGGTGGATCAGGTCCGGTGAGCTTTCCTATGAGGAGCATATCCTCGAAGGGGCCGACGCCGCGCCGGGGTCCATAGAGATGCTCTATCAGGGGCGGAACACGGGAAAGCTGCTGATCCGCGTGGACTAGGCTCACATCCCGGTCAGGATCAGCCAGTTGGCGGCGTAGATCAGGGCCGAGCCGATCAGCACGAAGACGTGCCAGATGGCGTTCTGGTAGGGCAGCCCCTCCCACACGTGGAAGATGACGCCGATGGAATAGGTCAGCCCGCCCGCCGCCATTAGCCCGAGCTGCACATCGCTCGTCAGCTGCACCAGCGTCGAGGAGCAGAACATGATCGCCCAACCGAGCGTGACGTAGAGGAGGAGCGAGCCCTTCTTGATGAAGCGGAACTGGGTCAGCTTCATTGTAATCCCCCCTAGCGCGACGACCCAGACGGCGGCCCAGAGCGTCAGCCCGTGCGTCCCGCCGATCAGCGCCAGCGCGACGGGCGTGTAGCCGCCAGCGATCTTCAGGAAGATCGCCGAGTAATCGAACTGCCGCAGCTTCAGCTTCAGATGCGACGCGCGGGACATGTTGTAGGCGGCGGAGGCGATCAGCATGGCGAGAAGGGAGACCGCGTAGACGATGGCGGCGCCCCGATGATCCGGCGCGGTCTGCCAGACGAGCGTAGGCGCGGCGACGAGGGCGAGACCGATGCCGATGGCGTGGACGTAGCCGTCCATCCGCTTCTCGTCCCGGGTGTAGATCGGGAAATCGTAGCATTCGATGGCGGCCATCGGTCAGTCCTCCTTCCTTATCTCATGGAATAGAGGTGTAAAGCCGCGGCGATGGCCGGGAGTCCAGATGACGGGAACGTCAGCGCGCCGTTAGGCGCGGCGCAGCACAATCGCTTACGTCATCGCCGGGCTCGACCCGGCGATCCAGCACTTCGCCCGGCGCGTGGATACCCGGATCAAGTCCGGGCATGACGCCCTAAAGCCTAGCGCTGACTGAAGAGGATCTTCGACGCCTCCGCAGAGTGGGGTTTCTGACCGGGCCGCCAGTCCTTCGCCAGCGCGACGCCGCGCTGCACTGCGGGGCGATCCTTCACCCGCGCGCGCCAGGCTGAAACATTCGGGTAGTCGTCGAGCGGCATGCCCACCGCTTTTGAAATCAAAACCCAGGGCCATGAGATCATATCGGCGATTGAGTACTCGTCCCCGACAATCCACTCCCGCCCTTCCAGACGCCGTTCGAGCACGCCGATATTGCGGTAGGTCTCGCCCCGATACCGGTCGAACGCGTAGCCCTGCTTGCGGACGTCTTCGGGCGCGTAGTTGTGGAAATGGCTATGCTGCCCCGCCATCGGCCCCTGATTGCCGGTCTGCCAGAACAGCCATTCCAGCGTCTCCTTCCGGAGGATCGGATCGGGAGACATGAAGCGGCCCGTCTTCTCCGCCAGATAGAACATGATCGCGCCGCTTTCGAACACGGGCACGGGCTTCCCCTCGACGTCATGGTCGACGATAGCGGGCATTCGGTTGTTGGGGCTGATCTTGAGGAATTCGGGCGCGAACTGGTCGCCCTTGGTGATGTTGAGGATGTGGGCGTCGTAGGGGAGCCCCAGCTCCTCCAGCAGGATCGACGTTTTCCAGCCGTTCGGCGTGGGCCAGTAGTAGAAGTCGATCATGCGCGCCTCCCTGTCAGTCGCGCGGCGAGCCTAACGGGGCGCGCCGCGCGCTTCCAGTTCGCGGCGCTACTTCGCGTAGCGGCGGCGGACGTAGCCCGCGATGTCGTCCCGTGTCAGGCCGCGGTAGGCGAGCTCCGCGTCGGACATCGCGCTGAGCCGCTTGAGGTCCATCGCCGCATAGCGGGCGTTCAGAACGGACCTCGCGTAGCCGCGAAAGACCCGTGCGCAGCGGTCGAAAATCGTGTCATGCGTTGCGGCGGTCATGATCGCCTCCTTTGCTTACATGTGGAACGTGGGCGGTCTTCGCACCTGCGAAAAGACCCAAAGCGACATGACGGACATGCGGTATTCGCATACGCGACGTTAGGGAAGGGCCGCCAGCGGAGTGATCCTCAGGCCGCCCTCCACCGGCGCGACGCTGGCGGTCACGCCGTATGTCTCCGCGATGCGCGCCTCGGTAAGAACGTCCCCGGGCGCGCCGGTCGCCGCGACCTCTCCGCCGGAGATGCAGACGACATGGTCGGCGAACTGCGCGGCGAGGCCGAGGTCGTGCATCGCCGCGATGACCACGATATCGCGAGCGGAGGCGTCGGCCCGCACCGCCTCCAGCACCAGGAGCTGATGACGGAGGTCGAGCGCGGCGGTCGGCTCATCCAGCAAAAGGATGCGCGGGCGGCGCAGGAGCGCCTGCGCGAGGAAGGCGAGCTGCCGTTGCCCGCCGGAGACGGAATGCAGCGGGCGCTCCGCCAGCGGGCCGAGGCCGAACCGGTCGAGGAGCGCCGCCGCGTCCGCCACCACGTCCGGCGGCGTCGACCAGCCGAGGGAGCGGAGGCGCCCGAGCATCACCGTCTCCAGCATGGTCAGGCCGGAAGCGGCGGAGGTGTCCTGCGGCATATAGGCGACATCGCTACGCGGATCGAAAGGATCGCCGTCGAGCCGCATCGCGCCGCGCGCCGCGACGATCCCCGCCAGCGCCTTAAGAAGCGTGGACTTGCCGGCCCCGTTCGCGCCGATCAGCGCCGTCAGCCCCCCGCGCGGCGCCTCGAACCGGGCGCCGGAGAGCACCGCCGCGCCGCCGTAGTCGACGGAGAGGTCATCGACCGACAACATCACCAATACCTCCGCTGTCCGCGCAGGAGGAGGAAGAAGAGGAACGGCACGCCGATCACCGCCGTGACGATCCCGATGGGGATGATCCCGCCGGGCGAGAGCGTTTTGGAGAGGATCGACGCGCCCGCCATGACCAGCGCGCCGACGAGGGCGGAGAGCGGGATGAGGAACCGCTGATCCTCCCCCACCATCATCCGGGCGATATGGGGCGCGACAAGGCCGACGAAGCCGATTGTCCCGACGAAGGCGACGGCCCCGGCGGTCAGAAGGGCGACGACAGCGAAGATCTTGATGCGGAGCCGCCCGACATCCACCCCCACGGCGGCGGCGCGGTCGTCGCCGAGGCGGAGCGCGGTCAGGCGGCGCATATCCGTCAGGATCAGCGCGAAGCCGACGGCGACGATCCCGGCGGCGATGGGGAGGTTCGTCCAGTTCGCCTTGCCCATCGAACCAAAGAGCCAGAAGACGATTTGCTGAAGGATCTCGGGCGCCGCGAGATACTGGATCAGCGATTGCAGCGACTGGAAGAGGAAGAGCGTCGCGATGCCGGCAAGCACCATCACCTCCGCGCTCGCCCCCCTGAGTCGCGAGACGCCATAGACGATCAGCGTGGCGAAAGCGGAGGCGACGAAAGCCGCGACCGGGATGGTCATTTGCGGCCAGAAGGGCAGCGATATCCCGGTGAGGATCGCAATGGCGGCCCCGAACCCGGCGGCGGCGGAGAAGCCGAGCGTGTAGGGGCTCGCCAAGGGATTGCCGAGGATCGTCTGCATCAACGCCCCCGCCCCGCCAAGCGCCGCCCCCACCGTCAGCGCCATCAGCGCCTGCGGCAGGCGGATCGCGTTGACGATCGCGAGCGTGCGCGGCTCCGCCCCCTCCGGCGCGAAAAGCGCGGAGAGCACCTCGCCGACCGGCAGAAGCGCGGGGCCGGTCAGCACGTCCGCGACGAAGGCGCAGAAAAGCGCCGCCGCCGCGCCGAGGGTCAGTGCGAGGCGGCGAAGGGTTTGCCGCCGATAGGCGGCCGTTATGTCCGGCGCCCCCGTCAGGGAGCGCCGTGCGTCAAAAGTCATCGCCTCAAATCGGCAGGCGCGTCATGTAGGCGCCCTTGGCTTCGATCGGCAGATAGGTCTCGAAGAACCGCTCCAGCGTCGCCTGCGGATCGACGTCGGCGAAGGCGTCCGGATAGAGCGTCTTCGCGATGTACTGGAGATAGGCGTAGTCATAGAGCGTCCGCGCGCCGCCGTGATAGACGCCGTGCACCTCGCCCGCCTTCACAGCATTCAGGTCCGCCCAGCCGGGGCGGGCGAGATAGGGCTTCATCCGCTCATGGGTGAGCGCGGGGTCCACGGTCGGCCCCATGACGACGGCCTGATCCCGGCTGACCCAGGCGGAGCCCGCGAGGAAGATCACGTCCGGGTTCGACGCGACGACATATTCGGGGTTCAGCGGCGCCCATTTGGCGACCTGACCGGCGGCGATGTTGTTCCCGCCCGCCGTGGCGATGGCGGAGCCCCACATGATCTCGCCCCAGGAGTTGCCGTGCTCTCCCGGCCCCTTGTTGCCGAGCTCCATATAGACCGTTTTCGCCGCCGCCCCTGCGGCCTGCGCGGCGGCGACGCGGGCTTCGACGTCAGCGACGGCGGCGGCGTATTCGTCGGCGAGCGCCTGCGCGCGGTCTTCGGCGCCCATCAGTTCGCCGATGAGGAGGGTGGAGGCGACGTGTTTCTCCACTGTCTGCGCGTTGTAGTCGGCTACGACGACCGGGATGCCCGCGGCCTCCATCGTCGCGACCGTCTCGCCGAGCGCGTCGTATTGCCAGGAGGCGAGGATCGCGACGTCGGCGCCGGAGGCGATGGCGGTCTCCAGCGAGAACGTGCCGGCGTCAACCTCGCCCACGTCGGTCAGCTCTTCGATACGGGGTGTCGCAGCGGTGTAGGCCTGCCACTGGAGGTTCCGCCAGCCGTACCAGGCGTCCTTGGAGATCGCGGCGACGCGGTCATAGGCGTTAGGTCCGACGATGGCGAAGAAATCCTCGAAGTAGAAGCCGACGAGCACCTTCTGCGGGTCATCCGGCACGTCGACCGTGCGGCCGAGAACGTCGGTGACGGTCTTCGCGTCGGCGGGCGCGGGGTCTGAGAGAAAGAGAGCGGAAGCCGCGGCGGCGGCCATCATGAGAGTGCGCATGGGGGTCATCCTTGCTGAACGCGCGAAAGCAGGCGCGGCGGCGGGGCCGCGCGTCGATATCAGGCGAAGAAGGATGCGGGCGGCGCGCGGCTGCGATAGGCGGCGCTCCGCATGAAAGCGGCGCTTGCGGCGTCAGCGCTTGCAAAGCGGATGCGCGTTTCGGTGAGCGCGACGGACCCGGTGGAGGGCGAGTTCGCCGCGCCGACGGCCGCGCCGAGCGCGCAGTCTGGACATACAGGCCAGATGAGCGCGTCCGCGGGCGGCTCGCCATCTTCGCCGAAGAGCGCCGCGACGTCCTCCGGCGAAAGAGTGATCAGGCCGTTGGGGGTGCAAATGACGTTGCCGTCGCCGAAAGGATCGTTCGCGACGGCCCCTGCGCCGCCTGCGATCCCCGCAATCGCGAACGACGCGTTCGCCCAGAGGAGCAGAACGGCCGCGAAAAGGCGCGCGATCTTGCGGGGAAGGTTCGTCATCGGCGTTGAGGAGGCTTGGTGTCAGTTTGGCGCGCCAGCGCCATTCGATCAACTGTTATAGTATTTCACTTCAGACGCAATCGGACGTTTTCCGGGATCGCCGCCTTCTCAATCCCGCCCGGCGCCTTACGCGCGAAGACCCGCGCTTCGAACCCCTCCGCCGTGCGTCGATCGCCGATGGAGAAGAGGTAGGACAGGCGAAGGCTGGAGCCGCCCACATGCTCCACCGTCACCGCGACAGTCGCCTCATCGCCATAGGTGAGCGGCGAGAGAAAACGGCAACCAGTGTCGACGAGCGGCGTGCCAAGCAGGCCATGCTCCTCCCGCAGAGACCGCTGCGAGAAGCCGCGCGACGCGGCGAAATCCTGAAAGGCGCCGTCCATAAAATGGTAGTAGCGCGGATAATAGATGATCCCGGCGGGGTCGCAGTCGCCCCATTCGACTTTGCGCGTGGTGGTGAAGTCGGCCATCGGGCGGCTCCCTATTTCGTCGTCATGACGACGGCCCCGTTCCAGTCATCCGGCAGAGCCTCCGCCGCCGTAAGATCCGCGAACCCGGCCATCGCGCCGGAAAGCGCAGCGCCCTCCCACGCCTCCGACGCCAGCGCGCGCCAGCCGTCGGCGGCGGAGGCGAAATCGCGCGCGCGATAGGCGGCGAGCGCCGCCTCGTAGCGATCAAAGTACGGGCGGGCGGTCGCGCCGTAAGGCGCGTAGACGCCGACCGGCTCCTTCCGGCCCTTCACCTGGATCGAGGCGACTTCGAGGATCGCGAACTCCTCCCGGATGGCGTCGGCGCAGGCGGCGCCCATGACGACGGGAGTGAGGAAAGCGGACGGCAACCCTTCCATCCTCGCGGCGATGTTCACGGTGTCGCCGACGGCGGTGTAATTCAGCCGGTTCTCATCGCCCACATTGCCGACGATGGCCCTCCCGGAATTCAGCCCGACCTTGATCTTGAAGTTCGGCAGACCGCGCGCCGCGTCCGCCTCCGCCGCCGCCTCCACCTGATCGCGGATCGAGATCGCGGCGCGGGCGGCGGCGCGCTCGAAATCGGGGAGGTCGACCGGGGCGTTCCAGATCGCCATGACGGCGTCGCCGATGAACTTGTCGACGTAGCCGCCGGACGCCTCCACCTCCCGCGCGATGATGGAGAGGTACTTGTTCACCGTCGCCGTCAGCGTCTTGCCGTCCACCCGCTCGCTGAGCGCGGTGAAGCCGGAGAGGTCGGCGAACATGACCGCGACGTCGCGCTGTTCGCCATCCAGTTCGGGCAGGCGCTCCTGCGCCAGAATGCGCTCCACCAACTCCGGCGCCACATAGCGCCCGAAGGACGAACGAAGCGCGCGGGCGCGCCTGTCGAGGAAAAGGAGCCGTCCCGTCCACCCCGCCGTGAACCCGACGAGCGCGGCGAAACCGGCGCGGGCGGCGGGAAAGAGCATCCCCGCCTCCTGCGCCGCGGCCGCCCCGCCGAAGCCGACGAGCCCGATGCCCAGCGCGATCGCCCCGGCGGCGGACGGGGCGAGCGTCAGCGCCGTCAGCCCCGCCACGGCGGCGGCCACGGCGGCGACCGCCGCCACCGCCCATTGCGGCGCGGGCTGGAGCGCCCAGCCGGACCTTGCGGCGTCCACCGCCGCCGCATGGAGCCAGACGCCGGGGATGTCCCCGCCGGGCCCGCGCACGTCCATCTCAGTCCTCGCGCAGGGCGTCGGGGGCGTCCGCCCGCTTTCGGTGAGGTAGCGGTCGGGCGCGCGGAACCGATCCTCGCCCGGCAAGGCGCCACCGACCAGAACCGCCCGGCCGGCGAAGAGCGAGCGAAGCGCCGCCTCGTCGTCGCAGGCCAGCAGGTCGGCGACGTTGACGGCCGGCAGCATGGTTAACGGCGCGGGCGGCGTGATCCGCGTCTCCACCGCCGCCTCCGCCCCCAGGATCGCGCCTGAGAGCGTGGCCGCGACCTCTCCCGCCTCCGTGGTGAAGCGGGCGCGGACCCGGCGGACGACGCCGTCCGGGTCGGCGTCGATATCGACGAAAGCGACGCCGCGCTCCCGCGCCGCCGCGCTGAACCGGCGGCCGGGCAAGAGCCGCTGGCTCCGCCCGATAATCAGGCGCCCGGCGCGGCCCTCTTTCGCCAGCATCCGAAGGAACGGCGTGTCGTAACGGCGGAGCGGCGTCTCCCCGTCGACGACCAGATCGATCCCGTCGAAGGCGATGATGAAGTCGAGCGCCACCGCCTCCGCGCCATGGTCGAGCGCTTTTAGGGCGATCTCCGCCCAGATCGGGCTCATGAGCGCGCGGGGGGTGGCGGCGAGGCGCGGGTCGTTGACGCTCGCTTCGTCGAGGGCGACCACAACCACCGAGGCGGCCTCGAACGACCGCTCGCCCCAGATCAGCGCGCGCGCGGCGGCGGCGCGGTCATCCGCCCAGCCGCCGACCGTGTTCTGGGGCAGATAAGCGGCCAGCGCCGCGCCGAAGAGCACCGCCGCCGCCAAAACCTGAAATACGATCCGCAGTCTCATCGGCGCCGAAAACCCCTCCCGCGCACATCCTAGCATGCGGCGGGACGGGCGCGAGGTGAAACCGCTTCCCGCGTTGGCGCATGGCGGGTCAGCGCGCCTAGCGAGACCGATGAACTGCGACAAGCGAGCCTGAGCTGCCTGGATTGACGACTAGGACTTCGACATTCCCAGAATCCCGGGATTCTAGAGTTCTAGAATCCCGGGATTCTGGGATCACGGCGTCTCACGCCATTCGCCGGTCCGCTCTCGCGGCGCCAAGCCGCCCCAAGATGAAGGCGGCGCGGGGGGCCTCGCCGGTGATTTCAGACTTGCCGTCCCCCTTCGTTCAGCGTCACATTCGTCGCGAAGGAGCCCTCAGATGTACCTCACCGCCGCCAATATCGAAGCCGATGGCGTCGTTCTGAACACGCAGTGGTCAGACGGGTCCGCCCGGCGGTTCCACGCGATCTGGCTGCGCGACAACGCGCTTGATCCCGAAACCCGCGACGCCGGGAACGGGCAGCGTCTGATCACGCTCGCCGACGTGCCGACGGACACGCGCCTCGCGCTCGCCGCGGTGGCGGAGGACGCGCTCGACGTCACTTTCGCGCCCGAAGGCAAGGCGGTGCGCTTCGACGCCGACTGGCTGGCGGCCAACGCCTATGACGAAGTCGAACCGCAGTCGCCCGGCTGGCTTTCGCCGGAAACGACCACCTGGGACGCCGCCCTGTCGCCGCCCGCTTTCGCCTTAGGCGAGGTCGAGGCCGACCCCGCCGCTCACCGCGACTGGCTCGCCGCGATCCGCCGCTACGGCTTCGCGAAGATGACCGGCGGCGCGGCGGAGGACGGCGCGCTATTCGACGTCATCGACCTATTCGGCTATGTGCGGGAGACTAATTACGGACGGCATTTCGAAGTGCGGTCGGAGGTGAACCCCACCAACCTCGCCTATACCGGCCTCGGCCTTCAGGCGCATACGGACAACCCCTACCGCGACCCGGCGCCGACGCTGCAGCTCCTCTACTGCATCGAAAACTCGGCGGAGGGGGGCGACAGCATGGTGGTCGACGGCTTCCGCGCGGCTGAGCGGCTGAGGGAGGAGGACGAAGCGGCTTTCGACCTCCTCGCCTCCCACTGCGCCCGCTTCGCCTATGCCGGGGCGAGCGGCGTGAACCTCGTCTCGCGCCGTCCGATGATCGAGCTCGCTCCCGACGGGGAGTTGATCGGGGTCCGCTTCAACAACCGCTCCGCCGCGCCGATCACCGACGTGCCGTTCGAGAAGATGGCGGCCTATTACGCCGCCTATCGCCGCTTCGCCGAAATCATCGACCATCCGGCGATGGAGGTGATGTTCAAGCTCAGCCCCGGCGAGAGCTTCATCGTCGACAACACCCGCGTCCTCCACGCCCGCAAGGGCTTCTCCGGCGAAGGCCACCGCTGGCTGCAGGGGGCGTATGCGGACAAGGACGGTCTCCTCTCCACCCTCAGCGCGCTGGAGGCCGCTCATGGACGGGCGTGACTTCGGCGATCTCACGCCAGATAACATCGTCGGCTTCATCGCCGACATTTTCGAGCGGAGGGGCGCCGAAAGTTATCTCGGCGAACCGGTCACCATGGCCCAGCACATGCTGCAGGGCGCAAAGCTGGCGGAGGATGCGGGCGCGCCGGATGAGTTGATCGCCGCCGCCCTCCTCCACGATATCGGCCATTACACCAATGAATTCGGACCGGACGCCGTGGCGCTCGGGCGGGACAACGAACATGAAGACGCGGGCGCGGCGGTCATCGCGCCCTTCTTCCCCAGCGTCGTCACCGATTGCGTCCGGGCGCACGTGGCGGCCAAGCGCTATCTTTGCGCAGTGGACCCGGCGTATTACGCCAAGCTCAGCGATCCGTCCGTGGAGACGCTGAAGCTTCAGGGCGGCCCGATGAGCGCCGATGAGGTCGCCGCGTTCAGAGAGGGCGAAAACCTCGACGCCATCGTGCAGGTCCGCCTCTGGGACGATCAGGGCAAGGACCCGGAGATGGCGACCCCGTCCTTCGCCCATTACGCGCCGGTTCTCCAGCGCGTGGTCGACGCCCATGCGAGGGCCGCGTGAGCGTCTCGGATCTCACGCCGGAGGAATGGACCGCGCGAAGCGCCGACTGCTTTCCGGGCAAGATCGGGATGCGGGTCGTCAGCGTCGAGCCGGAGGAGATCGTGGCGAGCTTCGCCATCTCCCCCGACCTCTTCGCGCCGAACGGGTTTCTTCACGCGGGCGCGCTCGTCACCCTGGCGGATACCTGCTGTGGGATCGGCGCGGTGCGCAATCTGCCGGAGGGCGCGAACGGGTTCACGACGATTGATCTGACGTCGAATATGGTGGGCACGGCGCGCGAAGGCGCCGCGATATGCTCGGCCAAACCGCTCCACCTCGGCCGGACGACGCAGGTGTGGGAGGCGACGGTGACGTCTGAGGCGACGGGCAAGCCGATGACCCATTTCCGCTGCACCCAGATGATCCTCTGGCCGCGTTAGGGCGTCGTGCGCAACCGAACAGGCTATGAGCATCCCAAGCCGCCGCGAGGGCTTTCCCGCCGGCTCGTTCGCCCGGTGCGCTAATGGACTGGCGCGACGAAGGCGTCCTTCTGACCGTTCGCCGCCACGGCGAAAACGCGGCGATCATCGACGTCTTCACCGCCGAGCACGGCCGCCATGCGGGCGTGGTGCGCGGCGGCGCCTCCCGCAAGATGGCGCCGCTTCTGCAACCGGGCGCGCAGCTCACCGTCGAGTGGCGCGCGCGGCTGGAGGAGCATCTGGGCGCCTACCAGTTCGACCTGGCGCGGTCTCGCGCCGCGGCGCTGATGGCCGACGGCGACGCGCTCGCCGCGATGGGATCGATCTCCGCTCTCCTGACCGCCTATCTCGGCGAGCGGGAAGCGCACCCGGACCTCTACGCGGCCACGGTCGGCCTTCTGGATGCGATCGGGACGGCGCCTGACTGGCGGGAGGCTTACGTCGGATGGGAGCTGATGCTTATCGCCGATCTCGGCTATCCGCTCGATCTTTCACGCTGCGCGGCGACGGGGACGACCGAGAACCTCGTCTGGGTCTCGCCCAGATCGGGGCGGGCCGTGTCGGCGGAGGCTGGCGCGCCCTTCGCCGACAAGCTCCTGGAAATGCCGGCGTTTCTGCGGGGCGAAGACGGCGGAGCCCCATCGGACGGTTTGCGCCTGACGGGTTACTTCCTGAAGCATTGGGTGGCTCCGGCCTTTGGAGGGCATGAGCCGCCTGAGGCCCGCGCCCGCTTGGCGGATCGCTTCGCGAAGTCCCGCTGAAGCTCTTCGTCAACGTCGCGCCCGCCGCCCCACCGAACGCGTCTGCGTCAATCCGATCTTCCGGTTACCTGAACTCATTAGCCTTTCACCGCTGTGCGGCGTACGCGGTAATCAGGCGAAACCGGATGAAGTGAAACGCTGGCGCTTTATGCGCCGCGGGTGAGGAGGCGGCTCTTTCAGGGGCTCCGACGAGACCGCCCCTGCGCCCAGTGGGAGAGCAGGATGCGCACCGCTCCCAGCAGCGGCAGGGCGGCGAAGTCGCGGGGTTCGATGAAGCCGAAGCCCGCGCCTTCCGCCAGGCGCACATCGACCGGCGCGATGTCGAGATGCGCCTCGAACACGTAGAGCCGCCGCTTCGACACGGGAGAGACGATGCGCGCGAAGGGCGCGAAGGCGGAGAGCGGCGCCTCGATCCCCGTCTCCTCCGTCAGTTCGCGTCGGGCCGCTTCGTTCAGCGCCTCGTCGCCTTCGATCTCGCCGCCGAAGAGACCCCATTCGCCGGGGTGCACCGCAGCCGGATTATGGTCCCGCAGCTGCAAGAGGACCCGCCCGGCGGGATCGACGGGAATGACGACTGCGCCGCGATAGTCGGGGCGGTAGCCGCGCCACGGCCCGATGGGCGGGAAGTCCGCTTCCGTCAGGCTCATTTACGCCGCTTGTGCTCTTCGAGCCGGGGCATGATCTCAACGAAGTTGCAGGGCATGTGACGGTAATCGAGCTGATGGACCAGAATACCGTCCCACCCGTCCTTGCAGGCGCCCGGGCTTCCCGGCAGCGCGAAAAGATAGGTGCCGCCCGCCACCCCGGCGCAGGCGCGCGACTGGATGGTGGAGGTTCGGATCTTCTCCCAGGAGATCATGTGGAAGGCGACCGCGAACCCCTCGATCTCCTTCTCGTAGACCGCCTTGTGCGCCTCCACCGTAACATCGCGCCCGGTCAGCCCCGTGCCGCCGGTGGAGATGACGACATCGACCTCCGGGTCGGCGATCCAGATGCGGAGCTTCGCTTCGATCTGAGCCTGTTCGTCGGCGATGATCGCGCGATCCGCAAGTCTGTGGCCAGCCTCCTCAAGCCGTCCGACCAGAACGTCGCCGGAGCGGTCGTCGTCCAGCGTTCGGGTGTCGGAGACGGTCAGCACGGCGATGCGTACGGGAAGGAACTCGCGGGTCGTCATCGGCTACTCCTCGATCACAGGCGTCTCGCCGTCGAGCGCGGCGCGCAGCATCAGAAGATCGCGCCAGACCTTCGCCTTCTCGGCGGGCTGGCGCAGCAGGTAAGCGGGATGGAGCGTCATGATCAAAGGACGCCCGCCGACGCGGGGCGGGGAGATCCAGCGCCCCCGCTCCCGTGTGATCCGAATCGGGCGGTCGCAGAGCGCGGCGCCGGGGGATCGACCGAGGGCGACGATAATCTCCGGCGCGGCGAGTTCGATGTGCCGCTCCAGAAAGGTCCAAAGCATCAGCGTCTCCGCCGTTGTCGGATCGCGGTCGCCAGCGGGACGCCAGGGCAGGACGTTGGCGATGTAAGCGGCGGTCGAGGGGTCCTCGGATCGCCGGTCGAGGCCGATGGCGGCGAGCATCCGGTCGAGAAGTTGGCCGGAGCGTCCGACGAAGGGTTTCCCCTCCCGATCCTCATCCCGGCCCGGCGCCTCCCCGATGAACATGACGCGCGCCGCCGGGTTCCCGTCGGCGAAAACCAGCTTGCGCGCGCCCTGCTTCAGCTCACAGCCCTCGAACCCGGCCATCGCCTCCTTCAGCGCGACGAGATCGGACGCGGCTGCGGCGAGCGCGCGCGCCTCCGTCACCGCTTCCGCGCCGTCATGTGACGGCGGCGCGGCCTTCGGCGGCGCAGGAGCGGGCGTCCTCGATGCGGCGACGGGCGCAGGGCGGGGCCCAGGGCGGGGTTCAGGGGGTGGCGCTTTGGGCGCGGGCGCGGCCTCCTCGAACCGGTTCGACGGCGCTTCGCCGACGCATTCGTCGGCGCCGAGCTCGATCTGCCACGCCAGCGCATGCAGCAGCGCGGCGCGGGCTTCGGGCGTCAGATCGGCGGGAGCGTTCATGTGCGACTGATTCCACGCCCCGCGCCGCCGCGCAATCGGCTCAACGCCGCAACCCGACGCCGCTCGTGCGTATCTCCGGGTCCGGCCCCGCGTCCCGCGCTCGCCGCGCCGCCACCAGCGCCGCAATGTCCTCCGGGAAGGGTTCCGCGCGCGGTCCCTCAGCCTGGTTCACATGCATCAGAACCGCCTCCACCGCCGCCAAGGGCGCCTCCGTCGCTTCATGGCGGATCAGCGAATGGAGGTGCAGGCGCTTCTCGTCGGCGTCGATCAGGCGCATCTCCACCCGGAGCGAGTCGCCCAGATGCGCCTCCTTCAGGTAGCGGATGCGGGTGTCCAGATTGTAGAGGGTGCGGCCCCGCGCGCTCAGGTAGGTTGGCCCCATCCCCAGCTCGTCCATCGTCTGGTCGTTGGCGAAACTGACGAGCAGCACGTAATAGGCGTCCCGCATATGGCCGTTGAAGTCGACCCAGGCGCCCGGGCAGGTTCGTCTCAAGATCAACATTCAGCATCCCCGTTTCGCCCAATGCGGTAGCTCGCGACCGCGAAGCTGAAAAATATCAACGCGCCAGGCCGGTTTACGCCGCGAAGCCTGATCCGGCTTCTGGCGAATGTGAAAGGAAGCGGGCATAAATTCCACGAAAAGCGTCAACGAAGAAAAACGAGGGGACGCATGCATCAGAGTGGAGAAGGGTCCGCCGACCCGCCAGCGCGGTTGACGGCGGCCGAATTGCTCCGCGCGGGGGAGTTGTGCGTTCAACGCTTGCGGGCGAGCGAGTTGGAAGTCGGGCAGGAGTTCTTCGGCGCCGGCATCCACGAAGTGGTCGCCAAGATCGGCAAACCCTTCCTCACCAAACAGCTGGACCCCTGGCACAACGACTTCACCACCAACCGACACTACTGGACCACGCTTCGGCATGACGGAGAGCTGATCGGCATGTCCGGCGCACGGGTCGACGAAATCGGGTCGGGCGAATTCGTTCCCTTCATGCGAAACCAGATGCGCCGCCTTTTCTCGCACGGACAGGGAGAGGTGCTGCAGCCGCAGGTGTTCCCGCCGGAGTTCTCCCAGATCGTGGGAAAGGTCGCCTATCTCGGCGACTTTTTCGTCATGCCGGAACATCGCGGCCGGAGCTTCGACAAGACGGCTTACACGCTTCTTCTCTACGTTCAGGCGATGGTCGAGTGGCGGTTCGACTGGCTTTATCTCTTCGTCAGCCGCCAGCATGGGGAGAAAGACTACTTCGCCCGCTATTGCATGCCGGTCAGCTACCCCGCGTCGCTGCTGTGGGAGAACCCGCCGCCCGAACGCAACGACAGCGACCATATCGGCATCCTCAGCCGCGAGTCATTCACCTGGATCCTGCGCCGGTTTCTGGCGCGTCCCGATCTGTTTTGAGTAACTCAAAACGAAGTAACGCCCCGCCGCGTCCTTCACCGGCAGGAGGAGGCGCACATAGTCGACCGACGCGCTCACGCCGTCGGACCAGACGATCTTTCCGCTCTCAACCGTCAGGATCGGCTTGCCCTGCAGCGCCTGAAAGTGGGAGGACGCCACCGTCTCCACCAGCATCTTCTGCGAGTTGTCGATCAGGTTGCGAAGGCCTGAGACCGTCTTGTCCTCAAGCAACTCCGCCGTGAAGGACTTGCGCCCGAGCTTATGCGGCACCGGCGCCCCACCGCGCGGCGGTTTGAAAAGGACGACGTAGCGAAGAAGATCGGTTTCGATCTTCTCCACTTCGCCATCGGCGTCCGCCCATTGGTCGAGCAGACGATCCAGCGTCGCGTCCTCCGGCAGAGCTGCGCTGATCGCGTCGCCGGACGCGCTGTCGCTTATCGCCCGCATGTTAAGCGATTGGGACGTGTTCGCGATCGAGGACGGATCGAGATCCAACTCCCGGCAAACGCGCAGGAACGAGCCCATGGTCATATTGGACGGATTGCGGCGCAGACCTGAGAAGTAGCGCTCATTCAACCCTGCGCGCTTGGCGATCTCGCGGGCGCTTTCGGGGCGGCTTTCGATCTCCGCCAGAATGCGGGCGACGATCATCTCGGCTGGATCGAGCGTGACTGACATGTGGGCTTGTGTAGCATAAAAACTACACGATCAACTAAAAATAGACGGGTGATCCGAGGTCGGATACGCAAGAATGCGTCGGCGGCGCGTGTTCGGGGAGTGTTGAGATGACGCTAGAATTTATTGAACGAGATATTGAGAACGAAAGCGCCGTAGCGAGCCATTTCGCCTTCGCGCATGCGCACGACGATCGCAGCGTCTCGCCGAAGATCGCCGCGCCGGACTGGTACCAGAGAATGGTGTTCGAGCTTGGCGAGGGCGAAGCGGGCGATCCGCAGCGCAACATATTTCTCCGCAAGGCGAAGGCTGGCGCTCAGGGCGTCGTCAACTTCGAGACGGTTCGGCGATGGCTGCTGATCACGCGGATCACAGCGCGGCGAAGCGGACTTCTCGCCCTTTCCGCGCGGCGCGGGCCGGATTTCGACGATTTCACCTTCGCGCTGGTCGACCTCGTTTGCGAGCTGCGCCTCGCAGATCGCTTCGACTTCGGTCTCGACGACAAGGTTCTCGCCGCCTGGGGCGCTGCGAAGGCGGCGGCGCCCGCCGAACTGCGCTCGCCATTCCGCGCGCGGGCGGGCGACCCGGTCAAGCTCTTCAACGCCTGCCTCGCGCTTCTGGAAGAAGACGGCGACGACCGCGCCCTCCAAGCCATGGTCGCAGACGCTCGGATCGAATTCGTGCACGCCACGCGCTACGGCGCGCTCGACAGCGTCGAGCGCCGCGCAGTCCGCGCGTTCTCCCGCACGCGCCCCTCCGCCTGAC
This sequence comes from Pseudomonadota bacterium, assembly GCA_038534155.1. Lineage (GTDB taxonomy): Bacteria > Pseudomonadota > Alphaproteobacteria > Rhodobacterales > Rhodobacteraceae > Pikeienuella. The sequence goes on from JBCAXH010000034.1 coordinate 44,309, forward strand.
CGCCCGCCCGGCCAACCGCGCGTTGCATTCGGCGCCGACGGCGATTATCTCGCGCTGAACGACGTCAGGGAGCGGCGCGCGGATGAACTGGATCTCCAACTTCGTCAGACCGAAGATCAACTCGCTGTTCTCGCGCCGCGAGATGCCCGAGAATCTATGGGCGAAATGCGACGCCTGCGGGCAGATGATCTTCCACCGGGAGCTGGCGGAGAACCTGCATGTCTGCCCGGCCTGCGACAACCACATGGGCATCACCCCGCGCCAGCGTTTCGAAGCGCTGTTCGACGGCGGGGCCTTCGGCGAGATCGCCTACGACGATCCGATCGCCGATCCCCTCCAGTTCCGCGATCAGAAGAAATATCCCGATCGCCTGAAGGACGCCCGCAAGAACACCGCCGAGCATGAGGCGATGCTGGTCGCCCAAGGCGAGATCGGCGGCCTCACCGCGATCTGCGCAGGGCAGGATTTCAGCTTCATGGCCGGCTCTATGGGCATGGCGGTCGGCAACGCCCTGATCGCAGCCGCCGAGCAGGCGGTGAAGGTCGGCGCGCCGCTCATCGTCTTCTCCGCCGCCGGGGGCGCGCGGATGCAGGAGGGGATCCTCTCCCTCATGCAGATGCCGCGCACCACGGTTGCGGTGCAGATGGTGAAGGAGGCCGGCCTCCCCTTCATCGTCGTGCTGACCCACCCGACGACGGGCGGGGTCACTGCGTCCTACGCGATGCTCGGCGATATCCAGATCGCGGAGCCCAATGCGCTGATCTGCTTCGCCGGTCCGCGCGTGATCGAACAAACGATCCGGGAGAAACTGCCCGAAGGCTTCCAGCGCGCTGAGTACCTGCTGGATCACGGCATGCTCGACATGGTGGTCGACCGCCGGAAGATGCGCGATGAACTGGCGACGGTTCTGCGCCTTCTCCTCAAGCAGCCCGCGCGCTCGCATGGCGACCTCCCCGCGCCGGAGCCGACCGAAGAACCCGCGGCTGAGGTGGAGGCGGAGGCGGAGTCCGCGCCGGCCGAGACGAAGGAGTGAGCGGGGCCGCCGCCGGGTCGGACGTCGTCCTCGACCGGCTTCTGACGCTTCACCCGAAGATCATCGACCTCACGCTTGACCGGCTGGAGCGATTACTCGACCGCCTCGGCAACCCCGAACGCCGCCTGCCGCCCGTCATCCACGTGGCGGGCACCAACGGCAAGGGATCCACCCTCGCCGTGATCCGGGCGGGGATCGAGGCGGCGGGGAAAGCCTGCCATGTCTACACTTCCCCCCATCTCGCGCGGTTTCATGAGCGCATCCGCATCGCCGGCGACCTGATCGGAGAGCCGGAGCTGATGGCGCTGCTCGAAGAATGCGAGGAAGCCAATGGCGGCGAGCCGATCACCTTCTTCGAGATCACGACAGCCGCCGCTTTCCTCGCCTTCTCTCGCGCGCCCGCCGATTACTGCCTGCTGGAGGTCGGCCTCGGCGGGCGGCTCGACGCGACGAATGTGATCGACGCCCCAGCGATGACTGTAATTACGCCGGTTTCGCTGGATCATCAGCAGTTTCTGGGAGAGACCATCGCCGAAATCGCCGCCGAAAAGGCCGGGATCGTCAAGCGCGGCGTTCCGTGCGTCGTATCGGAGCAGGAAACGAAGGCGATGACGGTGATCGAACGCAAGACCGATCAACTGCGCGCCCCGCTCATCGCTGCTGGGCGCAATTTCAGCGCTTTGCTGGAGGACGGACGGCTCATCTTCAGCGACGAGACGAGCCTCCTGGACATGGATCCGCCGCGGCTGCCCGGCGCGCATCAGGTCGCGAATGCGGGCGTCGCCGTCGCCGCGCTGCGCGCGCTCGGCCTGCCGGATGAAGCGATTGAACGCGCCCCGGCGGAGGCGGAGTGGCCCGCCCGCATCCAGCGCCTGACGCGCGGCGCGCTGGCGGAGCGGGCGCGTAATGCGGGAGCGGAGCTCTGGCTGGACGGCGGGCATAACCCGGCGGCGGGGATCGAACTCGCCAGTTACTTCCAGACCTTGCCGGGCGCCGAGTTGCACATGGTTTGCGGCATGCTGGACACCAAGGACCCGATCGGTTTCCTCCATCCCTTCGCGGGGCTCGCCGCGCGCCTACACGCCGTCGACATTCCGGACAGCAGCGCCGTGATCCCCCGCTCGGCGCTCGCCGCGATCTCAAACGACGCGGGCGTCCCCGCCGCACCCGCCGCATCCGTCGAAGCAGCGCTGGAGAGCGCACTCGCCGACGGCGCGGCGCGCATCCTGATATGCGGATCGCTCTATCTCGCAGGCGCCGTCTTGCGCGAAGGCGCCGGCTAACCCCTAACGCGCACTTTTTCGCATGAAGATGCTTGACGACGCCACATGCGCCGCCCATCTATGTGAATGTGATTAACATTAACATTAACGAACTGGAGGCGAAGAACTGTGAACAAGATCGGGGAATGGCTTGGTCAGGCGCAGGACTGGCTGGACGAGCGGGGCAAACCCGCGTGGATCGTCGCGATGGTCCTCGGCTTCATCTTCGTCTGGCCGATCGGCCTGGCGATCCTGTTTTACATGATCTGGAGCGGACGAATGGGATGCAGCAAACGCAACTGGGGCCGGAAGCACGCGCGGGCCGGCATGGGACCGACGGGCAACGCGGCCTTTGACGAGTACCGCGATGAGACGCTGAAGCGGCTGGAGGAGGAGCAGTCGGCCTTCATCGACTTCCTCGAAAAGCTGCGGCGCGCCAAGGACAAGGCGGAGTTCGATCAGTTCATGGACGACCGAGGTCGCCCGATCGACGACGCCGTCACCGCCTAAGGCAACGTGCGAAGCCAGTGAATCATAAGTCGCGAAAGACGCCCACCCTGCGGGCGGCTTTCACGCCAACCTCTTCGCAGGCCGCCTGAGGCGCGAGCGCCGAAAATGCGATGCAACCCACAGGGGCCAAATGGCCCCTGTTTTTCATATTTTCATTGTCTTTCAGCATCGTTCAGCACAGAAAAATTCGTGAAGGCGCGGTATAAACGCCTTCCGTCCGATTTGTGGAGATCGGATGATTATTGAACTTAGTGGGTCGAAACCAATGAAGCCGACGCTGATAGCCGTCGTCGCGGCGCTCGGGATGAGCGCCTGCGTCGCATCGCCGAATATTCCCGATTACCAACGCGCCTCCGTCAAACCCGTGGACTATCGCCATCTGGACTGCGACCAACTGACGAGGGGCGGCGCGGACGTCGCCGAAGCTTCGTCTCCAACCGGCGTCTTCACGTTCCGTCCGGGATGGGAGAACGGCGCGCCCGTGGCGGAGCGGACTGCGGGCCTCGTCGACCCAACGCAGGAGGAGATCCGCCTCCGCAAGCTGAGGGATTGCGAAGCGCAGGCCTCGGCGACGCCCGAACCGGCGAAGGCCGCCCCGCGCGAGCCGGCGCCCCGCACTGTCGCCGCCGCCCCGGCGCACGTTACGCCGAAGAAGACAGGCAAGGCCAAGTTCAACGGCGCGGATGCGCGGCGCGGGCGGTTTCTGCAGGTCGCGACCTTCAGCTCGCGCGAAAACCGCGATGCGACGATCGAGGCGTTTCGCGCTCGCGGGGTCATGGCCAGCGCTCAGCCCCTTAGTCGCAACGGGCGGGAGATGCATCGGATTCTGATCGGCCCCCTCCGGTCGCGCGCCGACCTTTTGCGGGCGGATAAGGCGGCGGGCGAGCTTGGCCTGAACGACGGGTTCATCGTCGACGGCTGAGCCGCCGATCCATCGCCGCTTTTCGCGGTTGACGCGCTAAAGCGGTTTCCTTAGACCCGCGCCAGCCGCCTGAAGGCGACGGGTTTCCGTCACAGTGGAGGGGTGGCAGAGCGGTCAAATGCAACGGACTGTAAATCCGTCGGGGAAACCCTACGCTGGTTCGAATCCAGCCCCCTCCACCAGGACGTCTCTCGCTCCGCGAGAAACGTAGCGATAGCCAAGCCGAGCGCTGACCTTTCACGAAAGACGCTTCGCTAGACGCGTCAAACGCTCGCGCCGTCCCTGCACCGACCCTGCGCCTCGGCGCCCAATCCGCCTCAATTCTTGCCAGCGGGGATCATCCCGCGCATGCTGCATGTGCAAACTCGACCGCCCGCCTAAATTTCGGACACGCCCATGCAGCTCACCCCCCGCGAAAAAGACAAACTCCTCGTCTCCGTCGCCGCCATGGTGGCGCGCGGGCGTCTCCAGCGGGGGGTGAAGCTGAACCATCCCGAAGCCATCGCGCTGATCACGGATTTCGTGGTGGAGGGGGCGCGCGACGGCCGCTCCGTCGCCGACCTGATGGAGGCGGGAGGCCAGGTCGTCACCCGCGACCAGTGCATGGAGGGGGTGCCTGAAATGATCCACGACGTGCAGGTGGAGGCGACATTTCCGGACGGCACCAAGCTCGTCACCGTGCATGAGCCGATCCGGTGACGCTCGCCGTCAACGTTCACCTCGACTCGGCTCGCTTGGGCCTAAATGACCCGCGGCGCGCGTATCTGATTCAAGAGGTAGCCGGTCTCCGCACCGAAATCGTCGGGCACCAAACGGCGCGATATCAGAATGACCGCACGGGCCTCGTGGCGATGATGGCGATCTACGCGTGGCTGCTGACGTCTGGAGAAGATCTGGGCTTACTTTTAGCGCTCGGCTGGTGGCTTCCTGTGCTCGTAGCCGGCGTCGTCTATCTTCGCCAGGAGACGATCGCAGCTGCCGTCGGTCGCGCAGCGTCTTACATCTCCTGCGCCGAACGCCTTCAAGGCATTCACGCGTGGGAGAACAGGCCACAAGCGACGAAGCGCCCGATCACCGAACTCTCAAAGAGAGTTTGGGGCGCGCTGACAGCGCTTTCTTTCATCGTCGCATTTATCTTCACCGCGGTTTTGCGAAACGACCTTCGCACGGCGGTGCTATGCGCTTGCACGGAGCAGCCGACATGATCCCCGGAGAACTCATCCCCGCCGACGGCGGGATCACGCTGAACGAAGGCCGGGAGGCGATCACGCTGATGGTCGCCAACACCGGCGACCGCCCTGTTCAGGTCGGCTCCCACTACCACTTCGCCGAAACAAATCCCGGTCTCGACTTCGACCGGGATGCGGCGCGCGGCATGCGCCTCGACATCGCCGCCGGCACCGCCGTCAGGTTCGAGCCGGGGCAGATGCGCGAAGTGACGCTGGTGCCGTTTGGGGGCGATCGAAAGGTCTTCGGCTTCAACCAGAAAGTCATGGGCGCCCTGTGACGCTCGTACTGGCGTTATTCGCCTGCGCGGCGATCGGCTGGCTCGTCCCGGCCTATGCGGTGCGGAGGATATCCGGCGCGCTGGGGATGATCGCCGGGATCGGCGGCGCGCTGCTTCTGGGCGCGGCCGCGGTATGGCTGATCGCCAAGTCGGCCGGCCTCTCCGGCGCCGATTTCGACGCCGAATTCGCCCGCGGCTTCAACGCCTGGAAAATCATGATCCTCCTCGCCCCCGCTTCGGCCATCACGGAGCGGCGGCGCCTAACGAAGGACGACGCCTGACCATGCCCGCCACCCTCTCCCGCCCCGCTTACGCCGCCATGTACGGCCCCACCGTCGGCGACAAGCTGCGCCTCGCCGACACGGAGCTCTTCATCGAGGTGGAGAAGGACCTCACCACTTACGGCGAAGAGGTTAAGTTCGGCGGCGGCAAGGTTATTCGCGACGGGATGGGGCAGGCGCAGACGACGCGCGCCGACGGAGCCGTCGACACGGTCATCACCAACGCGCTGATCGTCGACTACACAGGCGTCTACAAGGCCGACGTGGGCCTGAAGGACGGGCGCATCCACGCCATCGGCAAGGCTGGGAACCCGAACACGCAACCGGGCGTGGACATCATCATCGGGCCGGGCACCGAGGCCATCGCGGGGGAGGGGCGCATCCTGACGGCGGGGGCCTTCGACGCGCACATCCACTTCATTTGCCCCCAGCAGATCGAGGATGCGCTGCATTCCGGCATCACGACCATGTTGGGCGGCGGCACGGGCCCCGCGCATGGCACGCTCGCGACCACCTGCACGCCCGGCCCGTGGCATATCGGGCGGATGCTTCAGGCGCTCGATGCGATGCCGATGAATTTCGGGCTTTCATGCAAGGGCAACGCCTCCCTCCCCGCCGCTTTGGTGGAGATGGTGAGCGCGGGCGCCTGCGCGATGAAGCTGCATGAGGATTGGGGCACGACCCCCGGCGCTATCGACTGCTGTCTCGGCGTGGCGGACGACATGGACGTGCAGGTGATGATCCACACCGACACGCTGAACGAGAGCGGGT
>JBCAXH010000035.1:0-49538 GCA_038534155.1 Pseudomonadota bacterium
GATGCGGGGGACTTCGAGTTCGTCTGAGACGAAGTCGAATGCCCCGCATCACGCCCGGATTGGCCTTTTCCGACGTCGAGACGCCAAATCGCCGTTGCGCGCGGTCTTCGATCGCGGCGAGAGGTTGCGCGGCGGCTTCAAAGGCGATTTCGCCCGCACCCCAGACCTTAGTTGGATCGCCATGCTGAGGATCGAACGAGTGGCGGATATCGTCGATCGGCTGCTGCGCGCACGCTATTCGGCCAAACCCGGTGACGGGCGTTAAGCGGACATTTCGAGCGGTCTTCGCCTGTTGACGTTGGAGACTGGGCCGTCAAGGTTAGCTGAACCTAGATGCTTTGGCTTCACAAGCGAAAACAAACACTTAACTGAACGTCCCCATGGGGACGCCCCTCGAAACGAGCCTCTAGCTTGGTCAGGAGACGCCGATGTCCGCCCTTTTCTCCCCCCTCCAGATCGGCCCGCTGACGCTGGAGAACCGCATCGTCATCGCCCCGATGTGCCAGTACGCGGTCGCGGGCGGAACCGCCGGCGACTGGCACAAGGGCCATATCGGTCACCTCGCCATGTCGGGCGCCGGGCTCTTCATCATCGAGGCGACGGCGGTGAGCGCGGAGGGGCGGATCTCCCCTCAGGATCTCGGCCTCTACTCCGACGAGAACGAGGCCGGGTTGGCCGAAGCCCTCGCCGTCGCCCGCGCCGCCGCGCCTGACGCCGCCATCGCGATCCAGCTCGGCCATGCTGGGCGCAAAGCCTCCTCATCCTCCCCCTTCAACGGCGGCGCCCAGATCGCGCCGGAGGAGGCCGACGGCTGGCGCACCGTCGCCCCTTCCGCCATCCCGCATGGCGAAGGGGAAGTTCCTCCGCTGGCGCTGGATGAGGCGGGCATGGCCAAGGTGGTCGCGGACTTCGTCAAAGCGGCCGAACGCTCGGTGCGGCTCGGCTTCGCGGGCATCGAGCTGCACATGGCCCATGGCTATTTGCTCCACCAGTTCCTCTCGCCCCTCTCCAACCAGCGCAACGACGCTTACGGCGGGGACATCGAGGGCCGAATGAAATTCCCGCTGGAGGTCTTCGCCGCCGTCCGCGCCGCCGTGCCGGACAGCGTTCCGATTTGGGCCCGCCTCTCCGCTACGGACTGGGCGCCTGGCGGGCTGGAGGTCGAGGAGGCGATCGAGGTGTGCAAGGCGCTGGAGGCGGCGGGGTCCGCCGCGATCCACGTCTCCTCCGGTGGGCTTTCGACAGCGCAGGAGATCCCCGTCGGCCCCGGCTATCAGGTCCATCTCGCGACGGCGGCGAAGGAGGCGGTGAATATTCCCGTCATGGCCGTGGGTCTGATCACCGAGCCCGCCGAGGCCGAGGCCATCGTCGCCGAAGGCAAGGCCGACGCCGTCGCCATGGCGCGCGCCTTTCTCTGGAATCCGCGCTGGCCCTGGCATGCCGCCGCGGAGCTGGGGGCCAAAGTGGCTGCGCCGAAACAGTACTGGCGATCGGCGCCCCACGGAACGCAGCCGCCCTTCCGCGGTTTCAAACACGGGCAACGTTAAGAGCCGACCGCCCGGCTTCTTTGCTCTTCAAATATCCCCGCCGGAGGCTCCCACCGTCGACGCGAGCGCTGCCGGCGCCTATCGAAGCCCCAGTTTCCGCACCACGCGATCGCGCTTGTCCAGCCACCAGCCGCTCTCCGGCGGCCAGGCGGCGAAACCTGGATCGATCCCCATCCGCGCCATCGCCTGAAGCGGCCAGTTGGGATGGTCCAGAAGCTCCCGCGCCATCGCCACCATGTCCGCCTCGCCATCGGCGACGATCCGCTCCGCGTCCGCCTCGTCCCAGATCATACCCACGGCCATCGTCGGCATCTCCGCTTCCCGCCGCACCTGAGCGGCTAGGGCAACCTGGAAGTTCGCCCCGAGCGGCATGAGCGCGGGCCGTTCCCGCCCGCCCATACCGCCGATCCCGCCGGTGGAGACGTCGATCATGTCGACGCCCGCCCCCTTCAGCAGCCTGGCGAGCTCCACCGTCTCCTCCGGCGTCCACCCGCCTTCCATCCAGTCGGTCGCGGAGAGGCGGAAGATCAGCGGCAGCTCCTCCGGCCACGCCTCCCCGATCGCGCGCGCGACTTCGACGGACAAGCGGCAACGGTTCTCGTACGACCCGCCCCAGCGGTCCGTACGCTGGTTGGCGATGGGCGAATAGAACTGGTGAAGCAGGAACCCATGCGCCGCGTAGACCTCGATCACCTTGAACCCGGCCTCGACCGAGCGGCGCGCGGCGTCCCGGAACCCGTCGATGACGCCCTGAATATCCGCCTCCGTCATCTCCACAGGAAGCGGCCACGGATCGGCGAACTTCAGCGGCGAAGGACCGATCGCGTCCCACGGCGCCTCGCCTCGTTCCGCTACATCCTCCTCATTCACCGGGCTTTCGCCATGCCAGGGCCGCCGCTCCGAGGCCTTGCGCCCGGCATGGCCGAGTTGAACGCCGGGAACGGCCCCCTCCGCCGCCAGAAACCGCGTGACGCGGGCGAGCGGCTCGATCTGGTCGTCATTCCAGAGCCCGAGATCGCCATGGGTTCGCCGCCCCCGGTCCTCCACAGCCGTCGCCTCGACATAAACGAGGCCCGCCCCGCCCATGGCGAAGCGCCCGAGATGGACGAGGTGCCAGTCGTTCGCGACCCCGTCGACGGCGCGATACTGGCTCATTGGCGAGACGGCGATGCGGTTGCGGAAGGTGACGCCTCGCAGGGCGTAGGGGGAGAAAAGCGTGCTCATGAAGCCGATATGCCCAAGGACGCGGCCGCTGTCGACGGATCGCAGATCACCATGTCGCGCGCGACGTTTCGAAGTCGCTACCGGATGCGCGCCCTCCGCGCTTCCGTTCTAATCCTGCAGCATGACGGACGTAGCGGGAACGACGTCGGGCGCGGCGCGCCTCGGCATGATCTGCGCGGTGGGCGCGGCGCTCGCATTTTCGCTAAACGACATGACGATCAAGTTCCTGTCGACCGGCTACCCGCTCCACCAGATCGTTCTCGCCCGGTCCTGCGTCGCCTTCATCCTCGTCCTCGCGATCATCATACCGCTGGACGGGGGCCGCGCCGCGCTGAGGACGAAGCGCCCGGGCATGCACATGCTCCGCGGGCTCTTCGTCGTTCTGGCGAACTCGCTCTTCTTCATGGCGATCGCGGCGATGCCGTTGGCGGACGCCACGGCGGTCTTCTTCGTCTCGCCGCTGGTGATCACCGTCTTCTCTGTGTTCTTCCTTGGAGAGTCGGTCGGCCCCCGCCGCTGGGCCGCCGTCGCCGTTGGTCTGGTCGGCGTCATGGTGATCGTCCGACCCACGTCGGAGAGCTTTCAGGTCGCCGCGCTTCTCTCCATGGCGTCGGCGGTTTTCTACGCGCTCCTCCACATCTTCACGCGGCGCCTTGGAGTGACCGAGAAAGCGTCGACCATGGCGATCTACATTCAGGCGATGTTCATCGTCGTCTCCATCGCATTCGGTCTCATCGCCGGCGACGGGCGTTTCGCGCCGGAGGACCAGCCGTCCCTCCGCTTCCTCCTCGGCCCCTGGGTCTGGCCGACCCAAGGCGACTTCGCGATCATGGCGGCGCTCGGCGCCTTCTCCGCTGTGGGCGGCTACCTGATCTCGCAGGCCTACCGGGTCAGCGAAGCGGGCCTGATCGCCCCCTTCGAATACGTCGCGTTGGTGATGTCGATCTTCTGGGGCTACGTCGTTTTCAGTGAGGTGCCGGATACCTTTGCGATCACCGGGATCGCCCTGATCCTCGCCTCCGGCCTCTACCTCGCCTTCCGCGAAGCGCAACTCGGCAAGCGGCCGAGCGCGCGCAAAGCCTCGTCGCGGCGGTAGCGTTTTCCGTCCGCGCCGTTAACCTCGCGCGAAACGGGAGGATCGGGCCATGAGCCAGCATTGGGAAATCTATCAGCAGAAATACGGCGACCGGAACGAGCGGACGCGGAAGGAGAGCTTCCTCTTCGACGACCACGGAGCGCTGGAGCATCCCATCGACTACTACGTCTGGCTCCTGAAGAACGGCGACCAGACGATCCTCGTCGACACCGGCTACGACGCGGTGGAGGCGAAGCGGCGGGGCCGTCCGATCCTGCGCGATCCGGTTGACGCGCTGAAGGCGCTCGACGTGTCGGCGGAGACGATCGACACCGTCATCGTCACCCACATGCATTACGACCACGCCGGCGGGCTCGACCGCTATCCGGCGGCGAAGTTCCACATTCAAGAGGACGAAATGGCCTACGCCACGGGCCCCTGCATGTGCAACGGCGCGCTGAAGATGCCCTTCACGGTCGAACATGTGGTGGAGATGGTGAAACACGTCTACTCGGGCCGCGTGATTTTCCACAAAGGATCAGCGGAGATCGCGCCGGGCGTCTCCGTTCACCGCACGGGCGGGCATTCCAAGGGGCTGCAAGTGGTGCGGGTGGAGACGCAGGTGGGTCCCGTCTGCCTCGCCTCCGACGCCACGCATTTCTATGAGAATTTCCAGACCGGCAAGATCTTCCCCATCGTCCAGAACGTCGAGGAGATGGTGGAGGGCTTCAACATCATCCGCCGTCTGGCCGACGGCGACGACGACCGCGTCATTCCGGGGCATGACCCGCTGATCACCCGGCGCTTCCCAACCTTCGGCGAAAGCGGTTTCGTCTGGCGGCTGGACGCGGCGCGGGTCGATTAGGTCGTCACCACCGCTCCGGTACTGAGCCGGGGCCTCCCGCCGCTGGAGTAGGGTTCCGGCTCAGACCAGATCATCGATCGTGATCCCCAAAGCCTCCGCCAGTTTTTTCAGCGTCGCGACGGAGCCGGTCTTGCCCCGATCCTCGATATCCCCGATCTGCACCCGATTGACGCCGGATTTCTTCGCCAGCGCGTTCTGCGACAGCCCCCGCCATTCGCGGAAGACCCGCAAGGGCGGCTCGCCGTCCACCATGCGGTAGACGTATTCGGCCGGCATCAGCTCGTCCTCTCCCGCTGCGAGGCGAGCTATGGCGAGGTCGTAAGCCGCCTGATCGGAAAGCGTTTCGCGCGCTTCGTTCAGCGCATCGTACTCGGCGCGACTGATCGTGACCGTATCTTCCATAGCCAAATCTCCTCACTCATACACGCCGCCACGCGGGCCGATCTTGAGAATGGCGAGCACCTCGCCATCACGCATAATCACGCGCCAATCGCCGACGCGGAGCCTGACCGCGTTTTCGCCCTCCAACCGTTTGACGTTGTTCGCGAGAGGCGCAGGGTCCGCCGCATAGGCTTCGATCTTACCTCGAACGCGCTTTGCTTCATTCGCCGGCATCTTGCGAAGCGCTTTAGACGCCTCGCGCGTGTAATCGATCTTCTTCACGATTTGATGTAGCTCTTCACGACAATGCAGTCAATAGCTACATGTCCGCCTTTACCAGATCCGCCGCCTTCTCTCCGATCATCAGGCTCGCCGCGTTGGTGTTCGCGGCGGGCATCGTCGGCATGATGGAGGCGTCGGCGACGCGCAGCCCCTCCAGTCCCCGAACCCTGAGACGGTGATCGACGACAGCCGTCGGGTCGGCCTCCGGCCCCATCCGGCAGGTGCCCATCATGTGGAAGGAGGTCGTCCCGCGCTCCCGGATCACCGCCATCAGCTCGTCATCCGTTTGAACGCCGTCTCCGGGGTAGAGCTCCCCCGCGAAATAGGGCGCCATCGGTTCGGCCCGCATCAGGCGGCGGCACATCTTCAAGCCCTCCAGCAGCACGCGCTGGTCATAGGGATCGGCGAGGAAGTTCGGCTGGATCTCCGGCTTCGCCATCGGATCGGCGGAGCGGGCGCGGATGTAGCCGCTGCTTTCGGGGCGCTGCTGCCAGGCGGCGAAGGTCATGCCGGGCTGGTCGTCCAGCTGGTTCTGCCGCCCTTCCGCGTAGCTCGCGGGCATGAACGTCAGCTGAAGATCGGAGACGTCGAGCGCCGCGTCCGAGCAGACGAAGGCGTAACAGGCGGTCGACGGGTGGTTGATGATGCAGGGCCGCCCGGCGACCCATTTCAACACCTCGCCCCCGAAGCGCGGCCAGGCGGCGCGTTCGTTGAAGGTGACGGCGTTCTTCGCGCGGGCGGCAAAGCGGACGGAATAATGATCGCGGAGGTTCTCGCCTACGCCGGGGAGCGCGTGGCGAACGGGAACGCCGATCTCGCCCAGATGTTCTGGATCGCCGATCCCGCTGACCTGCAAAAGCTGAGGCGAGTTCACGACGCCGCCGCAAAGGATCACCTCGCGCCGGGCCGTGACCGTCTCCGCGCCGCCGCGCCTGTAAGAGACGCCGGTCGCGCGCTTGCCCTCAAACGTCAACCCGGTGACATGCGCCCCGGTCCACACTTCCAGATTGGGCCGCTTCATCGCGGGCCGCAAAAACGCCTTCGCCGCGCTCTGCCGCCACCGCCCTGCTATGGTTCGCTGGGAGTAGGAGGCCCCAAGCTGCGCCGACCCATTGTAGTCCGGGTTCTTCGGGATGCCGATGCTTTCGGCGGCGTCCAGATAGGCGTCGCAAAGCGGATGCCGCCATGGGTTCGGCGTCACCTTCAGCGGCCCGCCGGTCCCGCGCAGCCCTTCTGGATCGTCGCCGGTCCAATCCTCCAGCCGTTTGAAGAGCGGCAGGACGTCCGCATACCCCCACCCGGGATTGCCGCGCTGGGCCCAGGTGTCGAAATCAGTCGGCGCCCCCCGATTGAAGATGTTTCCATTCAGCGAGGAAGACCCGCCGAGCATCTTGCCCCGCGGCGCGGGGATGCGCCGCCCGCCGGTCCACTCCGACGGTTCCGCCTCGTACATCCAGTTCAGCGCGGCGTTCCCCATCAGTTTCATCCAGCCGACGGGAATGTGGATCATCGGGTGGGTGTCGGACGGCCCCGCCTCCAGCACGCAGACGGTGAATTTGGGGTCTTCGCTCAGCCGCGCCGCCAGAACGGACCCAGCGCTGCCCGCGCCGACGATGACGTAGTCGAAGATGTCGGCCATGACCGCCCTGTGCTTCGGTGGTTAATCGAAGTTTAACTTCATCCAGGATTCCGGCATACTAGAATTCCAGCATGCCGGAATCCTGATTTTATTAAGGTTTCAGAACGCGGGGCGCCGGGTCGCTTCGAACCGCGTCACCCAAGCGAATGCAGGCGAGTCGTCACGGAAATCCAATCGCGGAACCGGACCCTGTCAGTCCGCCGTCCAGCCGCCGTCGATCAGCATCGACGTTCCCGTCACCAGCGCCGACGCATCGGATGCGAGATAGAGGACGGCCCCCGTGATATCCTCCACCTGTCCCACGCGGCCGATCTTGATCTTGCTCTCCAGCCACTCGACCATCTCCGGGCGCTGGAACACCGCCTCCGTCATCGGCGTGCGGATGAAAGTCGGGCAAATCGTATTGATCCGCACCTGATGCGGCCCCCACTCAATCGCCATCGCCTTGGTGAACCCCTCCACCCCCCATTTGGAGGCGCAATAGACCGCCCGTTCGATCCCGCCGACATGGCCCATCTGGCTGGAGAGCGTGATGATCGAGCCGGGTTTCCCCGCCTTGATCAGCGCATCCGCCGCCGCCTGGGCGAAGAAGTAGGCGCCGCGCAGGTTCACGGCCATGACGGCGTCGTAGTCCTCCACCGTCGTCTCAAGCGCGGGCGTATGGCGACCGAACCCAGCGGAGTTCACGGCGATATCGAACGGTCCGTGTTCGGCGAATGCGGCGGCCATCGCCGCCACGTCGCAGATGTCCATCGCCAGCGCCTCCGCTGATCCGCCCGCGGCGCGGACAGCTTCGACCGCCTCCTCCAGCGGCCCGGTCCGCCGCGCCGTCATCACCACATGGGCGCCCGCATCCGCCAGCGCGGCGGCGGCGGCGAGGCCGATGCCGGAGGATGCGCCGGCGACGATCGCGCGCTTGCCGTCGAGGCGGAAGGTTGGCGGGGCGGGTAGTTTCATCGGCGGCGTCTCCTCATCTCGCTGGAGTTAACGTCGTCCCGCTCCGGCGGACAATGGTTTAGGGCGCGGTGGGGCCTCAGGTGGGTTTGGCGGAGCGTCGAGGCCGACCGGAAACCGGAGCTCTTCTGGTTTGCTAGCAAACTGGCAACATGCTGATCCGAATAGGGTAATCTGCGCATGGGCGTCGTCGGGCGCGCCTTTGGCCGCCAAGTGGAGCCATGAGGGCTTTCACCCAAGGCGCAAACTCGCTCTCTTGCATTCCCACTGCCCGTTCGGGCGGTGGCGTCGTCCGGCGGCTTCGGCATAAGGTCCGCCCCGACGAGAGAGGGACGATCATATGAGCCAGACATTCGACATCGCCGTGTTTCCCGGCGACGGCATCGGTCATGAGGTCACGCCAGCCGCCTGCGCCGTCGTCGACGCGGCGGGGGCGCGATGCGGGTTCGAGCTGAACTACCGGACGCTTCAGGGCGGCGCCGCTTGCTGGCGGGATACCGGCCATGAGATCCCTCCCGACGATCTGAGGGCGGCGGGGGAGGCGGACGCGATCTTCCTCGCCGCGATGGGCCTGCCCGGCGTGCGATTTCCCGACGGGCGGGAGATCACCCCGCAAATCTCCCTCCGCTTCCACTTCGGGCTCTACGCCGGGGTCCGCCCGGTGCGCCCGATCCCCGGCGTGACGCCGGTGCTGGCCGACCCGCGGGCCAAGGACATGGACTTCGTCATCATCCGCGAAAGCGTCGAGGGCCTTTTCGCCCCCGCCGCCAAGGGCACGAGGACGGAGCGCGAAGCGACGGAGACGATGCTGATCACGCGGGAGAATTCTGAGAAGCTCTTCGACTTCGCCTTCCGCCTCGCCGAGCGCCGCAAGGCCCAAGGAAAGCCCGGTCATGTCACCTGCGTCGACAAGGCGAACGTTTTCGCCGCCTTCTGGTTCTTCCGCGAGATCTTCGAGGAGCGGGCCAAGGCCTTCCCCACCATCACCCATGACGGCGCCTATGTGGACGCTTTCGCCATGTGGATGACGCAGAAGCCCTGGGCGCTGGACGTGGCGGTGACGGAGAACATGTTCGGAGACATCCTCTCCGACCTCGGCGCTGCGATCATGGGCGGCATGGGCTACGCGCCCTCCGCCGATATCGGCGACGATCACGCCGTCTTCCAGCCGTGCCACGGCACCGCGCCGGATATTGCGGGCAAAGGGCTGGCGAACCCGACGGCGATGATCCTTTCCGGCGCGATGATGCTGGAATGGCTGGATGAGCGCCAAGGCGCGCCGGAGGCCGCGAAGGCCGCCGCACAGATCCGCCGCGCCGTGGACGCCGCCTTCGCCTCCGGCGATCTCAAGACCTGCGAGCTCGGTGGAGACGCGGGCGTCGACAAGGTGCGCGACGCCGTGCTGACCGAGGTCGCGAAGGGCGATCTGTGAAGGTCGCCCTGATCGGGGCCGGCTACTTCGGCCAGTTCCATATCGACGCCTGGACGCGAGCGGAGGGCGCGACCCTCGCCGCCATCGTCGATCCCGATCTCTCAAGAGCGGAAGCGGCGGGCGTTCCGGGTTACGCTGACGCGATGGATATGATGGATGCGGTTCAGCCCGACATCATCGACATCGCCTCGCCCCCGCCGACCCATTTGCCGCTGATCGAAGCGCTCTCGCCGGTCGTTAAGAACATCATCTGCCAGAAACCCTTCTGTGGTGGTCTGGAAGACGCTGAAAGGGCGGTTGAGGTCGCGGCGGCGAATGGCGCCCGCGTGATCGTCCATGAGAACTTCCGCTATCAGCCATGGCATATGGAGGCGCAGCGCCTGCTTGCCGACGGAGCCGTCGGCGAGCCCTATGAGATCACCTTCCGCCTCCGCCCCGGCGACGGGCAGGGGCCGGAGGCGTTTCTGGCCCGCCAGCCCTACTTTCAGCAGATGGAGCGCTTCCTCGTCCATGAGACCGCGATCCACGTCATCGACGTGTTCCGCGCGATGTTCGGCGAGCCGGACGGGGTTTACGCCGACCTCCGCCGCCTGAACCCGGCGATCAAGGGAGAGGACGCGGGGCTGATCATTCTCGATTACGCCGATGGGCGGCGCGCCGTGTTCGACGGCAACCGGCTGGCTGACCATCGTGCTGAGAACCGCCGCCTAACAATGGGCGAGATGGAGGTGGAGGGCGCCGCCGGGACGCTTAGGCTGAATGGAGACGGCGACATCACCGTCCGCGTCCACGGTGAAAACGACGAACGCGCCCATCACTATTCATGGGAGGACCGCCATTTCGGCGGCGACTGCGTATATATTTCAAGCTTAAAATATCTTGACTCCCTCCGCTCAGACGAGCCACATCCCAC
The DNA here is from genome assembly GCA_038534155.1 of Pseudomonadota bacterium. GTDB lineage: Bacteria > Pseudomonadota > Alphaproteobacteria > Rhodobacterales > Rhodobacteraceae > Pikeienuella. Next base: position 10,313 of record JBCAXH010000035.1, read on the forward strand.
CGAAGCCGCCGCCTATCTGGCGAATATGCGGATCGTGGAGGCGGCCTACCAAAGCGCCGCCGAGGGACGGAGGATCAGCCTTGCCCAAGGATCAGAAAACCGACATCGCCGAGCTCGACGCGACTGACCCGCTCGCCGCCAAGCGGGCCGAGTTCGATATCCCCGAAGGCGTCATCTATCTCGACGGCAATTCCCTCGGTCCCCTCCCCAAAACCGTGCCCGCCGCCATGGCGCGGGTGGTGGAGAGCGAGTGGCGCGACCTGCTCATCCGCGGCTGGAACGACGCGGGCTGGTTCACCGCGCCCCAGCGCGTCGGGGACCGGATCGGACGGCTGATCGGGGCGCCCGAAGGGTCGGTGACGGTGGCGGACAACACCTCCACCAACGTTTTCAAATGCCTCTCCGCCGCGCTGGCGATGCGGCCCGACCGTAAGGTGATCCTGTCGGACGAAGGGAACTTCCCGACTGATCTCTACATCGCGCAGGGCCTCATTCAGGGGCTGGATCAGGCGCATGAGCTGCGTCTCGTCAAACCCGGCGAAGTGATGAAGGCGATCGACGAAGACGTCGCCGTCGTCATGTTGACGGAGGTCGACTACCGCACCGGCCGCCGCCACGACATGAAGGCGATCACCCGCCGCGCTCACGAAGTCGGCGCGCTCGCCTTCTGGGATCTCGCCCATTCCGCCGGGGCCTTCGAGGTGGACCTTACCGGCGCCGGCGCCGATTTCGCGGTCGGCTGCGGGTACAAGTATCTGAATGGCGGTCCGGGCGCGCCGGCGTTTCTCTATGTCCGTCCCGAGCGGCAGGAGCGCGTGCGCCCCTTGCTGGCGGGTTGGATGGGCCACGAAGCGCCCTTCGCCTTCGATGTCGACTACCGCCCTCTGGAGGGCGTCGGCCGGATGCGCGTCGGCACGCCGCCGGTGATCTCGCTCACCGCGTTAGACGCCGCGCTCGACGTCTGGGACGGCGTCGACATGGCGGAGATCCGCGCGAAGTCCGTCGCGCTCTGCGATCTCTTCATCGCAGAGGTGGAGCGCCAGACGGCGGGCCACGGTCTGAAGCTCGTTTCTCCCCGCGACGGATCGGAGCGGGGCAGTCAGGTCTCCTTTGCGCACCCTGAGGGATACGCCGCGATGCAGGCGCTGATCGCCAAAGGCGTGATCGGCGACTTCCGCGCGCCGGACATCATGCGCTTCGGCTTCACCCCGCTCTACCTTTCTTACGCGGAGGTTGCGGAGGCGGCGGCGATCGTCGGTCGGATCTTCAACGAGCGCCTATGGGACCGCTCCGAGTTCAAAACCCGCGCCGCAGTTACCTGACGGCGCTGAGGCCGCTCCGACCCACGTAAACTCCCGAACCAGCGAGAGAACGCCTCCCGCAAACCCTAACGAACCCCTAAATCCTCCAGTTTTCCGGAATACTAGAATTCCGGCATTCTAGAATTCCGGCAAACTGGATTCCTTAACCGTTCATTCAGGACCGGAGGCCATGACCGAAGAACCCGACCGCGAAGGCGCCCGCATGTCCTTCAAGGGCAGGATGGCCTACGGCGATTATCTCGGCCTCGACCGGGTGTTGAACGCGCAGGTCCCGCTCTCCGACGCCCATGACGAGATGCTGTTCATCGTCCAGCACCAGACGAGCGAGCTGTGGCTCAAGCTCGCCCTGCACGAGCTGGAGGCCGCCCGCGACGCTATCCGCGAAGACGATCTGCCCACGGCGCTGAAGATGATGGCTCGCGTCAGCCGGATCTTCGAACACCTGAACGCCGCCTGGGACATCCTGCGCACGATGACGCCCTCCGAATACACCGCTTTTCGCGAAGACCTCGGCGAAAGCTCGGGCTTCCAGTCGTTCCAGTATCGGGCGGTCGAGTACATCACCGGCAACAAGTCCGGCGCGATGCTGAAGCCCCACGCCCACAAGCTGGAGATCGTCGAAGACCTTGAGCGCCGCCTCGCCGAGCCCAGCCTCTATGACGAAGCGATCCGCCTTCTCGCCCGCAACGGTTTCGACATCGCCATGGGCGCGCTGGAGCGGGACTGGACCAAACCCTACGCCCCTGACGACACCGTTCGCGCCGCCTGGGCCGCCGTCTACCGCGCGCCTGAAGCGCATTGGACGCTCTACGATCTCGCCGAGAAGCTGGTTGATTTCGAGGACTATTTCCGCCGCTGGCGCTTCAATCACGTCACCACGGTGGAGCGGGTGATCGGCTTCAAACGCGGCACCGGCGGCACCTCCGGCGTCGCCTATCTCAGGCGGATGCTGGAGACGGTTCTGTTCCCCGAGCTTTGGGACGTCCGCACTGCGCTTTGAGCGAGGCGCCGCGCCTGTGATCCGCCTCACATTGGCGCCGGGTCGCAAAACGCTATCTTTAAGGCTGTGGGCGGGGAAAATAGCGCCACCGCAAGGGAAGCGTGAGGGCGACGCCGAAACATGAGCGAGCGGGTTTCTTTCTGGAAGCAGGCGGTGGTCTCCGTCCTGATCCTCGGCATCGCCGTGGGTGGATGGACGCAGCGCGACGCCATCGCCGACGCGCTTGCGCTCAACGCTGGCGAGACGACGGAACGTAGCCGTCCCAACACCGGCGTCCCCGTCATCGCCGCGCCCGTGACCACCGCGCGGGACGATCTCTCGCTGGAGGTCGTCGGCACCGGGCGGGCGCTTCGTTCCGTGATGCTGCGCCCCGAAACCGACGGCAAGATCGCCGCGTTCGCGATGGAGCCCGGCCGCGCCTTCGCCGCGGGCGAGACGCTCCTGCGGCTGGAGGACGCCGAACAGCGGCTCCTTCTCCAGCTGGCGGAGACGCGGCTCGCGGAGGCTGTGCGCTCCTATGAGCGGCTGGAGCAACTCGTCGCCCGCGGCGCCTCCACCGCCACTCAGCTCGACGAAGCCGAAACCAACGCCGAAATCGCCCGTCTGGAAGTCGAGCGCGCACGCGAGGCGCTGGACGATCGCGTCCTTCGCGCGCCCTTCGACGGCGTCGCCGGGCTGACGGACATGGAGCCCGGCGCCTGGGTCGACAACAATATGGAGATCGCCTCCTTCGACGATCGCTCCGCCATCCTCGTCGGTTTCGATCTGCCCGAAGCGATGCTGGCGCGCGTCGAGCCGGGCCTGCCCGTCACCGCGACGACCCCCGCCGCGCCCGGTCAGGTCTTCGCCGGAGAGATCGCCGACATCGACACCCGCATCGACGCGGGCAGTCGCACCGTGCGCATCCGCGTCGCCATTCCAAACCCGGAGGACCTCCTGCGCCCCGGCGCCTCCTTCACCGTGCGGCTCGATCTGCCGGGGGACGAGTATCCGGTGGTGCCTGAGATCGCCGTCCTCTTCGGCAAGAACGGGCTCCATGTCTGGCGCGTGTCAGGTGAAGAAGCCGAGCAGGTGGATGTGACCATGGTCCGTCGCCGCGATGGGGAGGTTATGGTCGACGGACCGCTCCAGCCGGGCGATCAGGTGGTGGTCGAGGGCACGCAGCGCCTTTCTCCGGGCAAGAAGATCCGCCTTCTGAACCCGTCGGCGCCCGCGTCATGAGCAAGCCGGACACGGGCGGGCTTCCCGGCCTCTCCGTCCGCCGCCCGCTTTTGGCGGCGGTGGCGAACCTCCTGATCGTGATCGCGGGGATCGCCGCGATCCTCGGGGTAGAGGTGCGCGAGTTGCCGGATATCGACCGTCCCGTCGTCTCCGTCCGCGCCAATTTCCCTGGCGCAGCGCCTGAGACGGTGGATGCTGAAGTCACCTCGCTGGTGGAGGCCGCGGTGGCCCGCGTCGCCGGGGTCGTCGCCGTGCGGTCCTCCTCCGAAGAGGGGAATTTCCGCATGAGCGTGGAATTCCGCCCCTCCCGCGACCTCGCTGACGCCTCCAACGACGTGCGCGAGGCGGTCAGCCGGGTCGTCCCGCGTCTGCCCGATGGGGTCGAGGACCTCTTCGTCGTCAAATCCGAGCAAGACGCCAACCCGATCATCGACATCGCGGTTTGGTCCGACACCGACCCGATCGACGTCGTGACCCGCCGGGCGGAGGACGAGATCATCCCCGAGCTGACCGCCGTCGACGGGGTGGCGGAGATCGTCGTCTTCGGCGACCGCGAACGGGTGATCCGGGTGGAGGTGTCTCCCGAACGCCTCGCCGCCTACGGCCTCTCCATCGCGGAGGTCTCCGGCGTGCTGGAGGCGGCGCAGTTCGACGTGCCGGTCGGGGCGTTCGACGCGGGGCAGCTGGAGGTGCTGGTGCGCGCCGACGCCACCGTCACCGACCCGGAGCGGATCGAGGAGCTGATGATCCGCGATCCCGTGCGCCTCGGCGATATCGCGGAGGTGTATTCCGGCCTCGCCACCCCGGAAAGCGTCGCGCGGCTCGACGGGCGGCTCGTCCTCAGCCTCGGCGTCGTGCGGCAGGCGCAGTCGAACACCGTCGCCATTTCCGACCAGACGCAGGCGGCGGTCGCGCGGCTCCAAGCCCGCTTCCCCGACCTGAACTTCAAGATGATCTCAGACGACGCCGTTTTCATCCGCGGCTCGATCAAGGAGGTGCTGACGACCCTCGTCGCCGCCCTTCTGATCGTCGTCGGCGTCATCTGGCTCTTCTTCGGTCGCCTCGGCGCGACGATGGCGCCCGCCGTCGCGATCCCCATCGCATTGATCGGGTCGGTCGCGGCGATCTGGGCGCTGGGCTTCTCGATCAACCTGATCACGCTTCTCGCGCTCGTCCTCGCCACCGGGCTCGTCGTCGACGACGCCATCGTCGTTACCGAGAACATCCAGAAGCGCCGCGCCGAAGGCATGGGCGCCAAGGCCGCCGCCGTGATCGGCGCGCGCGAAGTGTTCTTCGCCGTCATCGCCACCACGCTGACGCTGATCGCGGTCTTCGTCCCGATCTCCTTCCTGCCGTCGGACGCGGGGCGGCTCTTCACGGAGTTCGGCTTCGTCCTCGCGATCACGGTGGCGCTTTCGTCATTCGTCGCGCTCTCCATCTGCCCGGCGATCGCCGCGCAGCTTCCAGCGCCGGGAAAGGGGCTTGGGATCGGCGCCTGGATCGGGCGGCAAGTCTCCCGCGCCTATCTCGCGGTTCTCAGACCCTTGGTCGCCGCGCCATTGATCGCGCTGACCGTCGCAACGCTGATCGCGGCGACGGCGTTGCCGATCTATCAGGATCTCGGCGAAGAGCTCGTGCCGCCCGAAGACCGGGGCATGGTCACAGTCTGGATGCAGGGCCCCGACGGCACTGGCCTCGACTATACCGACCGGCAGGTGGAGCAGGTGGAGGCGATGTTCGACCCGTGGGTCGAAAGCGGCGTCATTCAGGGCGTTTACTCGATCACCGGCCGCTACGACCTCAATCGCGGCTACGTCCGCGCCCGCCTCGCCCCGTGGGAGGCGCGGGAGGTCACGCAGGCCGAGATTCAGAACAGCGTGCGCGGCCCGCTCGGCGATCTGGCGGGGGCGCGCGGCATCGTCTGGCCGGGGAACAGCCTGTCGATCCGCGGCGGCTCCAACAACGGCATCTCCATCGCGCTGATCGGGCCGGATTATCCCGTCATCGCCGCCGCCGCCTTCGACTTCGCCGCGCGGATGGAGGAGGAGCTGCCCGACCTCTCCCGCATCCGCGTGCAGTATCAGGCGACGCAGCCCCAGCTCTCCATCCGAATGGACCGCGCCCGCGCCGCCGATCTCGGCGTGCCGCTCTCGGCGCTCTCCTCCACTCTCCGCGCCCTGATCGACGAAGACGAAGTGGGCGAGCTGACGGTGAACGACCGCGCCGTGCCGATCATGCTGCAATCTTCGGCGGGCGCGATCCGCGATCCGTCCGACCTCCTGAACCTTTACGTCCGCGCCGATAACGGCTCGCTGGTGCCGCTGCATCAGCTCGTCACCCTGTCGGAGGAGGGCGTCGCGGCGGAGCTCGATCGACACGGCCAGCGCCGCGCGGTGGAGATCGACGCCTCCGTCTCCACCGACATAACGCTACGCGAAGCGGTGGATCAGGTTCGCGCTCTGGCGCAAGAGACGTTGCCGGACGAGATCGGTCTTCTCCTCCGGGGCGAGGCGGCCACGCTGGACGAAACGTCCAACGCCCTCGCCATCACCTATGTCATTGCGCTGATCGTCGTCTTCCTTGTCTTGGTCGCGCAGTTCGAAAGCCTGACGAGCGCGGCTGTCGTCATGGTGACTGTGCCCTTCGCGGTCTGCGCGGCGATCTACGCGCTGTGGCTGACCGGGACGACGATCAACATCTTCAGCCAGATCGGCGTGCTGATGCTGATCGGGATTATGGCGAAGAACGGCATCCTTTTGGTCGAGTTCGCCGATCAGCTTCGCGACAAGGGCATGGCGGCGGCGGACGCGGCGCTGGAGGCCGCGAAGGCGCGGCTTCGTCCCATCGCGATGACGCTGGCCTCCACCGTGCTGGCGGGTCTCCCGCTCATTCTCGGCGACGGGGCGGGGGCGGAAGCGCGCTCGGCCATCGGCTGGGTCGTCTTCGGCGGCCTTGGCATCGCGGCGGTCTTCACGCTCCTCCTCACGCCGGTCGCATACGCGCTGATCGCCGGGCTGGCGCGTCCGCGCGCGGCGGCGGGCGAAGCGCTGGAGCGGGAGCTGCGGGCGGCGACGCCGGCGGAGTAAGCTTGGCCTTTGCGCCGCGGCGCTCGCTCAACTCTTACTTATTCTTTAACTTCTTAAAGGATTTCAGAAGGCCCTAAGCTAGTAAACGCCAGACTTCTGCTAGGAGGCTGGTGTGCTTCTTTTCTATTGCGCTGCAAATTCTAAATGCGTGAATTTGGCGCTGTGTCTGTTGGGCTTTGCGATCCGCATCGCTGCGAATGGCCAGAAGTTTTCAATGCCGTTGATACGGATCTCGGCGTTGGCAAAGGGCGACCTTCCCTCGCGCTTGCGGACGGCTTTTTCGATGCGCAGATGGGCGTCATATCCGACGTCTGCCATGCCGTCGTAGCCGATCTATTGGTCTGACATGGTCGTCATCTCCAGCGAGACCTTACTACGGATAACTGCCCGGAATTCTTTTCTTCACATCCGGAAGGATCTTGGTGAAGACCTTTTCGCTACGCTCGATGACGTTAGAAGCGGACTGCTTGGAAAAGTCGCGCCCGCGGCGGCGCACGCCGTAATCGCCTTGCCCTTGCGTCGGGCCGAAGTAGCTTTCGTCGACTGCGACGACGCCCCGGAACCTTTTCAGGCGTCGACCCTTGTCGTCGCGGAACGCCTTATGGAAGAGGCAATCGGTGTGGTTAGACGTGTTACGGTTAAGTCTTCGAACTGTATCGGCATGATTCGTCGTGAGGCCAGCGCAGACGGCTTCGATCTTTTATTGCTGATAATACGCCGATAAAATATACTTCACGCTCGTCTTATTTTCTTAGCTGCGGCTAATTGTTAATGTAGTTCTAGCGAAGGATATCTGAGAGGGTTTTACTTAGTCTTGAAATGCTCCCAACTTTCCAAATGTACCATGTTGAACGGTTCTAGAATACAACGCAGCGATCACTCTCCAACCGCTCATGCGGTGATCCAAGCGGCGACGGCATCGAAAGCGTGACCGTTTATCCGTCGGGCGAGATTGCGCGTTGTTTCGCCGTAGACATGAGTTCCAATTACCCTCCAGCGCCCGCTGTTACCTTGAATTACGAGTGGGCCGCCGCTGTTACCGCGCATCGTGTCGAGACGATGGTGAATGAAGGCGCTGTCATGTCCGACGATCGGTCCATAGTCGAACCACTGGGTGCCTTGCGCGCTGCCGGGATATCCGATGGAAAAGGCGTCAGGTTTCTCCGCCAGATCCTGATCCGATATCTCCAGGACGCCGAACCAGTCGCTGTCATGTCCATGCGCGGGGGCGTTGAGGCGGATCATGCCGAGGTCGGCGACCGGATCCAACCGTTCGCGCCAGCCGCGTAACGCGTCCACCTTTTCACCAAAGACGCGCCAGGGCTTAGAGCCGCCGCTTCGGCCGGGATAGACAGTTATCTCGGACGCCCAGCCCGATCCCTTGGCGGAAAAAACGTTGTGGCCGGCCGTGATCACGGTGTCAGGGCCCGCTAACCAGCCCGTCCCCGTGGCGGTTCCGCCTCCGGAATATGCGATCTCCAGATGGCAGATCGCCCGCCACGGAGTACTGCCTGCGCGATTATTGAGCTTCCACGCAGGGCCCTCGTCGAAGATCGACTCGTTCGCGACGGCATGGAGTCCTTGAGCCACTGAGAGCGGATCGCCCGACGGTGGGAGCGTCGCGACAGGCGGATCGCGAAACCGGCTCTCCGTCTCCCTACCCCCCTCGCCGTCCCGCGGCGAAGGGGATGCGATGGTTGGTGAATGCGGAACCTTGAGCGGACGCAGATTGGGTAGGTGGATTTCGAGTTTCATCTTCATTGTCCTTGTAGACCGCCGCGCCGGGGCTCAGCCGTTGGAACCGGGAAGTTCGCGGGGGCCAGCCTTTCCATCCTTCGCGTCGGGGTCGCTGGCCTGACGGTCGTCTGGGCTGCCGGAGCGCGCGCCCGGTCTCGCCAAACCGTTGCGAAACCCCGCTTCGACGGCGCCCGCGCCGAAGTTCAGCTGGAACAGGAACCGATTGGCGTCGCTCGGCGCGTTCTCCGGCGTGCGTTTCGCGAGATCGCGACGCTCCTTTTCGATCTCCAGACGCGCCTTTTCGACTTCGAGCTGCTTCTGTTCGAGCTCAAGTTCAGCCTGCAGCCTCTGACCGCTAAGCTGCAGGCCCTCGAGTTCCGCGGCGATGATCTGGGTTGGCAGGCTGACCAGCGATTCGAGTTCAGAACCCTTCGCCGTCTTCTGGTATTGCGTGAGCATGCCGTTGGTAAGGGTCGCGACCGTGTCCCACTGCGTGAAAAACCCGCGATCAACGGGCGCGGCCAGTGTCGGCGAGTCATTCGGGGCCATGAAGCGGGCTGTCTGCGTCTGCCCTCCATACGTGACCCGCAAGATGTAGTTCACCGGCACCCGGTAGCAGAAACCAACTGCGCAGTCCTCGGGCGAGGCGGATGGGATGTAGGCGTCCGGAAACTCGCGCTCGACCTCGATGTCGAACGCTTTGGCGGCCCCGAGTTTATCGTTGATGTTGCGCTGAATGCGTTCCTTCAAGCGGTCGAGTTCGGTCCGCCCCTCTTCGTCCTCGTCTTCTGAGATCAGTTTGTCGATCCGCAATTTGTCAGAGTATGCTGCGGTCGGCTGCACGCTCAAGTTTTCGAGCACGAGCGCCGATTTCGCCGTTGCGACGATAACCTCGTCCAAGCGGCCGTCTGATTTCATATCGACGCTGGAGAGAAGGCCGTTGGAGACCTTGAACGTCATCTCGTCGCCGTGGACGGGGCTGTAGACGTGACTCAGGACGTAGCCGTGTCGCTCATCCGGGATGTACTCCAGCGCGGACGCAGTCATCGTCATGCCGTCATTTGTGACGTTGATCGTCACCGGCAGGAGGCTGGATGGCAGGAAGTAGGCGAGACCGCTCGGCATATCGGCGAATGACGGCGGCTCGGACGTAACGCCGGTGCAGCCCGTCGCAAGACTGGCCAAGATCAGAACTTTTAATCTTTCCATTCGGATCATCCCTGAAATGCGCCCCGCTTCGCCAGAGCGTTCAGGTTATCCGTGTCGCCATAGACGTGAGCGCCCCGTTAGCTGCAAGTGAAACCAAATGGAGATCGTCGCGCCTCACGCTATCGCCGTCGCTGATTCTAACCTAGGGTTGAGGAGGTTGGGGAAATTAAGCGTTCTTTTTCACATGGGCGATCACAGCTACATTCATTGCGACGTCTTTGGGGGGTTTCGCGTTAGCGATGATCGCGGTCGGGAGCTCCGCTTTCCCGTTGCGAAGGGCGCGGCGATCTTCGCCTACATGATACTGAGCCGGTTAGACAGGATCAGTCGGGGCGCGCTGACCGGCCTTCTATGGAGCGAGAAACCGGAAGCGACGGCTCGCACCGCTCTACGCCAGTGTCTGCATCAGATCAGGGCGGTTTTGCCGCTGCTCGGCGAAGGCGTTCTCAGGATTACGCCTGATGCGATTGTTATCGATCGATCGCGCATCGTTTGCGATGCCGACATATTGGGCGACCTCAATCGTTTGCTCGAAAACAAGGAGCCTTTGGCGCTCGATCCCGATACGCTGTTGCGCGGGTTTGAAGATCTCGACCCAGCTTATGACGAATGGTTGAGGGATATGCGGAGCGAGGCCGGGCTTCGCTTGCGCGCTGGCCTCGGACGCCTGATTTCTCAGCCTAACGTGTCCCATGACAACGTCCTGGCCGCTGCGGAGCATCTCCATCGAATCGACCCGGCGCAGGAAATCGCTGCGCGGGTCTTGATTGAGGAAGCGGCGCGCAACCGCGATCTCGTCAGTCTCTTGCGAGTGTACCAGAAGCTATGGACGACGCTTGATGAGGAATGGGGCGAAGAACCTTCGGCGGAGCTTCAGGTCTTCGTCGGCGACGTGCGCGCCAGCCTTGGCGATCTGTCTTCGGACGCCGGTTCGTCGCGGAATGGTGGCGTCGTTAGAAAGTACCTGACCGTTCTCGCCGTCAGACCCGCCGAAGGGACCGGCCTGTCGGCTGGTTTCCTCGAAAAAGCCGGGAGCCTGCTCTCCTCGATCGGCGGCGTTGCGACGTCGACTGGCCCGGGTGGCGTCGACTGCGTCTTCGGTTTGCCCTCGCCTGGAGAGACGGATGCCCGTGAAGGGTTAGAGGCCGCGCTGTCGCTTCATGCTCTCTCCCTCGAGGAAAATGCGGATCTCGTCGGCTTTGGGGTAGATGCCGGAGTTCTTCTGACGGAGGCGGACGGCGTAGGCGGAGCCGAAGGCCCGCCGATAGAGCGCGCGGCCGCATTGGCCGCCGCCGGCGCTTCATGCGGTGGCGGCGTCTTGGCTGCGAGCCGGTCGGCGCGCCGCCTCAAAGACCTTTTTGAGATGGCGGAGTTTCAAACGGAAGCGATGACGCCTGAACTCGAATCGGGCGCTTTTCGCGTGACTGGGCGGAAAGATCCGGACGCGTCGTCGCCTCGCCGCGAGCCGTGGAACGCCTTTGTCGGACGGCGACCGTTTCTTGCAGCTCTCAGTGCCGCCTGGGCGGAAACGCTCGATGAACGCAGACCTCGCTTCGTCGCCATTCAAGGACCTGCAGGCGTTGGCAAGACGCGGCTGGCGGATGAATTTATCGACGGTCTCGAGGCCGAAGGGGTGCAATGCGCTCGCGCTGTCTGCGAGCGGCATCACCGCCGCGCCGCCCTCGCTCCGATCTTACGAATACTGAACGCTTTCGAGATGCGCGGGGCGGGAGGTTTCGCTGAGGCGCCCGGTCCGATTTTGGGAGAAGGCGCGGCGGCGGATGTCGCGGGGCGTCTGATCCGGTCCGTCGGCGCGCGCCCAACGGCGATACTCGTAGATGATTGGCAATGGGCCGACGACGCCACGCGCGCCGCGTTGGGGCGAGTGTTGGCGAGAGCGCCCAGAACGCCGTTGTTGATAATCCTCACATCCCGCGAAAACCCTGCGGAGGAATGGCTTGTCGCCAACTCGGACCAGATTCAACTGCCCAACCTCAACGCCCGCGAGGTGGAGGCTAAGACCGCCCATCTTCTGCGCCAACCGCTCGAGCCGAGCCTTAAGAGAGAAATCTACGCAAAGTCCGGTGGTAATCCGCTCTTCCTCGAAGAGATTTGCCATTCTCTCGCCAACACGGACAATCGACCGGGATGGCAAACGATCGTCACGGCGCTTCCCGCGAACGTTCAGGCCTTGATCGCCGCGCGCATGGAGCGACTTGATTCCGGCGATTTGCAGATCGTACGCACCGCCGCCGCGCATGGGGAGCAGATCTCCATCGATCTTTTGTCCGAAGTGAGTGGAATGCGCGTCGACGCCGCGACCTTATCTCGCCTCACCGCTCTGGATGTGATGTCGGCGGTCGCCGCCTCCGACGGCGATGGGGACGGCGGCGGCGTCCGCTTCAAGCACGGCGTCGCGCGCGACGTCGTCTACAGTATGATACCGCCCGACGCGCAGGTGGATCTGCATCGCAGCTACGCCGCGCGCTTGCGGGATCGAGCTGGAGGCGATCCCGCCGCGGAAGTCGCGATCTCGGAGATTCTCGCGATGCACTACCGAGGTGCGGGCGACGTCGCCAACGCGCTCGATTTTGCGGAGATCTCCGGCGACAAAGCGCTCGCGGCGTCGTCTTTGGACAAGGCGATGTGGCACTACGGCGCTGCGCTCGATCTGATCGACGAGACTTCGCCTGATGAGACGAGCTTACGTCGCTGGGTTTCAATCGCCCGGCGTTGGGCCGTGCCCTGCGTCTACGCCGCATCCTCTCGGCATCTTCCCGCGCTTGAGCGGGCGGAGACGCTCGCGAACAGGCTGCAGGATTGGCGCGCTGCGGCCTGGGCGCGCTATTGGGTCGGATATCTGCACTTCGTGCTCGGTCAGCACGAGAAGGCGCTTCGCAATCTTTCCGCGGCGGGAGACATCGCCGCCGAGGAGGGAGACGCAGGACTTGAAGCTGAAGCAATGGCGATCCGAGGTTGCGTTTACAGCGCGACCGGCAAGCGCGAGCGGGGCGAAGAGCAGATGCGCGCCGCGATCGTCGAAAAAGACAGGAACCCCGGTAAACGCGGCAGGCCGCCGGTCACTTCGGTCTACACGCGCGCCAACCTCGCGGTGCTCGTCGCAGACCAGGGGCGCTTCGAAGAAGCCGACGACCTTATCGCAGAAGCGCTTCGAAGGGTGCGCGGTTATGGGCACGAAGTCGAAAGCTCGATCCTCAACTTCGCCGCCGCGTGTCACCTCATGCGCCGAAACTGGGATGTCGCGCTCGACTATGCGTCGCGATCCCGCGAACGTTCGGAGAAAGTCTCTTCGCCGTATCTGATGGGCATGTCGCGGTGCATATGGGGCTATGCGCGCCACCGCCTCGGCGGCGAGGAAGCGTCTGAGGGGTTGGAGATGCTGTCGACCGCCGCCTGGTCGATGGAGAAGCGGGGGATGCGGCTATATCTCTCCTTCGTCTTCGGCTGGCTGTCGGACGCGCTTTCGGAAGCGGGCCGGTTCGAAGACGTCGAAGCGGCCTACACGGCCGCGATGGCGCGCGCGCGAACCGGGGAGATCGTCGGAGCCGCCATGGCGTGCCGGGCATCGGCGATCGTCGCGATGGAGGCCGGGCGTCCGGAGGAGGCCGCCTCTCGGTTGGAGATGGCGGCCAATTTCACGAAACGCCGCGCCTCGCCCCAGGACAGCGGCGCAAATCTCCTGGCCAGGGCGCGCCTCGACCGGCTGACGGGTCGCGTGTCGGAGGCGCGCGATGCGCTCGCTCGGGCCGACGAGATCTTCGACCGACCGGAACTGGTCCGCTGGCAAACGGTTGCGCACCGCATCCGAGTCGAGCTCGGATTGTAGTAAAGGGCGGCGGTTTGGGCCGCCGCCGGTTTTTTCGCGTTCGCCGGATTTATGCGTCCTGAGCCTAGCAGATCCGGAAACTGAGCGGGCCCTCGGGCTCGATATCGCCTGCTTCCATGAGCGCCACCATGGTTCCCGCGATCGCGTAGAGGCCCATCTGCCTGCCTGGACAGGCGTGAATCGGATTGCCCGAGACGCCGTAGTCGCCGCCGAAAAGATGCCAGAGCCGCTCATCGGGTCGTTCTTCGCAGGCTGAGCGAAGGGAGACGACGACGGTGTCCCCGGGTTCGATCTCCACGGGTTCGCTTCCGCCCAGCGCTGTCTTCTTCACCGCCACGCGGTGCAAAATGTCGGGCGCGGCTCGGCGCGCCATGCTCTCCACAATGGCCTCGAGGAGAAGATCTTTAGCGTTGGCGAAACTGCCTCCGCCGGCGTCCGCTATCTGCTGCTGCGCGCGCCACAGAAAGCCGCTGTCGATCCAGTCGTAGAGAACTGCGCGGAAACTTCCGCTCGTCGGCCCGGCGAAGCCATAGGCCGCGCCAGCGATCGTCTTGGCGATCCTGTCGTTGGACAGAGGCGGGGCAAGCTGGCGAACGAACTCCAGAAGACTGCCGGACGGTCCATTGGCGCCGGTTGCCGTATAGGTCCTCATCTCGTCGACCAGCATTTTCGTCCGCTTCTGACTTTTATCGACATGATGTTGTATCGGGTCCGGCCAGAAGGTGTAGAAAGAACCCCTAACGAGGTCGATCGGACAGTGAGCGTTCGCGCCTTCCGGCCCGCCCATATCGAGATTCTCTCCGTTCAGTCCGAACCAATCCCAGCAAAGCCGCGCCGCGACATCGTAGAAAAAACGTTCGGCCTGAATTCGTCGGCCAAGGCCCTTCACCGCCGGGGCGTCCTGTCTCCCCGTCGGCAGGTATGCGTCATCGTTGGGCGTTTTCGCGATGATGTCTTTCGCAGCCGCCAGCGCTTCGTCGAATGAACGCTGCGACGTAAAGCCGTTGAAAAAGGCCGAAAGCTGACCGCTTTCGCGCTTGTGTTCGCCTTCTGACACACTGTCCAGATAATGCTGATGGCGCGCCTTTTCTTCCGGGTCGGTCGCCTCGGTCGGCGTCGGCGGATCATCCTTGCCAAGATACTGAACGCCTATGGACTTCTTCATCCGCTCCCAATAGCGGCGGACGGAGAAGGCCGCATCGGCGTTTGTCAGGACGTCCCGAACGGCGTCAGCGCCGCCCACAAGCACGCCGTAATCCGTTTTCAGAACTCCGCCCTGGTCGCGGATCTGCCGCCAAACTCGTTCGCGGTCTTCGCGGCGCTCGTCATCGATGTCCTCGACCAGAAGTTTCCACTCCGTAGCGCTCGCAGCGGCGTCCATATTCTGTAGCCGGCGCTGCTTGGGGCCAACCCAGGGCAACGGTCGCTTCTCTCCGGCATCTCCGCCCTCGGCGAGAGACCGCAGTCCAGCGCGCGACGGCGTGAAGGCGTAGATTCCCCACTTAAGGATCGCCGGCGGTTTGGCCGGCAGGTTGACGCGCACCACCTTGCCGCCATCAACATAGCGGAAGGAGCGGCTGCCGCCCGCTCGTTTGGGCGCGAGAAGCGGGTCGCCGTGCCAGCTGGAGATTCCCGTGCTGTTTCCTCCGCTGATCCAGCGCTGGACGACCTCGAACTGCTCCGCGATGTTGGCGTTGTAGGCGACGAACATCATGCCCCGCTCGCCCGTCTCCCCATCCCCGAAAGGTCCGTATGAGAACCCGCGTCTCAGGATGCGGGGCGTATCCGCCTTTCGCGGATTGGCCCGGCGGACATGGCTCTGCAAAGGCGTTTGCAGATCGTGAGGATTGCCGCCTCGGGTCTCTAGGTAGTTGAAGTCCTGATCGGGCGGCTTCCCCGCAGCGGCGGGCAGCGAGCGACCGTCTTTTCTGCGGCCGATCATCCTTTCCTGCAGCTCCTGGAGGGGCACCTTATCCGCCCCATTGGGCAAGTGCTCGGCAACCTTGTTGAACTCTGCGACGCTCACCGCGATCTTGCGGACAACCTGAAACGTCCCGTCCTGGAGCGACGACCTGTCATATTCGAGATAGGGAGGGCCGCTGGCGGCATTGCTCGGATCGGCGGCGAAGTTCCGCTGTAGTTTGGCGCGGTGCCCGATCAGCAAATCGCCCAGAAGGCTCTGGTCGTCCTCCTCTCGTTCGCCGCGCGCGTCATTGGGGACGGCGTATTCGCCTTTTTCGGCGATGCGCGGCTGACTGATCCCGTCGGCGAAGCCGATATGACCGAAAACGCGCGGACCGCTTGCAGTATCCTGAACGTTGCGCTGCATCGCCTCGACCACCGTCAGTCTGACGCCGTTCTCCGCCGCCAGACCAGCGATTTCGGCGACCTCAGGCGCGAGCGGATGATTCTTGTGGAACACCGGGTGCTTAAGTTGGTCTCCGTCCTTCGCGAAGGCGGCGATCTGGACGATGATATCGATGGAAGTCTCTGACAGCCTCGGCCCGTTTCGAGAAACGAGGCCGCTCCCGTCCCATGTCCACGAAAGCCGCGGCCATTCCCACTCGGTCGGGCTGTTGACGTCGATGTCGCCCAGAAGCCCGGCGCGCGCCGCCATGCCTTCGCGGAAGGCCGGCGGGAGACTTGCGCGGAGCGCCGGATCGATCTTCAGCGCATCGAAACCAGCGAGAGTGATGCTGAGGTTGCGCGTGACCGCTTCGTCCCCTGTATCGGGCCAGAGCGCGCTCTCCATCGCTGACAGAAACGCGCGCCCGCCGTCAGCGTCGTCGACGCGAAAGAGAAGCATGCAGGCGATGTCTTTCGGCCTTGCGCCCTTCTTGGTCAAAAGACCCGCCTGGATATCGCCCGGCGCACGCGGCGTTTGCGCGGGCAAGTCTCTATGCGCGGGCGGCGCTGCGAACCAGTTTCTCGCTTCGCTGTAGCGACTTAAGAGCGGAATGGCCGCTCTCACTGACGCCAGGTATCTATCGGTGTCCTCGGCGGACAAGTTGGACATCATGTTGGAGTCCAACAGCGAGGTCGGGTCTTCGATGCCCTTGTCCACTCGTTCGTTGATGACGCGGACCTCGTCTCTGGTGAGGTCGAACCGGTTGGCGATATTCGTCACGTTCGCCGGATCGAACCTCCCCCGGATGGTGTTCCAAAATCCTGGCGTCAGCCGCTCCGCCAGACGATAGTAAAGCAAGTCATCGCGGCTTTTCTGGCCATAGCTGTTCGTTTCGGGGAACAAATGCTCATTCTCGTAGAGAATGTTAATAATATTGAGCGCCTGATCGAGTAGTGGAAGAGGGTCGTCTGTGCGCGATCTATTCAGTTTCTGATTGATAGTCTCGAAACGATGCTCGGCGAAATCGACGTCAGGATCTCCCAGATCTTCGCGAAAGTCGGCGTCCCGCTGGAGATAGTAATCCCCGTCATCCACGCTCAAATCGGGCGACGCGGCGGCGAACAATTCGACCGGGGCCTGGTGGCGCATGGCGAATTCCATGAAGCCGTCGAAGCCTTGATCGCTGGAGCAGCCGTCGAAGCCTTCGCAATGGCAGAGGATCGTATCCAGCAGCGGCCCCGCCACGTCGACGATCCGGCGAACATAGGGTTCGAAGGGGCGGTCGAAATTGACGGCCAGCAGCATTCGCGTGTCGTTGTCGACCAGCGTCCACCGCACATACTGGAGTGTGCGTAGCGCGTCGATCGGCCCGGTGTAGACGCCCGCCCGGCGTCCTTCGAGCCCCACCCGCCTTAGAGCGCCCAACATCCGCAGATGCCGCCTCAACCGGGCTGAGTACGTAATCAGGCTGCGGCAGGGCGCATAGCCGGGAATGACATCCGCCAACAGCGTCAGCTCGCTTGAGCTGCCGCTGTGATTGCTGAAAAATTCTGTAGTCACCAGTCTGCCCTCTGAATTCGAAACAAATTAAGATCTACGTTCAATTTAGTCGGCGAAATTAGCCGTTATCGTAGCGTTATGCTAGTTCATCTGGGAAACCGGGAGGGTCGCAAGCGAACGTTTTGAAGCTCGATTACTCCCGAACAATTTGCGGTGGCGTCGTCGTTTGTCGTCGCGGTGACGCGTTCCCGGTTCGTCGGGCGGCATGAAGAATTCCTAATGTGCATAGGTTGGTTCGATCAGGTCGCCGAACTCTCCGATATCGGACCCTCATCCGGCGTTCGCCCTCCAAGGGCCCCCCGTGGGATATCCGCTCATTGAAGAAGCCGATCCGCTTTCGGACCAAACGGCGGGCCTCGACGGCGCCCTTATTGTCAGTCAGATGCCTCCGCCTTCAGCGGAGAACGCGAGAGACGTCTTACCAAGATGTCGCCCGTACCGCGACGCTCGGCTTCGGTAGTCGGCGTTGGCGGCTGACGCTTAGGTCTGCGCGAAGTCAGTCGAACGTGGCGGGCTTTCCAGCAGGACATATCGCTTGAGCCCTGGCGGCCGAAGATCTTTCCCATTCCCATTATTTCGGTCTTCGCATGAAGATCTTTCACCTCAGCTTCGCAAACGCCCGGTTACGCGCCCTGCGAGACCAAGTTAGGCGAACTTTCGACGGCTTGCTTCTTTCACCGTGCGGGGTGAGGTCGATCGCGAACCACGACCAACCGAAGGAACTTCTCGTCCCTTGGCGTGCAAGGTGAGACCCTTGTCTTTGATTGACTTCCGACGCTCAGGCCCCTTCTCGTCCCCACGCGTCAGGCCGCTGTTCCCTAGACCATCTGCGCCGGTTCGGCGCCCTCTCCGCCGCGTTTCCCACGCATGAAGCGCCGCGCGCGGTGGCGCGGCCGCAGCTCAGCTCGTTCAGAACCTCACTGTAAAGGCGGCGTGCAGCGCCTCCTCGTTCTCCAGCGTCGTCTCCACGTCGCCGTTTACGTACTTTAGGCTGAAGCCGAAATTTTGCGACGACGGCACGATGTAGCGAAGCTCCGCCTCGAACCGTTCGTAACTGTCCTCCGGTCCGAGAAAGCTGTGGCGCGCGATGTAGCTTGCGCCGACGCTGAAGCCTTCGAGGTCTTTGATGGCGTTCGGGAAGATGCGGGCCTGAACGCCGCCGCCGAGGCGCAGATAGGTATCGTCATCCTCAACGTCAGTGCGGTCGCCAGCGTCGAAGACCTGCCCGAACTCGGCGCTGGCGGATGGCGATAGGACCAAGCGAACGGGCCGGAGGTCCGTCCCCAGGAGGAACACGTCATGCGCCGGTACCGGCTGGTAAGTGAAGGCGGCGTCCGCAATCAGGCTGTCCGCTTCGTCATCGGTGATGAGACGGCCGTCCATCGTCAGCGAGTGGGCGCCGCGAAACAGGATATCATCCGTGACGACGATGTTCGCGTCGAACCCGGTGAAAATATTGCGCACATCCTCCTTCGTCGGATCATCCCGTTCGATCAGATCGGCGCCGACATATGGCGTCAGCGTGAAGGGTATGAAGTCGCGGTCCTCGGCGTCGCGGCGCGCAAAACCGGTGAAGGCGTAGCCGAACACGCCCTTAAAGGAGAGCGTTTCCTCATCGCCCTCGAAGTCGGCGAGATACGAAAGCCGCGCTGGGTTCGCCTTTTTCAAGCTTGGCGCGGCGAGGTCCGCTCGCGTCTCGCGCAGGCGAAAGCCGCCGGAGACTTGCGGAGGGAGCTTCTTCTCAGGGTCCGCCGACGCCTCGAACGTTTCGCAGCGGATGGGAATGCAGGACGACCTGAACAGCATATCGCCGGTCAACTCATCCGGCTCAGGGCAATTCGCCGGCACCTTGGCGCTGTAGTTTCCACTCTGCCCGTATTCAGCCAGCTCGAAGAACTCATTGTCGTATTTGCCGATGCCGAGAAACAGCGCCGCGCTCTCCTTCGCTGGCGTGTTTTCGATACACGACGCGATCGCCGCCGACCTGATGGTTTTCGGCGTCGATTCATGGATCGCCGCGCAGGCGAGGCGCTTGCGGTCGATGACATAGGCGTCGTTCACGCCCGACGGCACGCAGAAGGCGGCCGAACCCAGTTCGTCGAGCGAGTTGGCGGCGACCTCGCCCCCGAAACTGGCCGTGAGCGCGGCCAGTGCGAATGAGATTGATCGCTTCATGGCTCAGTTCCCCCCGCCGACGGATGCGGCGATGCGGTCGACCAGGAGAGAACTGGTCGCATAGAGAGGCTCTCCCCAGAGATCGGTGAGATCGCGATCGTCGAGCCACGGCGCTCCCGGATACAGTTCCGCGAGCTTCGGCTCGAGCTGATCGCTGTAGCTGACGTACCAGTAGACCGGTGCGTCGAAGACATCGGATGGCGCGATATCCAGGTAGTCGCGGCCGAGACCCCCGTAAGTCTCGTGGAACGCCGCCTGGACGTGGTGCTTGATCCATTGCCTCTCGTTCGGGTCGACCCGCTCCGGCGCCGGCCCGAAACGGTCGATGCGCTCGATATCGCCAATCCTCGGCGTGACGCGACGGGGGAGGCGAAGCGGGTCTCTGGTCGTCACCGCCAACGGCCACGGCGCCGGATCCGGCCAGGGGCGCGGCGGACGCGGAAAAGGCCATGGCCAGCCGCCGCCCGGCGGGATCGGTCGCGGCCAATCGGGGAAAGGCCAATCGGGATACGGCCAATCTGGAATCGGCGCGTCGGGCAAAGGCGAATATTCCGCCCGCCGCCCGGCGGCGGGCCGCGACCTCGCGCTCGAAGCGGCGGCCTGGCGGGACGCCTCAAGCGCCATCATATCCCCGAAGGTCGCGAGACGAACGTCCAGCTCTTCAAGCACTTCAGCGAGATGGCAGGCGATTGCGTGCTCGGCGGCGGGGTTGGGGTTCGCCTCTCCTGCGAAATGCAGACCGACCGCGTCGCCGGAATTGGGAGATATCCAGAGCGACCCGCTATCGCCGCCCGAAGACAGCTCCAGATCGTCAGGGTTACCCTGCTTCTCGGGCGTCAGCTTGAAGCCGCGGATATCACGCGGCTCGACCACCCCGGGCGCGACCTCGTACCTGATCCTGTATATCCCCTC
Source organism: Pseudomonadota bacterium (assembly GCA_038534155.1). GTDB lineage: Bacteria > Pseudomonadota > Alphaproteobacteria > Rhodobacterales > Rhodobacteraceae > Pikeienuella. The sequence continues at coordinate 30,729 of JBCAXH010000035.1, forward strand.
GCCATCGACCCGCGCTCGGGTGCAGCCGGTGGACCGACCCGACTTGATCAGCACTTCGCCGAGGCGGCTGGCCCGCACCTCGCCCAAATGCTGAAAATCGCAGAGCTGAATGGGCAACCAGGGGCGACGGCCGGTGAGTTTGGCGATCGCCGCGTCGCCGGAGAGACCGAGCATCCAGCGTTCGAGCCGCCCGATTTCATCGAGGCCCGGCCGGCCTCCGTCGATCCCGCCCGGCTGTAAGATCGGGTCGCCGACCGCTGGCGCCGCGCCGGCCAGAACATGCCAGTTCGACAGGATCGCCGGTTCGCCCGTTCGCCTGTCGATGACGACCGCTCCGATCGTGCCGGTGCCGCCGCCGACCCGCCCGCAGGAGACGCCGCCGAGCACGAAAGGGTGGCGCTTCTGGTGATCCGCCGCTCTCGTCGATCGCGTCGCGCGATAGGGTCCCTCGATCACATCGAGTGGAACGCCGTCGATATTGTCGGGAAAGACCTGACTTTCGGGAATCGTCTCAAGGGGCAGCTTTCGTTCGACATGGATGCGGACGCATAGTTCCGGCGTTTTCTCCTCGCCCATGTAGCGATAGCCGATATCGACCCCCGTGAAGTTCTCACGCCGCCCGAAACGGGACCAGGCCTTCTCCATCGCGGCGTCGAGTTGCGCGCGGGTGAATTCGCGTTTCTTCGGCATCTTTAATCCTCTTCGTTGGAAAGCGTTTCGCTTTGACGAGGAGCTAGACGGCGCTGCGTAATCTCACCGTTATCGCTTGTCGGTCGCGCGCCGTCGCGGCCCGCGCTCCAATGAGAGTCAGGCGGAGGGGGATCCTCTCAGTTCGTTGGAAACCGCTCTATCCCGAGGTCCCGAAGGCGACGCCCAGATCCGGTCTAACGCTCGGGAAACGCTCATGCCCGCACACTCGATCCAATTGGGCTGTGAGGCGCTTCGCGCTTCGCGCGCGCCAGCTTTGGCTTGGCGAGCTTGGGGAGCGATCGAGAATGACCATACTTACGCGCCTTTCCGCACTTGCGACGACGGTTAAGGGGATTCTGTCGGAGCAGGCGAACCCGCCCGCCGCGGAAGCCGCCGTCGACGAACGCCAACGCGCCATCGATAAGGCCAAGGCGCTCATCGATCAGATCGGGAAACGCGAGACGGCTGTCTTCGACGCCAGCGTGACGACTTTCAAAAGAAACCGCGCGCATCGCATCGAAGAGAGCCGTCGGCGCTTCAAGGCGGTTACGGTGGAGGAAGCGCTCGCGCTGGACCCGCGGCTGCCCGAAGGTGAAGTGGTCGGCGATTCTCGACCGATCCGCAAAACACTTCTCATGCGTTTGATCGATCTTCAAAATCGCGGCAGAGCCCAGACCCTCGTTCAGGACGAATGGAGGAACATTCGGGCGTGGAGCGGCGCGCAGCTGAAATTTTCTCGTGCGGCCGAAGAAACGCTCAGAACTCGCGAAGAGGCGTTCGGCGTTGTAGCGAACTACTGGAACGAAGTGGTGCTCAGGCACCTCGAACAACGCATAGGCGAAGCTCGCGACGGTTTTAAGTCCGAAACTGACGCCGCCTATCGCACCGCGAATGGGTCGGTCTTGAACCTTCGCGGGACCGCGTCGGTCAGACTGGCGCACATAGCCGCCTACGTCACAGCGACGGGCGAACAGAGCTCGGCGCTCGCGGATACGCCCGATGTGCGCGCGCTGAAGTCGCTCCTTGGTTTCGCTCGGCCTGAGCCGAGCGGCGCGCAGACGACGCCGGAAGACGCGTCGGACGCGGCGGCCCCTCCGCCCACCGGTCCGGAGCCTTTGATGACGAGAGCCGAGGTATGGGACCTGTTCAAGCGCCATCTTGAGGTGGAAACCGCCGCTGAGGCGCTTTCGTTCGGTCTGGAGAAGGAGTTTTGGAAGACCGCCCAAAATCAGTTCGACGATCTGATCGAAAACGCGCTCAAAGCTTTCCAGGAAGACTATGTGGCGACGTTCAAAGCGGAAGAGGATAGGCAGAGCACCTGGAGCGACTTCCGAACGAGACTCGCTACGGAGAAACCCCCCGAAGCGGTCGACGTGCCTGAGGGGGTGTTCCGGCTGCAAATCTGGCGGCAGCGCATCTTCGGCTCTGTGCGCATGGTCATCACCGACGACGGAGGGCTGAAGGTCCGTAATGCGAAGAAAAACGAAGCCTCGATCGTGGAGCCGTTCACGGCGTGGCTGAGTTCGTCGGGCGCTGGTTCGAAGCAAGGGAACCAGAACTCCGACCCGCCTAAACCCCCGAAGAGGGACTTCGTCCAACGACCAGAGACAGCAGCTTACATCGACTGGACCTCGCTGCCGCACAGGGCCGTTTCGGACCCTATCTGGGACGAAACATCCGATGTCGAGCGCGACCTGCTCGGTTCGCTCCATATCGATCACGAAGACACCGAAGATGCGATCGACGACGCGATCGTCGCATTCGCGGCGGAGCTCCAAGGTGGGGACGTCGTGCTCGGCCCGAAGGTCGATGTCGTGAACCTGAAACGATCCGCCGAACGCGGTGCGGTTCAAAAACACAGGTTCAGGGATGTTCTTGAAGGACCCGCAGTCGCCACGATCAAAAAGTGGAGGGCCCGGATGAACGCAGCCGGAACGGCGCTGAACATCGCGCTTGGCGTAGATCGCGCCGGGTTCTCCGCCATCGTCATCAAAATCGACAGGCTCAAGAAGGACGATTCTTTAAAGAAAAGCGAACTCGACGCTATCGCCATCGTCCTATCCAGCTTGCTGAAAGACGTGATCGATCCTTCGGCGAACTTCGCCGGCGTTCCTGCGAAAATCATCTCCAATTCTACAAATAAAAACGATCAAGAAAGCGCCAGAAAACGAAGAGCCTCTCAAGGCAACGAGGACTCGGAGGAAAAACCGAACGACGCTTTCATAGTCCCCACGACTCTCGTGCATCCGCTTCCTTTAAAGGACGTCCATGAGATCATTGCGGATGAAAACGCCGAAGGCGCCGTGCGCAGTCTTTTGAACCCGGCGGATCTGATTTCCCTTAAAGTCGACGACTTCAAACACAAAAGTCCGGCGTTCCAGTGCATTTCGACGAAGCTTCAGTCCAGCGACGCTATCCTGCTTCTCGCGTCGCGCTTCGGTCAGGCGATAGACGAGAATCTTCCGCATATCAGCGGTGAAGATGCGGAGGCCCGCGATCCAAACGCAGGCATCGGGTCGGAAAGCACGGCCCTCTATCGGCGGATGGCGCGACACAACCTCTACTCCAGCATAGGTATGATCGCCGCTTTCTTTCTGACCATCTTCGCACCGGTTCTGTTCCTTGCGGGAATGAACATCATCGGCGCCGGTCAGGACGACTTGGCCGCTTTCAGACCTGAACTGACGATCACTCAGACCGCGATTCTCACCGTTTTGTTCTTCACTCTCACTCTAGTCCGAGGATTTGGAATCTACGGTATCGACAGGGTCATTCGGAATGCGAGCGACGAGGCGGAGAAACAATGGGCCTCCGTCCTGCGCTTCAACGCCTGGTCAGAGAAAGTCGGCATGTTCCTCTTTCGCAAAAAGCAAAACCTATGGTTTGGCGTGTCGACGATCGTCATCGTCGGCGCCTTGCTTCTCTGGCTTCCTGGTTTCGATTTTTCGCTTCCGAAATCGACCGAGGAAAATCGTCTCTTCATCGGCGTGCTTTCGGGGGCTCTATGGGCCTTTCCGGCGATCTCGCTGACGTTGCTGCTGCAAAGCGCCAACCGTTTCTCCACGCTCGTCACCGACATGACGGAACGAACGGCGGAGCTGGACGTTCTTGCGAACCTCCGAAACCTCGCCACGACGGGAACGAGCTACACCGAGCAGATGAAGCGCATGAGCGAAGGCGGGAAAAAGAGCGCGCTCAGCACGTTGGCTCGCCGGCTTCCGGAGTTCGAACGCGCCCTTGCGGCTATCAAGCACGCGGAAACCAGCGTGAAGGAGGAAATCGAGAAGTCACGGCAAAGCTATATCCGCAATTCCGCAGCGACCATCGCCGCAATCGGCATCGTCGCCGGCTTCGGGCCGCTGGCGAACATGAAGCCGGATGACCCGGAGAAGCCCGTTCACCTGACGTCGACGTTCTTCGCCGCCGGCCTGAACGGAAACGCTCCGGCGGTCGTAGAAACCGAACTGGAAGTCGATAAGATCTGGAACGAGGAAACATGCGGGCTCACGGAAGGAACCGACATCGTCGCCCTTGATGAGTGGAGCCATAGAGATGACAACCGACGCCCGAGCGTCGAAGAGATGTCTAGTTGGGCGTCTGCGATGGCCTTGCGTTGCCAGAGCGGTAAGCTCGCGAACCTTCAAGCGAAACTTGCACCGCTTGAAATAGAAAAAGGGATGGACGGAAGAGCGAAGCTAGCTTTGTCCCTCAGCCCTTCGATAGTCTCTGAGGACAGTCTGGCCCTTCAGGTTCTTCAAACGGCCTACGGCGCGGATCCGTCGCTCAAGTTGCCAACGCTGCTGAAAATCGGAAAAGCGCAGGTGAACTTCGAAAAAAATGAGAACGGAGAAATCGTTTCGCTCGCCAACCTTGGCGAGACTCTCGGCGACAGACTCAGCGCTAAAGTACCGACAGATCTTACTCTCGGCGACTGGGACGTCGTTCTCGCGTCCCTCGAAAGGCAGATCAGAGAGGCCCAGGACGCCGCCGCGTCGAAGCGCGTCGCTTCTACGGATCCGGACGAGACGGTGCTTGAGCCCGCGGCTGAGCTACCCGTTGTCGGTGTGCGCCTGCGTCCAGAGCCCTGGGCGGAGACTGTGCGCGGCATTCAGCAGGTGATCGACGACGGGCAACTTGATGAAACTGGCGCCCTTAAGCTTGCGGAGGACACGGCACCGGAAGTCGTTTCCATGTTGACGCTCGCGGAATGGACCGTCGTCAAGGACCAGATCGAAAGGGAAATCGCGACGGGCCAGGGCGCTCAATCGGGGCTTCGAACTGTGGCGGATAAGGACCGTCCGAAAGTCGAAGTTGGCCTCACTGTCAAAGACGGCGCTGCCGAGAAACTCGAAGATGAAATCCGTTCGATTCTGGACTCGCTTGAGCCGGAGCTGGAGATTTCTGTCGGCGCGTCTCCGGGTTTGATTCCATCTAGTTGCGCGCCAAACCTCCTTGCGTCGTTCTTCTTCGACGCTGGGGCCACGGACGGAAGCGCTGCTGCCAGCTGTGCGCAAATCAGTGAAAATATCGGAGCCGGTTCTTGCGCTGCAAGAACGAAAACGAACCTGCCAAACGAGGACTTCGAAACAATCGCCAAGCGGCTTAGCCGCGACTATGAAGGCAGAGACCTCCTTGTTGCCGGCTACGCCGACAGTAGCGGTGACCGCGCGGAGAACATGGCGATATCGAGAGAGCGCGCCAAGACAGTTAGGCAACTCCTAAGCGATGGGAAATTGAACGAAGTGAGGTCTATCTGGCGAGGTGAGGAGTGGATCTACGAAGGTCCTAAACTCGCATATGGAGCTCTAGCAGCCTTGTCGCGCCGGGTGGACGTATACCTTTGCGATGCGACGCGAAACCCTTAGGCATTGCCGGATCAGTTTGTGAGGCATGTGTTTGTCAGCGCGATGACGAGCGATAGTCGCGCGGATAACCAGGAATGCCGCCTAAGAAGGCACCCCCAAACCATCGTATGGGTCATATTCTCCTCACCAACACGCCAAAGTAGCGGCAAAAAATACGCCTAGTGAGCAGAATGAAGGTCTCAAGCGTAAGGAAGCAGGTCACTTGAGGCGTTGATAGCAGGGATGACCGAGCCTAGCGCTGTCGCTAATACAGGATCTGCTAACATAGGGCCGCGCCCGAGGTGGCGTACTCCGGGATCGCGCTGCGGTTGCGTCACGTCCAAATAGCTTGCATCGACTTCGACGGCTCACGGGAACTGCTACAGGCTGCTGCGCCGACGATCGCGGATCGCCGTGCGGAAGTAGCAATAGTTGCGGTTGTAGGTGCCGCGAACCAGGTTAAGCAACTTACCGGTCCGGATGGCTGTGAGGTCCGCACAGAAAGCGCCGCCAATATTTCTCTAGCTAATTTGAGGCTAATTCGTTCATCTTTTGGCCTAGATACAACAGGCCGCCAGTCTGTAAATCCTCCGATATTTCCAGAGTCTTATCCGCTACTAGAGAAGGCCACTTGCAGCTGCTGAGGGGTTTATATTGCAACCACGACCTTCCCGGTCGCCGCCCGCGTCCGCAGCAAGTCCAGCGCTTCGTTCGCCTCGGCGAGCGGCAGGATGTTGTAGACATGCGGCTTCAACAGCCCCTCCTGATACCAGCGCAGAAGCTGCTTCAGACTGTCGGTCAACACCTCGGGCCGGATGCGCGCATAGGCGCCCCAGTAGAACCCGTGCACGATCAGGTTCTTCACCAGAAGGATATTCGCCGGAATCTGCGGCACGTCGCCGGAGGCGAAGCCGATGGGCAGCAAACGCCCTTCCGGATTGCAGGCCCGCATCGCCTCATGGAACTGCGGTCCGCCCACGGCGTCGTAGAGCACATCCACCCCGCCGAGCGCCTTCAGCCGCTCGCGCAGCCCGTCTTCCTCGCTGTCGATCAGATGATCCGCGCCCATGGCCCGCGCCGTCTCCAGCCGATCCGGCCCGCGAGCGGAGGCGATGACGGTCGCGCCCATCAGCTTGCCGATCTCCACCGCCGTCAGCCCGACGCCTCCCGCCGCGCCCAGCACGACGAGGTTTTCGCCCGGTTGCATCCGGCAGCGGTAGTCGAGCGCGATGTGGCTGGTGCCGTAGGTGACCAGAAACCCCGCCGCTTCGGCGAAGCTCATCGCCTCGGGGATCGGCGCCGCGACCTTCGCTGTCGCGTATTCGGCGAGGCCTCCGCTCCCGACCAGCGCCGCCACCCGCATGCCCGGCTCAAGCGCCGGATCAGCGCCCTCGCCCAAAGCCTCCACCACGCCGCCAACCTCGAGGCCGGGGGCGAAGGGAAGCTCCGGCTTCTCCTGATACTTGCCCTTCACCATCAGGGTATCGGCGAAGTTGATCCCGCAGGCCTTCACCCGGATCAGCGCTTCGCCAAGGCCGGGCTCCGGGCGCGGCGCGTCCGTCATCTCCAGACGCTCATTCAGCGCCTTCAGCATCATCGCGCGCATCGCCGCTCTCTCCGCTTGATCGTGAGAGCGGGAGATAGCGCCCTCGGTTGACAGAAGAAACCCGTCCCGCGATCTCTCCTCCATGGGCGCACCCGAAACCATCGCCGATCTGGAAGCGGAGATCCGCGCCTGTCGCGCCTGCGCGGAGACCTTCGCAGCGACGCATTCGGCCCATCGCCCCCAACCCGTGGTCTGGCTGTCCGACCGCGCGCCCATCCTGATCGCATCCCAGGCGCCGGGGATGCGCGCGCATCTCTCCGGCATCCCTTTCGACGACCGATCCGGCGATCGGCTGCGCGACTGGATGGGGATCGATCGGGAGACGTTCTACGACCGCGATCTGGTGGGAGTGGCGCCGATGGCGTTCTGCTTTCCGGGATATGACGCGAAAACATCCGACCTGCCGCCGCCCAAGCGTTGCGCCGCGCTCTGGCGGGAACGGACGCTGGCCGCCATGCCGCAGGTCCGGCTGACGCTTTTGATCGGCGGCTATGCGCAGAAATGGACGCTCGGAACCCGCGACAGCCTCACCGACACCGTCCGCCGCTGGCGCGAGTTCGGCGAAGACGTCATGCCGCTTCCCCATCCTTCATGGCGCAACACCGCCTGGCTGAAGAAGAACCCCTGGTTCGAAGAAGAGGCGCTGCCTGTCCTCCGCGCCCGCGTCGCGGCGCTGCGATGAAAGCGTTAATTTTCCTCGCGGCCGTCGCGCTCGCCGCTTGCGCGGGCGGCCCGCTGGATGCGCCGCGTCCCATGGGGCCGTCGAAGATCGACCGCAACGCCGTCATCGGCGATGCGATCCTGCCGCTGACCACGTGGCGCCCGGACGGCGCGCCGAAAGCGGCGATCCTCGCCCTGCACGGTTTCGGCGACTACGGTCCCTCCACCTTCGGGGACGCCGCCAAATTCTGGTCTGAGCGGGGCTTCATTACTTACGCCTACGATCAGCGCGGCTTCGGGCGCGGCGCGACGCGCGGTCGGTGGCCGGGGGCGGAGGCGCTGATCGCCGACGCGCGCGATACGGTGGCGGCGATCCGGGCGGCGCATCCCGATATCCCGCTCGTCATCGTCGGTCACTCCATGGGCGGCGGCGTCGCGCTCGCCGCTATCGGAGAAGGCGCTGCGGCGGATGGCCTGATCCTCGCCGCGCCCGCCGTTTGGGGCGGAGACCAGCTCGCGCCGCCCTACCGCCTCGCCGCATGGACTGGCGCCGCTCTCTTCCCGGAGAAACGCTGGACGGGCGAGGGAATCGTCCGCATTCAAGCCTCCGACAATATCGAGATGCTCCGCCGCCTCGGGCGCGATCGCTATTATCTTGGGAATCCGTCCAGCCGGGAGTTCATGGGTCTGATCCGGATCATGGACCGCGCCATCGCCGCCGCGCCCTCCGTCTCAGTCCCGGCTCTAACCCTCTGGGGCGAAAAGGATCAGGTCTTGGATCGCGGCCCGATCGACGCGGCGCATGGTCTTCTCGGCGGAGAGAAACAGATGATCGTCTACGAGGAGGGGTGGCACCTCCTCTTTCGCGACCTGCAGGCGGAGACCGTGTGGCGCGACGCAGCCGACTGGATTGAGGGACTGACATGACCGAAACGCCTTTGGATGGGGCCTGGGCGGCGACGGAAGCCCCTGGCGCGGGCGACGCCGAGATGGCGCGCTTCTGGGAAGTGTTCGCCGGCGCCGAGCTGCACCTCGTCATCGACCCCGCCTCGCTAGAGGGCGACGGAACCCCGCAGCCGGTGATCTTCCCGGTGGAGGGGACGGACACCGCCCTCGTCTTCGACACCGAAGGCCGCATGGCCGCGTTCATGGAGGAAGGCGCCGCCCACCTGACCCTCTCCGGCCGCGCCGTCGTCGGCATGTTCGCGGGGACGGGCGCGCAGCTCGGCCTGAACCTGGGCGAGGCGCCGTCCGCCACCATCCTGCCGGCCACGTCGCTTGATTGGGCGGCGCAGGCGCTTCGCCAGCCAATTGAAGCCGACACCGCCGCTGACGCTGCACTCTCCGTCCCGCGCGGGGCGATGCCCGACCTCCTCGCTCGCCTGGACGCCCGCCTCGCCGGCATGGGAGCGGCGGTGGCCGAGGCGTGGCTCTGCGGCCTCGGGACGAGCGCCCGGCGCGGTCAGATGCAGCCCCTCGTCCTCTGCGTTGCGCTTCGCACGCCGCGCGCGGAGCAGTCGGTCGTCAGCGCGCTGGCGGAGACCGCGCGCTTCGCGGGCGGCGACAAGGCGGCCTTCGATATCGCGGTGATGGGCATGAGCGACCCGCGGCTGGAGGCGGCGCGGAAGGTCGGCCTCGGCTTCGAGCCGCAGAACCCGGAAGAAGTCGAGCGGGTGGAGCGGATCGCCCCCGGTTCCGACCCCGAAAGTCCGCCCAAGCTTCGCTGACCTTCGCCGCTCGCCGATCGAGGCGTCGCTGCCGCTTGGCGTGGATAGATTGCGGCTCAGGGATCGCTTTTCGGTCTGACGAGGGTCAGCCCGATCATCATCACGGCGAGGGCGGCCCAGACCCAGACCGAATGCCGCTCATCGAAGAGCGCCATGCCGAGGAGGACGCCCGTCCCGGTGACGATGTAACCGACCTGAGAAGCGAAGACCGGCCCCGCCCGCGCGATCAGCCAGACGAAGCCGAAATAGGCGATTAGATGCAGCGCGCCCGACGCCAGCACCGCCTGCTCCGGCGGCCCCATAGCGGTGACGTCGAAGACCACGCCGAGCCCGAAGGCCAAGGGCGCGATCAGAAGGAACCCGCCGACTGAAAGCCCCCACATGACGATCAGCGTCGTCGCGCCGTCCGGTTTCATCTTGGCGATGTAGACGTTCTCCGCCGCGTAGGAGAGCGAGACGATCACCGGCAGCGCGACGAAGACCGCCAGTTCCGGCGACGGAAGGGACGCTTCCGGCAGCGTGATCAGCGCCACCCCGATGACGCCGAGACCGAGCCCGAAGGCGCGGCGCGCGTCCACCCGCTCCAACCGCAGCGCGACGGAGAGCAAGAGCGTCGCCATCGGCACCAGAGACAGGATCATCACGTTGATCCCGACGGGCAGGTGTCGATACGCCTCATAGGACAGCGTGTTCGGCATCGCGGTGCCGAGAAACCCGCAGATGAAGAAGAAGATCACATGGCGAAGGTCGAACGGCGGAACGATCCGCCGGACGACAAGGACGATCGAGAAGACGACGACGGAGACGAGAACGCTCCAGAACGTCACCGCGACGGGGTGATGTCCGGTTGAGACCGCGACCTTGGAGAGCGGTCCCGTAAGCCCCCAGCAGATCCCGATGGAGAACAGAACCACCCATGCGATCAGGTCGCGTCTCGGCTGGATGGCGGCTGCGTCGGTCATGCGACCGTACTTGCCGCACCGCGGGCTTGGGTCAAGCGGAGCCCGTCATCTCCGGATAGGGGTAGGGACGCTGATCGTCCGCCGCCGCCCAGGCCGCGACCCAGTCGGGCAGGGGCGGGTTCCAGCCGGGAAACCCCATCGCCGCCGCGACCTCCGTCGCCGGCACCAATTTGCCCTGCTTCACGATCACGGAGCGCGTCATGATGTTGGCGGATGGGACGCCGTTCGCGGAGAGCGTATGCTCGATATAAAGGAACTTCGCGTCCATCCCGATCAGCCGGTTATGCCACTCCAATCGCGCCCAGAGCGTCACCCGCTTGCGGTACTGCGGCGTCGAACCCGCCATGGCGATCCGCCAGCCGCGATCCGCCATAGCCTCGATCAGACCGATGCGGCGGGCGAGGGCGATGCGGCCCACGTCGGAGAGGGTGAGGATGCGCCCGTTGTTCAGATCGCCCAGCGGGTCGATGTCCCACGGCCAGGTGCGCATGGCGTTGATATGCGGCTCCCACGGGTTCAGCTTCGGCGCGCGGCGGGCGCGGAGCGTCTCTAGGATCTGGCGGCGCACGGGATACATCGGCTTTCCCCTTCGCTGGGGTCGCCTGACGCTGAAGAAAAGCCGGTTCTTCGGCAATTTCGACGTCGCGTCAGTGAATCTGGGAGCCTACGATCTCCGCGCTGAGCCGGGGCCGTAGTAACCCTTCGTTAACCCGATGTCGGAAATCCGGTTTTCTGACATCGGGTTAACGAAAGATGAGCGTTTTGCACCGGCCGTAACCCGTCGCCGCCCCTTGCGTGTTCGCGCCGTCCCCCGTGCGCATTCGCGCTTTTCCATTGCGCCGAAACGTGAGACGCATCGCCCATGGCAGATTCAGATCCCAAACTCCCGCTTCTCTACAATGAACTCGTCCCGATCAGCGCCGAGCGCCATGGCGGCTACGGCCTGAGCGCTGAGCGCGGTTTCGCCTTCGCGGCGGAAACCGGCCTCGCCCCGCTGACGATAGAGGAATTCGCAGCCGCCCAGCGGTTCTATCCCATTGTCTTCACCCGCGAGGCGCCGGCGACGCCGGTCGCGCTCTTCGGCGTGGAGCGCAGCCGCAACGACTTCGTGGGCGAAGACGGCGCCTGGCGGGCGGGGGCGTACATCCCCGCCTACCTCCGCCGCTATCCCTTCACCTTCGTGCGCCGCAGCGCCGAGACGGAAGAGCGGGTGCTCTGCGCCGACATGACCTCCTCCCATCTCGAAGACGGGGTGGAGGACGAGGATCGCGCGCTTTTCAAGGACGGCGCCGCCGGCAAGGCGGGCGAAGCGGCGATGGAGTTCTGCAAGGCCTACGAGGTCTCCACCGCCCGCACCCGCAAGGCGCTGGAGGAACTGGAGGCGCGCGAGGTGCTGCGCGACGGCGCCATCCAGGTAAAGATCGGCGAGAAGACCGCCCGCGTCGACGGTTTCCGGATCATCGACGAGACGAAGCTCCGCGAACTGGACGACGCTTTCCTCGCCCGGCTGGCGCGCACGGGCGCGCTTGGGGCGATCTACGCGCATCTCTTCTCGCTGGCGAATTTCGGCGTCATCGGCGGGGAGAACGCCTGAGCGCCGCCTTCGAGCCGGAGTTCTCTTTCGGCGACCGGGAGCGACCGCAGATGGAGCCCGACAAAACCCAGCCGGTCGACGAGGCGGCCCGTCGCCTCGCCATGGGCCTGATCCGCACCGCCCGTTTCGGCGCTCTCGCGACGATCGAGCCGGAGACGGGCGCGCCAGCCGCCAGCCGCACCTCCCTCGCGACGCTGATCGACGGGCGCCCGGTGTTCCTGATCTCCCGCCTCTCCGCGCATTTCGGCGCACTGGAGGCGGACGCTCGCGCCTCCCTCCTGATCGGAGAGCCGGGGGCTGGCGATCCTCTGAAGCACGCGCGGCTCACGTTGAACGGGACCGCATCGATGCTGGAGGGGGCTGAGCGGGAGGCCGCCCGCCGCCGTTACGTCGACCGCCATCCTTACGCCGCGTTCTACGAAGGCTTCGCCGATTTCGCCTACTGGACGCTGACGCCGGAGCGCGGCTCGCTGGTCGGCGGGTTCGCGCGGGCCTTCCACCTCGGCGCCGCCGATCTGGCGGCCCCCATGGCGCCCGGACTGGCGGAGGCTGAAGGCGAGGCCGTCGCCCATATGAACGAGGATCACGCCGACGCCGTCGCGCTCTACGCCGAAGCGCTCCTGCGAAAGCGCCCCGGCGACTGGCGCCTCACCTCGCTGGACGCGGCCGGGCTCGATCTCGCGCTTGAGGACGATGTGGCGCGCCTCTGGTTCGATCGGCCCCTCACCTCCGCCGCTGAGCTTCGCCCGATGGTCGTCGCATTGGCGAAGCGCGCGCGGCGCTAGAGCGGCGCGCGAAATCGCCCAATCGAGACAGCTGCGAAAGATGCGCCCGTTAGAGCAACTGCTGCGTCACCCTTATCGCGTGGTGCTCAGAGGTCCGCGCGGGCGCATCTGAAAACCGACTGTCATCGCCGATCATTTTCGGACATAGGCTCCCGCCATGACCGCCCCCGAACCTGTCCATGTCTGAGAGACGCCTCGCCGCCCGGTCGCCGGTCGCCAGCTGGTCTGGCGTGGCGGCGGCCGTCGCCGCCTGCGCGCTGATCGCCGCCACCTCGCTGATGGCCAAGGTGCTCGGCGGCGAAGCGGCGGGGGAGGCGGCGCTCCATCCGCTCCAGATCAGCGCCGGGCGCTTCGTCTTCGCCCTTCTCGCCGTTTCCGTCGCCTTCGCCATCTTGCGCCCCGGCTTCGAGGACACGCCTTGGCGGCTCCATGCTGCGCGCTCCGCCTGCGGCTGGGTGGGCGTCACCTGCCTCTTCGCCGCCTCCACGCAGATCCCGCTGGCCGACGCCACCGCGATCAGCTTTCTCAGCCCGATCTTCACCATCGGCTTCGCGGTTTTCCTACTGAGGGAGGCCGCCGCCCCGGCGAAGCTGATCGGCTCCGCCATCGCCCTTCTCGGGGCGGTCCTCCTCCTCGCGCCGGGGGAGGAGGGGCTGCGCCTCGCCGCGTTCATCGCGCTGGCCGCCGCTGCGGTCATGGGGCTCGAATCGATCTTCATCAAACGCCTCAGCGGGCGGGAGCCGCCGGTCCGCATCCTCTTCGCCAACAACCTGATCGGCGCCGCCATCGCGGCGACCGCCGCCGCCTTCGTCTGGCGCGCGCCTACGGCGGAGCAATGGACGATCCTCGCCGCTGTCGGCCTGACGATGGCCTGCGCGCAGGCGCTTTTCATCCAGGCGATGAAACGGGGGGAGGCGGGGCGCATCGCCCCCCTCCTCAACGCCACGCTGGTCTTCGCCGCGCTCTATGATTTCGCCCTCTTCGGGGAAGTTCCGACTGTCGTCGCGCTGATTGGGGCTGCGCTGATCATCGCGGGCGTTCTGGTGGCGGCGCGGCGATGAGGATGCGGGGATGACCGGGTTGCATTTTCCCGCTGCGCGCGCACCATGCGGGCCAACGACTGGAGCCAGCCGATTGTCGATGCGGGCTAGCGACGCGCGAAATCCTGAACGTTGGAATGGCGGCTGACATGCGACCTCTGATCCTTGCGTTGACAGCTCTCGCGCCTCGCGCGCTATCCGCGCAAACCGCCTCTGACGTCGAGGGCGCCACGGCGTCTGTGGGGGAGGTCGCGTCCGCCCCTTCCGCGCTTTCCGCCGCATTGGATTTCCTCCTCCTCGGCGGTCCTGCGATCTGGGCGATTGCGGGGCTTTCTGTGGCGGCGCTGGCGCTGATCCTGTGGAAGGCGTGGCGGCTGGCGCTGGTGGGCGCATGGTCGCGCGGGCGCGCCGGGGAGGCGGTTGCGGCCGCCGTCGCGGGGCGGACGGAGGAGGCGCTCGCCGTCGTCGAGGGGCGCTCGGGCGTCCGCTCTCAGCTCGTCGCCGCCGCCATCGCGGCGCGGCGGGACATGCCCGAACCAGCGGCGCGGGAGGAGGTGGCGCGGGTCGCCAAGGGCCTGCTGGCGGAGGCGCGTTCGGGCCTTCGGGGGTTGGAGCTGATCTCCACCATCGCGCCGCTTCTCGGCCTGCTCGGCACCGTCCTCGGCATGATCGCGGCCTTTCAGGCGCTGCAGGAAGCGGGCGCGCGGGCCGATCCCGCCGCGCTCGCGGGCGGGATCTGGGAGGCGCTTCTGACCACAGCCGCCGGCATGGCGGTGGCGATCCCGGCCTCCGCCGCGCTGGTCTGGTTCGAGAGCGTGATCGACCGGCTGCGGCTCGACATGGAGGACGCGGCGACGCGGATCTTCACCGCCTCCGCCGCCACCTCCACCTCCGCGCCGCCGATGATGCGGGCGGCGGAGTAGCCCCATGCGCTTCGCGCCGGAGGTAACGAAGCGCCGCCGCCCGTCGCTGACGCCGATGATCGACGTGGTGTTCCTGCTCCTCGTCTTCTTCATGCTGGCCGCGCGCTTCGGGGTGGATCAGGTCCTGCCGCTCCCTCTCGCGGGCGAAGCCGGGGGCGAGTATCGCGGCGCGCCGCGCCTCGTCGACATCCGCCCCGAGGGCGTCGCGCTGAACGGCGTCGCCATGGCCGACGGCGCGCTCGCCGAGGCCGTGGCGCCCCTCGTCGCGGCGCCGACCGATGCGATCGTCCTGCGCGGACGCGACGGGGCCGACGTGCAGCGCATCGTCGACATCGCTGAAGCGCTCGCCGCGGCGGGCTTCCCGACCCTCGTTCTGGCGGAGTGACGGCGATGACCTTCGAGGAGGAGCCCCGCCGCGCGCCCGCCGAGCCCTTCGTGCCGATGATCAACGTCGTCTTCCTCCTCCTGATCTTCTTCCTGATGACCGCCCAGATCGTCCCGCCCCCGCCCTTTGAGACGGAGCCGCCCATGGCGTCGCAGGGGGCTGAGCCGAGCGGGGAGGCCGTGCTCCACGTCTCCCCCGACGGCGCGTTCGGCTTCGCGGAGACCATGGGCGAGGCCGCGGTCGCCGAGGCGCTGACGGCGGCGGAAGACGGCCCGCTGCGCCTGCGCGCAGACGGCGCGATGGAGGGGGCTGCGCTGGCGGCGGCGCTGAAGCGCCTCTCCGCCGCCGGGGTCGAGCGGATCGAGCTCGTCACCGCTCCCGGGCCGCGCCAATGAGCGGGTTCGCGCGGTTTCTGGAGATCGGCGCATTCGTCGCGCTGGCGGCGGCGCTGCACCTCCTCTTTTTCTGGCGCGATCTGAGCGGGGGCGAGATCGCTGGCGGCGCCGGGGGCGGCGCGACGGTCTCGATGATCGGCGCGAACGCCCCGATGACGGAGATGGTCGAGGCCTGGGAGACCGCGCCCGAAGCCCCAGCCGACATCGCGGAGATGGACGCCCCCGACCAGCCTGCGACGACGGAGGTCGCCGTCGACGCAATGACGGCGCCCGAGACGATGGAGGCCCCCGACGCGCCTCCGTCCGATCACCCAGTCGTGGACGCGCCGCGCCCGCAAACCGCCCCCCCCGCAGTCACGGCAAAGCTCCCGCCCCCGCCGGAGGCCATCGCTCCACCCGCAACCGAGCCGCTCGCCGGCCTCGCCCTCCCGCAAAGCGAAGCGCCGCAAACGCCTCTTGCGCCCACCGCCCCAACGGCGCCAACCCAGCCTGAACGCATGGCGCTCGCGCAAATCGAGAATGCGCCTTCGCCGGAGCGGGAGCTGAAGGCCGAAGCGGCTCCCGACACCTCCCCGGCCCCGCGCCGCAAGCCAGCGCCGCCCGAGAAGCCGATCCGCCGCGCTGATCCCGAACCCGCGCAGCGGGCGCCGGCGTCTGAGGCCCCGCCTTCGCCGTCCGAAGCCGACGCGCCGGCGCCGCAAGGCCAGACCGCGGCGGGGAGCGGCGGCGGCGCGCAGGACGGCGCGACCGAGGTCTCTGTCGGCGCCTCCGCCGCGGAGCGGGCGAACATGGCGCGGAACTGGGGCGGAGAGATCCAGCGCGCCGTGCAGAGAAAGGCCAAGCTGCCCCGCGCGGCGAGGCGATATGGAACTGCGAAGATCGCGTTGACTGTGACGCGAACCGGCGCCCTCGTCGCCGCGAGCACTCAGAAGAGCTCGGGCTCCAATGGCCTCGATGCCGCCGCCCTCGCCGCCGTCAAGGCCGCCGCCCCCTTCAGTCGAGCGCCGGAGGAGCTGGAAAGCCCCGAATACACCTTCGTTCTCGCAATCGTCTTCAAAAGGTGACGCCTGAAAAGGCCGCCTATCTTTCAATCTTCAAAACACTTACTATTCTAGTCAGGAATGGTTTGCGCGCGGATCCCGCGCGCGCTGAGGAGCGATAAGGCGATGATCCAGGCGGCGCATGCATTCAGCGAGGTGAGCGAAGCCCCTCAGCCGTTCGGTCGCGAAGACCTGAGCGTCCTTAACAAGATCCGCCTCTTCGCCGCGCGCGCCCACTGCGCCCGCCGCGTCGATCCCTTCGCCATGTGCTCGCTTCTGAGCGCGGAGCCGACCGCCGTCGCCGCTGGCTATGCGGAGGCGCTCCTCCGGCTCGCCGCGCAGAATTTCGGCCGCGCGGCGGTGGTCTATCATCCGGGAACCGAGGAAGTGTCGCGGGACGAGGCGCTGCTCCTGCGGCTCATCGCATGCGCCCGCGACGGGGATGAGAACAGCCTGCGTTTCCTTTCAGGCCGCTTTCTGACGCGGGAAGCGGCGCGTCCGATGGTCTTTGTCTGCCGAAATATCGCCGAAAGATTGGAAACATTCTAAACTAGGCTTAAGTCCTCACCAGTAGCCAGCTTCCGCCAGCGAGCATCCTAAACCAGCACATGAGGGGAGCGACATGACCCAAACCGCCGTCAGCCTTAACCCGTCCGCCAAGGAAGCCATCGCCGAAGCGCTGAACCAGAGCGTCGCGGAAACCGCCGTCACGACGATGCTCGCGCAGAATTTCCACTGGAACGTCACCGGCATGGCCTTCGGCCCGCTGCATCAGCTGTTCCAGGAAATCTATGAGGACCACTTCACCGCGCAGGACGATCTGGCGGAGCGGATCAAGGCGCTGGACGCCCATGCCGAGGGAACGCTCGCCGGCATGATCGCCCGCTCGAAGATCGCCGAACATGACGGCCGGGCGGACGCCGCGACGATGATCAAGGCGATGAAGGAAGCGCAGGAGACGCTCGCCTCCACCCTCGCCGGCTGCGGTCAGATCGCGGCGGACGCCGGCGATACGCTGACCGAGGATCTCTGCATCGCGCGCGGCCAGACCCACGAAAAATTCGCCTGGTTCCTGCGGGCGCACCTCGCTTGACGCTACGGCGACGATTTTAAAGGAAAACCGGTTCAGGCCGCCTTAGGCGGCCTGACGCCTTTCTTGGCGCATTTTTTCGCGTACGCCCGCGCCCAGTGGCCGTATTTCCCCATATCGCGCTGCTGAAGCATCAGAAACTCGACGAATGCCTGCTGGTGCTCGGCCTTTTTCAGCGCCTTGAACATCTTCTTCTGCGTCTTCGTCATCGAGCAGCCGATGCAATGGCCCTCGCGGCGGAACTTGCAGACGTCGATGCAAGGACTGGGTGGCTTTGGCATCGCTTCCTCAGTGCACTCGGGACGCTGTCGCAGCAGGGTTCGCCGCGTCCGGTTGCGAGCCGCGAAGGTAGGGGACGTCGCGCCTCGTCGGTTATCGACGATCCATCGGATTGGACGGGGGCCGTACGCCGATGAATCGCCTTTGATCTGGATAACCGCTTCCATCGGAGAAACCAACTAAAATAATCAGGATTGACAATTCGCGTGCGCCGCGCAGGATATGCGGGTCCAGCCAGACCGCGATGCGGGCAGCCCGACGGAGCGAAACGCGCGAGAGGTCACCATGCGACCGGCTGGAGAAATCGCACCATTGGCTGATGAGCCGCCCGTTGCGGGCAGTCGTCTGTACGAGCTTCTCGTGGACATGGACCTCGCCCAGTGCGGGCCGGGCGAGCCCTTCAGCATCGAATGGATGATAGATCGCCCCACCGCTTCCGAAGTGCGGGAATGACCGAGGACGCGACGCCGTTTTCCGAACCGCCCGCCGAGGTGGAGCCGCCTCAGGCGCAGCGCCGGCCCCGTTACGCGGCTGAGGAGCTGGTGGGAGAGGGCGACGTCGCCGAGATCGTCCTCGACGGGGAGGTATACGTTCTGCGCGTCACCAGACAGCGAAAGCTGCTGCTCACCAAGTGACGCCGCTTCGAACGCCGCGCGCACGGGAGTGCGCGCTCTTTTCGCTAAAGGGATCTTAGCTGCCCCGCGCCGATCGTCCGATCGGCGCCTATGGTGCGGTCGAGAAGACTCGAACTTCCACGGGAGTTACCCCACAGCGACCTCAACGCTGCGCG
>JBCAXH010000036.1:0-45270 GCA_038534155.1 Pseudomonadota bacterium
GACGACATGGACGTGCAGGTGATGATCCACACCGACACGCTGAACGAGAGCGGGTTCGTGGAGAACACCGTCGCCGCCATGAAGGGCCGCACGATCCACGCCTTCCACACCGAAGGCGCGGGCGGCGGGCACGCGCCCGACATCATCAAGGTCTGCGGAGAGGATCACGTGATCCCGTCCTCCACCAACCCGACGCGGCCCTTCACGGTGAACACGCTCGAAGAGCATCTCGACATGCTCATGGTCTGCCACCATCTCGACAAGTCGATCCCGGAGGACGTCGCCTTCGCCGAGAGCCGCATCCGGCGGGAGACCATCGCGGCGGAGGACATCCTCCACGACATGGGCGCTTTCTCCATCATCGCCTCCGACAGTCAGGCGATGGGGCGCGTCGGTGAGGTGCTGATCCGCACCTGGCAGACGGCCGACAAGATGAAGCGCCAGCGCGGGAGCCTCGCGGAGGAGACCGACGACAACGACAATTTCCGCGTCCGCCGCTACATCGCGAAGTACACGATCAACCCGGCCATCGCCCACGGGATCAGCCATGAAATCGGCTCGATCGAGGTCGGCAAGCGGGCCGATCTCTGCCTCTGGTCGCCCGCCTTCTTCGGCGTGAAGCCGGAGATGACGCTGGTCGGCGGGACCATCGCCTGCGCGCAGATGGGCGATCCGAACGCCTCCATTCCGACCCCGCAGCCGGTCTATTCGCGGCCCATGTTCGGGGCGTTCGGGCGGAGCCAGGAGAACTCCTCCGTCACCTTCGTCTCCGGCGCGGCGCATGACGCGGGAATCGGGGAGACGCTGGGGCTCAGGAAGCAGACGGCGGCGGTTCAGAACACGCGGGGCGGGATCGGCAAGCGGTCGATGAAGCTGAACGACGCGACGCCGGAGATCGAAGTGCATCCAGAGACTTATGAGGTCCGGGCGAACGGCGAACTGCTGACCTGCGAGCCGGCTGAGGTCCTGCCGATGGCGCAGCGGTACTTCCTGTTTTGACCCAGGATGACGACCGTGCGGGAGCAATACAGATGCTGTTGTGCGGCGAGTCGTATATACAATGCGCCGATAAGCTTCTTGACCTGACCGAAATGGAGGAGATCGATGGTCGCAAGAAGCTGAAGCTGCGCTTTGACAGTCCAATCTGGTTTTTGATCGGTCACAGCTACGAGCTCATTTACAAGGCAGTTTTACTGGCGGCTGGAACTGCCCGCGAAGACTTAAAATCTAATGGGCACGATCTAATAGAGCTCAGAAATGCGGCCCTAGAGCCAACTTTAGTTGGTTTTGAGGAACAAGTTCAGCGGGATTGGGTCGCTTCCAATCCTCAACACGCAGGCATCACGCTCGAAGATCAGTTGGCGCTTCTGAATGAAGAGTTCGGCAAGGCACCCTGCCTTCATAGGTATCCCCAATCCGGCTTTGTCAGGCGTCCTATAGCCGGGTTTCTCACCCGGGCGGCACTTAAGTTGAGCAATGCTTGTCAGCCCTATTGTTTCGAAGCCTACAAGGCTGCGAGGAGTGAGGCATGAAAAGAGCGACTTCCGTTGGTGCAACCGACACCGAAAACACCATCTCCCTCACCTACGCCGCCCGTTACCTCCGCCGCCGCGCGCTGGAGACGGATCAGGGGGAGAGCTTCCTCCTCGACCTCGCCGAACCCACCGACCTGCGCCACGGCCAGGCGCTCCTCCTCGACGATGGCTCCGCCATCCGCGTGGTCGCCGCGCCCGAACCGCTAGCGGAGGTGCGCGCGACCGGCCAGACCCTCGCGCGCCTCGCCTGGCATGTGGGCAACCGCCATACGCCCTGCGAAGTCCGCGAAGACCGCCTCCTGATCCAGCGCGATCACGTGCTGGAGGACATGCTGAAGGGTCTAGGCGCCGAAGTCGCCCATATCGAAGCGCCGTTCCAGCCGGAGGGCGGAGCTTACGGCCACGGACGGACGCATGGCCATTCCCATTCCCACGATCCCCATGAAGACCCGAACGCCCATATCGAAGGGCGCCTGCATCATCACCATCACGACTAAACGGGCACGACTAGGCGGGCGGTGAGAACCTCAGCGAGAGGCACGACATGCCGCCGTCCAGCTTGGCGGCTTCGGAGTTGCCGATCTCCCGCACCTCATACCCCGCATCCCTAAGGCGAGACGCCGTCTTCGGGAAACCGGCGGGAAAGAGCACGAGATCATTGAACCGGATGGCGTTGGCGCAGGCCTCTTCGCCCTCCGCCGTGTAGATCAGTTCGTAACCCTCGAAACAGCCGGATCGCGCCAGCCGCTCCGTCGTCAGGATCGTCGCCTCGTCGAGAAGCGAGCAGTCAGTCTTGAAATGAAGGACGTCCGGCGGCGTCCGGACGACGCGCACCGTCCATCCCCAGTCGGCGACGAGCCGCGCCAGCTCTTCCGCTCCCGCTTCGTCGGTGCGGGCGGAAAGGCCGACCATGATCTCCCGCTCCGTCGTGAGCACGTCGCCCGCTTCGAGAAATCCCGGCCCTTCGATAACGCGCAGATCGCCGTAAAGCGCTTCCAGCGCCGGTCGCATCTCCGCCGCTTCGCCAAGACGGCTAGGCGCGCCCGGACGGGTCAGCACTGCGCCTTCGGGCAGGCAGAGCGCGGCGTCCTCCACGAAGCAGCTGTCGGGGAAAGCCTCGAGCGCCGGCAACTCGATCACCTCCGCACCGGTTGAGCGGAGCGCGGCGACGTAGTCGGCGTGATGGCCGCGGAAGAGATCGATGTCCGGCGTCCCGACGTCTTCCGCGCGAAGGCCATCGACGGCGCTCTTAGCCGGAAGGCGAGAGATTGCGTGCGTGAAACGGTAAGAACGACCCATTGGCGGCGACCTCCCCTCGCTCTTTCCGAGATATCACGCAGACCGCGAGCCGGCGCAACGCCTGAGGAGAGCAGCGGCCGTCCCCATGCGGACTTACCGTTTGGTAAGTCGCTTTCGCCCGCCGCCCTAGGCCGCGCTGCGCCCCTTTATCGCCGCCGAAAGAAGCTCGGCGAGCTCATGGGGCTGGCAAGGTTTGCGCGCCATCGGGGCGACGACGTCGCCCATGTCTTTCTCCATGTGACCGGCGTAGCCCGACATGTAGATGATCGGCAGATCGGGTACGGCGTCCCGCGCCTTCTTCGCCAGCTCGAAGCCGCCGAGACCGCCGGGCATGACGATGTCGGTCAGTAGGACGTCGAACTCCTCCCCCGCTTCGATCCGCGCCAGCGCCGCGCGTCCCGAGCCCACCACCATCACTTCGTAGCCGAAGCTTTCGATGATGTCCTTGATCACCGTCTGCAGGAGCGCGTCGTCCTCCGCAACCAACACTCGCTCCCGGTCTCCTTGCGGCGCTTGGGGCAGGGTCTGCGGCCCTTCGCGCTGGTCGTCGCTATCGCCGCGCGGCAGGATCAGTCGCACAGTCGCGCCCTCGCCTTCCTCGGAATAGATCCGCAATAAGCCGTCATTCTGTTGGAGAAACCCATAGACCATCGACAGGCCCAGCCCCGTGCCCGAGTTCGTCGCCTTGGTGGTGAAGAACGGATCGACCGAACGCCGGCGCACCTCTGGCGTCATGCCCGGCCCGTCGTCGGAGACGGAAAACTCGATGAAGCGATTAGCCTCGTCCGCATCAGCCGAAGGCGGCGCGTAACTGTCCGACTCTTCCCGCAGAAGCGTTTGATCCGCCGCAGGGGATGACGCGAGTCCCCGCGCGTTGACCGTGATCCGGGACCCTTTGCCCGAGCGCAGAATGGCGTCGCGGCTGTTGAGCACGAGGTTCAGGAGCGCGTTCTCCAGCTGCGGATGATCGCAGAACACCATCAGGCCGGGGTCTTCGCAGACGAGCTCAAGATGGATGGATTCCTCAATCGTCGGGCGGATCAGGCGCTCGAAATCATTTAGGACGCTCTCGATCGGGTGCGATTTGACGATCCCGATCTGCCGCTTCGCGAAGGCCAGCAATCGCGTCGTCAGGTCGACGCCGCGTTCGATCGACGCGCGGATGATCCGGTTATGCTCCTTCCCCTTATCGGAAATCGGCTCCGCCTCCAGCAGCTTGCTCGCGTATTGCACGGTCGCGAGGAGATTGTTGAAGTCATGCGCGATCCCGCCCGTGAGCTGACCGAGCGCGTCGAGGCGGCTCTTCCGCTCGACCTGCTGGCGGTTCATTTCCTGGTCCGACACGTCGTCCATCACGAGAACGGTGGTCACCGGCGACGCTTTGGTGTCGAGTTTCGCGCTGGCGAACCGCACGTATCTCGTCAAATCGCTCGTCGCCCGCGTCAGCAGGTGGATCTCCCCCTTCACCTTCGCGCCGGCCATCGCCCGATGAAGCGGACTGGAGGAGGCGTCGAGAATGCGCATGTCTTCGGGGTCGAGAAAGCGGATGGCGGACGGCCAGGGGAGCGGCGTCGGATCATTGATCGCGCCCAGCATATGGCGGGCGGCGGGATTGATGCTGCGGATGACGCCTTCTTCGTCGAGGCCGACGATCCCGCTTGTGGCGGTGTCGAGAACCGACTGCAGAAGCGCGCCCGTTGCTTCGGCGGACGCCTTCTCATTCATCAAGTCGGTCAGGTCGGTATGGGCACCGAGCATCCGGATCGGCTTGCCCGCCTCGTCCCTGATCGCGACGCCCCGGCACCGCACCCAGACAGTGCCTCCATCCGCTCCGCGATAGCGGACGATCTGATCGTAGGGGTGCGCGGGATCGGCGCAATGCGCCTCGAAATTCGCCAGCGCCTTGTCCCGGTCTTCGGGGAAAATCACCTCCTGCCGCTCGGAGGCGAGATGCTCCTTCGCTTCCGGATCAAAACCGAAAGATCGCCAGAATTCCGGGCTCATCCACTCATGCTCAGGGTTCTCGAGGTCCCAGAACCACACCCCGTCGAGGGAGCCCGCCCTCAGAAAATCGAATACCTCGCCATCGCTGCGAATGAGTTCGTAAAGCTCGCTTTTGAGGTAATGCTCTTCCATGAATTCGCGTCCCTGCGTCGTCGCAGCGAACGTAGTTGGAAGCGTCGAAAATGCAAACTATGCGTGTGCTTTAGCGCGGAATTCTACTCTGCGGCGGTAAGGCGATCCATTCCCGGCATGAGGTCGAGCAGATGTCGCGAATACACGTGCTTCGGCGCGGAAAAGAGCGTCTCCGTCTCCGCGATCTCGCAGATCGCGCCATGGCGCATCACCGCGATCCGGTCGCACATCTGACGGATCACCGGAAGGTCATGGGAAATGAAGAGCATGGTCAGCCCCAGCTCCTCCTGCAGGTCCTTCAGGAGGTTCAGGATCGTCGCCTGAACTGAGACGTCGAGCGCTGAAGTCGGCTCGTCGCAGATCAGGATGCGCGGCCGCGACGCCAGCGCCCGCGCGATGGAGATGCGCTGGCGTTGCCCGCCGGAGAACTCATGCGGGTACCTGAGCGCCGCGGCGGCGCCGAGGCCGACATGGTCCAGCAGGTCGCCGACGATCCGCTTCGTCTCCGCCTCGCTGTCGGTGAGGCGGTAGAACCGGATCGGCTCCGCCACGATATCCATCACCCGCATCCGCGCATTGAGCGACGAATAGGGGTCCTGGAAGATCATCTGGAGCGCGCGGCGCGCCTGCACCGCCTCCGGCGATTTCGGCTTGGTCGCGACGTCCTGCCCGATCACCCGGATCATGCCGCTGTCGGGCCGGTAGAGCCCCGCGATGAGCCGCGCGACGGTGGACTTGCCCGACCCGCTCTCGCCGACGAGGCCGAAGGTCTCCCCCTCCTTCACGGTGAAGGAGACGTCGTCGACCGCCTTCAGCATCTTGCGGTTCTTCTTCAGGACCGCCTTCTGGAGGACGAAGGACAGGTTCAGGTTCTCGATCTCGATCGCCTTGTCGCCGCCCCGGTGATCCTTCGACGCGCCGAGCCAGTGATTGGAGATGTCGATCCGCCGATGCGCCGCCCCGCCGCCTTCGATATAGTCGACGGAGGCGAAGCGATGCAGCTTCACATCCGCTCGCGGCACGGCGGCGATCAGCGATTTGGTGTATTCGTGCTTCGGCGCGTGGAGGATTTGCGCGACCTCGCCCGTCTCCACCACCTCGCCGCGATACATGACCGCGACGCGATCCGCGATCTCCGCGATCACCCCGATATCGTGGGTGACGATGATGACGCCGAGCCGCCGCTCGACGCAGAGCTGCTTGATCAGGTCGAGGATCTGCTTCTGGATCGACACGTCGAGCGCCGTCGTCGGCTCATCCGCGATGATCAGGTCGGGGTCGCCCGCGAGCGCGAGCGCGATGACGACGCGCTGGCGCATACCGCCCGAAAACTGGTGCGGATAGGCGCGCAGGCGCGCCTTCGCCTCGGTGATGCCGACCTGCTCTAGAAGCTCAACCGCGCGCGCCTCCGCCTTGCCGCCCTTCACGCCGAGGGTCTTTTCGATGGTCTCTACCAGCTGCTGACCGACCGTCATCAGCGGGTTGAGGGAAGTCTGCGGGTCCTGAAAGATCATGCCGATCCGGTCGCCCCGGATCTTGCGCATCTCGTCCTCGGTCCGCCCGCGCAGCTCCTCCCCCTCGAACATGATCGACCCTTTCGCGACCCGACCAGGCCGCTCCAGAAGGTCGATGATCGCGTTGCCGATCGTGGACTTGCCGGCGCCGGACTCTCCGACCAACCCCAGCACCTCGCCCGGCTTCACGGTAAGCGAAACGCCCCGCGCCGCCTTCACCGTCCCGCGCCGGGTCGGAAACTCAACGTCGAGCCCGTCGATCCGAAGCAATTCCGCTCCGCTCATCGCGCAGCCTCCATCTTCTTTGCTCCCGAAATATCCAAAGACGAATTCGCTTGCGAATTCGTCCTGCCGGAGGCCGCGCGCGTCAGCGCGCCACTCAAAAAGGCGTCGCGCGCAGCGCGTCCGTTTGGAAACCGGGATCTCATCAGCGCAGCTTCGGGTTCAACGCGTCGCGCATCCAGTCGCCGAGCAGGTTTACGGCGAAGACGAGGACGACGAGCGCGATGGCGGGGAAGAAGGTGATCCACCAGAGGCCGGAGAAGAGATACTCGTTCCCGACCCGGATCAGCGTGCCGAGCGACGGCGTCGTCGGCGGGATGCCCTGGCCGAGGAAGGACAGCGTCGCCTCCGCGATGATCGCGAGCGCGAGGCCGATCGTGGCGATCACCAGCACCGGGCGGAGCGTGTTCGGCAGGATATGGCGGAGCATGATCAGCCAGCCCGGCAGGCCGATGACCCGCGCCGCCTGCACGTATTCCTTGTTCGCCTCGACCAGCGTCGCGCCGCGCGCCACGCGGGCGAATTGCGGCCAGTCCGAAAGACCGATGGCGATGATGACGACGTAGATCGCGAAATCGTCCCGCACCTCCACTGGCAGAAACGCCCGCCCGATGCCGTTGATCAGGATCGCTAGGAGGATGCCCGGAATGGTCAGCTGCACGTCGGCGATCCGCATGATCACCGAATCCGTCGCGCCGCCAACGTAACCGGAGATCACGCCCAGCATCACGCCCAGCACCATGCCGAAACAGACCGCGGCGAGGCCGACGATGATCGAAAGCCGCCCGCCATAGAGAATGGTCGAGAGCATGTCCCGGCCCTGATTGTCGGTGCCGAGCAGGTATTGCGACTGCCCCCCATCCGCCCATGCCGGCGGCAGCTTGCCGTCCCAGAGCGATATCTGAGAGGGATCGAACGGATCGAAGGGCGCGATAAGCGGCGCCGCGAAACAGGCGAGGATCGCCAGCGCCGTCACTGCGGCTGCGAGCATCGCGCCCGGCGAATTGATGAACGACCAGAAGATGTCGTTGTCCTTGATCCGCGTCCAGCGGCTCGGCGGCGGGGTCTCCATGACGCTCATGAGCTCAGTCCCCCAGCCGGATGCGCGGATCGACGACGAAGTAGAGGATGTCGACCACGAGGTTGATGATGACGAAGAGAAGCGCGACGAAGACGAGGTACGCCGCCATGATCGGCACGTCGACGAAGTCGACCGCCTGAATGAACATCAGCCCCGTGCCCGGCCACTGGAACACCGTCTCCGTGATTACCGAAAACGCGATCAGCCCGCCGATGTTCAGCCCGATGATCGTGATGACCGGCACAAGCGTGTTGCGCAGCGCATGGCCGAAATTTATGGCGCGCTCCGCGAGGCCGCGAGCGCGGGCGAATTTGATGAAGTCGGTGCGCATCACCTCCAGCATCTCCGCCCGGACGAGGCGAAGGATCAGCGTCAGCTGGAAGAGCGACAACGTGATCGCCGGCAGGATGATGGACCGCCAGCCGTCGATGGTGAGAAGGGAGGTGCGCCACCACCCAAGCTCCACCAGCCCGCCGCGCCCGGAGGAGGGCAGCCAGCGCAGGTTGACGGCGAAGATGTATATGAGAGCGATGCCGATGATGAAGGTCGGCAGGCTGACGCCCACCAGAGAAGTCGACAGCACCGCCCGGCTGATCCAGGAGTTTCGCCGGATGCCGGTATAGACCCCAAGCCCGATGCCGACGACCAGCGCGATGATCGCGGAGACGAAAACAAGCTCGAGCGTCGCGGGCAGACGCTCCAGAATAAGCTGATCCACCGGCCGCTTGATCCGGTAGGAGAGGCCGAAATCCCCCTCAAGGAGGTTGCCCATGAACCGCCCGTACTGGACGAGGATCGGATCATCGAGCCCAAGCTGCTGCCGGATCTCGATGCGCTGCTCGCGCGTCGCATCCTGCCCGACCATGTTGTTCACCGGGTCGCCCACGAAATTGAACAGCGAAAAGCTGATGGCCGAAACCACGGCCATGACCAGCAGCGACTGCGCCAGACGCCTCAGGATGAATGCGAACATATCGGGACCCGGAAAGAGGCCGGGGCGGCCGAAGCCGCCCCGGACAAGGTCTTATTTCTTGACGACGTAGCGCGGACGAAGCGCATCGTCAGCCGCGATCGGAATGTCGAAGCCTTCCGACACGCCCCAGGCGAGGACCTGGTGGTGCAGCGGGACGTAAGGCTTGTCGGCCTTGATGATGTCCCAGGCCTCTTCGATCATCGCGGTGCGCTTGTCGATGTCGATCTCGGAGGTGATCGCCGCCGTGATCTCATTGACCTTGGCGTTGTCGTAACCCGTGGCGTTCCACGAACCTTCGCCGTCCAGGAGGTACGAGAAGACGTAATGGCTATCGAGCGTCGGAACGCCCCAGCCGAGCATGTAGAAGTCCGTCTCGCGCTTCTGGATTTTCGGGAAGTGCTGCGCCTTCGGGATCGCGTCCAGCTTCACCTCGACGCCGATCTTCGCCAGCATGGCGACCGCCGCCTGACAGATCTTCTCGTCGTTGTTGTAGCGGTTGTTCGGGCAATCGAGCTGGATGGAGAAGCCGTCGCCGTAGCCCGCCTCCGCCATCAGCGCCTTCGCCCGCTCCACGTCGAAGCCGTAGGTCGCGTCGTTGTCCGGCGTGTTGCCCAGAACGCCCGGCGGCGTGATCATGCCGGTGGGGAAGGACAGCCCCTCCATCACGACGCGCTGGATGGCGTCCTTGTCCATGGCGAGGTTGAAGGCTTCGCGGACGCGCACGTCCTTGAACGGGTTGCCCTCGACGCTGGCGGTGCGGAGATCGTCGATGCCCTGATCCATGCCGAAGAAGATCGAGCGGATCTGCGCGACGGTCTGAACGTCCAGACCCTCGGTCGCCTCGATGCGCTTGATGTCCTGCAGCGGCGGGTCGAGCACGAAGTCGACCTCGCCCGAGAGCAGCGCGGCGACGCGGGTCGCGGCGTTGGTGATCGGGCGATACTCGATCTTGTCGATATTGCCCGGCACTTCGCCCCAGCCCCACCAGTCGGCGTTCTTGGTCAGAACCGTCAGCTCGTCCGGCGCGCGGCTGGTGAGCGCGTAGGGGCCCGTGCCGTTGGCGTTGCGAACGGCGAAGGTCTCTTCCTCGGCCTTGAAGTCCTGCGGCGCGACGACGTTGTTCGCCTCCGCCCAGCCCTTGTCCATCATGAGGATGGAGGTCAGCTGGTTCGGCAGGATGGGGTTCGGGCCGTCGGTGACGAGCTTGACCGTGTAATCGTCGATCACCTCGACCGAAGCGACGCTCTTCGCCTGTTCCTTGAAGTCGGAGGCTTCGTGCTTGGCGCGCTCGAAGGAGTAGACGACGTCTTCGGCGGTGAAGTCGGCGCCGTCCTGGAACTTCACGCCCTGACGGAGGTTGAAAACCCAGCCGTCCGCGCCGGCTTCCCAGCTGGTGGCGAGCTCGGGGACGAGGTTCAGCGCCGGATCGCGGGCGACGAGCGATTCATAGATCTGCCCGTTCATCGCGTTGGTCGGCCCCTCGTTCTGGGAATGGGGGTCCATCGTCAGGGCGTCGCCCTGGCTGGTCCAGCGCAGCACGTTCTCCGCCGATGCCGGCGCCGCCGCCATCAGTGCGATGAGCGAGGCGCCGAGAAGCGTTGTGTTTCGCATCTGGTCTCTCCTAGTTGGTCATCTGTTGATTGTCCGCGCATTCACCCCGCGCGGCTCTGACCAAACAGTAAAAACCTCAGCAGAGGAGTCCAGAGGGCTCCGCCCACCTTTCGTCAGGTTAACTGACCTTTTCGCCGCTGGGTTCGGGGGGACTAGCTCACCACATCTTAAACGACGTCGTGCCGAAGCTCGCGCTCCCCGTGGAGAAAACGGACACTTTAGGCAGCTGGCCAGACACCTCTCGCCGCGACCATGACCCGCTCATCGACGGCGTCCGATTGCGGCTGCGACCCAGTTCATCCCGCAAACGACATGAAAAGGCGGCGTCCAGCGGGATGCGACAGCTGTTCTCAAAGGGATAGTTCGGCCCGTTTCGCGCCATGGAGGAGATCGTCAATTTCAACTCGGCCTCCGTCGCCGACAGCCGAGTCACAGTGACGGTCATGGTCGACTCTTTGTCGACTTCGATGCTTTGCGTGAAAACTTCGCCCGCGCCGCTCTCACCATCGGCGCGCCCGGCGTCTGAGAGCAGTGCGACTTGTCCTTCGGCCAGATAGCCGCTCGCCGTGAAGCCGTTCGCCCGTTGCCAGGCGGCGATCGCCCGCCGCGACTGCGGACCGAAAGCGCCGTCTATGGAGCCGCCGTAAAACGCGCCTGCGGCGAGACCGCGCTGCGCCGCCTTCCTGTCTTCGCGGGAAAGTCGAAGCCCGCGCTCGTTGCGCGCGGCGGGCGAAAGTGCGGCGCTCGCCTTCGGCTTGGTCGCGTCGCCTGCCTCCCGCGTCGCATATTTGAGGCAGACCCCGCTCACCTCCTCTATGCAGATGCGCTGCGCCTGCGCTTGCGCTTCGCTCGCTGAGGCGATGGCGGCGCAGGCCATCGCAGCGAGAAGCGCCATTCGGCTTTTGATCAATGCGAAATTCATCGAAACCCACCCCTCCTCCAAACGCGTCAATCGATAGCGGCCCCAGATAGAAACCGAGGCGAGCCTACGCGTTCGAACGGGAACGGCGATGATTTGCGTCACATAGCGGCGGACGCGGCCCTACGTCGCGTCGGAATTGACCGGTAAGGGCGTCCCGCCCTAAATGCCGCGGTGAAAGCGGCCGGTAGGGAAAAGGCGTCAGAACATGAGCGAGATTGAACGCGAAGCGATGGAATACGACGTCGTCATCGTCGGCGCCGGCCCTGCGGGCCTCAGCGCGGCGATCCGGCTGAAGCAACTGGACGCCGACCTGAACGTGGTCGTCCTTGAGAAAGGCTCCGAGGTTGGCGCCCATATCCTCTCAGGCGCGGTGCTCGACCCCTGCGGTCTCGACGCGCTGATCCCCGACTGGAAAGAGCGCGGCGCGCCGCTCAACACGCCGGTGACGGAGGACAAGTTCCTCGTCCTCGGCGAAGCGGGGGAGCTGCGCATCCCCAACTTCCCGATGCCGCCGCTGATGAACAACCACGGCAACTACATCGTCTCCATGGGCAATGTCTGCCGCTGGATGGCGGAACACGCAGAGGAGCTGGGCGTCGAGATCTTCCCCGGCATGGCCTGCTCGGAGCTGGTCATGGGAGAGAATGGCGAGCTGAAAGGCGTCGTCGCGGGCGAGTTCGGGCGCCAGAAGGACGGAACCCCGGGTCCCGGCTACGAACCGGGGATGGAGCTGCACGGCAAATACGTCTTCCTCGCCGAGGGAGTGCGCGGGTCGCTCTCCAAGCAGGCCATCGCCCACTGGAAGCTGGACGCCGACAGCGACGTCCAGAAATACGGCATCGGCATGAAGGAGATCTGGGAGGTCGACCCGGCCAAGCACAAGCTCGGTCAGGTCACCCACACGATGGGCTGGCCGCTCGGCTCCAACGCCGGGGGTGGCTCCTTCATGTATCACCTTGAGAACAATCAGGTTTACGTCGGCTTCGTCGTGCACCTGAACTACAAGAACCCGCATCTTTTCCCCTACATGGAGTTCCAGCGTTTCAAGCATCACCCGGCCATCGCCGAGGTGCTGGAGGGCGGCAAGCGCGTCGCCTACGGCGCCCGCGCGATCACCGAGGGCGGCTGGCAGTCCATGCCGAAGCTCGCCTTCCCGGGCGGCGCGCTCCTTGGTTGCTCCGCCGGGATGGTCAACGTGCCTCGGATCAAGGGCAACCATAACGCGATGCTTTCGGGCAAGGCGGCGGCCGAAGCGGCTTATGAAGCGATTCAGGCGGGCCGCGCGGGCGACGAGCTGACGGCGTATGAGAGCGACGTCCGCTCCGGCCCGATTGCGAAGGATCTGAAGGCGGTCCGCAACGTCAAGGCGATGTGGTCCAAGTGGGGGCTGACGGCGTCGCTGGCGCTTGGCGGTCTCGACATGTGGACCAACAACCTATTCGGCTTCTCGCTCTTCGGCACCATCGCCCACGGCAAATCCGATGCGGCGGCGACGGAGGAAGCCTCCAAGCACGCGCCGATCGAGTATCCGAAAGCGGACGGCGTGATCAGCTTCGACCGCCTGACGAACGTCTCGTTCTCCGGCACGTATCACGAGGACGACGAGCCGACGCATCTGGTGCTCTCCGACGACAGCATCCCGGTCGGCACGAACCTGCCGAAATACGCGGAGCCCGCTCAGCGATATTGCCCGGCGGGCGTCTACGAGATCGTTCGGGACGACGACGGGTCGAACCCGCGCTTCCAGATCAACGGGCAGAACTGCGTCCACTGCAAGACCTGCGATATCAAGGACCCGAGCCAGAATATCACCTGGGTCGTGCCGCAGGGCGGGTCGGGGCCCAACTACCCCAACATGTAAAGCGCGATTGCGCGGCCCTGCCGGGCCGCGCGATGGCGGCTCGTCGCCGCTTCGCGGCGCGGCTCGCCGATGGCGCTCCGCCCCTAGCCTTTCCGCTTATGGAGGGGGCGGACGCCTCCGGCGGGAGTATTTTGAGAAGAGTGAAGGAACAGGCCTGGGGCCGTCAACTCACGCGGGCGATCAGGCCGCCCGAGCGCCTTTCGATGAGACCCGCGAGCTCCATCTCGAGGAGCGCGGCGGAGAGATGAGCGGGGTCGACCCCGAGATCGCGCGCGAGGCCATCGGCTTCGACCGGAGACGGGCCGAGCATATCGACGGCGCGGGCGGCGAGGTCGGTAGGCGGATCCGCGGCCTCACGGGCCTCCTCTCGCCGGTCGAAGGGTTCGACGCTTTCATGGAGCGATATCGTACGCGGCGCCGCCAACGCCTCGATCACATCGTCGGCGGAGCGGATCAAGGCGCCGCCCTGGCGGATAAGGTCGTTGCACCCGGCCGCGCGCGGATCGAGCGGGGAGCCGGGAACCGCCATCGCCTCCCGCCCCTGCTCCAGAGCGAAGCGGGCGGTGATCAGCGTGCCGGAGCGCGATGCGGCCTCCACCAGAACGACGCCCTTCGACAGACCGGAGACGATGCGGTTGCGGCGCGGGAAATGCCGCCCTTGCGGCTGCAGTCCCATGGGGGCTTCGGAGAGGATGAGGCCCTGTTCCCGCAGCCTGGCGTAGAGCGCCTGGTTTTCCTTTGGGTAGATGTGGTCGACGCCCCCGGCCATCACCGCCACTGTCCCGGTCTCGACCGACGCCTCATGCGCCGCCGCATCCACGCCGCGCGCGAAACCTGAGGCGATGACGTAGCCGGCGGCGCCAATGTCCGCAGCCAGCGTCCGCGCGATCCTCAACCCGAGAGACGACGCGTTCCGCGCCCCGATCACCGCAACCGCATCGCGGGCGTCCAGAGAGACGTCGCCAAACGCCCAGAGAAAAGGAGGGGGGTCGTCGATAGCCGCGAGCTCAGCTGGATACGCCGGCTCGCCGAGCCGCAACATGCGCGCGCCTGATCGGGCCGCGCGCTCCATCTCCTCCGCCGCCTGCCGTTCTGAGCAAATCTGGTAGCGCGCTTCGCCGCCGCGCGCCGCGAGATCGGGCAGCGCTTCGAGCGCTTTCGCCGCCGATGCGTAGCGCGCCATAAGCCGGGCGAAGGTGGCGGGGCCGACATTGCGACTGCGCGTTAAGCGCAACCAGGCGAGGCGGTCGGCGTCCGTATCATGCGGGGCGGCGGTCATTCCCGAAAATAGCGCCGAGTTTCGTAAAATTTGCATTAACACGGGCTGTTCGGGAGCCGGGGCGTTACGGTCAGTTAAGGAATGTTAGAAATCCGGATTTCTGACAAATTATCCAGCATCAATCGGTAAGCGCGGTAGCACCCGCACTTCAGCTTAAACTGGCTTGTCTGAAAACCAGGCTCCTAGAAGAGCCTACTTCGCCCCGATCTTCGGCTCAGTCCCTGACCGGAGCCGCGAGATATTCTCTGCATGCTTGTTCCAGATCATCACGATCAGGATCACCGCCGCCCAGACCGCGCCCCGCTCCCCCATCGCCCAGAGCCACACCGGCGCCGTCAGGGACATGATCAGCGCCGCAAGCGAAGAGATCCGGAAGAGCGCCGCAGTGACCAGCCACGCTGCGCAGCACAACAGACCAGCGAAAAAGCTGAACCCGAGGATCACGCCAAGAAAGGTCGCGACCCCCTTGCCGCCCTGAAACCTCAGCCAAACCGGAAAAAGGTGCCCGAGAAACGCGCCGATCCCCGCCAGTTGGGCGGTCAGGTCGCCGTACATGGACAACATCACCGCAACCGGAACCCAGCCCTTCGCCATGTCCAACGCCAGCGTCGCCGCCGCGGCCTTCTTCGATCCGGTGCGGAGAACATTGGTCGCGCCGATATTGCCCGACCCGATCTCGCGGAGGTTCCCAAGTCCGAAGACCCGCGCCACCAGCACCCCGAACGGGATCGACCCGCATAGATAGCCAAAAACCAGCGCGCCGAGGAAATAAGGCCAACCCCGCTCCCAGCTCATCACCTGGGGAAGGAGCGTCGCGAGCTGTTCCGCGAAGGTCATGCCCCGTGAACCTGCCAGCCGCCGACCCATGTATTGAGCGCGCGGCCCGTCATCAGGCGGCGGTCGAAAGGCGTGTTCTTCGATTTTGAATTGAGCGCGTAACGGTCGAGCACATAGGGTTCGTCCGGATCGAACAGCACGAGATCCGCCGGAGCGCCCGGCGCCAATCGCCCGCAATCAAGCCCGAGGAGACGCGCGGGCGCGAGGCTCAGGCGCTCGAAGAGCTGCGGCAGGGTCGTCAGCCCGTCATGGAAGAGCTTCAGCGCCCCCGGCAGGAGCGTCTCCAGCCCTACCGCGCCGACGGCGGCGATCTCGAAGGGCTGGCGTTTGGATTCCTCATCCTGCGGGCGGTGGGAGGAGCAGACGACGTCGATCAGACCCTCCGCCACCGCCTCTGCGACGGCCTGACGGTCCTCTTCCTCCCGGAGAGGCGGATCGAGTTTGAAGAAGGTCGGGTAGTCCTCCAGATCGAACTCGTTGAGGTTGAAATGGTGGTGGCTCACCCCGCATGTGACGCGCAGCCCCTTGTCCTTCGCCCGCCGTATCACGTCGAGCGCGGCGCGAGTGGTGATCTGGTCGGCGTGGTAGCGCGCGCCCGTGATCTCCACCAACGCCATGTCGCGGGCGAGCATCATCCGCTCCGCCATCGGGTGAATGCCGGGCAAGCCCAGCTTGGCGGCGAAATGGCTCTCCGTCACGCATCCCTCTGTCGCCATCGCAGGGTCCTGCGGATGGTGGACGACGAGCGCGCCGAGCGAATTGGCGTAGTCGAGGCAGTTGCGGAACACCGTCGGGTCCGCAATCGGATTGGAGGCGTCGGTGAAGGCGATCGCTCCGGCGTCCATCAGGAAGCCGTATTCCGCCATCTCTCGGCCCTGAAGCCCCTTGGTGAGCGCCGCCATCGGGGCGACGTTGACGGCGGAGACCTCGGCCCGGCGCTGCGCGAACTCGAGCCATGCCGGGTCGTCGATGGCGGGGTCGGTGTCGGGCTGGGCCGCGATGGTGGTCACGCCCCCGGCGGCGGCGGCGGCCCCGGCGCTGCGGTAGCTTTCCTTGTGCCGCTCGCCCGGCTCGCCGACGAAGACGCGCATGTCGACGATCCCTGGCGCCAGTGGCTTGCCGCCGCAATCCACCACCGTCGCGCCCTTCGGCGCTTCGGGCGCCGCGCCTTGCGCCACGTCAGCGATCAAACCGGAGCGGATGCGCACCGCGCCCGGCCCGTCATAGCCGCTCTCGGGGTCGATGAGGCGGGCGTTGGAGAGGATGAGGTCGGTCATCAGATCTTCACTTTGGCCGGGTCTGCGCTCTCCATCTCCTTCACCATGTCGTCATAGCGCGGGTGCGTCGTGCCGAGCATGCGGTCCCAGATGGAGAAGATGTTGCCGTAGTTGTAGGTGAACCGGCTGTGATGCAGGTCGTGGAAAGTTGTGCAGATCATCGGCCAGGGGCGGCGTGAGGTGGGGCCGGCGAAGAACTCGAACCCCGAATGGCCGATCATGCCGCTGATCTGGTCGAAGAGCCTCAGCGCAAAGATCGAGAGCGCCGGGACCGGGAAGACGAACCAGACGACGAAGTAGAACGAGTGTTCGATGAAGGTGTCGACGACGCCCGACGAGTCGTTCGACCAGACCGTCGGTGCGACCGACTTATGATGCTCGGCGTGGAAGCGGTACATCGGCCCCCAGTGCAGGAGGCGATGGCCGAAGTAGAACCAGGCGTCGAAGATCACCAGCGCGATGACGAACCAGAGGACGAAGGACCAGATGGAGAGGTCCATCGGCGCCAGGGTCCAGCCCCGCGTTTGCGAGAAATAGCCCGCCGACATCAGGAAGGCGGACATGGCGAGCGCCTTGAGTGAGGCGACGATCTCCGCTCGCTTGCGCTTCAGCCCCTCGCGCTCGGGCTGGATCTTCCGCTCCGGGTGGGCGGCGACATACCTTTCCGCGATCGTCCCGAAGGCGAAATAAACCGCCAGCATCGCGCCGTAGACGGCGGCGAAATAGGGGAGGTATGCGAGGATCAGGTCCATCACGCCGCGTCCGCTCCAGCGTTCGGGATGTTGCGCGCCAGAAGATCCATCACCGCCATGCGGACGGCGACGCCCATCTCCACCTGCTCCTGAATGACGGAGCGTTCGGGGTCGTCGGCGACATCGGGGTCGATCTCGACGCCCCGGTTCATCGGGCCGGGATGCATGACGATGGCGTCGTCCTTGGCGAGCGCGAGCTTTTCGCGGTCCAGCCCGAAGCGGTGGTAGTATTCGCGCATGGAGGGGATGAAGGCGCCCTGCATCCGCTCCTTCTGGAGGCGGAGCATCATGACGACGTCGACGTCTTTCAGCCCTTCCTCCATATCCGTGTAGGGCTCGACGCCCATCTTCTCGATGCCGGTGGGCATGAGCGTCGGCGGGGCGATGATGCGGACCCGGTTCTCCATCTTGTTCAGAAGGATGATGTTGGAGCGCGCGACGCGGGAGTGGTTCACGTCCCCGCAGATCGCGATGTTCAGCCTGTGCAGACGACCCTTGTGGCGGCGGATGGTGAGCGCGTCGAGAAGCGCTTGCGTCGGGTGTTCGTGCCGCCCGTCGCCTGCGTTGATGACGGAGCAGTTCACCTTCTGCGCCAGCAAGGCGACGGCGCCGGAATTCTGGTGCCGGACGACCAGAAGATCGGGGTGCATCGCGTTCAGCGTCACCGCCGTGTCGATCAGCGTCTCTCCCTTGGCGATGGAGGAGGATTTGAGCGACATGTTCATCACGTCGGCCCCGAGGCGCTTGCCCGCCAGCTCGAAACTCGCCTGCGTGCGCGTCGAGTTCTCGAAGAAGATGTTGATCTGGGTGAGGCCCTTCAGGATCGCCCGCTTCTTGTCCCGTTGGCGCGACAGCTCGACATATTCCTCCGCCACGTCGAGGATCGACGCGATGTCGGCGGGCGAGAGGTTTTCGATGCCGAGAAGGTGTCGGTGCGGGAACAAGAGGCGCCTCCGTTGTTCGACTGCGTTATAGGGCGGTGCGGCTGCGCCCGCTAGTGCGGGCCGGGCGCGGCGCGTGGACGCGCGAGGGGCGAAGGAGCGAGCGAGTGGACGATCTGATTGAAACGGCGCATGCCCTGGCCGACGCTGCGGGGCAGATCGCGCGGAAGGTCTGGTTCGGCGAGGCGGAGACGACGTTCAAACCGGACGGCTCCGCACTCACGGTCGCCGATACCGAGATCGAGGCCCGCTTGCGGGACATGATCCGCGCGCGGCATCCGGGTCACGGGATCCTCGGCGAAGAATTCGGCGAAGACGTGGGGCCAAGCGCTTTCAGCTGGGTGATCGATCCGATCGATGGGACGCGCCAGTTCGGCGCGCGCCTGATGAACTGGGGCGTTCTGATCGCGCTTTGCCGCGACGGCGAGCCCGTTCTCGGGGTCATCGACCAACCGCTCGCCCGCGCCCGGCACGTCGGCGTCGAAGGCAGGGGCGCGACGCTGAACGGACGCGGGATCCGGGTCAGCGGGCGGGACGATTTCGACTCGGCTTCCATCGCTCTGGCGAACCCGCTGTCGTTCGGTCCGGCGGAGCGCGGCGCTTTCGAGCGGCTCGCCTCGGCCGCGGCGATTGCGAGTTTCGACGGCGGCTGTCTCGCCTACGGCTCCCTGGCGCGGGGGCGGGTCGATCTGGCGCTGAACGGCCCGGATCTGGAGCCCTTCGACATCTGCGCGCTGGTTCCCGTCGTGCGCGAGGCGGGCGGCGTCATCACCGCTTGGGACGGGCGGGCGCCGGACTTCTCATACGCCGGGCCGATCGTCGCCTCCGCGAGCGCGGCTCTGCACCGCGAAGCGCTCAGGATCATCGAGGCGGAGAGGTAGCGCATCCGCCCTTCGGTCGAGCCGGGGGCGGCCTCGTCGGAGCCCCCTTCGGGAGCCGCCTCCTCGCCCGCGACGGGCTGCGCCCGCCTTGAGTATTTGGAGAAAGCGATGGGCGGATCAGTCGGGAATGCGGTCGCCGTCCCAGGCGAAGACGCCGCCGCTGTCTTCAGCCGTCAGACCGTCGAGCACCTTCAGGAGGTATTCGGCCGACTGCGCGGGCGTGAAGAGGTCATGGCCGCGCTGGAAAGGTTCGGAGAGGCCGGTGTCCACCGTGCCGGGGTGGAGGCCGACGATCAGCGCCTCGGGCCGCTTTCGGGCGAGTTCTATGGAGAAGGTGCGGATCACTTGGTTGAGCGCCGCCTTCGACGCGCGATAAGAGACCCAGCCGCCGAGCCGGTTGTCTCCGATGGACCCGACCCGGGCCGACAGCGCGGCGAAGGCGGTTTTGCGGCCCTTGGGCAGGCGCGGCAGGAAATGCTTCGCGAGGAGCGCGGGGCCGACGGCGTTGACGGCCATGACCTCAGCCATCGCCGCGGGGTCGAGCGCGCGCCACGTCTTCTCCGGCTCGAAGTTCGATCCATGGAGCACGCCCGCCGCGCAAATGACGAGATGAAGGTCGCCGACGGCCTCCGCGGCCGCCGCGATGGAGGCTTCGTTCGTCAGATCGAGCGCCATGTCGCCGCCCGAGCGCGCCATGCGCACGACCTCCGCGACGTTCGGGGCGGCGGCGAGACGGTCGGCGAGGGCGGCGCCCACGCCGCCGCCGGCGCCGATCACCGCCGCGCGCGCGTCGGGGCCGAAACTTTCGATGAGGTTCATGGCGGGGAGGTATGGCGACGCCGCGCGCCGCCAAGGCCGATCAGGGCGCGCAGGCCTTGCAGCAGGCGCGCTTTTCGATGGCGAAGGTGCGCGTCTCTCCTTCCAGAGCGTTGTAGACGATCATCCGGTTCTTCAGCGAGCGACCCGAAAGCGTGATGTCCTTCATCGTTTCCGCCGCCACCATCGAGCCCATCACGCCCGCCAGGGGGCCGAGCACCCCGACGGCGGAGCAGGTTTGCACCAGCCCGTCCGCAGGCGGCTCCGGGAAGACGCATTCGTAGCAGGGCCCGCCCTCCCACGGTTTGAAGACGGAGAGCTGACCCTCCCACGGGGAGAGCGCGGCGGAGACGAGGGTCACGTCCCGCTCCACGCATTTGCGGTTCACCATGTAGCGGGTCGCGAAATTGTCCGAGCCGTCGATCACCAGCCGATAGGGCTTGATGATCGCGTCGATGTTCTCGTCGGTCAGGCGCGTCTGATGCAGGCGGATATGAACGTTCGGGTTGATCGAGCGGACGGTCTGCGCCGCGCTCTCCGCCTTCGACTGGCCAATGCGATCGGTCGTATGGATCACTTGGCGCTGAAGGTTGGAGAGCGAGACCACGTCGTCGTCGACGATGCCGATCGTACCGACGCCCGCCGCCGCCAGATAGATGATCGCGGGCGAGCCAAGGCCGCCGGCGCCGACTACCAGAACCTTGGCGCCGCGGAGCCGACGCTGACCCGCGCCGCCGATTTCCCGCATCACGATATGGCGCGCATAGCGCTCCAGCTGCTCAGGGGAGAAGTTTTCGGCCATAGGTCGCCGCTCCGTTCGCTCTCGCGGCGCAGGATAGAGCGCCCGCGCCGCGAGTCCATCGCAGGTTGCTCAGATCACAGACCTTCGAAAAGCGCCGTGGACAGATAGCGTTCGGCGAAGCTGGGGATGATGACGACGATCCGCTTGCCCGCCATGTCCGGCCGCTCCGCGATCTCCAGCGCCGCCGCAACCGCCGCGCCCGAGGAGATGCCGCCCGGAACCCCCTCCATCGCCGCCAGTTTGCGGGCGGTGTCGAAGGCGGTCTCGTTGCCGATGGTCAGCACCTCGTCGATGACGTCGCGGTTGAGGATATCGGGCACGAACCCGGCGCCGATCCCCTGAATCTTGTGCGGACCCGGCCCGCCGCCAGAGAGAACCGGGCTGTCTTCGGGCTCGACCGCCACGACTTTCACGTTCGGGTTGCGCTCTTTGAGAACGCTCCCGACCCCGGTGATCGTGCCGCCGGTGCCGACGCCGGAGATGAAGACGTCGACCTTCCCGCCGGTGTCGCCCCAGATCTCCTCCGCCGTCGTCTTGATGTGGATCGCGGGGTTCGCCGGGTTGGCGAACTGCTGGGGAATGATCGCGCAGTCGATCTCCGCCGCGAGCTCTTCAGCCCGCGCGATGGCGCCCTTCATCCCTTCGCCCGCAGGGGACAGCTCCAGCTCCGCCCCGAGCAGAGCCAGCATCTTGCGGCGTTCGATGGACATCGATTCGGGCATGCAGAGGATCATGCGATACCCCCGCGCCGCCGCAGTGAAGGCGAGCGCGATGCCGGTGTTGCCGGACGTCGGCTCGATCAGCGTCCCGCCGGGCTTCAGGCGGCCCGACGCCTCCAGATCGTCGATCATCGAAACGCCGATGCGATCCTTCACCGAGGCGATCGGGTTGAAGAACTCCAGCTTGCCGCAGATTTCCGCGCTGACGCCCGCGTCCGCGGCGATGCGGCTGAACTTCACGAGCGGCGTGCCGCCGATCGTCTGGGTGATGTCGTCGTAGATTCGCTCGTGATGGCGCGCTGGCATCGGCTGTCTCCCTTTTTCGTTCCGCCGACCGTGTGACGGCCCGGGGCGTGAGGTCAACCGGCAGGTCAACGGGCGCAATCCCGCCAGATGCGGGAGATGTTAACGGCGAGTTCAGGCAACATCATGCATTTGCGCGTTTTTTCGCCCCCATTAGCGCGCCTTCGCCGCACCTTGGGCGGTCTCTTCGCCTTGAGCCTATCGCTTCGATTGGCTATTCCTTTTGTAATTCCGCCGTGGGGGACATGGCGGCCTACGCGCAGTCTTAGGAGTTGCAAGATGGCAGACGCCGCCGCGCACGACGCACATCATCCGTCGCCGGGTTTCTTCACCCGGTGGTTCATGTCGACGAACCACAAGGACATCGGCATCCTCTACATCTTCACCGCGTCGATCCTCGGGATCATCTCGGTGGCCTTCACGATGTACATGCGCCTCGAGCTGATGGAGCCGGGCGTTCAGTACATGTGCCTCGAGGGGGCTTCGATCCTCTCGCAGCAGTCCGAATGCACGCCAAACGGTCATTTGTGGAACGTGATGATCACGGGCCACGGCATCCTGATGATGTTCTTCGTGGTCATTCCGCTGCTCTTCGGCGGTTTCGGCAACTACTTCATGCCGCTGATGATCGGCGCGCCGGACATGGCGTTCCCGCGGATGAACAACCTCTCCTTCTGGATGTTCTTCGCCGGCGCGACGCTGGCGGTTCTCTCCGTCATAATGCCGGGCGGCAATGGTCAGGCGGGCTCCGGCGTCGGCTGGGTGCTCTATGCGCCGCTCTCGACCAATGAGCAGGGCTGGTCGATGGATCTCGCGATCTTCGCGGTCCACCTTTCGGGCGCCTCATCGATCCTCGGCGCGATCAACATGATCACGACCTTCCTGAACATGCGCGCGCCGGGCATGAGCCTCTTCAAGGTGCCGCTCTTCGCCTGGTCGATCGTGGTCACGGCCTTCCTGATCCTCTTCGCCCTGCCGGTTTTGGCGGGCGCGATCACCATGCTGCTGACGGACCGCAATTTCGGGACGACCTTCTTCGACCCGGCGGGCGGCGGCGATCCGGTGCTCTACCAGCACATCCTCTGGTTCTTCGGGCACCCGGAAGTCTACATCATCATCATCCCGGCCTTCGGCATCATCAGCCACGTCATCTCGACTTTCGCCAAGAAGCCGATCTTCGGCTATCTCGCGATGGTCTGGGCGATGATCGCCATCGGCGTGCTCGGCTTCGTCGTCTGGGCGCACCACATGTACACGGTCGGCATGAGCGCGAACGCGCAGGCCTATTTCATGCTCGCGACCATGGTCATCGCGGTGCCGACGGGCGTGAAGGTGTTCAGCTGGATCGCGACGATGTGGGGCGGCTCGATCGAGTTCAAGACGCCGATGCTCTGGGCGTTCGGCTTCCTGTTCCTCTTCACCGTGGGCGGCGTGACGGGGATCATCCTCTCCCAGGCCGCCGTGGACCGCGCCTATCACGACACCTACTACGTCGTGGCGCACTTCCATTACGTGATGTCGCTCGGCGCCGTCTTCGGCATCTTCGCCGGCATCTACTACTGGATCGGCAAGATGTCCGGTCGCCAGTATCCGGAATGGGCGGGTAAGGTGCACTTCTGGATGATGTTCATCGGCGCGAACATCACCTTCTTTCCGCAGCACTTCCTCGGCCGTCAGGGCATGCCGCGCCGCTACATCGACTATCCGGAGGCTTACGCCTACTGGAACGAAATCTCGTCCTACGGCGCGTTCCTCTCGGGCCTGTCGCTGATCTTCTTCATCGGCGTCATCTTCTACACCCTCTTCGCGGGCAAGAAGGTCGAGGAGAAAGCCTACTGGGGCGAGCATGCCGACACGCTGGAGTGGACCCTGCCCAACCCGCCGCCGGAGCACACCTTCGAGACGCTGCCGACCCCCGACATGTGGGACAAGCAGAAGCATTAGGCGGCTCAAGTGACAGCTGACGACTTGAAAGGGGCGGGCGAGCAATCGCCCGCCCCTCTCGCTTCCGACCCTTTCGAGCGGACGGATGAGCCCGTGTGGCGAGTGACGCTCTGGCCGCACCGCTCTCTCTCGCCGGACGGGTTCCGGTCGGTGATGTGGATGTCGGCCGCCGCGATGGCCTTCCCCGTCCTCGCCTTCGCGGGCACGCCCTTTCTCTGGGCTCTCGTCCCCTACGTGCTCGTCGCTCTCTTCGCGCTCTGGGCGTTTTTCAAGGTGAACTACCGCAGCGCGCGACTGACGGAGGAGCTGCGGCTCTGGCCCGACGCCATCGCGGTCGAGCGGCGCGAACCCGCGGGCGCAGTCAAACGCTGGTCTGCGAACCCCTATTGGGTCGATGTGAACATCGAAGATACGAAAGCCGTCCAGCGTTACTTGACGCTCCGCGGCGCCGGCAGGCGGAT
The DNA here is from genome assembly GCA_038534155.1 of Pseudomonadota bacterium. Taxonomy (GTDB): domain Bacteria; phylum Pseudomonadota; class Alphaproteobacteria; order Rhodobacterales; family Rhodobacteraceae; genus Pikeienuella. The sequence continues at coordinate 24,227 of JBCAXH010000036.1, forward strand.
CGAACTCGGCGCATTTCTGACGCCGGAGGAGCGCACCGAACTCGCCTCCGAAATCCAGTCCCATATCCGACGCCTTAAGCGAAACGCGCTCTGAGAAACCTCTGAGGTCGCCGCAGCTTGGCAGGGGAAGACCGGGGCGCCATAACGGCGCGCATGAACGCGCGCCTCGCCTCCGACGTCATCACCGTCGCCGTGATCGACAAGAACCCGCTGGTCCATCGCGGCCTCGCGCAGATGCTGCGCGAAGACGGACGGTTCGAGCTGGTGATGTCCGCCGCTGACGGCGACGAGTTTCTGCGCGAATACGCCGAACGCGGGGTGGCGGCCCCGGTCGACGTCGCCGTTTCCGGCTGGGTCATGCCTAAGGGCGGCGACGGCAAGTCGCTGCTTCTGCGGATCAGCGCGATGGCGAACCCGCCCAAAGTGGTGATCTACACCGGGGAGATGTCCGACATGGCCCTGCGCGCCGCGATGCGCGAAGGCGCCGCTGGTCTTGTCCACAAGTCGGAACCGCCCGAACGGCTCCTGCAGGCGATCGCCACGGCGGCGGCGGGCGGCGCCGACTTCCCCGCCGCCGCGCGCCGTCAGCCGCCGATGGAGCAGCTCACGAAACGCGAAACGGAGCTTCTCGCCTCTCTCGCGGGCGGCGCGACCAACGTGCAGCTGGCCGAGCAACTCGGCGTCAGCGTGAATACGGTGAAGTTCCACCTGCGGAACCTTTACGAGAAGCTCGACGTTCGCAATCGCGCCCAAGCGGTGGCGATGTTCCTGAGCGAGTGACCCTCGCCAAGCGGACGCGCTGACGCGCGGCGCCTTTCACCTCGTCGTCATCGACCTGACGGTCGCCTCCTCCTCAGGCGAAGCGGACTTGCTTCGCAAGATCGCCTTTTTTGAGTATTTGGAGAAAGCGATGCTCGAAAGGGCGCGCCCAATTGATCATCGCTTTCTCCAAATACTCAGATAGCGAGGCTTCAAAGAGCGCTGTCGTCACTGGGGAAGCGCCGCGCCGAGACGACGAGCGAAGCGAGAACGAGGCGCTATGGCGCGCCGAAGGCGCGCAACCTTAGGCCCATTCGGCTTCAATCTCGGGATCCGGCTTCCGAAGCGCGGCCGCAGCCTGATCGCCAAGGAGGCGTCGCAGCGCCCAGACAGCGGCGCCGCGCACCAAAGGCGAAGGGTCCGCCAGCAAGGTTTCGGCGCTGGCGGCCAGCTCGGCGTCGCCGGAGTTGCCGATCGCGATCAGCACGTTGCGAACGAAACGGTCGCGTCCGATGCGCTTGATCGGCGATCCGGCGAACACCTCGCGAAAACCGGCGTCGTCGAGCGCCGCGAGGTGGTCGAGGCGCGGCTGACGCAGCTCGAGCCGCGCCCAGTAACCCGCCTCCGCCGCCGCGTCGGCGAACTTGTTCCAGGGGCAGACCGCGAGGCAATCGTCGCAGCCGTAAATCCGGTTGCCCATCGCCGCGCGCATCTCGCGCGGGATCGGCCCCTTATGCTCGATCGTCAGGTAGGAAATGCAGCGCCGCGCATCCAACTGATAGGGCGCGGGAAACGCCGCCGTCGGGCAGATGTCGAGACAGCGACGACACGCGCCGCAGCGATCCTCATGGCGTTCATCCGGCGCGATCTCCGCTGTTGTGAAGATCGCGCCGAGAAAGAACCAGCTTCCAAGTTCGCGGCTGACGAGGTTGGTGTGCTTGCCCCGCCAGCCGAGGCCCGCCGCCTCCGCCAGCGGTTTCTCCATCACCGGCGCGGTGTCGACGAAGACCTTGATCTCCGCCCCCGTCCGGTCAACCAGCCAGCGCCCGAGCCGCTTCAGGCGCTTCTTCACGAGGTCATGGTAATCGCGGTTCCGCGCGTAGACCGAAACCGTCCCGCGATCTTTTCGCTCGAGCGCTGCGAGCGGATCGTCGTTCGGTCCGTAGTTCTCCGCCAACATGATGACCGAGCGCGCCTCAGGCCAGAGAGCCGTCGGGTCGCCGCGCCAGCCCATGCGCTCCGCCATCCAGCTCATCTCGCCATGGCGTCCCGCGCCGACGAAAGCGGCGAGCGCGGACGCGGTTTCCGTCTGCATCGCGTCAGGCGTCGTCACACCCATCGCGGCGAAACCGACCGCTTTCGCCTCCGCCTCCAGCGCGGCGCGGAGGCCGTCCATGTTCAGAAATCCAGATCCGCATAGTGCGGCTTGGGCGGGAAGCCGGGAATGTGATCGGCGAGGAGCGTGCGAAACGCCGGGCGCGACTTCACCCGCGCGTACCATTCCTTCGCCCCGGGCGCGACGTCCCATGGGCAATCGCCGCAATAGTCGAGGCAGCTCAGGTGCGCCGCCGCCGCGAAATCGGCCAGCGACAGCTCATCGCCCGCCAGCCAGTTCCGCCCCTCGATCAGCCAGTCGATATATTCGAGGTGGTATTTGACGTTCTTCGCCCCCGCCTTGACGAAAGCGCTGTCCGGATACCCCGCCTTCATCAGGCGCTTGTTCACCCGCTCGTAGACGAGGTTCATCGTCACTTCGCGGTGGAATTTGTCGTCGAACCAGGCGACCAGTCTGCGCGCCTCAGCCCGATCAACGGGATCCGAGGGGAGGAGCCGCGGGGTCGGCCCCGTCTCCTCAAGATACTCGCAGATCGCCCCGCTGTCGGAGAGGACGGTTCCGTCCTCGTCTATGAAGACCGGCACGGCCCCCGCCGGGTTCATGCGCAGAAAATCGACCCGCCGCTCCCACGGGCGCTCCTCAACCAGCTCCGCTTCGATCTTCTTCTCCCCCATGGCGAGGCGCACCTTGCGGCTGAAGGGCGAGAGCGGGAGGTGGAAGAGACGGCGCATGGACGGGACCCGGTGTCTGACGGCTCCCCTAAGTGCCGCGCGCGGCGGCGAAAGGCAATGACGAGGACAGCCGATAGGCGCTTTCGGGATCGCAAGCCACGCGGAAAGGCAATGCCCCGGATCGGGGCCGAACCTCACGGCGGATGGAGGCAGTCAGCGCCGCCATTGGCGCGCAAGGTCTCCGCGCCGTCGGCGATCGAACGGCCGCGGCGAATGAGAAAATTGGACGGGCGCGACGGATCGCGCGCCTTGGGGTTCGGCAGAGCGGCGGCGATGCGGGCCGACTGAACGAGCGTCAACTCATCGGCGGAACGACCGAAATAGCGTCGCGCCGCCGCCTCCGCCCCAAAGACGCCTTCGCCCATTTCGGCGACGTTCAGGTAGACCTCCATGGTCCGACGCTTCGGCCAGAAAAGCTCGATCAGCACCGTGAACCCGGCCTCCAGCCCTTTCCTGAGCCAGCTCGCGTCAGGCCAGAGGAAGACGTTCTTCGCCACCTGCTGGGTGATGGTGGAGGCGCCGCGGCGGCGGTCGTCCTCCGCCAGCGCCTTGGCGATCTCCTCGAAATCAAAGCCGTAATGGGCGCAGAACCGCGCGTCCTCCCCGCCCATCGCCGCGCGGGGAAGATGGGGCGACATCTCATCGAGATCGCGCCATTCGCGCTCCACATCGCCGAGCCGCACCCATTCGGCTGCGATCAGGTAGGTGACCGGCGGGTCGATAAAGCGGTAGGCGGCGACCCAGAGGGCGGGGACTAGGACGGCGATCAGCAGCGTCCGCACGACGATGCGACGGACCCTCCGCCCGAACGCCCGGCGCCGTTTTCGCCACGCCCGGCGCCGCGCGGCGAGGCGTAGTTTCACCACCCCAGCATCTTCGCTTTGGGGCTGTCGCGGCGTCCAGCGAACCGATCCTCAAGCGTTTTGGCGCCAGCGGCGCATTCGAAGAAATCGAAGCCGCCCGGCCGGTCCGGTTTCCCAAGGTAACGCATATGGAGGCCCATCGCGCGGAAGCGGGTGCGCTTGTCTTCCGGGTCCGGTTGGAACTTGCCGAACTTGGCGGAGAAAACGCGAGGGGAGCGCACGTCGCGCGGCGGATCGGTCGTCAGGAGGAGGGGGTCGACCAACCCGAAGCTGAACCAGTCGCGCGGGGCCGAGATGTCGGCCCAATAGAGCTCCTCCTCCTGCGCGAGGCGGATGACGCTCGCCTCATAGGCCTCCGCGCCCGGTCCGCCGCGACAGGCGACGTAGCCCGCGACGGAGCCGAGGGTCAGCAGCGAGACGGCGGCGCGCCCGCCGGTCAGGTCCACATCCCGCGCCAGCGCCCCCGCCAGCGCGCGGACGGCGACGAGGCCGCCGAGCGAGTGGCCGACGATCAGGATCTCATCGACCTGCGCCTTCTGCGCCTCGCGCACGACCTCCACGATCCGGTCGGCGAAAGCGTCGATCCTCGTCTCGAGCCGCCCGGCTGGCGCCTTGTCCTCCGCCACGCGGACCAGAAAGTCGAAAAGCGCGAGCATCAGATGAACGAAGAACGCCCGCTCCAACCGAAGGCTCGCCCAGAGACCGAAGATCAGCCCGACGACCTCCGCCGGCAGCCAGGTCCACTCCGGCGCGCCGAGATGGCTCGTCGCGAGGGCGCCCAGAAACCCAAAGCCCTCCATCCCCAAGCGAATGAAGAGCCAGAGCATCGCAACGGGATAGAAGAAGAGGAGGAACGGCCCCTTCGCCAACAGGAAGGTCCGCTTAAGGCCGCCGAGCGCCGCGAACCGAGCCCAGCTGCCGAGACCGGTGGCGAGACGCGAGAAAAGATCCCGCCGCTGCCAGTGCCGAACGACGTCTTCGTAGCGGAGAATCTCGAACACGGTCTCCACTTGCGAAGCGCCGCGCTTCGATGCGATCCGCCAGCCTTCGGAGACGTCGGAGATCGGGCCGACCGCCTCCATCTCCGTCTCGACGCCGTCGCGGCCTTCGCCGGCGCGTTGGATCAGGCGGCGATAGCGGTCCGACTTGGCGGGATCGAAGCCGTGGGCGTAGATGACGCGGCGGCGGCGCACGGTGCGAGGCCCGGCGCCGGTGTCGTCCTCAGCTTCAACTCTACCCATGGCCGCGCTCCCGTCGGAGTTGTTTAACCGCTGGCCGTCGGGGCGCCAATCGACGGCTTGCCGCGCGGTCGCGCTGGCCTCTTCCCGCGCTGCGTGTTTCCATGTTTCCCAACACAGGGAGAGAAGCCATGTCCGATTACGACGTCGTCATCTACGGCGCATCCGGGTTCACCGGTCGCCTCGTCGCCGAATACATGAACGCCGTCCACGCGGATAAGCGGTGGGCGATGGCGGGACGGAGCCTCGACAAGCTCGCCGCCGTCAGGGACGAGATGGGCCTGCCCGCGGACACCGCGCTGATCGAAGCGGACGCCGCCGATCCCGCGTCCATCGCGGCTATGGTCGCGCAGACACGCGTCGTCCTCACCACGGTCGGTCCGTACCTCGCCTATGGCGAGCCGCTGGTCGCCGCCTGCGCCAAAGCCGGAACCGATTATGTCGACCTTTGCGGCGAGCCGCCCTTCATGTGGCGGATGATCGAAAAGTATCAGGAAGAGGCGAAGAAAACCGGCGCCCGGATCGTCTTCTCCTGCGGGTTCGACAGCGTCCCCTCCGACATGGGCGTCTGGATGCTTCAAGAGGAGGCGAAAGCGCGTTTCGATGCCCCGCTCGCCAACGTCAAAGGCCGCGTCCGCGGCATGAGCGGCACCTTTTCCGGCGGCACTGCGGCCTCGCTTCGCCTGACGATGGCGGAGGCGAAGACGGATCCCACGGTCATTCCCCGCCTGATGTCCGGCTTCGCGCTGACCGAAGGCTGGACCGGCGCCGATCAGCCGACGGGTCACAAGCCCTACCATGACGACGAATTCGGGATGTGGGTCGCGCCCTTCGTCATGGCGACGATCAATACGAAGAACGTCCACCGGTCCAACTTCCTCATGGGCCGTCCTTATAGCGACGATTTCACCTATGAGGAGATGATCTTCACCGGACCGGGCGAAAACGGCGAGGCGATCGCTGCGAAGATGGCCGCGGACAAATCGATGGCGGACCCGACCAAGGGCCCGAAGCCCGGCGAAGGCCCCTCGAAGGAGGAGCGGGAGAACGGCTCCTACGACATGATGTTCACGGGCGTCTCTGCGGGCGGCGAACGCCTGACCGTCGGCGTGAAAGGCGACCGCGATCCGGGCTACGGCTCGACCTCCAAGATGATCGCCGAATGCGCGCTTTGCCTGACGGAGGCGGCTGCGGGGCGCGCGGGCGGAGTTCTCACGCCCGCATCGGCCTTCGGAGGCGCGATCATCGACCGCCTCCGCGCCCGCGCGGGACTGACCTTCGAAGTCGAGAGCTGATCCCCATGCCCGTTCGCGACATGATCGAAGGCCGCGCCGCCCTGATCGTAGGGGACATCCAGAAGGGCTGCTTCGTCGATCCCCGCGAGGACGACCCGGACCGCTCCATCTCCATCATGAAGGGCAATGCGGACCGCATGCTCAACGCTCGCCCGCTCATCGATAAAGCGCGGTAGGTCGGCGTCCCCGTCATTTTCATTCAGGAGTCGCACCGCCCCGACGGCGTCGATTTCGGGCGGGAACTCGACGGGGCGGAGACGGAGCGCTGCGTCGAAGGCCAGCCCGGAACGCCGCTCGCAGTAGCGGAGATGGGCGTTCTGCCGACGACTACATCGTTCCGAAGCGGCGCTACTCCGCCTTTTTCGGCGCCGACCTGGAGATCCTCCTGAAGGGCCTGAAGGCCGAGACGCTGATCCTCGTCGGCGGCCTCACCGACGTTTGCGTCCACTACACCTTCGTCGACGGTCATCAGCACGATTACTTCGTGCGCGTAGCGGAAGATTGCGTGGCGGGATCGTCCGAGGCGGCCCGCGAAGCGTCCCTGAACGCGATGGAGTATCTCCAGACCGGCGCCCGCCGAACCTCGGCGGAGATCATCGCTGCTCTTGGAGCGGGCGCGGACCGCGCCTGACCCCGAACCTGCGCGGAGCGGATCGGGAGGTCTCCCGGCCTCCGGAGCGCGCAGACGCGCGCACCTGCGGTGTGGGCCCGGCGGTTTCGACCCTTCGGGCGAAACCGAAGCGGCGCGGGGCGCCGCTGCGCTGACGCGCTTTGCGTATTTGGAGGAAGCAGGACGGAGCGCCGCGCTGGACGCCGACGCAGGACGGGCGTAACCGGGTGCCGGCGCGTTCCGCGCCGGGGATCTCGCCACATGGAAGAGAAGAACTTCGCCCTGGGGGTGTTTTCAGCCGTCGCCGTGATTTTCATCTGGTCGGGCTTCATCGTCTTCTCGCGCATGGGCGTCGCGACCGCGCTGACCCCGTTCGACATCTCCGCCCTCCGGTTCATCGTCGCGGGCGCGATCACCGCGCCCTTTCTCCTGCGCTGGTGGCCGCGCCACCTCTCGCCTTGGGTCATCGCGCTGCTCGTCGCCTGCGGGCCCGGTTCGATCTACGCCCTGATGATGTATTTCGGCCTCCAGGCCGCCCCAGCCGCCTACGCCGGCGTCTTCGCCAACGGCGCCCTGCCGATCTTCACCATGCTGATCGCCGCCTGGGCCGCCCGCGAAGTCCCCGGCCCCCGCCGCGCGATCGCCGTCGCGATCATCGTCGCAGGCGGCGTCATGGTCGCCTGGCGCGGCCTCGGCGCGATCGGGCCGGAGGTGGCGGAGGGCATGGCGCTTTTCGTCGCGGCCTCCGCCATCCTCTCAATCTACATCTACGGGCTCAGCCACTGGAAAGTGACGCCCTATCAGGCCCTGGCCATCGTCAACGTGCCGAACATGGCGCTCTTCCTGCCGCTCTGGTGGTTTTTCCTGCCCTCGGGACTGGCGGAGGCGGAGACCTTCGACATCGTCTTCCAAGCGCTGTTTCAGGGTCTCGGCCCAGGCTTCCTCGCCCTGATCCTCTTCACGCTATCGGCCATGCATCTCGGCGCGACGCCAACCGCCGCCTTTTCCGCCGCCGTCCCAGCGGGGGCCGCTCTCCTCGCGATACCGGTCCTCGACGAAGTTCCGACCACGCTCGAATGGGCCGGCATCGGCTGCGTGACCCTCGGCCTCATCGTGCTCGTCCTGCGCAGGACTTGAGGCGCGGCGGGATTCCGTCGCCTTCCCCAAAACGATCATGCCGCAAAGCGCGGCGTCGCGAGGCGCGCGGCCCAACCCGGCGCGATCGCAGGTCGCAAAGTGGCGGGAGAGCTCCGCCCGGCCCTAATCGCCGCAGATGTTCTGGAGCGCCACCCACTGCTGATCGGACAAAACCGGCGTGAAGGGCGCGTCCCCAACCGTATCCGCCGCCCGCGCCGCCTCAGCCCTGCCTTTCAGCTCGGGATGGGTGGAGAGATAGGTCAGCAACTCGGGCGTCTCCCCAACCTCGGCGGCCAGCTTGTCGAAGAACTCGGCGAAGGGCCGCGTCGGCAGACCCTCTTCCGACAGAAGACGGTTGGCGAAGTCGTCCGCCGCCGTCTCCGCCTCGCGCTGATACCCTGAGCGCAAGAGCGCCTCCGACAGCGCCACCGTCACCGTCGCCCCGGTGAAATCCCCCAGGAGAAGGCCGATCAGCCCCGCAGTCCCCGCCGACCGAAGGGTCAGGCGCGTGGGATCGCGGGCGTGGACATGGGCGATCTCGTGGGCGAGGACGCCCGCGACCTCTTCCGGGCTCTCCGCCTCTTTCAGCAAGCCTCGGAAGAATACGATCTGTCCGCCCGGCAGAGCGAAGGCGTTCACCATCTCATGGTTCAGCACCTGAACCGTCAGCGGCACATGCGCCCCCGCCGCCGCTTCGAACCGGGTCGTCATCGCCGCCAAGGCCGAGTCGCCCTGGGGGGTGGAGCAGAACCGCTCCTCTTCCTCATCGACGAAAAGGCCGGTGAACTGATCGACCATCTTCTCGCCCATCGCCACCTCGGCTTCAGGCGGGATCAGCTCCGCCATCTGATCGGCGAGAGAGGGGACGAGGTGGAAGACGATGGCGTAGACCGCGCCGATGGCGAGCGCCGACCAGATCGCGACCTTGCGCCAGCTCCGACCTGACGTCCGCTCGCCGCGCCTGAGGTCGGGGCACACCGCCCTGATCGCCGCGACCATGTCGGCGTCGTCGACGAGCAGACGCTCATCGCTCTCGAAGTCAGGCGTCAGGGTCAGCCCTCCGCCCTCATGGGAGATGTCGCGCACCCCGGCGAGCTGCCAGTGGGTGATCGGCAGGTCGGACATGTTCGCGATCACCAGCGAGGCGTCGCCGAACTTCACGATCACTTCGCGCGGTGTCGCCGTCTCTCCGTCGAAATAGCGCCCCGGCGCCTCCAGCCGTTCATATCGCGCCAGCGCCGTCATCAGAAGGAGCCGCCGACATCGGCGCCGAGCGCGTCGGCGAAGCCGCCCGCCTCCGCCTGCGCGTCATGGGCGCGCTGGCGGGCGCGCCCGGCGTGCTCCAGGCCGTGAATTCGGGTGGTGATCGCGACCTCGGAGAGCAGCGGATGGGTGATGAAGGCCTGGCTGAACGCGACCCAGGCCGCGATGGCGGGAAGATAGGCCGCGAAGATCAGAACCATGACGTAAAGCGAGCCGAGCTCCGGGACCTCTCCCTCCAAAAGCGCTTCGAACGCCGAGAGGTCGAGACCGAACCCACCCAAGATCAGCGCGGCGACGGCGGTCGAAAGCAGTGCGAAGAGCGCGATGCCGAACTGGATGACGATGCCGCCGACGAGGTAAATCCCGACCACCGCCCAGAAGCCGAGTCTAAACTCGAACCAGGTTCGCTCCGCCAGAACCTTGTGCGAGTTGAGGTAGCGGAAGGAGAAGACCTGATACCAGACGCCCGCGACGAAGATCCAGAAATAGGCGAGCGAGGCCACGCCGGGGATCCAGACCGGCATCGCCTCCACCGCCTCGACGTCGCCGGTCGCAAGGGAAATGCCGAACGCCCCGACGCCGAGGAGGACGACGGGAACCGCGATCCAGACCCAGAGCCAGGCGCGGAAAAGCGGACCGAACTGGCCGCGCTGCTCGAAGGGGAGATCGCCGTAATAGCTCCGCGCCGTGGCGTAGCGGGATAATTTCAGCTGCATCAGCGGGTAAAGCAGCCCCACCGTCAGGATCGTCGCCAACTGCCAGCCGAGCCAGCGTCCGGCGTATCCCCATGCCCCCGGATCCATGCCGAAGCGGATGCCCCGCCAACGGGTCCTGGCGAGGATGTAGCGCCGCGCGCGATATTGCGCCCAGGGGATGAACGGCAGCAGCGCCAGAAGCGGCAGTTGCAGCGCCAGCGGATTGCCTTGCCAATAGGCGAGACCGACGAAGGTCAGCGCAAGGTTCACCACGGTCAGATAGACCGCCAGGATCGCCACCGCGATCAGAAAGCCGATCAGCTTCTCGCTCGCCCGCCCGGTGTACTCCAGCGGGGCCCCGCCGATCTCGATGGAGGACCAGTAATGCCGTCTCAGGCGCGTGGTCATCCAGAAACGCCCCACGCCGAAGGTGACGATGGTGATCATCATCCGGCTAAGCGCGATCCCGAACACGCGCCAGCGGTCGCCGACATATTTCGGCTTGTCCGCCCTCAGCTTCGCCTCCGCCTCCTTCTGGGCGGCGATGGCTGCGCCTTTGCCGGACGGGCGCCATGGTCCGGCGTCGCTCATGATCTCGTTACTCATAAAACCCGCTCAACCAATGCGCCCCCGCGAAATCCACCCACCAAATCCCTCGGGCGGATACCTTGCGAAGCGGACGATATTGCGCGTGGACGGACGACGCAATCGCGTCGATGATGACCTTGCGTCGACCGGCTCCGGCCAACGCCGAAGGAGCAGCGACTTGGCGATTTCAGTTACCGCAGCCCGAGAAGCCGAGGGATTGCGCCGTCTCCACCGGATCACGGTGGCGCGGAGCATCGCGCTCGTTCTCATCATGGGGCTCATCGTCTCGCTCGCCCCGGCCTCGGTCTGGGGCTACTACCTCTCGCTGGTCGTCATCTTCATCGCGATCGGCTGGGTGAACTTCGCGCTCGCGCGAAAGGGGCTCGGCGGCAGGATGCGGGAATACGCCGCTACGGCGCTGGATTTCGCCTTCCTGACCTTCACGCTGATCTATCCGCCGCCCAACGCGCCGCCAGAGGTCAGCCACGCCTTCTATCTGCGTTTCGACAATTTCGACTACCTCTACGTGATCCTGACGGGGTTGGCGATTTCGCTCAGGCCCGCGCTCCTGATCTGGGGCGGCGTCTGCGGCATGGTCTTCTATGGCGTAGGGCTCTTCTGGCTGATTGAGACGACCGGCGCCGACACCTCTCGCGCGGCGGACCCGGAGGACCGCCTCGCGCTGGTCGAGATCATGGCGAACCCGAACTACGTCGATCTCGGGATCGAATTTCAGGGCATGGCGATTTTTCTGATCTCCGCCGTCCTCCTCGCCATCGCGGTCGCAGCCTCGCAGCGTCTTTTCCTGAAACAGGTGGCGGAGGAGCGGCGCGCCGCAAATCTCTCCCGCTACCTTCCCGCTGAAACGGTGGAGACGCTCGCGGGCCGCGACGATCCCTTCGGCGCGGAGGAGGAAGTGAAGGCCGCGATCCTCTTCACCGACATCGTCGGGTTCTCCGCCATGGCCGAACATCGCGCCCCGCGGGAGGTGATCGCGCTTCTTCGCGACGCGCACGCGCTGGTGGCGGAGCAGGTCTTCGCCCATGACGGCATGCTCGATAAGTTCATCGGCGACGGGGCGATGGCGACCTTCGGGGTTGCGGGAGAGCGAGGCGACGACGTCGACGCCGTCATATCAGCCGCTCACAGTCCCGCCGCCCGCGCCATCGCCTGCGCGCGGGCGATCCTGGACGCGGCGGACCGGTGGAACGCCGCGCGCGGCGGGGCGGCCGTGCGCATCTCGGTCGGCGTTCATTACGGCCCGGTCGTCGTCGGCGACGTCGGATCGTCCCGCCGCATGGAGCTCGCGGTGATCGGCGACGCCGTCAACGTCGCCGCGCGGCTGGAGGAGATGACGCGATCCCTCGGCGTCGGCGCTGCGATCAGCGGCGATGCGGTGCGCGCTGCGGGCGATCCTGACGATCTCAGGCCGCTCGGCCCCCAGACCGTCATTGGACGCTCCGACCTCGTCGAAGTCTGGACGCTGAAGCGCGACGACAATTGACGTAACGGCGCAACCCGGGACCTAGATCAAGACCGAAGGCTCGCCACCCCTTCAGAGACCGTAGCGGGTTCGCCAAGCCAGATCTGCGCGGCGAACCCGCCGAAACTTCGGGCGATGTCGCGCGCGCGCCGGTTTGGGAAAGGCTTGAAATGGCGCGGCGGCGAATTGCGAACCAACCGGATTGGAAGGCCAGAGCGCGATGGCGCCTCTTTCCCATTCGGCGCCACTTGTTCCGCTAAGCCACCACAGGCGACGTGCGGAGAAATCGCCTCGAAAAGCGTCAGATGAGCGAACGCCCCTTGCGACCTTGTTTGACTGAGCGAATTAGGCCGCGCGCGCGCGGCCGCCCGGCGACCGCTCCGCACCGGTTTGCGCGTGTTCATCCGAGAGGCTGAAACGCGCGGTTTGATCGCGCAACTCATCCGCCAGGTCGAGCAGCTTGGTCGCCGCCGCCGTCGTCTCTTCGGCCATAGCCGCGTTCCGCCGACCGCCGTCGTCCAGGCGTTCGACAGCGCCGTTGATCTGCTCAATGCCGATGGACTGATCCCGGGCGGAGCGGTTGATCTCGCCGATGAGCGAAGCCGTCTCTCCCATCGTCGCCGTCATCGAATCGAGCGACTGAACCGTCTGGTTGACGAGCACGACGCCGTTGCGCACCTGCCCCTCGCTTTGCGAGATCAGCTCCCTGATCTCGAACGCGCTTTCGGTTGTGCGCTGAGCCAGCGCCCGCACCTCCGACGCGACGACGGCGAAACCTCGCCCCGCTTCTCCCGCGCGCGCCGCCTCGACGCCGGCGTTCAGCGCCAGAAGGTTCGTCTGGAAGGCGATGTCGTCGATGACGTCGTTGATCTTCAAAACGCTCTCGGAGGAGCGTTCAATCTCACGGATCGCCGTCACCGTCTTGTCGAGCAGGGCGCCGCTGTCCGTGGCGCTTTTTTGCGACTTCTCCATGAAGGACTGGGTTTTCGACGCGTTCTCAGCGGTCGCGCCGATGCTGGACGCCACTTTGCGCAGCGCCTCCGACGTCTCGACCAGCGTCGTCGCCTGATCTTCGGTTCGCTTGGAAAGATCCCTCGCGCCCTCGCCGAAGCCGCACGCGTCGTCGCGGATCGCCTGCGCCCGCGCCGCGATCTCCGCAATCATGGTTTGAAGCTGCTCCGCCGTCTCGTTGAAGTGCCGCCGCAAGGGTTCGTACTCAGCGCTGAGATCGTCATCGAGCCGGACCGACAGGTCCTTTTCCGCGAGAGACTTGAGCGCATCGTCCAGCGCGACGATCGCGGCTTTCTGCGCCGCGCTCACCTGTTCGATCGCGTCCATAGCGGCTGTTCGCTGCTGGTTCAGCTCGGCTTCCGAAAGCTCTTTCGCCTCCACGTCCGCGATGAGCGCGTTCTGACGCGCGATCGCGACGATCAGAAGCCCCGCTTCGAGAAGAACCACGACCGCATGAAATCCGGTGCGGAAGACGTTCTCCGCCACATCGATGCTGGGATAGACCAGCGACGGCATGACGAATGTCAGACTTAGATGATGGAGAGCGATCGCGGCGGTCGCGGCGATGATCGCGCGCACGTCGCGCAGCACGACCAGAATGGCGAGCGCGGCGAAGAAGACCATGTGGGAATCAATCTGCCAGCTGGTCCCCGCCAACGCAGCGGTAAGAGCGATGCACTGACCGATCAGCGCAACGCCCAGAAGCGGCCTGTTCGCCGAAGCGCCGCCGCGCGCCGCCCAAAGCGCGAGGCCCGCCGAAACGGCCGAAATCCCGCCCGCGACGGCGAAGCCGTTCCCCGCGATCGCAGCTGCGGCCAACACGAGGGGGATCGCGGCGAGCGCCCCGATCAGAACGATATCGACATCGCCTTTCTCCGCGCCGCTCTTGATCATATCGCCACTCCGCAAAGCGCCGCCAGCCAGGCGGCGTCGACGACGAGCCAGGCGTCGGCGGCTTCCAGCCGCTCGATCACGGCGCGGTCTCCCGCCGCGAGCGCCGCGAAGGGCGCCGTGAACGGCCCGACGACCTCCCCGCCCGCGTCGACGATCTGCTCCACCGCCGCTCCCGAGATCACCAGCATCGGCGCATGGGGCGAGGGCGCGTCGGCCTGCGCCAAAGCCGCAAGGGGCCCCGCAAAGGCGCATAGGCACAAGGCCGCCGCCATTTCCCAGTTTCTTTTCAAAGAAGCCCCGCACCGAAGATCGCCGTAACTGCGGTATCGCCTCCCGACGTTAAAAAAGGGTAAGCGGCCAGGTCAGCGTCTTAAGCGATCAGGGGTAAGTTCGCAGAGGCGCGGCCCGCTTCAGCCCGGCGCCGATGAGCGTCTCACAGGCTGAACGATCACGCCGCCATCCATCTCTGCGATATGCGCCTCGATCCCGTAGACCGCGCGCAGCCGCTCGGGCGTCAGCACCTCGCGCGGCGCGCCTTCGGCGACGATGCGGCCCTCGCGCATCATCACGAGCCGGTCGCACCAGCGGGCGGCGAGGCCGAGGTCGTGGAGGGCGGTGAGGACGGCGCGCCCCTCCCCCGCCAACGCGGCGAAGGTCTCCATCGTCGCGATCTGATGCGCGGGGTCGAGCGCCGCGATCGGCTCGTCCGCCATCAGAAGCGGCGCATCCTGCGCCAGCGCGCGGGCGAGAAGGACGCGCGCCTGCTCGCCGCCTGAGAGCTGGGTGGCCGGACGGTCGCGGAACGCCTCCACCTCGGCCCGGCGCATGGCGGCGTCGACGGCGGCCCGATCGGCCTCCGACGGTGGGGCGCCGAAACGTCGATGGGGCGCGCGGCCCAGACTGACGAGGGTTTCGACCGCGAGGTCCCAGGCGATCTCCCGCGCCTGGGGCAGCCACGCCGCCGCCAGCGCGCGCTGGCGGTGCGGAAGCGCGGCGAGGGACGACGCGCCTTCGAACGGGATCAAACCGAGCGCGGCGCGCATCAGCGTGGACTTGCCCGCCCCATTGGGACCGATCAGGCCGACGCATTCGCCGGAGCGCACCGTCAAGCTGGCCCCGTCCACCACGAGACGCCCGCCGAGCCGCGCGCGGATATCGGTAAGCGCGAGCGCCGTCACAGGAGCCGCCCCCGGTGCTTGACGATCAGCCAAAGGAAGAAGGGCGCCCCCACCACAGCGGTGGCGACGCCGAGTTTCAGCTCCTGCCCCGCCGGGATCAGCCTGACCGCGACGTCGGCGGCCAGGAGCATCGCCGCCCCGCCCAGCGCCGATGCGAGCAGGAGGCGGGAGGGCCGCGCGCCGACCAGCGGGCGGAGGAGATGCGGAACCACCAGCCCCACGAACCCAATGGCCCCGGCGACCGCCGTGGCGGCCCCCACCGAAGAAGCGACGCCGAAGACCGCGATCAGCCGGAGGCGGGAGAGACGCACGCCCATGCTCGCCGCCGCCTCCTCCCCAAGGGTCAACGCATCCAGACCTCGGCCGAGCATGGCGAGGAGGATCCAGCCCGCGACCATGAAGGGGGCCGCGAGCTGCACATGAACCATGGAGCGATCCGTGAGCGCGCCAAGAAGCCAGAAGACGATCTCCAGCGCCGCGAACGGGTTGGGCGCGAGGTTGAGCGCCAGCGAGGTGAGCGCTCCGGCGAGCGCGCTGATCGCCACGCCGGCGAGGATCAGCGTCAGCGATCCGCCCTGAGAGCCGGAGAGCGCCAGAAGGATCAGGACGGAGACGACCGCCCCGCCGAGCGCCATCAGGGGCAGCGCCAGCGGGAAAGCGGCGGAAAGGCCGAAATAGATCGCGATGACGGCCCCAAGCGCGGCGGAGCCGGAGACGCCGATCAGCCCGGGCTCAGCCAGTGGGTTCCTCAGATACCCCTGCAAGGCGGCGCCGGAGAGGCCGAGGCTCGCCCCGATCATCAGGCCGAGGATCGCGCGGGGCAGCCGGATCTCCCGCATCACCAGAACCGTCGCTTCGCCGTCGCCACGGATCAGCGCGGCGAAGCTGTCCCAAAAGCCGATCCCTGCGGGGCCGATCATCAGCGACGCCGCGAAAAGCGCCGCGACCAGAAGCGAGAGCCCGCCGATCAGGGCGCCGAAGCGCATCCCCTTCAGCGCCTCGCCACGCGCTGGGCGAGAACGGCGTCCCGCGCGGCCGAGAGGCGGCGGATGGCGGCGGTGATGAAAGGCGTCCCGCAGATCCAGTTGCGGTCCGCGACGGGCGCCGCGTCGATCTCCGAGCGAAGCGCCGCGAGCGCGGGGTGGGAGAACGTCTCCGTCGCGCGGGCGGCGCCCTCCATCTCCCGCCCGGTGACGACGATATCGGGCGTCGCCATGACGAGAGCTTCGAGCGGCAGGCGCCCGCCGCCCGTCACGCCAAGCTCGGCCGCTACGTTGGAAAGGCCCGCCGCCTCCATCACGCTGTCCGCCAGCGTTCCGGCGCCGAGCGTGTAGCTCTTGGCGTAGTAGAGCGCGGCGCGCGGGCGCGCCTCCCCTTCCGCCCGCGCCGCTTCGAGATCGGCGTCGAAGGCGGCGATCAACTCCGCCGCCCTGGCCTCTCGGCCCAGAGCCTCACCCATCTGGCGAAGGCTGGCGCGGATGTCGTCGAGGGAGTTGGCGGGCGCGAACTCGACCACCTCCACCCCAAGGCGGCGCAGCATGTCGAGGGTGGCGCGCGACGTGAAACTGCCCGCTACGACGAGGTCGGGCTTCATCAGAAACACCTCCTCCGCCTGCCCCCGGTTCGGGGGAAGGGCCGAGGCCTCCTCCACCATGGCGGAGGAGCGGGGGTCATGGGCGAGGAAGCTCACCGACCGCATCTGCCCCGGCGCCGCCACCAGCATGGCCAACTGATCGGTGCAGAGGTTCACGGAGACGACCCGTTCAGGCGCCGCTGTGGACGCGGAGGCGTAAAGCGACAGAGCGGCGGCGACCGCAGGGCCCGCTAATCGGGAGAGGATCGCCGCCGCGCTCATGCTCAGAAGGTCAGGCGAACCCCGGCGAAGCCGGTGATCCCGCGCGTGGCGAAGCCGTTTACTTCCTCATAGTTCTCGTCAGTCAGGTTCTCGATCCGACCGAAGAGCTGCACGTTGTCGTTGAACCGGTAAGCGCCGTGAATGCCGACGACAACGTAGTCATCCAGCGTGATCTGGTTCGCGCCGAAGCTCGGCGACGTGAAATCCGCCGCCGGGTTGTCGATCACGAACCGGACGTCGCCGCCGATATTCGCGCGCCCGTCGAGGAAGCTGTAGCTGATCCCGACCGATCCCTCATGTTCAGGGCGGCGCGCTTCGATCACGCCGGTGGGTCCTTCGGAGTCGGTGTAGGTGTAGGTCGCCGAAAGCAGGAGACCGTCGATCGGCTCAATCGTCGCCGCCACCTCGACGCCCTGGCGGTCGCTATCGCCCGCCGCGTTCACTGGGGTGCCGAAGAAATTGGCGTCAAACGTAGTGACGATCTCGTTGTCCAACGTCTCGTTGAAATAGGTGACGCCAATCTCTGCCCGTCCGTCGAGGAAGGTTTGGTCGATCCCGATGTCGAACCCGAAATTCTCTTCCGGCTCCAGGTTCGGATTGCCGATGAAGGTGGCCGGAATGAAGCCGAACTGTTCGAAGAAGGTCGGGTTCGTCACCCCGGTGCCGACGGAAGCGCGCAGGCGGGTGCCCGTCTCCAGCACGCGATAGGACATGCTGGCGGAGAACGTCGTCGCGTCCTCGAACTGATCGTTGAAGTCGTGGCGCGCGCTTAGCTGGAGATCGAGCCGATCGAAAAACGTTCCGCGATATTCGGCGGCGAAACCGAAGAGGTCGCGCTCCTGAACCCCAAGCTGGCTTGGGTCGAAGACAATCGTCGGGTCGCGGTTCTCGAACTCTTCGTGCTCGAACTCGCCTAGCAGGGTCAGCGTGTGGTTCGCCGTCTCAAGCGGAGCGCCGTCGAGGGCGAGCGTCCCCTGATAGCCGAGTTTCAGCCGCTCGCCGCGGGTGGAGCTCGAAAGCCCGCCGGCCATGAAGGTGTCCGACAGCACGCTGGTGAACTGCGCGGTGGGACCATGCCGGAAGGAGCCGCCGAAACCGTCGAACTCGGCGTTGAGGGAGGCGAAGATCTCCCGCTGCTGCAGGAAGTTGTTCGCATCGGTCACCAGACCGGCCCGATCCGCCGCGCCGAAGTTGAAATCGTCGAAATCCGACTCGCGATCGGTGAAGCGGAAGCTGCCGGAGACGCGCACGTCATCCGCAATGTCAGCGTTGGCGCGCAGGTTCAGCGTGATGTTCTCGTCTTCATCGTCTTCGCCGCCCGGATCGTCGGAAACGTCGAAACCGCCGTCGCGCCGCGCAGCCGCCGAGAAGGAGACGTCGAACTTCTCGCCGCCGCCGCGAACGTAAGCGCTCACGTCGCCGCTTTCATTCGTTCCGCCCTCGACGGTCGCGCCGTAATTGAAGCTGTTGCGCGCGCCCGACTTAGTGGTGATCGAAATGACGCCCGCCGTAGCGTTGGAGCCGTAAAGCGCGGATTGCGGGCCGCGCAGCAACTCGACGCGTTCGATGTCCGCCGACACGAGGCCCGCGAAGTCGAACTCGCCGTTCTGCGGGGCGGACACCTCCACCCCGTCGATCAGAACGAGCACGTGGTTGCTCTCCGATCCGCGAATGCGGACCTGCGTCAGACCGCCAGGCCCGCCGGACCGGCTGACCGCGACGCCCGGAAGCGAGCGCAGAACCTCAGATATGTCGCGGTTCTGCCGCCGTTCGATCTCTTCCGCGGTGACGACGCTGTTGGCGCGGCCGTAGGCGTCCGCTTCGATCGGCGTGAGACCACCGGAGACGACGACGTCGTCGAGGACGATCGGCTCGTCGAGACCTTGCGCGAAAGCGAGCGGCGCGCCGCATAGAACGATGGCGGCGCTGGATAGGAGGTGGCGTTTCATAGCCCAAATTCCCCAATTCGGTCCGGCGCGCTCCCGGCGCCGGAGTGACAGGTTTTTGTCTTTGGGGAGGTCCCCCTCGGACGGCGATCATCGTCACCGCTGCGGAGGAACCGCTTCGCAGACGCGCCCCGCGCCCCGAATGGGTGATCGCCCGGGCAGGTCTCCTGGCTCGCGGGTCGTCGCCTTGGTCTCGCCTTCCCGACCCGAAGGTCAGTGGCCGTAGAGACGGGCTCGCCGCTCACAGTTGCGGGGGCAGCCCCGGATTTGCGCGATCTTGCGACCCCACGCACCGGGTTCCCTTTTCATCTCGCCGTTTGACCGACGGGAACCTGAGCGAAAGCCAGTAATCACCGGCCTCAGCGCCTGTCAATTATTTTGCATCTTCGTGCGCGTGAAAGGACACCGCTCACTCGTCTCCGCCCGGCTTCACCCGCATCGGATGCCCCGCGATGCAGAACCACAGCTCGTCGCAGGCGGCGGCGATTCGCTGGTTGGCGGCGCCGGCGGCGTCCCGAAAAGCGCGGGCCAGCGCGTTCTCCGGCACGATCCCGGCGCCGACCTCGTTGGTGACGAACACGATCGGGGATGCGAGGCGGGGGATGAGATCGGCGAGTGCGGCGAACTCAGCCTCCCAGTCCCGATCCGCCAGCATGAGGTTTGAGAGCCAGAGCGTCAGGCAATCAACGAGAAACGGCGCTTCGCCGTCGCGGCGCTCCAGCGCTTCGCAGAGCGCCAGCGGCTCCGCGATGGTCGTCCATTCAGCGCCCCGCCGCGACCGGTGGCGGGCGATGCGCTCGGCCATCTCCTCGTCCAGCGCTTCGGCCGTCGCGACGTAAATGGCGGAGGGACCGAATGCGAGCGTCTTGCGCTCCGCGAAGACGCTTTTGCCGGAGCGGACCCCGCCGGTGATCAGGATCGACTTGGTCATTCGCCCCCCAGCCCTCACCGCGCGGCGGCGAGGACGCCGTCCACATCGAGATGCGCGTCGAGATGCGCCGCCAGCGCGTCCAACACCTCCTCCACCCCCGCTTCATAGGAGACGCCGGAGGACGACGCGCCAAGCGCCGCCAGAAAGGCTGCGCGGAACCCGTCGTCGCCGAACATGCCATGGAGGTAGCTGCCCGCCACCCGCCCGTCTGCGCTGATCGCGCCTTCGGGCGCGCCAGCGACGGTCGCGAAGGGGCGGGCGCGATCGGCGCCGTCCGTCTCGCCGATGTGGATTTCATAACCGCTGAAGGGCTCGCCTGAGGGGGCGTGAACCGCCTCCACCTCAGTCAGGCGCTTCTCCGGGGTCATCACGGTGACGACGTCGAGAAGGCCGAGGCCCGGATCGGCCCCCGCCGGGCCTTCGATCCCCTGGGGGTCGGAAACCTCCCGCCCCAGCATTTGATAACCGCCGCATATCCCGAGGATGCGTCCGCCGCGCCGGTGGTGGGCCTTGAGGTCCACATCCCATCCCTGCGCCCGGAGAAACGCGAGGTCCCCGCGCGTGGACTTCGACCCCGGCACGATCACGAGGTCCGCATCGCCCGGTATCGCGCGGCCCGGACCGAGCATGGTCAGCCTCACGCTCGGCTCCTGCGCCAGCGGATCGAGATCGTCGAAATTCGCGATCCGGCTGAGAGCGAGGCAAACCACATGCAAACCGCCCTCCCGCTTCGGCGAGGAGAGGTCCAGCGCATCCTCCGCCGGAAGCTTCCAGGCGTCCTGGAACCACGGGCAGACGCCGTAGCCGCGCCAGCCGGTGCGGTGTTCGATACCGGCGTAACCATCGTCGAAGAGCCGCGGATCGCCCCGGAACCGGTTGATTGCGAAACCCGCGATCATCGCGGCGTCGTCCGGATCCAGCACCGCCTGCGTCCCGACGATCTGCGCGATCACGCCGCCTCGGTCGATGTCGCCGACGAGGATGACGGGAACGTCCGCCGCCCGCGCGAAACCCATGTTGGCGATGTCGCCTTCGCGCAGATTGATCTCCGCCGGGCTGCCCGCCCCTTCGACCAGAACGAGGTCATGTGCCGATTTCAGGCGATGAAAACTCTCCAGCACAGGCTCCATCAGCTTCGGTTTCAGCGCCTGATATTCCGCCGCCAGCGTGGTCGTACGGCGCCGTCCCTGCACGATGACCTGCGCGCCCACATCCGTCTCCGGCTTCAGGA
>JBCAXH010000037.1:0-39029 GCA_038534155.1 Pseudomonadota bacterium
ATCGTGCCGATGTTGCAATGCGGCTTGTTACGCTCGAACTTTTCCTTCGCCATAGTGGCCCTCCATTTCCTTTACAGAGGTCGGCTTACGCGCCTGACCTGTAAGTTATTGTCAGATCAGGCGTATTTCGCCTGGATTTCCTCAGAGATCGCCTGCGGGACAGGCTCGTAGTGGTCGAACTGCATCGTGAACTGGGCGCGGCCCTGGGACATCGAACGCAGGTTGTCGACGTATTTGAACATGTTCGCGAGCGGCACGTAGGCGTTGACGACGTTCGCGACGCCGCGAACCTCCTGCCCCTGCACCTGACCGCGACGGGAGGTCAGATCGCCGATGACGTTGCCGGTGAAGTCCTCCGGCGTGACGACCTCGACCTTCATGATCGGCTCCAGCATCTTCGCGCCGGCCTTCCGCAGCCCGTCGCGCATCGCTGCGCGGGAGGCGATTTCGAAGGCCAGGACGGAGCTGTCCACGTCATGGAAGGCGCCGTCGATCAGCTCCACGCGGAAGTCGATCACCGGGAAACCGGCGAGCGGGCCGCTGTCCATGACGGACTGGATGCCCTTTTCGACGCCCGGAATGTACTCCTTCGGGATCGAACCGCCGACGATCTTGCTCTCGAAGCTGTAGCCCTCGCCCGGCTCCGTGGGGATGATGACCATCTTGACGCGCGCGAACTGGCCGGAACCACCGGACTGTTTCTTATGCGTGTAGTCGATCTCAGCCTCGTGACTGATCGTTTCGCGGTAAGCGACCTGCGGAGCGCCGATATTCGCCTCCACCTTGAACTCGCGCTTCAGACGATCGACGAGAATGTCAAGGTGAAGCTCGCCCATGCCCTTCATGATGGTCTGGCCCGACTCGATGTCGGTGGAGACCTGAAAGGACGGATCTTCCGCCGCAAGGCGCTGAAGGCCCTGAGACATCTTCTCCTGGTCGGCTTTGGTCTTCGGCTCGACCGCGATCTCGATGACCGGATCGGGGAAAGTCATCGTCTCGAGCACGACCGCGCCCTGCTTGTCGCAAAGGGTGTCGCCCGTCGTCGTGTCCTTAAGACCCGCAAGCGCGATGATGTCGCCGGCGAACGCCTCGTCGATCTCTTCGCGGTTGTTCGAGTGCATCATCATCATGCGGCCGACGCGCTCGTTCCGACCCTTGGTCGAGTTGAGCATCTGGTCGCCCTTCTTCAGCACGCCCGAATAGATGCGCGTGAAGGTGAGCGAACCGACGAACGGGTCGTTCATGATCTTGAAGGCGAGGCCCGCGAAGGGCTGCGCATCGTCGGCCGAACGCGGGATATCGCGCGTCTCTGTCTCGTCGCCCGGCTTGAAGCCCATGTAGGCGGGCACGTCCAGCGGGGACGGCAGGAAGTCGATGACGGCGTTCAGGAGGGGCTGCACGCCCTTGTTCTTGAACGCGGAGCCGCCGAGCATCGGGACCATCTCAAGCGCCAGCGTGCCCTTGCGGATCAGCTCGCGGAGCTTCTCCTCGGTCGGCTCTTCGCCTTCGAGGTAAGCCTCCATCGCGTCGTCGTCCTGCTCGACTGCGGCTTCGATCATCTCGCCGCGGAGCGTCTCGGCCTGGTCCTTCAGGCTGTCGCGGATCTCGCGGATCACCCAGGTCGCGCCGAGGTCGTCGCCTTCCCAGACCCACTCTTTCATGGTGATCAGGTCGACGAGGCCCTCGAGCTCCGTCTCAGCGCCGATCGGGAAAGCCACGGGCACGGCGTTGGCGCCGGTGCGGTCCTTGACCATCTCCACGCAGTTGAAGAAGTCGGCGCCGATCTTGTCCATCTTGTTGACGAACACGATCCGCGGCACGTGATACCGGTCGGCCTGACGCCACACCGTCTCCGTCTGCGGCTCGACGCCGGCGTTGCCGTCCAGCACGCAGACCGCGCCGTCGAGAACCGCCAGCGAACGCTCAACCTCAATGGTGAAGTCGACGTGGCCGGGCGTGTCGATGATGTTGAAGCGATGCTTCGGCGTCTGGGCGTTCTCACCGTCCTCGGTGCGCTCCCAGAACGTCGTCGTCGCGGCGGACGTGATCGTGATGCCGCGCTCCTGCTCCTGCTCCATCCAGTCCATGGTCGCGGCGCCGTCATGGACTTCGCCGATCTTATGGGACTTGCCGGTGTAGTAGAGGATGCGCTCGGAGCACGTCGTCTTACCGGCGTCGATGTGAGCCATGATGCCGAAGTTGCGGTAAAGCTCGAGCGGATATTCGCGGGCCATTGGATCAGTCCTCAGGAGTAAGTTTTACCAGCGGTAATGCGAGAACGCCTTGTTGGCGTCCGCCATCTTGTGCGTGTCTTCGCGCTTCTTCACGGCGGAGCCGCGACCGTTGACCGCGTCCATCAGCTCGCCCGAAAGGCGCTCTTCCATCGTGTTCTCGTTGCGCGAGCGGCTGGCGGTGATCAGCCAGCGGATCGCCAGCGCCTCGCGGCGCTCGGGGCGAACCTCGACGGGAACCTGGTAGGTCGCGCCGCCGACGCGGCGGGAGCGGACCTCGACGGCCGGTTTGATGTTGTCCAACGCTTCGTGGAACACTTCCACGGGCGCCTTCTTCATCTTCTCTTCAACCCGCGTGAGCGCGCCGTAGACGATGCGCTCGGCGACGGACTTCTTGCCGTCGTACATCAGGTTGTTCATGAACTTCGTCAGCACGCGATCGCCATATTTGGCGTCGGGCAGAACTTCGCGTTTCTCAGCGGAATGACGACGGGACATTTACGTCTCTCCTTACTTGGGCCGCTTGGCGCCGTATTTCGAACGACGCTGACGGCGCGAAGAAACGCCCTGCGTGTCGAGAACGCCGCGAAGGATGTGATAACGGACGCCCGGCAAATCCTTAACGCGACCGCCGCGGATCAGGACCACCGAGTGCTCCTGCAGGTTGTGGCCTTCGCCCGGAATGTAGCTGATGACTTCGTAGCCGTTGGTCAGGCGCACCTTGGCGACCTTCCGGAGGGCCGAGTTCGGCTTCTTCGGCGTCGTCGTGTAGACGCGCGTGCAGACGCCGCGCTTCTGGGGGCAAGCCTCCAGATGCATGGACTTGTTACGGACCGGTTTCGGCTGCCGCGGCTTGCGGATCAGCTGTTGGATCGTCGGCATCGGGCTCGCACCCCATTGTTACTTCGTGTCATGCGCTCCGTTTGCAGCGGAACGCGCGAAACGCCAAAGGACGGTCGCTCGGACCGCCTTCGGCGTGGTGTTCAGAGGATCGGAGCCGAAGCCCGGATCATGCGCGCCAATGAAAGGCTATATCTGTTCGCGCCGGAGCGGGTCCGTCGCGATGGGCGGCTTCTAGGGGCGGGCGGGAATCATGTCAAGCGATTATGGGCGCGGGAGAGACCCGAAGATGACGTTTGCGTCACCTCGTCCGCGCCCCGTTCGCGAGCAGGGCCGGTTCTCAGGTCGCGCGCTTGGCGATCGTATTGTTTTTGAAGCGAAGATGCGTCTCGTATCCCGCCTCGCCGAAGAGGGCGTCGGGCTGGATCGACCAAGCGCGGGTATGCGAGTGCTCGTACTGGATATAGGTAGGCAGGGCGACGTCGTCAGCGTTCAGGAGCGGGCCGAGCGCCTGCGGCTCCGACCCTTCGATATCGATCTTGATATAGGAGACGTCGAAGGCCGAAAGATCGGCGCGATAGACGTCGGGCAACGTCTCCTGCCGGACCTTGAGGACGGACTGCACGCGCAATCCCTCTTTGATGGTTGAGGACTGGCCGAGATTGCCGCGGGTGTAGAACTCAACCTCCCCCTCTTCCGCGCCGAGGGCGACTTCGCGGACAGCCACGTGATCTAGGCCGTTGAGCGCCAGATTGCGCTTCAGCCGCGCGATCATGACGGGGTTCGGCTCGTAGGCTATGAAGGCGCTCCCCTCCGCCGCCGAGCGCGCGGCGAGGACGGAGTAGATGCCCGCGTTCGCGCCGATATCGACGAAATGGACGCGTTTGCCGGAGACAATCTCGGCGAAGGCGTCCAGCTCCTCCCGCTCGATCTCCACGCCCTTGGCGAGCATCTCCTCGGTGAAGTTGCCAGTGGGGCTGACGATCAGGCGGGCGCCGCGGAAATCGACCTCCGCCTCGAAGGCGCCGGTCTCCGGGTTCTGGCGGAAGGATTTGGTCGGCGACGTCTTCGAGCCCGGAAAATACGTCGCGACCTTGGCGTCGAGCCAGAGCGGATGGCGATGGATCGCGCCCGCGCGCCGCAGCTTGTGCTTCTCCGGGCCGAAATTCTGCACATGGCGAAGGAAGCCGAGGCAGGCGTCCTCCCCGCCCTCCTCCATCAATTCGTAGAGGCGACGTCCCACGACCTTGCGCGAAACTTCCCCGGTGGCGCGCGAATGCTCCACCCGATAGCTGCCGGTGGCGAAGCGCCGGGCGAGGGAGGCGCGCCATTTCTCCTCATCCCAGGAGACGAAATGGGCGAGCTTCAGGACGTTGCTCGTCTCCGCCCTGCGGACGCGCTTGCCGTAGCGGGTCATGACGTGGAGGTGGAAGCCGCCCCCCGCCATCCCCGTGCGGGCGAAGGCCTTGCCGTAGAGATGGCCGATCAGCCCGCCATTGGTGTTCCTGTATTCGTCGCCATAAGCGGCCGCCCCGATCCGCTGGCCCTTTTTGTCGGGCGGCAGGGCGCTGCGGAAGACGCGCGGCTCCGTCTCTCCTTCCATCCGGAAGGGCTCGATGGAGGGCATGCGGATGCATTCGGCGTCCCCGTCGATCTCCGACAGCGCCGCCGTCACCCCGGCGTCGCAGAGGATCAGCTCATCCCCGTCCACATGGGCGAGCCAGTCAACCTCCGACGCCTGATAGGCCGCGTTCGCGTTGGCGATCTGGCGGAACTGATGCGCGTCCGGGCGCTCGCTCTTCCAATGGGCGTCGTCGCAGAGCGTCGCGCGCACGCCGGGCAGGTCCTTCACCTTGGCGTAGGACGGATCCTCGGGATCGTCGAAGTAGACGTGAATCTCGGAGGCGCCGATCGCGAGGTGATGCGCGATGAAGACCTCGGTCTGCGCCTCATCCTCCTTGATCGTCGCGACGATGCCCCATCGCGGCGAAGGGTTCGCAGTCTCTTCGTTCATCTCGCCGCCTTCGCTCGACCTTTCATCCGGTCTTCAAACCCGCGCGCCGCGGGCGCGTCAAGACGGCGGGCTTAGCGCAGAAGGATTTGCAAAGGGAAAACGGGCTACATCTGGGGTATCCGCTCGTCCCGCGCCGAGGTCTCCGCGATCTTCGCGATGCGCTTGGCCCGCGTCGCGTCCGTCTTCGCCAGCTTCAGCCAGCGCAGGACGTTGCGCTTGTAGGCGTCGGGATAGGCGGCGAAATGATCGGCCGCCGCGCCCGAAAGCGCCGCCTTCAGGTCGGGCGGCGAGATCAGCGCGTCCACGTCGTCCATGAAAGTCCAGAGGCCCGACGCTTTCCCCGCCTTGATGGAGGCGAGGCCGGATGGGGCCATCCGCCCCTCCTCCATCAGCCGCGCCGCGCGGTCCTTGTAGCTTTTGGACCACCACTGGACCTTGCGCGGAGAGATCAGCTGCATGGTGCGCGTCTCATCCATCTTTCGCCTGATCCCGTCGATCCAGCCGAAAGCGATCAGCTCGTCCAGCACCGCCTCGCGGGAGACGTATTTGGCTGGCGTCGCCTTCATCCAGGTCACCAGCCAGACGCTGTCCTCCCGCGCGTGATTGGCGGCCAGCCAATCGCGAAGGGCGGACGCCGTCGCGATCTCTGTTTTCTCGTAATCTTCAGTGCGGGTCATACCGCCTCCCGCCACCGAAGGTAGCGCGCCGGGCCGAACCGTCATCGGCGAGGCGAACGCCTGATCTTGGACGGGAGTCGGGCGCATGCGACGAATGGCGAGCGGCTTCGCCCTATACTCGGCGGGGCGATGGGTATACGCGCGGCGCTTCGCCGACGTCCGGCGCCATGATCGCCGGTCTCGCCCGGTCATCGCCGACCCTGCGCCGAACGCGCGCCATACAAAAGAAACGAAGCCCCGTGAAACAAGCTCTCGCCGATGCGCTCTCGACCCGCGGCTATGACAAGCTGACGCCCGTGCAGGAGGCCGTCACCACCGACGACCTGATCGGCGCGGATCTTCTCGTCTCCGCCCAGACCGGCTCCGGCAAGACGCTGGGCTTCGGCCTCGCCATCGCGCCGACGCTGCTCGGCGAGGAGGAGGCGTTCGGACAGGCCGCGGCGCCGCTCGCGCTCGTCATCGCGCCGACGCGGGAGCTGGCGTTGCAGGTGAAGCGGGAGCTGTCATGGCTTTACGCTAACACGGGCGCGCATCTCGCCTCCACCGTCGGCGGTATGGACATGCGTGACGAGCGCCGGGCGCTTTCGCGCGGAACCCATATCGTCGTCGCCACGCCGGGGCGGCTGCGCGACCACATCATGCGCGGCTCAATAGACCTTTCGTCGATCCGCGCGGTGGTGCTGGACGAAGCCGATGAGATGCTGGATCTCGGCTTTCGCGAAGATCTGGAATTCATTCTCGGCGAGGCGCCTGAAGACCGGCAGACGCTGATGTTCTCGGCCACCGTGCCGAAGATGATCGCGACGCTGGCGAAGAACTATCAGCGCGACGCCGTGCGCGTCTCCACCAAGGGCGAAGCCTCGCAGCACGCCGATATCGAATATATCGGCATGTCCGTCGCGCCGCGCGATGTGGAGAACGCCATCATCAACGTGCTCCGCTATTACGAGGCGCCCAACGCCATCGTCTTCGGCAACACCCGCGTGATGGTGAACCGGCTGACGACGCGCCTGTCGAACCGGGGGTTCTCCGTCGTCGCGCTTTCCGGCGAGCTTTCGCAGGCGGAGCGGACGACCGCCCTGCAATCCATGCGGGACGGCCGCGCGCGCGTATGCGTCGCGACCGATGTGGCGGCGCGCGGGATCGATCTGCCGAACCTCGATCTGGTGATCCACGCCGAACTGCCGAGCAACCATGAGACGCTGCTCCACAGGTCGGGCCGCACGGGCCGCGCAGGGCGCAAGGGCGTCAGCGCGCTGATCGCGCCGCCTTCCGCCAAGCGAAAGGCCGACCGACTGTTGCATTTCGCCAAGCTGAAGGCGGAATGGGGGCCCGCCCCCTCCGCCGACATGGTGCGCGAACGCGACGAAGCGCGGATGATGGACGATCCGCAATGGTCCGAACCGGTGGCGGAGGCCGAAGCGCCCGCCGTTGAGAAGCTGGTCGAGACGTTCTCCGCCGAACAGCTCGCCGCCGCCTATCTGCGCCTGCACCATGAGCGAAAATCCGCGCCGGAGGAGCTCTCCGACGTGGATGCGAAGCCGGAGCGGCGCGCGCCGTTCGGGCCGGGCGTCTGGTTCTCAGTCGCGGGCGGACGCGAAGCGCGGGCGGAGCCGCGGCGGCTCCTGCCGATGCTCTGCAAGGCGGGCGATCTCTCGAAGGACGATATCGGGCGCATTCGCGTGAAGGATAAGGCATCCTTCGTCGAGATCAGCGAAGCGAGCGTCCAGCGCTTTCTGAAAGCGATCGGCCCGGACATGACGGTCGAACACGGGGCCGCCGTTACGCAGCTCGACGGTCCGCCCGCGGGCGTGAAGGACGGCAAGCTCGGCTCCCACTCCAAACCGCGTCCGCGGCGGGAAGACCGCCCGGAACGGTCTGAACGCCCCGCGCGCGCGGAGACGCCGGCCGGATCCGAAAAGGCCCAATCCGAACGGCCCGCCCGCGACGAACCAGCCGAAGCGCCGAAGGCGAAAGAACCGAAATGGTCGCCGGACGCGCCGAAGCCCGAGCGCAAGATCAGCACAGCGCCCGTCGACTATGACGACGAACGCAAACCGCGCCCGAAGAAGCCGAAACCGGACGCCAAGGGCAAAAGCGGCGCCAAATCTGGCGGAAAGCCCGCCCCGAAAGGCGAGCGGCGCGAAGGCGGCCCCGAGGACCTGACGCGCGGCGGCGCGGTCAGACCCGGCAAGCCAAAGCGCGATCGCGGCGACGGCCCGAAAGGCCCGCCTCCGCCCAAAGGCAAGCCGAACAGCAAGAAGAACCGCGCCCGCGCCGCCGCCAAGAGGCCCGAGCGGGCGCCCGGCCCCGCATCGCGGCGCGGACGCAGCTGACGCCGCCTAGCGCCACGTCATCGCGAACTGACGCTTGTCAGGCGCCCCAAAGGCGCCATTGATAGCCGCGACCGAATTTTCCGGGAGCGGCCTCAATGCACAACGTCCTTCGCCAGCGCGACCTCGCCTTCATGCTCTATGACGTGCTGAAGGCCGACCGGTTCTGCAACCATCCGCTCTACGCCGGGCAATCGCGCGAGGATTACGACGCGATGCTGGGCCTCGCCGAACAGATCGCGGTGGAGAGCTGGGAGCCGCTGGCGAAACCGCTCGACGACAACGAGCCGACCTTCGACGGGGAACGGGTGCACATTATCCCAGAAGCGAAAGAGGCGTTGCAGGCGTTCTGGGACGCCGGGTTCCAGACGATGGGCTTTTCGGAAGAGCGGGGCGGCATGGGCCTCCCCTTCTCCGTCTGTCAGGCGATCGCGGCCTGGTTCAACGCGGCGAACGTCTCGCTGAACGGCTATGCGATGCTCTCCGTCGGCGTCGGCAACATGCTGGTGGAGCATGGGTCGGAGGAGCAGATCGCGGCTTACCTGCCGAAGATCATGACCGGGGAATGGACCGGCACCATGTGCCTCTCCGAACCCCATGCGGGCTCCGGCCTCGCCGATATCCGCACGAAGGCGGAGCCTCAGGACGACGGAACCTACCGCCTGACGGGCTCCAAGATGTGGATTTCGGGCGGGGAGCATGAGCTTTCGGACAACATCGTCCACATGGTGCTGGCGAAGATCCCGGGCGGGCCGCCGGGGGTGAAGGGCATTTCCATGTTCATCGTCCCGAAGTTTCTGGAGGACGGGACGCGCAACGACGTGAACCTCATCAGCCTCAACCACAAGATGGGCTTTCGCGGCACCACGAATTGCGCGCTGAACTTCGGCGATAAGGGCGGCGCGGTCGGATATCTGGTCGGGGAGCCGCACAAGGGCCTCTCCTACATGTTCCACATGATGAACGAGGCGCGGATCGGCGTCGGCCTCGGCGCGGCCTGCATCGGCTATACCGGCTATCTGCATTCACTGGATTACGCGAAGGAGCGCAAACAGGGCCGGGCGCCGGACGACAAGGACCCGGAAAGCCCGATGATCCCGATCATCGAGCATGCGGACGTGAAGCGCATGCTCCTCCAGCAGAAGTCCTATGTGGAGGGCGCGCTGATGCTGGTCCTCTACGGCGCCTCGCTTGTGGATGCGGAGCGGACGGGGGAGGATGAGGGGGCCTCCGAAATCCTCGACCTCCTGACGCCGATCATCAAATCCTGGCCGTCGGAATACGGGCTGCGGGCGAATGAGACCTCCATTCAGGTGCTCGGCGGCGCGGGCTACACCCGCGACTATCCGGTGGAGCGGCTCTATCGCGACAACCGGCTGAACCACATCCACGAAGGGACGCGCGGCGTTCAGGGCATGGACCTTCTCGGCCGCAAGGTGCCGCAGTCGGGCGGCGCTGGCATGAAGCGGCTCTCCGCCGAGATCATGGCGGCCTGCGGGGAGGCGTCGGGCGACGCCGACCTCGCTGAATTGGCCGGGGCGCTGAAAGTGGCGCTGTCGCTGATCGGCGAGACGACGATGAAGATGGGAGCGCAGGCGAAAGAGGCTGGGGCGTCCGGCTACCTCGCCAACGCCACGATCTATCTGGATGCGTTCGGGCACACGGTCGTCGCCTGGCTCTGGCTGAAGCAAGCGTTGGCGGCGAAGGCGGCGCTCGGCGACGCGTCGGGGGAGGAAGCGGACTTCCTGAACGGCAAGCTGACGGCGGCGCGGTACTTCTTCCGCTACGAGCTGCCGAACATCCGCGCGCAATGCGACTTGCTGGCCGCGATGGACCGCACCTGTCTGGAGGCGAAGGCGGCGGGCTTCTGATCTAGCGGTCGAGCCCGGCGCCTTCGAGGAAGCGCCGCATGTCGGCGGCGACCTCGGCCGGGCGCTCCTCCATTGGCAAGTGGCCGACCGCGTCGTAGATCACCGTCTCCGCCTGCGGCAGATGCTCGGCGAAGGCGGCGGCGACGGAGACGTGGACGGTCGGGTCCTCGCGTCCCCAGATCAGCTGAACCGGGCCGTCAAAGGACCGGAGGTCTTCGCGAAGGCTCTCATCGCGAACCACTTCGCGCCTGTCCAGCGTCGCCTGCCGGTTGCCCGGCATCCGCAACATCCGCCAGTACATCCGCACATGGTCTTCGGTGACGTAGCCGTCGTCGACGACCATCGCGCGCAGCGCGTTCTCCACAAAGGACACCGGCGTCACGTATTTCAGGATCTGGTTGAAGCCGGGCGTCTCCAGCAGGCTGTAGACGAAGGAAGTGGGCCGCTCCGGCGCATCCGGCGAAGCGGGCATGCCGGACGCCCCGATCAGCACCAGCCCGCGCACCCGCTCCGGGTTCAGCGCGGCGTAGGTCCAGGAGGTCCAGCCGCCCATCGAGCTGCCGACGAGCACCGCCTGATCGAGGCTTTTCGCATCCATGGCCGCCGTCAGCGCCTGATGCATCCCGCGCGCAGTGTAATTCCGGTCGGGATGCGGCCCCGTCAGACCGTGGCCGGGCTGATCGTAGCTGATGATCCGCCAGTTATCCTTCAGATGGTCGATCAGCGGCGCCCAAGTCAGCGAGTTGCTGTTCGACCCGTGAATGAGAACCAGCGCAGGGCATGTCGCGCAGCCTTGCTCGCGAACGAAGACGCGCATGGTCTCCGCGCCTTCGACATATTGTCCACCGTCGCCGTAGTCCGCGATCATCCGCTCCGGATCGCTGTCGGGCGTGTGGAGAACGGCGCCCAGCGCCGCGATCGCCGCCAGAACAATCGCCACGGCCCAAAGCGTTTTCCTCACGACTGCGTCTCTCTCTATTCCAATTCGCTCTGGAAGCCTGCGCCGGGGCAACTGTCGAAGGCAATATCATCGGCCCAAAAGAGCCGCGCCGACCCATCTCGGGTGAGGACGGCGTAGCGGACATGCCGAGGCCAATGCGTCAAACTGAGGACGTCAAACGCAAAACGGCGGCGCCCCAGCGCCGCCGTTTCTCATACCCCGTCGGCCCCAACTCAGAAGAGGAAGTCGTCCTCGGTCAGATCGTCGATCCGAACCCCAGATAGGACGATCCGGTCGGCCCCATTTCGGATCTCGGCATTCGCGCCGACCTGGAAGAGATGATCGTCGCTCAGATCGACGAAGTCCGTGATCCCCGCAACCCCGCTGAGATCGATCGCCTCGCCTTCGAGGTCAAGCTCGAAGTCGCGGATCCGGTCGGCGCCGAACCCTTCGTTGAAAATGAACCGGTCGGCGCCGTCCCCGCCGGTGAGGTCGTCGTCTCCGCCTTCGCCGAAGATCGTATCCGCGCCGCCGCCGCCATTGACCATGTCATCGTCGTCGCCGCCCCGGATCCAGTCGGCGCCTTCGTCGCCGAAGATGAAGTCGTTCTCAGACCCGCCGTAAAGGCTGTCCGCGCCGTCGCCGCCACGGATCGTGTCCACGTCGCCGTCGCCGCTGACGACGTCGTCGCCCGCACCGCCGATCAGGCTGTCGTTCCCGTCGCCGCCCCGGATCTGGTCGTTACCCGCGCCGCCATCGAGACGATCATCGCCCGCGCCGCCGAAGATGTCGTCGTCGCCGGCTTCCCCGATCGCCCGGTCGTTTCCGTCGTCGCCGAAGATCGCGTCCGCGCCGTCGCCGCCCCGGATCATGTCGTCTT
The DNA here is from genome assembly GCA_038534155.1 of Pseudomonadota bacterium. Lineage (GTDB taxonomy): Bacteria > Pseudomonadota > Alphaproteobacteria > Rhodobacterales > Rhodobacteraceae > Pikeienuella. The sequence continues at coordinate 11,787 of JBCAXH010000037.1, forward strand.
CGCCGCCGCCGCGGATCCAGTCGTCGCCCGCGTCGCCGAAGATAAAGTCGTTCTGATCGCCGCCGTAGAGGCTGTCCGCGCCGTCGCCGCCGCGGATCGTGTCCACGTCGCCGTCGCCGCTGACGACGTCGTCGCCCGCGCCGCCGATCAGGCTGTCGTTCCCGGCCCCGCCCCGGATCTGGTCGTTATCCGCGCCGCCATCGAGACGATCATCGCCCGCGCCGCCGAAGATGTCGTCGTCGCCGGCTTCCCCGATCGCCCGGTCGTTTCCGTCGTCGCCGAAGATCGCGTCCGCGCCGTCGCCGCCACGGATCATGTCGTCGCCATCGCCGCCGCGGATCCAGTCGTCGCCCGCGTCGCCGAAGATGAAGTCGTTCTGATCGCCGCCGTAGAGGCTGTCCGCGCCGTCGCCGCCACGGATCGTGTCCACGTCGCCGTCGCCGCCGATGAAGTCGCCCCCGCCGCCGCCGAGGAGGCTGTCGTCGCCGTCCATGCCGTGGATCGTGTCGTCGCCTTCGGTCCCCGAGATCGCGTCGGCCAGCGCCGCGCCCACGAGCGCCATGCCCGGCGGCGGAGCGGGAAGCGGATCGGAGCCGGTGTTCCCCGTCATCGGACCGCCGATCAGGGGCGGGCCGCTCGGCGGCAGGCCGCCCGAGAGCGATCCGTCGCCGTCGGCGGCCGCCAGAACCTCCGCCTGGGTAAAGAGAAGACTGTCGAAAACATACTCGTCGATCACGTCGCCCAACGTGGGGTTTCCGTCCGCGCCCTTGACGTAAATCCGATCCTCGCCGCCCGCGAACTCGATGATCAGGTCTTCGGACCCGATCGCGACCCGGCGAACGGTGACCTCGTCGAGTGCGTAGCCGAACACCTGGATCGTGTTGAGATCCGCGCTCGACCCGTTGTCCTCCACGTACATCGACTGTGCGACGCCATCGACGTTGATGAACTGATAAGTGTCGTTGCCCCGCAGACCGAAGAAGCTGTCCCGCCCGCCCGCTGTCGAGGTGTCGCTCGTCACGTTGACGAAGAAATCATTGGCGTTGGAGTTGATGCCCTCGATAACGTCGTCACCTGAAGTCACCGCGTCCTGCAGGATCTTGAAGCGGACCTGGTCGATCGGCAGCGTCGTCGTCACGGGAACGCCGCCTTCGTCGCCGTTGACGACGATGCTCTCGATCGTTCCGAAATTCGAAGTGTTGACGGCGTCGACCAGGCGGATCGATCCGTCGGCGGCGGCGAATGTGATGATCAGATCGCCGTCCTGATCCGCAGCCCGCGTGAAGATCAGATCGTCCACCAGAGCGCCGTTGATGATCACAACGTCGCCCGCGCTGGAGGCGTTGTCGTCGATGATGTCGTCGCCACCGGCGCCGACGTCGTAGATGTAAGTGTCCGCGCCGTTGAAACCTTCGAGACGCTCATCCCGCGCCGTGCCGTGCAGGGCGCCGACCGTGACGTCGGGCGTCCCGTCGCCGTCGGTGTCGACTTCGATGTCCTGATTGTCCTGATCCGAGCCCTGGATCAGGTCGCGCCCGGCGGCGAGCTCGGCCTCCATCGCAAGCGCGTCGATCTCGGCGGCGGTCAGCGTCACGTCGGCGAATTCGAAGCTCTCGATCTCGCCGAAATCTCCGTTGCGGAACTGATCTTCGACGAGGACGGAGCCGCCCGCCGCGAACTCGATCAGGAGGTCGGTGTTCGTCGCGCGGTCCTTAGAGAGCGTCACGTCCGCGAAATTCGCGGCGATCTGCAGAACGTCGGCGCCGCTGCTCGCCCGGTCCGCAACGGTGTCGTCGCCCTGCCCCGGCGTGACGATATAGCGGTCGTCGCCATTGCCGAGGCTGATGAAATCATCGCCAAGGCCCGCGTCGAGCGCATCGTCGAGACCGGTGCCGAGCACGTCGTCATCGCCGCCGGTGGCCTGGCCCGCAATGAACTCCGCGATCAGCTCTTCATCGGTGAAGTCCCGCTCATTCGCGCCGCCCGCATCGAAGCGGATGCGCTGGTAGCGCTCGGCGATGCCCTGATCGAGGATATTGGTGATCGTCAGCTCGTCCTCCCCGAAGTCGAGGACCAGCTCGTTCGAATCGGAGGTCACGCGGCGGAGCGTGACGTTCTCGAACGCCGCCGAACCGATGCCGTTGGTCAGACCGTCCGAGGTGATCTCGATCACGTCGAGATCGCTAAAGGAGCTGTCGAAGATGACGTCCTTGCCGCCGCCGCCCGCGCCGTCTTCGCCGACGTTGAAACGGTAGAGGTCGAAATTGCGATCGACGTCGTTCAGAACGCCTCCATCGAACGGCCCGCCGCTGCCGATGAGCAGGTCGTCACCTGGCCCGCCTTCGAGAATGTCGGCGAGAGCGGTGCCGATGATCCGGTCGTCGCCCGCCGTCGTCTGAGCGAGCATGTCGAGCGCGAGAAGGTCCTCGTCCGACAAAGTGACCTCGTTCACGCCGCCGAAATCGAAGACGATCTCGGAATAGCGCGCGGATATCCCGAGTTGCGCGACATCCTTGAGGAGAACTTCATCGTCGCCGAAATCGATGATGAGGTCATTGTCATCGAACGGATTTCGATAGATCGCGGCGTTCGCGAGCGCTGCGGAACCGATCCCGCCCGTAAGGCCGCCGGAAACCAGTTCGATACGGTCATCGTCGCTGAAAGAGTTGTCGAAGATCGTGTCGCGCCCGTCGCCGCCGGTTCCGTTCGCGCCGACGGTGAAGCGGTAGATGTCCTGCGTCAGCGGATCGACGCCCGTGCCGTCGACGTTGCTGGCGCCGCCAAGGCCCTGGAGGACATCGTCACCCGCGCCGCCTTCGAGGATCTCGTTGCCGCGCGAGTTCGTTCCCGTCTGGCTGCTGATGCCCTGAATGAAGTCGTCGCCGCCCGTACTGGCGTCATCCACGATCCGCTGGGCGATGTCGTCGACGCTCAGCTCGGTCTGCGTCGTCCCGTCATCGAGCGTTACGGTGTCGAGGTGGGTGAAGCCGTTCAGCCAGTCGCGAACCGTGATCGTCTCCGCCTGGGACGCGGTCGGCGATCCGATCGGGAAAACGCTGATGACGATGTCGCTGCCGTCAGCGACGGAGAGCGCGAAGGAGACGTCATGCGTGGTTCCGACATTGATTACGATGTCGGTGGTCCCGAAGGTCGTCTGCGTAATCGCGTCATGGCCGATGGCGCCCGGCGTAAACTCGATCCGGTCGGAGACGGTCTGAAGCGTTTGCGGATCCTGTCCGTCGTTGCCGCCGGTGAAGACCTCATCAGCCGCTGTCGAAGCGCCGTCGAAGAAATCCCTCGCGTCGATTTCAGTCGCCGCGATCTCCGCCGTGGCGATCAGGGCATCGAATTCAAGGCGGGTGAAGCTCTGCCCATCGCCGGTGAAGGTGAACTCCTCGAAGGTGTTTACGTTCCGAAGCAGTAGCGTGTCGCCGCCGCCGAACTCGATCCGCGCGTCGTTGGGACGGAAGCTGTTGGTGTGGAAGAAGATCGTCGAGCCGACATCGGCCGAGCTGAACCCGTCGAAGGTCAGCGTGTCCACGCCGCCGAAACTGGTCTCCACCACTTCGTCGAACCCGTCGCCAACCGCGAAGGTGTAGCTGTCGCTCCCCGTCCGACCGACGGCGATGACATCCGCGCCCAGCGACGAGTTGAAGACGTCGTCGCGGTTGGAGCCGCGAATGAGCGGCTCCCCGGCGGCCACTTCCTGGTCGATAATCAACTGGCGGACTTCAACGCGCGTCAGTTCGGCGCCGGTGGAATCGCGCACGATGTCGATGCCGCTGCTGTTCGTGCTGTCGAACATGTTGAAGATAACGACCTGATCCGAACCGCCGGTCGCAATCGCCTCGATCCTGATGACGTCGTTGACGTCGTTCAGGCCCGGCGTGCGCGTGAAGCTCAGGTCGGCGAAGGCGTAGTCGGAGAAGAGAAGCACGTCGCCGTTGCTGGTCGAGCTGTCGTCGATGCGAAGGCGTCCGTCGCCGGACACATAGAAATACGTATCGTCGCCGGGGCCGCCGCGCGCGAAGTCGTCGCCGGTTCCGGTGGCGATGAAGTCGTCTTCGTTCGTAGAGAGATCGGAGCTGTCCGCATCGACGAAGTCATCGCCCGCAGTCGACTGCTGATCAATGATGTTCGCGCGCAGCTGGGCGCGGGTCAGGACGACGGGGGACGTATCGTTCTCGTCCACCGCGAACGCGACGCTTTCGATTACGCGCGTGAAACCGAAGCGAAGCTGGTCGTCTAGCGTAACGGAGCCGCTGTCGGTTCCGTTGTCCATAACGATCTGGAGATCGCCGAACGTGCCCGGCAGGGATTTCAGCTGAACGTCGCCGCCGGTGATGATCCCGTCGCCGTCCACCGTGATTGCGAACCCTTCGATCCGCAGAACGTCCGTATCGCTGAACCCGCTGTCGGAGATCGTGTCGTCGCCGTCGCCCGCGCGATAGATATAGAGATCCGACTGGTCGAGACCGTCGAGGTAATCGTCCCCGCCGCCGCCTTCGATCGTTTCCGAGCTCGCTTCAAAACCGGTGACGATGTCGTCGCCCGGCCCGTTCGCGACGCTGTTGCCGCCGAAGCCCCCACCGGGGCCGCCGCTCGAACCGTCTGTCTGCTGCTGCTCGATGAGCTGCGCGCGGACCTGATCGGGGGTGAACTCCACGGTCGTCGTCCCGACGAAGCGCAGGGTTTCGATCTGGGACACCGTCAGGCGCCCGGAGCTGTTGTCGACGCCGTCGTCGATGCGGATCGAGCCCATGGTCCCGTCAGCCCGCGCGAGGTTGATGATCAGGTCGTCCGGATCGTCCGAGCCGCGCTCGAAAGTGACTTCGCTGGCGGCGGGATCGATGAACCCTTCGCCGTCGAGGACAACGTCGAACCCGTTGACGATCAAGGTGTCGGCTTCGGCGCTGGTGCCGCTGTCGGAGATCGTGTCGTCGCCGTCGCCGGCGTTGTAGATGTAGGTGTCGCCGCCCTGTTCGCCGATCAGCAGATCGTCGCCGAGCCCGCCTTCGAGCGTATCGAGAGCGCCGAAAGCGGTTCTGATATCGAAGCCGGTGATGATGTCGTCGCCGTCCGTCGCCGCCTGATCGACGATTGCGGCTCTGAAGACGTCGTTCGTCACCGACTGGTCGAGGAAATTCAGCGTGTTGACGGAGTTGCCGCCGAAATTAAGCGTATCGGCGATCGTCAGGACATCGCCGCCGCCGAAGTCGAGGATCAGGTCGTTCGTCCCCGTAGGCCGCGTCACTGTCGGAATGATCTCTCCATCCAGATCGAGCAGGTTGAAGCCGAGATCGACCTGATCGATGGAGGCGCCGCCGCTGCCGCTTTCGGCGATCGTGACCGCGCCGTCGCCCGGATTGAAGATGTAGAGATCGTCGCCCTGCCGGCCGTCCAGCGTGGCGCCGTCCGTACCCTGCAGCGTGTCGGAGCCAAAGGAGCCGGTGATCAGCCCGTTGCCGTTGTCGATCGCCTGCCCGAGCAGGATGTCGAAGATTTCCGTACGGTCGATGATCACGCCGTCTTCGAAGATCACCTCTTCGATCTGGCGGCTGGAGCTGGTCGAAAAGGCGTCGATGAACAGGAACCCGTTGGTGAACTGCCCGGCGTCCGCCGTCAGCTCCACGATCAGGTCGTCCGGATCACCGCCGTTGAAAGAGAAGGAGACATCGGTGGACGCGATCCCCTCCATGAACACGCGGTCGAGCGAGCCGCCCGCATTGTCGGTGATCTGATCGAACCCGTCGCCGTCGCGGAAGACGTAGATGTCGTTGCCGCGGCCGCCGTTGATCAGGTCGTTGCCGAGCCCGCCGATGATGAACTGGCCTTCGTCGTTACTCAGCGCGGTGAAGGTGGTTTCGTCGATGATCTCCGCATCGTCGGTGCCGGTGATGATCTCATGGGCGAGCATCAGCCACGTCTCGCCGGTCGTCGCGATGCCGCCCGTATCCTCCGCCGTCACCTCGATGCGGAAGACGCGCGCGGAGCCGACGACGAACGGATCGCCCGAGATGACCCCGGTCGCCGCGTCGATGGAGAGGCCCTGGGGCAGCAATCCGCCGCCCGCCAGCTCCACGCTGAAGGTCAGGTCGCCGCCTTCGGGATCGGTGAAGGCCGACCCCACGTCGAGCGCGTTCGGCCCGCCGAAGAGCGCGACCTGCGCGCCGGGCAGCCCGTTGAAGACGGGCGCCGCGTTGACGTCGATCTCCAGCGTCTGGAAGGCGAAGCCGCCATTGCCGTCTTCGGCCTGGACGTCGAGGAAGAGCGTCCCGCTCGCGCCCGCATCGGCGGTGAAGGCGAACGTACCGTCGTCGAAGAGCTCGAGCGCGCCCGGAACCGCGCTGGAGACGTCGCTGAAAGTCAGCTCGTCCCCATCGATGTCGGAGAAGCCGAGCGAGCTGGTGACGGTCTCGCCCGCGTTGACGTTGAAGACGTCGAGCGCGTCGGCGGTCGGGTCGTCGTTCTCGCCCCGAACCACGATGGCCGTGGTGAAGAAGAGCGGGTCCGGCCCGCCGATCTGGCCGCTGCTCTCATCGCCGATTTCGATGTCCGCGGTCAGGATGAGATAGTCGTCCACGCCGAGATCGTCGAACTGAGTGGTGTCGATCGAAATGTCGGAGAAGATGTTGCCGTCGCCGTCGTCGAACGTGTCGAAGAAGATGTCGCGCCCATCGTCGGAGGTGATGTCGATCGAAAAGAGGAAGAGCGTATCGTCCTCCGGATCGAAGATATCCTGCGCGAAATCGACGGACGCGTCCGAGCCGTCATCGGTGATGTTGAACCCGTTCTGGTCGATCCGCGCGACGAAGACGTCGGTGGTCGCGCCGTTGTCCGGACTTTCGAAGGTCTGATCTTCATTGGCGGAGATGAAGGCGACGAGGGAGCCGTCGGCGTTGACCGAAGACTGCGAGCCGCCCGGCGCGCCGGAGCCGAAGAACGGATCGGCGGAGACGCGGATCGTCTCGTTCTCGATTCGATCGTGGATGAAGACGTCCGCGATCCCGTTGAGATCGCCGCCGAGATCGAGGTTCTCCGCCTCCGACGTAAAGGTGACGAAGCGCCCGTCGTCGCTGATCGCGACGCCGAAGCTGTCGCCGTCGCCCTGCACCTGGTTGGCGTTGGAGGAGACCCGCTCGGTCGTGCCCGCCACCAGATCGCGGACGAAGACGTCCTCGAACCCGTTGATGTCGGTGTCGGTCAGAAGATCGCCCGAGAAGGAGAAGGCGACATAGCGGCCATTGGCCGAGATCGCGCCCATCGCATCCGGATCGCCGACGCCGACGTCGCCGGTGCGGCTCGTCCCGTCCTCGGCGACCGATACGAGGGTCAGGCCGCCGGTTTCGACGTCATAGGCGTAGAGATCGACGCCGGAATTCGTATCGCCCGGCAGGAACGTGTTGGATGTGGCGAAAAGAACGGTCGAGCCGTCGCCGGAGATGTCGACGACGCGGCTGTCGCCGAACTGAACGGTGTCGTTGTCGGTGGAGACGAGCACAGTCTCCCCGCTCCGCCGGTCATGCAGGAAGACGTCGCGCGCGGCTCCGTTCGCATCGTCCGCCGTGAGGTTGGTCGCGACGCTCTCGAAGGCGACGAAGCGCCCATCGTTGGAGATCTTCGGACGGAAGGAGCCGCCGTCGCCCTCCTCCCCGGTGGAGGAGACGGAGACCCGCTCGGTCAGCCCAAGGTTTTCGTCGTTAACGTAGATGTCGGATGCGTCGTTGCCGTCGGCGTCGAAGCCGAGGTTCGCTGCAGTCGTTTCGAAGATCGTGATGCCGAAATCGCCGCTCGCATCGGCGAAGACGGACGGCCCGTCGCCTGAATTGAAGGCGTCGTCGGTGCTGATCAGGTCGAGCGTGCCGGAGTTGGGCACTTCAGTCCGGAAAACGTCCGCGAAGACGTTGGCGTCGTCGCCGTTCAGGTCGCTCGCCGCCGAATGGAAGACGACTGTCTGCCCGCTCGGAGAAATCGACGGACGGAGAGCGTCGGCGTCCAACTCGGTCGCGATCGAACTGACGGAGACGTGCTGCACTTCTTCGACGAAGGGCACGAAGATGCTCGGCGCGTCGTTCAGGCCGAAGATGCGGATATCGACGGTCGCTTCGCTCGATTCCGCGCCCACGTCGATCCGATAGGTGAAGCTGTCGAAATCCTCGTCGTCGTCGCCGAGGAAGTCAAAACCGAACTGCTGATCGTAGGTGAACGTCCCGTCCGCGTTCAGGATCACCTCGCCCATCGACGGCCCGGAGACGAGCGAGAAGACGGCGCCCGCGCCAAACGTATCGTTCAGGCTGACGTCGCCGGTGAGGTCTTCGTCCTCGATCACATCGAAGCTGTCATCCACCGCGTTCGCGCCGGAGATCGAACGCTCCACCGTCACGCCCGAAATCCCGAACGCCGTCGCACCGCCTTCGTCGATCACGTCGTAAGTGATTGACAGGATTTCGAAATCACCTTCATCGAGATCAGCGAACTGCGCCGCGTCGAAGTCCAGGGTCCCCGCTTCGGCGTCGAAGACGAAAGCGACGTTGCGGCCGTTGTCGGTTGTGATCGCGACGTTGTCGATGTCGAGATCGTCGCCCTCCGGATCCACGAAAGCGGCGAGGAGGTCGACGGTGACGAGCCCGTCGGCCGTCTCGAAAGCGTCTCCGTTAATCGCGACGTCGGCGACGAAAACGTCTCTGTTTCCTCCCGCGCTGACGGGGTCGAAGAAGTCGACGCCCTCGTCGCTCTCGAACACGACCCGCTTGCCGTCGGCGGAGATCGTCGGGTTGCGTCCACCCGGCGCCGATTGGCCGTCGGGCGTGATTGAGACGCGCGTCGTCTCCCCTGAAACGCGATCATGGAGGAAGACGTCGCTGACGCCGTTGTCGTCGAAAGTGACCGGGTCGAGATTGTTGGAGATGGATTCAAACGCGACGAAGCGGCCGTCCTCGCTGATCTGTCCCCCGGCCGCGACGCCGAGGTTGGCGATCGACCCGAAATCGCCGGTGGAGACGAGCTCCGTCTCGCCCGTCTGGCGGTCATGGACGAAGGCGTCTCGCGCGCCGTTGTTGTCGCCGGCGATAAGGTTGTCGGCCAAGGACGTGAAATAGACGTAGCGCCCATTGCCGGAGACGGAGATCGAATCCACCAAGCCGTTTCCGAGCGTGCCGTCCGTATTCAGCGAAATCAGCGTCAGCGCCCCGGTCGCAACATCATAGGCGTAAGCGTCGGCCAGGCCGTTCGTATCGCCCGCAACCAGCCCGCCCTGGGTGACGAATACGACCGTCGAGCCGTCGGCCGAGATGTCGGCGGGACGGGACGAGGCGTCATTGGCCCCACCGCCCTCCACGGTGCTGATCAGAGTGGTCGTCCCGCCCGCGCGATCGAGCAGGAAGACGTCGACGGCCGCGCCGTTGCCGTCCGTCTCCACCAGGTTCGTCGCAGCGCTGAGGAAGACGATGAAATTGCCGTCGTCCGACATCGTGGCCCCGAAGGACGGGCCATTGCCCGAAGCGGTCCCAGCCGCGTTGACGGAAACCAACGACGTCGTCCCGTTGACGAGGTCATGGAGAAAGACATCCGAGGTCCCGTTCGCGTCCAGCGGGTCGATATCTTCGCCCGTGGACTGGAACACCACGAACCGCCCGCCGATGACGCTCTCTTCGTGCAGAGGAGCGCCCGAGGACTGCCCGCCGCTGTTTGCGAAGTCGAGGCGCGTTAGCGTATCAGCGCCCAGGTCGGCGACGATCAGGTCCCGAACGCCGTTCAGGTCCGGCTCGACCAGATTGGTCGCATCGGTTCGGAAGACGACGCTTTGGCCGTCAGCGGCGATGTGCGGATCGAAGGAACCGCCGTTGCCCGCCACGTCGTTCTCGACGGAAATCAGGTTCACCGCCGTCGGCGCGGTCGGCTGACGCTCGGGCGCGTCGGGCGCGCCGATGATCTCCACATCGACAGTCTGCGTGACCATCGCGCCGAACGGATCGGACAAAGTGAAGGAGAAGCTGTCGGTCCCGGTTTCTCCGTCGCTCAGGAAATCGAAGGCGCCGACCGGGTTATAGGTGAAGGCGCCGTCAAGCCCGAAGAAGACGCGGGCGCCGGACGCGAGGTCGACGACCTGGAACGTATCGCTGACCGCGAGCCCCTCAACCGACGCGAGGAACACGTCGTCGCCGTCGGGGTCGTCAGCGCCGCTTTCGTTGATGAAGCTGCCGAATACGGTGTCGTCTTCGCCCGCCGTGATAGAAAAGTCAGCGGCCTGCGGCGCGTCGTTGACGCCGAGAATTTCGATGGTGAGGGTCTGGGTGAAGGTCGCGCCGTTATTGTCGGTGACAGTGAAGCTCTCGAATTCGGTCGCCTGCTCCCCCTCCGCCAGGTCATCGTAAAACCCTGCGGGATCAAGGGTGTAGTCGCCGTTCTCTTCGATGGTGAGCAGCGCGCCGGAGCCCAAAGTGATCTCGATCGGGCCGGTGGCGAAGCCGTCCACGTCGAAGATCGTAAGCGTGTCGGAGAGGTCCGGGTCGATCGCATTGCTTTCGACGATCAGGTTGCCGGTCAGCAGCGTGTCTTCGTCGGTGGAGGCGCTGACGGCATCGCCGGACGGGTCGTCGTTCTCGCCCTCTATGGTGATCGTCAGGGTCTGAGTGACGAAGTCGATCCCGTCGGAGATGTCGTATTCGAAGACCAGTTCTTCGGTCTCGCCAAGGGCCAGGAATTCGAAGAGGCCGGGCGTGAACTCGGCCGAGCCGTCTGAGAAGAAATCGAACGCGCCCTGCGGCGGCGTTCCGAAGTCGATGATCTGAGAGACGACGTCGGCGGTGTTGATCACGCCGTCGCGCTCGCCGTCCAACTGGTCAAGCTGAGCGAAACCGTTAACGCCGCCGCGGAAGAGATAGGCCGCGCCAGCGTCGGGCAGCGGCCCGCCCTGCGAAAGCGGGTCCGGATCCGGCGGATCGGCGAGGGTCGCGCCGATCAGGATGTCGACTTCCCCATCTCCATCGAAATCGCCGACCTGGACGGAGGCGCCGAATTGATCGTTCGGCGCTTCTTCGCGGAAGATCAGGTTGGTGTCGGGATCGGGGGCGATGTTATCCAGACTGATCCGGCCGTCATCTTCTCCGTCAGCCAGATTGAGCGCGCCGAGGTCGCCGCCGAAGAGCAGGCGCGCCTCGCCTGTGGGCGGAGTGGTCTGCCCCAGATCGTCGGAGCCGTTGTTGCCGATGATCAAGTCCGCGAACCCGTCGCCGTCGACGTCGCCCGCATCCGCGATGGAGGTTCCGAACTGGCTGGGGTTCTCCGGGCCGCTGATCGAGAAGCCGAAGCCGTTGCGGACGCTCAGAAGGTCGATCTGACCGTCGCTATCGCCGTCGAAATCGTCGAGCGCCTGGAGATTGTCGCGGCCGCCGAAGACCAGGAAGGTTTGCCCCGAACCGTCCCCGTTGGGCTGCGTCGCGGAGACGGCGAAATCGTTAATATCGTCGCCGTTCACATCGCCCAGCACCGTGATTGCGAAGCCGGTGTTCTGGTCCGACTCGCCCCGCGGGCCGATCAGGCGGTAGCCCGTCGTCCCGTTGAGCGCGAAAAGCTCCAGCACGTTGTCATTGGGCGATTCAGCGCTGTCGATCGCTTCAAAGTTCGCGGCGCCGCCGAAGACGATGTAGGCTTCGCCCTTGTTCGGCGCCGCGCTGCCAGCGTCTGCGCCCGGCGCCCCGACGAGAATGTCCGCGACCCCGTCGCCGTCGATATCCCCCGCCGCAAGATCGGCGCCAAGGCGGCCGCCGAAGACCTGCCCGCGCGCGCTCAGGCTGAAGTCGCCCTCCAGCCGATAGCTAGAGAGGTCGATCAGGCCGTCGACGTCGATCAACCCTTCCGGGTCTGAGGCGAGCGGAATATCGGCGCCGGAAATGATGTAGGCCGCGCCCGCATCCTCCAGCGTATCCACGTCATAGCCGGGCGCGCCCAGGAGGAAATCGCCGATTCCGTCGCCGTCGACATCGCCCAGCGCCTGCGTGTTCAGCGCCTGCAGCTCGTCGCCGTCGTTGGAGCCTTCGATGATGAAGCCGTTGGTCCCGTCGATCAGCGCGCTTTCTATCCGCCCCGAGAAACCCAGGAGGTTCGCGCCGCCGGGCACGAGCAGAACCTCGCCCCCCGCGCCGATCTGCGGAAGGCTCACCAGAAGGTCGTCGATCCCGTCATCCGTTACGTCGCCGATGCGGGAGGCGACGTCTCCGTCGACCTCAAACCCCGCCGCAGGACCGGTTCCGAGAACGATGTTCCCGTCAAAGGCGCCGTCCGCCAGGTCGAGGTCGAACAGCCCGTTGATCCCGCCCGGCGCCAGAACCGCGATCCCGCCTTCGCCAGCGGAGGCGTCGGCGCGGATCGCGTAGTCCTGCACGCCGTCGCCGGTGACGTCGCCAACCGCGCTGACGAAGCCCGCGCTCGCCTCCAGAAACTCGCCCTGGAAGCGGTAGGCGCCGAAACCGAAGTCGGGGAAGACGTCGGGGCCCTGAAGTTGCGAGAACGAGTCGATGAACAGCTCGTTGCTGTCGACGTCGAACACATCCTGAAGCAGGTCGATTGTGGTCTGATCGTCGCTCTGAACGAAGTCGAAGACGAGCTCGTCCAGAACCTCCGGCGCGTCGTTGACGGCGGTTATCTCGATCGTCACGTCGGAGGTGGCGAAGCCGCCATTCCCATCGGTGAAGACGATCTCGATATCCTCGAAATCCGTGTCGGCGTCGGTTTCGGAGAGGAAGTCGAAGGCGCCGGTCGGATCGTATTCGACCGTGCCGTCAGCCGACGCGATGATCACCGCGCCGCCGCCAGTGAAGATCAGCTCAGTCCCGCCGTTCAGCTCAACCCCGTCGACGCTGAAAATATCGACCGTGTCGGTCAGGTCGATGTCGAAGACGTTCCCTTCGAAGAGCGCATCGAACATCAGCGGCGTGTCTTCGTCCGTGGTGAGGTCGAAGTCGATCGCCTCCGGCGCGTCGTTCTCTCCGTTGATCGTGATCGTCAGGCTCCGGGTGACCGAAGCGCCGAACTGGTCTTCGACCGTGTAGGAGAAACTTTCTTCCGCAGTCTCACCGATGGCGAGTTCATCGAAAATGATCGAGGGCGTGAAAGACAATGCGCCGCTGGGCGTGACGAAAATCTCGGAGCCTTGCGCCGTCGTCAGCGTCAGGCTTCCATTGATGCCCTGCCCGTCGAAAGACGCCACGAAGATGGAAGAACCATCATCAACGTCGTCAGCGAGCCCTTCCGTCAGAAGGTTGAGGTTGAGGCGGTCGTTCTCGCCGGTGGAAGCGTCGATATCCTCCGCCGTGGGCGCGTCGTTGACGCCGATGACCTCCAGCGTGAGGGTCGCGGCATCGAATCCGCCATTGCCGTCAGTCACCTCGAAATCGACGCTGACGGTGGTGGAGGCGGCCTCCGAGAGACTCTCGAACGCGGCGTTCGGATCGAAGGTGAGATCACCGCCCGCATCGAGCGTGACGAGCGCGCCGCCGACGTCGATCTGCACAGAGCCGCCGTTCAGCTCCACTCCGCCGATGCTGAAGAACGACACGACGTCGTTCACATCCGGGTCGAAAACGGAATCGATGGCGTCGAAGGCGTTCAGGGTCGCAGCGGTGTCTTCGTCAGTCGAGACGAAGCCGTCGGAGACGTCCGGCGCATCGTTCTGACCGACGATGGTGATTGCAGCGGTGCGCGTGACGGAGGCGCCGAAGCTGTCTTCCACCGTGTACGTGAAGCTGTCCTCCGCGGTCTCCCCAACCGCGAGGCTGTTGAAGCTGACGTCCGGTTCGTAGGTGAATGTGCCAAAGCTGAAGCGAAGGTCCGATCCGGACGTGGTCTGCACCGTCCCGCTCGCGCTGACTGCGTTCCCGTCGATTGCAACCACATCGACGCTGTCGCCGTCATCGATGTCGAAAATCGCGCCTTCATCGAAGATATTGAACGAAAGATCGTCGTCCTCGCCGGTCGCGAGGTCGAAATCCTCCGCCTCCGGCGCGTCGTTCACGCCGGTGATCTCCAGCGTGAGAGTGGCGAGCCCAAAGCCGCCCTGACCGTCCGTCACCTCGATATCGACGTCGAAGCTGGTGGAGTCGCCGTCGGCGAGGAAGTCGAAATCGCCATTGGGATCGAGCGTCAGCTCGCCGTCCGGCGCGACATCGACCAGCGCGCCGCCGAAATCGATCTGGATGCCGAGCCCCGTGACCTCAACGCCGTCGACGCTGAACAGCGTCACGATGTCATTCGCGTCGGGGTCTTCGAAGAAGTCCGCCTCGTCGAAGACATTCACGGTGGTCGCGTTGTCTTCGTCGGTGGAGACGAAGACGTCGGTGATGAACGGATCGTCGTTTTCGCCGACGATGGTGATCGTCGCAGTGCGCGTGACGGAGGCGCCGAAGCTGTCCTCCACCGTGTAGGTGAAGCTCTCTTCCGCCGTTTCGCCGACGCCGAGGGCGTCGAAATCTTCGGCGGGGTTGAACGTCACCTCTCCGAGACTGTCTACGGAGACCCCGGATCCCTCCGCCGTCTGAAAGAACGCGCCCTGCAGGACCGGGTTGCCCGCAACGTCCACCAGCGTGACGACGTCGCCTGCGTCGATGTCGAAAACGCCGCCCGCATCGAAGAGGTTGAACGACAGCTCGTCGTTCTCTCCGGTGGAGAGGTTGATGTCGTTCGCCGCCGGGTCGTCGTTCAGCCCCGCGATGGAGGCGGCGAAGTCCACGACGCTTTCGTCATCGCCGTCGCTGAGCGTGTAGTTGATGCGCTGGGTCGCGGTCCCGCCCTCGGTTAGGCTTTGACGCGATGCGCCGGGGGTGAACGTGAACGTCCCATCCGCCGCGATCTCGAACGTATCGCCTGCGGCGGTCGTGAAGAGCGTCGAGCCGGTGAAGGCGACGCCGTCCACGGCGGAGACGAAAATATCATCGCCATCCGGATCGGAGGCGCCGAAATCCGTGATCACGTTGCCGCTGACCGCCGTATCCTCATCCGTCGGCACAACCTGGAAGCCGGGAACCGGCGCATCGTTCGCGCCTTCGACGGTGATCGTCACCGTCTCCGTCGTCTGGGCGCCGAACTCATCCTGGAAGACGACCGTGAAGACGTCGTCCTGCGTCTCCCCGTCGTCGAGCGGGTTGAAGACCTGGTTCAGGTTGAACTCGATGTCGCCATTCGTGAACGCTTGAAGGAGACCGCCCGCAGGCGTGTCGATCAGAATGCCGTCCGTCACGTTCGTCCCGTTGACGGAGACGAGCGTCAGGCCGCCCTGCCCATCGGGATCGACCACGTCGCCTTCGACGAAGACGTTGAAGTCGAGCTGCGTATCCTCATCGGTCGTCAGGTTGATCGGGTCGGAAATCGGAGCGTCGTTCACCCCGTCGATCTGCAGGCTGAGGCTTTCGGTGACGAAGCCGCCCTGACCGTCCGTCACCGTGAAGAAGATGTCGAAGAATTCGAAATCCTGCAGGCCGAGATCGTCGAAGGCGCCGTTCGGATCGAATGTCACCTCGCCGTCGGCGGACACATCGAACGTCCCCCCACCGAAATCGAGCGTGAGGGCGCCGTTCACCAGCTCCTGACCGTCGATGCTGAAGATCGTCAGCGTATCCAGCGCATCGACGTCGTCGGCGGCGCTCTCGCTGAGAAGATTGAAGGAGAGCGGCGTGTCTTCGTCCGTGCTTTGGAAAACGGACAAAGCGGTCGGGTCGTCGTTCTGGCCGATGATCTCCAGCGTCGCGACCGCCGTGGACAGCAGCGTCTGGCCCTGGAAGATGCCGTAGGTGAACTCATCCGTCGCCGTCTGACCGACCGAAAGGTCGTCGAAGTCGCCGAAGAGATCGTCATAGGTGAACGTGCCGTCGGCGTTCAGCGTGAGCGAGCCGTTCGAGACGTCGCTGATCAGCTGGATGGTCTGGTTCTGCGGATCGAACCCGTCATTGAGAGACACGTCGTCGCTGACCGCGCCGTCTTCGTTCAGCGAGAAGTCGTCGTCGAAGGCGCGCCCGCCCGGCGGATCGCCCGGATCGAGCGCGGTGTCGTCGACGAAGAGCTGGATATCCCCCGGCACGCCGCTGACGCGCAGGCCGAAGGTCTGAAAGGCGAATTCCCCGCCGGCGCCGGGGTCTTGTCCGGCGTCCACCGCAGCCGCGTAAGCCGCCAGCTCGTCCGCCACGTCCTGCGTGTAGTCGGCGAAGGAGAAGTTCAGGACCAGCGCGTCGCCGTCGGACATGAACATGCGGTCGACGTCGCCGGCGCCTTCGATCCGAGAATCCCAGAGGAACGTGTCTCCGCCGCCGCCGGTTCCGCCGTATAGAACGTCGGAACCCGCACCACCTGACAGCTGATCGGCGCCGGCGCCGCCGATAATCGTATCGTCCCCTGCGCCGCCGTCGATGACGTCAGCGCCCGCTTCGCCGTGGATGATGTCGTCCGCCGCGCCGCCGCCGATGGCGTCGTCGCCCGGCGTTCCGACAATGATATTGGAATTGAATATCTCGGACATGATCGACCCCTCCGCCCCATGCGGAATTGAATTAACTACAGTTTCCACCACCCACGGAATCGGCCCGATGAACGCTTGGACCTCGCGCGAACTTCACGATGCTCATTTACACTAACTTTTAACAGCTTAAGCGTCAGATTCTCGATTTCGCGCCAAATTCACGGCGCTTTCGCGATCGGCGTGAGAATAGTCACACGGTTGGCGCGAGCGGGGCTGCATTAGACGTTACCAGAAGGCGAAATGATGACGATGAAGACGCGAATCGACGGGACGACTTTGGTTTAATGCGTGTTTTCAACGTTTATGGGTGGTATTTGATCCAGTGAAACTGAGGGACGCGTCGGATGTCGGCGTGGGGTGATGATGGCGGCGAAGTTCACGAAACGCCTTATGGCGATGGCGATGCTCGCGGGGTTCCCGGCGGCGGCGCAGGATGCGAACGCCGATCGGGATCAGCTGGAGGCGACGCAGGAAGAGCTGTTCGCCCAGATGCTGAACGCGCCCGACGATCTCGATCTGATGTTCCAGCACGCGCTGGTTTCGATCCGTCTGGAGGACTTCGAGAGCGCGATCTCCACCCTCGACCGGATGCTGATCTTCAACCCCGACCTCTCCCGCGCAAAGGTCGAGCTCGGCGCCGCCTATTTCCGGCTCGGCGCCTATGAGAACGCCCGCTTCTACTTCGAAGACGTGCTGGAGAACGACAACCCGCCGCCGGAAGTCGCCCGGCGGATCAACGGCTTCCTCGATGAGATCGGGCGGCGCACGCAGTCCGAGGGCGGGACGCTGGTCGCGAGTTTCGGCGTCACCTACAGCACCAACGCCAATCTCGGACCGTCGGACAGCGAGGTCTTTCTGGCCAACCAGTTGGTCGCGCTCGACCAGGGGGATGTGGAATCTTCCGATATCGGCTTCCGCACCTCCGTCACCGGGCGGCATTTCATCGACCTGAACGAGCCTGACGGCGACAACTGGATCACCGAAGCGAGCCTTTTCGCGCTGCACTATATCGACGAGACGCAGGGCGATATCGACAGCTTCACCTTCCGCACCGGGCCGCGCATCTCCCTCGACGAGCAGAGCTTCGGGCCGAAGCTGCGCCCCTATCTCTACGGCGATTTCGTCGTGTCGGGGAATGAGCTGCTCTACGCCACCGCGGGGATCGGCGCGGACTACTCGGATTCGATCTCGGACCAGCTGAACATCTTCCTCTCCGCTCAGTCGTCCTGGCGCGAATATGACGTGCGAAGCGATTTCGACGGCAGCACGCATCGGCTGACCGGGTCCTTCGCCTACACCCCGGATCCGGAGGTCACCTATATCGGCCTCGCCTATGTCGAGACCGACCGGACCCAGGCCGATTTCAACGCCAATATCGAGGTCGGCGCCCGGCTCGGCGCGACCTATCGCTATGATCCGTCCTTCGAATTCACGGACCGGCTCTGGACGGTTTCGGGCTTCGTCGGCGGGGCCTATCGGCTCTTCGACGACAACGATCCGACGATCTCCACGACCACGCGGGAGGATCTCGATCTGCGCGCCGGGGTCAGCCATGTTTTTCACCTCACGGGTGGTTGGTTCATGCAGGCGGACGCGGATTTTCTCTATCGCGACAGTAACATACGCAATTTCGATCTCGACAATCTCGGCGTCGGCTTTTCCGTCGGACGCACGTTTTAAGGTGGAGTACGCGACATGATGAAGTCAAAGACCCTTTCCCTCGCGGCGATGCTGCTCGCGTCGACGACGCTCGCCGCCAAGGCCAATGAGAACATCGGCACCGTCTCCGCACTGAACCAGGATGTGGAGGGGACCCCGCCCGAGGCGCAAACGCGCGAGCTGGTGATCGGCGACGATCTCGTCTCGGACGAGCTGATCGAAAGCTCGCCCATCGGCTCAGGTCAGTTCATGTTTCTCGACCAGACGACGCTGACCATCGCCAAGAACAGCACGATCGTCCTCGATAAATACGTCTACAACCCGGAGACGCGCACCGGCGAGTTCGCCATGTCCATGCAGCGCGGCGTCCTGCGCTTCGTCGGCGGGCGGATCACCAAGAACGCCGACGCCGTGATCACCACGCCGACCGCGACCATCGGCATTCGCGGCGGCATGGCGATCATCATCGTCGAAGAGGACGGCACGACCCGCGTCATGCACATCGCGGGCGAATACACCCGCGTCACGCGGATCGGGGAGGATCCCTCGCTTCTCGGCGGCGGCGGCGGGGGCGACGGGATCACGATCACCCGCAATAACGGCGTAGCGGAGGTTAGCAGCGGCGGAGAGGTCGAATATGTCGGCGTCGCCGACCGGCGTTTCGTGCGCGAGACGACAGTCGCCCTGATCGGGCGCGGCGAGGCTGGCGAGCGGGTGGAGCCGCAGGACCCTGACGTCGTCGTCAGCGGCGTTCCGGCGGAGAACTCCGAAGCCAAAGGCGCAGAGCGGGAGCCCCCGATTTCCACCCGCGGCGAACGCTCCAATAGCGGGCTTCTGCCTGAGGAGGACGAAGAGCGCTTCCGCCCGAAAGAAGAAGAGATCACCGGCCCCCTAGCCGAAGAGCGACGTCCGGAGTTGGACATACAGCCGATCGGCGTTCTGCTGGAAGGCGTCGCGGGCAGCGCGTCCTTCTCCGGCGCGACGACGCCGGGCGTGACGACCGGACCCGGCGGCCAGACCTTCCTTTTCGACCAGATTTTCGCGGGGTCCCGCATCGGCGTTACCGCGGATGACGAGGTTTTCATCATCCCGACAGAGCCGGGTTTCTTCACCTTCGGCTTCGACGAAGGCGCCTCCCCCGCGGGCGGGATCGCGGGCGGTGGGTTCTTCAGCGAAGCCGCCGAATTCACTTACGCCGTCTTCCAGACCCAGGCGGGCGACACCGGCGCGTTTCTGGCGGGACGCCCGAGCGCGCCATTGCCTGACGCGCCCACGGGCGCGCGGACTGCGCGCAGCTATCAGCTGTCGCCCGATCTCTTCACCGGCAACGGCGCGGCCTTCACGCCCAGCTCTCAAGCTGGGTTCTCCGCCGCGGGGCAGAGCGATCTGACGCTCCTCTCCAATGACGGCGGCGGCGCGACGGGCGGCGACGCAAATGCGGTCGCCACCTATCTTCAGATCAACGGAACCGGCGCCGGGCAAACCTCAGGCTTCGGCGTCTACACGTCGGACGTGACCGCCTCCGATGGCGGAAACCCGGTGATCGACGGGTTCTTCGAAGGCTCCTTCATCGACGCCGACGGCGAAATTCAGCGGATCGAGACCAATGTGGAGACGATCGAAGACGGCGCCGGAGGCTCCGCCTTCGGCCCGGGCGCGCAATTCCTCGCGCTCGGCAACGGCGACGGGGTCGGCGGAGAGACGACGCCGGGGCGCATCGTCGACGAGGCCGGGACGGCGACGCTCTTCGGCACCAACAACGTCGCCGAGCGCACATCGGTCGCCAACGTCCAGAACAGCGCCGATAGGGCTCTCGTCGGCTATTCCGCCATCGCCGGTCGCGACCTCGAGACGGGCGATGATTACGTCGCGCTCTCCTCGAATACAGACGGCGTTCTCCTGACGCTGAACGGCGCGACCAATTCGGGAACGGCCGTTCTTCAGGTCAATCAGACGCTTGCGAACTTGAACGGCGGCGTGCCGGAGAGGGCCGATCTTGAAAGACTGGTCGTCACCTATGGCGGCGACGACGACCGCAGCGCGGTGATCGACAATGATCGCTTCGCGATGCGCGATGCGGCGGACGGAACTTTCACCGGGAACAGCTTCCCGGGCGAGACCCGGGATGAGGTTCAACCCGGCCAGTCCGCCTTTCGCGGTGCGCTCGCCTCCGCAGATCTGGCGGGTGACGGCGGCATCTTCCCGGCGGGCGTCACGGCCCGGTCCGAGTTCCTGACCTGGGGCTGGTGGGCCGGGGAGTTCCGGGGCGATCCCGACAGCACCCTCAACCTCGACGGCTCGCCGGTGGACGACCAGCGCCTGCATCTAGGCGCTTGGGTTGCGGGCGATCTGGCGACGGCGCTGCCCTTTACGGGCTCGGCGAGTTACGAAGGCTTCGCCGTCATCTCCGCCGTGCAGGACGGCCGCAACGTGGTCGACGGCGCCGGGTTCGGGCTCAGCTACGACTTCGGGTCGAGGTTCGGCACTGCGACATTCACCGACGTGCTCGGCGCGGACGCCACCATCGGCGTGAACGGCACTACGCAAGGCGACGTCGCCTTTCAGGGCACCGCCGGGATCAATATTGGCGGCTCCTCCGGCCTGATCTCCGTCAACGGCGATTTCTTCGACGCCGTTTCAGCGAGCCCGGCGATCATCTCCACTGGCCGGGTAATTCCGCCGGATGCGACGGCGGGGTCGATCCTGCTCGGCACGTTCGACGGGCGCGTTACGGGCTCGGGCGTTTTCGCGGGCGACCGGCTCATTCCCGCGGCGCCCCCTATCCGCTGACGACATCGCTTCAAATCGGAACGGCTGCGGGCTAACCTTCCGCAGCCGTTTCCTTTTCAGAGACTGACATGACAGCCCCCTCCCCCGCGCTCGGCCTGACCCATTCGCCGGAGATCGAAGACCCGGACGCCGAAGCGATGGCCGCCTGGATCCGCGAGCACAATATCGACGAGATCGAATGCGTGACCCCTGATCTCGCCGGGATCGCGCGGGGCAAGGTCATGCCGGCGGCGAAGTTCGCCAAGGGCGCGGACGTGCGCCTGCCGGTCTCCATCCTGATCTCCACGATCAACGGCGAGTACGCGGATGTGGAGCGCAAGGATTTCGACAGCGACAGCGATCTGACGCTGCGCCCCGACTACGCCACTGCGCGCGCGGTGCCCTGGGCGGGCGATCCGTCGCTGCAAATCATCCACGACCTGATCGATGGGCGCGGCCATCCGGCGGGCGCCGCCCCGCGCCAAGTGTTGAAACGCGTCATCTCGCTCTACGAGGAGAAAGGCTGGCGCCCCGTGGTTGCGCCGGAGCTGGAGTTCTACCTCACCAAAAAGAACACCGATCCCGACTATCCGCTCGAGCCGCCGATCGGGCGGTCGGGGCGGCAATCCACCGGCTCGCAGGCGTTCTCGCTATCCGCCGTCGACGAGTACGACCGGATCATCGAGCTGATCTACGATTACGCTGAAGCGCAGGGACTGGAGATCGACACGATCATTCAGGAAAGCGGCGCGGCGCAACTGGAGATCAACCTCGTCCACGGCGATCCGCTGAAGCTCGCGGACGAGGTGTTCCTGTTCAAGCGCCTGATCCGCGAGGCGGCGATGCAGTGCGACTGCTACGCCACCTTCATGGCCAAACCGATGGAGAACCAGCCCGGCTCCGCCATGCATATCCACATGTCGGTGGAGAGCGTGAGGACCGGGCGCAATATCTTCTCCAAAAAGACCGGCGGTCCGGCGGTGCAGTTCGAGCACTTCATCGGCGGGCAGCAAAAGTACTTCCCCGCCGCGATGGCCATGGCGGCGCCGTACGTGAACTCCTTCCGGCGGCTCGTTCCCGACCAGTCCGCGCCCTGCAACATGGAGTGGGGCGTCGACAACCGCTCCGTCGGACTTCGGGCGCCGAAAGCCTCCCCCGCCGCGCGGCGGGTGGAGAACCGGGTTTGCGGGTCGGACGCCAACCCCTACCTCGCCATCGCAGGCGCGCTCGCCTGCGGATATCTCGGGCTGGTCGAGAAGATCAAACCGCGGGAAGAGGCGGTCGGCGAAGCCTACCGGATGGAGCGGGACATCCCGGAAAGCCTCCTGGACAGCGTCATCGCGCTGGAGGAATGCGAGCCGCTCGCCCGGGTGCTGGGGCGCGAGTTCGTGCGCATCTACTGCGCGGTGAAGCGGGCGGAGCATGCGGAATTCATGCGCGTGATCTCGCCGTGGGAGCGCGAGCATCTGCTGTTGAACGTCTGAGACTGACGTCAAAGCGATCGGCAACTTGCGGCCGTTAACCTTCATGAATCGTGAAAAAGCGCTGCCCTTATAGGCTTAGCCTGTTAACCCGATGTCAGAAAACCGGTTTTCTGACATCGGGTTAACAGAGCGTTATCGCCTCTCGCGCTTGCAATGCGCCGCCGGCGGGTCATCAATCCTCGAACAGCGCATGAGGGAGGATCCACGATGGCGACGGCGTTTTACTGGGATGAGAAGTGCTTCTGGCATTTCGGCGGCAACTACGTCTCCGTCGCCAAGGTCGGCGGTCTGGTGCAGCCGCTGCCGACGGGCGGACTGCCGGAAAACCCGGAGACGAAGCGCCGCCTGAAAAACCTGATGGACGTCACCGGCCTTACCGATGAGCTGACGTGCCTCTCTGCTCCAGTGGCGACGACGGAGGAGCTGCTTCTCGTCCACCCGCAGAGCTATCTGGATGAATTCAAATCGAAATCCGACGCTGATGGCGGGGAGATCGGCCTTCGCACGCCCTTCGGCCCGGGCGCTTACGAGATCTGCGCGCTGGCGGCGGGGATGACCGTCGCCGCGGTGGAGAGCGTGCTCGACGGGACGCACGCCAACGCCTATTCGCTCTCGCGCCCGCCGGGGCATCACTGCCTGCCGGACTATCCGATGGGGTTCTGCCTCTTCAACAATATCGGCGTCGCCATCCATGCGGCGCGGCGAACCCGGCCCGATCTGAAAGTCGCCGTGGTCGACTGGGACGTGCATCATGGCAACGGGACGGAGGCGGTGTTCTACGACGACCCGAGCGTCCTAACGATTTCGCTGCATCAGGAGGGAAATTTCCCCCACGATAAAGGCGCCGCGGAAGATCGCGGCGAGGGCGCCGGGACAGGCTTCAACATCAACGTTCCGATGGCGCCGGGGGCCGGCCACGACGCTTATCTTTACGCATATGAGCGGATCGTGCGGCCGAAGCTGCGCGCCTTCGCACCGGATCTCATCATCGTCGCCTGCGGCTTCGACGCATCAGGCGTCGATCCGCTGTCGCGAATGCTGGCGACGTCCGAAACCTTCGACGACCTCACTAGCCTCGCCATGGAGGACGCGGACGCGCTCTGCGGCGGCAAGCTCGTCTGCAACCATGAGGGCGGGTATTCGGAGCTTCACGTCCCGTTCTGCGGCCACGCGGTCATCGCGCGCATGGCGGGTTCGAAGATCACCGCGCCCGATCCGCTCGCCGAGCGTCTTGCGCGCCACCAGCCGCGCGCGAAGGCCGTTGAGTTCCACCGCGCGTGGATCGACGACATCGCCGAAATTCACGGCCTGTAACGGCGATGGCGTAGCGCTGAGCCGGAAGCGGCCCAGGTTCCGTGCGTTTGCCGGAACATCGCCGATCGGACGAAGCCCCGTCGGCTCTAAACGCGGTTCAGCCCGAACTGTTCAGTCGCTTTCGTTTTCTGGGCGATGATGGCGGCCCACTCGCCATTGGCGGTGGCGAGCTTGTTCATCTCCGCCGCCACGATGGCGAAGCCCTGACCCGCCTCCCCGCTCCGCGCGGCTTCGATGCGGGCGTTGATGGAGAGGATGTTGAGTTGCGCGACGGAGTCGACGATGCGCTGCGTCAACTGCGTAATCTCCTGGTAAGCGCCGCGGCTCGCGTTGAGCATCTCGCGCACCTCCTTCCTGAGCGCGACCTCGGCGTCGGCGCCGACGATCAGCCCCTCAAGATAAATCAGCTCTCCCGCGTCGTCGACGACGGCGCGTCCGCGTTCGCGCACCCATCGCAGCGACCGGTCGCGATGAACGATCCGGTAACTCAGATCCCATGGGCGACGCGCCTCGATCGCCTCATCGATGCGCGCGACAGCCGCTGCGGTGTCCTCCGGCGCCATGATGCCCACATATGACACCGTCGCATTGTTCAGTAGATCGACGTTGCGATAGCCGGTCAGCCCCTCGGCTCCGCCTTCCAGCCATTCCATCGTGTAGTCCGCGTCATTCCGGCATCGAAAAGCGAAAGCGTCGATCGCCGAAAAAATGCTGCTGAATACATCTGACATGCGCGCATCCCGAGTGTTGTGGCGATGGCGGCTTAGCGGATCTCGGTAAACGGCGGTTGAAGATGGGGGGCTTAGCGGACGTCCACCCAAACGAGGCGATGATCGGAACTCGCCTTTCCGCCTTCGCCGACGAGGCGACGCAGCGGGTCTTCCTCAGCCGGCCAGAAGACGCCTGAGCCGACGATCTCCAGCCCCGGCCCTGGCAGGGCGAAGTCGACGCGCAGGTTTCCCGGTCCGCCCTTATCCTTCCAATCCGCCGTATCGAGCGCCGGATCGCCCTTGTGAAACCGGTTGGAGCCGACGCTCGCCGCTTCCGCCCCTCCGGCGCTTTTCGGGCCTGGGTCCTGGGCGATCTGCATCAGGCCGATGATCCCCGCGCGCAGCCCGTCGCCGTCCACCGGATCGGCGTTCAGATCGCCGAGGACGACCCACGACGCGCCCGCCTCCAGCCCGCCCTGCGCGCCGGCGTCGTCGGTCATCCAGTCCGCCCCAGTGGCGTATTCCGTCCAGAACCTGATTTCATCATGGTTGCGCCGCCCGTTCGCGTCTTCCGGCCCATCGAACACCGGCGGCGTCGGGTGGGAGGCGAGGAGGTGAAGGCGTCGTCCGTCAGGCAGGAGAACCGGCGCGTCCCAATGGCTCTTTGAGGAGAGCCGCAGATGGTCCGCCGCCTCGCCATAATGGTCGCGCGGGATCAGCGCGCCTGGCATCTCAGCCCAGCGCAGGTTCTGAAAGGTGCGGATCGCGGCCTCGTCGAACGGCAGGCGCGAAAGGATCGCCATGCCGTACTGCCCTTCGAAGTATCCGAAGCCGAAGGCGTCCCGCGCGCCCCAGAGGCGCCCGTCGCCGTCGAGGTCGAACCCCGACGATACGCCGGTATTCACCGAAGCGGTGAAGATATGGGGATAATCGACCCCGTCCGCCCCGCCCGCGCCCGACATTAGCCGATCGCGGAAGAGGGTCGCGGAGACGCCGCGTCGGTCCCAGTCGATTTCGTTCAGGAGGATCACATCCGGGCGGACGCGCTGGATGATCTCCGCCACCGCATCGATCTGGGGGGCGGTTTTCGCCTTATCGCCAAGGCGCAGGTCCTGAACCAGTTCGCCCGGATTGCGACGGTTGAGGGAGACGTTGAAAGCCGCGACGCGGATCGCGCCCGCTTCGGGCGGCGCAGGTCGCCCGAGAGTGGTTTGCGCAGGCGCGGGATCAGTTTGAAGCAGCATGACGATCAGAGAGACGGCGCCGACGAGCCCGCGCCTCATCTCTTGCCCGCCAGCAGGAACCCCAGTCGCGTATAGGCCGCGATGTGCATGAGCGCCCCGATCATGCAGACGCCCCAGAGCCCGGCGCCCCAGACATGCAAAAAAGACCCTTCAAACGCCCCGCTGGCGAAGAAGCGCTGCAATTCCGGCTGATCCATCCCCATCAAAAGGCGCATGGCGTAAGGCGCGTAGACGAGCGCGCCGAGGCAGACGGTCATCGCGACGGCGCGCGCGAAAAGGCGACCCGAAACCGGCGCTTTGGAATCTTCCAGCTTCGGCGTCCACATGGGCTGCAATCCCCGCACGCCGCGCGCGCGCAGACGCTCCATCGGGTCATCGAGCCGAACGCCCCGCCAGAGAAGCGCATGGCGGCGCAGCGTCTCGTAATCCGGGATCGGGGCGAGGAAGGTGAGGACGAAGAAAAACGCCCCGAACGACGCGGAGAGCGTCAGCGTCAGCGCAACCAAACGAGCGGACTCCAGCGTGATCGGCGGCAGGCCGGGCGTCGGCGCCGCGTAATACACGAAGGGGCTGTAGGGAAAGTTCCAGAAACGGGTCGATTCCGCTTCAAGCGCGCTCATACGTGTTGAGGTCGCTCCCGCGAAATCCAGCCACGCCTGCATCAGCAGCATCGCGAAGAGAAGCCCGGCTGAGATGACGATCCCAGGCCCGACCACGCTGATCCGGAAAGCGAGCGAGCCGGGATCGAAACTGTCGCCATAGCGCCGCCAAACGATCGCGGCGATGGCGAGCGCGACGACCGCCCCCGCCACGTTGATCAGCCCGACAGGGCCGGGCGAAAGGAGCGCGGGAGCGAGAAAGGTCGCGAAGGCGAAAGCGGCGACCGCGAACGATCCATTCCGCCCCGCCAGTCGATGTGATCCCGTCGCCTCCGTCATCGGTTCAGCTTACGCGGAACCGGCGCGGGAGGCGAGCGCGTTCAGGTCCAAGCCAGCTCAGATCCAGGGCTGCGAGGACGCGCGTCCCGCTTCGAAGGCGTCGATCGACGGCGCCTTCTCCATCGTCAGGCCGATATCGTCGAGGCCGTTGAGAAGGCAGTGCTTGCGGAACGGGTCGAGGTCGAAGGCGATCTCCCCGCCGTCCGGTCCTTTGATCGTCTGGCTCTCAAGATCGACGGTGAGCGTGGCGTTGGCGCCGCGCTCGGCGTCGGCCATCAGCTTGTCGACCTCCTCCTGCGGCAGCGCGATCGGCAGGATGCCGTTCTTGAAGCAGTTGTTGTAGAAAATGTCGGCGAAGCTGGGTGCGATCACGCAGCGGATGCCGAAATCAAGCAGCGCCCAGGGCGCGTGCTCGCGCGAGGAGCCGCAGCCGAAATTGTCGCCCGCGACGAGGATCTCAGCGCTGCGATAGGCGGGTTTGTTCAGCACGAAATCCGGCTTTTCCGACCCGTCGTCGTTGAACCGCATCTCATCGAAAAGGTTCGCGCCGAGGCCGGAGCGTTTGATCGTCTTCAGGAACTGTTTTGGGATGATCATGTCAGTGTCGACATTGATCAGCGG
>JBCAXH010000038.1:0-29531 GCA_038534155.1 Pseudomonadota bacterium
CGGTCCGCGTAGAACGACGCCCATTTGTGGAACTTCGGCACGCACATGACGACGGAAGTGAGGGCGGAGGTCCGCGCGATCGCCGGTCGGTCGTTCGCCTTTTCGGCGGCGTTCATGCCGTGGAGGATGCCGAGCAGCATCTCCTCCCTCCGGTCCTCGAAGAAGAAGATGTAGCCGAACTTCTGCAAACCCGCGGAGATCAGACGCTGACGCTGGTCGACGGGCGCGGAGGCTGCGACGTCTTTCTTCGTCAGCCTACGCAGCCCCTGCGCGCCTGCCGCCGAAAGGAGAGACGCGACCTGCGCGCCCTTCCCCGTCGGCCATTTCAGGCCGAGGAGGTCGAGCCCTTCGCGGAACCGCTCCTCGCTCTCCTTCACCAGGCCGAGCCGCATCTCCATCTCCGCCAGCGCGAAGAGCATCGCGGCGCGGCGCGCGGAATCGAACCCCTCCGCCCCGCTCTTGTAAATGTCGACCGCCCGCGTCAGCAGCTCGCGCCCTTCGACGTCGGCGTTGGCGTTCAGCGCCTCGTAGCCGGCGGCTTCGAGGTATTGCAGCGCCTCCTCCGGTTTCTCCGCTAGCATCCAGTGATGGGCTAGAACGGCGGAGTGGGTCGCCAGCGGCTCCGCCACCGTGCTTTCGATCCATTTCGCCGCGCTCTCATGCAGCTCCCGCCGCGCCGCGAAGGGGAGGAGGCCGTAGACCGTGTTGTGGGTGATGACGTGTTTGAAGAAATACGTCTCGTCCGGCATGTCCTCAGCCAGCGGGGTGAAGTTGCGCTCCGACAGCTCCTCCACCTGCCGCGAGCACTCCAGTTGCAGCGGGTTCATCGGGTGGACGCCCAGAACCTCCTTCAGCTCGAACTGACGGCCCATGACGGAGGCGATCTTGAGCGTGAACTGCACGTCCGCGTTCAGCCGGTCGATGCGGGAGACGATGATGCGCTCGATCGTCTCCGGGAATTCGATCTCGTTCAGATCGCCAATTTCGTCGGAGAGGACGCAGCGCCGGTCGCGGACGACGATCGCGCCCTGCTCCTTCAGCGCCATCGCGATCTCGCGGGTGAAGAACGGGTTGCCGCCCGCGCGTCCCTGAATGAACTCAGCCACGACCGGCGCGATCTCGTCGGCGCCGACCGCGTCTTCGATGATCTCGACGATGGCGGCCTCGTCGATATCGGCGAGGTTCAGATGCTCCGCCCCGTTCGCGAGCAGCGTCTCGACCGTTCCCTTGGCGCGCTCCGTCTCAGTCCGCACGCCGATCATCAACTGGATCGGCTCGTCGCTGTCGGCGACCTCTTCAGCGAGGCGGAGGGAGGCGGTGTCCATCCGCTCGAAGTCATCCAGCATGGCGACCAGCGGGTTCTGGCGGGCCGCCGCCTCCAGGATCGCCAACATCAGCTCGCGTGCGCTCTCCGCCCGCGCTTCGCCGTAGATCTGCGCGGTCAGCTGGTTGTTCGGGATGGCGAAGGGCAGAACCGGCGTCAGAAGCGGAATGCGCGCGCGGGCGCGCTCATCGAGCGGCAGGGCGGCCTCGATCTTGGCGAGGCCTTCGTCGGGGGACGTGTCCCGGTCGATATCGAACAGCGTCCGGAAGACGCCGCGCCACCCAGCGAAGGGCTGGGCGAAGATTTGCGTATCCATCTCGCCTGAGACGACGCGCAGGCCCTGTTGCGCCGCATAAAGCGCGCCGTCGCGGAGCAGCATGGATTTGCCGATGCCCGGCGGCCCCTGCACGATCATGGTCTGGGCCGGGCCTTTCGAGGCCGCGAGGCGATCAATGGTCTGATGTATGCGCTTCATCTCAATCTCACGTCCGAAAACCTGGTCCTGACGCCCGGCGCGCGCCTCCCGGCGCACGTCGTCCAATGCATGCAACTCAATCGCCGTATCGACCCCGCGCAGCGGCGTCGGCGGCAGGGCCGTCGCGCTCACGCCCGCCCCGGCGGCGCTGAGCGTGGCCCCGTCGATGGTCACGCCGGCCCGCCCGAGCCCCGCGATCCGCGCGGCGCGGTTCATCGTCGTGCCGTGAACCGTGTAGGCGCGCCAGACATCGGTGCCGACCTGCCCGCAGAAAATCGGCCCTGAGGAAATGCCGATGACGCACTCCAGACCAGCGCTCGCGATCTCCCGCTCAATCCGTTTCGCGGCGCTGAGCGCCCGATGGGCGTCGTCTTCGCGCGCCAGCATGGGCAGACCGAAGAGCGCGACGACCTCCGTCTTCTTTCCGTCGACGACGATGCCCTGCGTATCGCCGCCATGCTCCTGGATCACCGTCTCCAGCTTCTTCGCCAGTTCGTGCGTGTTCCGCAGCGCCGCATCGGTCTCGATGGAGGCGCCGGCGATGTTGATGAAGAGGACGTTGAGCCGACGATACTCCGCCAGCCAGCGCTGATCCTGCGCGCCGATGCGGGCGCGGAGGCTGCGTTGCAGGAAATGCCCGATGTCCAGGTCCGCCGCATCGGCGGGCGCCGCGCTGGCGGCGGCGCGCTGGGTGAGCGTCTGGAACTCCATCAGATCGTCGGTCGCCGCGCCGAACTCCGCCACGGGCGAGAGCCGCTCCGCCGTCGCCTTGGAGACGAGCAACTGCCCGCCATCCGTGGCGTCAGCGAGGTCGAAAGCCTCGTTCACAGTCTCGCCCGTCAGGAAGTAGAACCGTCGGTCCGTCTCCCCACCGCCAAGCTGCACGAGCGATACCGGACCGCTGGCGAGGCCGACATGGATGCTCATCGGCGTGCCGTCCGCCAAGGTCGCGCCCTTCAGATCGTCCAGCGCGTCCGACAGCGCGGTGAGCGCCGCGTTCAGCGCCGCGTCGGCGCCCGAGGCGTCGCCCGGCCAATAGGCGACGATGGCGTCGCCGGGCATGGTCGCGACCTCGCCGCCCGATCCGGTGATGCGTTCGATCAGCGGCTCGAAAACGCTGGCGAGCGCGGCGGAGAGGATCTCAACCCCTTCCGGCCCCGACTGTTCGAACCGCTCTGTGATTGGCGTGAAGCCCGCGATGTCGACGACGCAGACGGCGGCTTCGAAGCTCTCCACCGACGGCTCGTCCGATCCGCGAGCGTTCTCGAAGCGCGCCGCGCTCAGGGCGACAGTGCGGGGGACGAAACTGGCGGCGAAGGCGCCGCTTGCGGTCTCGGCGCTCACTTCAGCGTCTCCTTCTTCTCGACGCCCGACCAATAGCTGACCATGTCGGAAAGCAGAGGCGACCCGCAGATCGCGTTGGAGGCGCGAAGCCCCGACATGACGGAGGCTTCGACGCAGCCCGCGTTCAGCCCGTTCCGAGTCCAGTCGCCCGCGAAGATCAGGTTGTCGAACCCGCTCTCATCCGCATCCAGACGGCTGGAGATCGTTCCCGCGTGGGAGGCGACGTAGAGCTCCGACGGGCTGACATTGCCGCGCCAATACTGGCCCTTCATATGCCCCTCGCCCGCATCGTCGTCGTGAACGACGGTCTGCCCTGGCTTCAGCGCGCCGCCGTCGGAGATCGCGGGCCAAAGCACGCCGGAGGCGGTGGAGAGCCATTCATTGGCGAGTTTCTCCACTTCGGCGTCGGCGCGTTCGGTGACGCCGACCTCATCGCGCGGCGGCAACTCGCCCTTCATCGTGCCGCAGAGGTAATTGATGCCGCCCGGCGTCTCCGCCGCCGGCCAGTCCTCCACCGGAATCAGGTGGGCCATGTCGACCCAGGTGTCGAACGGCTCCTGATAGGCGGCGACGAGGGTTTCGCCGTAGGGCCAGCCGGACGCGGCGAGGTCGGGCTTCATCCAGAGCTGCGCCGCGAGGGTGCGAACGGCCGCCACGTCCTCCGTCATCTTCGCCCAGGCGGGGGAGGCGTCCACCAGCGACTGGGCGAAGAACTGATGGCTGGCGGGCGGGATCGCGAGGATGACGAGGTCGAAATCCTCGCCGCGTTTCAGCGTCACCTCGTCGACGTTCTTCCAGGTCGTCCAGAAGTCTTCGAGGTCATACCCCTTCCAGTCGCCGTCCCATCCGCAAACGCCGTCGCCGTTGGGGCCCTTCAGGATCGCCTCGCCCTCATTGAGCTGATCGGTCAGCGGCGCCTGCGGCCAGCAGTCGAGGCCCTTGATGTTCACGAACGGATCGTAGTCGCCCTTCTTAAGGGTCGCTTGTATCCCGAAGCGGAGCGCATCGACCTGTTTGCCCCCGTTTCCTTTGCCGTCTTCGACCCAGGTGATCTCCTCCAGTCGATGGAAGAGCTTCACCTT
Source organism: Pseudomonadota bacterium (assembly GCA_038534155.1). GTDB lineage: Bacteria > Pseudomonadota > Alphaproteobacteria > Rhodobacterales > Rhodobacteraceae > Pikeienuella. Next base: position 4,226 of record JBCAXH010000038.1, read on the forward strand.
CACGCCCCTTTGCTGCGCAAGCCGGTAGAAGGGCGTGAAGATCGTGTCGCCCATCCCCGCCATCATCTTCTGCGAGGGCGCGTCCTTGTAGCAGAAGAGGATCGCAACCGCCCCGCGCAGCGCCACGCCCGCCGCGAGGTTCGGATGCTCGGGGTCGCCGTTCTCAAAGGCGAAGGCGAGGTTGTAGAGATCGCGCAGCGGGCCGCATCGATGGACTTCGGCGTTGATATCCGCGCAGCCATGTTTCTTCAGAAACTCCTGAAACTCCCGATCATCAAAGATATCGAGGCCATGCTCGTCGATTTCCGACCAATTGCCGATCATCGCTGTGAAAACCGCCGTGACCATATCCGCAATCTGGTAGGCGTGACGGAGCGCGGGCGTCTCCCTCACCTCCTCCGCGATCGCCTTCTCCAACCGTTCGACCAGATGGCGGAGCATGGCGAGCAGGCTTTCGTGATGGGACGCGTGATGTTGGCCCATGTCGGCCGGCAGATGGCGAATGAGCGCGGTGATCGCGCCGAGGACGCCGCCGCTAAGCCCCTTGGCGACGGCGCTCGCCGCTTCCTCCGCCCCGTGTTCGATCTTGTGGACGAAGCGGGAGAGGAAGCCCTCATGGTCGTCCACCTCGGCGACATGCGTCGCGCCGATCTCCGAGAGCGCGCTCCAGAGCCAGGCGGTGATCTCCTCCGCCGAGAGGACGATGATGTCCCAGACGGTTTGGTGCTTGTGGGTCTCGCCGACGCCGGGCGTCCCGTCGCGCTTCGGGAACTCGATGATCCAGGGCTTCCAGCCGTCGTCGAACTCGCCCATGATCCCGATGCGGCGCATGGGCTGGAAGGCTTCGTCGAGGCTCTGGAAGACGCCGTCGGTTCCTTTCAGCTCGCGGAGCATCCCGTGCATGAGGCGAAAGGCGTTCTCATAGAAGCCGAGCCAGATATGGAGGCCATGTTCCTGCACGCGCCCGTTTGGCCCGCGCCCGCTGGCGCCCTTGCCGCCGAGCCGCCAGCCCATCTGATAGACGGTTATGTCGTACTCGGCCTCCCAGCCCGGTTTCGAGGTGATCCCGTAAACCGCGCTCATCGCCCCAAGTCCGCCGCCGAGCACTGCGATGCGCTTCTTCGTCATGCCTACGCCCCTGTTGCGCGGCCCCGGCCGCACGTCACGCCATGCGGACAGCATGATCCGATCGCGCGCGGAATTACAGGTTCCAATTTACACACCCGCGCACTGCGGGAAGCTGCAGCGCGAGCGCTTGCAGGGAACGCGAAGACACCGTTTTGCGCGGCGACCTTGCGGATCTGAATGGGAGTATCGAAAGACTAAGTATCTGAAAATGCTATATATAAACGGTATCTCTCAAGCCTTCGTAGAATGAACCAGCCTGCCCGCTGTGCTCTCGCATGAGTGGAGCCGGGCGGACGAGATCAGCTTCCAAGGGTGTATTCATGCACGCGGCCCCGATCGGCGTCGCGGCATCTCCGATCTCTCCTTCGAGAGTCTTAACGTTCCTAGAATCCCGGGATTCTAGAATCCTAGAATTCCGGGAAGCTCTCCGAGGCGGCCATCGCCATGGCATTCGGCTCCGCCGCCAGCGGAGTGGTCTTGCGTGATTGATTTTAAGAGCGCAGGCGCCCGGTTCGTCGCTCAGATGTCGAAGAACACCGTCTCGTCTTCGCCCTGCAACCGAACGTCGAAGCGATAGACGGGCGCGTCGCCCCGCATCTTGCGCGCGGCGATCAGGGTCGGGCGCCGGTTCGCCCACTCAATGCCGTTCAACACCGGATCGGCCGCGTTCGCCGCCTCTTCATCGCTAAAGTAGATCCGGGTCGAAAGGCCGATGTTGATCCCCCGCGCCACGATCCACAGGTTCAGATGCGGCGCCTGCGCCGCGCCGTTACGTCCCGGCGTCGGGCCGGGTTTCACCGTGTCGAACGCCCATTCGCCGGTGTCGAAATCGGTGATGACGCGGCCCCAGCCGCGAAACCTCTCCTCCACCGGCCCACCGCCGTCCGGATGGGCGTAGAAGCCGTCGGCGTTCGCCTGCCAGACCTCCAGCAGCGCGTCTTTCACCGGTGAGCCCGTTCCGTCGATCACCAGCCCTTCGACCCTAATGCGCTCGCCAGCGGCGTTCGGTCCGGCGATATCCTCCCCAAGTTCCCGCTCGAAGATATCGAACCCGGCGGCTTTCGGCGCGAGGCCGATATGGACGAAGGGACCCGCCGTCTGGGACGGCGTCTCACGCAGGTAATCCAGCTTCCGCGCCATCGCTCAGTTCCCCTCCAACCGGTTTTCGAAGAGGGTGGAGCGCCGCCCGCGCAGCACGATGTCGAAGCGGTAGGCGATGCTGTCGAGCGGGATGGTCGCGTTCATGTCCAGCGTCGCGGTCAGCCGCTCCACCGCCTCAGGATCAGGGAGCGAGCCGACGATCGGGCAGCGCGGGATCAGGGGATCGCCTTCGAAGTAGCATTGCGTGATCAGCCGCTGCGCGAAGCCCGTCCCGAAGATCGACAGGTGGATATGCGCAGGCCGCCATGCGTTGATCGTGTTCCGCCACGGATAGGCGCCCGGCTTCACCGTGCGGAAGTAAAAGTACCCGTCCTCGTCCGTGATCACGCGACCGCAGCCGCCGAAATTCGGATCGATCGGCGCGAAATACGCGTCCTTCCGGTGCCGATACCGCCCGCCCGCATTGGCCTGCCAGATCTCCACCAGCGTTCCCGCGACGGGCCGCGCGTTCTCGTCCATGACCCGGCCGTGGAGGATGATCCGCTCTCCAATCGCGCTCTCGCCCGGAGCCGCGAAATTGTGGAGGAGGTCATTGTCCCCCTCTCCGATATCGTCATGGCCGAAGACCGGCCCGGTGACGTCGCCGACGGTGTTCTCCAGACTGATCAGAGCATTCCGAGGCGACCGCGCGACGGACGTCTTGTAATCCGGCGTCAGCGCGGGCGGGTGCCAGGTGCGGTCGCGCTGATAGAATTCGGCGTCCTTCTTCATTCCTCCGCCTCCATCTCGGCGTAGGTTTCCTTCGCCAGTTTCAGCGCATGGTTCGCTTTGGGAACGCCCGCGTAGATCGCCACATGGCTAAACGCCTCCGCCACGTCCTTTTTGCTGGCGCCGGTGTTGGCGGTCGCGCGGATATGCATCGGGATCTCCGCGAAATTGCCGGTGGCCGCGAGAAGTGCGAGCGTGATCATCGACCGCTCCCGCTGCGTGATCGCGTCGGAGGCCCAGACGGTGCCCCAGGCGCCTTCCGTGATCAGCTCCTGAAACGCTTCGTCGAGATCGGTGCGCCCGGCCTCCGCCCGGTCCACATGGGCGTCGCCCAGAACCGCTCGCCGCGTCCGCTCGCCGATGTCCTTTCGGTCGGTCATCTCGCCGCTCCCCTCATTCAAGGGGAACATTCCACGACGGCGCGCGTGGGGGAACAGCCGATTTATCCCGCTGCCGGGTTCGCGTCAGACTTCGAAGCGGCGCTTGAGCGCATGATCGACCGAGACAGTCCCCGCCCCTTTGATCACGAGGACCAGAAGAAGAAACGTCCAGAGCGCCCGCTGATCCATGATTGTTGCGGAGGGGAGGCGATCGAAGAGCGCGCCGATCGTCTCCGCCTCAACCCCGTGAAAGGCGATGTCGACATAGCTCTGCACCACAGTGAAGACGATCATGCCGAGCGCCGCGAGCCGAGTGAAAAGTCCGATGACGATCAGGACCGGAAGGATGAACTCCGCATAGGTGCCGAGCGTCACGATCAGCCCCCATGGCAGGAACGCCACCGCGCTCGCGTCGTAGTCCGCCGCTTCGACGATGGGCGGCACGATCTGGAAATAAGCGCCGTCGGAGATGGTGAGGAACCCGAACGTCCCTTCCCCGATCTTGGTCAGCGCTGAATTCCAGTAGTAGAGGAAGAGCACGGCGGCGAAGACGAAGCGCGCGGCGAGCCCTGTCAACCAGCCGTCGGCCGCATGTTCCACCCGCCGGCCCACCGCGGCCCCGGTCCCGATTGCAGTCGTTAGCAGCGCCATCATTCCCCGCCTTCTTGTTGTTGATTTTCTTCCGCCGCCGCGTCCAGTCCAACGACCAGCCGCAATTGAAAGAGCGCCGTGAGGCATTCCGCGAAAAGGTCCTGCTCGTCGCCGAACGCTTCCGCCGCCGCCCCAATCGTCGCTCCGCTTGAAAGCGCGCTGAGGAACGCCGCCATCGGCGACGAGATCGCGCGCGCGTCCACAGTTTCGTCGGGACGGGCGATCAGGCCATGCTCCGCCGCCGCCATGTCGAGATCGCTCCGCTCCACGCGCTCGGTCGCCTGCGCCCAGATCGACATCGCCGGATAGTGTGATGCGATCAGCGAGATGGACGGATGGAGCGTCGCGCGCGATGCGATGAGGTCTTCGGGCGAGACCTCCGCCAGCCGCGCGGCGTCCATCGGCGCCGCATCGGCGGCGTTGTAGGCGCGGTTCCAGGCCCATTCGATCCGCGCGACGTCGCCGAGATAGGGAACGCCCTGCGCAGGTGGGAACCCTACGATCCAATCGGGGAAGTCCCCACCGTACTCGATCAGGATTGGAGAACGGGGCGGGTGCGCGAGAACGAACTCCCGCGCGGCCGCGCGAAAGAAGTCTTCGCCGACCAGCGCCAGAACCGCTGGATAGGTCGCCGCGATGGCGTCGATCAGCCCGACGGCGACATTGTTCCGATAGACCGCGAAACGGCGCCCGTTCGCCACGGCGGCGGGCGCGGGCAGGTCGGGCGCCAAAAGCGCCGCGGCCATCGCCGCTTCGCCGTCAGATGCCGAGACCGCCGCTGTCATTGCGCCGCGATCAGCTCGCCGCGCGCCGCCGCGAGGGCGCGGTCGGCGATTGCGGCTTCGGCCTGCAGAACGGCGAAGTCCGGGATGTCGGCGTCCCATTCGATCAGCACCGGCAAGGGCCCCGTGGCGGCGATCAGCTGCTTGAAAAGGCCCCAAACGGCGGCGTCGACACGTCTGTCATGGCTGTCGATCAGCAGTCGACCGCTATCCGCCTCCATCTCCGCCGCATGACCGGCGAGGTGAACCTCGCCCACCAGATGCGTCGGAAACTCCGCTAGATATGCGTCGGGCGCGAACCCCTGATTGTTGGCGGAGACGTAGACGTTGTTCACATCAAGGAGGAGGCCGCAGCCCGTGCGCCGCGCCACCTCCGTCAGAAAGTCGATCTCGCTCATGTCGGAGCCCGCCAGCTCCGTGTAGCTCGACGGGTTCTCCAGCAGCATGCGGACGCCCAGCGCCTCTTGCGCCTCGTCGATATGGTCGGCGACGCGGGTGAGCGTCGCGGCGTTGTAGGGCAGCGGCAAAAGATCGTTGAAATAGACGTCGTCATGGGTCGACCAGGCGAGATGCTCGGAAAAGCTCGCGGGCTGGAAGCGTTCGATCAGCGCCTTAAGGCGGTTGAGATGATCGCGGTCGAGACGCCCTTCGCCGCCAATCGATAACCCAACGCCATGGAGCGAAAGAGGGCGAAGCGCCCGCACCTCCTCCAGCATCCGGTGGGGCGGGCCGCCGGCGCCCATGTAGTTCTCGGCGTGAACCTCGAACCACCCGGCGCCGCCTCCGGCTTCGACGATCTCGTCGAAATGGCCATGCTTGAAGGGCAGGCCGGAGATGCTCGGCAGGGTCGGTTCGGTCATCGCATCACCCCAGTAAAATGCGCGATCGCGGGCCGGAAACGCATCCGGCCCGCGACACATTTAAGATCAGGACGGCAGGTCGCGCGGCAGCTCCTTGAGAGAGCCCTGGCGCCCCTCCGGCAGCTGGAACTCCGCGGTCTGCTCGACGCCGTATTTCAGGCAATCGCCTTTGGGGACCAGCGTCCAGGCGTTGCCCTGATAATCGACAGTGGAGGTCCCGGCGCAGGTTGTGCCCGCGCCCGCCTTGCAGTCGTTCTTCCCGGCGAGCGAGATGCCGTAGCACTTTTCCTTGCCGGCGGCCTCGGCCGGGGTGGTGGTCGCGACAGATGCGGCGGCGACGGAGGCGGCGACGGCCGCCACGGTGAGGAGGGTGGATTTACCTGACATCAGCTGGTCTCCCGTCATTGGATCGTCAGTTGGTCTGCGAAAGCCGCCCGTCCTGAGCGGCCCATATCCATCCATTCGCTGGCGTTTTGGGATTGTTACATCTGCTGACGCAGCGGTGATCGCCCTGTTTCAGCCCCTCACGCCATCGTGGCCCCTGTTCGCCGCCGAATGGCCTTAGGCTGCTCCGCAAATGGAGACGGAATTGGACGATCGCGAAGAACGCTGGAGCCGATGGGCGTCCGCCGCCCTGGCGGGGGACCGGCGGTCTTACGACCGGTTTCTGGTCGAAGTCAGCGAGCGCGTGCGCCGTTACGCCCGAAGCCGCCTTTCGCGATCCGGCCATGGGATCGATGAGGCGGAGGACATCGTCCAGGACGTGCTCGTCGCCATTCACGCCAAGCGCGAAACATGGGATCCGAGCCGACCGATCGGCCCCTGGGTCGACGCCATCATCCGCTACAAGACCGCCGATGCGATGCGGAAAATGGGCCGCCGCGCCGTCGCGGCCGAAGACATCGACGCGATCGCCGATCTCGCGACGGCGCATTACGACGGCGACAGGCGCCTCGATGATCTGGACCGCCATCTCGGCGCCTTGCCGAGCCGGGAGCAGGGCGTCGTCGCGGCGCTGGGCCTTGAAGGGATGAGCGCCGCAAAATGCGCCGAACGCTTCGGGATGTCGGAGGTCGACGTGCGCGTCGCGTTCCTCCGCGGGGTCGCCGGCATCAGACGGCTTGTCGAAGGGCCGCAGGGCGCAGCGCGGGGGACCCGCCGATGAAAACCGACGATCTGATCGCCCGCCTCGTCAATGATCTGCCCAGTAGTCCGACGAGCGCCCCAGCGCGCGCGGCCGCGTCTTTCCATTCGGTGGCGGGCCTGACCCTCGCGATGATCGCCGCCGCCGTCGCCATGTCCGCGATGATCTACGGGCTGCGCCCAGACGGGCCGCTCAACGGCGCGCCCGGATTGCTTTTGTGGTCGATCATCGCTTTCGCCGCTCTGGCGCTGACGCAGCGGGCTCGTGCGCCTGATGTCGCGCTGAAGGGACCTGTGCTCGCGCTTCTTTGCGGTCTCTCAGCGCTTGTTCTGGCGCTGGCTGTTTTCGCACACGCCGCTGGTCAGCCGATGGTGCGTTTGGATCATGTCCTGCACTGTCTGCAGACTGTCGGCCTTCTGGCCTGTCCGTCCTTCATCGTCATATCGGTTCTGCTCCGGCGAAGCGCGCCCGCGTCCCCGGTGCTGGCGGGGGCCGTCGCCGGGCTCAGCGCGGCGGCGATCGGCGCGCTCGCCTATTCCGTCAGCTGTCCTATCAGCGATCCGCTGGCGTCGCTGTCGGCCCATGCGATCGCAGTCCTCAGCTTCTCCGCCGTCGGCGCGGCGATCGGATGGCGCCTTTACGCGTGGTGACGCCTGGGCGCCGCCAGCGGTAGCGATGTCTATGAACTCGATTTCAGCGAAGAACGGGGCTTAGTCGTCCGCCTCCATCGCCGTAGTGATCCGGTCATGTGAGGTCTCTGACTCTCTCAGGAACCCGGCGATTGCAGTAGACAGCCCCGTGATGAACGATCGTGCGCGCGACCTAAGCCGCCCATTGGGATTTCTCCAATGGTGCTTGGGGTTTACTGTCAGAGAAGTGGTGCCGCAGAAGGGACTCGAACCCCCGACCCCATCATTACGAATGACGTGCTCTACCATCTGAGCTACTGCGGCGACCGGCGCGGAGGCGAGGCCTCCGTCGGGCGGCGCGATGATTAGCGGCGGGTCGCCGCGATTGCAAGCGTTCGGATCAGGGCCCCGGAACATGCCCTGGACGGTAGAGAACGACGCTCCGCCGGGCGCCCGCCTCGTTCCATTCGGCCCGTTCCGCCGCCGCATAGCCGAGCCGTTCGATCAGGGGCAGCGCCTTCAGCGACCGCTCCCGCGTCATATCGACGACGAGGAGGGGGCGCTTGCGCTTCAAGGTCTTCCTGAGGCCCTTCAGCACCTCCCGCTCTTCCCCGTTGACGTCGATCTTGATCATGTCGACTTCGCTTTCGCGGAGAAGCGCATCGCCGGGGCGGACCCGTTCCTGTTCGTCGAAGCCCCGCTTCAGCCGGTTGACGAAGGGATTGCGCTTGCCGCCTTTCGCCTCCCGCTTGCCCGCCTCCTCGGCGAGACCGAAGCCTAGATGGGCGTCGTCCACCCGCTCCGTCAGCCCGTTGGCGTCTATCACCGCGCGAAAGGCTTCGATGGCGAAGCGGTTATGCTCAAAGGGAATCGCACGCCCGGCGCCGCCGTGGCGGAGCATAAAGAGCGTATGGTTCCCGACATGGGCGCCGACATCGGCGAACACCCCCCCGCGGGGCATCCACCGCGCCATCATCGCGAGCGCGGGCTCCTCATAGAACCGCCCGCCGCGAAACGCGTCCGACACCGGATCTTCGCGGAGGTCGAGCGGCGCGACCGCGCCGCCTTCCCGGTTCAACGAGAGCCCCTCGCGCAACGCGGCGAGCGGGATCGTCTCCCGGTGGCGGATCGCGCTCGGCCCGCCGCCGTCTTCGGTCACCGCTTCGCGCGCGATGTAAGCGGATATCGTGGGTGCCCCCGTTATCGCGCCGTCGAGGAAATCGCTCTCCGCCGACCCCAGTCCGCGCGCGCCCGCAGCCGCCGCCATGATCCAGTCGATTCCGGCGATCAATCCGACGGCGTCCATCAGCCCGAGGAGCGCTTCGGCGCCTTTTCGCGTGACGAGGTAGGCGTCCGCCCCCGGCCCCGCCGCCATGTCGTCGGCGCCGGGCCGCGCGCCCTTCGCCGCCATCCGCGAGGCCGCCTTGGCCACCGGGATTAACGCGGCGTCGCTTTTCGCCGCGCCCACCGACCGCCAGGCGATCATCCGCGGATTGGCGAAAACCAGATCGGCGTCTTCATACCGCTTCGCCGCTGCGGCCAGCCCGGCGGGATCGGCGATCAGCCGCGCGTCGTCTTCTAGGATCAGCGCCGCCTCCGCCCCCTCCGCCAGCATCCGCCGCCAGGCGTGCATATGGCCAACGGCGCAGGCGAGGGCGCCGGGTTTGATCCGGTCCTCCCCCCAGAACCCGTCGCGCAGGAGGTCTCGATAGAGAAAGAGCGGCGCATCCGGGTCATGCCCATCGAGCGCTTCGATCCGGGTGAAGCCGACGCCCAGCGCATCCGCCGCCGCCGCGAAGCCGGCGATGCGGTCTTCATCCGCCGCCCGGTTGATGACGTAGACGGGGAGCGCCTCAGCCGTCACGCGATGCTTTCTCGGCGACGCCTGAGACGCCCTCCCGCGCCTCCAGCTTCGCCAGCACGTCGGCGAGCGACAGGTCCCGCGCCGCCAGCATCACCGCCATGTGGTAGAGCGCATCCGCGCATTCGTCGGTAAGCTTGTCGGCGTCCTCGGCGGCGGCGGCGATCACCGCCTCCACCGCTTCCTCGCCGAACTTCTCGGCGCATTTAAGCGGCCCCTTGGCGAGCAGCGCCGCGGTATGGGACGCCGCCGCATCGCCGGCGGTTTTCCGCGCCGCGATGGTCGCGTCGAGCCGTTTCAGAACGTCGCTCATACCAGCCTCACCGGAACTCCGGCGGCGGCCATATGCGCCTTCGCCTCACCGATGGTGAACTCGCCGAAATGGAAGATTGAGGCGGCGAGCACGGCGGAGGCGCGCCCCTCAGTCACCCCCTCCACCAGATGATCCAGCGTCCCGACCCCGCCCGAAGCGATCACCGGAATGCCGACCGCATCCGAAATCGCCCGCGTGAGGGGGAGGTTGAACCCGGATTTGGTGCCGTCGCGATCCATTGAGGTCAGCAGGATCTCTCCCGCTCCCTTCGCCTCCATCAGCTTCGCGAACTCGGCGGCGTCGATCCCGGTCGGCTCGCGCCCGCCATGGGTGAAGATCTCCCACTTGCCGGGGCCGACCGTCTTCGCGTCGATGGCGACCGTGATGCACTGCGCCCCGAATTTTTCTGAGGCGCGGGCGACGAAATCCGGGTCCTTCACCGCCGCCGTGTTGATCGACACCTTGTCGGCCCCGGCGAGGAGGAGATCGCGGATATTGTCCACGTTCCGCACGCCTCCGCCGATGGTCAGCGGCATGAAACACTGCTCCGCCGTTCGCCGCGCCACGTCGAAGATCGTCTCCCGATTGTCGGAGGAGGCGGTGATGTCGAGGAAACACAGCTCATCCGCCCCGGCGGCGTCGTAGACCTTGGCCTGTTCGACGGGATCGCCCGCGTCGATCAGGTCGACGAAGTTGACGCCCTTCACGACGCGCCCGTCTTTCACGTCGAGGCAGGGGATGATGCGGGTTTTGAGCATGGCGCTTTCCTAGAACATCGCCCTCCGTTCGACAATCGCGCCGAAGCGCTCGCATTTGTGTGAGGTGCGCGGGGCGGCGATCGTGTTACGAAACCGCCGGGGTCTGAACGAAAGGGATGAAAACATGAAAACCATCGCCGCACTCGCCGTCGCCGCCGCTCTCTTCGCGGCGCCCATGACCGTTCAGGCCGCGGGCCATGTCAGCGAAACGGGCGTCGTCACCATCGAAAGCGCCCATGACGCCGCGACCACCATCGACCGCCTCGCCGCAGCGGTGGAAGGCGCGGGCGCCAAGGTGTTCGCCCGGATCGACCATGCGGCGGGCGCGGCCAGCGTAGATCTGGAGCTCCGCCCGACCGTCCTCCTGATCTTCGGCAATCCCAAACTCGGCACCGGCCCAATGCAGGCCGCGCAATCGATGGGCATGGAGCTGCCGCTGCGAGTCGTCGCGTGGACGGACGCGGCGGGCAAGACCTTCGTCAGCTACAACGATCCCGCCTCCGTCGCCGCGCGCCACGGCGTGCCGACGGACCACAAGGCGGTCAAGATGATGACCGGCGCGCTTGGGAAACTGACGGGGAAGGCGACCGCCGCTGAGTAATCAGCCCTTCAAAAGCGCCGCCGCCGCCGCGACCTCGATCCGCCCGTCATAAAGCGCTCGCCCCGAGATCGCTCCGTCGAGCGCCGCGCCGCAGGACTTGAGGGCGGCGAGATCCTCCATAGAGGAGACGCCGCCCGAAGCGATCACGGGGATGGAGACCGCATGCGCCAGCGCCGCTGTAGCGGCGACGTTCGGCCCCTGCATCGCGCCGTCCCGGTCGATATCGGTGTAGATGATCGCCGCAACGCCGGCGTCCTCGAACTGTTTGGCGAGGTCGGTGGCGGTGACGTCCGTCGTCTCCGCCCAGCCTTCGACAGCGACCATGCCGTCCCGAGCGTCGATCCCCACGGCGACCTTGCCGGGAAAGGCGCGGGCGGCCTCCCTCACCAGAGCCGGATCGCGCACCGCGACCGTGCCGAGGATGATCCGCGCCAGCCCCTTCTCAAGCCACGCCTCGATCGTCTCCATGTCCCGAATGCCCCCGCCCAGCTGACAGGGAACGGAGACGGCGGCGAGGATCCCCTCCACCGCCGCCGCATTCACCGGCGCTCCGGCGAAGGCGCCGTTCAGGTCCACGAGATGCAGCCACTCGCAGCCTGCGTCGGCGAAGGCGCGGGCCTGCGCCGCCGGGTTATCGTTGAAGACCGTCGCCTGATCCATCTCCCCCTTGTAGAGCCGCACGCAGGCACCGTCCTTAAGGTCGATGGCGGGATAGAGGATCATGGTCGCGGCTCCGTCTTCTGGTCGCGCGCCTCTTAGCGCCGTTCGCCCGGGGACGCTACGTTTCTATTGACCATCCGACGGCCACCGCCATGCTGCGCGTAACAAAAAAACAGACTCTGGGAGACTGCTATGTTCCGCACCCTAGCCGCCGCCGCGGCCCTGTCCCTCGCCGCCGCCGCCGCGCACGCCAGCCCGCTCGGCGTCTGGGCCACGGAGAAGAACGACGAGGGCAACTACCTCACCGTCGAGATCAAACCCTGCGACGACAAGCTCTGCGGCTATATCGTCGGCGCCCATTCCGCTGACGGCGCCCGCGACGAAGGCTATGAGCATCTCGGAAAGCCGATGGTCACGGACATGGTCGCCGACAGCGCGACCACCTGGGAAGACGGGGAGATCTGGGACCCGTCCGAAGACGAACGCTACAATAGCAAGATGGAGCTGAAGGGTGACGTCCTCACCGTCGAAGGTTGCGTCTTCATCATTTGCCGAGGCCAGGACTGGACGCGGGTGAACTGATCTCGGAGTTTCCCGCTCACGCGGAACCAAGCGGCTCGCGCGCGCTCCGCGCGCAGTCTCGCCGACCAGCGCCCAACCCATTGCGCGGTGATCGTCGGCGATGTCCGACGCCTCCGGCGGGAGTATTTGAAGAAGAATGAAGGGGGAGAGCGTCGTCTCTTTCCTTCACTCTTCAGTAAATACTCAAAGCCGCGCGCCAGCGCGGGCGGTTGACGAGGCGGCTCCCGAAGGGAGCTCCGAGGAGGCCGCCCCTGCGCTACGGCGACCAGGCGAGGAAGTTGGCGATCAGGCGCAGCCCGGTCGCCTGGCTCTTCTCCGGATGGAACTGCGTCCCCACCATATTCGCCTTGCCCACCGCCGCCGTGACCATCTCGCCGTAAGCCACATGCGCCAGCCGGTGATAGGGCTCGCGCGGGCGGAGGTGGTAAGAGTGCACGAAGTAAGCGTGCGCGCCGGGTTCGATCCCGTCGAAGAGGGGATGCGGCGCGCCGTCAGGCCCTTCGCCGACCGTCAGCTCGTTCCAGCCCATATGCGGGATCTTCAGATCGTCGTCATTGGGGGCGAGGCGCACGACCTCTCCCGCGATCCAGTCGAGGCCGGGCGTGTCGCGGTGCTCTCGCCCGACTGTCGCCATCAGTTGCATGCCGACGCAAATGCCGAGGAAGGGAACGCCGCCCCGGTGGGCCCGCTCCTCCAGCGCTTCGACCATGCCCGGCACCGCGTCCAGCCCCGCCCGGCAGTCGGCGTAGGCGCCGACCCCCGGCAGGACGATCCGGTCCGCCCGGCGCACCGTGTCTGCGTCGGCGGTGACGAGGATCTCCTCACCCGTCGTCTCGTCGCTCATCCGTTGAAAGGACTTAGCCGCCGAGTGCAGGTTGCCCGACCCGTAGTCGATGATCGCGACGGTCATCCGGCTACAGCGTCCCTTTGGTGGAGGGGATCGCCTCCGCTTTGCGCGGATCGGTCTCCAGCGCATCCCGAAGCGCCCGCGCCACCGCCTTGAAGCAGGTCTCTGCAATATGGTGGGAGTTCACGCCCCTCAGGCAGTCCACATGCAGCGTCATCCCCGAATTCATCGCAAACGCCGTAAAGAACTCGCGCACCAGCTCGGTGTCGAACGTTCCGATCTTCGGGGCCGTGAAGTCCACGTTCCAGACGAGGAAGGGCCGCCCAGAGAGGTCCAGCGCCGCCCGCGTCAGGCACTCGTCCATCGGCAGATAACAATGCCCGTAGCGGATGATCCCCCGCTTGTCGCCCATCGCCTCCGCCAGCGCCTTGCCGAGCAGGATGCCCGTATCCTCCACCGTATGGTGATCGTCGATATGGAGGTCCCCGGTCGCGCGCACCTTCATATCGATCAGCGCATGGCGGGCGAGCTGGTCCAGCATGTGATCGAAGAACCCGACGCTCGTCTGGTTGTCGTAGGTCCCCGTCCCATCAAGGTCGATTTCGACCTCGATCGCCGTCTCCGCCGTCTTCCGGCTCTGTTTCGCGGTGCGCGCCATGATGGCCTCCCGTATTCAACGGGGCGCTTATAGGCGCGGGGGCGGAGGAGGGGAAGCGGCCTCACAGGCCAGCCCGCGCCCGCCGCTCCCAGCGCACCACCGCTTCGATGGTCGTCGCGGCGCCGATGCGGGCGCGGGCGCTCTCCAGCTGATTGCGGATCGTGCGCTCGGATTTGCCGAGGCTCGCCGCGACGTCCTTGATCCGCATGCCTTCCGACAGTGCTGAGAGCACCGCCGTCTCACTCGGCGTCAGGCGGCGGTCGGCGCGGGCCGCGACCTCCGCCATCCCCGCTTCGAAAAGCGCGAGCCCCGCGAGCCGCAGGACCGGCCAGAAGGAGATGAGGCGCAGGTCAAGCGCTTCCGGCGCCTCCCCCGCCCCGCCCGATACGCAGAGCGACGCGCGCCGCGTCTGGTTCCGCGACAGGATTGGTATCGAGGCCCCGGCCGTCACGCCTTTCGCGGCGAGCTGGCTCACACTGCTCGCCTCCATCAGGCGCTGATCGCGGAAATAGGGCGTCCAGCTCACGGGCGTCGCGCTGCGATAGCTTTCCCAGAGGATCGGATCGCTTGGTCCGATCAGCGCATCCCCGAACCCGTCGGGCGAGGCGTTCAGATCGCCTCCCGCGATGACGGCGAGGATGCGGAACGCGCCTTCCTCCGGCGCCGCGATGCAGAACTTGTAACCGCCAAGGCCGAGCGCGGCGATAAGATCGCTCAGGGGCGATCGCATAAGTTTCAGGTTCGCGCCCCGCGCCAGCGTCTGCAGCGCGTCGAGCTCCCGCCATCCATCCGGCGCCGTGTCGGTCATGATCTCGCTCCACCTCTCATCTCAACCGCTCCGATTCGCCGCGAATGGTCGTCGCGTGGGCATCGGAGGCCGCGATGTATATGGCCGACGCCGGGCGCGCGCCCAAGTCGATCACGACCCTGATCACGAAAATGCGTTCTAGGTAAAAGCGGCAATCCATGAGGAAAGGCGGAAAACTGAATGATAAACGAAACTCATATCATGGATATATTCAGTAAACGATAGATCGCCTTGGTTCGTTAATTTATCTCGTCCACTAAATTTACTTGCTAACTCGTGAATTGCGGCCCTCCACTTCGGTGCTTCATGACATTCGCAGCGGCCTCCACACGCCGCGCCATCGACATCAACGACCCAAGGCGGGTCGCAGCGAACACAGGTGAATGATGCTCAAGAGATTTCTGGCCGTGCTGGCCATCGCCCTGACGGGCATGCTCGAAGCCGCCCCGGCGAGCGCGACGAACACCCTCGCCACCGCCATCGGCGGGCATGACGCGGTGTCCTACTTCAAGGACAGCGGGCCGAAGCAGGGGCAGGCGCGCTTCCACCACTTCTGGAACGGCGCCGTCTGGTTCTTCTCCAGCGAAGCGAACCGCGACGCCTTCGCGGCTGAGCCGACCGCCTTCGCGCCCCAGTATGACGGCTACTGCGCCTGGGCTGCGTCCCAGAACTACAAGCGGCCGGGCGACCCGAACGTCTGGCAGATTGAGGACGGCAAGCTCTACCTGAAAGTCCACGCGGGTGCTCAGGAGAAGTGGCGCGCCGACATCCCGAAGCACATCACGGACGGCGATGCGAACTGGGTCCGGATCGCGCCCTACTGATCCGTCTCACGGCACAGGCGCGACCTCTCCCTTGCGCCGCAGCGGTCGCCGGTTCGCCCGGCGATCGCTTCAAATATGTCAGTCCATCAGCGGAACTTGATTCAGGTTTGATTGGCTTGATGGGATGTACGAAGCGATCTTCCCCTCCTCACTTGGGGAGGGTCCGCTCATGTCGTTCGTCAAATCGGTCGCGCGCATCGCTTGCGCCGCGCTCATGCTCATCGCTTCGCTGGCCGCCGCCCGCGCGGATGAGTTGCCGCCCCATGTGATCGAGCAATTCGGCCAGCCGCCCGCCGTCCCCGAAGGCCCGCTCTCCGAAGACCTCCAGCGCGCCGTCCGCACCGTCTTCGTCGACAGTCTCCAACAGTCGGCGTGGGAGCGGGATCAAATCACTTCGCTCTTAGAGATCGCGGATTCCGGCGACCCCCGCCTCGTCTGGGTGATCGCCGACATGTTGCGCTTCACCTGGCGGCGCCAGTTCGACGACGCGCTGGCCGCCGCTGGCGCGAAGCTCCTTCAGATCGAGTTCGAGGATATCAACCGCTGGGGCATCCTCACCGATCACCTGATCGCCTGGGACATCCCGGCCTATCCCGGTTACCTCGACCACAAGCGCGCGATCTTCACCAATTTCGTCCCCGGTTGGGACCGCATCTTCGTCCCCGGAGAGATCGACTGGCGCATGGTCTCCTGGGGCGGCGTGCTGATCGACGACCGCCCGCATCACGCCACCGAAGACCCCTGCAACTGCATCCCCGCTATCGACAACCCGGAGACGCAGAGCGCCGCTGGCGCCACGTGGCTGAAGGACGACGACATCGTCTTCGGCATAGAGATCAACGGCGAAGCCCGCGCCTATCCGCGCCGCATCATGGAGGTGCGGGAGATGGTGAACGACACCCTCGGCGGGCGCGACATCGGCATGCCCTACTGCACCCTTTGCGGCGCCGCGCAGGCATGGTTCACCGACGATCTGCCGGTGGGGGTGGAGCGCCCGATCCTGCGCACCTCCGGCCTCCTGATCCGGTCGAACAAGGTGATGTACGACCTGACGAGCTGGTCCGTCTTCGACACGTTCCTCGGCAATGCTGTGACCGGGCCGCTGGCCGAGAAGGGGGTGCAGCTGAAGCAGGCCACGGTCATCACGACTGACTGGGGGACGTGGAAAGAGGAATACCCCCACACCACTGTGCTGGTGGAGCGACTGGCGCTTGGCCGCGACTTCGACTTCCGCAACGGGCGGGACGCGGGCGGCCCGATCTTCCCGGTCGGCGACGTGGACCCGCGCCTTTCGGTGCATGAGGACGTTATCGGCGTCGTCACCGCCTCCGGAACGCCGGTCGCCTTCCAGCGCAGCGCGGCGATGGCGGCGCTACGGTCAGGGGCGGAGGTCGCGGTGGAGAACGTCCGGCTGAAGCTGGACGCGGGCGGAGTGAAAGCGGTGGACGCCGACGGCGCCGACCTCGGCAGCCACCAGGCGTTTTGGTTCGCTTGGTCGCAGTTCCATCCCGGCACGGAGTTGTGGGATGGGTGATGCGGTAGGGCGGCTCACCACTTCTCCACTTCCCGCATCCGCGGGTTATGGACATGGGTGCGCACGAAAACCGCCGCCGCCGCCCCGGCGATGGCCCCGAACAGATGCGCCTCCCACGACACGCCAGGCTGGTTCGGCAGCACGCCCCAGATGAGCGAGCCGTAGATCACCACCACGATCACCGCCACGCTCATCGTCACCGGACATCGGTCCACCAGACCCCGCGCGATCAGAAAGCCGAACCAGCCGAAAACCAGCCCGGACGCGCCGATATGGATCCCCGACGATCCGAAGAGCCACACCAGCCCGCCGCCCAGCAAGACGATGACGGCGTTGACCGCCACTAGCGCCCGCGTCGCCGTCGCCGCCAGCAGGCCGCCCATCAGGATCAGCGGCGCCGTGTTGGAGATGAGATGCGGCAGGTCTCCATGGAGAAACGGCATTCCGACGATCCCATCGATCCCCATGACCTCCCGCGGGATCAGGCCGAAGGTGAAGTTCAGCCGGAACCCGGACGCCGCGTTCAGCCCATGGATCACCCAGAGCGAGGCGATGAAGGCGGCGAGGCAGCCGAACCTGACGAAGAAAACGCGCATGTGAGATGCTCCAGCTATGGGGCGAGAGTGGCCCGTCGACGCGAGCCTTGCAATCCGTCCGCGCACCCGGCCTAGTCCGCCGATCAAAGGGGAGGGCGATCCATGTTCATCAACGGCGAATGGCGCGACGCGGCGGGAGGCGAGAGCTTCGACGTCCTCAACCCCGCCGACGGCACGGTGATCGCGAGCGTTCCCGACGGCGGGTCCGAGGACGCCCGCGCAGCCATCGAAGCCGCCGACGCGGCCTTCGCCATGTGGTCCCGGACGACCGCCTATGAGCGCGCCGATATCCTGTTGAAAGCGCACCGCCTGATGATGGAGCGTCAGGAGGAGCTGGCCCGCACGATGACGGAGGAGCAAGGCAAACCGCTTCGCGCTGCGCGCACCGAAGTCAAATACGGCGCCGACTTCCTCCAGTGGTTCGCTGAGGAGGCGAAGCGGGTGAACGGAAAGATCCTACCCTCCGCCCGCGCCGACCAGCGCTTCATGGTGCTGAAGCAGCCCGTCGGCGTCGTCGCCGCCGTCACCCCATGGAACTATCCTATCTCCATGATCACCCGGAAGGTCGGCCCGGCGCTGGCGGCGGGCTGCACCGTCGTCCTGAAACCCGCCGAAGCGACCCCGCTCTGCGCCCTCGCCATGTTCCGCATCTTCGAAGAGGCGGGCGTGCCGCCGGGCGTCGTCAACCTCGTCACCGCCGCCGATCCGAAGCCGATCGGCGCCGAATTCACCACCCACCCGGCGGTGAGGAAGCTGACCTTCACTGGCTCCACCGCCGTCGGTAAAATGCTGGCGGGGGAGGCTGCGTCGCGCATGAAGCGCGTTTCGATGGAGCTCGGCGGCCATGCCCCCTTCATCGTTTGCCAAGACGCCGACCCGGTGCACGCCGCGAAGGGCGGCTCGCTCGTCAAATTCCTCAACACCGGGCAGGCCTGCATCAGCCCGAACCGTTTCTACGTCCATTCCTCGATCTACGAGCCGTTTCTGGAAACGCTGACGGAGCGCGTCGCCAAGATGAAAGCCGGCAGCGGGTTCGAGGAAGGCGTCGCCATCGGCCCTCTCGTGAACGACGCCGCCGTCGCCAAGGTCGACGCGCAGGTTCAGGACGCCGTGGCGAAAGGAGCTGAGGCTGTGACGGGCGGCGCTGCGCTCAAGGGCGGCGCGCTGGGGAGCGGCCATTTCTACGCCCCAACCGTTCTGGCGCGCGTGACGCCGGAGATGCAGATCTACCGCGAGGAAACCTTCGGCCCGGTCGCTCCCGTCATCCGCTATGACGATGACGACGACGTGCTGGCGATGGCGAACGACACCGACTACGGCCTCGCCGCCTACGTCTACACGCAGAACCTCAGCCGTGCGATGCGCCTCTTCGAAGGCCTCCGCTTCGGCATCATCGGGATCAATGACATCAACCCAACCTCCGCCGCCGCTCCGTTCGGCGGGATGAAGAGCAGCGGCCTCGGCCGCGAAGGCGCCCGCGAGGGGATCGAGGAGTATCTGGAGACGAAGCTGGGCGGGATGGTGGTGTAGCTTCATAGAAAGCCGAAATGCGGACTTTCATGACGGCGGGGGCTTTAAATCGTCGACTATCCTCGCGAGGGCGGAAAATCGCCTCTCGCCCTAGACCCGGAACGCGAAGGAACTTCGCGATTCTCTTAGGTTCCCGGCGGTAGCGGCGAGGCGCGCTTCGTCGGTTGCGCCGCAAGGACCGGTTAGTCTGAGGCGACAGGCGCATGGGATGCGCTTGAGGTCGGGGGAGAGCGTTTCAATCGTATTTTTGGGGAGTTGCCGCAAGCGCTCTTCGCAGGCGGCCCTGACTTCGGTCTATGAGCAGCGTAAGACATCGACCACTCCGCTCGCGCGACCGGCGCCTCCGAAGCAACCATTCGCGGCGACGCACTGCGCACTTCAAGATTTTCGCATGGGTCGCGGGCGAAGTTCGCCGTGGCTTCTTGGGCTGCTAAAGGCGGTTTCCGTGAGTCCGCGAAGCACGTCATGCCCTCGGTTCGATGGCGCTTCCGCCTCAACTCGTCCACCGCATCAAGGCGACGGCGTCACCTGCCCGTTTTGAACCTTTAACGCGGCTGCGGCGACCTTTACCCGCATCGCCGCGCGCCAAACGACACTGACCGAAAGCGTTGACCGAAGGAGATGCGAAGCAACGAGTGAGGAACCCGGAATGCTCATCGACCTAAGGCCGCTTGAAGACCTCGACGGAACCGATGGCTTTCGCATCGACGGGATCCTAGCGGGCGACCGCAGCGGGTTCGCGGTCGCCGATCTCGGCGATATCAACGGCGACGGGATCGACGACATCGTTATCGGCGCGCCGAGGGCGGAGCGGGATGGGGATCGGAACAGGGGCGAGGTCTATGTCGTCTTCGGCTCCCTCGACGGGTTCGATCCGGCCCTGAGCCTCGCTGATCTCGACGGGACCAACGGGTTCACCCTCCTTGGCGCGACTGGCGTCAGTAATCTCTTCGCGGGCGGCGACGTGGCGGGCGTCGGGGATGTGAACGGCGACGGGATCGTCGATATCGGCATCGCCGCGGGCTATTCGAATTTCAATCGCGGGACGGAGGCGTACATCGTCTTCGGCTCGACCGAAGGCTTCGGCGCCACCGTCGATCTCGGCGCTCTCGACGGGACCGACGGCTTCACGATCACGGAGCTGAACGAAGGCGACAACATCTCGAAGGTCCGGTCAGCTGGCGACGTGAACGGCGACGGGATCGACGACTTCATCGTCGGCGCCTCTGGCGCGAGCCCGAACGGCGCGACCCGAGCGGGCGAGGCCTACGTTATCTTCGGCGCGGGCGACGGGTTCGATGCGGACTTCGACCTCAATTCGCTGGATGGAACGAACGGGTTCCGCATTCAGGGGCCGCGCGCCTATTCCGCGTTTGGCCTCGAAGTCTCCGGCGCGGGCGATTTGAACGGCGACGGCGTCGACGACGTGATCGTCGGCGGGGACAACTACAGCGGCGAATACGGCGGGCTGCTGCCGTCGGAGGCTTTCGTCATCTTCGGCTCCACGGACGGGTTCGCCGCAACTGTCGACGCTGGAGCGCTGGATGGAACGGATGGGTTCAAAATCGCCGGGCTCGACAACGCCCCCAGCGTCTCCGACGCGGGCGACATAAACGGCGACGGCTTCGCGGACATCGTGGTCGGCGTGGAGCGAACCTTCGTGGACGGCCAGCAGAGCGTTGGCGAGACCTATGTCATCTTCGGCACGGAAGACGGCTTCGGCGCGGAGCTAGACGTCAACGACCTCGACGGCGCCAACGGATTTAAGATCGTCGGAACCGACCAGGCCGATTATTCCGGCTCCGAGGTCGGCCTCGCGGGCGACTTCAACGGCGACGGTTTCGACGACCTTTTGATCGCCGCCGATTTCGCCACAACGCCGGGCGGGGGCCGCGCGGGCGAGGTGTTCATTCTTCTCGGGACCGACGAGGGGTTCGGCGCAGAAGTGCTCCTTTCCGATATCGAAGGGACCAATGCGATCCGGATCGAGGGGATCGACCCTTACGACGGTCTCGGCGCCGACGTCTCCGCTGCGGGCGACGTCAACGGCGACGGCTTCGACGACATCCTCGTCTCAGCAGCCGGCGCCGATCAGGGAAGCGAACGCTCCACCGGCGAGACCTTCGTCATCTTCGGCGCGGAACTGGACGACCTGCTGGATCAATCGATCGTCACGACGCTGGAGGACGTCGTCGACAACAACGACGGCGTCATCTCTCTCCGCGAGGCGCTCGAAGCCGCGAACGCCGGCTCGGAAATCAACGAAATCACCTTCTCGGACAAGCTGGAGGGCGCGATCCGTCTGGCGGGCGAGAGGCTCTACTCCAGCCGCGATCTCCGGATCGACGGCGACGGACGGATCACGATCTCCGGCGACGTGAACGGCGACGACGTGACCAACGCCGATGGCATCACCGATGTCCGGGCCAGCTTCGACGCCAATCTCCTCTCCGACAACGTGCAGGTGATCTACGGGGCGAGCTCGCTGGAACTGGAGGGGCTGACCCTCACCGGCGGCGTGAGCCGTGGCGGCGGCGCCGTCGGGTCAAGCGAGACGATCACGATCCGCGACAGCGCGATCGTCGGCAATTTCGCGACCTATGACGGCGGCGGCCTCTTCGCCTACAACGACATCTCTATCGAGGCCAGCGATGTCTCCGGCAATATCGCCGGAGGCTCCGGCGGCGGCGCGTTCGCCAAAGGCAGCAGCGACATCACGGTGACCGACAGCGTCGTTTCCGGTAACGAGGCGAGCGGCGTCGGCGGTATCGCCACGACGGGTGAAGTGGACGTCTCCCGCTCCTTCTTCGGCGACAATGTGGGCGACGAGGCGGGCGCGATCGGCGGGATGGAGAACGCCGCGTACTCCAGCGTGACCAACACCACCTTCATCGGGAACGAGAGCGCAAACGGCGCCGGGGCGATCCTGGCGCGGGGCGGATTTCTCAGGCTCGACCATGTGACGATCACAGGCAACACGTCGGGCGCGACGTCTTCAGCGGTGGACTTCCGGGACGCCTCCAGCTCCGCCCGCGTCTTCAACTCGATCATCACCAGCAACACGGGCGGCGGAGCGCCCGGCCCGGACGTGTCCGTCGAAGGCGGCTACGCGCCCTATTCCGGCACGATCAGTTTCTACGGCGCGAACATCATCGGCGAGGACGACAACGCGTTCGACTTCCAGCCCTACAGCATCGTCAACGCGGCGGCGGAGGATATCTTCGTCTCCGCCGTCGCGGACAATGGCGGCGCCGTTCCGACGCTCGCGCTGATCAAGAGCGCCGACAACGTCGCGGTCGACGCCTCCTCCTTCATCACCCAGACCGGCGATGCGCGCGGCTTCCCCCGGCCGCGCGACATCGAGGGCGTGGAGAACGGCGGGGCCACCCTTGACCCGCGGGTCGTCGATCTCGGCGCTTATGAGCTGAACTTCATCAATCTGGACGGCGTCGGCCTCGTTGAAACAGGCGGCGCAGGCGACGACAGGATCTTCGGCACCGGAGACGGCGATACGATCGCCGGCGGATCGGGTGAAGGCCGCGACACCATCGAAGGCCTCGGCGGCGCCGACAGTCTGGAGGGCGGCGGCGGCGGCGACCTGATCGAAGGCGGCGCAGGCGACGACACGATTTTCGGCTTTCAGGAGGCGAACTCCTCCACCCAAGACGGCGACGACACGATTCTCGGCGGCGATGGGAACGACCTGATCTTCGGCGGCGACGGCGCGGATCTGATCGAAGGCGGCGCCGGCGACGATACGATCACCGGCGGCGGGGCGAGTAGTCGCGACGGCGTAGACACCCTCTTCGGCGGCGCCGGCGACGATGTCTTCGACGGCGGTTCTTTCGTGGATGAGATCTTCGGCGGCGCCGGCGACGACACCGTCCTCATCAATGCGAACGACATCGCGGACAACGTCGACGGCGGCGACGACATCGACACAGTCGATTTCTCGGGCGCCGGTTCGAACATCACCTTCGATGCGGACCTGTCCGAAGGCGACATCACCCGCATTGAGGACGGGTTCCGCTTCGATTTCTCAGGCAGCCTGGTCAATGTCGAAAACCTTACGGGCGGCGATGGCGAGAACGAGTTCATCGGCGACGACGGCGCCAACCGTTTCGAGGGAGGCGGCGGCGACGACACGCTGAACGGCGGTTTCGGCGACGATACGCTTGACGGCGGCGCGAACGGCCCGAACGGAGATACCGCGAGTTTCGAGGACGCGACGACCGCCGTGACCGTCGATCTCAGTATCGACGGGGCGCAGGACACCGGCGCGGCGGGGTCCGACGCGTTCATCGACATCGAGAACGTCGCTGGCGGATCGGCGGCGGATAGCCTGACGGGCGACGACGGCGACAACATCCTCGAAGGCCGGGGCGGCGACGACACGCTGAACGGCGGAGCGGGCGCCGACGCCGCGAGTTTCGCAAGCGCATTCACCAGCGTTACCGCCGACCTCCGGATCGCAGGGGCGCAGAACACGGGCGAGACCGGGTTCGATACGTTCGTCGATATCGAAAACCTGATCGGCGGCTTCCGCGGCGACGCCCTCACAGGCGACGACGGCGACAACGTCCTCGACGGGCGCAACGAAGACGACACCCTCACCGGTGGCGGCGGCGACGATACGCTGATCGGTGGGTTCGGCGACGACACGCTGGACGGCGGCGCGAACGGCGCAGGCGGCGACACGGCGAGCTTCGAGCGCGCAACGAGCATCGTGAACGTCGATCTTCGCATCGAAGGCGCGCAGGACACCGGGACCACCGGAAACGACGTCCTGATCGGCATAGAGAACGTCATCGGCGGTTCCCGGTCGGACGAGCTCACCGGCGACGATGGAGCCAACCGTCTCGAGGGACGCGACGGCGACGACACGCTCGAGGGCGGCCTCGGCGACGACACCCTGATTGGCGGATCGAACAGCTCGCTCGGGGATACGGCGAGTTTCGCCGAGGCGACGACGCAGGTGACCGTCGATCTCCGTATCGAAGGGCCGCAGGACACCGGCGCCGCAGGCTCGGATACGTTTCTCGATATCGAGAACGTCACCGGCGGCGAAGCGAGCGACCTTTTGACCGGCGACGACGGCGCCAACCGCCTTGCCGGCGGCGGCGGCGACGATACGCTGTTCGGGGGCCTCGGCGACGATACGTTCATCGGCGGGGAGAACGGCGCCGACGGCGACACGGTGAGCCTCGTGGGAGCGGCGACCGATCTCTCCATCGATCTGCGCCGCACGGACGCGCAGAACACCGGCGCGTTGGGATCAGACCGGTTCTTCGGCATTGAGAACCTGATCGGCGACGACGGTTCGGACGAGTTCATCGGCGACGACGGCGCCAACCGTCTCGAAGGGGGCTTCGGCGACGATACGCTCGAGGGAGGTCTTGGCGACGACACGCTGAACGGCGGCGCCAATGGCGCGGGCGGCGACACGGCGAGCTTCGCAAACGCGACGACCGGCGTGACGGTCGATCTCCGGACCGAAGGCGCGCAGGACACCGGAGCGAGCGGATCCGACGTCCTGATCGATATCGAAAACCTCATCGGCGGCGAGGGGGCGGATCGCCTCACCGGCGACGATGGAGCCAACGTCATTGAAGGCGGCGACGGCGACGATACGATCATCGGCGGCGCCGGCGACGACACCCTCACCGGCGGCGACGACGGCGCTGAGGGCGACACGGTCAGCTTCGAGACGGCGACGGCCAGCGTCGCCGTCGATCTGAACGTGACCACTGCGCAAAACACCGGCGCTGAGACCGGCGTCGACACCATCCTCTTCTTCGAGAACGTCACCGGCGGCGCGGGGCGGGACGCGCTCACCGGCGATGGGCAGGCGAACCGTCTGGAAGGCGGCGCCAACCGAGATACGCTCATCGGCGGTGAAGGTGAGGATACGCTTGAGGGCGGCGGCGGGAACGACACGCTCGACGGTGGCGAAGGGGTCGACACCGCCGACTTCTCCGATGCGACGTCCGACACGCTGGCCATCCTCCTCAACCGGGACGGGGTCGCGCAATCCACCCTCTCATCGGGCCGCGACACGTTCATCGGCATCGAGAACCTCATCGGCTCCGACTTCGACGACCGGCTCTTCGGCGACGCCGGCGCCAACCGGATCGAAGGCGGGGACGGCGTCGACACGCTCGACGGGGTGGCGGGCGACGACAGCCTCTTCGGCGGCGCCGGGAACGACGGGTTCCGGGCGCGGGGTGGAGCCGACCTCTTCGACGGCGGAGACGACGTCGACTTCGTCAATTTCACCGACTCGACCGGCGT
>JBCAXH010000039.1:0-29224 GCA_038534155.1 Pseudomonadota bacterium
ATCCGCCCCTCCGCATCGACGATGACGAGCACGTCCCGCGCCCAGCCCTCGGCGGTGAGCGCCTCTTCAGCCCAGATTTTCATGGCGTCTCCGATTGCGCCTTGACGACTCGGAAAGGTTAGCGACATGCTCATATTATGTATAGACATAATAATCCGGCGCGCCCATGACCCGCCTGTTGCTCGAAAACCTGACCCTTGCGGATATGACGGCGGCGGCGACTGCACCCTATGGGCTCTGCGAAGACGCCGCCGTCGCGATCGAAGACGGGGCGGTGCTATGGGCCGGCCCCCGGCGCGAGGCGACCTCCTTCGCGGATACGGAGCGGCGCGATCTCGGCGGGCGGCTGGTCACGCCCGCTCTGATCGACTGCCATACGCACCTCGTCTTCGGGGGCAACCGGGCGCATGAGTTCGAGCTGCGGCTCAACGGCGCTTCCTATGAAGAGGTCGCGCGCGCCGGGGGCGGCATCATCTCGACGATGACGGCGACGCGCGCGGCTTCGGCGGATGAGCTCGTCGCCTCCGCTCTCCCCCGGCTCGACGCGCTGATCGCGGAGGGGGTCGCGGCGGTGGAGATCAAGTCGGGCTATGGTTTGGATGTGGAGACGGAGCTGAAGATGCTCCGCGCCGCCCGCCGTCTCGGCGCGCTTCGTCCGGTGCGGGTGCGGACGTCCTTTCTCGGGGCCCATGCGGCGCCGACGGCGTACAAGGGTCGCCGCGACGCTTATCTGGATGAAGTATGCCTTCCCGCGCTCGACGCGGCGGCGGAGGAGGGGCTAGTCGACGCGGTCGACGGGTTCTGCGAGGGGATCGCTTTCCAGCCTTCTGAAATCGAACGCGTCTTCCAGCGCGCCGCCCATCACGGGCTGCCAGTGAAGCTCCACGCCGAACAGCTCTCGAATATCGGCGGGGCGCGGCTCGCGGCGCGCTATGGCGCGCTTTCGGCCGACCACCTCGAATACGCCGATGCGGGCGACGCGGCGGCGATGGCGACTGCGGGGACGGTCGCCGTCCTGCTTCCCGGCGCGTTCTACACGCTCAGGGAGACGCAGGCGCCGCCGGTTCAAGCGCTGCGGGACGCCGGCGTTCCCATCGCGGTGGCCACGGACTGCAATCCCGGCTCCTCGCCCATGGCCTCGCTTCTCCTCGCGATGAACATGGCCTGCACGCTGTTCCGCCTGACGCCGGAAGAGGCGCTGGCGGGCGCGACGCGCAATGCGGCGCGGGCGCTCGACCTGACCGATTGCGGGGTCGTGGCGCCCGGCATGCGGGCCGATCTGGCGGTCTGGGATGTGGCGCACCCGGCCGAGCTCGCCTATCGGATCGGGTTCAACCCGTTGCATGAGCGCATATTTTCAGGCGACGCGCCATGACGCCGAGGACCGCGAAACATTTGCCAGATCGTAAAGAAAAACAGGATTCCGGAATTCTAGAATTCCGGAATGCCGGAAAACTAGAATCATCGAACTATCGCGTCTGCGGAGGAGCGGAATGATCCTCAAGCCCGCCTCTTCGCCGCTCGCCGATCTTCGCGCGGTTTGGAGCGGAGGGGCCGCGCCGCGCCTCGATCCCGCCGCGAAGCCCGCAATCGATCGCGCCGCCGCGATGGTGGCCGAAGCGGCGGCGGGCGGCGCGCCGGTCTACGGCGTGAACACGGGCTTCGGGAAACTCGCCAGCCGGAAGATCGCGCCCGAAGACACCGCGACGCTCCAGCGCAACCTGATCCTCAGCCATGCCGCGGGCGTTGGCGATCCGCTGCCCGAAGCGGAGACGCGCCTGATGATGGCGCTCAAGCTCCTCTCCCTCGGGCGGGGCGCCTCCGGCGTGCGGTGGGAGGTTGTCGCGCTGATCGAGGCCCTGCTGGCGAACGGCGTCACTCCCGTCGTGCCCGAAAAGGGCTCGGTCGGCGCCTCTGGCGACCTCGCGCCGCTCGCCCACATGGCCGCAGCGATGATCGGGGAAGGCGAAGCCGTCTTCGAGGGCGAGCGCATGTCCGGCGCCGCCGCGCTTGCGAAGGCGGGGCTGGCGCCCATCGTCCTCGGCGCGAAAGAGGGGCTGGCGCTGATCAACGGCACGCAGTTCTCCTCCGCCTGCGCCCTTGCGGGGCTTTGGCGGGCCTGGGACATGGCGGCGAACAGCGTCGCCATCGCCTCGCTCTCCACCGACGCGATCATGGGCTCCACCGCGCCGCTTCTCGCCGAGATTCACGCGCTGCGCGGCCATCGCGGCCAGATCGCAGTGGCGGCGGAGATGCGGCGGCTCATGGCGGGCTCGGAAATCCGCGAAAGCCACCGCGAAGGCGATGAACGGGTGCAGGACCCCTATTGCATCCGCTGTCAGCCGCAGGTGGTCGGCGCCTGCGTCGATCTCCTGGCACAAGCGGCGCGCACGCTGGAGGTGGAGGCGAACGCCGTCACCGACAATCCGCTCGTGCTGGTAGACGAGAGGCGGATCGTCTCGGGCGGCAATTTCCATGCCGAACCGGTCGGTTTCGCCGCCGACCAGATCGCGCTGGCGGTCGCGGAGATCGGCGCCATCGCCCAGAGGCGCGTGGCGCTGATGGTGGACCCGGCCTTGAGCCATGATCTGCCGCCGTTCCTCACGCCCGATCCGGGCCTGAACTCCGGCTACATGATCGCCGAAGTCACCACGGCCGCGCTGATGAGCGAGAACAAGCACCTCGCCAACCCTTGCACGACCGATTCCACCCCGACCTCCGCCAATCAGGAGGATCACGTGTCGATGGCCGCTCACGGCGCCCTCCGCCTCCGCCGGATGATCGACAATCTGGAGGTCATCCTGGGCGTCGAAGCGCTCTGCGCCGCCGCCGGGGTGGAGGCGCGGGCGCCGCTGAAAACGAGCGCCGCGCTTCAGGTTGCGCTGGCCCGACTGCGCGCGGACGTCCCGCCGCTTGGGGCGGATCGCTACATGGCGCCGGAGATCGAAACGGCTGCGCAACTGGTGCGCGAGAACGCCCTGACTGCAGCGGCGACAGTGAACTTCAGCCTTGAGGAGGCGATGCGATGAACGACCCCCGACAAGATTTTCGCCATAACGCCCGCGACGTCTTTCCGCCCACGGGACCGGAGATCACCGCCAAGAGCTGGCTGACCGAAGCGCCGATGCGGATGCTGATGAACAACCTGCATCCCGACGTCGCCGAAAACCCCCATGAACTCGTGGTCTACGGCGGCATCGGCCGCGCCGCGCGCAACTGGGAGGCGTTCGACGGCATCGTCGCGGCGCTCAAGGATCTGGAGGGGGACGAGACGCTGCTCGTCCAGTCCGGCAAGCCGGTCGGCGTCTTTCGCACCCATGCGGACGCGCCTCGGGTGCTGATCGCGAATTCCAACCTCGTCCCGCATTGGGCGACTTGGGATCATTTCAACGAGCTCGATAAGCGCGGGCTGGCGATGTACGGGCAGATGACGGCGGGGTCCTGGATCTACATCGGCACGCAGGGCATTGTTCAGGGCACCTATGAGACCTTCGCCGAAGCCGGGCGGCAGCACTACGGCGGCGATCTGACCGGTAAATGGATACTGACGGGCGGCCTCGGCGGCATGGGCGGGGCGCAGCCGCTCGCCGCCGTTTTCGCCGGGGCCTGTTGTCTGGCGGTCGAATGCGATGAAGCGCGGATTGATTTTCGCATTCGCACCAGATACCTGGACGAGAAAGCGAAGACGCTGGACGAAGCGCTCGCCATGATCGAGCGCTGGACGGCGGCGGGGGAGGCGAAGTCCGTCGGCCTGCTCGGCAACGCCGCCGATATCTTCCCCGAACTCGTAAAGCGCGGCGTTCGACCCGACATCGTCACCGATCAGACCTCCGCCCACGATCCGATCAACGGTTACTTGCCGCAGGGCTGGTCCGTCGGCGAATGGCGCGACAGGCGGGAGAGCGATCCGAAGGCGGTGGAGGCGGCGGCGCGGGCGTCGATGAAGGTCCACGTCAAGGCGATGGTCGATTTCTGGAACGCGGGCGTGCCCGTGCTCGACTACGGCAACAACATCCGCCAGATCGCGCTGGAGGAGGGGCTGGAGAACGCATTCGCCTTCCCCGGCTTCGTCCCGGCTTACATTCGCCCGCTCTTCTGCCGGGGGATCGGGCCGTTCCGCTGGTGCGCTTTGTCGGGCGATCCCGAAGACATCTACAAGACGGACGCCAAGATGAAGGAGATCTTCCCGGAGAACGCCCACCTCCACCAATGGCTCGACATGGCGCGGGAGCGGATCGCGTTTCAGGGGCTTCCGGCGCGGATCTGCTGGATCGGCCTCGGCGACCGGCACAAGGCGGGGCTGGCGTTTAATGAGATGGTCGCCAACGGGGAGCTCTCCGCGCCCGTCGTGATCGGGCGGGATCATCTGGATTCGGGATCGGTGGCGTCGCCGAACCGGGAGACTGAGGC
The DNA here is from genome assembly GCA_038534155.1 of Pseudomonadota bacterium. Taxonomy (GTDB): domain Bacteria; phylum Pseudomonadota; class Alphaproteobacteria; order Rhodobacterales; family Rhodobacteraceae; genus Pikeienuella. The sequence continues at coordinate 4,411 of JBCAXH010000039.1, forward strand.
GATGAAGGACGGATCGGACGCCGTCTCCGACTGGCCGCTTTTGAACGCGCTTCTGAACACCGCCTCCGGCGCGACATGGGTGTCGCTTCATCACGGCGGCGGGGTCGGCATGGGGTTCTCGCAGCATTCGGGCATGGTGATCTGCTGCGACGGGACGGACGACGCGGCGCGGCGGCTGGAGAGGGTGCTCTGGAACGATCCCGCGACGGGCGTGATGCGCCATGCGGATGCGGGATATGAGGAGGCGGTGGCGTGCGCGCGGGCGCATCAGCTGCATCTGCCGGGGATACTCTGAGGGGTAGGGGCGGCCTCCTCGGCGTCCCTTAAGGAGACATCTCGTCAGCCGCGGCCCCTGCGGGGCTTTCGAGTATTTTGGGAAGAGTGAAGGGGCGGTCAGAGCTCCCCGGCGAGGTAGCGCCTGGCGGCGTCCGACGCGGGGGCGGCGAAGAAACGGGACGCGGGGGCCTGTTCGGCGAGGCGGCCTTCGGCGAAGAAGAGGACGTCTTCGGCGAGGCGCTGCGCCTGTCCGAGGTCGTGGGTCGCGAGGAAGAGCTTCGCGCCTTCGTCCCGGATCGCCGTGAGGAAGCGTTCGAACTCGGCGACGGAGGCGGGGTCGAGGCTGGCGCAGGGCTCGTCCAGCATCATCACTTTCGGCCCCGTCGCCCAGGCGCGGGCGAGGGCCATGCGCTGACGCTCCCCGCCTGAGAGGGCCGCTGCGGGCAGGGCGGCCTTTTCGGCCAGTCGAGCCCGCTCCAGCGCCTCCGCCGTGCGGGCGGCGCGCATGGCGCGGGGCCATTTGCGGGCGATCAGCGGAAACTCGACATTGGCCCAGACCGAGCGGCGCATGAGCGGCGCGACCTGGAAGACGTAGCCCTGTTCGTTCCGCGCATCCGATGGAGGCCGTTCGCCCCAGCGGACCGCTCCCGACGAGGGCGCGCTCAGCCCGTGTATGAGCCGCAGAAACTGGCTTTTGCCCGCGCCATTGGCCCCGAGGACGACCGTGACGCCGGCGCTGGCGACGGTCGCGGAGATCGGACCGAGGAGGCGGTCGCCGTCCTTCTCCACCACGGCGTTGTCGAGAAGCAGCGTCGCGGCGGCGCGTTCGGCGCGGGGCAGGGGCGTGATTGTCGCCTGACGCTCCTCCATCAAGCCGCCTCATAGCGTTTGCCAAAGCTGGCGAGCGCCATCATCGCGGCGTTCACCGCAAGCGCGACGATCAGGAGGACAACGCCGAGGCTCAGCGCCAACTCCAGCGCGCCCTTAGACGTCTCCATCGCGATGGCCGTCGTCATCACCCGCGTATGGCCGTTGATGTTGCCGCCGACGATCAGCACCGCGCCGACCTCCGCGATCGCGCGTCCGAACCCGGCCAGAAGCGCGGTCGAGACGGCGAAGCGGGCGTCCCAGAGGAGGGTGAAGAGGCGCAGGCGTCCCGACGCCCCGAAACTCTCCATCATGTCCGCGTAGCTCATCGCGAGCGGGCGCACCGCCTGATGGGTGAGCGAGATGACGATCGGCAGGACGAGCGCCGTCTGCGCCATGACCATCGCGGCGGGGGTGAAGAGAAGACCCCACTCGCCCAACGGCCCCGCGCGGGAGAGGAGGAGGTAGAAGACGAGCCCGACCACCACCGGCGGCAGCCCCATCGCCGTGGAGGCGATCAGGAGGACCGCGCGCCGCCCCGGAAAGGACCAGATCGCTAGGGCGGCCCCAAGCGGGGCGCCGATCAGGGCGGCGAAGAGGACGGCGAGGAGCGAGACCTGCAACGAGAGGCCCACGATCCCGGTCAGCGCGGGATCGAGCGTGACGAGCATCGTGAGGACGGCGCCGAGCATCTCCATGCCCCGTGCATATCGCCTGCGCCGCCGGATAGGCAACGCAGGCGTTCAGCGCCTCACCTGATCGGGATCCAGATCTCCAGCGCGCCGGTCCCCGTCGAGGCGTCGAACCGCTCGTCGTAGAGCTCGACCTCGACGCCGTCGCCATAGGCGAGACCGGCCGCTTTGAGGCCCCGGTCGAAGATCGCCGCATAGGTGTGGCGGAGGTCGGAGATATGGCCCTCATGGGTCCAGACCGCGCAGCGCTGGGGCGCGATCTCCATGATCTCAAGGCCGGCGGGCGCGGCGCCGGGCTCGACCTCCACTCCGGCCATGTACTTCATCCGGCCATCGCCGAGGGGGCGGCACAGGCCGTAGCTGCGATAGCCGACCTGTCCGTCGATCGATCCGAAATGCGGGGCGAATTCGGCCCAGAGGCCGGGGATCGTCGCCAGTTCGTCCATCGTGACCACGCGTGCGAGGCCGGCGGCGCGAAGGGGCTTCATGTCCTCGGTGCGGGGGGCGGGGAGTTCGGCGGTCATGTTTCTCTCCAATGCTGGGGGGCGCGTGAGGGGCAGGTGGGAGGCGGAGCCGCGCGCCCGCACGTCCGACGGCGTCGCGGCGAAGGCGGTCTTGAACGCGCGAGCGAACGCCTCCGGCGCTTCGTATCCCGCGTCGAGCGCGATTTCGGCTACGCTGAGATCGCTGAACGCGAGCCGCTGCGCCGCATCCGACAGGCGCCGCGCGTTGCGGTAAGCGATCAGCGACAGGCCGAACGCCTCCCCGAAAGCGCGGGTCAGGTGGAACCGGCTTACGCCGCACGCCGTGGAGATCTCGTCGAGAGACGCAGGCGCGCCCGCGCGGTTCTCGATGAGCCAGAGCGCTTTCTCGGCGACGCTCATATCCGTCTCCTTTTCATGCGCCATCGCTACCTTCGATTCGCCGCGCGCGCCTGACCGATCTTGCGCTGTTGACCCGGGCTGGGCGAACCCGCATCTACCCCTGAGGACGGGAGATGCGGATGACGGTCGGCGAACAGGCGCGGTGGTGGGGGATCGGACTGATCGTCTTCATCATCTTCATGGTGGTCTTGGCCGACGTCATGCTGCCTTTCATCCTCGGCGCGGCCATCGCTTATTTCGCCGATCCGGTGGCGGATAAGCTGGAGGCGCGGGGCGTCTCGCGCACGCTGGCGACCGTCATCATCACCTTCGCCGCGCTTCTGACGCTGGTGACGCTGATCCTGATCCTCACGCCCTTGCTGATCGATCAGATCCGTCTCGCTGTCGACGCGGCGCCCGGCGTGATCGGCACCATCCGCACCTTCCTCGAGACGACGGCGTTGCCCCTAGTGATGCCGGGAGTGGAGGCGTCGGACAACCTGCTGACCGACGCGCTCGCCAAGTTTCAGACGCAGGTGCAGAACTTTTCCGTGCAGGTGCTGGAGAGCGCGCTGAACATCGGCATCGCGGGGATCAACTTCGTCACGCTCGTCGTCTTCACGCCGGTCGTGGCGTTCTACCTCCTCCTCGACTGGGACCGGATGATCGAACGGATCGACGATCTTCTGCCGCGCGAACACGCGCCGACGATCCGCAAGCTGGCGACGGATGTGGACAAGGTGCTCGACGGGTTCGTGCACGGACAGCTGTCGGTCTGCCTGATCCTCGGCGTCTTCTACGCCGTCATGCTGATGATCATCGGCGTGCCCTTCGGGCTGCTGGTGGGGCTCTTCGCCGGGCTCGTCTCCTTTATTCCCTTCGTCGGGTCGATCCTCGGCGGGCTTCTCTCCGTCGGCATCGCCGCTTTTCACTTCTGGTCCGACCCGATCTGGATCGCCGCCACCGCCGTCGTGTTCGTCATCGGGCAGGTAGTGGAGGGGAACTACCTGACCCCGAAGCTCGTCGGCGGCTCGGTCGGTCTGCACCCGGTTTGGTTGATGTTCGCGCTCTCGGCTTTCGGCGGCATGTTCGGCTTCACCGGCCTTCTGATCGCCGTGCCGGTGGCGGCGGTGATCGGCGTCTTCCTGCGCTTCTCCATCGATCAGTACAAATCCGGGCGGCTCTATCGTGGGGTCGGCGAGGAGGAATGACGGAGCGAGCGCGCCAGCTTCCGCTCGACTTCATCCTGCCGCGTCGCCGCGCGCGTGGGCGCGACGGGTTTTTCGTCTCCGCCTCCAATAAAGACGCGCTCGCCTTGATCGACGGCTGGCGCGACTGGCCTGACGGGCGGTTGTGCCTTCTGGGGCCGGAGGGATCGGGCAAGACGCATCTCGCTCATGTTTGGATGGAAGATGCGGGGGCGGAAGCCGTCGGCGCAGCGACCTTGTCGGCGGAGGATGCGCCGATCCTCGTGGCGGGCGGCGCGGTGGTCGTCGAAGACGTGGACCGCATCGCGCGCGAGGCCGAGGCCGCGCTCTTTCACCTCATCAATCTCGCGAAGGCGGAGGGAGCGCATCTCCTCCTGACCGGGCGCGGCGCGCCGAAAGACTGGCGGATCGAGACGCCCGATCTCGCCTCGCGACTGCGCGGCACGGCGACGGTGTCGCTCGCGCCGCCTGACGACGCGCTTATGGTCGATCTTCTCGCCAGCCATATGTCCGCCCGGCATCTGACGGTCGCGCGGGAGGTGGTGGCGTATCTCGCGCTCCGCATCGACCGCTCCGCCGCTGCGGTGGCGGAGGCGGCGGAGATCCTCGACCGGGCCGCGCTGACGGAGAAGCGGGCTATCACCAAGCCCTTCGCCCGGAAGGCGCTTGGCCTGCCGTGACCGAGGCGAAGCGCGTTCATCGCCTTGTCATTGTGGACGAGTAGAGCCACCTTTAGACCTACGCGAGACATGGAGAGATGATGCGCGCGGATTTTCTAAATCTGCCCCCGAAGGCGTTTCCGCCGGAGCGCGCGCCCGTTTTCGACCCCGCGGGGCCGGAGCGGTTCTTTAATCGCGAACTCAGCTGGCTCGCCTTCAACTGGCGCGTGCTTGAGGAAGCGGAGAACCTCGCCCACCCGCTGCTGGAGCGCGTCCGGTTTCTCTCCATATCCGGCGCCAATCTCGACGAATTTTACACCGTTCGCGTCGCGGGCCTCCGCAGCCTCGCGAAATCAGGCATCACCGCGCCGAGCGCTGACGGGAGGACGCCGGCGCAGCAGCTGACGCTCATCGACGCCGACGCGCGCCGCCTGATGGCGCGGCAGGACCGCGTCTGGCGCGCGCTGGAGCGCGAATTGCGCGGCGCAGGCGTCGAGATCGTCGGCGACGGGGCGCTGACGCAAGAGGACAGGGAGGAGTTGGAGGCGCGATTCACGGAAGACGTGTTCCCCGTGCTCACGCCCCTCGCGGTCGACCCGGCGCACCCCTTCCCGTTCATTCCCAATCTCGGCTACGCGCTCGCGCTTCAGCTGAAACGGGATCGCGACGGGGAGGCGCTGAACGCGCTTCTCCCCGTTCCCGCGCAGCTTCCCCGCTTCTGGCGGCTGAAAGCGCCGGAGGGGCGGGCCCATTTCATACAGCTTGAACGTCTGATCGAGCTGCATCTGACCATGCTGTTTCCGGGTTACGGCGCAGACGGGCGCTGCGAGTTTCGCGTCCTCCGCGACAGCGACCTTGAGGTGGAGGAGGAGGCCGAAGACCTCGTCCGCGAGTTCGAAACCGCCCTCAAGCGCCGCCGCCGGGGGGAGGCGGTGCGCCTCCAGATGACCACCGACGCTCCGGCGGACTTGCGCGCCATGATCGCCGGGGCGATGGAGATGGGCGACGACGAAGTGATCCCGGTGGACGGCATCGTCGGCGTCGCGTCGCTCGCCGAACTCTGCAGGGTCGACCGCCCAGACCTGTGCTGGGCGTCCTATCAGCCGCGCATGCCGGAGCGGGTGCGCGACCATGACGGCGACGTCTTCGCCGCCGTGCGCGCCAAGGACATGCTGCTGCATCACCCCTATGAGAGCTTCGAGATCGTCGTGCGGTTTCTGCAGCAGGCGGCGCGCGACCCCGACGTCCTCGCCATCAAGCAGACGCTCTACCGCACAAGTCGCGACAGCCCCATCGTCAAGGCGCTTTGCGAAGCCGCCGAAGAGGGAAAATCCGTCACCGCCCTCGTAGAGTTGAAGGCGCGTTTCGATGAGGAGGCGAATATCCGCCTCGCCCGTCAGTTGGAGCGGTCGGGCGTGCAGGTCGTCTTCGGCTTCGTCGACTGGAAGACCCACGCGAAGGTCTCCTCCGTCGTGCGGCGGGAGGGCGGCAAGCTCGTCACCTATTCCCATTTCGGCACGGGCAACTACCACCCGATTACCGCGAACATCTACACCGACCTCAGTTTCTTCACCTGCGATCCCGCGCTCGGGCGGGACGCGACGCGGATGTTCAACTTCGTCACCGGCTACGCGGAGCCGCAGGGGCTGGAACGCCTCGCGCTCTCGCCGCTGACGCTGAAATCCACGATCATCGACGGTCTGAAGGCGGAAGCGGCGCACGCCGCGGCCGGGCGGCCCGCGACGGTCTGGATCAAGTGCAATTCGATCATCGAGCCTGAACTGATCGACGCGCTCTACGAAGCCTCTCAGGCCGGCGTGCGGATCGACATGGTGATCCGCGGCATCTGCGGCGTGCGTCCGGGCGTGCCGGGCCTCTCCGACAATATCCGCGTCAAATCGGTGATCGGCCGGTTCCTGGAGCATTCACGCATCATCTGCTTCGGCGGCGGGGCGGAGATGGGCGGAGCGGAGACGCGGGTACACATCACTTCCGCCGATCTTATGGGGCGCAATCTGAACCGGCGGGTGGAGACGCTCGTCTCCATCGAGAACCCGACCGTGAAGGATCAGATCGTCGATCAGGTCATGGCCGCCAACCTCGCCGATGAAGCGCAAAGCTGGGTGCTTGGGCCTGACGGCCGGTATGAGCGCAGCGAGGCGGGCGAGGGCGCCTTCGCCTGCCATGATTTCTTCATGGCGCACCCGTCGCTTTCGGGCCGGGGCAGGGCGGGCGTGGACGACGCGCCGCGCCTGATCCGACGGGGCGTTGCGGCGGCCTGACGCCCTCCGCTGCGTCAGCGTCTCTTTTGCTTGACGCGCGAAGACGGGGACCGCTTTATCAACGCGAGCGGAGTGCTAGCGGCGGCGGCGACATGGCGACAGGCCTTTCGGTTTCAAAGGCGCGGGACGCGGCGGTGGCGACGCCCCTCGTCGGCGTAGTGGACATCGGCTCCAACTCCGTCCGTCTGGTGATCTTCGAAGACGGCGTGCGCAGCCCAGACTATTTCTTCAATGAAAAGACGATCTGCCAGCTCGGCGCCGATCTCGGCGCCACAGGGCGCCTCAGCGAAGACGGCAAGACCCGCGCGTTGGCGGCGCTGACCCGCTATGCCGCGCTCGCGGAGAACATGGGCGTGGCGGAGACGATCGCGATCGGCACCGCCGCGCTCCGCGAAGCCGAAGACGGGCCTGAGTTTCGCGAGGAGATCACGGCGCGCACCGGTCTCAAGGTCCGCGTCGTCTCAGGGCGGGAGGAGGCGACGCTGGCGGCGGAGGGCGTGCTGCTCGGCTGGCCGTCCTTCGAAGGCGTGGTGGCGGATCTCGGCGGCTCCTCCCTCGAGCTCGCCAAAGTGAAGGGCGGAAAGGTCGATCACGCGATTTCCTCGCCTTCGGGTCACTTGCGGCTCACCGACATCGCCTCGCCCGAAGCGCGCCGCGCGATGATGGCGCTCTCCGCGGCGGCGGGGCCTTTCGCGCAGGACGGCGGGCGGCTGATCCTCGTCGGCGGCGCCTGGCGGGCGCTGGCCAAGGCCCATATGGCGCGAGAAGGATATCCGTTTCTCGTCCTCCAGGGCTATGAGCTCTCCTGCGAAGCGGCGCGCGACCTCTGCGAGTGGGCGGTCGCGGCCTCGCCCTCCGACCTGAAGAAAATGGCGGAGGTCTCCTCCAGCCGTCTCACCTCAGTCGCCGCGGGCGCCCACGCGCTGTTGCGCTTGCTGGAGGATATCCGCCCTGCGGAGGTTGCGATCTCGGCTTTCGGCGTGCGCGAGGGCGTGGCGCATGAGCGCATGTCGAAGGCGACGCGGGAGGACGAGCCGCTGATTTCAGCCGCCCGCCGGGCGGAGACGCGCAACGCCCGCTGTCCCGGCTTCGGCGACGAGCTTTTTGACTGGATGGCCCCCCTCATCGCCGATTTCGACGAGGAGACGCGCCGTCTGACCCACGCCACCTGCCTGATGCACGACGTTAACTGGCGCGCCCACCCCGATTACCGCGCCGCAGCCTGCTTCGGCGCCGTCACCCGCGCCAATCTCGGCGGGGTCGGCCACAAGGGCCGGCTCTTCATGGGAGCGGCGCTCGTTCACCGCTACAAGGGCTCCAGCCAGGACAGAGAGGCGACGGAGGCGATCGCCCGCCTCCCCGATCATCTCCGCGCCAAGGCGGAGATCGTGGGTCGCGCGGCGCGTCTCGGCGCGATGCTCTCCGGGTCGATCATCGGCACGCTGGATCATTGCGGCCTGACTGTCGAAGACGGGGCGCTGATCCTGACTTACGACAACGGCGCGGGCGTCTTCGCGGGGGAGCGGGTCGAGCGGCGCCTCAACGCTTTGGCCGATCGTCTCGGGTTGGCTGGCGAGATCCGCTTCTGAGGCTTAGGTCCAACCCGGTTGCGGTTGTCGCGACGCCGCCCTACACCGCGCCGACAAGAGCCGAAGCGCCGCTGAGTGAGGACACGATATGCGCCTATCCCGATACTTCCTTCCCGTCCTGAAGGAGACGCCCGCTGAGGCGCAGATCGTCTCTCACCGCCTGATGCTGCGCGCGGGCATGATCAAGCAGGCGAGCGCCGGAATCTATTCCTGGCTGCCGCTCGGCTACAAGGTTCTGCGCAAGATCGAGAGTATCGTGCATGAGGAGCAGCAGCGCGCCGGTCATCACCCGATGTTGATGCCCACGCTCCAGTCCGCCGACCTTTGGCGCGAAAGCGGCCGCTACGACGACTACGGCGAAGAGATGCTGCGCATCACCGACCGCCACGGCCGCGACATGCTCTACGGACCGACCAACGAAGAGCTGATCACCGACATTTTCCGCTCCTACGTCGGCTCCTACAAGCAGCTGCCGATGACGCTCTACCACATCCAGTGGAAGTTCCGGGACGAGGTTCGCCCCCGCTTCGGCGTGATGCGCGGGCGGGAGTTCCTGATGAAGGACGGCTACAACTTCGACCTGACGAAGGAGGCCGCCCTTCACGCCTACAACCGTCACCTCGTCAGCTATCTGCGCACCTATGAGCGCATGGGCCTGAAAGCGATCCCGATGCGCGCCGACGGCGGACCGATCGGCGGCGACTACACCCACGAGTTCCTCGTGCTGGCGGAGACGGGGGAGAGCGAGGTTTTCTACGACAGCGCCGTCACGGACCTCACCTTCGGCGACCGCGCGATCGATTACGACGACGTCGCGCAGTGTCAGAGCGTGCTTGAGGAGTTCACCTCCCGCTACGCCCGCACGGATGAGACCCATGACGAGGCGCTGTTCGCCGAGGTTCCCGAAGAGCGGCGCAAGTCGGCGCGCGGGATCGAGGTTGGCCAAATCTTCTACTTCGGCACCAAGTATTCCGAGCCGCTCGGCGCGACCGTCGTCGATGCGGAGGGGACGAAAACGCCCGTCCACATGGGGTCCCACGGCATCGGCGTCAGCCGCCTGCTCGGCGCGATCATCGAAGCGAGCCATGACGATAAGGGCATCATCTGGCCCGAGGGCGTCGCGCCCTTCGACGTGGGCGTCGTGAACCTCCGGCAAGGCGACGAGGCGACGGACGCCGCCTGCGAGGATCTCTACGCCAAGCTGACGGCGGCGGGCGTCGACGCGCTCTACGACGACCGGGACGAGCGGGCGGGCGGCAAGTTCGCCACGATGGACCTGATCGGCGTCCCCTGGCGCATCACCGTCGGTCCGCGCGGGCTGAAAGAGGGCAAGGTCGAGGTCACCCGCCGCGCCGACGGCGAGACGATCGAAATCTCGCCGGAAGACGCCTTGGGCCGCTTCGCGAACCGCGCCGCCTGATGGCCACCAAACCCTTCGCAGGCTTCGAGTGGATGATCGCCGGGCGCTACCTGCGCGCCCGCCGGAAGGAGCGCGCGATCTCCGCGATCACGGGGTTCAGCCTCGTCGGCATCATGCTCGGCGTCGCGACGCTGATCATCGTCATGTCGGTGATGAACGGGTTCCGGTTCGAGCTGGTGAACCGCATCCTCGGCGTGAACGGCCATATCCTCGTCCTGCCGGGCGGCCAGAATATCGAGAACTACGACGAACTGGCGGAGAGGATTTCAAAGGAGGTCGACGTCCTCCGCGCCGCGCCGATCATTGAAGGCCGCGTTATGGCCTCTTCCCGCAGGGGCAACACCGGCGTCCTCGTGCGCGGCGTCAGCCCTGAGAACGCGAAGACGCTGGAGGCGCTGGCGAACCCGGAGACGGCGCAGGGCTCGCTGGATGATTTCGGCGTCGACGGCGGCGTCGCCATCGGCTCCGGCATCGCGCAGGAGCTGGGGCTGGTCGTCGGCGACAGCGTGAAGCTGATCTCGCCGCGCGGCCTGCGCACCGTTCTCGGCCCGGCCCCGGCCACGATCCGGTCCTTCCGCATCGCCTATGTCTTTCAGGTGGGCATGACGGAGTATGACAAGATCCTGCTCTACATGCCGCTGGACGAAGCCCAGAAATTCTTCCTCAAACCGGACCGGGTCGATCAGATCGAAGTGATGATCGACAACCCCGACGAGGTGGAGGAGACGGCCTTCCGCCTCCTCAACACGCTCGAAGACCCGGTTCGCATGTGGACATGGAAGGATCAGAACGGCGGTTATCTGAAGGCTCTCCGAACGGAGCGAGTGGTGATGTTCGTCATCCTCTCGCTCATCATCCTCGTCGCCGCGCTCAACATCATCTCCGGCCTGATCATGCTGGTGAAGGACAAGGGGCGCGATATCGGCATCCTCCGCACCATCGGGCTGACGAAGGGGGCGGTGATGCGGGTCTTCTTCATCTGCGGCTCGTCTATCGGGGTCGTCGGCACCATCCTCGGCGTCATCCTCGGCACGCTTTTCGCCGCCAATATCAAGGCGATACAGGCGGCGGTCGAATGGGTGCTCGGCGTCTCCGTCTGGGATCCGTCGATCCGGTATCTGACGGAGATCCCTGCGATCCTCCACGCCTCCGACGTGATGCTGACGACGGCGATCGCGCTAGCGCTTTCCTTTATCGCGACGCTCTACCCAGCATGGCGCGCGGCCCGGATGAACCCGGTGGAGGCGCTGCGTTATGAGTGATGCGGCGCTTGAGCTGCGCGACGTCGTGAAGACCTACGGCGAGGGCGAGACCGCGATCAACGTCCTGAAAGGCGCGAACCTGATCGTCGGGGCGGGGGAGATCGTAGCCTTGGCCGCGCCGTCGGGGGCGGGCAAGTCCACGCTTCTCCATATCGCCGGGCTTCTGGACAACGCCGACGGCGGCGAGGTGCGGATCGGTGGGAAGCCGATGGTGAACCTGCCGGATGGCGGACGCACGGCGGCGCGGCGGGCCCAGATCGGCTTCGTCTACCAGTTCCACCACCTGTTGCCGGAGTTTTCGGCGCTGGAGAACGTCGTTCTCCCCCAGCTCTGCGCGGCGGTTTCGAACAAGGAAGCGGAGGAGCGGGCGACCTCTCTCCTCACCTCCATCGGCCTCGGCTCCCGAACCGGCCACCGGCCGGCGGAGCTTTCGGGCGGCGAGCAGCAGCGCGTCGCGATCTGTCGGGCGCTGGCGAACAAGCCGCGTCTTCTCCTTGCGGACGAACCCACCGGCAACCTCGATGTCGCGACCTCTGAGAGCGTCTTCGAGATGCTCCTGAAACTGGTGCGGGAGGAGGGGCTGGGCGCTCTAATCGCCACCCACAACCCGGACTTGGCGGCGCGGATGGATAGGACGGTGCGGTTAGAGGGCGGCCTGATTTCGTAGGGTGGGTGACAACCCACCACGGCGCATTGGTGGGTTTTCACCCACCCTACGGGCGTCGCGTCACGCCATCACACACAACAATTCGAACATGATCGTCGCGCCGTTCAGCGCCGTAACCCCGCCTACGTCGAAGGGCGGGGAGACCTCTACCATATCCGCGCCGATGATCTCCCGCCCCGCCAGCATCCGGATCATCCCCTGCGCTTCCCGCATGGTGAAGCCGCCGGCCTCCGGCGTGCCGGTGCCCATGGCGAAGGCGGGGTCGAGGCTGTCGATGTCGAAGCTGACGTAGATCGGCCCGTCTCCGACGAAGGCCAGCGCCTCCGTCATCGCGGCGCGCCAGCCTTTCTCCTCCACCTCCTCCATCAGCATGACGCGCATGCCGCTCTCATAGGAGAACTTCCACATGTCCTTGGTGTAGAGCGACCCGCGAATGCCTATCTGCGCCGTGCGCTTCGGGTCGAGCAGCCCTTCGTCCACCGCGATCTTGAAGGGCGCCCCGTGGTGAAAACGTGACCCGCCGTAATCGTCGCCGGTGTCCGCATGGGCGTCGATATGGATCATCCCCACCGGCCCGTCCTTCGCCAGCGCGCGGAGGATGGGGAGGGAGACGGAATGATCCCCGCCGCAGGTCAGCGGCTTGATGCCGGCCGCTTTGACCCGCGCGAAATAGTCTTCGATCTCCTTATGGGCGCCGACCAGCTCATAGGGCTTTTGGATCCAGGCGTCGCCGATATCCGCAACCTTGGCGCGCTCGAAGGGCGTCGCCCCTGTCGCCTGATTGATCCCGCGCATGAGCGAGGACTGATTGCGGACCTCGCGCGGCCCATGGCGCGGGCCGGGGCGGTTGGTGACGCCGCCGTCATAAGGCACGCCGCAGACGCCGATATCGATGCCCTTGCCCTCGAAATCCTCCTCGTAAGGCGAGCGGAAGAAGCTCGCGAGCCCGGTGAAGCGGGGCCGCTGGCGCGGGTCGTTGAAGTCGAGCGTCTCAGCCATGTGCGAGTCTCCTTTGCCGACGAAGACCATGCCGTGAGGCTTTGGCCGCCGCAAGGCGCGCCCGCTCCGCAGCCTCGACCGCGTCGTCGCCTTGGTTAAGACCTCCTAATTCATGATTAAGGATACCCAGAATTCCGGCATGCCGGAATCCTGAGTGTTTTTAACCTCTCATGAACACCCGCCCGTCCGAGTGAGCGATGGAACTTCGGCGGCGTCGACCCCGCAGGGTTGCCGGGCGCCTCCCGGCGCCCCAACTTTCCGGGCGAGGGAGAAGACAAGTGGGCGATCTCATATTCGACCCATCCGACCCTGCGGAGATGGCGAACCCCTATCCGGCGCTCGCTCGCCTGCGCAGAGAGGACCCGGCGCACTGGCATCCGGGCCTCAAGGGCTGGATGATCACGCGCTATGCGGACGTGCGGGATATCCTGCTGGGCGACGCCCTGTCGGCGGAGCGGCTCCTGTCGTTCTACGAAAAACTCCCCTCCGACGACGCCGCGAAGCTGCGCGAGATCATCCACTTCCTGAACCTCTGGATCGCCTTCCGCGACCCGCCGGACCACACCCGCATGCGCCGGATCATGCGCCACGCCTTCAACGGCCGGGCGATGGCGGCGATCGAAAACAGCGTGGAGCCGGTGGTCGACCTCCTCCTCGACCGGCTCTCAGGGCGCGTCGACTTCATCGCCGACTACGCCCTTCAGGTCCCCGCCTTCGTCATCATGGACCTCCTCGACATCCCCCGCGACCGGCTGGACGAGTTCAAGCGCTGGTCCGACGACATGGCGGTCTTCATCGGCGGCGCCCGCAACGCTCCGGACAAATACGAGCGCGCCGAGCGCGGCTGCCGCGAGATGGCGCAGTTCTTCCGCGATCTGATCGCCGACCTCCGCGCGCGCCCGCGGGAGGGCTTCGTCATGGACCTCATCAACGCCCGCGACGAAGGCGACGCGCTGAACGATGAGGAGATCATCGCGACCTGCATCCTCGTCCTCTTCGCGGGGCACGAGACGACGACCAACCTGATTGGCAACTGCGTCCTGACCTTTCTGCGCCACCCCGATCAGCTCGAACGCTTCCTCGCCGAGCCCGACCTCACCGCCAGCGCCATTGAGGAGGTGATGCGCTTCGACGGCCCCTCCATGGGCCTTGTCCGCGTCGTCGCCAGGGATCACGATCTTCACGGGAAGACGCTCCGCGAAGGCGAGCGGGTCTTCACCATGATCACCGGCGCCAACCGCGACCCGGAGGTTTTCGAGACCCCTGACGTCTTCGACATCGCCCGCGCGCCGAACCGCCATCTGACCTTCGGGCAGGGCATCCACATGTGCATCGGCGCGCGCCTGGCGCGGGAGGAGGGGAAGCTGGCCGTGCGCCGCTTCTTCGAACGGTTTCCCCATGCGAAACTGACGGACGAGACGCCGGAATGGCGCGACGCGATGGTGCCGCGGGGCCTCACGCGCCTCGCGCTGGATTTGGAGGGATAGGGATGGACGCCTGGATCGCCGCGGGAACGCGCACGCCGCTGGGGAATTACGGCGGGTCGCTTAAGGGGACCCAACTCACCGACATGGCGGGCCACGCCGCGCGCGCCTGCGTGGCGAAATCGGGGATCGCGCCCGAAAAATTCGACCACATGATCTTCACGACCACCGTGCCGACCGACAAGGACACGCTTTTCGCCGCCCGCGTCGTCGGGATCAAATCCGGGATACCGGAGGAGGCGGGCGCGCTGGACGTCGTGCGCGCCTGCGGGTCGGGCCTGCAGGCCATCCTCTCCGCCGGGCAACAGGTGGAGAGCGGGCACAGCCGCCTCGCTTTGGCGGGCGGCGCGGAATGCTATTCCCGCGTCCCTCATGCGGTGACGACGGCGCGCTGGGGGATGCCGCGCGGGTCGATGGAGCTCGAAGACGTGCTCGACTGGGCCTATCGCTGCCCGTTCAGCCTCGAATACATGGGCGAGACGGCGGAGAACCTCGCTGAGGATTTCCAGTACGAGCGCGACGCGATGGACGAATGGGGCGCCATGAGCCAGTCCCGCGCGCTCGCCGCGATTGAGACCGGGTTCCTCGCGCGGCAGATCGCGCCGATCGAAGTGCGGGACGGCAAGGCGACCCGCACTTTCGAACATGACGAAAGCCCCCGCGCCGACGCCACGCTGGAGAAATTGCAGCGCCTCAAACCCGCCTTCCGCGAGGGCGGCAAGGTGACGGCGGGCAACGCCTCCGGCGTCACCGACGGGGCTGGCTTCGTAGCGGTCGGCTCGCGCGACGCGCTGGAAGCGGAGGGCTGCGCGCCCGAAGCCCGCATCGTCGACTGGCATGTGGTCGGCGTGCCGCCCCGGATCATGGGGCACGGGCCGGTGCCGGCAATTGCGGGATTGCTTGAGAAAACCGGGCTAAAGGTCTCCGATATCGACTACTTCGAGATCAATGAAGCCTTCGCCGTGGTGAACCTCCACGCCGAGAAACAACTCGGCGTCCCTCGCGATATCCACAACCTCTACGGCGGCGGCATCTCCGTCGGCCATCCGCCGGGCCTGACCGGCGTGCGCATGGCGATGACGGCGGTGGAGCATCTGAAGGAGCATGGCGGCGAGCGCGCCATCCTCTCCATGTGCCTCGGCGCGGGGCAGGGCATGGCCGTGCTGATCGAGCGGCCGTGACTGGTATTGGAAGTGGAGCGGAACGCACGGCGGCCGCCTCCGCCACTGTCTGGGAGGCGTTCGAACGCACGGCGGCGGCGCATGGGGAAAAACCGTTCCTCTGCATCCCGGCGCGCGCGGGCCGCGCCTATGCGCCGGTCGGGGTGGAGCTGACCTATGCGGAGGCGCTGGCTGAGGCGTCCCGCCGCGCCGCGATCTTCCGCGCGAAGGGCTACGGACCGGGCCATCGCGTGGCGCTGGCGCTGGAGAACCGGCCCGATCACATCCTCACCCAGCTCGCGCTCTACGCGGTCGGCGCCTGTCAGGTTCCGGTGAACCTCGACTACAAGGACCACGAGCTTGACTACCTGCTGGAGCATTCGGAGGCCGATCTGGCCCTCGGGCTGCCGTCCAACATGGACTGGCTCACCCGCGCCGCGAACGCCCTCTCGATCCCGGCGTTCGAGATTTCCGACCTTTCCGAAATCCCCGACGCGCCGCGCCCCGCCGCAGGCGCCGCGACCCGCCAAACCGAAGCCGCCCTCATCTACACCTCCGGCACCACGGGCCGCCCCAAGGGCTGCGTTCTCGACCACGAATACCATTTCGCCGTCGGCCTTTGGTACGCCAAGCTCGGCGGGCGGTTGACGCTGGAGCATGGGAAGGAGCGTCTGTTCGTCCCGCTCCCCGTCTTCCACGTGAACGCCGGGATCAATACGCTGACGGCGGTGATCCTAACCGCCAACTGCCTTATCCTCCCCGACCGCTTCCATGCGGAGACCTGGTGGCGCGACCTCGTGGAGACTCGCGCGACGGGCATGCACTACCTCGGCGTCATCCCCCCGATCCTCCTGAAGAAACCGGAGACGTCGCAGGAGCGGTCGCACACCGTGAAATTCGGCCTCGGCGCCGGTCTCGACCCTGCGATCCATCAGGCGTTCGAGGACCGTTTCGGCATCCCGATGGTCGAGGTCTGGGGCATGACGGAGACGGGCCGCTTCCTCGCCGACAACCATGAACCCCGCCGCATCGATACCCGCGCCTTCGGCAAGCCCTTCGCCGAAATGGAGGCGATGGTGGCGGATGGGAACGACGTCGAACTCCCGCGTGGAGAGGCGGGCGAGCTGGTCGTGCGCTGCGCGGGCGACGACCCCCGCAGGGGCTTCTTTCGCGGGTATCTGAAAAATCAGGAAGAGACCGAAAAGGTCTGGCGCTCCGGCTGGTTCCACACCGGCGACGTGGCGGTGATGGACGAAGACGGGATGCTCTATTTCGTCGAGCGCCGCAAAAACATCATCCGCCGCTCCGGCGAAAACGTCTCCGCCGCGGAGGTCGAGAACGCCCTGATCGACCACCCCGCCATCGACGCCGTCGCGGTGATCGGCGTGGTGGACGAGCTCAGGGACGAAGAGATCATGGCCTGCGTCGTCACTGACGCCGCCCGCGACGCGGCGACGGCGGAGGCGGTGCAGGCGCATTGCCGCGACACGCTCGCCTATTACAAATGGCCCGCCTGGGTCGCCTTTGTCGACGACCTGCCGCGCACAGGCACCGAAAAGGTCCGCAAGGGCCTGATCTTCCCCGATCACGAAGACCCGCGCGACGCGCCGGACGTCTTCGATCTGCGCCCTATGAAAAAAAGGACCGCCTGATGAGAAAAGTCGTGTTCGAGGCGCTGGGGACCCCCGCCGACATGGTCAAGGTGATCGAACTGCCGGACCCGGAACCGGCGCCCGGTCAGGTGCGCCTCCGGCTCAAGATCATGCCGATCAACCCCGCCGACCTTCTCCGCATCGAAGGCCGCTACGGGGCGGAGGCGGAGACGCTGCCCGCGACGCCCGGCGCCGAAGCCTACGGGATCGTGGACGCGCTCGGCGAAGGGGTGGAGGGGGTGAATATCGGCGACCCCGTTCTTCCCCTCGGCGTCGGCTGCTGGGCGGATACGCTGATCTGCGATGCCCGCGCCCTGATCCCGGCGCCGGCGGGCGTCGATGTAGAGCAGGCGGCGATGCTGAAGGCGAATCCGGCGACGGCGGAGGCGATGCTGACCTCCATCGCGGACCTCGCCCCCGGCGACTGGGTGGCGCAGAACGCCGCCAATTCCGCCGTTGGACGGCTGGTGATCCGCTTCGCCAAGGAGAAGGGCCTGAAGACGGTCAATATCGTCCGCCGCGCCGACATGGTCGAGCCGCTGAAGGCCGACGGGGCCGACACGGTGATCGTGGACGAGGGTCAGGACCTCACCGCCGCCATCGCGGCGACCGGAGCCGCCCCGAAACTCGCCCTCGACGCGATCGGCGGGGACGCGACGCGGATGTTGGCGGCGTCGCTGGGGCAGGGCGGAACCATCGCCACCTATGGCCTCCTCTCCGGCGAGGAGCCGGTGATCGGCGCGCGGGAGCTGGTCTTTCGCGGGATCACCGCCACCGGTTTCTGGCTCTCCGCATGGTTCGCGCAGGCCTCCGGCAAGGACGTGCGCGAGCTTTACGGAACGCTGATGACGCGCCTACTGGCGGGCGGCTTCCACACGGAGGTGGAGGCGCGATACCCGCTCGACCGCGTCTCCGAAGCCGTCGCCCATGCGGCGAAGCCGGGGCGTTCGGGCAAGATCCTTCTGACGGCGGAGTGAGATCATGGGCGACGTCTACGTCATCGGCACATCCTGCACCGCTTTCGGCAAGCGCCCCGGCGACACGTTCAGGGACCTCGCGCGGGAGGCGTATCTGGACGTTCTGAAAGATTCGAACGCCGACGCGCGGGACATCGAACAGGGCTGGTTCGGCAATTGCGGCATGGGAACCTGGGGCCAGGCCTGCATCCGCGGCCAGGTCGCCTTCACGCCGCTGGTGCGGGAGGGGCTCTTCCCCGAGCGCGTGCCGATGATCAATGTGGAGGGCGGCTGCGCCACGGCGTCGATGGCCTTCCACGGCGCTTTCAAGGACATCGCCTCGGGCGAGGCGGAGCTGTCGCTCGCCATCGGTGTCGAGAAGACGTTCTTCCCTGACGACGGCGCCAAGACGCAGGAAATCTTCGACGGCGGCATCGACCAGATGGACCCGCATGAATGGCATGACTATTACGCCGCGCGCGGGGAGGAAGTCGAAAAACCCTTCGACGCCAAGGGCGGCGGCGGCACCGTTTTCATGGACACTTACGGGATGCAGGCGCTCTGGCACATGAAGCGCTGGGGCACGACGCAGGCGCAGATCGCTCACGGCGCCTCCAAGAACCACCATCACGGCTCCCTGAACCCCAAGGCGCAGTATCGCTTCGAGGTGAGCGTGGAGGACGTGCTGACGGACCGGGAGATCAGCTATCCCCTTACCCGCGCCATGTGCGCGCCCATCGGCGACGGGGCGGCGGCGGCGCTGCTGTGCTCCGAGGACTACCTGAAGGGCCAGCCGGAGGCGGTGCGCGACCGGGCGGTGAAGGTCTGCGCCTCCGTCCTGACGGGGGGCAAGTACCGCGATCCGGCGGAGCCGGGGCTGTCGCGGATCGCGGCTGAGAAGACCTACGCCAAGACGAGCCTGACCCCGGCGGATATCGACGTGCTGGAGGTCCACGACGCGACCTCCTTCTGCGAGATTTTTCAGTTGGAGATGCTGGGCTTCGCCGAAGACGGGCAGGGCGGACCGATGGTCGCCGACGGGGCGACGGCGCTCGGCGGGACGATCCCGACGAACCTCTCTGGCGGGCTGGTCTCCAAGGGGCATCCGGTTGGCGCCACCGGCTTGTCCATGATCCACGAGCTGACGGAGCAGCTTCGCGGCGAAGCGGGCGCTCGGCAGGCCGAAGGCGCGCGCATCGCGATGGCGGAGAATGGCGGCGGGGTCATCGGCTTCGACGAAGCCGCCTGCTCGGTGATCGTGCTTGAAGGTCGCGCCTGAACCATCTGAAAACTCAGAAATATCAACGGCCAATTAATCAAGATTTCCAAATTCTGAAGGAATGTCAGAAAACCGGATTTCTGACATTTTGGGGCGCAGAGAGGGCGACGATGACCATCAGACTGGCGATGCATGAGCGTTCATGGGCGCGCATCCGGGAGCGGACGGAGGCGCTCGGCCTCGATCTCGACGTCGTCACTTGCGACGACGACGGCCTCTTCGGCCCCGAAAAGCGCCAACCGGAAACCATTGAAGCGGACTACTTCTGGTTCTCGACCGCCCAGAACAAGGCCGTCTTCGACGCCGCCGAGCGTATGAAGCGCATCGACGTCCTCCAGACTTTCAACGCCGGTCTCGACAACCCGTTCTACGCCCGCATGGCGGCGAAGGGGACGCGGATCTGCAACTCCTCCGCTCAGGGTTTGGCGATCGCCGAATACGTCTTCGCGCAGGTGATGAGCGTCCTCCATCCCATCGCCGAACAGCGCGAGATGCAGGCGGCGAAGGACTGGCGCGTCACGCCCTTTCGCGAGATTTCCCAGCAGACATGGACCATCGTCGGCTTCGGCCCTATCGGCGAGGCGCTGGCGCATCGCGCCAAGACTTTCGGCGCGCAGGTCCTCGTCGCGCGCCGCTCGCCGGGCGATCACCCCGACGTCGACCGGATGGGAACGCTGGCGGACCTGCCGGAGATGCTCGGCGCCTCCGACGTCGTCGTCCTCGCCTGTCCGCTGAACGACGCGACGCGCGGGCTGGCGGGGCGCGGGTTCTTCCGGGCGCTCAAGCCCGGCGCGATCCTCGTCAACATCGCGCGCGGCGGGGTGGTGGACGACGACGCCCTGATCGCGGCGCTGGACGACGGGACGGCGGAGACCGCGATCCTCGACGTCTTTCATCAGGAGCCGCTTCCCGAGGATCACCCGTTCTGGACCCACCCCAAGGTCCGCATGACGCCCCACACGTCCTTCGCGGGCGATGGCGGCAAGGGCAGGTGGGATCAGCTCTTCCTCGATAGCATCCAGCGCTACGCCAAAGGCGAGCCGCTGATCCGCGAGGTCGATCCGAAAGACATATGAGGCGTCGCATCGCCGCCCCGATTGCCGCCCCCATCGCTTTCGGATAGCCATGCGCTCAAACAGTCGAACCGGTGGAGGAAACGGCATGGTTCAGGAACTCACGCATTTCATCGACGGCGAGCACGTCAAGGGAACCTCCGGCAAGTTCGCCGACGTCTACAACCCCGCGACCGGCGAAGTGCAGGCCAAAGTCCCGCTCGCCAGCCCGTCGGAGATGCAGGCCGCCGTCGACAGCGCCAAGGCGGCGCAGCCCGGCTGGGCCGCGCAGAACCCGCAGCGCCGCGCCCGCGTCCTGATGAAATTCGTCGACCTTCTTCACCGCGACATGGACAAGCTCGCCGAGGCGCTCTCCCGCGAGCACGGCAAGACCATTCCGGACGCCAAGGGCGATGTGATCCGCGGCCTTGAGGTCGCCGAGTTCTGCATCGGCGCCCCGCATCTTCTAAAGGGCGAATACACCGACGGCGCCGGCCCGGGCATCGACATGTATTCGATGCGCCAACCGATTGGGATCGCCGCCGGCATCACGCCTTTCAACTTCCCGGCTATGATCCCGATGTGGAAGTTCTGCCCGGCCATCGCCTGCGGCAACGCTTTCATCCTGAAACCGTCGGAGCGCGACCCATCCGTCCCCCTGATGCTCGCCGAACTGATGATCGAGGCGGGTCTGCCCAAGGGCGTCCTCAACGTCGTCAACGGCGACAAGGAGGCGGTCGACGCCATTCTCGATCATGAGGATATCGGCGCCGTCGGCTTCGTCGGCTCCACCCCGATCGCGCAATACGTTTACTCGCGCGGCTGCGCGAACGGGAAGCGCGTGCAGTGCTTCGGCGGCGCCAAGAACCACATGATCATCATGCCCGACGCCGATCTCGACCAAGCCGTCGACGCCCTCGTCGGCGCTGGTTACGGCGCGGCGGGCGAGCGGTGCATGGCCGTCTCCGTCGCGGTGCCCGTGGGCGAAGAGACGGCGGACCGCCTGATCGAAAAACTCGCCCCGCGCGTCGAAGCGCTGAAGATCGCGCCCTACACCGATGGCGACGACGCCGATTTCGGCCCGCTGGTCACGAAGGAGGCGCAAGGGCGCGTCCTCGGCCTTATCAACCGGGGCGTGGAGGAAGGCGCCAAGCTCGTCGTCGACGGGCGCGACTTCAAGATGCAGGGCTACGAGGACGGGTTCTTCGTCGGCGGTTGCCTCTTCGACAACGTCACCAAGGACATGGACATCTACAAGACGGAGATCTTCGGCCCCGTCCTCTCCACCGTCCGCGCTGACAGTTACGAAGAGGCGCTCGCCCTCGCCATGGACCACGAATACGGCAACGGCACCGCGATCTTCACACGGGACGGTGACGCCGCGCGTGATTTCGTGAACCGGATCAATATTGGCATGGTCGGCGTAAACGTGCCAATTCCGGTGCCGCTCGCCTATCACACGTTCGGCGGGTGGAAGAAATCGGTGTTCGGAGACCTTAATCAGCATGGACCCGACGCCTTCAAGTTCTACACGCGGACGAAAACGGTAACCTCCCGCTGGCCGTCGGGCATCAAGGATGGAGCCGAGTTTTCGATCCCGACCATGAAGTAGCCGATGCCGTTCTGCGCCAATGACCACTGCGTAATCGTCGAACCCGAAGGCCCGCAAAGCGCGCTCGCCAGTCGCAAGGCGGCGGCGGTTCGCAACGCCGTGCGCAAGCGGTTCCCTCGGGACGAGCGTTATCTCGAGCTCTTCTCGGAGGCGCGGCGCGGCGATCTCATCGCGGCGTTTGAGGGGGAGGAAGTCGTCGGCATTCTCCTCGCGCAGAGCCGGGGGCGGGACGCGTTTCACGTCAGCTCCCGCGACTTCACCCGGCTCTACGGGACCGCGCGCGGCCTTTACCTCTACGTCTATTACCGCGCGTCCCAGCAGTTCCCGAGCGCCGGCGACCGTTACATCGCCTCGATCTGGATTGCGAAGACCCGCCGCGGCGAAGGGCTCGGCGGGCGGCTTCTGGAGTATGCGATGAACGACCGGAGCGGGCGCTGGAGCGTGAACGCCCGGCGTGGCGGGTCCGAGCGATTTTTCGCGAGGGCCGGGTTCGCGCCGCGCCGCGGGATGCGAGCGGCGCTAGTGCGGTGGATTACGGGCTGCGAGCCGATGGAGATGATTCGGCGCACCTCCTACGTCCCGCCGTCATCGGCGGCGCCAGACGCTCATCAGGTCGGGGCCGAGCGGACTGCTCCCGACCAAGTCGAAACGCTTCAGGTCCGCCAGGGCGCCTAGTCCGAGCGCGCCGAAGGCCGGCGCGCCGTCCGCTCCGATCGCGCCGCCAGCGCTCATCCAGATCAGCTCATCGACCAGATCGGCGGCGATCAGACTGGCGGCGAGACGACCGCCGCCCTCGCAGAAGACGCGGGTCAGGCCCCGCGCGCCAAGCGCCGTCAGCATCTCGGCGATGTCCAGCGCGCCGCCCGCGTTGCGCCCGACCTCGATCGCTTCTCCCCACGTCACGGCCTCAGCGCCCGGCCCGTGAACCCGCCAGACGGGCGCGTCATCCACACTGGCGGCTAGGCGGCTATCGGCGAAGAGCGTCAGATCGGGGTCGAGCGCGATGCGGACGGGCCGATGGTTCTCAAAGCCCGGTAGGCGCACATTCAGCATGGGATCGTCCGCCCGCGCCGTGCCCGCGCCGACCAGAACCGCGTCATGGCTCGCGCGCATCAAATGGACCCGCGCCCGCGCCTCCGGCCCCGTAATCCAGCGGCTCTCGCCGCTCGCGGTGGCGATGCGCCCGTCCAGCGTCGCGGCGAGCTTTAGCGTCAGCCAGGGTCGCCCCACGCGCTGGCGCATCAGGAACCCTTCGTTCGCCGCTTCGGCCTCCGCCGCCATCAGGCCCGTGTCGACCGCGACGCCGCCCGCGCGCAGCATGGCGAAGCCCTTGCCCGCGACGCGCGGATCCGGATCCTTCATCGGCGAGACGACGCGGGCGATCCCTGCGGCGACCAGCGCGTCCGCGCAGGGCGGGGTCTTTCCGTGATGGGCGCAAGGCTCGAGCGACACGTAGGCTGTCGCCCCTTGCGCCGCGTCTCCCGCTTGCGCCAGGGCCATCGCCTCCGCATGGGGACGCCCGCCGGGCTGGGTCCAGCCGCGACCCAAAAGGCGACCGTCTTTCACGATGACGCAGCCGACCGCTGGGTTCGGCCAGACGCGACCCAGACCGCGTCGCCCAAGCGCAATCGCCGCGCGCATCCAGCGCGCGTCGTCCCGCGCCTCGGTCATCGCCTAGTCGTCCTTGAGGACAGGCGGACGAAGCTCGGCGACGAAGTCTTCGAAGTCGTCGGCTTCCTGGAAGTTCTTGTAGACGGAGGCGAAGCGCACGTAAGCGACCGTGTCGATCCGCGCCAACGTCTCCATAACGATCTCCCCGATCGCCTCCGAGCGCACGTCGCTCTCGCCCATGCTCTCCAGCCGCCGCACGATGCCGGAGATCATCTGGTCGATCCTGTCCGGCTCGATCGGGCGTTTCTGGAGCGCGATGCGGATCGAGCGAGAGAGCTTGTCGCGGTCGAAATCCTCTCGCCGCCCGTTTTTCTTAAGCACCGTCAGATCGCGCAGCTGCACGCGCTCATAGGTGGTGAAGCGGCCGCCGCATGCCTGGCAGAACCGGCGCCGGCGGATCGTCACATGGTCTTCCGCCGGGCGGCTGTCCTTCACCTGGGTGTCGGTGTCGCCGCAAAAAGGACAGCGCATCGCGTCCCCCTCCCAAATCACTTATCGCCGGTCACTATAGGAAGGGCGCGAGGGAAAGGGTAGGGGCCTTCGCTCTCCCCAAGATATGGGAATTGTTACAAGAGATCACGGGAGAGGCCGATCAGGTCACGAAGCCGTCGTCGCCCGTTCCGCGCGGCGCGCGCCATCGCCAACTCATTGGCATGATGCGACTGATCCAAAAAAACCCGACGACCACGCGACCGCTGTCTCTCGGTCTGATCGAGGCCCTGATCGCCCTCGGCGCGGCGGGCGCGCCCCTTTCGGAGGCGGCGCTGGCGCCGCGTTCGGCGAAGCGGACTTCGGTTGCATGACGGATCAACTGAATAAGGCGATCGGTGGAAAAGTTACGTTTACGTCAAGGTCAATTGTGGCGCGGGATCGGCGCGCCGCCATAAAGTTTCCCTTAACGTAACGCGATCATGCCCCAGCGCAGAAATACCTAAGGTTGCAGCGGCGGCGCCCCACAAGCCGCCGCTCCCCAGAAAGCGGGGTGGGGCGCGTATCCGACCGCGCTCCTTGTGCGTCGCGTGCGAGTAAACGAGTGAGTGAAACCCCACGGGTTCGGTGGGGGGAGAACGGCCCCTCCGGTAGCGGAGGGGCCGTTCTTTTGTCTGAACTCAATAAATCGGGAACCTGTCGCAGAGGGCCTTCACCTTGCGCTTCACGGCTTCC
>JBCAXH010000040.1:0-26048 GCA_038534155.1 Pseudomonadota bacterium
AACCGATACACCTTAGCAAGCCGCCAAGCTGTCCGAAAAACTGGGACCACTTCAATATGCACGGCTAATTGGCAAGCTCGCCTGACCCGTGACCGCGTATCCGCTCGTCAGACCCAACTCGTTCAACGCAGCGTAAAGCGCCGGCACAACGAGAAGAATGAGAAGGGTCGTCGAGACGAGACCTCCGGCGATCGAGGTGACGAGCGGGATCAGGACCTGCGCCTGCAGGCTCGTCTCAGACAGGAGCGGCAAGAGGCCCGCGACGGTGGTGAGCGAGGTCAGGAGGATTGCACGGAAACGCGCCTCCGCTGCAGCCGGGGCGGCCTCGTCGACCGACGCATCGCCCGCCTCCAGCCGCGCCTTGATGAAGTGGACCAGAAGGATCGAGTCGTTCACCACGATCCCCGCGAGGGAGGCGAAACCGAGCATGCTCGGCATGGACATGTCGATGCCGAGCGCGAGATGCCCGCCGACGGCGCCGATTACAGCGAAGGGAATGATCGTCATGACGACGATCGGCTCGACATAGCTTCGAAGCTGGAAAGCGAGCAAAAGGTAGACGAGGACAAGGCCGATCGCGAGACCGGCGGCCATCGACGTCTGCGTCTCCGCCGCGGCGGCGTTCTGGCCTTCCGTCCCGGCCTCCAGCCCCGGGTACCGCGCGACGAGCTCGGGCAGGAGCGTCGCCTTCGCATGGTTCACGATCTCATCCGCATTGCCGAGCGCGACGTCGACGTCGCCCGTCACCGTCGCCGTCGGGCGGCCGTCGATCCGTTTGACCGAGGCGTATCCGCGCCCTTCCTCGACATGGGCGACGGCGGAAAGCGGAACGCGGGCGCCCGACGGCGTCAGCAGAGCGAAACCGTCGAGATCGTCCGGCCCGTCGCGGTCGGCGGCGGCGAGGCGCACGTCGATCTCCCAGGTTTCGGACCCGGCCTGCACCTCGTCTGCGGTGACGCCCTGATACGCCGCCCGGATCTGATCGGCGACGGCGCGCGCGTCGAGGCCGAGCGCGCCGGCGCCGTCCCGCAGCGTGAGTCGCAGCTCCGGCCGTCCGGGGGCGAGGTCGTCGGCGACGTTGTAGGCGCCTTCGTATCGCTGGAGCCACATTCGCAGATCGGAAGACGCCGCCGCGAGCGTTTCGACGTCGTCATGGGCGAGCCGAAGCTCGATCGCGCGGCCAGCGGGGCCGAGCGCCGGCTCGGTGAGGTTCAGGCGGCGCATGGCGGGGGTCGGCGGCGTCTCCGCCCGCCAGAGCGCGAGGATCTCGTCGAGCGTCGATCCGCGCGTCTCCGCCGCGAGAAGATCGGCGGAGACCGTGGCGAGATGGGCGCCTGCGCCGCCCGCGTCTTCGTTCTCGGTATAAGTGACCACGATGTGCCGCACCAAAGCGGCGCCGTCCGGATTACGAGGCGAAAGGGCCGCGTCGACCCGGTCGAGCCCGGCGAGAACATAGGCGACAGCCGCCTCGGTCTCCTCAAGCGCGGCGCCGGCCGGCAATTCGATCCGCGCCTCGATCTGATCGCCGTCGATTTCTGGAAAAGCTTGAAACTTCAGCGCGCCGCCCGCGATGGCGGAGATCGAGGCGATGAAGGCGAAGGCGGCGACGCCGAGCGTCAGCCAGCGCCAGCGGACCGCCGCCCGCGCGGCGGGGCCGACGATCCGCCGCCGCGCGACGTCGAGCCAGCGATCCGCGCGGCGCTGCGGCTCCGGCGTCGCGGGCGCGCCATGCCAGAGATGCGCGGGCAGGATCAGAAACGCCTCGACCAGCGAGACGATCAGCACCAGCAGCATCACCACCGGAATGACGCGTAGAAGCTCTCCGAGATTTCCATCGAGAAAGACCAGCGACCCGAAGATCGCGGCGGTCGTCAGGAAGGAGGCGACGACGCCGGGCGCGACCTGCGCCGCGCCCTGCACCGCGGCCTCCAGCGGCGGCAGTCCTGTTGCGCGCTTCGTCTCGATGTTTTCGGCGATGACGATGGCGTCGTCCATCAGGATGCCGATCACGATCAAGAGCCCGACCAGCGTCAGCATATTGATCGAATAGCCGAGCGCCGCCATCGCCGCTACTGCGCCGAGGAACGAGACGGGGAGGCCGACGGCGATCCAGACCGCTTGGCGCAACCCGAAGAACAGCCAGATCGCCGCGAAGACGAGCGCGAGCCCTTGCGCGCCGTTGGCGATCACCATCGTCAGACGATCTCTGAGCACGCCCGACGCGTCTCCGGTCACGGTGATCTCGACCCCCGGCGGCAGCCGTTGGCGCTCCTCGTCCAGGAATGCGTTCAGCGCCGCCATCACGCGCAGCGTGTCGTCCTCGGGCGTTTTGGTGACGACGAGCACGGCGGCCGGTTCGCCGTTCAGTTCCGTCCGGACTTCGCGCTTGTCGAAAGTCTGCTTGATGCGCGCGACGTCGGCGAGCCGAATTTCGGCGCCGCTGCGGCTCGATGCGATCACCAAGTCGCGGAAGGCGTCGAGCGCGCGGCGCTGGTCTGTGAAACGAAGGAGGGTGGAGCCTTCGTTGGAGACGATCTCCCCCAGCGGTAAATCGACGTTCTGCCGCCCAACCGCGCGCGCGATGTCCTCAAGGCTGAGGCCAAGCTCGCGCGCCGCGACATCGGCGATCTCGATCCTGATTTGCGGGTCGGAGAAGCCGTTAACCTCAACCCGCGGAACGCCGCCCCAGCGCAGCATGCGGACCTTCATTTCGTCGGCGAGTGTCTTCAGCGCCGTCGGGTCATGCGCGCCGGTCGCCGTCACCGCCACCGCGGCGACGGGGTCGACCCGGCCGAGCTGGCGGATCACGGGGTCTTCGACCGCGTCCGGCAGATCGTCGATCGCGTTCACCTCGACCTCGACATCCGCAGTGAAGCGGCCGAAATCGCCGCCCTGCTCCATCGCCGCGATGACGACCGCGCGGCTCTCGAGGGCGTCGCAGCGGATTTCATCCACCGCCTCCACCCCGTCCAGCGCATCCTCGACCGGACCGCAGACGGCGCGGGCGACTTCTTCGGGCGCCGCGCCCGGATAGGCGACGGTGATCTGCACGTCGCGCGGAGCGATGCGTGGAAACGTCTCGCGGAGGAGGCTCGGGATTGAGACCACGCCGACCACGATCAAAAGAACCATCAAAAGGTTCGCGGCGGTCGGGTGGGCGGCGAAGTAGCGGATCATCACTCGGCGCCTCCCGCCGCCGCCGCGTCTAGCCGCGCTTCAGTCTCCGCGTCGGGGACGGGCGCGAGCAGCAGCCCTTCGATCGCCGGAGACGGCTCGCTGGTGATCACGCGAGCGCCTTCGGGTAACCCGCCCGGCGCCAGAACGGCGACGTCGCCCATGGCGAAGACCGGGGTCGCGGATGCGAAGGCGAGGCGATCGTCCGCGCCTGCGATCATGACCCGCCCATCCCGGATCGTCCGGCGCGGAAGAAGCGTCGCGTTTTCGATCAGCGGAGCGGAGAGCGTCACCTTGACGAACATGCCCTTGATCAGCGGCGGGCGTTCGCCCGGCGCGGCGGCGTAGGGGTCGTCGACGCGGACGATCACGCCGAGCGACCGCGTCTCCGGATCGACTGTGTCGGATATGCGGGCGACCTCAGCCGGCCAGACCGCCTCCGCGCCCTCAGCGCCCAGCGTTGCGCGGGCCGAGAGCGTTTCGCTCAGCGCCTGCGGCGACGCACCGCGCAGGGCGAGCCGCGCGAAGGCGGCCATCAGCCGGGGCGACATCTGAACGTCGATCTCCGCCGCCGCCGCGCCGTCGATTGAGGCCATCGCGGAGCCGACGCCGACGAACTGGCTGATCTCCGCGTCCACGCGCGAGACGCGCCCGTCGAAGGGCGCCGTGACGACGGTACGTGAGAGGTCGAGCTCGGCAGAGGCTTTCGCCGCTCGCGCCACCGCGACCGACTGCTCCGCCGCCTCCAGCTGGGCGGGCAGAAGAGCGAGCGTGTTCTCGTAGTTCTGCACCTTCAGACGCTGGGCGAGCACGTCCCGCTCGCTCGCCTCGACGACAGAGCTCGACACCGTGCCGCTTTCGCTCAGGCGCGCGACCCGGGCGAGGTCCCGTTCGGCGAGGTCGAGCGCCCGCGCTTCGATCGCGAGCGACGCTTCCGTGGTGGCCTTGGAGAGGCGAACCTCCTCAGCGCGCGCCTCGGCGCTGCGGATATCCGCGTCGGCGCGGACGACGGCGAGTTCGTAATCGTCCTTGGCGATTTCGATCAGCGTCTCGCCGGCGCCGACGAACCCGCCGCGGATCAGCTCGTCATGCACGTAAGCGACGCGCCCCGCGACCTGAGCGACGGCGGTCCAGACCCGCGCGGGCGCGACCTCTCCGAAGCCGGAAACCTCCGGGACGAGGGCGCGGGGCGCCACGACGACATAGGCGGCGGCCACGCGCCGCTCCTCAACCTCTACCGTCGCAGGCGGAGGGCGGTTGGCGGTCGCCCACCAGAGCAGCGCCGCGCCGAGAAGAACGGGAGGTAAGAAAGCCAGTCGGCGGAGATGTTTCATTCTAGGTCCCGTGGATCGGAATGCGACCGGCTCCCGAACCGTCCTCGACGTTCGGGAGCCGATCCGGCGTGATGGTGGCGCGCGGGCGGGCGAAGGGCGGCGCGGCGGGCTCGGGGGTCGGAGGCGCCGCGCCGAGGGGTCATTGCCGCGCGCGCTCCGCCATCGCCGCCAACTCGTCGACGTCGATGATTTCATCGCCATTCGCATCGATCCGCCCAAAGGCCACGGCGTAACGGCCGGTCCTTTGAACCATGCGCGACCGGCCGATGCCGTCCTCGGCGTTCAGATCGATCAGACGGGTGAATTCGTCGATGGTGAGCTCGCCATCGGCGTTCGCATCGGCTTCGAGGAAGTTTGCTTGCGCCGCTTCGCGCTGTTCGTCCGCCGCAGCGGTCGAAACGGCGCCAATCGTCAGAGCGAAGCCGAGGGAGGCGATTGTGAGGAGGTCGTTCATGGGAGAACCTTTCATGGGGTCAGCGGGTTACGGTGCTTTCGCGGGTGGCGGTTCGGCCGTTGGGGCCGGTCGTCGTGCGGGCGCCGGAGCACGCGGCGCCTTCGCAGCTGCGCTGGCCGCTGCGCGTGAAGGTCCGCCCGGCTGCCCCGGTCCGCGAGACGTCGCGGGCGCAGTTGCGATTCGAGCAACTCCCCGTCGCGTGGGCGGAGCTCGCGCCGCGCGGACCGTCAAACGTCGTCTTGCGCTCCCAGGCGTCCGCATCGGCGGCGGCGGTTAGGGCAATCGCGGCGGCCATCGCCGCCGAAGTGATGAAAACGCGCATCGCATGGTCCTTGACTTCATCGGCCGGCGCGTCGCGCGCCGCCTTGGCTTGGAATGGAACCTAGGGAGCGCCCGTCACCCGCTGATGGCGCCGGTGAAACGGTTTGTCGGCTTTTGTAACGGCGTGTAACGGGGGACGGACGGCGCTTGCCCGTCGCGTCCTGCTCGCGGAAGGTGCGTCCATGCCGGAGCCGAGACCCTCGATCTTGATCGTCGACGACGATCCCGAAATTCGCCGTCTGACGGCTGAATTTCTGACAGGCGAGAATTTTGACGTGGAGACGGCGGAGGACGCCGCCGCAATGGACGGCGCGCTTGCGCGGCGCCGGACCGACCTCATCGTTCTCGACCTGATGCTGCCGGGCGAGGACGGGCTGTCGATTTGCCGACGCCTGCGCGCGGCGAACGGTCCCGCGGTTATCATGCTTACAGCGAAAAACGATGAGATCGACCGCGTCATCGGGCTGGAGATGGGCGCCGACGACTATCTCGCGAAGCCATTCGGGACGCGCGAGCTGCTCGCCCGCATCCGCGCCGTGCTGCGCCGCGTCGCGGCGCCTCGGGCGGACCGCACCCGACGCTTCGCCTTCGCTCGCTTCGTCATCGACCTCGACGCACGGCGCGTCGACGGCGAGGCGGGCGCTGAGCTTGACCTGACGAGCGGCGAATTCGACCTGCTCGCCCTCTTCGTCCAGCGCCCGCGCAGGGTGCTCTCGCGCGATCAGATCTTGGAGCATCTGCGCGGGCGCGGCGCCGATCCTTTCGACAGGACGGTCGACATGATGGTCTCCCGCCTTCGCCGCAAGCTCGCCGCCGCGAGCGCCGACGCCGAGTTGATCGCGACCGTTCGCAACGGCGGTTATCTCTTCTCCTCAGTCGTGAAGGCGGCGCCGTGAGCGCGCGCCTTGGCCTTTCATGGCGGCTGGGCCTAATCCTGCTGGTCGCGCTCGTCGCCCTCTGGCTCGCGGGTATCGCCGCGTTTTACATCAGCGAGGGCGCGCGCCGCGCCGCAGCGCTGCCGACGCCTGGAGCTCTCGCAGCGCTCGCCAAAGCGGTGGAGAGCACGGAAGATCGGGATCGCGCCCTCATTCTGACGGCGATGCAGACCGCGACCCGCAGCGTCCGCGTCGAGAGAACGCCGCTGGCGGAGGCCACCCTGCCTGCGCTTTGGCCGGCGGACGCGGCGACGCTCGACGGTTACGTCCGCGCGCTCAACGGCAGACCGCTCTCCGTCATTCCACAGACGATGGGCGGACCCTTCGGCGGCCGCTTCGCAAGCGCGTTCAACCAGATCGAGTTCCGCGTTGGACTAGCGGGCGGCGAAACGCTAGTCGTGCGTTCCAGCAGCCCGGTGCCGGTCGCTCCGATCGGCGTGCCGATGGGGTTCGGGGCCGGTCTCGTCGCAGTACTGATCGCGCTTGGCGCGCTGATCCTGCTCAACCGCGAGATTAGGCCGCTCGCCCGGCTTGCAGCGGCGCTGGACGCCTTTGATCCCAACGACGCCGCGCAGACCACGCCGCAGGTCCGCGCCCGCTCGCCGGAAATCCGCGCGCTCGTCGCCGCCTTTGGACGGCTGCACGACCGCCTGAAGACCTTGACGCAGGCCCGTATGGCGCTGATCGGCGGCGTCCAGCATGACGTGCGCAGCTTCGCGACCCGCCTCCGCCTTCGCGTCGAACGGATCCCCGACGAGGCCGAACGCGCCCGCGCGGAAGCCGACATCGAAGACATTGTCGCCTTGCTGGACGATGCGCTTCTGGCGAGCCGGGCTGGCGCGGACGCGCTCGACCAAGAGCTTCTGGAGCTTTTCCCGATCGTCGAAGTGGAGGTCGCCGACCGCCTCGCGGCCGGCGGGGATGCGAGTTTGGTAATCGACGAAAAGGCGAAAACGGCGACCTTGCTCGGCGACCGTCTAGCCTTGCGCCGGATCGTAGCGAACATCATCGGCAACGCCCTGCGCTATGGCGCCGTCGCCCGCGTCGAGATGAAGGCCTCAGACGATGAGATCGTTCTGACGGTGGAGGACGACGGCCCCGGCATACCACCGGACAAACGCGCAGCGCTGCTGGAGCCGTTCACGCGGCTCGAAGAATCAAGGTCCAGATCGACAGGCGGTTCCGGGCTAGGGCTCGCCATCGCGAGCAGCCTGGTCGCCGCGCATGGCGGGTCGCTGTCGATCGACGGCGCATCCTCAGGGGGAGCGAGAGTGATTTTCAACGTTGCGAGGTTTCAGTCGAACTAAGCCCTCACGGGCTGGAATCCGGTCAAAGCAACAGCGTTAAGCGTCACATTGTTGAGGACGCCGCGAACGGGACGCTACCGCTTGATTCAACGTCGGCTTTCAGCAAGGCGCAGAGACTATAGTTTCACTCGGCCAATGTCCGGTTAGGGCCACTCACGAAGTATTTTTCTCAGCTCGTAAGAGTTTGCGGTTTAGTGAAGGGATACCTCGCTACTGAGAACGATATATTTCTTCGCACTTTGCAGATTGGAGCATGCATCAGCGGACATTTAAAAAGCATTGCCGACTGGGATACTGGCGCGGCCAACATATATATCAACTATTCGGGATTCACGATGATGCCGAGTTGCTGGGGCTGCGTACCGCCCAGATCGCCGCAGACTTTCCTTCGAGTGAGGTGCCAATCGCAACTCTCATCAACTGAAAGCGGCTGAAGCGCCTCAACTACGAGTCTAGCCTGTTCCAGGAGATCGCTTTCCGGATACGGCCATATCCTTAAAACGTCATCGCCGCCCCAGCTTGCGATGCGCCCGTTAGGGAGTTCGGTCGCGCCCCAGACTATGCCTGTGTGTCCGCGAAGTGTCAGGATGGGATCGCCCTTCCGGTTCCAAAGTCGAAGCGTTCCGTCAACGCTCCAGCTCAGCAACCGACCGTCACTTAGAACCGTGGCTCCGATGACACCGCCCGTATGCCCGGTGAGAACGGGTCCGGGCTCACCGTCCAAGCCCCATAGCCTCAGCGTCGCGTCCTGGCTCCAGCTCAAAATGAGGCCGTCGGGCAGAACCGCCGCACCGTTGATCATTTGGGTATGGCCGGTCATCTGCGCCCCCAGCGCGCCGTCCTCGGCCCAAAAACGCATCTCGCCCTGCGAATCCCAACTCAGAATCCGACCGTCTTCAAGCTGCTTGGCTCCTCTGATCCACGCTTCATGCCCGACTAGCGAGGTCGGCGCACTTCCGTCCTTCGGCCAGCTCAGCAGGTAAACATCGCCGCCCCAGCTTAAAATTCGACCGTTCTGCAGCGCGATAGAGCGATGTACCGGCTTTGTATGGCCGACGAGCGCGCGTCCTGCATTCCCGTTTCGATCCCAGTAGCGCAGCGCCGCGTCGCGTCCCCAGCTGAGTATCTCGCCGTCCTCCGATAGCATCACCCCGAAGACGGGCCCGTCATGAGCGCGGATGACTAGGGTCTGCGCGGCTTCAATCGTCCAGAAGCGGAGAGTT
The DNA here is from genome assembly GCA_038534155.1 of Pseudomonadota bacterium. Classification (GTDB taxonomy): domain Bacteria; phylum Pseudomonadota; class Alphaproteobacteria; order Rhodobacterales; family Rhodobacteraceae; genus Pikeienuella. Next base: position 8,749 of record JBCAXH010000040.1, read on the forward strand.
CCGTCGTCGCCCCAACTCAGGATTTCTTCGCCCGATAGCGCCTTCGCCCCGCGTATCGCTCCGTTATGACCCTCGAAAACCGTCCTGAAGTCGCCGCCGGGTCCTCGCAAGATCATGCGGCCATCAGCGCCCCAGCTTACAACGCTTCCGTCAGTAAGCGTCTCAAATCCGAGGACAGCGTTATAGTGACCGAACCAGACTTGTAGCTCCGCGCCGTTCGCGTCCCATATCCGGACGTTCCCATCCTCGCTTCTGCTCATGATCCGGCTATCCGAGAGGACCTCTGCGCCGCGAATGTCCGCCTCATGGCCTTCGAGCACCGTCCCGGACGAGTGTCGCTCCGACCAAAGCCTGAGAGTGCCATCCCAGCTCCAACTCAGGATCCGCTTGTCGCCGACGTCGGTCGCGCCGACTAACTGACCTTCGTGACCGACGAAGACCGCCCGAACGTCCCCATTCCGAGTCCAGAGCCGCACGGTTCCATCTTGTCCCCAACTCAAAATGCGCCCGCGTTCCAGGAACGAAGCGCCGACTACCGGCCCCCTGTGGCCCAAGAAGACTGCGTCCGGCGATCCGTCGGCCATCCAACTGCGCAACGTTCCGTCTGCGCTCCAACTCAGAATGCGCCCATTATCGTCGGTAGCGACGCCCCAAACTGAGCTTTCATGTCCGCGCAGCGTGGCGATTGGCGCGCCGGCCTCCGACCAGAGCCGAAGGATTCCATCAGTTCCGTGGCTGAGAATCCGATTGTCTTTGAGGACGGTGGCCCCGTTGACCCAGCTCTCGTGGCCGGTCAACGAGGCCTCCAACTCGCCATCATCGCGCCAGATGCGCAAAGAGCCGTCATTGCTCCAGCTGAGCAGCCTGTCGCCGCTTAGGCGCGACGCGCCGGTGACGATGCCCTCGTGCCCGATGAATGTCGCAAGCGGTTGTCCCTCTGGCGTCCACGTTCTCAACGTTGCGTCCGCGGCCCAGCTGACGATGCGGCCATCATCGAGCTCGAGTGCGCCGCGAACCGTTCGCTCATGACCTTGAAGGACCGCTTGGGCGACGCCCTCGCCGTTCCAGACGCGGAGCGTTTCATCCGTGCTCCAACTCAGGATGCGACCATCCTGAAGCTGCAGCGCTCCAAGCACCGTGTCTTTATGGCCTTCCAGTACGGGTCCGGGCGCTCCGTCAGTGGACCACAGGCGCAGATCGTGGTCCCAGCTCCAACTGAGGATCAAGCCGTCTCGAAGCTCTTTAGCTCCCCGGACGCCGCTCGTGTGACCGCTCAGTGTCGCGATCTCTTCACCGTTCTCCCCCCAAATTCGAAGCGTTCCGTCGGCGCTCCAACTTAGGAACCTTCCGTTGGGCCCGACGGCGACGCCCTCGACCTTGGCGGCGTGTCCTCTCAGCGTCATCAGCTCTCGCCGGTTCGCGTCGGCGTAAGCATGGTAAAGCGCTTCCATAGCTTCGCGCGTCACCGGACGATCCGGCGCCGATAAATCCTTCGGTAGCGCGGCTAGCGCCAGCCCGACGGCGTCGCCGAGGTCTCCCTTCGCGCGCTCCTCCTCCGAAAACCCCGCAAGGTAGCGAGACTGCGTCGAAAGCGTCTCGTCGCGTTCCGCTTCCGCTCTCAAGGCGTTCGCATCGGCGATTTCGCGCTGCGCATCTGCTTCGAGCCTCTGGCGGTCGGCCTCGCGGCTCTGAAAAAGCGCGAAGACGGCGAGTGCGGTCGTTACTGCGGCCACCGCCAAAGAAACGCCCGCGAACGTCTGTTGACGACGCGTGACCGCTTTGCGGCTTTCGGAGATGAACAGGAGCTGCAATTCCGTCGCCGGCGTTGAAGAGGACGGCTGCCCGTCTCGCCACGCCTCCATAGGTGCGACTTGTTCGTTTCGGGTCGAGAGAAGCCTTTTGGAACGTCCGCGCGCATTCCATTCCGAGGCCAGTTCATTAATCCGCGTTTTCTCTCGCTCCCAGACCAAGTCGACCGCAATCGCTTCGATCAGTTTCGCGCTTGCGTCAGCGTGGTCGTCTCCGGGCCTGAAGAAGATGAAGTTCAGACGGCTCAGCCGTCCTGGAACCGCGTCGGTCGCAACGTCGCCGACGACGACCGGTAGGATCGCCTTACCCTGGCGCTCGGCGCGATCCACCTCCCATGAGCAGATGTCAGATGCGATAGACGAGGCGGAGACCAGAAAAATGACCCTGTCCGCTTTGGCGACGAGCGCTTCGAGGCGTTCTCTCCATGGCTCCCCAGGCGCGATGTCTTGGAGATCGATAAAAGCGTCGAAACCGGCGTTGGTCAGTATCTCGCAGATGCGTTCGGCGACGCGCACGTCAGCGCGGGCATATGAAATGAATATCCGTCCAGTCGTTTCAGGCATTGAGAGTTTCGCTTCAAACGCTGACCAAGGTGCTCATCTTTACCCCGCCGAGGCTGCACAAGTTTTGCGGGGACCTAAAGTGATTAGGCGTTCGCCTTTTTTCATTTGCCTACATGGCGGCTTGTCTGCAACGACGGGCGTGCACGATGATTTTGTTCAACGTGGCTAAACAAGCGCAAGTCACTTGCTTATGCGCTACCCTTTGATTGCGGGATCCGTGCAACTTCATCTGCGACCGCTAGGGAAACTTCCTTCTGCGATATCGCCCTGAAGGATAAATCCTATACCGGCGATCGCACGATCGTCCGCAATCGGGAACGCGACTGCAGCATACCGGGCACTTGCCAAGGTCAGCAACGGGCCAAGATTGTAGTGGGTTGTCGCTGGCGCCGATCGCTTGGCGGCCTCCCGCCTGAGGTAACGCTCAGCCGTCGGCGAATCGCTGGATGAAAGAGCGTTGAGGACTGCTTGACTGGTCATGTTCCCACCACTGATTTCGCCCGTCGATTTCTCATCGCTCAGATAAACGAGCGTTCCGTCGCCACAACAAGCCGTGCGCCACATCTGAAATTCTCTATTTCACGCCAGCGCGCATGAAGCTTTGCACGAACTGACGTTGGAAGAGCAGAAAGGCGATCAGCAGCGGGCCCGACGTCATGAGCGTCGCGGCGTTGATCACGCTCCACTCGACGCCTGAATCGATGGAGGCGAAAATTGAAAGGCCTACGGTGACGGGCCGCGTCTCCACCGAGTTGGTGACGATCAGGGGCCAGAGAAAATTGTTCCAGTGGTGGCTGACGGAGACCAGGCCATAGGCGAGGTAGGTCGGGATAGCGAGCGGGACGTAGACCCGCAAAAGCACGCCGAGACTGGACATGCCTTCAATCTGCGCCGCTTCTTCCAACTCTTTCGGCACCGACATAAAGGTCTGGCGCAGGAGGAAGATGCCGAAGCCGGAGGCGATGTAGGGCAGCGCGATGGCGCTTATCGTGTCAACGAGGTCGAGCGTGCGGATCGTCTTGTAATTTTCGACGATCAGGATGTCCGGCATGACCAGAAGCTGCACCAGAACAAGCGTGAAAAGGACATCACGACCCGGGAACTGGTAGCGCGCGAAGGCGTAGGCCGCCAGCGTGCAAAGGATGAACTGCCCGATGAGGATCACCGTCACCAGTATGAAAGTGTTGAGGAAGTAACGCGCGAACGGCGCGGCGTCCCAGGCTTTGACGAAGTTCTCCAGCGTCAGCGGCGCGAAGAGCTGGAAGTTCGCCTCATAGGCCGCAGGGTGAAAGGCGGTCCAGACGGCGTAGGCCAGCGGCAGGAACCAGAGGAGAGCGAGGAGCCAGGCGCCGACGAAGTTCAAGCCGCGAGCCCACGTCATTTGTAGTGCACCTTCCGGTCGAAGAAGAAAAACTGACCGATCGCGAGCACAGCCAGCATCGCCAGCAGGACGACGGTCAAGGTCGCGGCGTAGGCGGTCTCCCAGAACCGGAAAGCGACCTCATAGATATAAAAAAGGAGAAGCGAAGACGCGTTGTCGGGCCCGCCGCCGGTCAGGATGAAGATATGATCGACCATGCGGAAGGAGTTCACCACCGCGTTGATCGAAATGAAGAGCGTCGTCGGCGTCAGCAGCGGAAACACGATGCGGCGGAAGATCGTCCACGATCCGGCGCCTTCGATCCGGGCGGCCTCGACCAGATTGGGGGGGATGGTTTGAAGCGCGGCGAGATAGAAGATCATGAAGAACCCGGCCTCTTTCCAGATCGTCACGATCATGACGGCCCAGAGCGCGGTGTCCGGATCGCCGAGCATGTTGGACTGCCCAACTCCGAAGAGCCCGGTGATCTGATCGATCAGGCCGAAGCCGGGGGTGTAGAAGAACATCCAGATGTTCGCGACGGCGATCATCGGCAGAACCGTGGGCGTAAAGTACGCCATCCGCACGAAGCTGCGGCCCGCAAGCTGCTGATTGACCCAAAGCGCCATGACGAGCGCGATGGCGATCGAGGTCGGAATGGTGCCTAGTGCGAACCAGATGTTGTTGGACAGCACTTTCCAAAACACCGGATCGACCATCATAGTCTCATAGTTCTCAAGGCCAGCGAAGGTGGACGGCCGCCTGCCGCGCGCCGTCGTGAAGAAGCTGTCCCAGAGGGTCGCGACAGCCGGCAGATGCGTGAAGGCGACGAGAAACGCGAAAGCAGGCGTCAACAGCAGCCATGCGTGGATCCAGTGTCTTTGCATCAGGGCCTCCGGGCGGGTGGCCCGCGCGACGACGCCGCGCGGGCCGGACCGCTTAGCGGTAGTCTTTCAGGATCGCTTCGGCGGCGGCCTGCGCCTCCGCCAGAGCGGCGGCGGGCTCTTTCTCGCCGGTGATCGCGGCCGCGAGCGCGTCGTTGAAGATGCGGGTGACGCGCTGGTTCTGATAGGTCGACAGCTCGGCGACCGCGAACTCAAGCTGATCGCGCGCGACGAGCGCCGGAGGGAAATCGGCGACATAGGCCTTCATCTCGTCGGCTTCCCAGGTGGCGGGCGACGGCGCGACATAGCCCGTAGCTATCGACCATTTCGCTGCCTGCGTAGGCTGCGAGATCCATTTGATGAAGTCGAACGCCGCTTTGGTTTCCTCCTCTGAGGAGCCTTTGAAGAGATAGAAGTTGCCGCCGCCCGTGGGCGCGCCGCGGCGCTCGTTGGCGGGCAGCATGGCGACGCCGAACTCGAAGGGCGCGTTGTTGCGGACGTTCGTCAGGTTGCCGGTCGAGGTCCACATCATCGCGGTCTGCCCCTCGAAGAAGGCTTTGGGCGTCGCGCCCCATTCGATGATGCCGGGCGCCATGACCTCATGCTTGACGGACAGGTCGACCAGATACTGGAGCGCCTCGACCACGTCCGGATCGTCGAAGTTGGTCTTCGTCCCATTCTCGGACACCAGAATGGCGTCGTTCTGCGTGGTCAGGCCCTGAAACAGCCAGTAGGGAAAACCCGAGGACGGGATGCGGACGCCCCACTGGGTTACATTGCCGTTCGCGTCTTTCTTGACGAGCTTCTGGCCCATCTCGACCATCTCCGCCCAGGTCGCGGGGGGCGTTTCCGGGTCGAGGCCGGCTTCGGCGAAGGCTTCTTTGTTGTAGTAGAGAACCGGCGTCGAACGCTGGAACGGGATGCCGTAGGTCTTCCCGTCGATCATCGAGTTCTCCATGAAGGACGGGTAGAACGACTTCAGCCACGCCTTGTCTTCGTCCGAAGTGGCGAAGTCGTCGAAAGCGTGGATCAGGTCTTCGTCGTAGAGCGTGTACATGTCGACCGACAGGATCACGCTGAGCTGCGGGGCGTTGCCGCCGCGCGCCGCGGTCAGCGCCTTGGCGACCGTGTCCTGGTAGGAGCCGGCGTAGATTGCTTCGATGTTCACGCCGTCATTGGCCGCGACGTATTCGGCGGTCAATTCTTCGATCGTGTTGGCGGCGGCGCCGCCGACGGCGACGGGGAAGAAGAACTGCAGATCGACATCAGCCGCGGCGGGCGATGCGAAGAGCGCCAAGGCCGCGGCGGCGACCTTTAGTCTGGACATCATCATGGGAAGTCTCCGAAGTGGGGTGAACGCCGGTTGAGCCCGACAAGCAGCGACCCGAGGGAGTTCGGGCGCATTCCGGTTGGGGCGCGCTTCATCAGCGCGCCGCCGCAAAGCGAGCGGTGATTGCGTCGTCGTCGATCCGCCGCTCGCGCTTCGCATCGAACAGGTGGACGTCTTCGACCGCTGCGGTTAGCCGCAGCATCTCGCCCGGCGCGAAGGCGCGGGCCGCCGGCAGCTTGACGAGAAGCGGACGCCCGGCGGCGCTCAGCTCGACCAACGTGTCGGCGCCGAGGAATTCGAAGTTCTCGACGCGGCAGTGCAGGAACCCATTCTCACTCTCGCGCAGCGCCTCGGGCCGCAGCCCGATGAGCATTCCGTCCGGCGCGCCCGCCAGGCGCTCGCCAAAGGCGTCCGCCGGCAAGAGGTTCATCGGCGGCGTGCCGATGAACCGCCCCGCGAAGGGCGTGGCGGGGCGGCGATACATCTCCTGCGGATCGGCGACTTGCTCGATCCGGCCGGCGTTCATCAGGACGACCTGATCGGCCATGGTGATGGCCTCCGTCTGATCGTGGGTGACGTAGACCATGGTGAAGCCGAGCTTCCGTTGCAGGCTCCGGATCTCGCGCCGCATCTCGTCGCGAAGCCGCGCATCGAGGTTCGACAGCGGTTCGTCCATCAGACAGACCGGCCTGCGCGAGATCACGGCGCGCCCCAGAGCCACGCGTTGCTGCTGCCCGCCGGAAAGCGCCGCCGGCCTTCGATCGAGATAGGGCGTGAGCTCCAGAAGCTGCGCCACCTCCCGCAACCGCTCGTCGCGCTCCGCCCGCCCCAACCGCTCGACGCGAAGGCCGAAGACGATGTTCTCCGCGACGCTCAAATGCGGAAAGAGCGCATAGGACTGGAACACCATCGAGAGATTTCGCTTCGACGGCGCCGTATGGGTCACATCGCGGCCCCCGATCAGAACGGCGCCCTCCGTCGCGGTCTCCAGCCCCGCGATGATCCGCAACATGGTGGACTTGCCGCAGCCGGATGGGCCGAGCACGGCGGTGAAACGTCCGCTCGGAACCGCCAGATCCACGCCGTCCAGCGAGGTCGTCTCGCCCCAGCTTTTGTGAACGCTGATCAGTTCGATCGGCCTGCCGGTCGGGGAGGTCATATCGACGCCTCGTCGCAGATCACGACGTCCACGCCCGCAGCGAGCAGCCTCGCATAGATGGGTTCTGGCGGGCGCGCATCGCAGATAACGTGATCGACATCGGCGACGTCGCCGCTTCGAACGTGCGCGCTGCGACCGAATTTCGAAGCGTCGAGCACCAGGATGCGCTTCGCCGCGTTGCGGGAGATCGCCTTGCGGGATTCGACGTCGTCATCGGAGAGATCGAGCAGCCCGCCCGCTTCGTCCACCGCCGCGACGCCGAACAGACCGATATCGTATTTGTAGCTGTCGAAGAAACTCACCGCCGAGGCCCCGACGATGTCCGCCTCCGACTTGCGCAGTTTTCCGCCGGGGATCGTCGCCTCGATCCCATGAAAGCGGTTCGCGGTCATCGCGAGGTGGAGGTTGTTGGAGTAGATGTGCAGACCGCTTCGCTGGCCGAGGCAGGCGACGACGAGCTCGGGCGTGGTGCCGATAGACGCGGCGAGAACGGCCTCGTTCGGAATGAGCCGCGCGGCGGCCCGTCCGATGCGTCGCTTAGCCTCAAAGTTCAGTATCCGCCGCAGCTCATAGTGATCGGCGTTGGCGCCGCCGAGTTCGACGCCGCCGTGAACCCTGCGAAGCAGCCCCCGTTCGCACATGGCGTTGACGTCTTTGCGAACCGTCTGCGTCGAGACGCCGAACAAGCGAGCCAGATCATCGACTTTGGCGCGGCCCCGCTCGCGAACGATCTCCGCCATCTGCGCCTGCCGCTCGGAGCCCCATTCTTCTGGGACATCATCCAGTCTATCCGACGCCTGTTTCATATGAGCCCGATAGGAGGTTCAGATGAAACTAGAGTGACGGCTCTATAACGCTATTTCGTCGGAGTCCGATTTTCGTCGTTAGGTTGGCGTTTGCGCAATGCTTCCCTCAACCGAAACGCATCACGCCGCTTAGGGCTAGGCGCTTCAGCATCCCGTCCGAAGGCTAGCGGTGAGCCGCTTGGCCGGTGATCATCGTGCGCCTAAACGACAAGCTCCACGCCGAGGATCAGGAGCGCAATAGCCGCAGCGTATCCAATGAACCGCTCATGATCAGCGCCATCGATGATCACCCGCCGCAGGAGCGTGCCGAAGATATCGAAGACGGAAACGGTGACGAGGATGATCAGGAGGATCGCAGCCCCGGAGCCGTAGTCGAAACCGCGAAGCGACTCCGAGAGCGACATGCCGATCCCGCCCGCGCCGACGATGCCGAGCACGGTTGCCGAGCGGATGTTCGCCTCGAACCGATAGAGCGAGAAGGAGATCCATAGCGGCAGGACCTGCGGGATGACCCCGTAGATGATCTCCTGCAGGCGGGAGGCGCCGGTGGCGCGGATGCCCTCGACAGGGCGGGGGTCGATCGCCTCCACCGCTTCGGAGAAGAGCTTTGCGAGCGTGCCCGTCGTGTGGATCGTCAGCGCGAGCACCCCGGCGAGCGGGCCGAGGCCGACGGCGGCGACGAAGATCAGGGCGAAGACCAGTTCATTGATCGCGCGGGCGGCGTCCATCAGGCGCCGGACCGGAAAGACGATCCAGGCTGGCGCGAGATTGGTGGAGGAGAGGAGCCCGAAGGGCGCGCCCAAGAGGACGGAGAGGACCGAGCCCCAGACCGCCATCTGGACGCTTTCCAACATCAGTTCGAGGTAACTGCGCCAGTAGCGGAAATTCGGCTCCAGAAAATCCTTCAGCAGCATCGCCATGTTGTCGCTGCCGAAAAGGACCTCGCCGAAGCGGTGCATGTCGGCGGGGACGAAGCTCCAGATCAGGAGGCCGAAGAATGCGGCCCAGAGCAGCAGGTCGAACGCCTTTTCGCGCGGGGCGCGGCGCGGCACCTCGATATCGTCAAGCGCGCGGGGGCCGTTGGTCTGGATCACGGTCATGGGGAGGCCCTTCATGAAAACGGCCCCCGCGACGGGCAGGGGCCGGGGGCGACCGGGAGAGGCCGGTTACTTGCGCGGACGCGCGGCGGCCATGGCGCGGATCTCTTCGATCTTCTCGTCGATCTCCGCGATCTGCGCCGTTTTCTCCTCTTCGGAGAAGGTCTCGTCGCCCTGGATCGACATGCGCTGACGGATCTGGTCCATCTCATAGAACGGCCAGAGCTGGGCGTTGGAGGAGGGGATGAACGGCCCCATGTCGATCAGCGCCAGCTTCTCGCGTGCTTCCTTGACCTCTTCGTCCGTGCCGTGGCGGCCATAGGTCATGAAGAAATGCATCAACTTGGCCTTGAGGTCTTCGTTCAGCTCCGGGCGCCAGGCCATCGGATCGGAGGCGATGAGCGGGGAGCGCCAGATCTCCTTCAGCTCCGCGAACATCTCGGGCTTCTGGTTCTTCAGGCGCGAGTACATGCCGGTGGAGGAGGCGACGGCGGCGTCCACCTGCTTCGTCGCGACGGAGATCAGGTTGGTCTCATGGTTTGCGTTGCGGACAACCTTGAAGCAGTCCTTCGGGCTGACGCCCTCTTTCGCGAAGATGAAGGTGGAGGGGACGAGGAAGCCGGAGGTCGAGTTCGGATCGCCGATGCCGAAGTTCAGCGACTGGTCGCATTTCATCACGTCCTCATAGGTGAGGCCGCTGTCCTTATGCGTGACCATGACGGACCAGTACCCCTGGTCGCCTGTCGCCTCCGTGGTCTGGGCGAAGATCTCGGCCCCCGCCCGGTCGACGGCGACCATCGCGGATTTGTTGCCGTACCAGACGACGTCGACCTTATCGAAGCGCATCCCCTCGATCACGCCGGCGTAGTCGGAGGCGAAGAACGGCTCCACCTCTATGCCGATGGAAGCCTCCATCGCTTCGAGGAAGGGGCCCCATTTCTCCCGCTGAGCGGAGGAGCTTTCGGTGGCGAGGATGCCGAAGAACAGCGTCTCCGGGTTCTCGCGCTCGGCGGCGGCGGGGCCGGCGAATGTAAATGCGGCGGCCGCGAGGACGGCGGCGCGGGCGAGGGTTTTCATAGAAATCTCCCAGGTTGGTTGAGGCTTAGGCGGGTTCGGGAACGCGAACGGGCTCGGGCGCCGCATGGATATCGCCGAAATCGTCGGCATCGGGCAGGATCAGCTCCTCGCTGGCCTCGCCGTAGATCTCGCGCAGGAATGCGGTTGTCAGCTCCCAGCTCGGCCCGTCGAAGACGATCTTGCCGTCGCGCATGGCGATGGTGCGGGGGCAGTAGCGGCGGGCGTACTCGACCTGATGGAGGGAGACGAGGATGGTCGCGCGCTCCTCCCGGTTGATCTCCGACAGTATCTCCATCACCCGCTTGGCGGAGGCCGGGTCGAGGGAGGCGATGGGTTCGTCCGCGAGGATCACCTCAGCCTCCTGCACCAGACAGCGGGCGATGGCGGCGCGTTGCTGCTGGCCACCGGAGAGGGTTTGCGCCCGCTGGCGGGCGGTCGCTTCGATGCCGACGCGGGCGAGCGCGCGCATGGCGAGCTTCTGCTCGGCCTCGGTGAACTGCATAAGAACGCCCCGCCAGCGCGGCATGCGCCCGAGACGTCCGGTGAGCACGTTGACGAGCACGCTGAGGCGCGGGACGAGATTGAACTGCTGGAAGATCACGCCGAGCGCGCGGCGGGTCTCCCCGACCTCTTTCGCGATCTTGCCGCCCGACTGCACCGGGCGGCCGAGTACGGAGACGTCGCCGCCTGCCTCCCCCTTGTCGGCGGTGATCAGGCCGGCGATGTGGCGGATGAGGGTGGATTTGCCGCTGCCCGACGCGCCGATCAGCGCGACCATCTCGCCCTTGGCGATGGCGAGCGACACGTCGTCGAGCGCGCGGCGCTCCTTCACGAAAGACTTGGACAGGCGGCGGACGTCGACAGCGGTCATTCGGTGCTCCCTCAACGACCCCGTAGCGAGGGAGTGTGACCGGCGGTTAAGCCTTTCTTTACCCTTTGGGGTCGAATGGGCGACGGAACGGCGTCAGTTTCGTTGCGCTGGCTGAGTTGGGGGAGGGGCGGCTCGTCGCCGCTGCGCGGCGCGGCTCGCCGCCCGCGCTTCAGATCGGGAGGCGGCGCCGCCTGATGGGGCGGGTGACACCGGCAAGGCGAATTCGCTACGCGAAATCGCCCTGGATATTTGGAGAAGGGTGAAAGGTGGGGGGCGCGCCTTATCGGAACCGATCGCGGAGGCGGTCGGTCAGCCACTCCATCGCGAGGACGATGACGAAGATCGCGAGGATGATGGTGGAGGCTTTCTGATACTGGAAGAGGTCGAAAGCGGTTCGCAGCTCCTGCCCGATCCCGCCCGCGCCGACGAGGCCGAGCACGACGGAGGAGCGCACCGAAAGCTCAAGCGCGAAGAGCGTGGTGTTGATCATCGAGGGCATCGCGTCGGGGATGACCGCGCCCATCAGCACGCCGAAGCGGGAGGCGCCGATGGCTTCCAACGCCTCCTGCGGCTCCTCCTCCGCGTCCTCCATCGCTTCGGCGAAGAAACGGCCGCAGAAGCCCATCGTATCGACGATGATCGTGAGCGTTCCGGCGACGGCGCCGAGGCCGACGGCGGAGACGAAGATCAGCGCCCAGATCAGGTCCGGCACCGTCCGGGCGAGGGAGACCATCGCCTTGAAGAGGAACGCGCCCGGCCCGAAGGGCGACAGCCGCCGCGCGGAGGCCCAGGCGATCGGGACGGAGATCACAACGCCGAAGGCGGTGCCGACGAGCGCGATCTGCAGCGTCTCGAGGATGCGCCAGCTGGTGCGCTCCAGAAAGGCGGGGTCGGTGTCCGGCGGCATCATGCGCCCAAACAGCGCCGCGATGCGCGGGCCGCCCTCGTAGAGCCGCTGCGGCGAGGGCGCGACGTCGCCGAGGGAGGCGATCACCAGCGCCGCCACGGCGATGAGGAGCGTGAAGGTGAGGGCCGACATCCCCTCGAACCGACCCGGCGGGCGCGTCGTCAATGGTTTCGTCATCGGGGACTTAGTCATCGAAAAGCGCCGCCAGCGCGGCCTCCGTCACGTCCCCGCTCGGCGCATCGAAGGCGATGCGCCCCGCCTTCAGCCCGATCACCCGGTCGGCGTAGGTGCGGGCGTAGGTCATGTCATGGGTGGCGTAGAGCAGCGCCGCGCCCCGTTTGGCGACGAGAGAGGAGAATAGGTCCATCACCTCCCGCCCCGCCGCGGGATCGAGGCTCGCCGTCGGCTCGTCCGCGATGACGAGGCGTGGGGCGCCGACCAGCGCCCGCGCGATCGCGACGCGCTGAGCCTGCCCGCCGGAGAGACGATCCGCCCGGTCGGCGGCCCGGTCGGCGAGGCCGACCTCCTCCAGCGCGGCCATCGCCTCCTCCCGCCAGGCTTCGGGCGCGGTGGTGGCGGACCAGGCGCGCCAGGCGCCGGGGCGCGCCATCAGCCCGTGGATCACGTTGGAGAGCGCGGTGCGCCGCCGCGCCAACGCGTGTTTCTGAAAGACGAACCCGATCGCCGCCCGAGCCCGCCGCCGCGCCGCTGCGGTGGCGAGGGGCTCGCCCAGCGTCTCCACCGCGCCGCGCTCAACGGGGGCGAGGCCGACGACGGCGTTCATGAGGGAGCTTTTACCAGCCCCGTTCGGCCCGACGAGCGCCACCCGCTCCGCCGCGCCGATGACGAGGTCGATCCCGTGGAGGACGCGTCGATCCCCGCGCCTCAGATCGACGCCCGTTAAACGGCACGCCGCCCCGGATCGATCCGGGGCGGCGGTCATCTCATCCCGCGCCAAGCGTCAGTCGCCGACGAAGGCGGAGAAGGTGTCGACGCCGATGGTCGAATACATCGAGCGGACGTAATCATAGTCGGCGTCGTCGATGCCGGTCAGGAAGAAGCCGCCCGCGTATTTCTGATTGTCGTCGCCTTTCAGGACGGCCGCCATTAGCCGGTCGCCGTCGTCGACGAAGGCCGATTTCACCTTCTCCAGCGCCGCCGGATCGACGTCGGGCCGCGCGACAAGGATGTCGTTCGGCAGATCGCGACCGCGCGCGACCACGGTGAATGCCGTTTCGGGGAAGGCTTTGCGGATCTTGTTCAGATGGCCGAAATTCATGCCCACGCCCGCGACGTCGCCGCGGATCATCGCCTCCACCGCGACGTTGCGGTTGATGATCCGCGCCTCATAATCCTCGCCCATCTTCATGCCGAGATCGGCCAGCGCCTGCGCCGGGCCGAGATGCTGCGACGTGGAGCCGACGGAGCCGAAGGTGACGACCTGCCCCTTGAGGTCGTCGACGCTCTTGATCGGCCCGTCGGCGAGCACGACGATCTGAGCGAAATAGTCGGGCCGCTGCCAGCCGGCGACGATGACTGGGTCCGTCAGCTCTTTCAGGACGACGTATTCGGCCGGGCCGGTGAGCACGAAGTCAACCTGGTCGGCGTTCATCGCCTCCACCGCCGCAGTGCGGGAGGCGACGGGGAAGAGCTCCACCTCCAGCCCCGTGATCGCTTCGAGCTCGGCTTCGAAGGCGCCGAATTCGAGCGTGAGCGCCTCCAAACCCTCGACGTCGGTGACGGCGAATTTGACTGGCGCGGCGTGGCCGGCGGCATGGGCGGACAAGGCGCCGAGGGCGATGGCGATTGCGGCGAGCGCGGATTTGAACATGTCGATCTCCGATAGTGACATAACTGTCGCGCAAGGCTGTTAGGCGGCGGCTGAGACAGGTCCGTGACCTAAGTATTTCAGTTTTGCTACGGAGGCGGACCATGTCCCTCACCATCACCGGCGCTCAGGTTCTAGGCGCGGACGGTTTTGAGACGCGCGATCTGTTCATTGTGGACGGCGCGATCGCCGAAGACCCCGCCGCCGGGGCGGAAGTGCTGGAGGGAGCCGGCCTTTACGCAGCGCCGGGGATCGTCGATCTGCATGGCGACGGCTTCGAGCGGAACTTCTCGCCCCGCCCAGGCGTCTTCTTCGATATCGAAACGGCGCTGATCGAGACCGACCGTCAGTTACTCGCGAACGGAATCACGACGGGTTACCTCGCCCTGACGATTTCCTGGGAGCCCGGGCTGCGCAGCCTAGAGAACGCCCGCCGCTTCATCGACGCATGGACGCGGCTGCGCCCGTCCTTCGTCACGGACATGCGCATTCAGCTGCGGTGGGAGACGGCTGCGCTCGACGCGGTGGAGGATGTCGAGGCATGGCTTCAGCTAGACCCGGCGCCGACCCTCGCCTTTAACGACCACTTCTCGCTTCTTCTGAAGCCGACGGAGACGCTGGGACGCGATCTGACGAAATACGCGGCGCGCGCGGGGCTCACCGCCGCCGAGTACGAGGCCCTAACGCGCCGGACAGAGGCGCGGCTCGACGAGGTCCCCGCTGCAATCAAACGTCTCGCGAAAGCTGCGGCCGCCGCTGGCGTTCCCTGTTTCTCCCATGACGAGATGACGGCGGAAGCGCGCCGCGCGCACCGAACGCTCGGCATCGCCGTCTCTGAGTTTCCGATGACGCGAGAAGCAGCGCAGGAGGCGGTTGCGGGCGGTGAGGCGACCGTGCTCGGCGCACCCAACGTGGTGCGCGGGGGCAGCCATATCGGCGCGCTGGACGCGGCGCCGGCGGCGCGCGAGGGCCTCTGCGCTGCGCTCGCCTCCGACTACTACTATCCCTCGCAGATGCAGGCGGCGGCGCGCCTGCTCGATGAAGGGGAGAAGGGGTCCGCCGATGTCTGGTCGCTGGTATCGGGCGGTCCGGCGCGGGCCGTCGGTTTTGCGGATCGCGGCGCGTTGGCGACAGGTACGCGCGCCGATGTCGTCCTGTTCCGGCGAAGCGGCGCACGAGCGGAAGTCGTCGCTACGATTGCAGAGGGCCGCGTCGCTTTCCGCGCAATGTAAGGTGACGAGCCGCGTCGCCGCGCCCAAAGCGAAAACGCGGCGCGCGACATGGAGAGATCGCAAAGTCTTCACCGGCCCAAGCCGATACGCTGCTGCAGTGATCACGCGGCGGTTTCGTCCATCCCGCGTCTCGTTTACCGCGCTGCTGCAAGTGTCCAGACTGCGAAGTCGACGTTTCTCAATCCTCAAATGACCGCTTTCGGGACCGCAACGAAGGAAGACGAACGGATCGTCACCTCCTTCAAAGTAATTCACTCGCAACTTTGCTGCGAGCGCCAACGGCAGCTTTGTCCGCAGCCCTGCCATTCTCAGGCGGAGAATGCTGCGGATCGCGCGAAAGTCGGCTTCCGGGAACGCGGCCGCAGCATTCCGGCACCCCAGCGAACGGCGACTTTGGGCCGCCAGCGAATATCCTGGCTCAAATCACCGCCGCGGCGCGGCAGATGACGGTTCCGAGCCCAGAGTCTCGAATGCTGCGCGTTGCATGAATGTCTGCTTCGAGTGTGCAGGATCTACAAATAATCGCCTTCCGCCATCACAGAAACGTAAAATGATACGGACCTTAATATTGACGGCCATCTATATAGATAGTAATCTATTTTTATGGCGGGACTCACAGCATCTCTTTCGGCCCTGGCTGACCCTACTCGGCGGGAAATCATTGCACACCTTGCAAAAGGCGAGGCGACGGTCTCGCAACTGGTCGATCAGTTCGAGCTGACCCAGCCGACCATTTCTTCTCACCTGAAGGTACTTGAGGGTGCTGGTCTCATCGTTCGGATGCGCGTTGCCCAGACCCGGCCCTGCGCTCTTAACCCCGCCGGGCTCAAACCAATTGCCGACTGGCTCAAGGATTATGAGCGGTTCTGGCAAGAGACCATTGACCACTTCGTTGAACATGCGGAGCAAACGAAACACGAAGACAGGACGTAACTAAGATGGCAAACGATCTCACCGTCAAAAGACACCTCAGCCTGTCACCATCAGAATGCTTTGCGCTCTGGTCTGACGCGGAACGTTTGTCCAAGTGGTGGGGTCCGAAAGACGAAGCCGGAAAGCCCTTCATATCGGTCGTGCAATCTTGGTCGGTCACGCCTGGATCAAAATGGACCATTAAGATGGTCGCACCTGATGGAACCGAGTTTTGGCAAGGCGGAGAGGTGCTTGAGGTGACCCCCCCCGCATCTGCTGCGGTTCAGCTTCCACTGGACCGAGAAAGGTCAGCCCGGACCGACGACTGAGATCACGATACGCTTTGATGCCGAAGCCAACGGAACGCTGATGACGTTCATGCAGACGGGCTTTGCAACTGCGGAAACGCGCGTCGGACACGCACAGGGATGGGAGGAATGCCTAGATCGGTATGTCGAAGCAGCGCGCAGTTCCGGAAGTGAAGCGGCATGACCAAGGTCAATCAAAATGGCTCGTGCCATTGCGGCGCGGTCGCCTTCACAGTGTCTTTCGATACAGAGCCGTTCACCTTTCGATGCAATTGTTCGATCTGCACAAAGGCGCGCGCATGGCTGATGCCCGTACCCGCATCTGATTTCGTTCTGGTGAGGGGAACAGAGGCATTATCCTGCTACACATTTGGCCCAAGGATGATCCAGCATTTCTTTTGTCGCCACTGCGGCGTCAAAACACACGGGCGGGGCGAAGCGGAAGAGCTTGGCGGTGAATTTGTTTCTGTCAATGTCGCAACGCTCGACATGGCCCCCGACGCATTGGCCGAAGTCGATTTCGCATATCTCAACGGGCGTGAGGACTCTTTTCAGACCGAGCCAGAGGTCACCTCATATCTTTGATTTTCTCTGGTCCCACAAACCCAAAATACGAGGAGTCAGAAATGAACCAGGCCACGCGAGCAACGGAAAGCATCCGGAAGAGTAAGATCATGGGAGGGGTCATTCCCTATCTCAGCCTTGCTCAAGATGTGGAAACCGCGATCCGCTTCTACGAAGAGGCGTTCGATGCCGTTCTAGTGGATGAGCCAGCTCGTGACCAGGATGGCGCAATCCTGAACGCCACGCTTGCGATAAATGAAGGTGCGTTCATGCTGATGGATCACCCCAAGGACAGTCGTGCGGCCCCGGCTGTTGGCGGCAAAGGCGTGATCCTGCAGCTCGTCGTTGCCAACGGCGATCAGTGGTGGACTCGCGCAACGAATGCGGGATGCGAAATCACGGAGGCGTTCGACCAAAAGTTCTGGGGTGATCGCTATGGTCGGCTGCGCGATCCGTTCGGACAGGATTGGGCGATCTTGGAACCATCCGCGGAACGCCGGGCCGAAAGCTGACATTGGTTCGACCAACCGCCGTGTCGGCTTTGTCCGCACCGCCGACATCGTCGGGGCCAAAATGCTGCGGATCGCACGAAT
>JBCAXH010000041.1:0-23039 GCA_038534155.1 Pseudomonadota bacterium
CCGCTCGCCTTCGGCGAACGCCGTGTGACTTGTGTCGCCAGGCTGGTAGTCGACGTCGAGATAGGTCCCGTCCGGCCGATGGTTTCGCGCTCGCCCCGCCGTATGAATGGTCCAGAAGTAGTCGAGAACGTGGGTGTGAACCTTAAGGCGCGCGCCGGGCTTCGCGTGGATATGCCATACCCGCACCCGGTCGGTCTCGGAGACGAGGCGGTCGCCGACCTCGCCGCAGTCCGCCCGGTCGATGAACTCCTGCGAAAGGTCAGTCACGGCGCGACCTCCGCCCAGAAAACGACCAGCGTCGCGCAGTCGATGGGCATAGAGGGGTTGGCGTAGATCATCCGCGAATGCGCGCCGCGGGCCCCGAAGACAGTGTTGACCAGGTGCGAGGCGCCGTTCAGCGCCAGCGGCATGTCCGTGAAGTCCGGCGTCGCGGCGCCGGTTCCCTCTAGCCGGTGAATGCGCACGATGTTGGAGAGGTCCCCCGCGATCGCCTTCAGAAGCGAGAGGCCGTTTAGCGCTGAAAGCTGAAACGCCTCATAGCCCTGTTCGACGGTCAGGTTGTCGCCCATGCGGCCGGTGAACTGCAGCTCGCCGTCGATCCAGGGGAGCATGCCGGACGTGTAGATCACGTTCCCGATCCGGGTGTGCGTTACGTAGTCCGCCACGGCCTGCGGCACCGGCGGCAGGGTGAGGCCGAGCTCCTCGAGCCGGGCTTCGGCCGTCGTTGCGGTCACTTGCTTGAGTTGCATGGTTTCCTCCTTTGTTTTTGCTCTAGCGGCCGATGCGACGGCCCGGCGTCAGGCCGGCGACCTTGTCCAGAATGCCCTCGGCGTCGATCCCGAAATGGCGGTAGAGGTCGGCGATCCCGCCGGTCTGGCCGAAATGCTCAACGCCGAGCGGAACCGTCTGGTGGCCCGCGACCCCACCGAGCCACGCGAGCGTCGCGTGGTGGCCGTCGATAACCGTGACGATCGCGCAATGGGGCGGCAGGTCGCCCAACAGCCGCTCCGCACAAGAGATCGCGCCGTCGACGCCGCGGGCGCGGGCGCGCTGCGCGGCGGTCCAGCCGGCGTTGAGGCGGTCAGCCGAGGTCACGGCGAGAACGCCGACGTCGCGCCGCCCGTCCGAGAGCCTACCGGCCGCCTTGATCGCTTCCGGCGCCACCGCGCCCTGATAGGCGATGACCACGTCGCAGTTTGGTCCCGGCGGGCGCAGCCAGTAGCCGCCGTCGATCACGCCCTGCCGCCATGTCTCGTTCACTCGGTAATCGGGCTGTTCGATCGGCGCGGTCGTCAGGCGAAGGTAGACGGAACCGCCGGTCTCATCCCTTAGCCAGGTGCGCTCGTCCGGGTCGCCCTCGCCATCGCGCTGCATGTAGTCGAAGGACCATTCCATGATGGCGGCCAGCTCATCCGCGAAGGCGGGCTCGAAGCTCGCGAGGCCGTCCTGCGCCATCCCCGTCAGCGGCGTGCCGATTGATTGGTGCGCGCCGCCCTCCGGCGCCAGCGTCACGCCCGACGGGGTGCCGACGATCATGAAGCGCGCGTCCTGGTAGCAAGCGTAGTTCAGCGCATCGAGGCCGCGATGCACGAACGGGTCGTAGACCGTGCCGATGGGGATCAGCCGCTTGCCGAAGAGACTGTGGGAGAGGCCGGCGGCGCCAAGCAGGAGAAAGAGGTTCATCTCCGCGATGCCGAGCTCAATGTGCTGGCCGTCAGGGGAGAAGACCCATTTGGCGGTCGATGGGATGCGATGTTCGATGAAGGCGTCCGCCATGGCCGTGCGGGAGAAGAGCTTGCGCCGATTGACCCAGGGGCCGAGGCTCGTCGTCCCCGTCACATCCGGCGACGTCGTGACGATCCGCGCGGCGAGATCGCCGTCGCCCTTGGAGAGATCGTCGAGGATCTTGCCGAAGGCAGTTTGGGTGGAGACCTCCCCCGCCGCGCGATAGGCGATCTCCGGCGTCGCCAGCTTCGCGTCGTCGAAGCGGCGCGGACCGACCGCGAAGAATGGCGCTTCGCTCATGAAGTCGCGCAGGCGGTCTGGGTTCGGCGTAGCGGCGAAGGGCTCCCACTCTTCCCCTTCGGCAACGCCCATGTGATCGCGCCAGGCGGCCATCTGGGTCTTGTTCATCAGACCGCCGTGATTGTCCTTATGCCCGGCGATCGGGGTGCCCCAGCCTTTCACCGTATAGGCGATGAAGCAGGTCGGGCGGTCGTGATCGACGGCGTCGAACGCCTCCGCCATCGTCTCCACGCAATTGCCGCCGAGGTTCTCCATCAGCGCGGCGAGATCTTCGTCCGAGCGCCGGTCGATGAGGGCGGAGACGTCGCCCTGATCGCCGAGGTCGTCCATCAGGCGCATGCGCCAGACTTCGCCGCCCATGAAGGTCAACGCGGAGTATTCGGCGTTCGGACAGGCGTCGATCCAGTCGCGCAGCGTCTCTCCGCCCGGCTCGTCAAAGGCGGCGCGCAGGAGAGCGCCGTGTTTGATCCGCACGACGTCCCAGCCGAAGGCGTCGAAGATCTTCTCGACCCGCTCGAACAGCCCCTCGCGCACGATCCCGTCGAGCGACTGGCGATTGTAGTCGATGATCCACCAGCAGTTGCGGAGGTTGTTCTTCCATCCCTCCTGCAGCGCTTCGTAGATGTTGCCCTCGTCCAGCTCCGCGTCCCCGACGAGCGCGACCATGCGGCCGAGCGGAACCTCCGCGCCCCAGGGCTTCGCGGAGACGTAGTCTTGGATCAGCGAAGCGAAGGAGGTGATCGCCACGCCCAGCCCGACGGAGCCGGTGGAGAAATCCACGTCGTCGATGTCCTTGGTGCGGCTCGGGTAGCTCTGAACGCCGCCATAGCCGCGGAAATTCTCCATCTTCTCCCGCGTCTGGCGGCCCATCATGTACTGGATCGCATGGAAGATGGGGGAGGCGTGCGGCTTGACCGCGACGCGGTCCTCGGGCCGCAACGCCGAGAAATAGAGCGCCGTCATGATCGACACCATCGAGGCCGAGCTCGCCTGATGACCGCCCACCTTGATCCCGTCCGCTTTGGGCCGGATGTGGTTGGCATGATGGATCATCCAATGCGACAGCCAAAGCAGCCGACGCTCCACCTGTCGCAGCATCCTGGCCCGGTCAGTCATGCGCCGCTCTCCCTGTCATCTTCGCGTCGAAATGCGCGCACCGCCGCTCGACTGTAACGCGGCGATGCGTGAGCCCGCATATCGGAAAATCGAGCGGCCTGAGGCTTCGCCCGTCAGAAGCCTTTGATGACGACCTTGCCCTTCGCCGTTCCCGCTTCGATCATCGCATGCGCCTTCGTCAGATTGGCGGCGTTGATCGGCGACAGCACGGTGTCGAGCGTCGTTCGGATGCGACCCGCGTCGATCTCGCCCGCGACGTAAGTGAGGAGCTTGTGCTGCTCGATCATGTCGGGCGTCTGGTGCATGGCGCGGGCGAACATGAACTCCCAGTGGAGCGCCGCCGCCTTCGACTTCATCCCCTCCATCGGCATCGGCAGATTGGCGTCGTCGATGCTGACGATCCCGCCCTGAGGGCGGATCAGCTCCACCGCCGTCGCCCAATGGCGCATGTCGTTGAAAATGGCGATGTGATCGACGTGCTGAATGCCGATGGCGCGGACCTGCGCGACCATATCCTCGCGGTGGTTCACCACATGATCGGCTCCAAGGTCGGTCACCCATGCCGTTGTCTCCGGGCGGGAGGCTGTGGCGATGACGGTCAGTCCCGCGGCCTTCGCCAGCTGGATGCCGATGGAGCCGACGCCGCCGCCCGCGCCGATGATGAGGACGCTTTCTCCGGCGTTCGCGCCATCGCGGTCGACGCCGAGCCGATCGAAAAACGCCTCATAAGCGGTGAGGGTCGTCAGCGGCAGCGCGGCGGCTTCGGCGTAACTCAGCGACTTCGGCTTCGCGCCGACGATCCGCTCATCCACCAGCTGAAACTCGGCGTTGGAGCCGGAGCGCGTGATGTCGCCAGCGTAGTAAACCTCGTCGCCCGGCGTGAAGAGCGTCGCCTCCGGCCCGACGGCTTCGACCACGCCGCTCGCGTCCCAACCGAGGATGCGGGCCGGGTTTTCGACCTTGTCGCCGCCATTGCGGCGGACCTTGGTGTCGACGGGGTTCACCGACACCGCCTTCACAGCGACGAGGATATCGCGACCCGATGGTTCGGGCTTCGGCGGTTCGAAATCGACGAAGGCGTTCTCGGCGTCGATCGGAAGATAGCGGGTGATGCCGACGGCTTTCATGATCGTCTCCTCTTCAGGGTAAGGAAGGGCGAACGGCGCCCAAAAGGCGCCGTCCCGAAGGATCAGGCGATGCGCGTCAGTTCGTGCAGCCAGAACTTCTCGACCATGCCGTCAGTCGCCTCCATGTAGGCCTTGAGGTGGTCGTTCTGCATGTGCGTCCGCCACAACTCCCTGTTCTCCCAGTTCTCGTAGAACATGAAGTAGTTCGGGTTCTCGTTGTCCTGATGAAGGTCGTACTGAATGCACCCCGCTTCGGCGCGCGTGATCGGGATCAGCTTCTAAAGCTCGGCGCGGACGAAATCGATATGGCCGTCTTTAACGAGGACGTTTCCGGTGATGGTCAGCTTCGGCATGCCAATCTCCTTGTGTGGGTCCCGCGCCGTTTACCCGCCACGATTAACCGGATAAACTGGCGTTTCAGAAATGATTATTCGGAAAGAACGATGAATGAACCTCGATCAGGTCCGCTTGTTCCAACGGATCGTCGAGCTTGGCAGTCTCGCCGCAGCGGCGCGCGAAGCGGCGATGTCGCCGTCGACGGTATCTGAACGGCTCGCATCTCTCGAAGCGTCGCTCGGAGTTGCGCTGCTTAACCGGACAACGCGGTCAATCAGCCTTACGGACGCTGGCCGGACGCTTTGGGAAGGCGCCGACTCTCTCCTTGAAGACGCGTCTATGTTGGAGTCGCGCATCCGCCGTGGCGTCAGATCGCTATCCGGCCCGATCCGCATCAGCGCGCCCAGCGATATCGGCCGAGGGTTCGTCTCCGCGCAGATCGACAGGTTTCAACAAACCTATCCGGAGGTTCGGTTCGAGGTGCATCTGTCGGACGGCTACATCGACTTCGTCGGCCAGGGTTTCGATCTGGCGTTGCGTTACGGCGCGGCGACCGACAGTTCGCTTCGCGCCATGCCTCTCGGGGAATGGTCGCGGATCATATGCGCATCTCCCAACTACCTCTCCCGCCATGGAGCGCCCGAAACCCCCGACGATCTTTCGGAACATGATTGCCTATTGATGCGGTTCGGCGACTTTCTCGACAATCAGTGGCGGTTTCGCGTGGGATCCAAGCGGCGCACGATCGTCGTATCCGGCGTGCGTATAGCGAATGATGGCGGGTTGGTGCGCAAGTGGTGCGTCGAAGGCGCGGGAATCGCGTTGAAATCA
Organism: Pseudomonadota bacterium; assembly: GCA_038534155.1. Lineage (GTDB taxonomy): Bacteria > Pseudomonadota > Alphaproteobacteria > Rhodobacterales > Rhodobacteraceae > Pikeienuella. The sequence continues at coordinate 5,436 of JBCAXH010000041.1, forward strand.
GAGCTCGATATCGCAACGGACTTGGAAGCTGGCCGTCTCGCGCCCCTACTGACTGCGTTTAGCGCGAACACGCGCTCCTTGCAGATGTTGTTTCCGCCCCATCGACGGCAACCGAAACGCGTGCGCGCATTCGCCGATTATCTCACTGAAGCCCTCGGCAAGGCCGCTCGATCTTAGAGTTCAACGATTTCATCGCGTTCCCAGTCATGCTTCTAGCCCCGTAACTGGCGCATCTAAGCGAACCTTAGGCCCCTGACGGCTGAGAGCCGTTTTGCGCGATTTCGACGCAGAGAGCCGACATTCGCCAACACTTCGCTTTGTCCGCATCCCCTCCCCTTCTCGAGCTGAAAATGCTGCAGATCGCATAAAGGTCTGTTTCAGGGAGGGCGCCCGCAAAATACTCGACGCCACGGCAGAGTCCGCGATCTCCTCTCGGCTCAATCTCGATAGTGCATTTGCATCATAGACAGCGCATCGCGCGGTCTCTCCTCTATTCAAGACACCAACGGGGAGACCAGAGATATGCGATCCACCAGACGCGCTTTCGCAACCGCCGCCGCAGCGCTCGCCGTCGCCGGGGCGCCCATTGCCGCAATCGCCGCCGAACCCATCGTCATCGGCGTGCCCGCAGCGCAGTCGGGACCCGTAGGGGTCGCCGACCATCAGGACTGGACCAACGGCCTGATGATGGCGATCGAAGAGGTGAACGAGGCGGGCGGCGTGCTCGGCCGGCCGCTGGAGGCGAAGCTCATCGATCTCGACATGATGACGCCTGAAGGCAATGTCGCCGGCATGCAGGCGCTGATCGAAGGCGGCGCGCACGCCATCGCATCCGCCTTCACCATTATCCCGCAACCGGCGATGGACGCCGCAGCGCCGTCGGGCATTCCGTATCTCCACGGCAACACGTCCTCGGTGAACGACGATCTCTTCATGAGCGATCCGGAGAAGTATCGGAACATCTTCCAGCTCGACGTGCCGGAGGTCTGGTACGGCTCCGGCTTCGTGAAATATCTTCAGGACAAGACCGCCGCCGGGTGGGAGCCGAAGAACAACAAGATCCACATCGTCCAGGGCCAGATCAGCTACACCCAGTTGATCAGTCAGGCGACGCAGGAGGCCGCCGCCGCAACCAATGGCGAGTGGGAGATCGGCGCGATCACGGACATCCAGTTCCCGGTTCAGGACTGGTCGCCCGTGATCCGCGCGCTGCAGGACACCGACGCCGCCGCGATCATGATCGACCATTGGGTCGCCGCTGAACTCGCCGCTTTCGCCCAGCAATACGCCTTCGACCCGGTGCCGGGATCGTTGGTTTACCTGCAATACGGGCCTTCGCAGCCCGAATTCCTCGACCTCGCGCAGGGCGCAGGCGAGGGGATGATCTGGGGTACGGTCTACGGCGTCTACGCCGATGAGAAGGGCGCGGCGTTCCGCGAGAAGTACCGCGCCAAGTATCCGGGCACGATGGGCATGGTCTACACTGGCGGCGGCTATGACGCGGTCATGATGCTCGCGCAGGCATGGGAGGCGGTCGGCGACCCCTCCGATTTCGACGCGGTGGGCGATGCGATCCGCGCCATCGAGTATCGGGGCGTCAACGGCTTCTACAAGTTCCGCCCGGAAACCAACTCCGGGATCAGCTACCCAAACATGACCGACGATCCCGAGGGCGGTCAGGCGCATCTCTTCTTCCAGGTGCAGGATAACGAGCACCGGATCATCGCGCCCGAACCCTTCGCCGAGGTGGAGTTCCGCGACCCGCCCTGGTGGTGATCGGCGAACGGGGGCGCTGACATGCTCTTCGGCTGCGAAGGGGTGAGCCTGTCGCTCGGCGGCAGGCGCATCCTTTCGAACGTCTCGCTGGAGGCGCGGGGCGGGGAGATTCTCGGCCTCGTCGGCCCCAACGGCGCCGGGAAGACATCGCTCTTCGAAGTGCTCTGCGGTCGCTACAAGGCCGATGAGGGCGTCGTCCGACTCGACGGACGGGACATCACGTCGACGCCCTTTCACCAGCGCGCCCGGATGGGCCTCGGCCGCACCTATCAAAGCCCCGTCGTCCCCGCCTCCCTGACGGTGGGGGAGACGTTCCGCGCCGCGCGCAAATCGCAGCGCCCCTTTCTCAGCCGCCATGACGCCGAATGGGCCGCGCGGCTCTGCCACCTGCGCGTGCCGTGGGAGACGCCGGCCTCCGCCCTAGGCGCGTTCGACCGGCGCAAGCTGCTGCTCGCCTGCCTGATGATGCGGGAGCCGAAGGTCCTCCTGATGGACGAACCGGCCTCCGGACTGATCAACGCGGAGATCGATGAGCTGGATCTGATCATACGCCGCCTCGTCGACGAATACGCCATCGCGGTCGTCCTCATTGAGCACCGGCTGGAGCTGCTTTCCGCCGTCGCCGACGCCTGCGTGGTGCTGGACCTCGGCGAGGTGATCGCGACGGGCGATCCCGGCGCGGTCTTCGACGACCCGCGCGTGCGCGACGCCTATTTCGAGGGCGCGGATGCCTGAGCTTCTGGAAATCCGACAGCTTTCGGCGGGCTACGGCCCGCTACGCGTGCTGCATGAGATCGATCTCACCGTGAAGGCCGGGGAGCGGATCGGGCTCGTCGGCCTCAACGGCCACGGCAAGACGACGCTGATCCGCGCAATCACGCACATGACCGGCTGGCAGCAGGGCTCCGTCCAGCTCGACGGGGCGGAGATTGGCGGCGCGCGTTCGCTCGGCGCGGGGCGGCGCACGCCGGGGCTGGTGCGCCGGGGCATCGGCGTCGCGCCTCAGGGCGACGCGATCTTTCCGGGCCTGTCGGTCCGCAAGCATCTCGAATGCGGCGCCCACACCCGCGCGGCGTGGCGGGAGCGGAAGACGCGGATCGACCGCATCTTCGACATCTTCCCGCCGCTCCGCGAGCTTGAGCACGCCCTCGTCGGCAAGCTGTCGGGTGGGGAGCGGCGCATGGTCTCCATCGGGCGGATGCTGATGACGGAGGCGCGGCTTTATCTGGTGGACGAACCCTCCCTCGGCCTCGCCCCGAAAATCTCCCAGCGGGTGATGGAGGCGCTCTGGTCGCTCCCGGTCGAGGGCGCGATGATCATCGCCGAGCAGAACGTCGCCCTCCTGACAGGCCGCGCCGACCGGATCGTCGGCATGCACGCCGGGCGGATGCGCGGCGACGTAGGCCATGTGGAGCTCGGCTGATGGAGCGCGATTAATGGATTTGGGGCTCGTCATCTACGCGCTGAACCTCGCCGCGATCTACGCGCTGATGGCGATCGGCATTTCGATCCTCTGGTCCTCCGTCGGAATCATCAACATGGCCCACGGCGCGACCTTCGCGATCTCGGGCTACGCCGCATGGCTCGCGACGGGCGCCGCCAAACCGCTTATCGAAGCGACCTTCGACAGCGGCCTCTGGACGACGGTCGCGACGGCCTCGACGCTGGTCGGGGCGGCGTTGATCGCCGGGGCGATCTGCGGGGCGATCATCTATCTCCTCGCCTTCCTGCCGATCCACGACAAACCGAACTTCCCGGTGCGCGCGCTGATCATCACGCTGGGGCTGAACATCATGACGGTTCAGGGCCTTCTCTGGACCTTCGGTCCTCGCAATCAGGGCCTGCCGAAGGTCTTCGGCTTTGGGCGGTGGGAGATCTGGGGCGCGAAGATCCGATACGATCAGGCGGGCACGATCATCGGCGCGGCGATCATAATGGCGCTGACGCTCGCTTGGCTGCGCTATTCGCGTCGGGGGCTTGAGATCAGGGCGATGATGCAGAACGGCGAAGGCGCGGCCTATTCCGGCATCTCCCGTCAGGTGACGGCGCTGCCCGTCCTGATGCTGACCGGCGCGCTGGCGGGGATGGCGGCGGCGCTCCTCTCCCAGACGATCTTCTTCAGCCCGACCGCCGGGGTGGTCCCCCTCCTGATGGGCCTGACCATCGCGCTTCTCGGCGGGCTCGGATCGGTGCCGGGCGCGATGATCGGCGCGGTGCTGATCGGCTTTCTCGAAGCCATCGTCGGCGCGATTCCCTTCCTCGGCCAGCGCTACGTCATGTTCGCGACCTTCGCCTTCATCATCGCCGTCCTGATCGTCCGCCCGCGCGGCATCGGCGGCCTTCTGGATGACACGCGCGAATGACGGAGCGGACCTATCACAAGGTCGGCCGTCGACCGTGGGAGCTTCGGGGGACGCCCGACGGCGCCGCGGAGCGGGCGCGCGCCCGCGTTCCCGGCGCGCGGCGCCACTGGCTGAAATGGCGCGACGTCCACAACCCAAAGACGCTTCGGCGCGAGCGGATCTTGGCCGACAAGAAACCGCTCTGGTGGACCATCGGCCTCTCCGCTCTGGCGGTGACGACGCCGTTCCTGCCGAACTCCCTGATTTCCGTCGTCTCGATCTTCTGCATCTACGCTGCGATCAACGTTCTCTGGACGCTGATCGTGGGGACGGCGGGCATCTTCTCCCTCGCCACGCTCGCGGTCGTCGGCGTCTCCGGCTATGTCGCCGCCGCCGCGAACGTCTATCTTGGCGTGCCATGGCCTTTCATGCTGCTGATCGGACCCGCCGTCGGCTTCGTCTTCGGCGCGATCCTCGCGGCGCCCTCGACGCGGCTCGACGGGCTTTATTACGCGCTCCTGACCATGGGCGTGGCGGAGATCTGCCGCGTCTTCGTCATGCAGCTGAAGGCGCTGACGCAAACGGGCGGCGCGATCACGCAGGTCGACAGCTTCATCCCCGAAGACTGGTTCCTCCAGCGCCCCGGCCTCCTCCTCGGTTTCGCGGGGGCCTTCGCGCTCCTTCTCGGCGCGCTCCTCGTCTGGCGGCTGGTGAACTCCGAACGCCTCGGCCTCCTCCTCCGCGTGGCGCGGACCAGCCGGGAGGACGAAGCCTTCGCCGAAGCGGTCGGCATCGACTTCCGCCGCGCGCGGCTTTGGGTCTTCGTCATCTCCTCCGCCGCGCTGGGCGTGGTGGGGGCGTTCTACGCGATGTATTACCGCTCGATCTCTCCGCAGATCTTCTCGCTCGATCAGCTTCTCCTGCTCTTCGCGATGATGGTGATCGGCGGGCTCGGACGAGCGGAGGGGGCCGTGGTCGGCGCCGCCATCGTCGTCCTGATCGACAAGGGCCTGCCGGAGCTCGGCCCGATCCGCATCATCATCGTCGCCGCCATCATGATCGGCGTCACGATCTTCGCGCGCGAGGGCCTGACCGGCGCGCGCGACCAGTTCCGCGATTTCCGCAAGCGCAAGGCCGGAGAACGCCGCGCGCTCCGCACCGAAAAGGGAGGCGAAGCCATGCCCGAGGAAGCGACCGAAGTTCACGACAAGCAGGAGCTCTACTATCGCCGCTTCAACAAGCGCCTGCGCGACCGGCTGAAGGGCCTGATAACACCCGAACTGATCGAGGAGCATCGCCGCGACCCGCTTGGGCGCCATTCGGACGCTCTCGGCCGCGTTCTGAACTATTTCCGGCGCGGCGAGATGGCGGACAAATACATCATCCACCGGATGGAGCCGGCGGTTGAGAAGTTCCGCATCATGGCCGTCTCAGGCGTCCGGGGCATGCCGCCGCGCGTGGTGGACGACCGCGAATACGACGACATACGGGAGGCGTATCACGCCGTTTTCCTCCTCCGCGTGAACGACTTGCTGGAGAGCTGAGATGACGGACATTCGCCTCTTCGGCTACGCCGATCCCCTGTCCGCGCGCGCGGGCCAGCCCATCGACTTCATGGTCTCCGCCGAGGGCACGAAGGAGGTGAAGGCGGAGATCGTTCGCCTCGTCCATGGCGACTTCAATCCGGAGGGGCCGGGCTTCATCGAAGAGACCGTGGCGACCGACCTCTCCCCGACGCTCGCCGTAAAACGCCAGTACACCCAGAACGGCTCGTTCGCGCGGGTCGCGGACCCGGACGGCCGGCTGGCGCTCGACGGTCCGTTCACGGTTCACGCCTTCATCTGGCCCTCCATGCCCGGCGGCGCGCGCCAGACGATCCTAGGGCGCTGGTCGGTGAAGGAGGGGAAGGGCTACGCGCTCGGGATCAACCCCGAAGGCAAGCTGGAGTTCTGGATAGGCGACGGCGAGACGGTGGATCAGGTGACGGCGGACGCGCCGCTCGTTCCGAAGGTATGGGTGCTCGCCTCGGCCAGTTTCGACCCGGCGACAGGGGAAGCGCGGCTGCGCCAGATCGGCGTCCAGAACTCCTGGAACTCCCATATCGGCCCGGTGACGCCTTTCGACCACGACGCCCATGTGAAGGAGGTGCTGCGCGTCCGTCCCGCGCATGCGGACATCCCCTTCCTGATCGCCGGCGCCCATGAGGAGAACCCGGAGCGGGGGCGCTTCGTCTCCACCCTCTATAACGGCAAGATCGACCGCTCCGGCGTCGTCGCGCGCGCGCTCTCCGCTGACGAAATGGCCGCCATCGCGGACGGGTCGCCGCCCGCCGATCCGCTGACCTACTGGGACACGACGGAGGGCTTCACCGACCGGGGCATCGGCAACGTAATCACCGACACCGGCCCCCACGCCCTCCATGCGGAGGGGGTGAACCGCCCGATCCGCGCCATGAGCGGCTGGAACTGGCGCGGGCGCGACGACAGTTTTCGCCTGAACCCCTCGCAATACGGCGCCGTAGCCTTCCACGACGACGCGCTGACCGATTGCGGCTGGTCGCCGACGGTCGCCTGGACCCCGCCCACCGACCTGAAATCGGGCGTTTACGCGCTGAAAGTCACGGCCGGCGACGCCGTCGACCGCATCCCGGTCATCATCCGCCCCGACCGCGCGCGCGCGAAGATCGCGGTTCAGATGTCGACGTTCACCTATCTCGCCTACGCCAACGAGCACCTGAGCTTCGACGCGCAGATCGCGCAGGCCATCGTCGCGCATACGCCCGTCATCTCCGGCGATGATCTCGAGTATCAGAAGCTTCAGGAATTCGGTCTCTCCACCTACGACCACCATTCGGACGGCGCGGGCGTCTGCTATTCGACCTGGAAGCGCCCGATCATCAACATCCGGCCCGGCTACCGCATGGCGGGGATGAACTTCCCCTGGGCGCTGCCCGCGGACCTCTCGCTCCTCTGGTGGCTGGAGCATGCGGGCTACGACTACGACCTGATCACCGATCACGATCTGGACCGGGAGGGGCTGGCGGCGCTGACGCCCTACAAGACCGTCCTGAACGTAACCCACCCCGAATACTATTCGGAAGGGATGCTGGATGCGACGGAGCAGTATCTGACCGGCGGCGGGCGGGTGATGTATCTTGGCGGCAACGGCTATTACTGGGTGACGGCGGCTTGCCCCGACGATCCCGCCTGCATCGAGGTGCGCAAGCTGGACGTCGGCTCGCGGGCCTGGCAGGCGGAGCCGGGAGAGGGTTATCTCGCCTCCACCGGCGAGCGCTCCGGCCTCTGGCGCTCGCGCGGGCGGGCGCCGCAGAAGCTCGTCGGTCTCGGCTTCACCGCCGAAGGCATGGACCGGGCGGAGCCGTTCGAGCGGATGCCCGACAGCTTCCACAAGCGCGTCGCCTGGATCTTCGACGGGATCGGGGAGGAGGAGCTGATCGGCGATTTCGGCCTCGCCCTCGGCGGCGCGGCGGGGGTGGAGCTGGACCGCTACGACCTCGCGCTCGGCACACCGCCCCACACGCTCCTCCTCGCCTCCTCCATCGACCACACGGACAACTATCCGCTGGTGTCGGAGGAGATCTCTTACGCCTTCCCCGGGCGCGGCGGCACGCAGGACCCGCAGGTCAGGGGGGACATGATCTACTTCACCACCGCCAATCACGGCGCGGTCTTCGCAGCGGGCTCGATAAGCTGGTCTCAGGCGCTCCCGTGCAAGGGCGGGGAGAACAATGTCGGGACGGTCATGCGCAATCTTCTGGACGCTTTCGTAAAAGATGGCGCGTTGCCCGGTTCCGCCTATACTGGCGAGGAAAAGCACTGGCGGTGAGAGTTCGCGGCGCCGCGCGTCGCAGGGTCGGGGGACATGCGAAACGGTCTCAGCCTCTTCTCGGACTATGTGCGCGATCTTAACGCGCGCGCGGTCGACGCAGACGTCGACGCGCTAACCGGCTGGGCGGTGGCGCGCCTCTCCGACATCCTCGGCTTCGACTGCGCATGGTACGGCTGGGCCGAGATCGACCAGTCGAGCGTGGAGATCCACGCCAGCGCGACCAGTAACCTGCCGGAGGACTATTTCGAGTTCTGGAGCGGCATCGCCGAAGAAGACATCCTCGCCGCGACCATCCGCGTTCGCCCCGACGGGGTCGCCACCTATGACCGCGGCGGCGAAGCGCAGACCGACGGCATGCAGACGCTGGCGGACGAGTTTGGTCTCCGCCACATGGCGACTGCGATGCGCCTGCGGGAAAAGCGCGCCGCGTCCCTTTTCGTATCCGCCTATCGCGGCGGCGCCGCGGCGCGGCGGTGGTCGGCTGAGGAGCGGGAGTTCCTGCGCTGCGCAGTCGATCAGCTCTCCGCCGCCGCTCGACTTGCGGCGGTGAAGAGCTCCGACGCGGACGAGGCCGCCACGGTGATCCTGAGCGACGACGGCGTGGCGATCGTCGGCCTGGCGTCGATGCAGGAGAAGTTCGGCCATCTCTGGTCGCGCGCCCAGGGCGACCGCGTCCCGCGCGCGCTGAGCCAATACGTCATCAGCCCAGGGGAGCACATGCTGATCGACAGCGGTCTCGTCGCTATATGCGAGCCAATCGGCGCGCCGGGCGGTCTCGGGCTCAGCAAACTCTCCCTGCGCCCGATGACCCGCTCAGATCTCCTAACGCCGCGCGAGCGGCAAGTCGCCGCTCTCCTGGCCGACGGGCTGAGCCATAAGGAGGCCGCTCGCACCCTTGGAGTCGCGCCTTCGACAGTGAGGAACCAGACCCAGGCGATTTACGCTAAGCTGGAGGTCGATAACCGCGCGAGTTTAACGAAAGCGGTTCGAAGCCCCTGCTAGCGACTGCATGAGCCATGGCGACGCATCTGGTTCCGGCGATTTCTCTTACGGCGGGCATCGCCCGAAATTCTTAGATCAGCGTCGTCAGCAACGCGGCCGGATATGGGCGAAGTAGCGGATGTCCGGAATTCGGTCGCAGCGCCCGGCGCTCACCTTAACCGCCGCCGTCCATGTCCTGGATCGCGCCGCGCGCCAGAGAGGCCGGGCGGCCGCCGGGGGCGACGTCGATCGCTTTCAGCCAGGATCGCCGCGCGGCGTCCTTGAGACCCAGCGCCTGTTCGGCGAGCCCGAGCTGGTACCAGGCGGCGGCGCTGATCGGGCGATACTCGAGCGCGAGGAGCGCGTCGCGTCGCGCGCCCTCCGCATTTTGCAGGCGCAGCCGGGCGGCGGCGCGGAGCGTCAGCGCCTCATGGTCGCGCGGCGCGACCGCGAGCGCGCTGTCGAGGTCGCGCTCCGCCCCCTCCCAGTCTCGGTCGGCGGCTTTCAGCGTCGATCTTTCGATCAACGCATCCGGGCTTGTTCCGATGCGCAGCGCGGCGTCGATTGAGGATCGGGCGGCTTCGGGCCGACCCGCGAGGCGCCATTGCCGGGTCGCTTCGATTAGCGTGGCGATGCGCGTCTCATCGTCGAGACCTGCGGCGTTGGCGACGTCGGAGAGCGTGTTCGCGGCGGTCCGGTGGGCGCCGAGTTCGCCCTGCGCGATCGCCATGCAGTGTTTCGCGGCGACGGAGCCGGTGGCGTCCAGCCACGCCTGCGCGTCGACCAAGGTGCGCTCGGGGTCGAGGGTCGCGAAGTTCACGCATTCCTCATAATCCGATACGGCCGCGGCGGGCGAAGCGAGTAGCGCGGCGAAGACAGCGGGGAAGAGAACGGGCGCGAGGTGGCGCATCGACGGGGCTCCGGTTACTTATCGGCAATCTATAGGCGTTTCCGGGCGGAGGTGAAATGGCGAGTGGATCAACATTGCTGGCGATCGGTTTCGGGTATTCGGCGGAGGCCCTGGCACGACGTCTGCTCGACCGCGACTGGCGCGTCATCGGGACGACCCGCTCAGAGGAGCGCGCGGCTCAGATACGCGCGATTGGCGTTGAGCCGGCGCCCTGGCCGCCGTCGACCGAGGTTCTGGACGAGGCGACGCATCTTCTGATCTCCGCCGCCCCCGGCGCCGAAGGCGACCCATCTCTGGTGGCGCTCGGCGAAGCGATCCGGGAGCGGGCGGATCGGTTCAAATGGGTCGGCTATCTCTCCACGACTGGCGTTTACGGCGACAAGGCCGGGGAATGGGTGGATGAGGAGAGCCCGCTCAACCCCGCCACGGAGCGCGGCGAAAGGCGCGTGAAGGCGGAGGCCGAATGGCGGGGGACGGGGGTTCCGCTCCATATCTTCCGCATCGCCGGGATCTATGGGCCGGGTCGCGGGCCGTTCGCGAAGCTGAGGAACGGGACCGCCCGGCGGATAATCAAGCAGGGACAGGTTTTCAGCCGCATTCACCGGGACGATATCGCGGCGTCGCTGGCCGCCTCAATCGACCAGCCGCGGCCGGGGGGCGTTTACAACCTGTGCGACGATCTTCCGGCGCCGCCGCAACAGGTGACTGAATATGCGGCGTCGCTGTTGAACATGCCGCCCCCGCCGGAGGAGGCGTTCGAGACGGCGGAGATGAGCCCGATGGCGCGGAGCTTCTATTCGGAATCCAAACGCGTCTCCAACCGGCGGATCAGGGACGAGTTGGGCGTGGCGCTGGCCTATCCGACCTATCGGGAAGGGCTGCAGGCGACACTGGCGGAGGAGGAGGCGGGCGGAGCGATCTGACGCCGCCCCGTCGGCCCCTCAGGCGATGATCGCTTTTTCGTGTTCTCATATGCCGTTCGCGGTGAACGAAAGAAGTGCGAAACGCCAAGTTTCCCCATTTTATCAATATGTTGCTAGTTTGCTAGCAAGCTGAAAAAGGTTGGAACCAAAAAAGGGCGCTTCCCGCCGGAAACGCCCTTCGCGTCAGCTTTGGAGGCGACCGTCAGCTCGACGGCGACAGCGACCCCGGATCTTCGCCTACGATGTTCTCGGGGAAGCCGGAGATCGCACGCGAGCATTGCAGGCCCGACATCACCGCCCCTTCGACAGAGGAGATGTTGAAGCCGTTATCCGTCCAGTCGCCGGAGAAGTAGAGGTTGGAGAGCTCAGCCGCCTGCACTTTCGGACGGTGGTCGATCCCCTCCGCCGTCGACAGCACGTAAAGCTCGTTCGGGTCGATATTGGCGCGGATGTACTGCGCCATCAGCCGCTCCTTCCCCTGCCCGTTGAACTTGTCGAAGAGCGAGCCGTAGTTGAAGTCGCCGCTCGCATCCGTCGTGTTGGGCAGGAGGACGCGGATGTCCTTCTGCAAGAAGCCGTCGATGGAGTTCACGACCCAGTCCTTCGCCTCCGCCTCCGTCGACGCGGCGTCGAAGGGGAAGACGCCGCAAGTATAGAGGAGGTAATGCACGTTCTCCTCCCCCCAGTCCTCCTTCGGCAGGAGGTGGGTGAAGTCGGCGAGGCTGGACCAGGGTTCGACGAAAGAGCCGTTGACGGCGGGCGGGAAGTCGTAGCCGAGCTCCTCCCGGCTGTCCTCGAACCAGAGCTGGACGGCGCAGGTGCGCGTCGCCAGCACGTTCTCCATCGCGTCCTTCCATTTCGGGCGGCTGTCTGCGAGGGATTTGCAGACCTCGCCATGCGCGGGCAGGGGGATCGCCATGACGACCTTGTCGAAGTCGTCCCCGGCCTTCAGCGTGTGGGTCGGGCCGGTATTGGTCCAGCCGCTGTCGTAATGCTCCAGATTGACGCCGGCGGCTTTGAGCGCCGCGCCGTCCTCGATCTGGTCATAGAAGGGTTTGGAGGGCCAGCACGGCAGGCCCTTCACGTCGAAGAGCGGATCATAGTCCGCTCCACCGAGCTTCACCTGCTCCTGAATGGTGACGCTCCCAACCTTTTCCCCCGCCGCATCGGCGGCGATGTCTGTGACCTGGGAAAAGAACTTGAACTTCACGCCCCGCGCTTTCAGCGCCTCGTAGAACGGGGTGAAGACAGTGTCCCCCATGCCCGCCTGCATCTCGTAGCAGAAAGCGCCCTTGTAGCTGAACGGCAGCCAGAGGCAGCCGCGCAGAAGCGTCGCCGCCGAGAAGTCGGGCGCGTCGTTATTCCCGTCCCGGAAGGCGAAGGCGGCGTCGTAGATGGCGCGGATCGGGGGGCTGTCGAAGGCGAGCGTGTTGGGGTCGCCGTGCTCGTTATCGGGAAGCGCCGCGTGTTTGCGCAGCCAATCGCGCCCTTCGACGGCGTTAATGGAGTAAACCCCGTTCTCCTCCAGATCGTCCAGAAGGATACCCCGGGATATGGTGGCGCCGAGATAGAACAGCATCCAGCCGCGGCGGGCGTTCTGATCCTCGGGAATCTTTCCGCTCAGATCCCACCAGGCGGCCTTGCAGGCGAACTTGATGGAGCGGGCGAGGGCCTTCGCGCCCCAGCCGGCCTTCATCTGCTTGTGGGACTTGTCTTTGATCGAGGCGTGGATCGCCTCCATCATGTGCACCGGGGTCACGCCGCCTTTAAGCGCCCGCTCGCCCGCCGCGTGATGGGCGTCGTCGTCGTGATGCGGATGCAGGAAATCAGCGAGCAGCTGGTCGCGTTCATGGTGAAAGAGCGACCCGACCTCGGCGAAGCCATGCTCCACAGCGTCGCCGAGTTTGCCGAGGAAGCCCTCATGCTTGATCTCGGTCGGATGCTCCGTCGTGAAGGAGCCGCCGAAGGCCCATTTCAGGGCGCGGTAGGCCCAGGCCATGATGATCTGAACGAAGGCCCAGGTGCTTGGGTGACCGCCGGGATCGATATCGAACTCGGGGAACTCCAGCTCCCACGGAACCCATTCGTCGCCGACCTTCTCCTGCAATACGAAGACGCTCTGCTTGTGAAAGGCGTCTTCCGGCGTCGCCAGCGGGGCGGTCGCGGGGCGGTCCAGCTCCTCATAAAGCTGGCGCATCAGCGCGAAGGCGTTGTCGTAGCAACCAAACCAGATATGGAGGCCGTGCTCCTCGATCCTCTCGCCGACCGCCGGGTTGCGCCCGCTCGCGCCCTTGCCGCCGAGACGCCAGCCCATCGTGTAGAGCGTGACGTCGTATTTCTGGTTCTGCTTCGGATCGGTCAGCGCCGCCGCCGCGACGCAGCCTCCGAGACCGCCGCCGAGAACGACCACTTTTTCCTTTTGCTCAACCATGTCTCAATCCCCCTCAGGCGCGCCAGATTTCGCGGCCGTTCTCCAACGTGAAGTCCATCGTGAAGGAAAGGCCGAAGTCGATATGGGATACGGGGTCGAGGCCCAGCGTCTCAGCGATCGCGGTGTTGTAGAGATCCTCGATCCGCATCTCGTAGGCGCGGTCGATGGTGATCCCCTTGACGTTGGAGAACTCGACCGGCGCCTCGGTGATCGCCTGATAGGCGGCCTTCATCGGATCGTGGATGTCGCGGAACTGCTTGAGGAAGACCTGCGGCAGCGTCTCCGTCCACATGTCATGGGCCAGCTCTTTAGCCAGCGACCAGGACGGGTGGATGTTGAAGTTCATCCCCTCCACGCCGTCCTTAATGACCTCCGCCAGCCCGGTGACGTCGGTCCAGACCCGGCCCGGTCCGCGCGCCGGCCCTTTGGGCGTCAGCGTCACGACGGGGCGGTAGCGCCAATCCTCCTCCAGCGTCTTCGCGCCGAATGCCTTGGCGATGAACTTCTCGTTGCCCTCGTCATCGGGCATCGTGATCAGGCCGTACTGCTTCATGTAGCCGTAGATCGTCCGCCCGTCGTTCACCGCGAGCGGGTTGTTGACGATCAGGTACGGGTTGAACCCGGCGAGCGAGACGATCTTGGTCGAGCCCGGACCATCCGTCCGGCCAAGCAGCATCCAGATCGCCAGCTCCTTCTCGTTCTCGCCGCCGACTTTCGGCGCCTGAGAGGATCCGGCGTCTGTGATGTCGATGAAGGAGAACATCAGCATGTCGGAGAGCGGGACGTAAGCCGCCTCCCCCGCGCTCGGCTTGCCGAACAGCGTCTCGCAAAGCGCGCTCATCTTGTCGAAATCGCCCGGCAGGAAGAAGGCGTTCGCCTGTACGTCCCTGAAATAATACGGCCCCGGAAAGGACTGCATTCCGTTGTATTCGACGAAATCCGGCATCTCGTCGGGTTTGATTATGGCCATGACTTTCTCCCCTGCCCCAGCTCGAACGCTAAGCGGAAATTGCGCGAGGGCCAAAGGGTTAATTCAACTTATCCGCGGACGATGCGCCTTTCCGACGGCTGACGCTGCGACTTCGTTTCAGAGGGATCGCCGCCATGCTAGCGTCCACGCAAAACGGAGGCCCCAATGACGACGATTTCAGTGATCGAAACGGCCAAGACGAACCTCGCCGAGACGCGGCTCATCGAAAGCGCCGCCGCCCCGCTGATAGAAGGCGAGGCGCGGCTTCGCGTTGAGCGGTTCGCGATCACCGCGAACAACGTAACCTACGGCGTCGTCGGCGATCGGATCGGGTATTGGCGGTTCTTCCCGGCCTCCGAAGACGGCTGGGGCGTCATTCCGGTCTGGGGCACGGCCGTGGTGGAAGAGAGCGCGAGCGCCGATCTGCTGGTGGGCGAACGGCTCTACGGCTACCTCCCGATGGCGAGCCACCTGACGATCCGCCCCGCTTCGGTGAAGCCCGCGCGCCTCTTCGACGGGGCGGCGCATCGGGCGGACCTGCCTCCGGTCTACAATGGCTATTCGCGGCTGACGGCGGAACCGGGGTACGACAAGGCGGGGGATGAGGAGCGGATGATCCTCTGGCCGCTCTACGCGACGTCCTTCTGCCTTTACGATTTCTTCCTCGACAACGACTGGTTCGGGGCGGAGCAGGTGATCGTCGGATCGGCCTCGTCGAAAACGGCGGTGGGCACGGCCTACGCCTTCCGCGCCGATCCGAATGCGTCGAGGCTGATCGGACTGACCTCCCCGGGGAATGTCGGGGCGGTGACGGCGTCGGGCCTCTACAATCAGGTCGTCGCCTATGACGATATGGAAGCTCAGATCGCGGATGCGCCCAGCGCGATCATCGATATGTCCGGCTCCGGCGCGGTGGTCGGGCGGCTCCACAAGATGCTCGGCGAGAACATGCGCTACACGTCGATGGTCGGGCTGACGCATTACTCAGAGGCGGGGATGGGGCCGGATTTCATCTCCGACCGCTCCGCCATGTTCTTCGCGCCGGGGCATATCCAGAAGCGGGCGAAGGACTGGGGCCCGGGCGTTTTCGACGGCAAGGCGATGGAGTTCTTTTCAGGCGCCGCCGCCAAAAGCCGCGACTGGCTGGAGATCCGCCGCGCGACTGGGGCGTCGGAGACGCAAACGGCCTGGGGCGAGGTCCTCGCCGGGAAGACGCCCCCGGCGGCGGCTTGGACGGCGGCGCTCTGTCTCTAATTCGTATCCGGAAACTTTGATTTCAGCCAATCTAAGACCGCTCTTTGATCGGCTGCGGTGGCGCGCCTGACTTGAATCAACAGCTTCTGCAAAGATGGTCGGTCCAGAGTAAGGTTCGCAGCGCCCTCATTGCACACGGAGCAAAGCGCCCGCAGGTTATGCGCATCATCCGAACCGCCTTGTGACTTGTCGATGATATGACCGAGGTGGAGGCGGGTTTTTCGCGTCGGATCGTAGGGATGTGGTTCGCCTGCGACAGCTCCGCACATCTGGCAGGTGAATCCGTTGCGGTCGAGCACGAAGGCGCGCGTTTCTTTTGAAATTGCTCGGGAGAATGACGGAACGGGTTTCGGATCTTCCAGCAAATACTGCCCGGGTTTGAGATCGGCGCGGTCGTTGTGCGTCAGAATCTGAAACCCTTCTTCCGTCCGCAGTTCACGCACCCGACGCGCCCATTCGGTGATGTCGCGGGCAACAGCGCGTAGCTCTTCGACTTCCATCACACGGCCGACATTGTTCAGGAAATGCGCCCGAAGCATTGCTCGGGCTCCAGGTTTCCTAGCCATTCGCGGCTTTAGGATTGGAGTGAAGCTGAGCTGCTGCGATCGCGTCACTGATCGCTTCTCCTAGCGCTTTCGCGACGGGTGGAGGGAAGGCGTTGCCGACTTGTCGATAGGCGTTAGTTTTTCTGCCTGAGAACGCCCATGCGTCAGGAAATCCCTGCAGCCGGGCTACCATTCGCACCGTCAGACGGGGCAATCCGTTGAAGCCGGGCTCTGGCGCGGCCTCCGCGATCGACTTGCCGTTGACGCCTAGAGCTTCCCATGCGCGGCGTGCTCTCGTCGGGCCAAGATCAGGGCCGCCATGTTTTTTGGAGCCACCTACAATCGTAGGGGCGATTTGATCAGCTCTTCCCGCCCATTCGTCAGCGCCCTGCCAGCCTTCCAAAGACATCAAGTCCTTCAGGAGTTCTCCGACTGTCGGCGGCGTATCAGGACTTGCATCCGGAAATCGAAAGAACGGCCAGTACGCGCTCTTGCCCGCAACGATAGCCACACGCGGTCTTAGCTGTGAAACGCCAAAGTCCGAAGCGTGCAGTAGCCTCCAATCAATTTGATAGCCGAGACGTTTGAACTGACGACGGAGGATCGCTCGATAGTCTTCAAACTTGGGATCGAGAAACCCGCGAACATTTTCAATCAGCACGAATTTCGGATCGAGCTGCTCTACAAGTCTGAGCGCGTCGTTGAAGAGGTTTCGTTCGTCTCGGTCCCCCAGCTGCTTTCCAGCAACGGAAAAAGGAGGGCAAGGCAGGCCACCCGCAAACAGATCAAGGTTAGAGGCGTTTGCGACGCTAATGTCCTTGAGATCCGCCTCAAGAACGTTCCAGTTTGGCCGATTTAGCCGCAGCGATGCGCAGCAATGCGGGTCGTTATCGACAAGTAAGACATGCTCAAATCCAGCCTGCTCAAGACCGAGCGCCTGGCCGCCAGCGCCGGCGCACACTTCAATGGATGTAAGTGAGTTCGTCATCCGAATCCTCTCTGCCTATAGCTTATGTTGTATGGCGCTTGCGACAAGCGCCAATATCGTGTTCTCGAGAGATAATGTTTCCTATTTGTTCAAATTGAATGAACTTGGCCTTCGCCGCATCACACTAATTGAACGTCGAGATGCGTCGCTTTCGGGCTTGCGCCGTTTCTTCTCCGGGTTTCACCTCCGCTCGCTTGAGTGAGGAGGCTCCCCCATGAAATCCACCGCCCGCGTCGTCGTCATCGGAGGGGGGGTCGTCGGCTGCTCCGTTCTTTATCACCTGACGAAGCTCGGCTGGTCTGACGTGATGCTGGTGGAGCGGTCGGAGCTGACCTCCGGCTCCACCTGGCATGCGGCGGGCGGGTTTCACACGCTGAACGCCGACACCAACATGGCGGCGCTGCAGGGGTACACGATCCGGCTCTATAAGGAGCTGGAGGAGATCACGGGGATGTCCTGCGGGCTGCATCACGTGGGCGGGGTGACGCTGGCGGATAATCCGGAGCGAATGGATTTCCTGAAGGCGGAGCGGGCGAAGCATCGCTTCATGGGTCTGGAGACGGAGATCGTCGGGCCGGAGGAGATCAAAAAGCTCGCGCCGATCACAAATGTGGATGGGGTGATCGGAGCGCTTT
>JBCAXH010000042.1:0-23016 GCA_038534155.1 Pseudomonadota bacterium
ATTCGTTTGATGTGCAGCATTTTGGCCCTAACAATTTCGGCGGTGCGGACAAAGCCGTCCTTCGCTGCGGCGCCGGACTTTGTGATGCGGATGCGAGAGACCGTGTTGGCAGTTACGAAAGCCGACGTCTTTCATAACTGCTAGATGTGTCAGTCGTGGCCGTAAAAGCGGACATTCCCACGTTTCTAGATTTCTAGATCTGTAAACGTCGACTTTTTGGTGCGGGTAGCCTTGTGGAGATCCATCCCGTGATTGGGAGACGCTCACCGACGACGGCTAGGACCCGGCGCTATCGGCAGAGCAGTGCTATGGTGTGCGGGTTGTGATCCATAGACCCGATGAGAGTGTGTTTGGGATATTTACGAGTAATGAGATGCTGACGGTCGCAAACTTCGTCTTGATTTCGGTCTTCTCTTAAACTGACCATCTAATTGAGCGGCGGAGCAAGCTCAAAGGAGTTTCGTTCTCTTCAAAGCATGCATGTCTGACCAAGTATCAATGAGCGCTATGCTACTCTTTTAATCCGAAATTTGAGCTTTCAAATGAAGTCCTCTCATCATTGAAGGCGTATTGGCTTGAGTGGATCCTGGCGAATTCAGAGGACTTCATTGTTTCAGCGAAGTGATCCCCCTTAATGAAACCGATTTCCGTCTCCAGCTCAGCTGAAAAACCGGCCCCTGCTGCGCGCAAGGGCCGGGTCAGTGCTCCTAGTGATCGAGGCGGAGTTTACTTCCACCCAACCTCGTTGAAGATCTTCTGCGCAGTCGGCACGTTCTTCGCGACGGCGGAGAGGTCCACGTCGTCCGGCTTGAACATGCCGAGCGCGGCGACGGAGGCGGAGAGGCCGACGCCCGGAACCGCCGGATACTCGTCATTGCCGGCGGAGAAGTACTGCTGCGCCCGGTCGGAGGCGAGATACTCCATGAACTTGATCGCGTTCTCGCGGTTCGGCGCGTGCTTCGCCACGCCGCCGCCGGAGAGGTTCATGTGGGCGCCCTCGCCATCCTGCGCCGGGAAGACCCATCCGATATTGGCGCGGGCGTCTTCGGGCAGGCCCTTCACGTCCTTCCGGATCGCGCGGGCGAAATAGTAGGTGTTGGAGATCGAGATGTCGCACTCGCCGGAGACGAGCCCGCGCAGCTGATCCGTGTCGCCGCCCTGCGGATCGCGCGCGAAATTGTCGGTCACGCCTTGAGCCCAGGCCTTCGCGGCATCCTCGCCGTGGTTTTCAATGACGGCGGACAGCAGCGTTTGCGAGTAGACGTTGGACGAGGAGCGGTGGCAGACCATGCCCTTATAGGCGGGATCGGCGAGGTCGACATAGGATTTCGGCGGGTTCGCCACGTCGGTCTTGTCGTAGAAGATGATCCGCGCGCGCTGTGAGAAGCCGAACCACTGGTTGTCGGCGTCCTGCAGATAGCCGGGAATGCGGTCTTCGAGGACGGCGCTGTCGACAGACTGTAAGACGCCCGCGGCTTTCGCGCGCTCGAGGCGGCTCGTGTCGACCGTCAGGAGGATATCGGCGGGGGAGTTCGCGCCCTCGGCCTCCATGCGAGCGATCAACTCGTCGCCCTTGCCTTCGATCCGGTTGATCGTGATGCCGGTCGCCTCTTCGAAGTCGGAATAGAGCCGCTCGTCGGTGTCGTAGTGGCGCGAGGAGTAGAGGTTGAGCTCGCCCTTGGCGTGCGAAGCGGCATGGGCGGCGTCGGTCGCCGCGAGGCCGAACGCGAGCGCGGCGGCGGCGGTGTAGGTTGCAATGCGGATCATTCGAGTGGTCTCCCTGCAGAAAACTGATTGTTTTTGTCGGGTAGCAGAAAATGAAGCGCGTTCAAGGCTTCGTTAACGGGGGAAGACAGAAAAAACAGCGAGGTACTGGCTAAGGGAAGACATAACTATTTGATTATAAAAATAAAATTGAGAAATTGTATCCCTGAGTGAAATTATCGGCTATGCAAGAGAGTCTCGACCTTTGATCACCTCATGGCAGAGCGTTCTCCGCGGAGGTGGCCTCATTTCGTAAGGAGAAGCTTGCGTTGCCTTGTCACGCGAAGGACGTAGATCTCATCATCCAGCACGATCTCCGCGACATCCCCTCCGCCAACCAGTTCTTCCGCCGCATATCGAGGGCGACGCTGTTCCGCAGTCAACTCCACCTCCTCTGGCGGTTCTGAGATCGGGGTCGCGTCATTGGTCATTTGCGTTCGTCCAAAGCCGATGAGCGATCGAGTATCCACTCGATGCAAAAGGCCTCGCCTGGCGACGCTTCCGTCAATTCCATCTCCGACAGAAGAGAGAAGAGACGCGCTCCCTCTGTGTCAGGCGCATCTATCTTCGAGGTGGTGTCTCCAGCGGGTCCCATGGCGACCTCTCACGCAGTTTCGCACTGTCGGGCTGACCGCGGAACGGTCTGGCTGGACGCGGCTATCCTGCGCGGAAGCTCGGATTTGTCAATCCTGATGAAATTGGTTGGTTTATGCGATATGGGACGCTAACAATTAGTCGGGCGACTCATCGACGAAAAGGCCTCCCCCTTTTGCTCGATGAAGAGCCTTAAGCGCTGCGTTGCGTCGTCCCCTACCTTCGCGACCGGCGATCGGGCGCGCTGAACCCTGCTGCAATAGCGCCCGGAGTGCACTGAGGAAGCCATGTCGAAGCCACCCAGTCCTTGCATCGACGTATGCAAGTTCCGCCGCCAAGGTCATTGCATCGGATGTTCGATGACCAAAGTGCAAAAGAAGATGTTCAAGTCTCTGAAGAAGTCTGAGCAGAGGAACGCCTTCATTCAGTTCCTGATGCTACAGCAGAAGGACATGGGGAAATACGCACATTGGACGGGCGCTTACGCGAAGAAATGCGCCAAGAAAGGCGTCAGGCCGCCAAAGGCGGCCTAATCAGTCTGATCAACGGGTTCGCGAGGAGCGTTCAGCGAAGATGGGCGCGCAGGAACCACGCGAATTTCTCATGGGTCTGACCACGGGAGATGCAGAGATCTTCTGTCAGCGTATCACCGTTCTCCGCAGCGATCTGACCGCAGCCGGCGAGGGTCGCCGAGAGCGTCTCCTGCGCTTCCTGCATCGTCTTGATCATCGTCGGCGCGTCGGCTTTGCCGTCATGTTCCGCGATCTTCGAGCGCGCGATCATCCCCGCGAGCGTACCCTCAGCATGGGCGTCGAGCGCCTTGATGCGCTCCGCCAGATCGTCCTGCGCTGTGAAGTGATCTTCGTAGATTTCCTGAAACAGCTGATGCAGCGGGCCGAAGGCCATGCCGGTCACGTTCCAGTGAAAATTCTGCGCCAGCATCGTCGTCACGGCGGTCTCCGCCACGCTCTGATTGAGCGCTTCGACGATGGCTTCCTGGGCGGATGGGCTTAGGCTCCCAGCCGTCTGGGTCATAACTGTCCCCTCGTTCGGTTTTATCGGTTTTCGCTGGCGAATGCTGGCTACGACAGGGAACGTAGGCGCAAGTTAGAACGTTTCCAATCTCTCCGCCAGATTTCTGCAGAGAAAGATCATCGGACGCGCCGCTTCGCGCGCCAGGAGACGGCCCGCAAGGAAGCGCAGGCTGTCTTCGTCGCCGTCGCGCGCGCTGGCGATGAGGCGCAGAAGAACCGCTTCGTCGCGGGAAACCTCGTCCGTTCCGGGGTGATAGACGATGGGCGCGTGGCCAAGGCCCTGCGCCGCCAGCCGCAAGAGCGCCTCTGCGTATCCCGCTGCGGCGGCGGTCGGGTCTGCGTTCAGAAGCGAGCAGACGCCGAACGCATCGATCTTCGACGCGCACCGCGCTCGCGCCGCGAGAAGGCGGAGTTTGTTGAGAACCGATACGTCCTCCGCCCCAAAGGCGGGAGCCGGAGCGCGGGTTTCTCTCTTGGCAACTGCCGCAGACTGCATGTCGATCATCTCCGTCACGCGCATGGGGATTCCCGCGCGTCGTTCCCGACTATAATAGTCAGTTTATTCTTGAGCGAAAGATGTCCCGCTTTCGAAAGCCGCTGTCGCTCCGCTCCCCTCACCTTTCGAACCTGATCGGAAGGACGAAGGAGTATTGGGGGTTTTCGAGTTCATCTGGGGCGCGGTCGAAGGGGGCGGCGGCTTTGACGGCTTGCAGGGCGGCGGCGTCCAAGCCGTCGGAGCCGGAGCTTCGCTGGACGCGCGCGGCGATCAGGCCGCCGTCGCGGGCGACGGTCAGAGCGATGCGCGCGACGCCCGCGCGGCGGATGGCGCGAGGGCGCTTTTTCTTGCGGTCCACCTCGCGGCGGATCTTTCCGCCCCAGACCTGCATCATGTTCGCCCGCTCCTCGGCCAAGACGCCGACGGAGATGTCGGCGGTTCCCGACCCCTCCTGCGCGCCGCCGCCCGAACCCGCCGCGGTCTGACCCTGCGGCGCGGGGGCGTCGGCTTCCGTCGGCGAGGGCGGGGCTTCGGGCGCCTGCGCGGATCGAGCCGGTTCGGGTTGGGCGGGATTCGTCTGCTCAGGTTTTGGTTCGGCGCGCCTAACGGGCTTCGCTGGCGGCTCCGGTTTGCGGCGCGGAGTTGGGGCGGCCTCGGGCGCGAGGGTCGTCTCGGGCTCGACCTCGGGCTCCGGTTCGGGAGGCGGCGGCGCGAGGTCGTCTATCTGCGCGATCACCATGCGTTGCGGCTGGACGGGCGCGGCTGGCGCATCTGGCGGGGGCGGCGCGGTCTCGTTTGATGGCAGCGCGAGGCCGGCGAGCGGTTCGGGAGCTGGAGGGGAAATCGCATCAGGCGTCGGAAGGGGATCTGCCCGGACTTCAGGAGCCTCGGTTTGCGGGCGCGGCGCCTCCACGGTCGGCGTCTCCAAAACAGGCGCCTCAGGAGCCTGCATCGCGTCATGCGGGGTCGTCTCGGCGAGAGCAACGTCGACATCTTGCGGCTGGTCGGGCGCGTCCATCTCGTCAATCGCAGCGGGGGCGTCGGGCGCGGTCTCCCACGCCTCCACCATCTCCGCCATCGCATCGTTCGCGCCGGTCATCGAGACCGTCGCAGCGCCCCCCGCGCCGCCCGCGATCTCGCCCTGCGCGGGGTCGCGCCAGAAAAGGAGGAGGTGCAGCGTCACCGCCAGCGCGACGAAGGCGGCGACCTCCAGATATCGCGCGGCGCGGCTCATTCCCGAGGCCCCGCCGTGGTGACGAGTTCGATCCGCTCGACGCCTGCCGCCGAGAGGCGCTTCAGCGCCGCCGCCAGCGCCGCGCCCTCCATGCCGCCGTCAGCGCGAAGGCGCAGCGCGCCGTTCCCGGCGGCGAGGAGCGCTTCGCCGATCGCCTCCTCGCCCAGGCTCTCCGCGAAACCTAAGGCGCCGTCGGGCGAGAGGTGGAGCACTGCCTCCCCGCTCGGATCGCCCCCTTCCGACGCGACCGGCGGCTTCGTCTCGAACGGCGGGGGCGGGGCGATCTGGGCGGTCATCAGGAAGAAGATCAACAGAAGAAAGACGACGTTGATCATCGGCACGAAGGGCTCGGCGGGCGCGCGGCGGGGCGGATCCTCGAAAGTCATCGCCTCACTCCGTCAAGACGAGCGTCGGAAAGCCCGCCGCCGAGAGCGCCTCGGCGATCTCGACGATGCGCTGCAGGTCGGCCCCGTCGCGTCCGCGCAGAACCACCGTATCCGTCGGCGCCGCGACAAGGGGAGCAAGCGCCGCCGCAAGCGCACCGTCGGCCATCGCGACCCCGTTCAGCGCCACGCCATCGGGGCGGATGTCGACGAGCCGCGGCGCGCCGCGATAGTCGCCTCCGGCTTCGCCCGCGAGCGGCAAGGGGAGGACCTGGTCCACTCCAAACCGCGCCGCCAGCATGAAGAAGACGAGGAGGAGAAAGACCACGTCGATCATCGGCGTCAGCGACGGCCGGCGGCGCTTGGTTGTCTCCGGCGCGAAGCGCATGAGCCTATTTCTCCGCCCGCATCAGGGCGGGCTTGGCGGCGGAGGCCGTGAAGATGCGGGTCGCCGCGTCCTCCATATCCAGCCGGAGCCGGTCGATCACGCTCTCGAACCAGACGAGAGCGGCGGAGGCGGGGATCGCCACCGCCATGCCCGCGGCCGTGGTCAAAAGCGCCTCCCATATCCCGCCTGCGAGCGCCGCGGGGTCGGCGCGGGCACCTGCCTCCTGCAAGGCCTGGAAGGCGGCGATCATGCCGAGGACCGTGCCGAGCAGGCCGAGGAGCGGCGCGATTGTGGAGATCAGCTCCAGCCCCCGAAGCCCGGCCCGCGCCTCCGCCAAGAGCCCCTTGGCGACCCGCGCCACCTCCTCCCGCGCCGCCGCCTCGGGCATGTCCCGCCGCGCCGCGATCACGGCGGCGACGAGCTGCGAGCGGAGGCCGGACCGCTCCGCGACGGCGGCCAGCACGTCCTCCGCGCGCCCCGCGACCGCGGCGTCGACAGCTTCTTCCACCCGTCCGGTCGACCAGGCGCCCATCAGCGCCAGCCGCCACGCCTTCCACAGGATCAGCGCCAAGGCCGCCACCGATAGCGCTGCAATCGCCCAGATCGCAGGACCGCCGAGGAGGAGGAAACTAAACGCCCTGGCGAGAAAACCGGGAGCGACCTCCGCCGAAGGCGCGAAAGCTGCTTCATCCGCTCGCGCTAGCGCGGCGGGCCAGAGGAAACAAAGTGCGAAGGAGCCAGCGCGTGCGGCCATAGCGAACTCTCCCGAAAAAAGATCCGCTAGCGCGCTTCGGGAGCAGCTGGCTGCGCGTCATGTCGCACAGGATGCGCAACCGGATGAAAAACTCAACAGCGAACGTCATGAGCGAAGGCGTCAGCGGCGCGCCGCAACGAGAAGGCCCGCGATGATCAGACCGGCGCCGAGCGCTGCGACGATGGTCGGAACCTCGCCGAAGAGGACGAAATCGTAGAACGCCGCGAAGACCAGCGTCGCGTTCAAGACCGGCGCGATGCGCCCCGCCTCACCCCGCTTCATCGCCTGAATGAAGAGCGCCTGAGCGCAGGCCATCGTGAGACCCAACAACGCAAGCACTATCCACTGGTCGGTCGTCGGCGCGCGCCATACGAAAGCGGCGACTGAGAGGGCGATTGCCGCGCCGATCAGGTTGTTGGCGAAGAGGATGCGCACCGGCGGCTCCCGCCCGCTGAGCCGCTTGATGAAGATTGATTCGAGCCCCATCAGCGCGGCGGCGGCGAGGGCGATGAAGGCGGCGAGGCGCAGCCCGTCCTCTCCCGGCGCGAGCAGGAGGACGGCGCCGATCACGGCGATCAGCGAGCCGATGAGCTTGGCCGGGGCGGCGACCTCCTTCAGCAGGAAGACCGCGAAGCCGATGGTGAAGATCGGGCTGAGGAAGCCGATCGCGGTGGTGTCCGCCAGCGGGATCTGGGTCGAGGCCGCGAAAAGGCAGGTCACGCCGAGCCAGCCGCAGGCGGACCGCGCGGCGTGGAGGCCCCAGGGCGTATTCCGGAAGCCCGGCCTCAGGGCGGCGAAGGCGACGGAGACGGCGAGGAGCGCGAATGCGAACCGCCCGGCGCTGATCTGGAGCGGGTGAAGCGCGGCCGCGCCCGCGCCCGCGCCGCCGAGGACCTTCGCCATCAGCGACGTCCCTGCGATCAGCGCGCAGGCCGCGATCGCCGCCGCAACTGCGGACCAACTGGCGGCGGGTGATGCGGGAGACACGGTCGTGCCTCGTTCATTTTCCATAGCGAACACCTGCTGTGATCATCGCGAAAACCTATGTCTGAAATTTCTTGACAATAATAGTCAGCTTTGCAGTTTGTCGTAACGATAAGCCCAGCTCTCAGCCAGGCCGAACAATCGGACAGAGAGAGTGGGCGATGCGAAAGCAGCTTCTAATACCTGTATCTTTAACCGTCGGCGCGATGACCTTTGCGCCAATCGCGCGCGGAGAGGAACCGATTCTACTCGACGACGTCATCGTCGAGAACGCGGCGCGCGACAGCCGGGCGATCATCGACACGCCGGTCGCCGCGACGGTCGTTCCGCGCGAAGAGATCGAGCAGCGCCAGGCCGACACGTTCGAGGAGCTGATCGGCGATATCCCCGGCGTTCTGATCGAGGGCGGCCCGCGCGGCGCAGCGCAGGAGCCGAACATCCGCGGCTTCTCCGATGAGCAGCTGGTGTTGCGCATCGATGGCGGGCGATTCAACTTCAATCAGGCGCATCGCGGGCGGTTCTTCCTCGACCCCGACATCGTGCAGCGGGTGGAGGTGATCCGCGGCGGCGGCTCCACCGTGCAGGGCTCCGGCGCCCTCGGCGGCGTGATCGCGCTGGAGACGCGGGATGCTTACGATCTGCTGGACGAAGGCCAGACAATCGGCGCACGCCTGCGCACCAGTTTCGAGACCAACGGCGACGGTTTCGGCCAGACGGCGACGGTTTACGGCGCGACGGGCGGCGTCGACGCGCTCGGCTTCGTCGCCTATCGCGACATGGGCGAAGATCAGTCGGACGGCGCAGGCGTCGATATCCGCGCGAGCCAGGTCGATATCGTCAATGGCCTCGGCAAGATCGGGTTCGAGTTTGGCGAAGGCGCGCGGGCTGAGGCGGTTCTCTCCTACTATCAGGACGATGGTATCACGCCGTCGGCTGGCGACGACGTCGCGACCGATACGAATATCGTGGACCGGGACGCGGAGATCTTCACCGGGCGGCTCGGCTTCGACTATGCGCCTGTCAACAACGATCTGATCGACCTGAGCGTGCTCGGCTATTTCAACACGCTGGAGATCACCGAGGACCGCGTCGCGGACGCTCGGGCGGACGAGACGACCTACGACACCTATGGGATAGAGCTGACGAACCGCTCGGATTTCGATGTCGGGATGCCATTCAGCCTCGTCTACGGCGTCGAGCTTCTTCGGGACGAACAGGAGGGCTCGCGCAACGGCGCAGATCGTTTGCAGTTCCCCGAAGCGTCGATCACAACCTATTCGGCCTTCATTGAGGGCGAGTTTGAAGTGATGCCGGGGTTCACGATCCTCCCCGGCGTTCGCTTCGACCGGTTCGAGCTGC
The DNA here is from genome assembly GCA_038534155.1 of Pseudomonadota bacterium. Lineage (GTDB taxonomy): Bacteria > Pseudomonadota > Alphaproteobacteria > Rhodobacterales > Rhodobacteraceae > Pikeienuella. The sequence goes on from JBCAXH010000042.1 coordinate 8,991, forward strand.
GCCCTGACCGTTTCGCGGACCGGAACGAGAGCGAGTTCTCGCCCCGCGTCGGGATCAGCTATCGCCCCATCGAGCAGGTTCAGATCTACGGCAACTACGCCCGCGCGTTTCGCGCCCCGTCGCTGACGGAGCTTTATTCGGACGACGTTCACTTCGCGACGCCGGGCTTCCCGCTGGACGCGACGACGACCTTTACGGGTGTGAACAGGTTCGTTCCGACGCCGGGACTGGATCCTGAAACGTCCGATCAGTTCGAGTTCGGGTTCCGCTATTCGGACGACGACGTCTTCCAGCCCGGCGACGCGATGTCGTTCTCGATCGGGGGTTACTACGCGCGGGTTGACGATTTCATCGACACGAGCGTGGAGTTCGTTGACTTCACGACCGCCGCCTTCAACCCGATCTCCGGTCAGCTTGAGGTTGGCGGAACGACGACCAACCTGAATGTCGACGCCGAATTATACGGCGCCGAACTGGAGGCGCGTTATGATGCCGGGCTCTGGTGGGCGAGCCTCGCCGGATCGCTGCCGCGTGGGACGGATCGCGACACTGGGCTTTCGCTTTCCTCCCTACCGCAGGACCGCATCACCGTTGGTCTCGGCTGGCGTCCACTTGACGGGGTTGAGGTCGGGGGGCGCGCCACTTTCGCCTCAAGCCGCACCTCGGGCGGGGTGACGACGGACGCTTATGAGGTCGTAGACCTCTTCGCCAGCTATTCGCCGTCGGAGGGGCTGTTGAACGGCCTCACGCTCCGGGCGGGCGTCGATAACGTCTTCGACGAGACCTATAACCTCCACCCGAACGCGCTGAACCAGCCGGGTCGCTCGTTCAAGATCAGCGGAGCGATCCGGTTTTGAAATCCATACGCGCCTTCCTCCTCGCCCTCTCCCTGGCGGTCCCGTCATTCGCATTCGCGGATGACGGCCCGCGCATCGTCGTCGCCGGCGGCGACCTGACGGAGATCGTCTTCGCCCTCGGGCGCGGCGATGACGTCGTCGGCGTCGACACCACCTCGGGCTGGCCCCTTGAGGCGACCACGCGCGAGCAGGTGGGCTATATGCGCCGCCTATCGGCGGAGGGGGTTCTGTCGCTCACCCCCGACCTCCTCCTCGTCGCGCCTGACGCCGGGCCGAAATCGGTTCTGGAGCTGATCGAGAAAGCCGGGGTCGAGATCGCCACGGCCCCCGGCGATGACGGTGCGGACGGCGTTGCCGACAAGATCGCCTTCGTCTCCACCGCGCTCGGCGCGACGGAAGCTGGTGAGGCGGCGAAGAAGGATTATCAGCTTCGCCTCGATGGCGCGCGGGAGATCGCGAGCGGTGACGCGACCGGGCAGCGGGTTCTCTTCGTCCTCTCCATCCGCGACGGCGCGCCCATTGTAGGCGGGGCGGACACCTCCGCCAATGAGATGATCCGGGAGGCGGGGGCAGTGAACGCCGCCGCGGATATCGACGGCTACAAACCGATGAACGCCGAAGCGATCATCGCCGCCGCGCCGGACGTCATCTTGATGACGAACGCCCATGCCGATCGTCTCGGCGGCCTCGATGACGTGCTGGACCGTCCCGACATCTCTCTGACCCCGGCGGGAAGGGAGCGGCGGGCCGTCCTGATGGACGCGCTCCTCCTGCTCGGCATGGGGCCGCGCACGCCCGAAGCGATCGTGGAGCTTTCGCGCGGCCTGAGCGCTAAACGCGACAATGACGCGAGCGAGGATGGCTGACGCCGCCGCCATCAGCGGCGGGCAGCGGGCCGTCTTCGCGGCTGTTTCCGTCGCCTGCGCGGCGCTCCTGATCGCCGCGCTCGCGCTCGGCCCCGTTCCGCTGAGCGTCGGCGCCGTTCTCTCGGCGCTCGCGGGGGCCGAGGTGGAGCCAGCGGCGACGATCCTGCGGGAGATCCGCGCCCCGCGCGCGGTGCTCGCCGTGGTCGTAGGCGCATCCCTCGCCATCGCGGGCGCATCGCTCCAGGGCCTTCTGCGCAACCCGCTCGCCGATCCGGGCCTGATTGGTGTAACCGCCGGGGCGACGGTCGGGGCCGTGGGCGTCATCGTCCTCGGCGACCTCCTTTTCGCGGGGCTGCCGGACGCCGTTCGCCCCTACCTCCTCCCCGCCGCCGCCTTCATCGGCGCGGCCGCCGCCACCCTCTTCGTCTTCACGCTGGCGAAGGGCGCGGGCGCGTTCTCCGCCGTCATCCTGATCCTCGCGGGCGTCGCGATCTCCGCGCTCGCAGGCGCTTTCGTCGGGGTCATGGTTTATCTCAGCGATGACGAGCAGCTGCGCGATCTGACCTTCTGGACCCTCGGCTCCCTCGGCGGCGCGCAATGGACGACCGTGACCATCGCCGCCCTCGCCGCCGCGCCCATGTGGGTCTTCCTCTTCGCGCTAGCCCGCGCGCTCGACCTTTTCCAGATCGGCGAGCGGGCCGCTTTCCACGCGGGCGTCGCGGTGGAGCGGGTGAAGATCGGCGTCGCCGCCGCCGTCGCCCTCTCTGTCGGCGCGGTCACCGCCGTCGCCGGGCCAATTGGCTTCATCGGGCTGATCGCGCCCCATATTGCGCGGATGCTGGTCGGCCCGCGCCATGCGCTGATCCTGCCCTGCGCCGCGATCATCGGCGCGACCCTGACGCTCGCCGCCGACCTCGCCGTCCGCATGATCGCGCCGCCGCAGGAGCCACCGATCGGCATCGCGACGGCGCTGATCGGCGGGCCGTTCTTCCTCTGGCTGATCGCGACCCGCGCGAAGGCGACCTATGCTTGAGGCGGACGGCATCACGGTCGCCTACGGTGCGACGGAGGCGGTGAGCCGCGCGACCATGCGCGTGCGTGCGGGCGAGCTGGTCGCGCTGGTCGGGCCGAACGGCGCCGGCAAGTCCTCTCTCATCGCCGCACTCGCAGGGGATGCGGCGCCCGCGTCAGGCGACGCCCGGCTGAATGGCCGGATCGTCGGCGCGCTAAAGCCCAGGGAACTCGCGCGCGAACGCGCGGTGCTGGAGCAATCGCCCTCCGTCGCGGCGCCGTTCTCCGTCCGCGCGCTCGCGGGCCTCGGCCTCCCGCGCGAGATCGCGCCGACCCATGCCAAAGAGATCGTCGATCAATGTCTTGAGACCGTGGCGCTCGCTGACCGGGGAGAGGAGCGCATCCACGCCCTTTCCGGCGGGCAGCAGCGCCGGGCGCATCTGGCCCGCGTGCTCGCTCAACTCACCGCCGGGCGCGCGCTCGGCGGGGGTAAGGCGCTGCTCCTCGACGAGCCGACGGCGGGCATCGACGTCGCCCATCAGATCAAGGTCATGGGGGCGGCGCGGCGACAGGCCGATGCGGGCTCCGCCGTGCTCGCTTCGCTCCATGACCTGTCGCTCGCCGCCGCCTACGCCGACCGCGTCATCGTCATGCGCGCGGGCCGCATCGTTTCCGACGACGCGCCGGAAGCGGCGCTCACGACGACGCTACTCAGTAAAGTTTACGGCGCGCCGCTCGACGCCGTGCGCGGCCCCGACGGCGCGCTGATCATCGCCCCCAGATACGCATGAACCGATCAAGGAGACCTCCATGTTCATCGCCATGAACCGCTTCAAAATCCTCCCCGGTAAGGAAAGCGCCTTCGAAGACGTCTGGCGCAACCGCGAAAGCCGTCTGGAGGAGGTGCCCGGCTTCAAGCAGTTTCACCTCCTTCGCGGCCCGGATCAGGGCGACCACACGCTCTACGCCTCCCACACGATCTGGGAGGACGAGGCGGCCTTCACCGCCTGGACCAAGTCGGAGCATTTCCGCGCCGCGCACCGCAGTGCGGGGTCGAACGACAACCTCTATGACGGACATCCGAATTTCGAAGGCTTTACGCCGGTCGAAGGAGCCTGAACGGCCTTGGGTCACGAACCGGACTCAGCCCCGCGCCCGCTTCGCGAGCGCGACGACCATCGGGCGCAACTCGGCGGCGGAGGCGAGCGGGCGGCCGAACCAGAGTCGCGCGACCTCATCGCCGCCTTCGTCATTGAGCGCGAGGTCGAGACCCGCGGCGTCCAGCGACGTCAGCCGCCAATCGCCGGGGCGCTTGCTCAGCAGCGCCACGGCGTCGGCATGATCCTCGTTCATATGCTCGACCGCGCCGCCTTCGGCCTCCGCGAGGCCGTCAGCGACCGGCGCAGTAAGGTCGTCGGCGCTCAGGTGAAATGCACGCGCGAAGCCACCGACGAGCGAGCCGCGCTCCGGCGTCAGCGTCCAATAGGCGAAATCGGTGAAGCCTTCATACAGCTCGGCGTAAGGATGCCGGGCGACGTAGCGGCGCCGCGCGGCTTCCTGCTCCGCCCCCTCCAGCATCGTCGCCGCGCCGGAGAGCGTGATGCGAGGGTGTTTCAGCGGATCGCCCGGGCCCGGCTCCCCGATCAGGAGGGACGCGCGGGCGTCCGCCTCCAGCGCGCCGAAATGGGCGGAGAGACGGGAGATGAGAAACACCGGCCGCCCGTCGATCAGCGTCGCCAGCGAGGTCCGGCTCGCCGCTGGTGCGCCGGTCTCCGGGTCGAGCGTAGCCAGCGCGCCGTAGCGAGCCGTGCGGATGAGGGTTATGGCGAGGCGGCGCGCCTCCTCGTCGACCGTCTGGGTTTTGTCAGGCTCCATGCCCGCTTTCTCCTTCTGCACGCCCAGATAGCGCGCCCACGTCACTGCGCCCATGCCGGGCGAGCAAAGCAACCTCAGGAAGGATGCGCCCAAGATGACCGCCATTGAAATCGATTTCGCGGACCTCGCGGAGCGGGAACGCAATCTCCGCGCCAAGAAAGACAGACTGCGGATGCGCGACGCAGCGGAGGCGCTCGCCGTTCCAGAGGCCGCGCTGCTCGAAGCACGGCGGGCGGACGGCTCCGCCCTGCGCCTTAAAGGCCCCGATGGCCATGACGCCGGTCTCGGCGGGCTGCTGGACGGGCTCGGTGCGGCGGGCGAGGTGATGGCGCTCACCCGCAACGCCCATTGCGTACACGAGAAGCACGGGACCTATGCCAAGCCGGAATGGTACGGCGCGATGGGTCAGACGCTGGGCGAGATCGACCTGCGCCTCTTCTGCCGCAGCTGGGCCTACGCCTACGCGCTGACGGAGGAGACGGAGGCGGGCGAGCGGCGGAGCCTTCAGATCTTCAACCCGTCGGGCGAAGCGATCCACAAGACTTACCCGACCGCCGGCACCGACAAGGCGGCCTGGTCGGCGATCCTCGACGCAGCGCGGGATGACGTCGCGCCCGCTGCGACCTACGAGCCGACGCCCGCCGCGAAGGAGGGTCGGTCCGACGGCGAGGTCGACGTCGCCGCCCTTCGCAAAGCGTGGTCTGAGATGACCCACAGCCATGATTTCTTCATGATGCTGCGGGACCAGAATGTCGGCCGCGCGCAGGCGCTCCGCCTCGCGGGCTCCGAGTTCGCCTGGCGGCTCGACCCGGCGGCGGCGCAGGCGGCGCTGGAGGCGGCGTCGGTCGAGAGCGTTCCGATCATGGTCTTCGTCGGCAATCCGGGCTGCATGCAGATCCATTCCGGCCCGGTGGAGGTGATTAAGCCCATGGGCCCGTGGATCAACGTGCTCGATGCGCGCTTCAACCTGCACCTGAGAACCGACCGGATCGCGGAGGCCTGGGCAGTCGTCAAACCCTCGACCGGGGGCGTGGTTCACTCGGTGGAGCTCTACGCTGAAGACGGCTCCTGTTTCTGCCAGTTCTTCGGCGAAAGGCCGCCGGGCGAAGCGGAACGGGATGATTGGAGAACGCTTGCGTCGGCCCTGCCGAGGCTCTGACGCGATCAAGCCGCCCGTCTCGTTCAGAGTCCTGATTACCGTGTAAAACGTCCTTCACAATTTCTTGACTAAAATAATCAGAAATACTAACCGGTCTCCAGCGACGCGCCAGCTTAGCCATTCCCAGAATACGAAATGAAAAGGAAGGTCGACATGCGCGCCCTCACCACCGTCAGCGTACTTACGCTGGTCTCCGCCGCTGCGACGCCCGCCGCCTCCGCTGAATGGGAGACCGGCGTCTCCGGCTTCTATCACCTCGGCGTCGCATTCTCCGACGGCGCCGGGCAGGACGGCCCAGGCATCCTGAGAGACGGAGAGATCCACATCACGGGCGAACTCACCACGGACAGCGGCATCACCTACGAAGCCGTGGTGGAGATCGAATCCTTCACGTCTAGCGACCAGATCGACAAAAACTACGCTTCGGTCAGCGGCTTCTTCGGCACGGTGAAGATCGGCGGCGACGATACGGCGATTGCAACCTATGCGAACGGCGTCTTCGGAGCGCCCGGCTCTCACATCGGTTACGTCGACCATAATCCGATCACGACGGCGGCCGATGATGTCGCCGCGATCGCTGGCGGCGAAAACGCGATCGGCCTGCACTACGACACGCCCGAGTTCATGGGCTTTCAGATCGGCGTCAGCTATCTGCCGAGCCTTGGCGCGGATGGCGCGGGCGACGTCAACACGCCGGTCTTCGAAGGGTCCGATTTCTGGTCAGTCGGCGGCGCCTATAACGGAGAGTTCGGCGATATCGCTCTCGGCATCTCGGCGGGCTACGCGGATGAGCAGGGCCCGAACAACGACGTCTGGAGCGTCGGCGGATATGTCGGCTTCGGCGGCTTTGCGATCGCGGGCGGCTATCAGGACGGCGCGGCGGGCTACACCGACGGCGCCGCTGCGGGCGAGACGTTCTACGTTGGCGCGTCCTACGCGACCGGTCCGTGGGAATTCGCGGGCGGGTATTCGAACAACAATCTCAACGACACCGACGTCGCGGCGGCCTGGGCGACCTACAACCTCGCGCCCGGCGTCTCCATGACCGGCGGCCTCGAATATGGCGACGACGGCGCGAATGAGGATATCGGCGGCATCGCCTACATGAGCCTGCTTTTCTGAGTTGCGAAGGGCGGCGCAGCCAAAGCGCCGCCCGACTCTCCGACGCCGGTAGATCGCCGTAAACCGTCGTTGACATATCCGATCATTTCACTCAGGATTTAATCGTTCAGCCACCTTCGTCGAGTCGAGGCAGCCCGAACCCAAACGGCATCAGGCTTCATTCGGCCCAGACTTCATTCGGCGAGGAGACGAACCATGATCGAACCGGCAATCGAACGCGGAAACGCAGCCCGCGACGCCCAGCGTAAACCGCCTGTGGAGGCGATGCCCGTCTACGACGCGAAGGCGCTGACCAAGGGCGACCGGCGCGCGGCGATCCGCCTGAATGACCAGATCTACACGCTCTACATCACGCGGCAGGGCAAGCTCCTGCTCACCAAATGAGCTGCGACGCCATCCGGCGCGGCGGCGCGCCCATTGGTCGGCTGGAGCATCTGCCGACCCTTGAAATCGCCGCCGTCCTTCACCTCAGGCTCTGGGGGAAGGAGCGCGAAGAAGACGAAGCGATCGAACTGATGACGGCGGCGCCCTGGCGGGCGTTCGAAGGCCTGACCTACGTACTACAAAATTACTGGCGCCGCCCGCTGGTGCGGCACAGTCCGAATTGTGCCTGCCTTGGCGCGGACGAGGCGGCCTTTGCGCATTTCGTCTCCGCCGCCGGGACCGGCGAACGGGAGGACGCTATGCTGCTCGCGTCGCTCATCGTGCGGCCGGCGGGAAACCTGATCGCCGTCAACGCGGCGGAGACCTTCCGCCTCGCCCTCCTACGCGCCGTCGCCGCGGGAGAGCGGCAGGCACCGCGCACCCATCACCTAGCATCTGCCCAAGTCCACTGAGGGGAACTCCATGAAGCTTAGAGCGCTCACCATCGCGGCCGTCGCCGCAACTTTCGCAACCAGCGCCGTCGCCGCCGATAAATCAGCGGTCGTCGCCACCTACGCCGACATCGCGGAGGCGGGATACGAAGACAGCCTGATCACCGCGAAACGCCTTCAGGCGGCGGTCAACGCGCTCGTCGCATCGCCTTCGGCGGAGGCGCTGCAGGCCGCAAAGGAGGCTTGGCTCCAGGCCCGCGTGCCCTATCAGCAGACGGAGGTCTACCGCTTCGGCAATCCCATCGTCGACGATTGGGAGGGCAAGGTGAACGCCTGGCCGCTGGACGAAGGCCTTATCGACTATGTCGACGCCTCCTATGGCGGCCCGACGGACGAGAACGAGTTCGCGGCGCTGAACGTCGTCGCCAACCCCTCCTTCACGCTCTCCGGCAAGAAGATCGACGCCTCCAAGATCACGCCTGCGCTTTTGGAGGAAACGCTCCATGAAGCTGATGGCGTGGAGGCGAACGTCGCCACTGGATATCACGCCATCGAATTCCTCCTTTGGGGACAGGATCTGAACGGTCACGGATCGGGCGCGGGGAATCGACCCTGGACGGATTACGCGAAGGGCGCTGCTTGCACGAATGGCAATTGCGACCGGCGAGCTGCGTATCTAATCGCCGCCACTGACCTCCTCGTCGCCGATCTCGAATGGATCACGGCGCAGTGGGCGGAAGGCGGCGACGCCCGCACCGCCGTCACGTCGAACCCGGACGCAGGGATCGTCGCGATGCTCACAGGCATGGGCTCGCTCTCTTATGGCGAGCAGGCGGGGGAGCGGATGCGCCTCGGCCTGATGCTCAACGATCCGGAGGAGGAGCATTCCTGCTTCGCCGACAACACCCATAACGATCACTACTATGACGGGCTCGGCATCCGGAACGTCTATCACGGCGAGTATGTCCGCGTGGACGGCTCCCTTGTCTCCGGCGCCTCGCTCTCCGACCTCCTCGCCGAGGCGAACCCGGCGCTGGACGCGGAGATGAGCGCCAAGCTCGACGCCACCATGGCCGCGCTCGGCCGGATCAAGACGGCGGCGGAGGCGGGCTTCGCCTATGACCAGATGCTGAAGCGCGGCGACGCCGAGGGCGAGGCGCTGGTTATGGGCGGCGTCAACGCGCTGATCGACCAGACCCGTTCCATCGAGATCGCGGTCTCCGCGCTCGGGCTGGAGCGTATCGCGTTCGAGGGCTCCGACAGCCTCGACAACCCCTCCGCCGTTTTCGAGTAACGGCGAAGGGTTCGGGCGGCGGCGGGCCCCTATCCCGTCGCCGTCCGCTGTGCGCGTCCTGCGACGCTTTGCGCCCGTCTGGCTCCACCCGGCGGGCGCTACTGATAGAGCCGGGAAAGCGGAGACGGCGGATGCCCCTCAGATACCTAGCGAGCTTGGGACTGGTTTTGGCGGCGACGGGCGCCGTCGCCTCGCCCCTGGAGGAAGACCCTCACCTGTCCATTGCGCCCCGGACCGAGGCGGAGCGCGCCCGGATCGAAGCCGTTACGCGCCCGACGACCGATTTCTCCAAACCCGAAGCCTTCGAGGAACGACCGGCGGGGGCGGCCACTGTTCGGGTGCGGAACTCGCGCGACGCCTTCTCTGATCCATCGGCGAATATCAGCTTCGAAGGGGAGCTCGACTTCAAGGTCGGCAACGGACTCTTCCGCAAGCTCTGGGTCTCCGCCCCCGCCTCCACCCGCGCTTCAGACGGGCTCGGGCCGCTCTATAACGCGCGATCCTGCCAGCGCTGCCACCTGAAGGACGGGCGCGGCCATCCGCCAGAGGGGCCGGAGGACAGCGCCGTCTCCATGTTCCTCCGCATCTCGATCCCGGCGGAGGACGATCCGCTCTCCGATCTGATCGAAGGCCATATCGCAACGGCGCCCGACCCGAACTACGGGCGTCAGTTGCAGGACTTCGCGTTGCCCGGCCATCAGGCGGAATTCAGCCTTCAGATCGAGTATGAAGAGATCGAGGTTGCTCTGTCGGACGGAGAGACCGCGACCCTCCGCAAACCAACCTATCGCGCCGCCGCCCTCGGTTACGGCCCGCTGCATCCCGAGGCGATGCTGTCGCCGCGCGTGGCGCCGCAGATGATCGGCCTCGGTCTTTTGGAGGCGATCCCAGCCGCGGACATTCTGGCGAACGCCGATCCCAACGACGCGGATGGCGACGGCATCTCCGGTCGACCCAACATCGTCATGTCGGCAGTCCACCAGCGCCCGATGCTGGGCCGTTTCGGCCTGAAGGCGGGCGCGCCCACGGTGCTGGAGCAGTCGGCGGGGGCCTTCGCGGGCGATATCGGCATCTCCAACCCGATCAAGACGGCGGCGGCGGGTGAATGCATGGCCGCGCAGACCCGCTGTCAGGACGGCCCGCACGGTGACGATCAGGAGGAAGGCGGGCTGGAGATCAGCGCGGAGGGGCTGGACTTGGTCACTTTCTACAGCCGCAATCTCGGCGTCCCCGCCCGGCGCGATGTCGACGATCCGGAGGTGCTGCGCGGCAAGCAGGTCTTCTACGAAACCGGCTGCGCCGCCTGCCACGCTCCGAAGTTCGTCACCCACCGCCTGACGGATCGACCGGAACAGAGCTTCCAGCTGATCTGGCCCTATACCGACATGCTCCTCCACGACATGGGCGAAGGCCTCGCCGACAACCGCCCCGAAGGCCGCGCGACGGGCCGCGAATGGCGCACGCCGCCGCTCTGGGGGATCGGGTTGACGGAGGCGGTGAGCGGGCACACCTATTTCCTCCATGACGGGCGTGCGCGAAACCTCTTGGAGGCCGTGCTTTGGCACGGCGGCGAAGCCGAGGCCGCGAAGGAGCGAGTCGTCGAGATGCCGAGGGCTGATCGCGCCTCGCTGATCCGCTTTCTGGAGAGCCTCTGATGCGCCGGCTGCTTCTCTGTTTGGCGATCTTCGCCTCCTCGGCCATGTCTAGCGCCGCGCAAGCGGATGACGGGACGGTCTCTGAGGCGGTGATCCACGAGCACGTCCTTCCGGGCTTCGAAACTCTGGAAGCGGTGGCGTCTGAACTGTCGGCGGCGGCGGCGAGGGACTGCGCGCCAACTTCGCCCGCACTCAGGGCCGCCTTTCACGCAGCCTTCGACGCTTGGGTCTCCGTCAGCCATCTCCGCTTCGGACCGACGGAGGCGGACAATCGCGCCTTCGCGCTCGCCTTCTGGCCCGACCCGCGCGGCAAAACGCCGAAGGCGCTGGCGCAGCTTGCGCGGGACGAGGATCCCGTCGCGTTCGATCCTGAAGAGTTTCGCGCAGTCTCAGTCGCCGCGCGCGGGTTTTACGCGCTGGAGCGGCTTCTTTATGCGCCGCCGGACGGCGCCGACGCCGCATATCTCTGCGCTCTCACCGTCGCCGTCGCCGCCGACATCGCCGACAATTCGGCTGCTATTCATCTTGACTGGCGCGATCGCTACGCGGCCCTCGCCCAGGCGCCGTTCGCACCAGACGGACCCTATCGAAGCGATGAGGACGTCCTGCGCGCGCTCTACACGGCGCTCAATACCGGGCTGCAATTCACTTCCGAGTTGCGTCTCGAGCGCCCGCTCGGCACCGCGGAGCGCCCCCGTCCGCGACGCGCCGAAGCGCGCCTTTCCGTCCGTTCGCTTCGGCATGTGGAGCTGTCGCTGACCGCCAACCGCGCGCTCGCCGCGCATCTGTCCGCCGGCGCCCCTGAGCTCGCTGCGCGCCTCTCGCAAACCTTCGACGTCGCGCTGGAGGCGGCGGAGCGGATCGACGATCCCGCCTTCGCCACGGTCGATCAGCCTCTCGCCCGCCTGCGGGTGGAGGCGCTTCAGCAGCGCGTCGACGAGACGCGCGCGCTGATCCGGCAGGAACTCGGCGCCGCGCTCGGCGTCGCCGAGGGCTTCAATGCGCTGGACGGAGATTGAGATGACGACCCGCCGCGCATTTCTCGCGGGCGCCGCCGCTGCGTCTCTCGCGCCCGCCGCATCGTGGTCCGATGTCGGCTCACCCACATATCTCTCTGCCGCGATGACGCCGGAGAGCGCCTACCGTCTCTATGGTATCGGCGAAGACCTCGATCTCGTCTTCTCCGTCCCGCTCCCCGGTCGCGGTCACGCCGCAGCGGCGCATCCCCATCGCCCCGAAGCGGTCGCCTTCGCCCGTCGCCCCGGAGTCTTCGCGCTGGTGATCGACTGCCGCGAGGGGCGGGCGGACAGAAGGCTCGAAGCCCCGCCCGAACGCCATTTCTACGGGCACGGCGCCTTCTCGCAGGACGGCGCGCGGCTCTACACGACCGAAAACGCGTTTGAAGAGGGTCACGGCGTCATCGGCGTCTGGGCCGCCAATGAAGGCTATCGCCGCATCGGCGAGTTTCCCTCAGGCGGCGTCGGCCCTCATGACATCTTGCACCTGCCCGGATCGGAAACGCTCGTCGTCGCCAATGGCGGCATCGACACGCACCCGGAGACGGGGCGGGAGAAGCTGAACCTCCCCACCATGCGCTCCAATATCAGCTTCATCTCGCCGACCGGCCGGATTGATGCGATATGGGAGACGCCTGAGGACCAGCGCCTCAATTCCATGCGGCATCTCGCGGCGCGGGAAGACGGCCTCATCGCCATCGGCTGTCAGTGGCAGGGCGACGTCATGGCGGGCGCGCCGCTCGTCGGCATGTGCCGCCATGACGCGCCGCTGAACATGCTGGATTGCGACCGAAAAGACTGGCGGGCGATGCACGGCTACATCGGCGGCGTTTCGTTCGCAAATGGCGGCGACGGGATCTGCGTGACGGCGCCGAGGGGAAAGGGGATGGCCCGGTTCGCTCTCGGCGCCGCGAAGTCGGTCGAATTTACAAATGGCGACGATATTTGCGGCGTCGCGACTGCGAAGGGCGGCGTCGTCATCTCCGACGGCGCCGGACTGTTGCAGCGGCTCTCCGCCGATCCGTTGCAGCGCAGGTTCCCGCTTACCTGGGACAACCACCTCGTGCGTCGCGGTTGAGGTTCGCGGCGCGTCGTTCGCAACGAAATGGCCCTCAGCCTAAGCGCCTGCGCCGAATACACCCCGGTCATCATTGCGAGACGCCGGCTGGCTCAGACACTCGGTTTATGAACGTGAGGTCGTCGATCCCCGCCTTCGCAAACCGTTCATCAACTCTACATCCTTTACGGCGTTTCAAGACGGGAACCCAGCGAGACCCCTCTCAGATTTCGACGCCTTCTGCGATCTCCAACGCATCATCAAGCTCGACGCCGAGATACCGAACGGTGCTGTCCATCTTCGTATGGCCGAGAAGCAACTGAACCGCCCGCAGATTGCCGGTCTTCTTGTAGATCTGAGCGACTTTAGTTCTGCGCATCGAGTGCGTGCCGTAGGCGCTCGGCGGGAGGCCGATCGAACTGACCCAGTCTTTCACGAGCCTGGCGTACTGGCGCGTGGAGATGTGAAGCGGGTCGTGAAAGCGACCGGGCCAAAGGTACTCGCAGCCGAGCATTGCCGGATCGTCCAACCAGCGCTCAAGCGATGCGCGCGTGCTTTCAGAGAGCTCGAAGCGAACGGGCTTCTTCGTCTTGCTTTGGAGAATAGACGTTCGCTCCTTCACCTGTCCGGCCGCGAAGACGTCCGCGACTTTCAGGCGGACGAGGTCGCAGCCGCGAAGCTTGCTATCAATGGCGGTGTTGAAGAGAGCGAGATCGCGGGTGTTCTCCGCTATCTCGAGGCGGACCCGGATGGCCCACACGTGTTTGGGCTTCAGGGGACGTTTCTGGCCGACGAGGCGTCCCTTGTTCCAGGCGGGCTTCTTCGGGCGAATGGCGGGCAAATTGGGAACGTGCATGGAGGATCCTCCAGACTTCGCTCCGTTCCACCCTGCCCATCTTTTGATGGCGTTGAGACTATACTCCAGAACGCCGCAGTGGCGCAGGAGGTTTTCTAGCTGGCTGTTTTTAGAGGCTATGCTCACTCGCCTGAAGTTCACAAACGCCTCAAAGCCAGGGTAGCGCGGTTCGCGGCGAGCATCGCATTAGAGTGACGGCCTGGCCCATCTGGGACTGAATAGCTCCGCATAACTCGCTGACCTTAGCGGCGGAGCGTCATCTCCGCAGGTAAAACCAACGGTCGCTTACGGGAACCGGCGCGAGAAAGACATTGGACCGCGAAAGTCCGGTTTGGGTCCGCTCGGCTATCGAATATGCGAATAGCGCGCCGAATGCCGCCAACATCTCGATGTCGCCTATGGGCTGATTTCGTTGAAGAAGTCGGGTGTGATCGGCGAGCGTT
>JBCAXH010000043.1:0-22771 GCA_038534155.1 Pseudomonadota bacterium
ATCGTCATTGGGATACACCTTAGCGACCTGTCCGAATTTCCGGGACCACTTCAGAGGTCACGGCAGAATGACAGAAAAGGGGCTCGGAGCCGGCATCCGGGGCACCGCGGTGGAGCTCAGCGCCGTGATCCGCGAGGGCGGCCCATAGGCGACCTTCGTCCGAAGTTCCAATTGTTGCTGCGGCGGGTCTGAAAGCCGACCTTCGTTCGAAGGACCACACTTCCTGGTCCATAACGTCTGCTCTAAATACAGGCCTGAGCGACGACCGTCGTGGGACGCTTATGCGGATTGATCCAGTCGTGAATTGATGGCTGTGTGACACGAGCAGATACGTCGTTGCGATACCGTTCACTTGCCTGAGTATTTTCGATCACCCCGGGCCCTTCAGTCGCGTCGTAAAAGCGCTGACCGCTCACGCGCGCAGCCTGTGCATAGAAGCACTTTTAACGCGAGCGATTCGACCCTTAAATCTCCTGTAAGTTGCGGCCGGTCGCAAGGGTGGGCAAACGATGAAAATTATCGAAAGTGCGTTCGTAGCGCTGCTAGCGGCCGTAGCCTTCTCTTTCATCGTCTTTCGTCCGCCAATTTACGACGAACTCGCATCACAAGTCGTGGATCACGCGAAAGCCGACGCTCCACCAGATGATGCCGCGACTGCAAACGTGGAAACGAAACTCAAAACCGGCGGCGGGGCCCGCCTCAGGGGGATCGACGTCTCTCACTACCAGGGCGACGTCGATTGGGACGAGGTAGCGGGCGCCGGGGTGGCTTTCGCCTACGTCAAGGCGACAGAAGGCATGACAGGACGCGATCCAGCTTATGCTCGGCACCGGCGCGGCGCGCGCGCCGAAAACCTTCGCGTCGGCGCTTATCACTTCTTCAGACCGGACGACGATCCGCAGAAGCAAGCTGACCATTTCCTCTCCGTCGTCGAAGTCCGCGCCGGCGACCTGCCGCCCGCGCTCGATCTGGAGCGCGCAGACGCGGAGGAGGCGGGCGAAGCCTTCAGGGACGCCGCGCTCGCCTGGCTCAAGCGGGTGGAGACGGCGACGGGCTGCGCGCCGGTCGTCTACGCCAGCCCCGTCTTCTGGAACTCCCATCTCGGCGCTGACTTCGCATCTTATCGCTACTGGCTGGCGGAGTATGCGTCGAAGCCGAATCCGCCCAAGACTGCGCCGCCATGGACGTTCTGGCAGCACAGCCAGCGCGGCCAGGTGCCCGGCGTCCATGGCATGGTCGATCTGAACTGGTCGGCGGCGGGCGATCTCTCAGCGATGCTCTGCGGAGGCACGCCGTCATGACCGATCGGATTTCCTGGGCCAAAGCAGGGCCCGCCGCGCTCGGGCTGGCCCTGATTGGGGCCGGGGTATGCGTTCTCCTCGGCGTCGCCCCTTCGCTGGAGGCGGCGACGGGCGGGGACCGCATCATCGCCTCCAACATCGCCTATCTTGAAGCCGCGCGGAACGCCGCCGCCGCCGATTTCGCCGACATCGCAGCGATGCTGGCCATCGTCGACATCGTCGCCTCCACCGAGGTCGGCTTCGATTTCCTCGTCTCCGCCAGCGTGGAGGCGGGTCAGGCGCTGGCGGCTCTGGCGCGGGTTCTGGAATGGGCCGCCGCGATCACCGCCTTGTCCGCCGCGGCGAGCGAGGCGCTCCTCATCCTCACCCATGTCGCCGCCGCCGCCGCGCAGCCGCTGCTCGGCGCCGCGGTTGCAGCGCTCGGGGCATATGCGGCGGCGAGGGCCGTCGGCGCCGATCCGCGGCTCAGCCGCGTCGCGCGGCGGGTGGCGACACTGTCGGTCACGGCGTTCCTCCTTTGCCATATCGCGGCGCCCTACGCCGTGCAGATGGGCGCCCTCGCCTCCAATACGGCGATGACGCTGTCTCTGAACGAGGCGCGCTCCGGTCTCGCCGCCGCCCATCGGGACGTCGCCGCAGCCTCAGACGATGCTTCGCTATCGGAATGGGGCAAACGCGCCGCCGTCACCGACAGCTACGCCAGCCTGCGTAAACACGCATCAGAGCAGCGCGACAACGTTTTCGAGTTCGTTGCGGCGAAAGCCGCCACCACCCTAACTGCACATGTAATAACACCATTATTATTCTTATTTGTATTTATACACTTGCTAAAATACAAATTCCTTATTCAGTTATAGAAATTAATATTATGTGTAAAAATGCTCTATGTTTTTATTACTTAGGAGTTAAATTCCACTTCACGCATTGAAGCCGACTTATCATCACGTGAAATGGAGACGAGCGATGACTCTCGCGAACGCAGCGCATCTGCATCATCAGACCTTTGACGTCGAAGTCCGCGACGGCGTCGAATGGAAGCCCTTCGGCGCGCTTCAGGTCCTGCCGGACGGCGTATTCCACAACGGCGACCGCCTGGACGGCGCAAAATTCAAGCGCGAGCACAACGCGGTTCTGTTCAATTCCGAAGGCGCCTATGGGGTCAAAGTCGGGCGACTGGACTTCACCCATCGCGGCCAGGCCTTTGTCGGCGTGATGAACGCGGCCGACGGCTCCACCGTCGCGATCCGGGGCGCCAAGGGATATGACGAGATCTTCGACACGACCCGCGCGCCAAAAGGCGGGGCCGCGACCCCGTGGGAGACGTTTGAGATCAAGACCTACTGGCGGGACGAGTTCGGCCAGTCGACGCTGAAGGTCATGTACAAACTCGGGAACGAAGACGTCTCCGACAGGACCCGCGTCACCCATGTGGACCGGAAGACCGGCGTCACCTCTCTGGAGATGATCCCGTCGCTGTCTCCGCTCGGCGCGCAGGACAGCTTCGACATCCAGCTCGCCTTCGGCGGCAAGAGCTTCTCCGGAACATATAAGGCCGCTGACGGAACGGAATACGACTGGACCGGCGCGCTTCAGCAGCAGCATCTGGAGACACTGGCGGCCGCCCTCCGGCCCGTAGCGGCGCAGCCGGTGCCAAAGCCGCATCTCGCCCAGACCGCGCAGGTTGCGGCGCGCGAGGCGCCGCTGGCGGTCCTCGCGCCGGCGCCCGGCTCGACGCTGTCGGTTCAGGACCTGAACAACGTCTCCTCCATCATCTCAGTCACCGACAACAAGGGGAAGGAGATCACCATCGACCAGGCCCAGACCACCGCTGGCGAGTATTTCAACAAGTGCCTGGTGAACGGTCTGGACAGCGAGTGGATCGACGGCATCTTCGGTCAGCCCTATTCGCTGAACGCAGACGTGACCGCGATCTTCAACGATCACAAGGCGTTCTTTCAGTCCAACTCTGTGCTTGCGACAGGCACGATCCTGAAGACCAGCCTCTCCACCGACAAGACCCATGGCGGGGCGATCCAGAAGATCAGCCAGGAGAAGCTCGACGCCGCGTGGAAGGAGCTGTCCTCCTCCAAGGCGTCGATGCCGGACTATCAGGCGGTGACCTCAACCATGTACGTGCAGGGGTATCATGACGGCGTCGCGGGCATTCAGCCCTACATCGCCGACGGCGCGGCCAAGTGGGGCAAAGCCTACTACGAGTTCCTGACCGACGAGAGCACGCTCCTGACCTGGCAGATCCAGATCGCCAGCGACGAGTTCAAGAACATCAAGACCCGCATGTACGAATGGCACACGAAGCTCTCGGTGCTGGCGCCAGACGAGACCTACGCCAAGGATATGCTCGGCGTCGCCTATTCCGCGCTTCTGGGGGTGATGTACACTAAGATGCGCTGGGAAGACGACATCGCCGCGTTCCTGAAGGAGGTGCTCGACGGCGCGCTGAAGGGCGATATCGACTTTCAGGACGACGTCGCCAAACACGCGGCGGAGGAGGAGCGCAAGCTTCTCGAACACATGGTCACGTCAACCGGCATCGGGCTGGAGCTGGCGGATATAATGTCCAACGTCATCTCGACCTGGCAGCGCAAGAACCCGAACCAGAATTGGGCGGACTATCTGCGCGGCAAGACCTTCGTTGACGACGTTCACGCCGCGCTCGTCCCGCGAGACCCCGCGGCGGCGGCCGGGTTCAAGAACTGGGCGGACCAGGCCGGAACCGCGAAGGCATACGGCGTTCTCGGCGGGCTGCTCTACATGGGAGCCGCGGCGTTTCTGATCTACACCATCGCGAGCCAAAGCGGTCAGGACGTTACGGTGGAGCAGGTGGTGGAGGACATCAACATGGGCGTCCTCGCGCTCGCGGCCTTCCTGAAGGGCGTTCAGAAGATCTTCACCCTCGGCCTCGGCGCCAAGATGATCACCTGGGCGGGGGACAGCGACGCCGCCTTCGCCGGTTTCGCCAAGAACATCGCCACATGGTTCTCCGAAGACGGCGCAATTGAGGCGACGTCGACTTTCGGCAAGGCGATGACCCGGATCTTCGGGGATAACATCGCGGAGTTCCTAGGCTCCCGGCTCGGGCCGGTGCTTGCGGTCTTCGGGCTCGTCCTCTCGGCCTGGTTCCTCTACGACGCGATCCAGTCGGGCGATGTGGCGAACATCGTCTTCCAGGCCCTCAATGCCGTCGTCGCGCTAGCCGGTGCCATCGCGCTCGGGTTCGAGCTGGCGAGCTTCGCAATGGCGGGCCCGGTCGGCCTTGTGATCGCCGCCATCGGGCTGATCATCGCGGTGGTCCAGCTGATCTACAACCTCGTTAACCCACCGAAGCCGCCCAAGGACCCAATCCAGAAGTTCGTCGAAGGGCCGATGGCCCATGATCATCTGACGACTTGAAGGAAGCGGACGGTCCGGGCGCGCGAAGCCGCCCCGGCCCGTATCCGCCACGACTTCCCTTCGCCTTCACCGATATATCAAAGAGGTTCGCCATGCCGTTCATCGCAGCCGCCCCTACGACGCTCGCCCTCTCTGGGGTCGGCGATGGGGCCATCGCCCAGCTCGCCAACCTGAAGCCCGACTTTTCGTCGGGCGACGCCGTCCACGCGCATTACGTGAACGCCGTCGCCGGAGCGCTTCCTGGTCATTACAGCCAGTTGATCGGCACCGGTAAAGCCTTCCGGAAGATCTTCTACCCGCATTACAAACAGCAACCGCCGGAGGACAAGATCCAGGGCGACACGGGGCTTTCGGGATCATGGTGGAGCAACTTTTCGGTCGCCATTCTATGCCAGATAATCGCGCGCAACACGCGCAACGCTCGAAAGAACATCAAGAGCGGCAAAGTCGACGGCGACGTCGCGTCCTACAACGCGACGCTGAACGCGCGGTCCGCTAAGTTCTACAGCCGGGTGCTAGGCGAATTCGCGCCAATCAAGTCGATCCTCGCTTCGCTGAACATGTCGACCGCTAAGGCGCAATATCGACAGGCCCTGATCGACAACATCGCTGTCCGGCAGCTCTGGTACGCCAACGGGCTGTGGGACAGTCCCGACTGGGAGATGTACAACCATTACGCCAAGTACATGATCCTCGGCGCCTCGGAGGCGGAGGTCGACAGTTTGATCGACGCGCTGACGGCCGGCGGACTTCCGATCCCGGGCATAGTCAATAAGGCGAGCTGGCGCGGCTATTCCCAATTCTTGCTGAACCACCCTAAAATCGACCAAACCGCGCTGGCGCACGCGGCCTCGGGCGGCGTCCATGAAACGACGCTCATGCCCAATTACGGAGGCGGGATGCCCGGGCAGCTTCCCGAAGGCAACTGCTATGAGTTCATCGCCAGTTCGCAGCCGGGATCGAAATACTGGAAGTCGCCTTCGAATTCCTGCTTCTCGGCCGATACGCAGGTGATCATGTCGGACGGGTCCGCCAAGGCGATCTCCACGGTGGCCGCCGGCGAGAAGGTCGCCGGCCCGGAAGGGCCTCTGACGGTCCTCTCGCCGTCGGCCCCGGCGCTCGGATCGCGGCCGCTCTATCGCATCGACCCGGCGAAGGGACCGGCGTTCACCGCCACTCACCCCTTCCGGAACGGCTCGGCGGGGCCGCAGACGCTCGCCGCCGATCCGAATGACCTTCGCGATCTGATTCCCCCGATCAACGCGGCGGGCGTCGGGACGCTCGAAGCGGGTTCCGTTCTGTCGAGCCGCGCCGCCGACGGGTCCGTCCAGCCATACACGGTCGACGCCGTGACCTCCTCCGCGGGGACGACAGGGGAGGTGGTCTACGACCTTCTTCTCTCCTTCGCGGAGCCGGGAGCGAAGGGCTACTGGGCGGGCGGCGGCGGTCTCTTCGTGCGGACCCGGCCCGAAATCGCACTCATCTCCGAAGCGCCGGAAGTCGCAATCGCGGTGGCGGCGATCCTCAAGGCGGTCGCGGCGAGCGGCGTGCCCGGTTTCGACGCGAATAGCGGGCCACAGGATCTCGACGCCTTTCGCACGTGGATGCGCACCTATGGTTCCGCGGTCTTCCACAACGCGCTCCGCGACGCGCTGGCGAGCCATGGCGGCGGTCAGGCGGACGCCGCCCCGCCGCCTGACCCGGCGGCGGAGATCGACGCGATCATCCAGGCGACCGCAGGCACGCGCACCGTCGCCGCCGCCGCGCTCGGCGTGTTGGCCGAACGGCTGATCGACGACGCCAGCAGCGCGCTGGAGGCGGCGATCGCCATGGGCTGGCGAAAATTCGGCGGTCTCGGCGGCGATCTGATCTCGATCAGCATCTACGACCTCAACCTCACAGGGGCCAGTGACGCCGGAGAGTCCCTCGCGCTGGAGATGACCATCCCCTCCACGGCGGACGATACGCCCCGGAACGTCGTTCTCGACCGGCCGGCCCAATCCACGCCCTTTCGCCGAATCTACCGCCGTCTCGCGCATTTTCAGGCGGTGAGCGGCGCGCCCTCGCCCAGCATCCGCCTTTCGCTCAGGCATCAGGGCGGAGGACCGTCGCTAGCCTCTGGCGCGCTCAGCGCGATCGAGGCGGACGCGGATTACCAGCTTCGCGCCGTCGCGCTCACCGATGCGACGGGGGCAGTCTACGGGCGCTTGGAATTCGACATTCGAAGAGTCGACGCCGACTTCCTGAGCGCGGAGGCGGACCTCTCCGCGGGATGGACCGACGCCGACCTCGGGTCCTTCGCCCATGTGATCGGTCAGTCGATGGGGCCTATGATTCTGAAGGGGATCGAAAAGCGCGGCTGACAGAATGCTCCGCGGGCCGACCCGCGTCGGCCCGCAAATGGCGGTCTACGTACCGCGGCTTTGGATCCAGTCTCCTTCGCCCTCGATTAACGGGCGGCCCAAAGGCGACCTTCGCGCCTTGTCCCAGATGCTGCAGTTGCGTTCCCGATTGCGGACTTTCCGCAGCATTGTGGCCCGGTCGATGCCACAAGGCGGACAATGCATCAATTCGCTGCACTTGCGCGAAGGTCCGCCAACATGGAAGCAAGGCTCAAGCTTGTGCTTAAATAACAACTAGCAGGCTCCTCCTAAACCGGCTGGATTAGGCCTGCCTAAGTCGCACAGCGTTATCAGGATCGTGCGTCGGCAGCATTGTCGTTCCAAATATCTCGAACTGTCGTTTGAGCATGCCGGCGCTGTTCACCGCATCGGCATAATTCTCGACGATTCCACCAATCTCCCCACTCCGTATCTGTGCTAAGGAAAACACAGCATCTCCCACAATACAGACACTCTTTCCTTCATCTTGGATCAGAACTGACTGGTGCCCTTTGGCGTGCCCCGGTGTCGGTATCGCCGAGATAGCTCCGTCCCAGGTTAGCGCGGCGCTATTCGGGAAAACACCTACTTCACCATCCCGATATACAAGAGGCGTAATTCGAACGTTTTGGGGAATTCTGCACATCAAAGCACCAGCATGACCGTTTGCAGCTGCTTCCGAGACACGGATCATCTTTCCACCAAACGCAGACATGCCGCCCATGTGGTCCGAATGCAGGTGCGTCATCACAACTTGCCCCACTTGTTCAGGAGCGATTCCAAGTAGCCGCATCTGCGCGCCGATCTCTTCCTCGGCAACAAGCGAGAACTGCAGGTTGCGTCTGTAGAACATGCCCGTGACAGCATCGCATGCCGCGTGGTCCGGGTCTCCAATGTTCGCAGTTTCACCAGTATCGACGACAATCACACCCTCTGGGTGCTCAATCGCAAAGGCTGTGATCGGCATCCATTCGGTCCAGTTCTGGCTGGCCATGATGACCGGAATGCGCAAGCTGACCGGACCGGCATAGGCACGATGCTCCTCCTTTACCGCGACCCACCCCGTTTGAATCATATGGAGCCTGATCCGAGATGATATCTGAGCAGAGATAGGTGGCGGCGAAGCGGGAGCCGCTGATAGCGCTTGAACTGGGTGGGTCATCATGTGGGTGCAGCCTCCGATTGCTGTCGTTGCTACGCCAAGTGCGCCATACCCAAGCAGCTTTCTCCGCGTGACAGGCCAGTACATCAAGACGACTCCGCCGGAGCATTCAGAGTGCGCATGGTTGGCAGAAGTGCCTTCCGGAACCCGGTACCAAACATGCGCGCAAATACGAAGGCCAGCGGTCCACTGAAGCGAACCCGGTGAGTAAATTCTGATCGATCCGCGTTGAACGAGCGCGCAACCGTTAGTTGCGCCAAAGGAAGACGCGTTAGGAACGAATAAGAGTGTTGGGACTCAAACTCTGTCACTTCGAACTGTGACGCAGGTCCGGACAAAGGCATGGTTTGGCCGGTCGGACCGAGAGCCATCTCCTTGGCCATAGACGCCGACTTCAATCCCTTATCCCAGTTGCCCCAGGTCGATGGCGTTGTCCAAAGACGCCAGACTTTGTCCGGCGCGCTGGTTGCTACTGTAAAGCTAAAATCCCGGTTCGTGCCGGGTGCGAGCTCGGCGGTTTCGCCTGGCATGGTACGTCTCCTTTGTCAGTCGGGACCGCCCCGCATGAATCAAGAGCGCAAAGCTCTTCACCGTAAAACTGCGTCTATCTATCTCTGACCTCACATGAATGAATTTCATTCATTTAGGATGGTCCAGGCGCTAGGCAAGAGAAAAAGTGAATGATATTCATTTTCGAATGACGGATTTGAGAGATAGTCCCGCGCAAATCAGGAAGACCGAAGCCATCCTTGATGCTGCGAAAGCGCACTTTGCGGAGCACGGCTTCGAGGCGACCCGACTATCCGAGGTGGCAAAAGATGCAGGCGTTGGCGTCGGTACGATCTATCTACGCTACGAAGGGAAGGCGGAGCTGCTCACCGGCGTCTTGCAGCGCGCAGAACAGTCTTTCGCGAACGCGATGGATGTTCCAGAGATATGGAAAACACCTTTTCCCAAGAGATTTAGTGCCTTGGTCGGGGCGATCTTTGTGGCGGCCAGCAAGGAAGACAGCCTTGCTCAACTGATGGCGCTATCGGCCTACGCCGCGAAGACAGCCGATCGCGACAAACTACAGGTCCTTGGCATGATAGAGGCACACATGCGGGATGGGGTCGAAAGGTCCGAACTTCGTGACGATGTCGATCTGGCGCTTGCGGCGCGCATGGCCCACGGAATGGTGGAAGGCGCGATGAGGGAAATGATCGCCGATCCATTTCGTGATTCGAATGCGGTTATCGAGCAGGTTGCTGAAGCATCAGCGCGTTGGCTCGGAAAAGGGTAGGTCACGACCGACATTGACGAGGACAAAGCTGACATTGGTGCGCACTGCAGCATTAGTGACTTATGGGCTCGAACCAGACCTTCATTGTAAGTGAAGGAAAGTTCCGCATCACGGAGATGTGCGGTTAACCAGCGGGTGAACCAACCGAGCGAAAGCCGCACGCCCTCTGGAATCGGACCTGACAGATCACCGAGGGGCTACTGCCGAACTCACTCTGGACGTTGAAGTGAACGCGACAGGGCGTCGGCGAATGCAGCGACGCTCGCCCGCCCCGACCCGTGATGCGCGGGCTTGACCCGAGCATCCAGAGCAGCCTCCGCAGCGAAGGGGGCGGATCACCAGGTCACGCCCTGCAACAACGCCGCCGCATGGCTTACGCAGCCGACGACGTATCTCCCCATGTCAGCAACTTACCAACTGGTAAGTCCGGATGTGGACGGGTCAGAGGCCGCCCGTCTTTTTCAGCTCCGCCTCCAGCCGGGCGGCGCGGGTCTCGTCTCCGTCGACCATCGCGAAGACCCAGGCGTGGGTGATCTGAAAGCGCCGCGCCGCCGGGTCGGTCATCATCCCTGCGGCCTCCTCATGCAGTTCGGAGAGCCGCCTGGCGTGGGCGACGTCGTTGTGGAGCGCCGTCAGCTCCGCATCCAGCGCCGACCTGTCCGTCACTTCGCCAGACGCTCCGCGACCCAGGCGTGGAAGGCGTGGGTCGGGCTGTCCATCACGGCGGAGAAGACGCCGCCCGCGAAACCCGGCGCCCCGCGCCCCTTCTGCATGCCCTGCGTGACGAAGAGGTCTTCAGAGAGGACCTCCTTCCACATCTTCGCGTTCATCTCCCGCTTGGCCTCGAACTCAGGCGATACAGCGGCCTCTTCGGAGGCGTAGTAGATCTCCACCCGCTCGATCGTCCGGTCATGCGCCTTCGGGTCGAGATGCGCGGCCCAGAAGTGATCCCGGTGAAAGCCGAGGAGCGTGTTGGGATAGAAGGACGGATACTCCGCCGCCTTGTCCCATTTCGAGGGAAGGCCCGCGAAATCGGGGAAGGCCGGGCCGTCGCCGTAATCGGGGTTGTAGACGAGCGTCCCCTGACCGGAGAAGCCGCCGGGCTCCGGCAGGTGATAGTGATCCTCCAGCCGCGAATAGCTGTTCAGGCCGGGATGGACCCAGGGCAGGTGATAGCTCTCGCAGTTGTTCTCCAGCACCAGCTTCCAATTGGCGTTGATGTCGAAGGAGAAGCCGGAATGCGTCGCCGCGTGGTAGATCGGCTTGCCCATGAAGTCCGCCATCTGGCCGGTCAGCGGCCCGACCCAGTCCTCGAAGGCGGGGGCCTTTCCGTCGAGATTGACGAAGACGACGTCGAAGAAGACGGCGGAGGGCACTTCAGTCAGGCCGGTCGTCTCCGGGTCGACGCTGTCATGCGCGTTGACGCCGGGGCCGCCCACATGGGGCGTCGCACGCAGCTTGCCGTCGAGCGAGTAGCACCAGGAGTGGTAGGGGCATCGGATCACGCCGCCGAAATTTCGCTTCTCTTCGACGAGAATCATGCCGCGGTGGCGGCAGACGTTCTCGAACACGCGGACCTGACCGGTCTTGTCGCGAAGGAGAAGAAGCGGCGCGCCGAGATAGTCGATCGGCTTCGCGTCTCCCGGCTCCGGCACGTCCGAGCCGAACCCGATGGAGGCCCAGCCGGAGTGGAAGATCTTCTCCCGCTCCAGCGCCAGCGCCTCCGGCGAGTTGTAGAGCGCGTTGGGCAGACCCTTGGCCCGGGCGACCGGCTGGCGGACCGCGTCGAGCGCGGCGGCGAATTCGGCGTCGTGAAGCATGGCGACCTCCATCAGCGTGACTGCCTGATTACTGATCGACGCTGGCGTTCCGTTCGCGTTTCACAGCGACAAATCACACGCCGTTTTCCGACGAACCAGGCGGCGCCCAATGCCGGCATTCGCGCAAGAGTTGTGGATAACTCTGTGGATAACCATTCCTTAACGGTCTATTTACCCTGCGTTCCTTATTCGTTCGCCCACATCTGGTGTTGCCCAAATCGTCAAGCACATTTTGTAGCATTTCTGTCAAAAATACTCGTTGACCCAGAGTCGACCTTACAACAACTTGTGTCTCCGAGCTGATCCACCCCTGCATATAGGCCCCAAGCCCAGAGGTGCGTAAGACGCTCAAATCAAATCAAAAACAGCGCCGTTGCGCTGATGAACGGTGAACTTGCGACGGAATTTGATGGTCCGCGCATAGAGAACGAGTCGCTCCGACGCGGAGCGCGAGAGGGGAGAGAGAATGAAGATCGAGCGCAGCTTCACGTCCGCCAAGGCGTCGCCATACGACGCCATCGAATTCCGCAAGGCGACGAGCGAGATCCGCAACCCGGACGGATCCGTCGTGTTCAAGCTGGACGACGTGGACGTGCCGTCGAAGTGGAGCCAGGTGGCCTCCGACGTTCTCGCGCAGAAGTACTTTCGCAAGGCGGGCGTTCCGGCGGCGCTGAAGAAGGTCAAGGAAAAGGGCGTGCCAGAGTTCCTGTGGCGCTCCGTCCCCGACGACAAGAAACTCGCCAAGCTGCCCGAAGACGAGCGCTTCGGCGGGGAGACTTCCGCGACGCAGGTCTTCGACCGTCTGGCGGGCGCCTGGGCCTACTGGGGCTGGAAGGGCGGCTACTTCTCCTCCGAAGCCGACGCGCAGGCCTATTACGATGAGATGCGCTTTATGCTGGCGAGCCAGATGGGCGCGCCGAACTCCCCGCAGTGGTTCAACACCGGCCTGCATTGGGCTTACGGCATCGACGGACCGGGGCAGGGCCATTTCTATGTCGACTACAAGACCGGCAAGCTGACCAAATCCACCTCCGCTTACGAGCATCCGCAGCCTCATGCGTGCTTCATCCAGTCCGTCGCCGACGATCTGGTGAGCGACGGCGGCATCATGGACCTCTGGGTCCGCGAGGCGCGTCTCTTCAAATACGGTTCCGGCACCGGCACCAACTTCTCGTCGCTGCGCGGCGAGGGCGAGAAGCTGTCGGGCGGCGGCAAGTCCTCCGGCCTGATGGGCTTCCTGAAGATCGGCGACCGCGCGGCGGGCGCGATCAAGTCGGGCGGCACCACGCGCCGGGCGGCGAAGATGGTGATCTGCGACATGGATCACCCGGACATTGAAGAGTTCATCAACTGGAAGGTGGTGGAGGAGCAGAAAGTCGCCTCCCTCGTCGCCGGCTCCAAGATGCACGAAGAGCATCTGAACAAGATCTTCGACGCGATCCGCGCATGGGACGGCAAGATCGAAGACGCGACCGATCCGAAGACCAATGCGGGCCTGAAGGCGGCGATCCGCGAGGCGCGCAAGGTGCGCATCCCGGACACCTACGTGAACCGCGTCCTTCAGTATGCGGCGCAGGGCTTCTCCAAGATCGAGTTCCCGACCTACGACACCGACTGGGATTCTGAGGCTTACGTCACGGTCGCCGGACAGAACTCCAACAACTCCGTCCGCGTCACCGACGCCTTCCTGGATGCGGTGGAGAAGGACGAGCTCTGGCAGCTGATCAACCGCACCGACGGCTCGGTCGCGAAGGAGATTCCGGCGCGCAAGCTCTGGAACGACATCGCGCTCGCCGCCTGGGGCTGCGCCGATCCCGGCATGCAGTACCACGACACGGTGAACGACTGGCACACCTGCCCCGAGGACGGCGCCATTCGCGGCTCCAACCCGTGCTCGGAGTATATGTTCCTCGACGATACGGCCTGCAACCTCGCCTCGATGAACCTGCTGACCTTCCTTAAGGACGGCGTCTTCGACATCGAAGCCTATGAGCACGCCACGCGGATCTGGACCCTGACGCTGGAGATCAGCGTGCTGATGGCGCAGTTCCCGTCGCAGGAAATCGCGCAGCGGTCCTACGACTTCCGCACGCTCGGGCTGGGCTACGCCAATATCGGCGGGCTCCTGATGAATCTCGGCCTGGGTTACGACTCGGATGACGGCCGTGCGCTTTGCGGCGCCCTCACCGCCGTAATGACCGGCGTCTCCTACGCGACCTCGGCCGAGATCGCCTCCGAGGTCGGGACCTTCCCCGGCTACGCGAAGAACGCCGAGCACATGCTCCGCGTTATGCGCAATCACCGCCGCGCGGCTTACGGCGAGGCGAAGGGTTATGAGGCCGTCCGCACGACCCCGGTCGCGCTGGATCACGCCAACTGCCCGGATGCGCGTCTGATCAGCCATGCCAAGGCGGCCTGGGACCGGGCGCTGGAGCTCGGCGAGAAGCACGGCTACCGCAACGCGCAGGCGACCGTGATCGCGCCGACCGGCACGATCGGCCTCGTGATGGATTGCGATACGACCGGGATCGAGCCGGACTTCGCACTGGTGAAGTTCAAGAAGCTCGCCGGCGGCGGCTACTTCAAGATCATCAACAAGTCGGTTCCCGCCGCTCTGTCGAAACTCGGCTACGGCGAAAACGCCATCGCCTCCATCGTCGACTATGCGGTGGGCGCCGGCACGCTGGTCGGCGCGCCGGGCGTCAACCACGTCACGCTGGGCGAGAAGGGCTTCGACGCCGCGACGCTGGCGAAGGTGGAGGAGAACCTCGCCACCGCCTTCGACATCACCTTCGTCTTCAACCAGTGGACGCTGGGCGCAGAGTTCTGCACTGACGTGCTCGGCATCGACGCGGCGAAGCTGAACGACCCGTCCTTCAACCTCCTCCGCGAGATCGGCTTCTCGAAAGCCGAGATCGAAGCGGCCAACAACTTCGTCTGCGGAACGATGACGCTGGAAGGCGCGCCGGGCCTCGGCGAGGAGCATTACGGCGTCTTCGACTGCGCCAACCCCTGCGGCAAGATCGGCAAACGGTATCTCTCGGTGGGCAGCCACATCAAGATGATGGCGGCGGCGCAGCCCTTCATCTCCGGCGCGATCTCCAAGACGATCAACATGCCGAACGACGCCACCGTCGAAGAGGTGAAGGACGCTTACGCCCTCTCCTGGCGGCTCGGGGTGAAGGCCAACGCGCTCTACCGCGACGGCTCCAAACTCTCGCAGCCGCTGGCGACGCAACTGATCGAGGATGAGGACGAGGCGGAGGAGCTGATGGAGGCTCCGGTCGCCAAGCAGGCCGCCGTCATGGCCGAGAAGATCGTCGAGAAGGTGGTCATCAAGGAGATCGCCGCGAAGCGGGAGCGCGAGCGCCTGCCGGATCGGCGCAAGTCCTACACCCAAAAAGCCACCGTGGGCGGCCACAAGGTCTACCTCCACACCGGCGAGTACGACGACGGGCGCCTCGGCGAGATCTTCATCGACATGCACAAGGAAGGCGCCGCCTTCCGCGCGATGATGAACAACTTCGCCATCGCGATCTCGATGGGCCTTCAGTACGGCGTGCCGCTGGAGGAGTTCGTGGAGGCCTTCACCTTCACCCGGTTCGAACCGGCGGGAATGGTGCAGGGCCACGACAACATCAAGAACGCGACATCGATCCTCGACTACATCTTCCGCGAGCTGGCGATCAGCTATCTCGACCGCACCGATCTGGCGCATGTGGAGCCCGAGGGCACCCGCTACGACGAGATCGGCCGGGGAGAGAAAGAGGGTCTGCGCAACTTCACCGAGGCGTCTGACGATGCGCTGGCGAAGATCGAGGCGATCCGCGCGGCGGCCTCCAACGGCTTCCACCGGGGCCGGGCGCCGAAGGAGCTGTTCGTGGTGAACGGCGGCGGCGGCAGCGCTCCGACCGCTGCGCTCGGCGCGGCGGTGACGGAGGTCGCGACCGGGACGATGGTCGTGGCGGAGGCGGTTACGGCCGCTCCGACCTCCATCGCCGCGATCGACGTCAGCCGTCAGCGGGCGGAGGCCAAAATGAAGGGTTACGAGGGCGACCCCTGCGGCGAGTGCGGCAATTTCATGCTGGTCCGGAACGGCACCTGCCTGAAATGCGACAATTGCGGCGCGACGACGGGCTGCTCCTAACGACTTCGGCGGGCGCTTCGGCGCCCGCTTCTCGAACAGGCCGCAGGCGAGAAACCGGGCAGAAAAGAAGCCTGATTTAAAATGACTTGGCGGGGCCGAAAGGCCCCGTTTTTTTGCGCTTTGAGGTTCGCGCTAAGAAAACGCTCCATCGGTTACATTCCATGAACAAATGGAAATCATAGAAAAATAGTAAACTGGATATTCTCTGCGTTCTTGGCAATTTGAAATGGCACAGAAGAATCTTTGTTCCCAACGGGCGCAATCATAAATCGATTAATCGAGGTCGAGGTCGAGGTCGATTTCCACTTCCACTGGGGAACTTCCCTGAAAACGTCGGCTGGCCAGCCATTGCAATCGTTTTGCTTGTGTCAGCAGGACCCTACGCAGGCCGGTCTGAACTTTGCGCTCGGAGATAACTTGAGCCAAACGAGCAATGACCTGAGCACGGCGGGCGATGCGAAAGTCGGGATGAGATCGTATCTCGTATACCCGATCCGAGACGATACGGCCGCGCAAAGACTTGGGCGGTTCGATAGTCATCGATCCTAAGGGGGCGTCTTTCTCATTGAGAATGGCCTTAAACTCCGATGCATCTACGGAGCGCTTGGTAATTACACGTTCGAGTGCGTTAAGCCGTTCTTTGCCTAAACTGTCCGCACCGCTCGTAAGTTGGAGATCGGCGAGCGGCCAGACTTCGATCTCGAGGACTTCAAACGGGTCCAGCACGGACATGGCGACGGCATCGGTTCGCTGGTTAGTCAGATGGCGGCGAATGCGGGTGCGGAGCTTTTCGTTGGTCTGGCCCACATAGATCGGCTCCCCGTCGTAATCGAAGAAGGCGTAGACGCCCCATTTGTAGTCGCCAACTTTCATTGGGTCGCCATGATCGGGGGCAAAGGGTGAATTGAGAAAAGCGGCGAGTCTTCGTCGCAAATCCTCAGTCTCGAAAGGCGGCACATCCGTGTTGTCGATAAATGTGCTTACCATGCTCTATCCGACCTGAGCTGCGGCTGAATCCTCCCTCAAGCCCAGAAGCGGCTCGAATACGTGTTCGGTGATGTGCCTGACCACCGGGGCGACCACGCCGTCGCCGGTCAGGTGATAAGATTCGTTGTAGTTGCGCGGCAGGACGTAATCGTCGCCCAGACCCATCAGTCGCGCGGTCTCCCGCGCGGAGATCAGGCGGCTGCGGATGTTGTCGCCCTCGACGATCATGATCGTCTGACGGCTCGATCCGCCCGCCGGGGTGCGCAGGCATCCAGCGACGTCGTCGAAGCGCACTTCGGCGCGCTGGACCTTGCGTCCCTCCCCATCCGGCCGGGTGCGTTTATAGACCCCGCCGACCATGCGGCGACCGGCGCGGCGCGCGGCCTCCACCTTGGCGCGATTGACGGCCGACATCATGGCGAGCAGCGCTTCGGTTTGCGCGGCGTCATGCCAGGCGACGCTGTCGGGCGCATCTTCAATCAGGTCGGCGAAGGCCTGATTGCGCAGCGGCGGCGTGGGCAGGTTCCACCAAAGGAGCGACGACCGGAGCGCGCGCGGCAGCCGTTCGCACGCTTTGACCAACCCCGTCGTGTGAAAGGGCGGCACGGGTCCAGAGGCGCATAGCTTATCGGGCGGCGGCACGCTTTCATGCACGCCGATGACGAAGAGGCGCGGCCGCGATTGCGGAACGAAGGCGGAGGCGTTGATGACGACAGCGCCGACGCGATAACCCGCCTCCGCATAGGTGCGTATCATGGCGGCGAAATCCCGTCCCTCATGGGAGGTCAGAGCGCCAGTGACGTTTTCGACCGCTACGATTTTCGGCGCGCGCCCGTCCCGCCCGAGTTCGCGGACGAGATCCCAGAAGGCAAAGAAGGCGCCGGAGCGCTTTCCCTTAAGCCCCGCGCCGACGCCTGCGAGCGACAGGTCCTGACAAGGAAAGGAGCCCCACATCAGGTCCGCCGTCCCCGGCAGGTTCGCGGCGCGGATGTCGTTGACATCGCCGATGGCGAGTTCGCCCCCGACGCCCCAGTTCGCCTGATAAGCCATCGCCTTCTTGGGATCGAAATCGTTGGCGAACAGGCAGCGCCAGCCATCGCCCAGCCCGGCGCGCGCCATGCCGCCGCCTGCGAAGAACTCGTAGAAGGTCGGGGTCCGGGGCATGGGAATCCTGTTTTCTCGCGCGGTAATCGTAAATAGCTGCCCAGCGTGGGATAACGCAAGGACGTTCATAATTTGTTCTTTTCCTTTCGGGTATGATTTCTGCGCTGGATTCAAAGAGCGCCGGTTTCAAACGGGCACGCCCTTCACCCGCCCCGCCCGTTGCAGAACGATATCGGAGCGGACCTGCGCGACCTTCGGATGGGGCAGGAGGCGGCGGTGGACGAAGGCGGCGAGGTCGTCGAGGGATTTGACCCTGACGTGGAGCAGGTAATCGGCGTCGCCGGTGAGGGTGTAGGCGGCCAGAACCTCCTCCAGCCCGTCGAAGAAGCCGGTGATCGCCTCAGTCGTCCCCTCCGCATGGTCGATCAGTGTGACGCGGCTGAACGCCTCCACCGCGTAGCCGAGGCGAGGGGCGTCGAGCTCGGCCCGGTAGCCTTTGATGTATCCCGCCTCCTCCAACGCGATGCGGCGACGGGAGCATTGGGAGGGGGAGAGGTTGGCGCGCTCCGAAAGCGCCGCGTTGGTGAGGGAGGCGTCCTCCTGCAGGGCGGAGAGAATCCGGCGGTCGAACCCGTCAAGATCGCCGTGAGAAGAAACTGACGCGAAAGCCGCCCCAGATTCGGGCGCCTTTCGCGGTGACTTTTGATTCTTCGTCTTCTCACGCCGTTCCTGCTCCATTTCGCGCATCCTTCAGCGATTTCATGCGAGGTTTGTGAGTTAGTCTAGCGCTGATCCCGCAAAACGCACGGAAAACTCGCGTGATATCGCTTATCTCTGCATGAAATCGCCATTCTGGAGAGGAGAACGAGACATGGGTCCCTTCCCGCACGACGCAGAACCCGCCGTCATCGACGCGCAGAATCCCGCTGGAACTGATGGGTTCGAGTGGGTCGAGTTCGCGCATCCGGAGCCGGGAGAGCTCCACAGGCTCTTCAAGGTCATGGGCTATACGGCGGTCGCCAAGCACAAGACGAAGGACGTGACGCTCTATCGTCAGGGCGACGTGAACTACCTGGTGAACGCGGAGCCGAAGGATTTCGCCGCTGATTTCGTCAAGGAGCACGGGCCCTGCGCGTCTTCCATGGCGTGGCGGGTGGTCGATCCGCAGCAGGCTTACGACCATGCGGTGGCGAATGGCGCCAAGGGTTATCATGGCGACGACAAGGTGATGGACGCGCCCGCGATCCTCGGGATCGGCGGGTCGCTCCTTTACTTCGTGGCCCGGGACGGCGGTTCGCCCTACGCCAATGACTACGAGTGGCTGGGCGGGGTCGATCCGAAGCCGGAGGGGCTCGGGTTCTTCTATCTCGACCACCTCACCCACAACGTCCATCGCGGCAATATGGACAAGTGGTACGGGTTCTATTCCGGCATCTTCAATTTCAAGGAGATCAGGTTCTTCGACATCAAGGGCAAGCAGACCGGCCTCTTCTCCCGCGCGCTGACCTCGCCCTGCGGAAAGATCCGCATCCCGATCAACGAGAGCGCGGATGAGAACAGCCAGATCGAAGAATACCTGCGCGAGTACAATGGCGAGGGCATTCAGCATATCGCGGTGGCGACGAACGACATCTACGCCTCGGTCGACGCGCTGGCGGCGAACGGGCTGGAGTTCATGCCGGCGCCGCCGGACGTCTATTACGACATGTCCCACAAGCGCGTGCAGGACCATGAGGAGCCGATCGAGCGGATGAAGCAGCACGGCATCCTGATCGACGGCGAAGGTGTCGTGGACGGAGGGACGACGCGGATCCTCCTCCAGATCTTCTCCAAGACCGTAGTCGGGCCGATCTTCTTCGAGTTCATTCAGCGCAAAGGCGACGACGGGTTCGGAGAGGGCAACTTCAAGGCGCTCTTCGAGTCGATCGAGATGGATCAGATCAATCGAGGCGTTCTGGCGGCCGAATGAGCTGGACCGATTATCGCGACGCGCCCGCGCCGGGGACAGTCCTCGCGCGGGCGTCCGACGTTCCGGTGGGCGGGACGAAGACGCTGACGCTGGGGGCGTTTCCGGTGCTGTTGGCGCGGGGGGACGCTGGCCTTCGGGCTTTTGTGAACGCTTGCCCGCATCAGTTCCTGCCGCTGGATCACAAGGGCGACAGGCTGATGTCGGCGGATGGTGCGGTGCTGCGCTGCACGAACCATTCGGCGGGGTTCGACGCCGCGACTGGCGAGGGCCGCGAGGGGTTGGGTCTCGGCTGCGCGCTGGAGGCGATCCCGGTGGCCGAAGAGGACGGCGAGATCAGGGTCGCCGCCCCGTAAGCGTCACGATTGAGGCTGTGTTTCCGTCAGCAACGTTCTCAGAGCCGCCACATACTCGCCGATAACCTGTCGCGCCTGTTCATCGGCTTCGGAGACCGCGCCGGAGCCTACGAAAATGCCGCCGGGGCTGGCGTAATTCGCCGCGAGGCTGGTCTTGCCGCCGATCACCGCGCCGGTGTCCGCGTCCTTCAAAGTTACTTCGGTGATCAGCGTCGGCACCTTCGTCGCAAACGGAACGATAGCCGCCGCGCCCTTGGGCAACGTGTAGAAGACGACGTTTATCTCGATCGTCGCCGGGCGAGATCCCTGACGATCCGCAAGGCTCGCCGTCACCGCATCGGCGATCTGACGGCCGAATTCGGCCTCGTTCACTTCGCGGCTCACGGCTTCGCGCGCATCCGGCGCGAACGTCACCATCGCGCCCTCGTATCGCAGCGTCTGCAAGGTTTCCTGCGGCGCGGGGGGCTGCACGCACGCCGCCAGCATGAGGAGTGCTCCGGCCAAGGCCGCATTCACTAATTTCATCGCTAAAGTCCTTTCGCCAATGAATGCGCGCTCGCGTATTCGTCGCTTAGGACCTTGTCAATCGAAACGATTGGCGGCGACGTCAGCGGATCAGGACCGCCCGGAAATCGTTGACATTGGTCAGCGTCGGGCCGGTGATCACCTGATCGCCGAGGGCGGCGAAGAAGCCGTGGCCGTCGTGGTCTTCGATGGCCTGAGCGAGGCTGGCGCCCTGCGCTTCGGCGCGAGCGATGGTGGTCGGGTCGACCAGAGCGCCGGCCACGTCTTCCATCCCATCCACCCCGTCGGTGTCGCAGGAAAGGGCGGAGATGTTGGCGGCGCCGTTCAGCGCCTCCGTCAGCCCGAGGAGGAACTCGACATTGCGGCCGCCGCGTCCCTTGGGCCTTTCGCCGGGCTTCAGGGTCACGGTCGTCTCACCGCCCGAGAGGAGGACGAGGGGGCCGGTGCGGACCATGGCGTCGCGGGCCATCTCTCGGCCGAGATCGACGGATTCGCCTTCGAGCGCATCGCCGAGGATCAGGGGCTCCACGCCGATGTCGCGGGCGATTGCGGCGGCCGCCTCCAGCGACATGGCGGGCGTTGCGATCATGCGAAGATCAGTTGACGCGAGGCGAGGATCGCCGGGTTTCGGGGTCTCCGCCGTCGCCGCCTCCAGATGCGCGCCGATCGCGGGCGCCGGGGTCACGCCGCGCCGCGCGAGTATGGCGCGGGCGTCGGCGAAGGTGGTCGGGTCCGCCACGGTGGGGCCGGAGGCGATGACGGCGGGATCATCGCCGGGCACATCGGAGATCGCCAGAGTCACGACCCGCGCGGGGTGCGCGGCGGCGGCGAGGCGGCCGCCCTTGATTGCGGAGACGTGTTTGCGCACCGCATTCATCTCGTCGATGGGCGCCCCGGATTTCAGGAGGGCGTCGTTGAGCGCCTGCTTGTCTTCGAAGGCGATCCCCTCGGCGGGCAGCGTGAGGAGAGAGGAGCCGCCGCCCGAGATCAACGCGACCACGAGGTCGTCCGGCCCAGCGCTTTCGGCGAGGGCGAGGATGCGGCGCGTGGCGTCCAGCCCAGCTGCGTCGGGGACGGGGTGCGCGGCCTCAACGATCTCGATCCGCTCGCAGGGGACGGCGTGGTCGTATCGGGTGACGACGAGGCCCGAAAGCGGCCCATCCCACACGGCCTCGAACGCGGCGGCCATGGCGGCGGAGGCTTTGCCGGCCCCGATCACGATGGTCCGCCCCTCCGGCGGCGTCGGCAGGTAGGCGGGGATCAGCTTCGCCGGGAGCGCCGCGGCCACGGCGGCGTCGAACATGGCCCTGAGCAGCGCGCGGTCGTCCATTTCCTCTCCCTCCCGAACGATTTTCGTCGAATTAGCCGAAAATTCACCACTTGGGGATAGGACGGCGGCGAACTCCCGACAATCCCATTCCCGTAGCGAACAGGAGGCGCCTCCGATGTCGAACCCCTTTAACACCCGCTCCACCTCTCTGGCCGGGCCCGGCGTGGATTACGCGCCGGTGATCCCCAATGACGGAGCCGATCTGCCGGATGTGGCGGTGTCGCTTTACGTGGAGATCGGCGGCGCCGTCGTCTTCACCAGCCAGAAGGGCCAGGACCGGACGGTGACGCTGCCCGACAACGGCTTCCTCGCCTGCGGCGTGCGCCGGGTGCGGGCGACCGGCACGACGGCGGCTGGCATTCACGCCATCGTCGTTTCCTGAATCCATTGGCGGCGCGGCGCAAAAGCAGCCAGCGAAAAGACTGACGCAAAAGGCGCCCGAAGAGTGGGCATCCTTTGCGGTCTTTTTTGAGCCGATGATTTCGCTCGCTGCTCTATTTGCGCTGCGCCAGCCAGATGCCGCCGAGGACGAGCGCCAGCGCGAGCCCGTGATAAGCGGCGAACACCTCCCCCAGCACGATGACGGCGAGGATCGCTGCGAAGATCGGCACAAGGTTGATGTAGACCCCGGCCCGCGCCGGTCCGATCAGGTCCACCCCCCGCAGGAAAAAGAGCTGCGCCAGGCAGGATGGGAAGATCGCGACGATCACCGTCAGGCCCCAGCCGGTCGCGGTGGGCCAGTAGAAACCCTCTGTCGTCGTCTCCCACACCGCCATGGGGATCGCGGCGAAGGCGGCGATCACGGCGAAGAGGGTGAAGAGCGCCTCCCCCGGCACGTCCGGACGAACGCGGATCGCAACCGTATAGGCGCTGTAGAACAGCGCGGCGATCAGCATCAGGAGATCGCCATGGTTGAGCGCGAGCGAGAGGATCACGTCGACATCGCCCTTGGAGGCGACGACGGCGACGCCCGAAAGCGTCACGATCACGCCAAGCGCC
>JBCAXH010000044.1:0-21738 GCA_038534155.1 Pseudomonadota bacterium
TCGTCTTCAGGAACTGTTTTGGGATGATCATGTCAGTGTCGACATTGATCAGCGGCATAGGCGCCGCGACGCCGGTGAGCGTGGTGAATTTGTCCATCTTGAGCCTCCTGAACCCGTTGCGCGGATAAACCACGCGCCGTGAAACCGCGCAAGATCGCTCCTTTCGTCTTGGAGGACGCCGCGGCTCCCGCTTAGGTGACGCCTGAAGGGGACGAAGGCATGAGATTGCGGCTCAGTATGGCGGCGACGCTATCCGTTTGCGGTATCGCGCAGGCGGCGGCGCAGATGACGGGGGGCGAGTTCCGCTCCAAACCCGGCGCGCCGCGCCCGCCCGCGCCGGTCGTCGGCGCCGAAAGCGGGGTTCATCCGCCGGGCCCGCGGATCGACGCCGAAATCGGCGCCTCGACCGCGGGCGCGCCCACGCCCGAAGGTTTGCGCGCGACCTTCGGCGCGGCGGATTACGGCTTCTCTCCCATGCGCGAAGCGGAAGGGGCGGAGGCCCCGCCGCTGGGCGGCGCACAGCGCTCGCCCCTGCGCATGCCCTGGCCTAACAAGTGACGGACAGCGCTGGGTTTTCCCGGTTTCTCATCGCCAACGCGCCCTGGCTCGGAGCGGGCGCTCTGATGGCCGGAGCGACGGGGTTCGGGCAGACCTTCTTCATCTCCCTCTACGCCGGGGCGTGGCGCGAGGAGTTCGGCCTCTCCCATGGCGACTGGGGCGCGATCTATATGGCGGCGACGCTGACTTCCGCAGTCGTGTTGACGCAAGCCGGGCGGCTCGCCGACGTCTGGCGGGCGCGGACGCTGGCGCTCCTGATCGTCGCCGCGTTCTCGGCGATCTGCGTCGGGATCGCCAACGTCTCCTCCTGGTGGATGCTGGGGGCGCTCGTGTTCGGGCTGAGGTTTTGCGGGCAAGGCATGCTGAGCCATGTCGCCTTCACCGCCATGGGCAAATGGTTCCGCGCCAACCGCGCCCGCGCGGTGGCCGTCGCCTCCCTCGGCTTTTCCGCGAGCGAGGCCGTCCTGCCCGCCGCGGCGCTCACGGTGATCGGCCTGATCGGCTGGCGGGCGAGCTGGCTGGTCGCTGCGGCGGCGCTGATCTTCGTCGTCGCGCCTCTTCTCCTCTGGCTGCTGCGCAAGGAGCGTTCGCCGAAACAGGTCGCGGACCTCGTCGTCTCGCCGGGGATGGAGGAGCGGCACTGGACGCGGGCGGAGATGCGGCGCCACTGGGTTTTCTGGGCGCTCCTCCCCGGACTTCTCGGGCCGAGCTGGATCGGCACGGTGATCTTCTTCCAGATCATCCACCTGACGGAAATCAAGGGCTGGGCCGCCATCGACTACGCCGCCATCGCCTATCCAGCCTTTTCCGTCCTGACCATCGCGGCGAGCTTCGCCTTCGGATGGGCGGCGGATCGGTTCGGCGCGATCCGTCTTCTGCCCGTCTACCTGCTCGGCTGGGCGGCGGGCGCGGCGTTGATGGGCGTCGCGGGCCCGCTCTGGGCCGGGGCGGCCGCGCTGGCGGTCGCGGGGATTGGCACCGGCGGCGTCACCGTGGTTCACGGCGCCCTTTTCGCGGAGCTTTACGGGACGCGCTGGCTCGGCGGGATCAAGGCGATCGCGGCGGCGATCATGGTGCTCGCCTCCGCCCTCGGTCCCGGGGTCAGCGGCGCGCTGCTGGACGCGGGCGTCGGGTTCGAGACGC
Organism: Pseudomonadota bacterium; assembly: GCA_038534155.1. Lineage (GTDB taxonomy): Bacteria > Pseudomonadota > Alphaproteobacteria > Rhodobacterales > Rhodobacteraceae > Pikeienuella. The sequence goes on from JBCAXH010000044.1 coordinate 1,702, forward strand.
AGTGCTACTGGATGGGCGCCTATCTCGTCGCCGTCAGCCTCTGGTTCGCCCTGCTCGCGCCGAAGCTGATCGCCGCGACGCCGCGCGACGTGGAGCTTGAAAGGCCCATATCAGGCTGAAAACGCCACAATTGGCCTTCGCCAAATCCCAATTTGGTCCATTTCCAGTGGGAGCTTGACCAGTCAAACGGCGGTGCGGACAGGCGTTTAACAAGCTATGGGTGCGATCGGAGAAGCGGGGACATTTCGCGGCAACTTCTCTCCGGAGAACGTTGAACGCGAAGTTTTTTTCGAGCGCGAGATCGACAACCCCGTCATCCATCTGACCGGCACCAATTCCGGCGGCAACCAGTACATCTTCCGCATAACGGAGATCCGTCCCGACGGGTTCAAGTTCATCGTCGAGGAATGGGAATACCACGATGGCCCCCACGGCGCGACGGAGACGATCAACTGGGTCGCGATCGAAGAAGGCGAGCATGAGCTCGCCGACGGGCGGATCATCAAGGCGGGCTACGCCGACGCCAGCAGCACGGCGGGCTCGGTCGCCTTCGACGACGCCTTCGAAACCGGCCCGCCGGTCGTCCTAACGACGACGGCGTCGAACAACGACCCGATCGCCATCGACAGCGATCCGTTCCAGATCACCGAAAACGGGTTCGAGATCCGCCTGCAGGAGGAGGAGGAACAGGACGGCGTCCACGGAAACGAAACCATCGGCTGGATCGCCATCGAACCGGGCGGCGACGGAACAGAGGGCACGGCCCTCACCGCCGGCGGCTTCGACGAATCGACCGACACGTTCGGTCTGGGCGCGGATTTCCTCGACCCGATCATCGCGGCCGAGACGCAGACGCTGAACGACGCCGAGGCCGCGAACATCGAAATCCGCGGGCTGAACGCCAATAATGACACGGTTCGCCTGCGCCTGCGCGAAGAGCAGTCCCAGGACGGCGAGGTCAACCACTTGGACGAAACGCTTGGCCTCGCGGTGTTCGAGCGCGGCCTGATCGTCTGCTTCACGCCGGGCGCGATGATCGAGACGCCCGACGGCGAACGGGCGGTGGAGACGCTGCGCGCGGGCGACCTCGTGACGACCCGCGACCACGGCCCCCGCCCCATCCGTCAGATCGCCCGGCGACGCCTCACTGGGAAGGAGTTGCGGGACGCGCCGGAGCACGCGCCCGTCACCATCGCGAAAGGGGCCATGGGCGCGGGCGCGCCCTACGCCGACCTCACTGTCTCTCCCCAGCACAGAATGCTGGCGACGGGCCCGATGGTCGAGTTGCTCTTCGGCGCGCCGGAGGCTCTCGTCCCCGCCAGGGCCCTCGCCCCGGCTAACGCCAGGCGGAGTGGAGTGGAAGGCGCGACCTACATCCACCTCCTCTTCGATCGCCACGAGATCGTCTTCGCCAACGGCGCGGCGACCGAAAGCCTCCACCCCGGGCGCGCCGTCATCGACGGGCTGGGGGAGGAGAGCCGACGCGAGATCCTCGCGCTCTTCCCGGAACTGGCGAAGGGAGGCGAATGGTCCACAGCGGCCCTCGCTCTCACCGTTCGGGAGGGCCGGGCGCTGGTCTTTGCTTGATCCAGATCAAGGATGGACCGCGTCAAATCGAAAGAACTCAGACAGCCGTTAACGTTCGATGCCGAACGCATGTCCGCGCTTGAGCGAAACGGCGCCGCAGAAGAGCCTGAAGAGGAAACAAGACATGAAAACGAAGACTATTATCGCCGCAGCGGTGGCCACTATCGTCGCTTCAGCCGCATATGGCGTCCAGAATTACAACTTCATGAGAGAGCCAGTCGTCTTTTACTCAGGCCATGTTCATCTGCCAAATGGCGAAACGATCGACGCGCCGCAGCACAGCGGCGGTCTCGACAGCGCGGGCTGCCATAACGCTTCCGTGCCGTATCATTGCCACTGATCGGATCGCTTGAAGACAAAAGGCCCCGGCGTCAGCACGGGGCCTTTCTCGACTAAATTCGCGAAGACGTTCAGACGTTCCGCACGTCAGCGAGCCGTCCTGTCAGCGCCGCCGCAGCGGCCATGCCGGGGCTCATCAGGTGGGTGCGTCCGCCCTTCCCTTGCCGCCCCTCGAAGTTGCGGTTGGAGGTGGAGGCGCAGCGCTCCCCCGGCGCCAGCTTGTCGGCGTTCATGGCGAGGCACATGGAGCATCCGGGCTCCCGCCAGTCGAACCCGGCGGCCTTGAGGATGTCGGCGATCCCCTCTTCCTCCGCCTGCGCCTTCACGAGGCCGGAGCCGGGAACGACCATCGCGCGGCCGACCTTCACCTGCTTGCCTTCGACGACCTTCGCGACCTCGCGCAGATCCTCGATCCGGCCATTGGTGCAGGAGCCGATAAAGACCGTGTCGATCGCCACGTCCTGCAGCTTCGTGCCCGGCGCGAGACCCATATAGTCGAGAGAGCGGGCGACGGCGTCGACCTTGCCGCCTTCGAACGTCGACGGGTCCGGCACTTCGGCCGTGATCGGCAGCACGTCCTCGGGGCTGGTGCCCCAGGTGACGAGCGGAGCGATGTCTTCGCCCTTGATCGTGATCACCTTGTCGAAATGCGCGCCTTCGTCGGTGAAGAGCGTCTTCCAGTAAGCGAGCGCGGTCTCCCACTGCGCGCCTTTCGGGGCGTGGGGGCGGCCCTGCACGTATTCGAAGGTCTTCTCGTCCGGCGCGATCAGGCCGGCGCGGGCGCCGCCTTCGATCGCCATGTTGCAGACGGTCATCCGGCCCTCCATCGAAAGCTCGCGGATCGCCTGCCCGCAATATTCGATGACGTAGCCGGTGCCGCCCGCCGTGCCGGTCTCGCCGATCACGGCCATGGTGATGTCCTTCGCCGTCACGCCCGGAGCGAGCGAGCCGGTGATCTCCACCTTCATATTCTTGGATTTTTTCTGGATCAGCGTCTGGGTGGCGAGCACATGCTCCACCTCCGAGGTGCCGATGCCGTGGGCGAGCGCGCCGAAGGCGCCGTGGGTCGCCGTGTGGCTGTCGCCGCAGACGACCGTCATGCCCGGCAGGGTCCAGCCCTGCTCAGGCCCGACAATGTGGACGATGCCCTGACGGATATCGTCCACGTCGTAATAGGTGACGCCGAAATCCTTCGCGTTCTGGCGGAGGGTGTCGACCTGGATGCGGCTCTCCTCGTCCGCGATCCCGGCGGAGCGGTCGGAGGTCGGCACGTTGTGATCCGGCACCGCTACGGTCATGCCCGGCTGGCGCACCTTGCGCCCGGTCATGCGCAGGCCTTCGAAGGCCTGCGGGCTCGTCACCTCATGGACGAGGTGGCGGTCGATATAGAGAAGGCATGTGCCGTCTTCGGCTTCGTGGGCGACATGGGCGTCCCAGATTTTATCGTAGAGGGTCTTCGGGCCGGACATTTCATCATCTCCCCGGTTGAATTGGTTGGAAACAGGCTGGCGCTTCGGCCAACTCAGCCCGCGACGAGCCCCGCGCGCGCGGCGAAGAAGCGCCACGGCAACCGCATGCGGTCGTCGATCAGGATCACCTGTTTCATGGGGGACGGTTTAGCCGCCAAGGCGGCGCATCGGCAAGCGCGTTTCGCAATGCGTTGCGGGCGGCCTATTCCCGCGCGCCCGATCCTCGCCTAACGTCGCGTCGATGACCGATCAACAGAGAAGACCCTCGCCCATGGATCCCCGCTACAGCGTTCTCTTCGAGCCGATGGCGATCGGCCCGCACACTGCGAAAAATCGCTTCTATCAGGTGCCCCACTGCAACGGCGCAGGCTATCGCGACCCGTCGGCGGCGGCGGAGATGCGCCGAGTGAAGGCTGAGGGCGGCTGGGGCGTCGTCTTCACCGAGCAGTGCGAGATCCACCATACCTCCGAGATTGCGCCCTTCATCGAGCTGCATCTCTGGGACGACGACGATATTCCTCTGATCGCCCGGCAGGCGGAGGCGATGAAGGCGGGCGGAGCGCTCGCGGGGATCGAACTCGCCTATTCCGGGGTGAACGGCCCGAACCTTTACTCCAAAGAGGTGCCGCTCGCCGTCTCCGCCCAGCCGATCCGCACCTTCACCAACGATCCGGTGCAGGCCCGCGCGCTGGACAAGGAGGATATCCGCAACCTCCGCCGCTGGTTCGTGAACGCGGCGAAGCGCTGCCGGACGGCGGGGTTCGAGCTGATCTGCCTCTACGGCGCGCACGGCTTCGGGATTTTCCAGCACTTCCTCTCCACGGTCACCAATCACCGGGGCGACGAATACGGCGGGTCGCTGGAGAACCGGGGCCGCTTCGCGCGGGAAGTCTTCGCCGACATGCGCGAGGCGGTGGGGGGGGAGATGGCGCTGACCTTCCGCCTCTCCCTGTCCGAAGCCGTTGGCGATCTGGGCTTCTCCAACGCGGAGGTCCGCGACTACATCGAGATGAACGCCGACATGCCGGACCTCTGGGATCTCGCGCATGGCGCGTGGGAGGATTGCTCCGGCCCCTCGCGTTTCGTGGAGGAGGCGGCGCAGGAGAACCTGATTTCCGGCATCAAGTCGCTGACCGACAAACCAGTCGTCGGCGTCGGGCGCTTCACCAGCCCGGATGTGATGGCGAAGCAGGTTCGGGGCGGCGTGCTCGATTTCATCGGCTGCGCCCGCCCGTCCATCGCCGACCCGTTCTTGCCGAAAAAGATCGAGGAAGGGCGGATCGACGACATCCGCGAGTGCATCGGCTGCAATATCTGCATCACCGGCGACATGACCATGTCGATCAGCCGCTGCACCCAGAACCCCACCTTCATGGAGGAGTGGCGCAAAGGCTGGCATCCCGAACGCATCGCGGCGAAGGGGGAGAGCGGAAACGTCCTCGTCATCGGCGCCGGCCCCGCGGGGCTGGAGGCCGCGCGCGCCTGCGCCGAGCGGGGCTACGACGTCGCGCTGGCCGAGGCGGGCGCGACCCTTGGCGGTCGCGTCGCGCGCGAGCGGCTGCTGCCGGGTCTTTCGGCATGGGGGCGGGTCGCGGATTATCGCGAATACCAGCTTTCGCAGAAGCCCAACGTAGAGACTTATCTGGCGAGCGAACTCACAGCCGATCAGGTGCTTGAGTTCGGCTTCGAGAACGTCTGCGTCGCAACCGGATCCACCTGGCGGCGCGACGGCGTCTCGCGCCAGCACGTGGTCAGCCCAACGCTCGATCCCGCTTTACCGATCTTCACGCCGGACGATCTGATGGCGGGGAACGTCCCCTCGGGCCGCGTCGTCCTTTACGACGACGATCATTACTACATGGGCGGCGTGTTGGCGGAGCTCCTGGTTCAGAAGGGCTGCGAAGTGACGCTGATCACCCCCGCCGCTTTCGTCTCCGAGTGGACGAACAACACGCTGGAGCAGGCGACGATCCATGCCCGCCTCGCGAACATGGGCGTCGACATCCGCCTCAACACCGGCCTCGCCGCAACCCATGCCGGGGCGGTGGAGGCCAATTGCAGCTACACCGACCGGCGCGCGCGGATCGATGCGGACACGCTCGTCATGGTCGCCTCGCGCCTCCCCACCGACGCCCTCTGGCGCGATCTGAAGGCGCGGGAAGCGGAGTGGGCGGACGCCGGCCTCCGCTCCGTCCGCATCATTGGCGATGCGCAGGCGCCGGGCCCGATCGCCTGGGCGACTTACGCCGGCCATCGCTACGCGCGGGAGCTGGACGCGCTGGACATCGGCGACGCGCTGCCCTTCCGGCGGGAAGTCGCCGCGCTGAAGCCCGCCCGAAATTAACTCTATGCTTCGCGACGTTAGTCGGTTTAGCGTATTGTGCAGTGCAGCGAAGGTCGGGTGGGCATGAAGCGAAGCGCGAAATCCAGAGTAGCCGGAGCGTGAGCGCCGCCGTCTCAATCCGCGATGTCCGGAAACAGTTCGGCGACTTCACGGCGCTCAAATCAGTCACCCTCGACATCGCCGACAACGAGTTCTTCACGCTCCTCGGCCCCTCCGGCTGCGGCAAGACCACGCTTCTGCGCATGATCGCGGGATTCGAGGCGACGACGTCGGGCGAGATCTTCCTCTATGGGGAGGAGATCGAGACGCTCCCCCCCGACAAGCGCCCGGTGAACACGGTTTTCCAGAATTACGCGCTCTTTCCCCATATGACGGTCGCCGAGAACATCGGTTTCGGCCTGAGAATGCTCGGTCGCGACAAGGGCGAGATCGAAACCCGCGTCTCCGACATGATCCGCCTCGTGAAGCTGGAGGCCTTCGCCCATCGCCGCCCCGCGCAACTCTCCGGCGGCCAGCAGCAGCGCGTGGCGTTGGCGCGGGCGATGGCGCCGAACCCCAAGGTCCTTCTTCTCGACGAACCGCTCTCCGCGCTTGACCTGAAACTCAGGCAGGAAATGCGCGCCGAGCTAAAATCGCTCCAGCGGGAAACCGGGATCACCTTCATCTTCGTCACCCACGATCAGGAGGAGGCGCTCTCTATGTCCGACCGGATCGCCGTCATGTCGGCGGGCGAGGTGCAGCAGGTCGGAACGCCTGACGAGATTTACGAACACCCCGCCAATCGCTTCGTCGCCGACTTCATCGGTGACGCCAACATCCTCGAGACCGAGGTGATCGCGACCGACGGCGACGCCGCCACCTGCCGCCTCAGCGACGGAACGGTCGACGCGCTCGCGCGCGGCGGCGCGGCGGTGGGCGCGAAGGGCTGGGTCTCCATCCGCCCGGAGCGCATCGCCGTCTCCACCGCCGAAGGGGCGATGCCGGCGACCATCGGCGGCTCCGTCTATGTCGGGGCCGACACGCAGGTGGAGGCGCGGCTGGCGGATGGCGTGACGCTCCGCGCGCGTCTTCACAACGAAGAGACCTCCGCTCGCCCGACGGAGGGCGACGCCGCCTTCGTCACCATCCAACCGGGCGCCGCCCGGTTTCTGGCGGAGTAAGGCGCATGGCGGCGGGCGTCGGCGGCGGCAGGACGGTTTCCTCCACTTACGCGCCCGCGCGGTTCTGGCTCTTGGCGCCGTCGTGGCTGACGATCGCCTTCTTCCTGCTCGCGCCCATCGCGATCATGGCAACCTACTCCTTCCTGACGAAGGAGTTTCGCGGCGGCGTGATCTGGGAGTTCTCCTGGGCCGCCTATGACCAGTTCCTGTTCGACCGCGGCCTATTCGGGGACGATCCGCCGACGATCCAATGGACCTACATCACCATCTACGTCCGTTCGATCATCCAAGCGGCGGTGGCGACGATCCTCTGCCTCCTCATCGGTTTCCCGACTGCGTGGTTCATCGCGACGCGCCCGCCGTCCACACGGGCGATCTGGCTCTTTCTGGTGACGGTACCCTACTGGGTGAACCTTCTGATCCGCACCGTCTCCATGAAGTTCCTGATCCGCGACAACGGCCCGATGAACGAAGGGCTGATGGCCCTCGGCGTGATCGACGCGCCCTTGCAGATCGTGAACACCGACCTCGCCGTGCAGCTCGGCCTCTTCTACTCCTACCTCCCCTTCATGGTCCTGCCGATTTACGCCGCGGTGGAGCGCTACAACTTCGCGCTCTCAGAGGCGGCGGCGGACCTCTACGCCAGCCGCTGGACGATCCTCCGCCGCATCGTGATCCCGGTGGTCAAGCCCGGGATCGTCGCGGGTTGCATCCTCGTCTTCGTCCCCTCGCTCGGCGCCTTCCTCGCGCCTGACCTGCTCGGCGGGGCGAAGAACTTCATGATCGGCTCGCTGATCGAGGAGCAATTCAAGGGCCAGGCCGGTAACTGGCCCTTCGGCGCGGCCTCCGCGATGATCCTCCTCTCGATGGTGCTGATCGTCCTCTTCTTCTACGCGCGAAATCAGGCGCGGGAGCAGGTTTAGATGCGCGCCGCCTTCGACCTCCGTCGGTATCCCGGCTTCTTCGCGGTGGCGGTCGTCTGCCTCTTCATTCTTTACGCCCCGCTTATCGTCGTCGCCGTCTATTCCTTTAACGACAGCCTCTCGATCACGCGGTTCTCCTCCATCTCGCTGCGCTGGTATGAGGAGATCTTCTTCGGGCTGGAGGCCGGCAAGTTCCGCACCGCCGCCTGGAACTCCTTCACCATCGCGATCATGGCCGCCATCGCCTCCACCATCATCGCCACCGCCGCCGCCATCGGCATGGTCCGGGGCGGCAACTTCCGGGGCAAATCGGCGAGCTTCGCGCTCATCTCCATGCCGATCATGGTGCCGGAGATCGTCACCGCCGTCGCGACGCTGATCTTCTTCTCTTCAATCGGCTTCACGCTCGGCTATATGTCGATCCTCGTCGCGCATATCGTCTTCTGCATTCCCTTCGCCTACCTGCCCATCGCCGCGCGCCTGCAAGGGATCGAGGCGACGTTCGAGGAGGCCGCGCAGGATCTTTACGCCTCCCGCTGGATGGCGTTTCGCTACGTGCTGGCGCCGATCATGGCGCCGGGGATCATGTCGGGCTTCCTCCTGGCCTTCATCATCTCGCTCGACGACTTCATCATCACCAATTTCGTGAAGGGCGCGGGCGTGGAGACGCTGCCGACCGCGATCTTCGGCGCGGTGAAGGCGGGCATCAAACCCGACATCATGGCGCTTTCGACACTGCTTCTGCTCTTTTCCATCCTGATCGTGACCGCCTCCTATATGATCGGGCGATCCGGCGAAGACCGAAAACAAGACTGAGAGACCAACAGAGGAGACCACGCATGAAACTGATGAAAACGCTCGGCGCATCCGCCGTCGCCCTGATGATGGCGGCGGGAAGCGCGACCGCAGAGGGCAAGCTCTCCCTCTATCACTGGTTCGAGTACATCCCGCAGGAGCTTCTGGACAAGTTCACGGCGGAGACCGGCATCGAAGTCGTCATGGACACGTTCGACAGCAACGAAGCGATGCTCGCGAACCTCAAGGCCGGCAAGATGGGCACCTACGACGTCGCCGTGCCGGGCGACTACATGGTCTCCATCATGAAGAACGAGGGGATGCTCGACACCATCGCCGAGGGCGAGCTGAAGAACATCGGCAACGTCGAAGAGCAGTGGATGAACGTCGACTTCGATCCGGGCCGCAAGCACTCGATCCCCTATCAGTGGGGCTCCACCAGCTTCATGGTGAACCGTGACGTCTACGCGGGCGACATCCGCACGACGGACATGATCTTCAACCCGCCGGAGGAGTTGCAGGGCAAGATCAACGTGCTGGATACGGCGGGGGAGACGCTCGTCTTCGCCTCCCTCCACCTCGGCATTCCGCAGTGCACGACGGATCGCGACCAGCTGAAAGCGCTGGATGAGCTGGTGCAGTCGGCGAAGGCGAGCTGGGCCTCCTTCAACTCCGACGGCGCGAAGGACGTGCTGGTGAGCGGCGACGCCGCGGCGGGCATGATCTGGAACGGGTTCGGGCAGAAGGCCCGTCTCGAAGGCGCAAATGTCGAGTATTCCTATCCCGCTGAGGGCTACATCGTCTGGATGGACAACGTCGTTCTCCTGAAGGACGCGCCGAACCGCGACGCTGCGATCAAGTTCATGGACTTCCTGCTGGAGCCGGAGAACGCCGCGGCCGTCACCAACTTCGCCCGCTACACGGCGGGGGTGAAGGGCGTCGGTCCGCTGCTCGACCCTGAGCTGCAGACCAGCCCTGAGCAGAACCCGCCGGCCGACGCGCCCGCCGGCACCTTCGTGCAGGTCTGCGATGAGGCGACGCAGAAGATCTACGACCAGATCTGGACGCGGCTGAAGCAGTAACCTGCGCCGGTGAACAACCACCGCCCCAGCCTTGAGCCGGGGCGGTGGACGCCGAGAGAGAATGGACCGCGAATATGAAACCCATCGCCCCTGAAGATCGCCGCGTGGCCAACATCGCCGACGCGCCTTTCGAACCCTTCCTGACAGCGGATGGCGAGCCGGATGGCGAAGCGCTTCAGGTGAATGGCGGGCGCACGGGTTACGGCTTTCACGTCTATCGGATGAAGCCGGGCGAGACGACGGAGGCGCATGTCCACAATGGCGACGAGGAGTTCTTCCTGGTCGAGGGAGACCTCTCCGACCATGACGGCTACGAATACGCGCCAGGCGACATCGTCTGGCTTCGCTCAGGCACCGAGCACAATTCGACCACGAAAAACGGCTGCACGCTGATCGTCTATTTCCGCGACGGTCCTGGGACCTAGTCGGGACCTAAGCGGCGACGGCCCGCGACTGCTCCACCCATTTCGAAAGCATCTCCGCGACCGGCGCCTTCGCGCCGATTTTGCTGGAGAGCAGGAACAAGCCGCCGACCTTGCGTTGAACGTAAAGCGCGTCGATCGGGACCGGCGGGGGCGCGAAATCCTCCCGCGCCAGCGCCTCTCCCTCCGCCTGCATTCGGGCGGTGAGTTCGGTGTCTGCGAAATCGAACTCATGCGCTGCGCGAAAGGCGTCGAAAACCATGCCGATCATGCCTACGATGCGGTCGCGGTGGCGCGGCTCCACCTCGTCCGAAAGGAACCCGATGCCGGACGCCGCCGCCCCTATCGCAGCCGGATCGCCAGCCAGCCCCGCCGCGACCAGATCGCGATAGCGAAGCGCGAGATCGCGGTCCATCGCTCGCGTCGCGCCGAAATCGAGGAGGACGATGCGCTCCCGCGCAGGATCGTAACGGAAATTGGCGAAGTTCGGGTCGCTCTGCATTTCGCCCCAGTCGAGAAGCTCCCTCAGGAACAGCTCGATCAGATCGACCGCGACGGCGTTCCGCGTGGCTTCGGGAAGCGACGCGACCTCTTCGATCGGGCGCCCCTCTTCGAAGGACATGGCGAGCACCTGATCGCTGCTCCAGTCCTCATAGTAGCGCGGTGCGACGAAGCGCTCGTCCCCGCGCAACCGCTCCGCATAGCCGGCGAGGCAACGGCCCTCGCGGCGATAATCGGTCTCTTCATGCAGCTGCTCGCGCGCCGCTTCGAGATAAGGCGCGATATCGAACCCTTTCGGCAGCAGCCCCGAATAGCGGATCAGCGCGCCGACGTTGGCGACGTCGCTGTCGATGCTGCGGGCGACGCCGGGATACTGCACCTTGATCGCCATGACGCGCCCATCCTTCAGGCGCGCCTTGTGCACCTGCCCTATGGAGGCGGCGGCGATGGGTCTCACGTCGAAATGCTCAAAAGAGCGGAGCCAGTCGGCCGGCCAGTTGGCGTTCAAAACCTTCTTCAACTGCGCGGGCGGCATGAAATGGGCGTCGTCGCGCAGCCGGGCCATGACGTCGGCGAGCTCGGGTGGCAGCACTTCCCCCGCGTCCATGGAGATCATCTGCCCGATCTTCATCGCCGCGCCGCGCATCCGCGCCAGCTCCTCGGCCAGCTTGCCGATGTTCCCGGGCGTGATCAGAAGACGCCGAAGGTCCGGCGACGTTCCGCGCCCCAGATCCATCGCTGCGCCGACCGCCGCCCGCCCCATGGCGGAGGAGGCGACGGAACCAAGGCGCGCGAGGCGGGACAGACGGCCCGCAGGCACCGGCAAGGCGCGCGCAGCAGATGGCGGCCTGCTCATGGCTTAAGTCCTCTCCGGAGGATTGGAGGGCGATGCGCGGCGATCACACCGGGTTCTGCGCCCCTGCGAAAAACAGAAGCCCGCCATCCGCGTCATAGATGGGGCGGATGCGAAGACGGTTCAGAAACGCCTCCCCGTTCTTGCGGTAATTGACGATGTCGATGGTGAAGCGCGTCTCCGCGCGCAACCCGTGGCGGATCGCCTCGATGGCGTTGGCGTTGGTGCCGGATCCTTGCAGGAAGCGGCAGTTGCGGCCGACCGCCTCCTCCGCCGCGTAGCCGGTCTGGCGTTCGAACTCTTCGCTGACGAAGATCATCGGATTGTCGGGGAGGGACGGGTCGGAGAAGACGACGCTCATCTCCATCTCGTCGCGCTCGAGCAGAGAGCGGAGAAAGCCGATGTCCGACCTGTCGGGGCCAGCCGCGCCGAGCACCGGCGCAGCGGGACCGTCGCCGAGATCGCCGGTGAACGAAAGGCCGGTCATATGTTCTCTCCCGGCGAGTGGTGGCGGGAGAAGGCGTCGATATACTCCTCCTCGCTCACCGCGCCGTCCACGTCCCCGTCGAGCGCCTTGAAAGAGCCGCCGAAGCGCGAAAAGCCGGATGCGTCGTATTCTTCAGCCGTCATGACGCCGTCGCCGTCGGCGTCGGCCTTGGAGAAGAGATGCGCCGCGATCTCCTGCGGAGAGGGCTGCTCGGCCATAACGGGCGACGCCAGCCCGGCGATGAGCCCGATCGCCAGCAAAGATTTCGAGATGTCCGTTCGCATGCGCGCCTCCTCCGGTGCCCCGCGGCGGCGAGCCTTCGCCGGCGCGGTTTCAAGGGACATAGGCCGCGACCCGGACGCGGCCAGCCGCGCTACTCGGCGGCGATCCGCTTGAAGAAGGCCTCGACCTCCCGCGTGGCGGAGATGTCCTGATTGGTCGCCCCGATGAAGCTTCGCCCGACGGAAGAGGAGCCGGAGCCCGGCCAGGTGTGCCCGCCGCCGTCGATGATGAAATGGCGGAGGGGCTCCGCGCAGCCGCGGTAGTCGCGCAGGCGCACGGTGGAGCCGTCGCCGGGCGCGCGGTCCGGCACGCGGCTCTCCGCGAAGCCGGCGCAGCCGTTGCGGCGCGCGAGGATGGCGAGCGTCTCATCGACCGAAGTGACGCGCCCCCGGTCGCGGATAAAGATGCTGGAGCCGCCGATACGCCCCCCATCCGGCGGCATGATGCCGTCGTCGGTCCCGTGTATGTAGAGGATCGGGCGCGGCGGGCCCGGCGGACAATCCTTGCCCTGCGGCAGGCTCGCGATGGCGACGGCGGCGCCCGCGATGAAGTCGGGCGCATCGCAGAGGAGACGCAGCGCCATGGTGCCGCCGAGCGAAGGACCGGCGACGAAAACCCGATCCGGATCCGCCATGCCGCGCCGAGCGAGGTCGGCGACGAGGGCGCGCATGAAGCCGACGTCGTCCGCGTCATCATAAGGCGTTCCGGAACGGCGCGTCCGCCCGTCGTTCCAGTCGTCGACCGCGTAGGGCCAGAGGACGATCCATCCCTCCCGCGCGAGCCCCACGCGAGCACGTCGGCGCACCGTCTCCGGCCCGGCGATCCCGCCATGGAGGACGATCAGAACGGGGGCGCCGCGCACGTCGGCGCGCGCGTCCATCAGCGCGCGGCGGTCCAGTCCGTCATGCTGAATGCGCAGCACGCGGCTTTCGAAGGCGCTGACGGGCGCGGCGAGGAAAAGGGCGATGAGGGTTGCGATCAGAACGCGCATGACTTTCAGGCTCCGCTATCCGGTCTTTCGATCCAGATACGTCTCGAAGCCTGAAAGTCACCTCACGACCGCGCCAGCGGCCGGTTTCGCGGTGCCTCAGCTGGCGGCGATCTGCTCCGCCTTCTTCACCAGCACCTCGGCCTGGCGGATGGAGGCGTAATCGATCAGCCGCCCGTCGAGGGAGACAGCGCCCTTGCCGGCGGCTTCGGCCTCAGCCATCGCCTTCAGGATGCGCTGCGCCTTGTCGATATCGGCGGCGGAGGGGCTCATCACCTCATTCGCCAGCGCGATCTGGCTGGGGTGGATCGCCCATTTGCCCTCGCAACCGAGAACGGCGGCGCGGTGCGCGGCGGCGCGGTAGCCGTCAGCGTCCTGAAAATCGCCGAAGGGCCCGTCGATCGGGCGCAGACCATTGGCGCGCGCCGCCACGACCATCCGCGCCAGCGCGTAATGCCACATGTCGCCCCAATGGGTGTCGCGGGAGCCGTCCTCCGCCGGATCGGTCAGAACGCTGTAATGGGCGTTCACGCCGCCGATATTGGTCGTGCGCGCACGGGTGGAGGCGGCGTAATCGGCCACGCCGAAATGCAAGCTCTCGTTCCGCTTCGAGGCGCCCGCGATCTCATGCACGTTCTGCATGCCGAGGGCGGTTTCGATGATGTGCTCGAAACCGATGCGCTTTTTGTAGCCCTTTGCGTCCTCGATTTGCGTTACCATCATGTCGACCGCGTAGACGTCGGCCGCGGTGCCGACCTTCGGCATCATGATGAGGTCGAGCCGCTCGCCCGCCTGCTCCACCACGTCGACGACGTCGCGATACATATAATGAGTGTCGAGCCCGTTGATCCGCACCGACATGGATTTCGCGCCCCAGTCGATGTCGTTCAGCGCTTCGATGATGTTTTTGCGCGCCTGCTCCTTCTCATCGGGCGCGACGGCGTCTTCAAGGTCGAGGAAGATCACATCGACGTCGGATTGCGCCGCTTTCTCAAACATTTGCGGCTGAGAGCCCGGGACGGCCAATTCGCTGCGATTGAGGCGCGCGGGGGCCTGCTCGATCGGGTGGAAGGACATGGGTTTCTGATCCCCGTTTGATTGTTTCGTTACAGGGGGCGGAGGAGAACGCGCTCGCCCTGCGATTCGTCAATGTATTCTTTTGCATTCATCGAATGGCGTCCGATCTGCTCGTCGCCATCCTTTCAGATCCGTCGAATGCTAACCTTCGTTAACGCTTTCCTAACGAATGTCAGAAATCCGGATTTCTGACAAAATATGCGAAATCAACGCTCTAACCCGAAGGCGTCCGCGAAATCGATCAACGATCAGTTAGGAAAGAATAACGCGGCGATCCTACTCGGGGCTCTTCCAGTCCCCTTCCATCCGCGCGGAGAAGTAGAAGGATATCGCCTGCGCCCGGTTCTTCACGCCCAGCTTGTCGTAGAGGTTGGAGAGGTGGAACTTCACCGTGTTCACCGACAGGTCGAACTCCAGCGCCAGCTCCTTGTTGGTCCGCCCCTCCGCCATCGCCTCCAGCATCGTCTTCTCGCGCCGCGTGAGCTGAAAGATCGGATCGGCCTGCAGATCCCGCACGTCGAGAAAAGGGAAGACCATCTTTCCCCCGGCCACCTCCGCGCAGGTGTCCAGCAGTTCCTCCACCGGCGCGTTGCGGGCGCAGAACCCGGCCGCCCCCGCCGCCAGCGCGCGGCGCGCGGTCTCTCCCGCCCGGTCTTCGGCGTAAACGACGCAGCGCGGCGCGCTCGGCTGGTCGCGCAAGACCTCCAAGAGCCGCTGTCCGCCGAGGAGCGGCAGCGTCCAGTCGATCACGCCGACGCCCACCGGCATCCGAATCGCCGTGGAGAGAAAGTTCTCCGCCGTCGTCACCGTTGCTACGAGGGAGAACCGTTCATCTCGCGCGAACTTCTCCGACAGGGCGGAGAGCATGAGGGCGTTCCCATCCGCGACGATAACCTCGATTTTCCCCGACATTTTGAGCTTTCTCTTGCCAAAACCTACCCATTTCTGTAGGCATACCTGCGGATACAAGCGCATTTCTACCGCTTTGGGTAGGTTTTTTACTACCCATCAGGACACCCAAAAGCAATAGCAAGGAATGTTCCGACTCGCGCCGACCTCCTGCAAAAGCGCCTCATCGAAAAAAAGCCGCGAAAGCCGGAGGAAACGCAGACATGACGAACGTGACGATCTTTCCGACCCTCGAAATCCCCGAGACGCTCGCCGCGGGCCCCGGCCCGGGCAACACCGACGCGCGCGTACTCGCCCGCTTCTCCGCCGCCGGCGTCGCCGACCACATGCACCCGGACGTCCTGCGCGGCATGGTCGAGTGCAAGGAGATGCTGCGCCAGGTCTGGGGCACGAAAAACACCCACACCTACGGCGTCGCCGGCACCGGATGGTCCGGCCTCGACGTGATGTTCAGCGCCGTGCAGCCGGGCGACAAGGTCGTCGTCTTCGCCAACGGCACCTTCTCAGGCATCGACGCCCTCACCGTCCGCATGAAGGCCGCGACCGCTAAAGAGCTCGCCGCCAACTCCATGGACCCGCAGGCGGCCTCCGTCACCGTGATCGACGTGCCGCACGGAACCTCCGTCACGGAGGAGATGGTCGAGAAAGCTCTCGCCGAGCACAAACCCAAGTGGGCCGCCATGGCGCATTGGGAGACGGGTTCGGGCCGGATCAACGACATCCGCGGCTTCTCCGACACCTGCGAGCGCCATGACGTGATGGGCCTGATCGACGCGGTCTCGTCCCTCGGGGTCGAGAACTTCCGCATCGACGACTTCCCGGGCATCCACGGCTGGGCGTCCTGCCCGCAGAAGGGCATCTGCTGCCTGCCGCTGACCTACGCCCCGGTCTCCTTCACCGACCGCTATATCGAGACGTTGAAGACGACCGGAACGCGCACCTTCGCCCATCACCCGATCCTGGAGGCCCGCCACTGGGGCGTAATCGACGGGAAGGACGTGGAGAAGGGCACCTACCACCGCACCCACTCCGCCTACGCCGTCGCCGCCTTCCACGAGGCGCTGCGTCTGACGTTGGAGCAGGGCGTCGCCGCCCGCGCCGCCGACTACGCCTATCACGAGGCGGTCCTGCGCGACGCGGTGGAGTTCATGGGCTGCGAGGTCACGTCCAACATGACCTCCCTCGTCGTCCTGAACCTGCCCGGCGATCTCGCGGGCCGGGAGATGGAGCTGGTGCAGCACTGCCGCGCGCAGAACTTCGGCATCTGGCCGACGCTCTCCGCCCCCGTGCAGGTTCGCATCGGCATCCTGAACCAGCTGAACGAGGCCGCGATCACCGAAATCGTCATGCGCTTCGCCGAAGCGATGAACGAGTTCGGCGCGGGGCTCGATCTCGATGAGGTTCAGGCCCGCATCGTGAACGCCTACGCGACCGCAATGGCCGCTGAATAACGCACGCAACCCGGCGCACCGGCGAAGGCCGGGCGCCGTCTCTGGGAGGAGACGCAGCGATGGATATTCACGAGTATCAGGCGAAGGAAATTCTGGCGGAGTTCGGGGTTTCGATCCCGGCGGGCGGTCTCGCCTACGCGCCGGAGCAGGCGGCCTACCGCGCGAGGGAACTCGGCGGGGAGCGCTGGATCGTCAAGGCGCAGGTCCATGCCGGCGGGCGCGGCAAGGCGGGGGGCGTAAAGCTCTGCGCCTCCGACCATGAGGTCGAGGACGCGGCGAGCGCCATGCTCGGCGCCAAGCTGGTCACGCACCAGACGGGCGAAGCGGGCAAGGGCGTCTACCGCATCTACGTCGAAGAAGCGGTGAACATCGCGCGCGAGATCTATCTCGGCTTCGTCCTCGACCGCACCTCGCAGCGGATCATGATCGTCGCCTCCGGCGAAGGCGGGATGGAGATCGAGGAGATCTCCGCCGAGAAGCCGGACAGCATCGTGCGCGCCACGATCGACCCCGCCGTCGGCCTCGTCGACTACCAGGCGCGGGAGATCGCGTTCGAGCTTGGGCTTGAGCCCGCCATCGTCCAACAGTTCGTCAAGACGCTGAAGGGCTGCCATCAGGCCTTCACCGACCTCGACGCCACGATGGTGGAGATCAACCCGCTGATCGTGACGGAGGATAAGCACATCATGGCGCTCGACGCCAAGATGACCTTCGACGACAACGCCCTCTTCCGTCACCGCCGCGTGGCCGAGCTGCGCGACAAGAGCCAGGAGGACCCGCGCGAAAGCCACGCCGCCGACCGCGGCCTCGCCTATGTCGGCCTCGACGGCAATATCGGCTGCATCGTCAACGGGGCGGGCCTCGCCATGGCGACCATGGACACGATCAAGCTGGCCGGGGGCGAGCCCGCCAACTTCCTCGACATCGGCGGGGGCGCGACGCCGGAGCGGGTGGCGAAGGCGTTCCGTCTCGTCCGCATGGACAAGAACGTGCAGGCGATCCTCGTGAACATCTTCGCCGGCATCAACCGGTGCGACTGGGTGGCCGAGGGCGTCGTGCAGGCGCTCAAGGACGACCCGATCGACATCCCCGTCATCGTGCGCCTCTCCGGCACCAATGTCGAAGAGGGTCAGCGCATCCTCGGCGAAAGCGGCCTCCCGATCATTCGGGCGTCCACCCTGATGGAAGCCGCCGACCGTTCGGTTCAGGCCTGGAAAAACGACGTGGCGGCCCGCACCGCCCTGAGGAGCGTGTCATGAGCATCCTGATCAACAGCGAAACCCCGATCATCATCCAGGGCGCCACCGGCAAAATGGCCCGCTTCCACGCGAAAGAGATGGTCGAATACGGCACCAACCTCGTCGGCGGCGTGACCCCCGGCAAGGGCGGCGAGACCGTCGAGGGCAAGCCCGTCTTCGACACGGTGAAGGAAGCCGTGGCGGAGACCGGGGCAGAAGCCTCCATCGTCTTCGTCCCCCCGCCCTTCGCCGCCGACAGCATCATGGAAGCGGCCGATGCGGGCATCAGATACTGCGTCTGCATCACTGACGGCCTGCCCGCGCAGGACATGATCCGCGTCAAACGCTTCATGCGCCGCTACCCGGCGGAGAAGAAGATGGTGCTTACGGGGCCGAACTGCGCCGGCACGATCACGCCGGGCGAAGCGATGCTCGGCATCATGCCCGGCCACATCTACCAGAAGGGCAATGTCGGCATCGTCGGGCGCTCCGGCACCCTCGGCTATGAGGCGGCGAGCCAGCTGAAGGAGCTCGGCATCGGCGTCTCCACCTCCGTCGGCATCGGGGGGGACCCGATCAACGGCTCCTCCTTCCGCGACATCCTCGAGATGTTCGAGAACGACGACCAGACGGAGGCGATCTGCCTGATCGGCGAGATCGGCGGCCCGCAGGAGGCGGAGGCGGCGGAGTATATCCAGAGCCACGTCACCAAGCCCGTCGTCGCCTATGTCGCTGGCATGACGGCCCCCAAGGGCCGCACCATGGGCCATGCGGGCGCGATCATCTCCGCCTTCGGCGAAAGCGCGCCGGAGAAGGTGGAGATCCTGACCGCCGCCGGCGTCACCGTCGCCGAACATCCCAGCGCCATCGGCGAGACCATCGCGCGCGTGATGCACTAACGACCGGCGCTGCCCGCTCTTCCCGCCGCGAAGCCGCCTAGCCTTTCAGGCTCAGCGTTCGGGCAAGGAGGACGGGGCGGGCGGCGCCCCCTGAACAAGAAGAAAAAGAACCAGAGGAAATTCCAATGCCCAAACCCAGCGTTCTCGTCTCCCGTCGGTGGCCCGAAGCCGTAGAGGCCCGCATCGCCGAAAACTTCAACGCGGAGTTCAACCGCGCCGACCGCCCCCTCACCCCGGACGAGTTCCGCGAAGCCATCGCGAAATACGACGCCGTCCTGCCGACCGTCACCGACTATCTCGGCCGCGAAGCGCTCGACGCCCCGCGCCCCGCGACCAAGATCCTCGGCAATTACGGCGTCGGCTTCAGCCATATCGACATCGACAGCGCCAAGGCGAAGGGCATCCGCGTGACCAACACGCCCGACGTCCTCTCCGAATGCACCGCCGACATCGCGATGACGCTGATGCTCATGGCCGCCCGCCGCGCGGGCGAAGGCGAGCGGGAGCTGCGCGAGGGCCGCTGGGACGGCTGGCGCCCGACCCACCTGATCGGCACGAAGGTTTCCGGCAAGACGCTCGGCATCATCGGCTTCGGCCGGATCGGGCAGGAAATGGCCCGCCGCGCCCATCACGGCTTCAACATGAAGATTCTGGTGCAGAACCGCTCCAAGATCGCGCCGGAGATTCTCGCCCGCTTCAACGCGGTGCAGGTCGACACGATCGAAGACCTCCTCCCCCAGTGCGATTTCGTCTCGCTCCACTGCCCCGGCGGCGCGGCGAACAAGCACCTGATCAACGGCAAGCGCCTCGATCTGATGAAGGAAGACGCCTACCTCATCAACACCGCGCGCGGCGAAGTGGTGGACGAGCACGCCCTCGCCCATTCGCTCTGGTTCGACACGATCGGCGGGGCCGGTCTCGACGTCTTCGACGGGGAGCCGAAGGTGAACCCCAAGCTCCTGACCTGCGACAAGCTCGTCATGCTGCCCCATCTCGGCAGCGCCACCCGCGAGACGCGCGAGGCGATGGGCCTCCGCGTCGTCGAGAATATCACCGACTTCTTCGAGGGGCGCGAGCCGCGCGACCTCGTAGCCTAACCAAACGGAAAGAGCAGACATGAACGACATGAGCGGCGGCGTCTCGCGCGCCTTCTTCACCGAAAAACTTGCTGACACGGACCCCGAGATCTCGGCGGCGCTCACCGCCGAGCTGACCCGTCAGCGGGACGAGA
>JBCAXH010000045.1:0-21435 GCA_038534155.1 Pseudomonadota bacterium
GCGCCAGCCCTGGCCATTGGAGACCGCCACGCTTGTGTAAGCGACGTCATAGGCGAGCGGGAACCCGCCCACCTCACGCGTCTCATAGGAGAAGAAAAGGTCGCCAGAGCGGAGCTGCTCGACCGCCTTGTCGGCTTCGGGCTCCACGATGAAGGTCTTCCCGGCGAACCAGCCGCCCGTCCAGATGACCGCCAGCGCGATCGCCCCGCCGACGATGTAAGTGCTCTTGCTCATGGGATACCTCCGACGTTGGCGCAGGCGTAGCGCGGGCGCGGCGCGGGCGTCCATGCGACGTGAAGTCAGGGGAGATCGGCGACCCCGAGCGCTTTATCGGGCTTCGCCATCCGGTAGCGCGTCACCCAGTGCAGCCGCTCCTGCGCCCGCGTCACCGCGACATAGGCGAGGCGACGCCAGAGCGGCGCCCCCGCCTCGATCCGGCCCGCTTGGGATGCGGCGTAGAGATCAGGCGCGAAGACCTGCACTTCGGGCCATTGCGAGCCCTGCGCCTTGTGGATGGTCGTCGCCGCGCCATGGACGAAGGCCGCGCCCATGCGGGCGGCGGAAGGGATCAGCGGCTCATCCAGCCCCGGCGCCTCGATCTTGATGATGGAGGCGGCGGAGATCGCGGGCTTCTCGGCCCCCGCCACGTGCAGCCGGGCGAAGCCGGTCTTCTTGCCCGCGCCGAGGAAGATCACCTGCGCGCCCTTGATAAGCCCCCGCGCCTCCAGATCGATGCGCTTCTTGCGATGCTTCAGCGGCAGTTCGATCCCGTCGCAGATCAACGGCTCGCCCGGCAAAAGCTCCATCTCCGGGGCGCCGAAGGCCGAGCGGAAAGCATGGATCAGACGGATGCGCGTCGCGTTCCGCCAGACGAGCATCGGCGCCCGCGCCATCAGGTCCGGGTCGGCGCGCGGCGCGACGACGACGCGGTCGTCGGCGGCGGCGAGCCGTTCGACCTCCGCCTCGAACTCATGGAACTCCACGCCGTCCCGCAGCGCGTGGGCGAGATCGAGAATCGGGTTGTCCGCGCTCTGTCGGTGAATGCGGCTGAGGTTGGGCTTCGCCGTCTCCGGCAGCTTGTCGAAGACCATCGAGCCGGACTGCCCCACCGGCGCGAGCTGCGCCGGGTCGCCGAAGAGGATCAGGGTGGAGAAAATCTCCTGAAGATCCTCATACTGCTTATCGTCTAGCATCGACGCCTCGTCGACGAGGGCGACGTCCAGCGCCTCCTCCCGCCGGGTCCAGCCGGAGATGAAATCGGACCCTTTCAGCCCGATCATCGCCATCGCGCCGGGGATCGACCCTTGTGCATCATAAAACTCTTTCGCCCGGTCGAGCATCGCATCGTCGACGCCCTCCACCTCCGGGCGGGGCTGTTTCGGGTCCGCCAGCCACTTCGCGATCTTCTCGAATTCCGGGTCGTAGACGGGGATGTAGAGGATGCGATGCAGCGTCGTCGCCGGCACGCCACGCGTGCGCAGAACGGACGCCGCCTTGTTCGTCGGCGCCAGCACCGCGAAGGAGCGTTTGCCGCGCAGCCCCCGCGGCTCGAAATCGCCGCCCACGGGCTGGACCCCGGCCTCCGTCAGATCGTCCGCGACATCGACCAGAAGCGCCGTCTTGCCCGATCCCGCCTTGCCGAGCACGGCCAGCACGTTCGCGTCCCCCTCCTTCGCTCCGGCGGTGATCGCCTTGGCGGAAAGGTCGATCCCGGCGGAGGCGAGGCGCGTATGAATCGCGTCCCGCGCGCGGGCCTGGTCGGCGGAATACTCCATCCCCTCAGTCCCGCGTCGGAAGCGGGCGGGGGCGGCCCTCGCGGTCGATAGCGACGAATACGATACGGCATTCAGCCACCTGTCGCTCCTCCCCGCTCTCCGCGTTGAAGATGCGCACCTCCACGTCCATCGTCATCGAGGTGCGCCCGGTCTTGGCCATGCTCGGAAAAATCGAAACCACGTCGCCCACATGCACCGGATGGTGGAAGATCATGTCGGAGACCGCCACCGTCGCCACCCGCCCATCCGCGATCGTCCGCGCGAGGACGGAGGCCCCGAGATCCATCTGCCCCATCAGCCAGCCGCCGAAGATATCGCCGTTGGCGTTGGTGTCCCCCGGCATGGCGATGGTCTGAAGCGCCGCGCCGGGACGCGGGCCGGAGGAGGGTCTGTCGCCGGTCATATCGTTCATCTTTCATGGGAGCGCGGTCGCGTTTCGCGAGCATATCCGGGCGCGGCGCGAGCGCAATACGGGCCATCTCGCTCATAGCGCACTACTGTCAATCAAACTTTACACTTGAACCTGTAATCACGGAATGACAGTCTGTGAGTGCGAGATAGTGCCTACGGATGATTCCGCGGACGCTGTCGCGCAGAGGGCTCGAAAGATCGCATATCAAAATCTCGCGGCCTTCGAATTGGGTGAAACAGGAAGGAATCTGGCATGTCCGATGACCCAGATAAGGTCTGGCCGACTGGCTTGAACCTTAAGGAAGCTGAGGAAGTCCACAGCTACCTTATCGATGGCACGCGGGTGTTCGGCGCGATCGCTCTGATCGCGCACATTCTCGTCGCCTCTTCGACCCCGTGGCTCGGGTAAGGAGGTAACGAGATGAACAACGCCAAAATGTGGCTGGTCGTGAAACCCACGGTCGGCATCCCGCTGTTCCTCGGCGCTGTCGCCGTTGGTTCGTTCTCCGTCCACGTCGCTGTTCTTTCGAACACGTCGTGGGTTTCGGACTTCTTGTCCGGACAGGAGCTCGGCGCCGGCGATCAGGCCGCTCTCATCGATGAGAACCCCGTCTCGACCGTCAGCCTCGACGAGGCTGCGCCGAAGGTCACGACGATGAACGACGGCCGTCAGGCCGTTCTCATCGTCATGCCCGACGGCACGACGGCTCAGGCGGTGCTGGAGACTCCCGTCGACCTTGCGTCGCTGACCTACAGTCAGTAGCGCGAAGCCGAAGACCAGTCGGGGAGCCGTTCGCGGCTCCCCGACGAAATCTGCGCGTCAAATCCTTTTGCTGAAGGCTGGAAAGGTCCATGTTCGACCGCCGTAAGTCGTTGGAGCGCATCGCTCGGCTCGGGCCGAAATACATGCCCTTCGCCGACGCCGCGACCGAAGACGTCCCGCTCTCCCGCCTACTCCGCCTCTCTCTCTTTCAGGTCAGCGTCGGAATGGCGCTGGTTCTTCTGGTCGGCACGCTCAACCGCGTGATGATCGTCGAGCTGCAGGTGCCCGCGACCCTCGTCGCGGTCATGCTCGCGCTCCCCGTCCTTTTCGCGCCCTTCCGCGCGCTGATCGGGTTCAAGTCCGACACGCACCGCTCCGCCCTCGGCTGGCGGCGCGTCCCATACATCTGGAAGGGCACGCTCTATCAGTTCGGCGGCTTCGCCATTATGCCCTTCGCGCTTCTCGTACTCTCCGGCTATGCGGATGCGAAGGACGCGCCGCTCTGGCTCGGCCACGGCTCCGCCGCGCTCGCCTTCCTTCTGGTCGGCGCCGGGCTGCACATGGTGCAGACGGTCGGGCTGGCTTTGGCCACCGATCTCGTGCCGGAGGAGCGGCAGCCGAGCGTCGTCGGCCTGATGTACGTCATGCTCCTCGTCGGCATGATCATCGCCGCTCTCGTCTTCGGCGCGCTGCTGGAGGATTACACGCCCGGCCGCCTGATCCGCGTCATTCAGGGCGCCGCCGTGATCACCGCCGCGCTGAACCTCATCGCGATGTGGCGGCAGGAGCCGCGGGACCGCGCCCGCGCCGCTTCTCCAAAACCCGATATCGACTTCAAGACGGCCTGGGGCGGCTTCGCCAGCGGACAGGGGGCGATGCGCCTCCTCCTCGTCATCGCGCTCGGCACCGCCGGGTTCGGCATGGCGGACGTGCTCCTGGAGCCTTACGGCGGGCAGGCGCTCGGCCTTTCCGTCGCGGACACGACCAAGCTGACGGCGCTTCTAGCGCTCGGCGGGCTCGCGGGGTTCGTCCTCGCCTCCCGCACCATGTCGCGTGGGGCGACGCCCTTGCGCGTCGCGTCGCAAGGCGCCGCCGTGGGCCTGCCGGCTTTCGCCGCGATCATCGCCTCGGCGTTCTGGGGAGGCGGCGCTCTTTTCGCCCTCGGCACGCTGATGGCCGGGTTCGGCGCGGGCCTTTTCGGCCACGGCACGCTGACCGCCACGATGCGCGCGGCCCCGAAGGATCAGATCGGCCTCGCGCTCGGCGCCTGGGGCGCGGTGCAGGCGACCTCCGCCGGGGTGGCGATCGCCGCGGGCGGCGTGATCCGCGACGTGATCCTCGCTATGCCCAGTCTTCAAAACGGGGGCGGCGCGGGATCAGCCGCCCTGCCCTATCTGCCGGTCTTCGCGCTGGAGATCGTCCTGCTCGCCGTCGCGCTCCTCATCATTCGACCCTGGCGCGCGATGAACATCCAACCCGGGGAGATTCGACCCGAACCGCCGAAAGCCTATGTCAGGTGAAAACGACGAATTCAGGCGGCGCAGGCCGCTGATAATGGAGGATCCATGACTACGATCGTCTCACGACTCTACCAGAGCGCCGAAGCGGCCTCCGCCGTCGTCGACGCCCTCGCCGCCGCCGAAGCCGACGCGGGCGGCGTCGCCGTCGTCACTGCGTCCGACGGCTTCGACACCGCGCAGCGCATTCAGGGCTATGGCGTCTCCAGCCACCTCGCCGCCGCTTACGCGCCCAAAGTGAACGAGGGCGCCGCGCTCGTCGTCGCGCGCTGCGAATTCGCCCCGGTCGGGATGGCGAAGCGCGCCATGGATACGATGGACGCCGCCGGGCCGATGGACGTCGGGATGTCCAAGGAAAGCACCTATTATACGTCGAAAGCGAAGTCGGAGCGCTTCAACAGCGTCCTGAAAGGTCATCCGCTGATGCTGACCTCCGATCGCGGCCGCCGTCGGGGCCTCGCCTCGCATGCGTTCGGCATCAAGACGCTGACGAGCTGGGGCCGCCGCGAATCGACCGCGAAATGGACCCATATCTCAAAGTGGTTCTTCCCGATCCCGCTTCTGGAGAGGCGCAAGCGGCACTATTCCGTCGTCTCCAACGGCGCGCTGATCACAGCGCCGATCATGCCGATGGTGTCGCGCCGGATGGACTGACGCCAGTCGCACGCATTGGAAAGGGCCGCTCGATCGGGCGGCCCTTTTTCGTTCGAGATCTCGGCGCAGCGCGCCCTACTCAGGCTCATCTCGGCCCGCGGCGACGCAACCGCAATTGGCGCAAGCGATACCCAAGCGCTATCGCCGGGGGCGGAAGGAAAGACGCCCAGCGCCCATCGCAATGGTTAACGCTTTGCTAACCCCACCCGCTAATGAGGCGCGGAACGGCGACGGTAGCCCTGGCCGCCTCAATCTCGGAAAAGCAATGCGGCCCGACGCTATCTCGCGCGGGCCGCATTTCGATTATTCAATTAAATCAGTATCTTGATCGCCTGTCCGCATGCGGACAGGCGGTTAAAGACCGAAATCACCCCGCCTCGCGGGCGTCCTCCACCGTGCGAAGACCCGTCGTCGGCGCGTTCACCAGCACGGCCATGTTGCCCGGCTTGTGCTCGTTGCGGAGCATCTTCATGTGCGCCTCCGGAATGTCGCGCCATTCGAAGACCTCCGACATGCAGGGGTCGAGACGGCGCTCCACCATCAGCGTGTTCGCAGCGCTCGCCTGCTGGAGATGCGCGAAGTGGGAGCCCTGCAAGCGCTTCTGGTGCATCCACATGTAGCGGACGTCGAAGGTGCAGTTGAAGCCCGTCGTGCCGGCGCAGATGACGACCATGCCGCCCTTCTTGCAGACGAAGGTGGAGACCGGGAAGGTGCTCTCCCCCGGATGCTCGAACACCATGTCGACGTTGTTGCCCTTACCGGTGATGTCCCAGATCGCCTTGCCGAACTTGCGCGCCTCCTTGAACCACTCCGCGTATTCCGGGGTGTTCACCGTGGGGAGCTGACCCCAGCACTTGAAGTCCTTCCGGTTGATCGCGCCCTTGGCGCCGAGCTCCATCACGAAGTCGCGCTTGCTCTCGTCGGAGATCACCGCGATCGCGTTCGCGCCCGCCGTGTTCGCGAGCTGGATCGCGTAAGAGCCGAGACCGCCGGAAGCGCCCCAGACCAGCACGTTCTGGCCCGGCTTCAGGTCGTGCGGCTCATGGCCGAAGAGCATCCGGTATGCGGTGGCGAGGGTGAGCGTGTAGCAGGCGCTTTCCTCCCAGGTCAGGTGCTTGGGGCGCGGCATCAGCTGCTGCGCCTGCACGTTGGTGAACTGCGCGAAGGAGCCGTCCGGCGTCTCGTAGCCCCAGATCCGCTGGGAGGGCGAATACATCGGATCGCCGCCATTGCAGTGCTCGTCGTCGCCGTCGTCCTGGTTACAGTGGATGACGACCTCGTCGCCGACGGACCAGCGCTTCACCTTGTCGCCGACCGCCCAGACGATGCCGGAGGCGTCGGAGCCCGCGATGTGGTAATCGGCCCCGTGTCCGTCGAACGGGGAGATCGGCTGGCCGAGGCCCGCCCAGACGCCATTGTAGTTGACGCCGGCGGCCATCACGAGGACCAGAACCTCATGGCTGTCGAGGGTCGGCACGTCCACCACTTCCAGCTCGAACGCCTTGTCCGGCTCGCCATGACGTTCGCGCCGGATGGTCCAGGCGTGCATCTTGGCCGGCACATGGCCGAGCGGCGGGATTTCACCGATATCGTAGAGGTCCTTCGTCGAGTCCAAGGCCATGATCCGTCTCCTACAGGGACTTTGCGCCGCTCAATGAGCGCAAGATTCGTTCGCAAACAAGCTGGATTGGCTAATTACATTATCATTCTTTTTCGGCAAGCGGTTTTTGTGCGCCGCAAAAAAGTTCTCCCGAACCGTGCGCCGGACGCGTCGCGGCGGCGGCGAAACCGCCCGGAGAGGCGCGCTGGCGAGGCGAGCGGTTTCGGCCCGGCGTCCGACCGCGGTTTTGACAAGGCGCCGCCCGCGTTTTACGCCGCTGAAGCAAGGAATGGCGCGAAGGTTGAGATGCCGATTACGATTACCCGAAGAGCCGCCGCAGCGGGCATCGCCGCGCTTACGGTCGCGCGCTTTCCCGCATCGGCCGGGGCGAGCGAAACCGCCGCTTTGAGGCGGCGGATCAACGTCGCCGGTCGCCAGCGGATGCTGACGCAGCGCATGGTCATGGCCGCCGCCTTCGCCCGGCTGGATATCGACGCGGACGCGCATATCGCAATCCTGGCCGACGCCAACGCGCTCTTCTCCCAAAGTCTCGCCGCCTTGCGGAACGGCGATGCCGCTCTCGGGCTTCCCGCGTCGACGAAGCCGGAAGTGATCGCGCGGCTGGATGCGGTCGACGGCGTCTGGGCCAAGCTCGGCCCCGTCGCCGACGAGATCGCGGCGCGCGCCGTGGTGACCAAGGCCGATATCGGCGCCCTGGCCGTAGTGGAGGAGGACGCCCGCGCGCTGAGCGACGCGGTCGTGACCGCGCTGGAGACCGCCTATGGCGACGCCGCCTCAAGCGCGCGGCTGAACATCTGCGGACGCCAGCGGATGCTGACCCAGAAGATGGCGAAGGAGGCGGCGCTGATGGGCCTCTCCTACCGCCGCGCCGACAACAAGCGCGCCCTCGGCGAGACGATCGAGCTGTTCGAGCGCAGCCTAAGCGCGTTAATCGAGGGCGACCGCAGTCTCGACGTCGCCGCCTCGCCTGAGGCGGCGCAGGCGCATCTGAGCGCCGGCGCGGCGCGGTGGACCGACCTGAAGCCCGCCTTGGAGGATATGGCCGAGCGCGGCGACGCCGATCTCTTCGATCTGGAGATCGTGGCGGAGGAGCGCGATCTCCTCCTCGCCGAGATGAACGCGGCGGTGGAGGCGCTAGAGACCGCCTAAGCGGCCTTCAGATGCGCGATGGCGTTGGCGTAGTAGGCGACCAGCTCCCGCTCTCCCGGCGCGATGGCGAGACCGCCTTCCGTCGGCGCGATGATCCGGCGGAGGCGCAGCATCCTCACCCCCACCTCGATCCCGTAGTCGAGATCGTCGCGCGGCAGATGCAGATGCGCGCCCGCCGCCGCGAGCCGCTCCGCCAGCGCCGCCGACCGGCGCCTCAGCTCATCTTCCGCAACGGCCCCGTCGGCGGCGAGCAGCTCGCGCGCGACGAGGGAGACGGGCAGGACCGGGATCACCTCCCCAATCCGTCGCGATAGCGCGCGCCCGAGCGCTTCGGTCGGGTCCTCCTCGCCGCAATCCGCGCTGAACGCTTTGAGCGACAAGGGCGCGCCGAAGCTGACGCAGGCGTAGCCGAAGCGGTGGGTTCGCCCGGTCATCCGCCCGAAGAGATAGCCGAGGGTGAAGCGCGCGGCGGTCCAGAGGCTCACGTTGAACCGACGCTTCGGCTCTCCGGGTTCTGGCTCGCGGGTGTCGGCGGCGGCGAGGAGGAGGCGATCCTCCAGCACCCGGTCGTAATTGAGGCCGACGGGGATGAAGAGCACGTCCCGCTCCCCTTCCGGCTCGAACTCGTCGACGACGTAATTGAGCAGGCCGAGCTTCGGCGGCGCCAGCGCCCCGTCTCGGCTGAGCCCGCCTTCGGGGAAAATCGCCTGCGTGACGCCGCCCTCGGTCGAAAGCTGAACATAGCGGCGGAGGACGGCGCGATAGAGCGCATCCCGCGAGCGGCGGCGCACGAAATAGGCGCCCATGGAGCGGATGAGACGGCTAAGCGGCCAGACCCGCGCCCACTCCCCCACCGCATAAGAGAGCGCGGAGCTTTCGGAGGCGAGGTAGGTCACGAGCAGATAATCGACGTTCGAGCGGTGGTTCATCACGAAGATGATCGTCGCGTTTGGGTCCGCCTCCGCCAGCGCCTCCCGCTCGAACCGGCCGAGGCGCACGCGATAGAGCGTGCGGCTGATCCAGCGGCTGAGGCGAGCGCCGACGCCGAAATACATATGCGCGGAGAAACTCGGCGCGATCTCCCGCGCGTATTGCTCGACCTGGCGATAGACGAGGTCGCGGGGCATGTCGGTTTCCGCGATATGCGCCTCCGCCGCCTCCATCACCTTGGGGTCGTGGGCGAGGCGGTTCACCAGAACCTGTCGGCGCATCAGCTTGAAGGGCTGAATGCCAAGTTGGAGGGATTTGTTGAGATCCTCCACGGCGCGGTTGAGGCGGCGCCTCAGATACCAGCGGATCGACGGCGCCAGCACCCTGTCCAGAAGCGCGATGAGCGCTGCGAAACCGCCAACCGCCGCGAGCCAATAGGGTATTTCGATCGATGCCTGCATTCGGGGCGAATAGACGGCAGCGCGCGGCCGGACGCAACAGCAAGCCGGCGGGCCCGGTGAAGCAAGCGAACGCGACCGCCCGCGCCGCGAGATGTCGCATTTCGCATTCCCTCGCCCTTCCCGGCTGCTAACGTCCGGTCAAATCGGCGATATCGGCATCTGGGAGGACGCGGCGATGAAATCGGATTACAGGGTTGTCGTGATCGGCGGAGGCGTCGTCGGCGCGTCCGTCCTCTATCACCTCGCGAAATTCGGCTGGACCGATGTGGCGCTGGTGGAGCGGAACGTGCTGACCGCCGGATCCTCCTGGCACGCGGCCGGCGGCATTCACGCGCTGAACGCGGACCCGACGATGGCGTCGCTGCAGGCCTACACGATCGACCTTCTCTCCGAAGTGGAGAAGGAGAGCGGGCAGAATATCGGCCTCCACATGACCGGCGGCATCACCGTCGCGGCGGACCCGAACCGCTGGGAATGGCTGCAATCGGCCTATCGCATCTTCCAGACCATCGGCATCGACGACTGCCACCTGATGACGCCGGAGGAGATCAAGGCGAAGTGTCCGATCTTCGACACGGAGGGGGTGATCGGAGGCCTCTGGGCCGACCGCGAGGGCTATATCGACACCACCGGCACGGTTCAGGCCTACGCCCGCGCGGCGAAGCTGCGCGGCGCCGACGTGATCGAGCATAACAAGGTCGAGGAACTGATCCAGCGGCCCGACGGATCGTGGGACGTGGTCACCGAGAAAGGCACGATCCACGCGGAGCATGTGGTGAACGCCGCGGGCCTTTGGGCCAAGCAGGTCGGGCGCATGGTGGGGCTGGAGCTGCCGGTCTCCCCCCTCAAGCACCATTACTTCGTGACGGAGAAGATCCCGGAGGTCGCGGCGCTCGATTTCGAGGTGCCGATGACGGTGGACCTCGAAGGCTTCACCTACATGCGGCAGGATCAGAACGGCATCCTTATCGGCATCTACGAGATCGACTACGACCACTGGATGATGGACGGCGCACCGTGGAATTACGGCATCGAGCTTCTGCAGGAAGAGCCCGACCGCATCGAAAAAGAGCTTGAGCTCGCCTTCAAGCGCTATCCCGTTCTCAACAACGCCGGGATCAAGAACTGGGTTAACGGCGCCTTCACCTTCTCCCCCGACGGCAACCCGCTCGTGGGCCCGGTGCGGGGCGTGAAGAACTACTGGCTCGCCTGCGGGGTGATGGCCGGGTTCCTCCAGGGCGGCGGCGTCGGCAAGACGCTGGCCGAGTGGATGATCCACGGCGAGACGGAGGCGGACAGCCTGCCGATGGACATCGCCCGCTACGGCGATTTCGCCTCCAACAAGGAATATATCCGCCAGACGACAGGGCAGTTCTATTCCCGCCGCTTCGTGATGACCTATCCGAACGAGCAGCTCTGGGCCGGCCGGCCGCTGAAGAAGGCCCCCGCCTATGACGCGATGACGGCTGAGGGCGCGCGCTGGGGCGTCTCTTGGGGGTTGGAGACCCCGCTCTATTTCGCACCCGAAGGCTTTGAAGAAGGCCCGACGCTCAAGCGCTCCAACGCCCACGACATCGTCGCCGCCGAGTGCAAGGCGACGCGCGAGAACGCCGGCCTTCTCGATATCTCCGCCTTCTCCCGCTATTGCGTGACGGGGCCGAACGCGGAGGCGTGGCTGGACAAGATGTCGGCGGGCAAGCTGCCGAAACCGGGCCGCGCCCGCCTCGCGCCGATGCTGGCGCCGTCGGGGCGGCTGAAAGGCGATCTGACGATCTTCAACTGGGGCGACGGCACCTGGTGGATCATGGGGAGCTACTATCTCCGCGAATGGCACATGCGCTGGTTCAACGACAATCTCGACGAAGGCGTCATCGTGCAGGACATCTCCGACGCGATGGTCGGGTTCTCGATCTCTGGCCCGAAATCGCGCGACATTCTGGCGAGCGTCGCCCATGAAGACGTCAGCCATGCCGCGATGCCCTTCATGGCCTGCAAGACCATGGACGTCGGCATGATCCGCGCGCAGGTCGCCCGCCTCTCCGTCACCGGGGAGCTGGGGTATGAGATCAACTGCCCGGCCTCCGAGCACATCACGCTCTACCGCACGCTGAAGGAGGCGGGCGCGGCGCATGGGATGGTCGATATCGGCTTCAACGCGCTCCTGTCGCTCCGGCTGGAGAAGTCCTTCGGCATCTGGTCGGCGGAGTTCATGCAGGACTACACGCCCGGCATGACCGGCATGGACCGCTGGATCGACTGGTCGAAGGAAGGCTTCCTGGGCCGCGACGCGGCGATCGCGGAGCGGGACGGCAACGGCCCCGCCCATGTCCAGCGGACGATCGAGGTGCAGGCGAACGGCGCCGACTCTTCGGGCTACGAGCCGATCTGGGCGGGGGAGAAGCGCGTCGGCTACGTCACCTCCGGCGGCTATGGGCACACGCTGGACAAGAGCCTCGCCATGGCGCTGATCGAGCCGGATCATGCGGCGGAGGGGACGGAGCTGTCGGTCCATATCGTCGGTGTGGAGCGAGCCGCAAAAGTGATCGCGGCGTCGCCTTATGATCCGGAAGGCAAGGCGATGCGGATGTGATGTGCGGTAGGGTGGGTGAAACGCACCTTCGGAGCTGTCGGAGGGGCGAATTGGGCGCGTTCCCATGGGGACATGGGGCTAAGCCTCTGTAACTAAAGACGTCCTCGAGAGATGTCCTTTCTCAACATACTCCCCGGCGCGGTGCGATTGACGTAGCTATGGTGGGCTGAAGCCCACCTTACCGCTTGGCGCAAAGGGCCGCGTCCTCCCTCGGGTGGGCGCTCCCAGACCTCGCCGTATCGCGCTTTATGGTTCCACGAACAACTGACCTCGCCGCTAACTGAAACGTCGCAGAGCGCCCTCCCATGGGGGAGGGAGGGCGCGGCCCGTGCTGGTCGCACGGGCCAAGGGGCGAACGGAGCGAGACATGCCGATGTGGGGCGAGCTGGAAGCGCAGATGGTGGTTTGCACCCACCCTACCGCATTGAAATTATCTTAGCGCAACGCCACCCCTTGCGCACATATCTTACCCGCGTATTTTCGCTGCAACGCAGCATGACTGATTCTCCCCGACGTATGGAGTCCGCCCGATGACCGACGCCGCCACTCGCGACCGCCCCTGGTTGTTCCGCACCTATGCGGGCCACTCGACCGCCGCCGCGTCGAACGCGCTTTATCGGGGGAACCTCGCCAAGGGGCAGACGGGGCTTTCGGTGGCTTTCGATCTGCCGACGCAGACCGGGTATGACAGCGATCATGTCCTCTCGCGGGGCGAGGTCGGCAAGGTCGGGGTGCCGATCTCCCATCTCGGGGACATGCGGACGCTGTTCGATCAGATCCCGCTGGAGCAGATGAACACGTCGATGACGATCAACGCGACGGCTGCATGGCTGTTGGCGCTCTATGTCGCCGCGGCGGAGGAACAGGGGGCGGACGTCTCCAAGCTGCAGGGGACGGTGCAGAACGACATCATCAAGGAGTATTTGAGCCGCGGCACCTACGTCTTCCCGCCGGAGCCCAGCTTGCGCCTGATCGGGGACATCGCGGCCTGGACCTATTCCAACGCGCCGAAGTGGAACCCGATGAACGTCTGCTCCTACCACCTGCAGGAGGCGGGGGCGACACCTGAGCAGGAGCTGGCCTTCGCGCTCGCCACCGCCATCGCGGTGCTGGACACGGTGAAGGCGCAGGGCGCGGTGTCGGAGGAGGATTTCCCGAAGGTCGTCGGGCGAATCTCCTTCTTCGTGAACGCGGGCATCCGGTTCGTGACCGAGATGTGCAAGATGCGCGCGTTCTGCGATCTCTGGGATGAGATCTGCCTGGAGCGCTACGGCGTGACGGAAGAGAAGATGCGCCGCTTCCGCTACGGCGTGCAGGTCAATTCCCTCGGCCTGACTGAGCAGCAGCCGGAGAACAACGTCTACCGCATCCTGCTGGAGATGCTGGCGGTGACGCTCTCGAAACGCGCCCGCGCCCGCGCGGTGCAGCTGCCCGCGTGGAACGAGGCGCTGGGCCTCCCCCGCCCCTGGGATCAGCAGTGGTCGCTGCGGATGCAGCAGATCCTCGCCTTTGAGACTGACCTGCTAGAGTTCGACGATCTTTTCGACGGCAACCCCGCCGTCGACGCCAAGGTGGAAGCGCTGAAAGAAGGCGCGCGGGAAGAGCTGAAGAGCATCGACAAGATGGGCGGCGCCGTGGCCTGCATCGAATACATGAAGGGCCAGCTGGTGGAGGCGAACACCGCCCGCCTCGGCCGGATCGAGACCGGCGAGACCGCCGTGGTCGGGGTCAACAAATACACCGAAGGCGAGGAGAGCCCGCTGACGGCGGGCGAAGGCGGCATCATGACCGTCGATCCCGCCGTGGAGGCCGAGCAGATCGCGCGGCTGGAGGAATGGCGCGCCGGGCGCGACGCCGATGCGGTGGCTGCGGCGCTCGCCGGTCTGCGCGCGGCGGCGCAGGAGGGGCGGAACATCATGCCCGCCTCCATCGCCTGCGCCAAAGCGGGGGTGACGACCGGCGAATGGGGTCTGGAGATGCGGCGGGTCTTCGGCGAATACCGCGCGCCCACCGGTGTCGGCAAAGCCGTCTCCAACGCGGCGCAGGGGCTGGATGAGATCCGCGAAGCGGTGAACGCCGTCTCCTCCCGCCTCGGTCGGCGGCTCAAGTTCGTGGTCGGCAAACCGGGGCTCGACGGCCATTCAAACGGCGCCGAGCAGATCGCCGTCCGCGCCCGCGACAGCGGCATCGACGTCACCTATGAGGGCATTCGCCTGACGCCGGAAGAGGTCGTGCGCCAGGCTCAGGAGGAGGACGCGCATATCATCGGCCTCTCTATCCTCTCCGGCTCGCACATTCCGCTGATTGAAGAGGTGATGGAGCGGCTGGCCAAGGCCGGGCTCTCCACCCCCGTCGTCGTCGGCGGGATCATCCCGGATGCGGATGCGGAGGCGCTGGTGAAGATGGGCGTCGCCAAGGTCTACACCCCGAAGGACTTCGACCTTAACCGGATCATGTTCGACATCGTCGGGCTGGTGGACGACGAGACCCGCGAAGCCGCCTGACGGATAGGGTGGCGCGTCCTCCTCGGAGCCCCGTTGGGGCCGCCTCGTCAGCCGCCTTTCCTCGCGCTGCGCGGCCAAAGGCTATTTCCGCTGAAGCGGAATTTGCCGATGCCGGGGGCGAGTATTTTTCGAAAGCGATGAGGGGCGGCGGCGCGCCCAGCCGACCGCGGGCTGGACTTCGCCCGCTGGCCGCGCTTCAAGCGAAGCGCGCTGAACCGGAGGTCTCATGTCCGAAGCCGATCCCGCCCCGATGGGCGTCTTTGAGCGATATCTGACCCTTTGGGTCGCGATCGCGATGGTCGCTGGGATCGCCATCGGGGCGGTCGCGCCGGGGCTGGTCGGAGCGATTGCGGCGGCGGAAGTCGCCTCCATCAACCTCGTGGTCGCCGTGCTGATCTGGGCGATGGTCTATCCGATGATGGTCGGGGTCGATTTGGGCGCGGTCGCGGGGGTGGCGAAGCAGCCGAAGGGGCTTTTGATCACGCTGCTGGTCAACTGGCTGATCAAGCCCTTCACCATGGCGCTGCTCGCCGTGCTGTTCTTCGAGATCGTCTTCGAGCCCTTCATCTCGCCCGAAGACGCAGCGCAGTACACGGCGGGGCTGATCCTGCTCGGCGCGGCGCCCTGCACTGCGATGGTCTTCGTCTGGTCGCAGCTGACGCGCGGCGACGCCGCATACACGCTGGTGCAGGTGTCGGTGAACGACGTCATCATGGTATTCGCCTTCGCGCCGATCGTCGCGTTCCTCCTCGGCGTCGCGGAGATCGCCGTGCCGTGGGAGACGCTGGTTCTCGCCACCCTTCTCTACGTCGTCCTGCCGCTGATCGCCGGGCTGATCACGCGGCGGGTTCTGGGGAGCGAAGCGCGGATCGCCGCCTTCACGGGCCGGGTCAAACCCTGGTCGGTGATCGGGCTGATCGCCACCGTGGCGATCCTTTTCGGTCTGCAGGGCGACGCGATCCTCTCCGATCCGCTGGTCATCGCGCTGATCGCGACGCCGATCCTGATCCAGAGCTACGCGATCTTCGCCCTCGCCTACGGGGCCGCGTGGGCGATGAAGGTGCCGCACCGGATCGCGGCGCCCTGCGCGATGATCGGCACCTCGAACTTTTTCGAACTCGCCGTCGCGGTCGCCATCAGCCTTTTCGGCCTCGGCTCTGGCGCCGCGCTCGCCACGGTGGTCGGCGTGCTGGTGGAGGTGCCGGTGATGTTGTCGCTCGTCGCTTTCGCCAATCGGACGCGGGCGAAGTTTCCGGCAAACGCCTGACAGCCGCCGACTGACGACGCTAAGCGGCCCGGACGGCGGCGGTTCATCACATCGCCGTCGTCCGGGCCGATACGGCGATCGGCCTCCCAACCGATCGCCGCGAGGGGCGCGTCGGAGGGGTCCGCGTTATGCGGCGACTTTGACGCCCCTAATCGGTCTAAACGGCGCGCTGGAGTGGTGCAGCGTCATGCGCGCGACGCCCTGCGGGTCCCGGCGGAAACCCATGGTGAAGTCGAGCTGCGTCTCGATCGACGAGCGCGCCGGGGTCAGGAAGCATGAGCCCATCAGGGTCGCCGATCCCTGACCGAAGCTGGCGTATTGACGCCCGAAGCGGATCTTGCGCCAGGGCTTCAGCGCGAAACCTTCGTCTTCCCAGACGCCGCCGCCGACATAATAGGAGAGGATGTCCTCGAACTCCGTGCGGATCGGATGGCCGCCCGCGAAAGCGGGTTTGAGGAGAACCGGCCCACGGTCGAAATCATAGACCCGGCGGAGCGAGGCTTTCGCCTCCGCCCGGTAATCCGCGCCTGCGCGCAGCGCCTCGCCGATCTCGATCACCATCTCCGCCCAGCCGTGTTGAGCGCGGAGCGCATCGGCGCGGCTGATCGGCTCATTCGGGTGAGCGGCGGAGGTGTGCGGCGCGAACTCGGCGACGGCGATATTCATCGGGTTCTCCCTTGAGGTGCGCCCTTAACGTCGGTGTTTATCTTTCATTGCGCAAATTCTTGTTTTCTGTTTTCGCCATAGCAAATAGCTATCTCATGAAACCAACGCTCAGACAGCTCCAGTATCTCGTCGCGGTCGCGGACACCGGTCGTTTCGGCGCCGCCGCGAAGAAGATGAACGTCAGCCAGCCGAGCCTTTCGGCGCAGATCGCGGAGGCCGAGGCCTTTCTCGGCGCCGAGCTTCTGGAGCGGGGCCGGAGAGGCGCGTTCCTCACGCCGGCGGGCCGCGAGGTGGTGCGCAGGGCGCGGATCATCCTGGCGGAGGCTGAGGACCTGCGCACCGCCGCCGCCACGGGCGGGACGCTGGCCGGGCGCATCCGGCTGGGCGTGCTGCCCTCCGTCGGGCCTTACTTCCTGCCGCGCGCGGTCAGGGGGGTGCATGAGGCCTATCCCGATCTGCGCCTCGCGATTAGCGAGGGCGACACGCGAACGCTGGAGATCGGCCTGAGAGAAGGTCAGCTCGACGCGGTCGTCTCCACCCCGGAGGATCACGCGGGGGAGAATGCGCCGCTCTTCACCGAGCGGCTCTGGGCGGCGATGGCGCCGGACGATCCTCTGGCGAAGAAGGCGGGGCCGGTTTCGCTCTCCGCGCTGGCGGGTCGGAACCTTCTGACGCTCTCGCGCGGCTATCGCTTCGCGACGCTGATCCATACGCTGGCGGCGGAAGCGGGCGCGCGGATATCGGACGAATACGAAGGCTCTTCGCTGGACGCGATCCGCCTGATGGCGGCGACCGGGGCGGGGATCGCGATCCTGCCGAACCTCTACGCAAGCACGGAGGCGCGGCGGGGCGAGGATATCGCGATGCGGCTGATCGACGATCCGCGCGCGCAGCGGAGCATATCGCTGATCTGGCGAGCGGATTCGCCGCTGGAGCGGGGTTTTCACGCGATGTCGGAGGCCCTTCGCGAAGCGGCGGAGGCGATCATCGCCAGCGGCGACGCCCCTTGACCCCATTCGGCGGAGCGCGATGATCGGCGCATGGTCGAGCTTCTCCCCTCCCCCGACGATCTAGCGGCGCGCGTGCCCGACGGCGCGATGGTCGCCATTGCGAAAGAACCGCTCTCCCCTACTGCGCTGGCGCGGGCGCTAATCCGGCGCGGCGCGCGCGATCTGCACCTGGTGACGGTCCCGACGGCGACCTACGTGGCCGATTTGCTGATCGGGGCGGGTTGCGTTGAGACGGTGGAGACCTCCGGCGTGTCCCTCGGCGAGTTCGGCCCGGCGCCGCGCTTCTCCGCCGCTGTGAAATCGGGCGCGGTGTCAATCAAGGACAGCACCTGCCCCGCCGTCTACGCCGCGTTGCAGGCGGGGGAAAAGGGCCAGCCTTTCGCGCCGATCCGCGGTCTGATCGGCTCCGACGTCTTCGCCAAGCGGGACGATTACATGACGATGCCGAACCCCTATGACCCGGCGGACGAGGTGGCGATCCTGCCCGCGCTTCGCCCGGACATCGCGCTGATCCACGCCGACCTGGCCGACGCGCACGGCAATATCTGGGTGGGCGGTCGGCATGAATTGAAGATGCTCGCCCACGCCGCCCATCGCACCATCGCGACGGTGGAGGAGGTGATCGACTGCGACCTCCGCGACGATCCGGCCAAAGCGCCGAACCTGATCGGATCGCTCTATGTCGACGCCGTCGCGCCCGCGACGGGCGGGGCCTGGCCGATCGCGGCTCCAGGACGCTATTCGGTGGATGAGGACCATCTGGCTGCCTATGCCCGCCTCGCGAAGGACGACGCGGCCTTCGCCGACTATGTCCGCGATCAGGTTTTCGGGGCCCAGAGTTTAGAGTTCAGGGCGGCGGAATGAGCGAGCTGAAGCTCGAAGAGCTGCTGATCCATGAGATCGCGGGCCTCCTCTCCGGCTCCGGCCATATCGCGTGCGGCGTGCTCTCCCCCATTCCCGGCGCGGCGGCGATGCTGACCGCGCGGCGGGAAGGCGCGAAAGTCTTCATCATCGGCTGCGATCTGCCGGAGTTTCGCTGCGACGGCGGCGTGGAGCTCTTCGATCAGGCGGGTCAGGGGCGGGTCGACGCCTTCTTCCTCTCCGGCGGGCAGATCGACGGGAAGGCGAACATCAACCTCCACGGCGTCGGCGACTATCCGACGATGGACGTGCGCTGGTCGGGGGCGTTCGGCTCCGCTTACCTCTATTACCTCGTGCCGAAGGTGATCCTCTTCCGGCTGGAGCATTCGCGGCGGGTTTTTCCGGAGACGGTCGATTTCATCTCCTCCCCCGGCGTCTCGGATGGCGGCCTCCATCGCCCCGGCGGGCCGCATGCGCTCGTGACGAACCTTTGCGTCTTTCGCTTCGACCGGGAGCGGGCGCGGTTCCGTCTCGCCTCCCTCCATCCCGGCGTTTCGCTGGAGGAAGTGCGCGACAATACCGGCTTCGCCTTTGACGCGCCCGAGAGCCCAGCGGAGACGGCGATGCCCTCCCCCGACGATCTCGCCCTGATCAGGGGAGAGATCGCGACGATGCTGGCGAACCCCTATCCCAAGTTCGCAGACCGCATTTTCGGCGTGAAAGCCGCCGCATGAGCCGCAGGATCATCATCGATACCGATCCCGGGCAGGACGACGCGGTGGCGCTCCTCCTCGCGTTCGGGTCGCCCGAGCTGGACGTGATCGGGGTGACGACGGTGGCGGGAAACGTGCCGCTTGAACTGACCTCCCTCAACGCGCGGAAAGTGTGCGAGCTGGCGGGGAGGAGCGACGTTCCCGTCTTCGCCGGCTGCGACCGGCCGATGGCGCGCTCGCTGGTCACGGCGGAGCACGTGCACGGCAAGACCGGACTCGACGGCGCCGACCTGCCCGAGCCAAGGACGCCCTTGCAGGACGCCCATGCGGTGGATTGGATAATCGAGACGCTGCGCGCGGCGGAGATGGGGGAGATCACGCTCTGCCCGCTCGGACCGCTAACCAACATCGGGACGGCGCTGGAGCGGGCGCCGGAGATCGCCCCGAAGATCCGTGAGATCGTCCTGATGGGCGGCGGGTACTTTGAGCAGGGCAACATCACCCCCTCCGCCGAGTTCAATATCTTCGTGGACCCGGAGGCGGCGAAGATCGTCTTCGGCGCGGGCGTTCCGCTGACCGTCATCCCGCTCGACTGCACCCACAAGGCGCTGGCGACGCGGCCGCGGGTGGAGGCGATCCGCGCGCTTGGAACGCCGGTCGGCGAGGCGGTGGCGGGGCTGACGGATTTCTTCGAGCGGTTCGACAAGGAGAAATACGGCTCCGAAGGCGCGCCGCTGCATGATCCCTGCGTGATCGCCTGGCTCTTGCGCCCGGAGTTGTTCACGAGCCGCCATGTGAATGTGGAGATCGAGGTGGAGAGCCCCCTCACCCGCGGCGCCACCGTCGCCGACTGGTGGGGCGTCTCCGATCGCGCGCCCAATGCGACCTTCGTGCGGGATGTGGACGGCGAAGGGTTCTTCGATCTGCTGACGGAGCGGCTCGCCCGGCTCTAACGCCGGACCGGCGGCGCGATCAGAAGCGACAGCGCGGCCATCACCGCCGAGATCCCCAAGACGAGCGCGAAGGGCCATGGGTGGCTGGTGTCGAACGCCCCCGCCGCGACCGCCCCGGCCGCGCCGCCCATCCAGCGGCAGAAGGACATGGCGGCGGAGGCGGCGCCGGCGCGCTCGCCCTTCACCTCCATCAGCCCGGCCATGGTGTTGGCGAGGGAGACGTGGAAGACCCCCATCACCCAGACCATGACGACGAACATGCCGACCCAGCCGCCGACGCCCGTCGCCGCCACCACGCCCATCGCGACGGCGAGCAGCGCCAGCGCGGCGGTCGCGCCCTTCAGCATGTCGTCGTAGCCGAAGCGGAAGACGAGCTTCGCGTTCACGTAATTGCCCCCGATGGAGGCGACCGACATGGCGGCGAAGATCCAGGCGAAGGCGATCTCCGACGTCCCGAAATGTTCGATGAAGATGAAGGGCGAGGCCGACAGCATCGCGAAGAACATGAAGGCGAAGGAGAGGACGGAGGCGAGATAGCGCCGCGCCGCCCGGCTCTTCAGAATATCCCAGTAGCCCGCGATGACCGCGCGCGGTCGGTAGGGGCTGCGCTTCTCCGGCGGCAGGGTCTCCGGCAGGGTTTGCATCAGGAGGGCGCTGGCGGCGGCGACGATGCCGAGCGTCCAGAACACCCAGCGCCAGCCGAGCGCCTCCAGCACCCAGGCGCCGATCAGCGGCGCGATGACGGGCGCGATGGTGAAGACGCTCATGAGGATGGAGGAGGCCCGGCTGAGCGCGTCGCCCTTATAAAGGTCCGACAGCATCGCCCGAGTCGAAGCCATAGCGGCGCCCCCCGCCACGGACTGAAAAAAGCGGAGCGCGATCAACTCCTCCACCGTCTCCGCCAGCGCGCAGCCCGCCGTGACGATGATGAAGAGGATCAGAAGACCGGTCTGCACCCGCTTGCGCCCATAGGCGTCCGAGAGCGGCGCGAGGATCAGCGGCCCGACGGCCCCGCCGATCAGGAAGGCGGATATCGTCAGCTTCATCATCGACGCCGAGGTGTTCAGCGTCTCCGCCATAGTGGGCAGGGCGGGCAGGTGCATGTCGATCGCGAAGGGCCCCAGCGTCGAGACGAGCGCGAGCAC
The DNA here is from genome assembly GCA_038534155.1 of Pseudomonadota bacterium. Lineage (GTDB taxonomy): Bacteria > Pseudomonadota > Alphaproteobacteria > Rhodobacterales > Rhodobacteraceae > Pikeienuella. Next base: position 20,991 of record JBCAXH010000045.1, read on the forward strand.
GATGATGATCCACATACTCCCTTCGCGGGCGCTGGACGATGGGGCGGCGGTTTCGGTCATGCTCCGCCCATACTCCCTTCGCCGCCGCGCCGACAGAGGCGCCGCCGGAGAATCATGGCGATTTGCCGATGCGCCCACGCGGCGCTACACCCGCGCGATGATTTTCTACCGCCACCCCACGCCCGACGCGGCGCCCGGCCTCTGCTATGGGCGCTGGAACATCGGCCTCGCGCCCGCCGCCGAGGCGGAGATTGCGACGGCGTGCGAAGCGCCGCCGGCGTTCGATTACATCGTCTCCAGCCCGTCATGGCGGGCGAAGCAGCTCGCCGAGGCGCTAGCCGCCGCGACCGGCAAACCGATGGAGACCGATGAGCGGCTGATGGAGATGGACTTCGGCCGATGGGAGGGCGAGTTCTGGGACGACATCGACCGGGCGGAGAGCGAC
>JBCAXH010000046.1:0-20092 GCA_038534155.1 Pseudomonadota bacterium
GCCCATCGACGCGACCGCCGCTTCCATCATCGAGTTGTTCTGCTCGACTGTCTCGCGCGTCTCGCTCACGGACTTGTCCGCGGCTTGCGCATGATCGGCGACGCGACCGACGCTGCCTGAGAGCTGCTCCAGGGCGGCGACGGATTCCTGAAGCGTGGCCGCCTGCGCTTCGGTGCGCTGCGCGAGATCGTCGGAAGCGCCGGCGACCTGCTCCGCGTTCGTTAAGATGTCGGAGGCGCCATGCGAGACGTCGATCAGGGCGGCGCGAAGGCTTTCGGCCGCGCGATTGTAGTTTCGCCGCAGCGCTTCGTAGTCTTCCGGGAAAGCGATCGCGATCTCATGGGTCAGCGCGCCCTTGGCGAGCTCATCGAGCGCTTGGGTCAGATGCTCCACAACGGCCTGCTGCGCTTCCATATCCCGGCGGCGGGCGTCCTCTGCGCCGCGCGCCTCGGACAAACGCCGGACGAGGTCCGTCAGGTGCGCTGCGATCTGTCCAAGCTCGTCGCGTCTGTCCGTGAGTTCGATCTCGGTTTCGTAGTCGCTGCGCGCGACGCGATCGACCGCCTTCGACAGCGTCTCGAGCGGACGGCCGAGCATTCTCCGAAGCAGCCAGAGCGTCGCCGTCGTCATCGCGATGAAAAGGATCGCCGCGAACGCGAGCAGGAAGTTGGCTTCGCGCCCGGCGGAAGCAAGCGCCGCATCTGCGCTCCAGGCCCGCGCGACCACGCCGATCACTACGCCCTCCGCTCCCGTCGCGACGGGCTGCGCGATCCAGAGACCGCCGCGCTCGCGCATCGTCGCCTGAGCGTTCAATGCGTCGGCGGCGAACGCCGTCAAATCCGAGCGGAGCGTCCCGTCGTCGCCGGCCGCGGCCAGGACCTCGCCCGCAGCGTTCATGATCACTACGCCGCGGCCGTTTTCGCCGGCCGACGCCATCGCCTGCTCGGCCACTTCTTCTATCTTGGCGGCGGCCTTGAAGCGGATGGGTTTTTCAAGATCGGCGGCGTCGATTGCGATCGTCTTCGCAGCTTCGTCGATGACCGATTGAGCCGCCAGGTTGTTGATCTGGCGACGGCTCTCCACCGACAGAACCCCGGCGACGACGATCGTGGTGATCGCCATCAGGATCGCGCACCGGACAAAGACCGATGCGCCGTTCAACATCTCTTTCAAGCGTTTCTCAGCCACTTCCATCTCCAGACATAGCCGGGGCGCCGCGAATGTTAGAGAAGAGCGTCGGCGTCGATGCCGATCGTCATCGCGCCGACGGGCGCGCCGGTGTCGTCGGTGAGAGTGATCGACAGTTGCGCCTGATAGCTCTGGCTGGATTCGTCGAACTCGATTTCGCTGACATGCACCGCGTCGGCACCGTTTGGAAACGTCTCCTGAAACTTCGCCTCGTCGCCCTGCCAGTAATCGGAGGTCGGCGCGGAGGCCGCGACGTTCAGGCCATGATGATCCATTATGAAAACCTCGGTGATCGCGCCGCCCGATCCTTCGACCTGCTCGCGCAGAAATTCGGCGGCCGCGCCGGTCAGCACGCCGTCGACCAGCGCAGAGGCGCCAGCGCCGACCTCCGACCGCCAGGTCTTGTCCAACTCGTCGATCTTGGAGGCGTCGTAGCCAGCCGTGCGGGCGTTTTGGGCGACGATCGCCTCAATCAGTACAGGCGCGTTCGCCCATGGCATCACCGATCCCTTGAGGTAGCTCCGCGCCGCCTGCTCGGTTTCGGAGGCGTTGGCGGCGACTGCGATGAGGCTCATCGCGGCGGAAAGGAGGAATGTGCGTTTCATGAGATATCTCCGGCCAAAGATCGAGAACCCGCACGCTACGCCGCGAAACTATTCGGCTTCGTTAAGAGCTGCGGCGAAGCGTAAAATCCGCTGTAGATTTCCAGTCGCTGACGCTGTCCTTCCCGGCGCGCGCTCCTAAGGCGTTGACCGGCGACGCCGCGTCGTTCTTCCATTCCGGAATGATCCAGAACGAACGCCCCGTCATCGCCGACAGCCTCTGGACGGCGACGGCCAATCCGACGCCCGCCTGCCCGCCGCTCGACGCCGAGATCGAGGCGGAGGTCTGCATCGTCGGCGGTGGGTTCACCGGCCTCTCCGCCGCGCTGCATCTCGCTGAAGCGGGCGCCTCCGTCGCCGTGCTGGAGGCGGAGACGCCGGGCTGGGGCGCATCCGGACGCAATGGCGGGCAGGTGAACCCCGGTCTGATCGAAGACCCTGACGTCGTGACGAAGACCTTCGGCGATGCTCGGGGCCGCCGCATGGTCGCGATGTCGGGCGGGGCGGGGTCGCTCGTCTTCTCCCTGATCGAAAAGCACGGCATCAAGTGCGAGGCCATGCCCGTCGGCTGGCTGCGCGCCGCCCATGACGCCAAAGCGTTGGAGGGGATGCGCGCCCGCGTCGCCCAATGGGCCGGACACGGGGCGGAGCTGCGCCTTCTCTCCCGCGACGAAACCGCTGAGATGATCGGGACGGACGTTTACGCCGGCGGAACGCTCGATCCACGTGGCGGCAACGTGCATCCGCTGAACTACGCGCTTGGCCTCGCCGACGCCGCCCTGCGCAACGGCGCCTGCATTTTCGGACATAGCCGCGCGCTCAATCGGGAAAGAATGGGGGATCGCTGGCTGGTGCGAACGGCGCGCGGCGCAGTGGCGGCGAAGCGCGTACTGATCTGCACAAACGCCTATACCGACGGTTTCGCGCCGGATGCGGCGAAGACGGTCGTTCCGATCCGCTCGGTGCAGGTGGCGACCCGGCCGCTCTCCGACAACATCGCCAAATCGATTATTCCGGGCGGGCATTCGCCTTCCGACACGCGCCGCCTTCTGCTCTACTACCGGAAGGATGCGCTCGGTCGCTTCATCATGGGCGGACGCGGAGCCTATGACGACAGCGGCGCCGCCGCCGCGCAGGAGGCGCTGCGCCGGATCAGCGTCGAGCTTTTCCCCCAACTGGCGGACGCCGAATGGGCGCATTCCTGGGGCGGCTTCGTCGCCGCCACGCCGAACCATTTCCCGAACCTCCATCTCTTGGAGGAGGGGGTTCTGGCCGGCCTCGGCTATAACGGGCGCGGCGTGGCGATGGCGACGGCGATGGGCAAGGTGATGGCCGACTGGGCGCTGGGGCGCCCTGACGCCGAGCTCGACTATCCCGTCACGCCGCTCAGGCCGATGCCGTTCCACCGTTTTCACCGTCTCGGCGTCAATCTGACGGTGGCCCGGATGCGCCTGATGGACAGGCTCGGCCTCTAGCAGGCAGTGCGAAATGGCGGGCGCCTTACGCGGATTTTTCGATAGCGCGGCTTCGCACCCCGCCTTGGGCGCCTTGCCGCCTCCGGCGAATTGCGCTTCCTTGCGTGCGGGGCGTCTATCGGGGTCGCGGCATGGCGGGCGGCAAGATCTTCATTTCCTACCGACGGGCGGACAGCCAATGGGCCGCCGCGCGCCTTTACGACCGCCTGAGCCATGAGTTTCCCGAAGATCGCATCTTCATGGACGTGGAGCAGATCGCGCCCGGTCAGGACTTCGTCGACGTGCTGGCGAGCCAGGTCGGCGCCTGCGATGTTTTCCTCGCGCTGATCGGCCCCGAATGGCTGTCGATGCAAGCCGAAGACGGCGCGCGGCGCATCGACGGGGAGAGGGACTTCGTCCGCATCGAAATCGCGGATGCGCTGAAGCGGGACGACACGCTGACCATACCGGTCCTCCTCGACGGCGCCCAGCCGCCGTCGGAGCGCGAACTGCCCGACGACCTCGCGCCGCTCGCCCGCCGCCAGTTCGCGCGTCTGACCCATGAGGGCTTCCGCGAGGAAGCCCCCCGCCTGATCGAAGCCATCCGCGCCGCGCTCGACAAACGCGCCGCCGTCGCAAGCGCCGCCGCCGTGGCAGCGAAGCCGAAGCGCAGCTATCGCGGGCTGGTCGTCGCGGGGTTGGGGCTCGCCGTCCTCCTCGGTCTCGGCGCTTTCGCGTTCGAGCGGTTGACGCGCCCTGCCGACCCGTCCGGGACGATCGACCTCGCGACCTTCAAGGAATGCGATGTCTGCCCGCAGATGGTCGCGATGCCAGCCGGAAGCTTCCTGATGGGCAGCCCGGAGGACGAGCCAAACCGCTCCTCCGGCGAACCCCCGCAGATCGAGATCGCGCTGGAGCGCTTCGCCATCGGTCGGACGGAGGTGCTGTGGGAGGAGTACGCCCTTTGCGTCGCGGCTGAGATGTGCGAAAAAATCTACGACGACGGCGGGCCGAAGACGGGCATGCCCGCGACGGGCGTCGCATGGCTCGACGCCAAGGCCTATGTCGCCTTCCTCAACGAACAGGTGCCTGGGGAGCCTTATCGCCTGCCGTCAGAGGCGGAGTGGGAATACGCTGCGCGGGGTGGGACGCAAACAGCTTACGCCTGGGGGGAGGAGCCGGATCGAGCCTACGCCAACATGGGGCGGGAGGTCTGCTGCATCGGCGCCGCCGAGGGTCCTGACAAATGGAAGGGCGTCGCGCCGGTCGCGCAGTTCCGCCCAAATGGGTTTGGGCTGCATGACATGGCCGGAAACCTCACCGAATGGGTGGAGGACGTCTACACATCGACCTTCGAATACATTCCCCGCGACGGCGCGCCCTTCTTCCGCGACGGCGACGACCGCTGGGCGCATCGCCATACGACGAAGGGCGGCTCCTACACCGATAGACCATGGCAGGTCCGCCCCGCCTGGCGGAACTCTAACGACGCCAACTGGCGCAACGGCCACTACGGCTTTCGCGTGGCGCGGGATATGACGCCGCGCTGACGGGGATCGCGCCGCATCAAGAATACCGGCGCATACCCGATCTTCCATCGACAGCGCGGGTTCGCTCGCCTAATTAGCGCTCCAATAGCGTCGCGAGGTATGGATCGGGGGAGCCGCGCGTTGCGATAATCGCCGAAGGAGCGAGCAGATGACGACCTACACCGCCCTGATCATGGCCGCGTCCCGTCCAGGCGAGATCAACCCGCTGGCGGAGGCGAACGGCGTCAGCCACAAATGCCTGATGGACATGGACGGCGAGCCGATGATCGACATCGTGCTGCGCTCCCTGACCGAGAGCAAATACGTCGGCAACGTCATCATCTCGATCGACGCGCCGGACGCGCTGAAGGAGGCGCCGCTGGTGCAGGCCGGCATTGCGGAAGGGCGCGTGATCATCGCGGAGAGCGGCGACAATCCCTACCTCTCCGTCCTAGACGCGCTGGACGACCCCTCGCTCTTTCCGGTCGTCGTCTCAACCGGAGACAACGCCCTCCACGTGCCGGAGATGGTGGATTTCTATTGCGAGGCCTTCGAAAAGTCGGGCGCGGACGTCTCCGTCGCCTTCTGCAACGAAGCCACGATCTCAAAGGCGTATCTCCGCGGTAAGCCCGCCCCGCACCGGTTCCGCGACGACCGCTTCGGCAACTGCAACCTCTTCGGTCTGAAGACCCATCAGGCGGTCCGCTCGGTGAAGGCGTTCGAAGGCGGCGGGCAGTTCGGCAAGAAGAAGATCCGCTTCTTCAAGGCCTTCGGCCTGATCAATCTCCTGATCTACAAATACGGCCTCCTTACGCTCGAGCAGGCGTTCAAGCGTCTCTCGGGCCGCTTCAAGCTGGAGGTCGTCCCGATCATGATGCCTTACCCCGAGGCGCCGATCGACGTCGACAACCCGCACGACGAAAAACTCGCCCGCGAACTTCTCGCCGCCCGCCGAAACGGCGCCCCGGTGGCCAAGGTCTGACCTTCGCCCTTCACTCTTCGAAAAATACTCGAAAGCCCCGCAGGGGCAGCGGTTGAGGAGGTGTCCCTTGCAAGGGACGCCGAGGAGGCCGCCCCTACCCCTCCTCGACCGTGTAGCGGAACGTGCAGCGATCAGCCCCCTGCATGATCGTCTGATCCCGCTTCATCTTGATGCGCGGATCATAGCCCTCGCAAAACGTCCCCTCCTCGACCGTGTAGCGGAACGTGCAGCGATCAGCCCCCTGCATGATCGTCTGATCCCGCTTCATCTTGATGCGCGGATCATAGCCCTCGCAAAACGTCCCGTCCCGCTGACAGCTCAGCAGATGCCCTATGTCGCCGAGGCCCATCTCCCGGTACATCTCGGCGTAACGGCAACGGGTGACGTCGAAATCCAGCCGGTCCTCCGACTTTTCCAGAACCTCGATCTCCAGCGCCCCGCCCTTGGTCCAGAGCCCGTAGATCTCCTGGAAGGTCGCCATCGACGGCTCCTTCCCCTCCGCCCGCGCCATGTCCGCCATCTCTCCGGCCTGTTCGATGGAGGCGGCGCGCACCGCATCCGCGATGGCCTTCTTCGCGACCGCCTCTCCGTGGCTCGCCGTCAGCGTCTCGTAGACATGGCGCAGGATCTTCGCCTCCACCGCGCGCTGACGGAAGATCGGGCTCTCCATTGGGTCGTTTTCAGCCATCGCGCCTCTCCTCTCGGTCCGGATTTCGGATAGTATCCGCCGAAGACGGAGGGGACGGCAATTCTGAAACGCGCGAACATGCTGCATCTGGCGCTCCTTACGGGAGCGATTGCGCTCTGGTGCCTCTATGAGGTCTGGGCCGCACAGGGCGGCGGGTCCTATGGCGTCGCCTTTCTGGGCGGCGTCTTCGCCGGACTGACCTGGGTCTGCTTCGATGTGGACAGACACCGGCGGGTCGACCGGCCGCCGCCGTTCGAGGTTTATCTCGGGCGCTGGATGCTGCTGATCTTCGCATCGGTCGGCGGGCCGTGGCTTCTGCTATCATTCAACGATCCCGAGCTGGCGCCGCTCGGCATTTTCGTCGGCGCCTTCGCGCTCTTCGGCGTCGTCTTCCGCTTCGGCTTCGGGCGCATCCCGAAAACCGCGACGCCGGAGGGGCGAAAGGCCCAGCGCGAAGAAAGCCGCAGGCGGAAGCTGACGGGCAAGCTGAACTGGAGCGCTGAGGGGATCGAGGACATCATGGCGGAGACGCGGATGTCGCCCTGGCCAGCGCGCGGGCTCCTCGCCTTCGGCTTTCCGCTGACCGCTACGGCGGCATGGGGCCTGTCGCTCGCCGCGTTCGCCGGCCTCGCCATGGTCGCGGCGGGTCTCTTCCTCATGGCGCTGCGCGCGAAATCGGCGCCGCATGGCCGTAACGTCCTCATCCCTAACGACGCGCCGTTCCGTCTGAAGAACGGGATCGGCGGCGGGTTGAAGATGAGCCGACCGCCAAAAGGCGAGGTGAACGTTTCACTCACCTGCGTGCGCCGGACGCTGAAGGTGAAGGCGGACGATACGCGGACCGTCGAGGTCGAGACGCTTTGGGAGCGCTCGATCCCGCTCTCCGACGGCGCCTTCGCTTTCCTGCCGCCGCCGAGCATGCCGCCCTCGCAGGCCGACGGGCCAGAGCAGGTTGCCTGGACGCTCACCGCGTCGGGCGACGGCTTTCGCGCGATCTTTCGCCTGCCGGTGGAGACGTAGCTCTCCCGCCCCTGCGCGATCTTCGATCGCTTCCGGTTGGGCCGAGCGCCTCGCGACCCCGCTCCGCGCGTCGCTTGGCGATGAGCCGCGCTCACGCGCGGCGCCTTTCGCCTTCGGTGAGAGTATTTTGCGAAAGCGATGGGCGCGGGCGCGCGCCGAGTGCGCCCGATCGCGGCGGCTGACGGGTCCGGCGTTGACCGAAACGGCCGAAACGCCTAACCGATCGGCCATGAGCCGCTTGCCGATCGTCATTCACCCGGACCCTCGTCTCAAGAAGGTCTGCGCGCCCGTCGAAGACCCCAAAACGATGGCCGGTCTGATCGATGATATGTTCGCCACCATGTATGATGCGCCTGGGATCGGCCTCGCCGCGCCGCAAGTCGGCAAGAACGCTCGCCTTCTCGTCATGGACTGCTCCGACAAGGACGCGGCGCCCGAGCCGCTCGCCATGATCAACCCGGAGATCATCGCTTCGTCGGAAGAGACGAATGACCATGAGGAGGGCTGCCTCTCCATCCCCGACCAGTTCGGATGGGTGACGCGGCCGAAGGAAGTCACCGTCCGTTGGCTCTCCCCCGAAGCGGAGGAGATGGAGCGGCGCTTCGACGGGCTCTGGGCGACCTGCGTGCAGCATGAGATCGACCATCTGAACGGCAAGCTCTTCATCGACCATCTCGGCGCGGTGCGCCGTCAGCTCATCACCCAGAAGATGAAGAAGCTGAAGCGGGAGCGCGCCAAAGGGTGAGCGACGCCTTTCTCCTCTGGCCCGATAAGCGCCTGAAGACCGTCGCCGAACCGGTGGAGAAGGTCGGCGCCGAGGAAGTCGCGATCTGGGACCGGATGCTGAAGGCGATGTACGCCATGCCCGGCGTCGGCCTCGCCGCCCCGCAGATCGGCGTGATGCGCCGCCTCGCCGTGGTGGATTGCGCCGAGCAGGGGATGCGTGCGCCGGTGCGGCTCGCCAATCCGGAGCTGTTGGAGACCTCAGCGGAGACGCGGGATCATGAGGAGGCGTCTCCTAACCTCCCCGGCGTTCACGCCAAGGTGACGCGCCCGGCGATGGCGAAGGTGCGCTATCTGGATGAGAGCGGCGCGCATATGGAGCGGTGGTTCGAGGGGCTTTGGGCGACCTCAGTCCAGCACCAGATCGACCATCTGAACGGAATGGTCTTCGTGGATCGCCTCTCCAGGACGAAACGCAGGATGGTTCTGGACCGCTACGCCAAGCTGAGGAAACGGGGCTGATGCGCGTCGTCTTCATGGGCACGCCCGGTTTCGCGGTGGAGGTGCTGAACGCCGTCTGCGCCGCCGGACACGAGATCGCCGCCGTCTACACCCAGCCCCCGCGCCGCGCCGGACGCGGCAAGAAGGAGCGCCCGACGCCTGTCGCAGCCCGCGCGGCGGAACTGGGGCTGGAGGTCCGCACCCCGCTGAACTTCCGCGAGGAGGCCGACCGCGCCGCATTCGCCGCGCTCAACGCCGACGTCGCGGTGGTGGTGGCTTATGGCCTTCTCCTCCCGCAGGCGGTGCTTGATGCGCCGATGCATGGATGCTTCAACCTCCACGCCTCGCTCCTGCCGCGCTGGCGAGGGGCGGCGCCGATCCAGCGCGCGATCATGGCGGGGGACGCGGAGACGGGCGTCTGCGTCATGCGGATGGAGGCGGGGCTGGACACCGGCCCCGTCGCGCTCACCGCCCGCACGCCCGTCGAGCCGGATGACACGGCGGCGACGCTGCATGACCGACTGGCGGAGGTCGGCGCGCCGTTGATCGCGGAGGCGCTGACCAAACTGGAGGCGGGCGATCTCCCGCTGAGAGAGCAGCCGGAGGAGGGGATCTACGCCCCCAAGATCGACAAGGCGGAAGCGCGGATCGATTGGACGCGCCCGGCGGCGGAGGTCGACCGGCTGATCCGCGGCCTCAGCCCCTTTCCCGGCGCCTGGTTCGAGACGGGCGGCGAACGGGTGAAGGCGCTCCTTTCGACGGTCGCGGAAGACCAGGGACGGGCGGGGACCGTTCTCAACGCCGCGCCGACCGTGGCCTGCGGCGATGGCGCGGTTCAGCTCCTACGTCTGCAGCGCGCAGGAAAGAGCGCGATGGACGCGCAGGCCTTTCAGCGCGGTTCTCCTCTGACCCCGGGCGACATCCTTTCCTGACATCGCAGTCGCCCGCCCGACAGCGCTGGCCAGGCGCTGACGCCGCACTTCGTTGGTTTACGAAGACCTAAATCCTCTAGTTTTCCGGAATTCTAGAATGCCGGAGAACTAGAGGGTTCGAATTGTTCGCAAGCCTCTGATTTACCTGGCGAAAAAGAGGCTGCGCAGCCTTTCGACGCAACTCTCGTCCGGCCATTGAATGGAAGGTCGACAGCGTAACTCTCTCCGCTGGGCGGGCGCCGTAACTACTTCATATGCGGATTTCAGATCGCCGGTCGAGATCTAGGTGCCGACGACGCTGGACCTCACGCCGCCCGCGTCACCGTCGCATCGCCGGCCGACATCGCGCCTTCCGCCCTGTCGAAGCGAAGATGCGCCAGACCCTCGCCGCATACCGTTGTGAAGAGCGTGCCGGCGGGTTTGCCCTCCGCCGTCTCGAGTGGCGTGCCCGGTTCCGCGGCCCCCTCAACCGCGACGCGGGCGAGACCCTTTTTCAGCTCCGTCTTGTGCTTCATCCGGGCGGTAACTTCCTGCCCGACATAGCATCCCTTACGGAAATCGACGCCGTTCAGGCGCTCGAACCCAGCCTCCAGAATGAAGGTGTCGTTGGGGATGAGCTCCACCCCCGTCTCCGGCGCGCAGGCCGCGATGCGGAGCGCGTCGTAATCGGAGCGGCCCGCCGCCTCCATCGCGGGCGGATCGCCGTAGATCCGCCAGCCGAGGGAGGCGTCGCGCGGGTCCGGACGGGCGCCGAGAGGCGCGTCGCCGTCGCCCCAGACCAGCGCGATCGGCGTCTCCGTCGCTTCGATCGCCATGTCGCGGCGAAGCTTGTACATGTTCAGGCGCTGCGCCAGCGCAGGCGCCTGCGCTGCGGCGACGTCGATGAAGAGCGCGTCGCCCTCCACCCCGACGAAGAAATCGAAGAGATACTTGCCCTGCGGCGTCAGCAGCGCGGCGTAGACGAGGGCGCCTGGAGCGAGCTTCTCCAGATCGTTGGTCACCAGATCCTGCAGAAGATCGCGCGCGTCGGCGCCGGTCACCGACAGGACGGCGCGGGTGTCGTCGACGAATCCAGAAAGCGGCATCAGCGGGTCTCCATGAACGTATCGAAGGCGCGGATCGTCTCGCGCCACCAGCGGAAGGTCGCCTTGATATTGGCCTCCGTCACCCCGCCTTCAACGATGACCGGCATGTGGAGCGCCAGCGCCTCTTCCGCGAGGGGATCGCGCCACAGCGCGCCGAAATGGTGAGCGGCGTTGAAGGCGGCCAGCGTCTCGCCATCGTCGGGATAGCCGTCGAAATAGGCGCGATACTCGAAGCTGAGGCAGGCGGAGGCGGGTTTCGCCAGCCCGTCGAACGCGCCGCCGTCGCAGTTGTAGAAAAAGATGGAGAAGAAGACGTCGTCGACCTCCCCCTCCAGCACCGTATCCCCGCCCTGATCGCCGATGGAGAGCGCAGGGCCGAGCGTTTTCTGAAGCTCAACCGGCGAGATTGCGCTGAAAACGGCGGTTTCAGCCGTCGTCAGCGTCGCAGACATAGCGAGGGCGGTGGCGGCGGCGGCGAACAGGCGGTAAAACCGCGACATGGGGCCCTCCGGGGTATGTGCGCTGACGGGAGCGGGATCGACGCGATGATCTCCGTCATCATACCGACTTTGAACGCCGAGCGAAGCCTCGGCCCGTGCCTTGGCGCGCTTGGACCGGCGATTCTCGATCCATTGCTCAGCGAAGTGATCTTCGCCGACGGCGGCTCCACCGACGCGACGGAGGAGATCGCGGAGGCGACGGGCGCTCATTTCGTCGCCGCCACGAGCGGGCGCGGGACGCAGCTTCGGGCGGCGGCGGAGACGGCGCGGGCGGAGTGGATGCTGTTCCTGCACGCCGACACGGTGCTGACCGACGAATGGGTCGACGCCGCGCGCGCGCACATGCGGAGGGGACCGGAGACCGCAGGCTGGTTCCGCCTGCGTTTCGACGCGGCGGGCCTGGCGCCCGCGATGGTGTCGCGCTGGGCGAACCTGCGGGCGATGCTGGGGCTTCCCTACGGCGATCAGGGTCTCCTCATCCATCAGAGCCTTTATCGCGAGGTAGGCGGCTTTCCCGACATTCCTCTGATGGAGGACGTCGCCATCGCCCGCGCCATCGGCCGCCGCCGCCTCGCCATGATGGACGCGGAGGCGCGCACGAGCGCCGACCGCTATGAGCGCAACGGCTGGCTGAAGCAGGGCGCGCGGAACCTGACGACGCTCACTCGTTATTCGCTCGGCGCCCGGCCCGAGGCGCTTGCGCGTTCCTATAACCGCTGACGCGCAACGCGTCCGCCGCCGACGATTTCGTCGCGAATTGACTTGCCGCGCGACGATCCGCGTCCATTCTGGGACGATATCGAAACAGGAGGCCGCGCCATGTCCACCGTCGTTCAGCATCCCTCGACCCATAACGATCCGCACTGGGACCTGCGGGTCGATCTCGCCGCAACGTTCCGCTGGGCGGTGAAGATGAACTGGCATGAAGCGGTGGCGAACCATTTCTCCGCCGCCGTGAACGAGGATGGGACCGAGTTTCTGATGAACCGGGACCAGATCCATTTCAGCCGGGTGACTGCGTCCAACCTCCTGCAGCTCGACGCGAACGATCCTGAGGTCATGAACGGCCCCGATGCGCCTGACCCGACCGCTTGGGGCCTCCATTCCGCGGTTCACCGCAACTGCCCGCACGCTCGCGTGGCGCTCCATATCCATTCGAAATACGCGACGGTTCTCGCGAGCCTCGCCGACAGCTCCATGCCCGCGATCGACCAGAACACCGCGATGTTCCACGACCGCGTGGTGATCGACGAAGCCTTCGGCGGCTTGGCGTTTGAGGAGGAGGGCGAGCGGTGCTCCCATCTCTTCTCCGATCCGAAGAAGAAGGTCATGGTGATGGGCAATCACGGCGTCATGGTCATCGGCCAAACGGTCGCGGAGGCCTTCAACCGTCTCTACTATTTCGAACGAGCGGCGGAGACGCTGATCACCGCCTACATGACGCAGAAACCTCTGCGCCTGATCCCCGACGACATCGCTTCGGAGGTGGCGCGGGATGTGGAGAACTATCCCGGTCAGGCGGAACGCCACATGGCGGAAATCAAGCTCCTCCTTGATCGCGACGAGCCCGACTACGCCACGTGATCGAGGTTGAGATCGGTCCGCCGCGCCCCGGCGATCTCGGCTGGCTGATCGGACTGCACGGGCGCTGGTACGCCGAGAACAAGGGGTTCTCCCTTCAGTTCGAATGGACCGTGGCCCGGATCGTCGCCGACGTGGCGCCGCGCCTCGCGCCGCCTCTCGTGACCATGCTTGTGGCGCGCGACGGCGAAGGGCCGCTGGCGACGCTGACGGCGGATGGCGAGGACATCGACGCAGCGGGGCGCGGTCATATCCGCATCGTGATCGCGGAGCCTCGCGCGCAGGGGCGCGGTCTTGGTCATAAGCTCCTTGCGATGGGACTGGACAATCTGCGCGACGCCGGGCTGACCGGCGCATATCTCGACACCTTCGCGAGTCTCGACGCTGCGCGGGCGATCTATGAGAAGGCGGGGTTCCATCTGGTTCGCGAGGTAGAGGGCGACACCTGGGGAACGACCGTCGCCGAACAGCGTTTCGAACTGGACTTCTGAGTGCCGCCGCAACCCTACCGCCCCCGCCTCTTAATCATGGTGAAAGAGCCGCGCCCGGGTCGCGTGAAGACCCGTCTCGGCGCGGGGATCGGCATGGGCGCCGCCGCGCGCTGGTTTCGCCGCCAGTCAGGGGCGCTGATCCGACGCCTCTCCGCCGACCCTCGCTGGGAGACCATCCTCGCCGTCGCGCCCGATCGCGCTGGATTGGAGAGCCGGGTCTGGCCATCCGGTCCGCTGCGCTGGCCGCAGGGCGGCGGCGATCTCGGCTCCCGGATGGGGCGCATCTTCCGATCCATGCCGCCGGGGCCGGTTCTCATCATCGGCGCGGACATTCCCGGCATCTCTCGCGATGACATCGCGGCCGCATTCCGCGCGCTCGGGTCCGCAGACGCCGTGTTCGGTCCCGCGGATGACGGCGGTTATTGGCTCGTCGGTCTCTCCCGCACTCGCCGAGCGGCGCCGAGTAGCCTATTCAAAGGCGTCCGATGGTCTACCGAACACGCCCTCGCCGATACGGAGCGGAGCCTCGGCGACGCCCGCATCGCCCATCTGAGAACCCTGCGCGACATCGACACGGCGGCCGATCTCGCCTTGATTGATCGGTCTGACTGACTTTCCCTCTTCCCCTTGCTTCGATCCTGCGAAAAAGTTGCGCGAGCAAAAAAAGGGGGCCGCGATGACGGCGGATATCGGCCTGATCGGGGTCGGCGTGATGGGGGCCGCGCTGGCGCTGAACCTCGCGGAGAAAGGCTACACGGTCGCGATCCACGACCGCGACTTCGACAAGATGACCGCCTGCGCGGCGGAGGCCAAAGGGCTGGACGGCGCCATCGAAGTCGCCGAAGCGCCGGACGCGCTCGTCGCCGCGATCCGCGCGCCGCGGCCGATTATCATCCTCGTCCCCGCAGGCGCCGTGGTCGATTACATCATCGAGGAATACCGCGCGCTTCTGGACAAAGGCGATCTGCTGATCGACGCGGGCAACGCTAACTTCCACGACACCCGCCGCCGCACCACCGAGCTGGAGGGCGACGGCCTCGCCTTTCTGGGCCTCGGCGTCTCCGGCGGGGCGGAGGGCGCGCGCAATGGCCCCGCGATCATGGCGGGTGGATCGAAGGAACTCTGGGCGCGGGTCGAGGCGCCGCTGAAGGCGATCTCAGCCCGCTATGGGGAGGAGCCCTGCTGCGACTGGTTCGGGCCCGACGGGGCGGGCCATTTCGTCAAGACGATCCACAACGGCATCGAATACGCCGACATGCAGATGATCGCCGAAGCCTATGGCGTGATGCGCGATGGGCTCGGCATGACGCCCGCCGAGATGTCGGCGGTCTTCGCGGGCTGGAACGACGGCCCGCTGTCCTCCTACCTGATTGAAATCACCGCAGAGGCGTTGGCGACCGACGACCCGGACACCGGGACGCCCCTGATCGACGTCATTCAGGACCGCGCCGGGCAAAAGGGCACCGGCCGCTGGTCCGCCGTGGAGGCGCTCCACCTAGCCGCGCCCGCGCCCGCCATTGAGGCGGCGGTGTCGGCCCGCGGCATCTCCGCCCGCAAATCGGAGCGGGTGCGGATGGAGGCGCTGTTCGGCGCCGCCCCGAAACCCCTTGTTTCCGACCGCGAAGTGGTTCTTGCGGGGCTGGAGCAGGCCCTGATCGCGGGCAAGATCGCGGCCTATGCGCAAGGCTTCGAGATCTTCAAATCCGCCTCCGTCGACTACGGCTGGGCGCTCGACCTCGCCGCGATCGCGCGGGTCTGGCGGGCGGGGTGCATCATCCGCTCCGTTCTCCTCGACGCCATGGCGACCGCGCTCGACGCGGATCATGCGCCGAACCTGATGGCGACGGAGGCGTTCGCGGAGCTGATGCGCGCCAACGAAGACGGCCTCCGCGCCATCGTCGCGCTGGCGGCGACCCATGGGCTGCCCGCGCCGGCGCTATCCTCCGCGCTCACCTATTTCGACATGTTGAGAACCGGGCGCGGCACGGCGAACATGATCCAGATCCAGCGCGATTTCTTCGGGCGCCACGGGTTCGAGCGGACCGACCGCGACGGGCGCGACTGGCATGGGCCTTGGGCGGTCGCCTAGCCTCGCTTGCTCCGGCGCAGCGGCCCCGCTATACGCCGCGCGAAGTTAAGGTCCTTGGCGCCTCCCGGAGAGACTGATGAAGATCAACGGCAACGAAATCCGCCCCGGCAACATCATCGAGCATAACGACGGCCTCTGGGTCGCGGTGAAGGCGAACCATGTGAAGCCCGGCAAGGGCGGGGCCTTCGCGCAGGTGGAGCTGAAGAACCTGCGCAACGGCTCCAAGCTGAACGAGCGCTTCCGGTCCGCGGACAAAGTGGAGCGCGTGCGGCTGGAGCAGAAGGACCAGCAGTTCCTTTATGAGACCGACGGGATGCTCGTCTTCATGGACGCCGAAACCTATGAGCAGATCGAACTGCCCGCCGACATCCTCGGCGATCGCCGCGCCTTTCTGCAGGACGGCGCGACCGTGGTTATGGAGTACTACGAGGAGGAGGCGCTGTCCTGCTCCCTCCCCGAAAAGATCACCTGCGAGATCACGGAGACCGAGCCTGTGGTGAAGGGTCAGACGGCGGCAAACTCCTTCAAGCCCGCGATGCTGGATAACGGCGTCCGCGTGATGGTGCCGCCTTTCGTCGGGACGGGCGAGAGCATCATCGTGAACACCGAAACCGGCGAATATGTCGAACGCGCCTGAAGCGGCCTCTCCGGAGGTCATGGTCGACAACGACCGGGTGCGGGTGACGAAGTGGTCCTTCGCCCCCGGCGCGGCGACCGGCTGGCATGTTCACGAATATGACTACGTCATCACCCCGGTGATCGGCTCCACCGTCGCGATCGTCGGCGAGGCGGGCGAGCGCGCCGAGGTCGAAATGATCGCAGGTAAGAGTTACTTCCGCGAAGCGGGCGTCGCCCATGACGTGATCAACGCGGGACCGGGCGAGCTGGTCTTCGTCGAGACGGAACTGAAAGAGCAGCCATGAGCACCGCCTCCCCGAACCTGAACGTCATGATCAAGGCCGCGCGCCGCGCCGCCGGGTCGCTGCGCCGCGACTTCAACGAGGTGGAGAACCTTCAGGTCTCCATGAAGGGCGCGGGCGATTTCGTCTCCAAGGCCGACATCAAGGCCGAAGAGATCATCCGCGACACGCTGATGGACGCGCGCCCCGCCTATGGCTGGCTGGCCGAAGAAGGCGGGGAGGCCGAAGGGACGGACGGAATGCACCGCTGGATCGTCGACCCCTTGGACGGGACGACGAACTTCCTCCACGGCCTGCCGCACTGGGCGATCTCCATCGCGCTGGAGCGGAAAGGGGAGATCACCGCCGCCGTCGTCTATGACCCCGCCAAGGACGAGATGTTCACCGCCGAAAAGGGTTCCGGCGCCTGGATGAACGATCGGCGGCTCCGCGTCTCCGGACGGCGCGAGATGATCGAAATGATCTTCGCCACCGGCGTGCCCTTCGCGAACAACAAGACGCTGCCGACGACGCTGAAAGAGGTCGCCGTCCTGATGCCGCGCTGCGCGGGTCTGCGCCGTTGGGGCGCCGCCGCGCTCGACCTCGCCTATGTCGCCGCCGGGCGCTACGACGGCTATTGGGAGCGGGGGATCAACGCCTGGGACGTCGCCGCCGGATCGCTCTTGGTGCGGGAGGCGGGGGGCCTGATCGGCCCGCTCGACGGGGCGGAAGACCCCATCGCCGAAGGTAAGATCGTGGCTGCGAACGCAGAAGTGTTTCAGCGGTTCTCGGACCTTCTCGCCGAAGCCTGACCGGTATTCCGTCTCTCAGCGGGCCGCTCTGCCGACGGTTCCTTAACGTTTTATTAGTGCTGCAGTGCGAAAGAAATGCTGCAGTGCAAAAAAATCACTTGAAGCGGGCGGACGCGTCTTTCACACTCCGCCCCGCACCACGCGACGAAAGCGTGGGCGACCTGCAGCGGGAGGAGACAGTCGTTTAAACAACGGAGGTCTCTATGCGGAAATCACTGGAACGCGAGCCCCTCGCGCCGCCTGCGCCGATCTCTCTTGAGGAGATCGACGCGGCTATGCGCCGGGCGCATCTGATGCGATCGCTCTACATCGGAGAGGTCTGGCGCAGCGCATTCGCCGCCCTGAGGCGGCTCGCCGGATTTAAGAGCCGACCCGATGTCGAACACGCCAAGCGCGCCGCGCTGGCGTCGCTTCGGTCCTCTGCGGAGATCTTGCGCGATCATCCGGACATCGACACCGCCCAGCGCCGCACGCTGATCGACGTCGTGCTGGCGGAGGAGGCGCGGCTTGAGCGTCTCCTGAAAGTGGCGGGCGATCCGGCGCCGATCCACGGGCGCTGACGGACGGAGCAGGGCGTGTCGCGCCGCCAACCAAGTGCTTGCGGACGATCGCGCGCCGCCCCATGATGCGCGCGAGCAGGCGCCACAAAAGGCGGGTGGGACGTGGTCTCCATCGATAAGGCCCGAAAAACCGAGTTCTCGCAGCCGGTTCGCCAGATCATGGCGATGCTCATCGCGCTTGGCGCGGTGGGGGCGGCGGCGTGGTTCCTCTACCAGCCGATCCGCACCGTCTTCTTCGCCAATATCGGCCTCAACGGTCTTATCGGCGGCGTTTTCATCATCGGGCTGATTTCCTGCTTCTGGCAGGTTTTCGCGCTCCTCCGGTCCGTCAGCTGGATCGAAGGCTTCGCTATCGACCGGCCCGGCCACGAGTTCGTGGAGCCGCCCCGGCTACTGAAGTCCCTCTCCTCGCTCCTGCGCGATCAGCGCGCGCGGCGGGCGCTGACGTCGAGCTCGACCCGCTCGATCCTCGACAGCGTCGCGATGCGGATCGACGAGAGCCGGGACATCACCCGCTACATCATCAACCTCCTGATTTTCCTCGGCCTTCTCGGCACTTTCTGGGGTCTTAGCCTCACGGTGCCGGAGGTGGTGAATACGATCCGCTCGCTACAGCCGAACGACGATGGGTCGGTGAATTTCGACCAGCTGATGACGGGTCTGGAGAGCCAGCTCGAGGGGATGGGCACCGCCTTCGCCTCCTCCCTCCTCGGGCTCGCCGGGTCGCTCGTGGTGGGGCTCTTGGAGCTTTTCGCCTCCCGCGCGCAGAACCAGTTCTTCCGGGAGATGGAGGACTGGCTGGCCACAATCACCCGCATCTCCGTCACCGGCGACAGCGCCGACGGCGATCAGGTCTCCGCCGCCGCCGCGCTGATGGAGCAGAACTCCGCCCAGATCGCCGAACTGACCGGGCTCGTAGCCGAGATGTTCGCGAAATCGGAGGAACAGGAGCGGAGGCGCGAGATCGATCCCGGCGAAGGGGCCCGGCAGGTTGAGGCGCTGAACCGGATCGCCGAGCGTCTCGAAACGATCCAGCCGGGAAGCAGCGGCGAGGGCGGTGGTTTCGATCAGGAGACGCAGGATCGCATCCGCAATATCGACCGCCAGCTTCTGCGCATGGCCGAAGAGGTCGCCGCGGGGCGGCAGGACGCGGTGGGCGAATTGCGCGCCGAGATCAGCGGCCTCACCCGCGTCCTCGCGCAGGTGGTCGAGCGGGCGGGGCGGTCTTAGGCGATGGCGGTCGGGCGGCTCTCCGAACGCGCCCGGGCCAGTCAGGCGATCTGGCCCGGTTTCGTCGATGCGATGACGGCGCTTCTGCTTGTCCTGATGTTCGTTCTCTCGATCTTCATGATCGTGCAGTTCGTCCTGCAGGAGACGATCACCGGGCAGGAATCGGAGATCGAACAGCAGCGCAATGAGTTGAGCCAGCTCACATCCCAACTCTCGCAACTCTCCAACGTGCTGGCGATGGAGCAGACCCGCGCCGATGATCTGGAGAGCCAGCTCGGCATTGCGCGCGCGAACCTTTCCGACCGGGACGCGGAGGTGGCTCAACTCGGGGCGCTGGTCGCTTCCCTCACGAACGAGCGGACGGCGTTGGAGAGCCGGGTCGCAAGTTTTGAGGAGCAGGTCGCCTCCCTCATCTCCCAGCGGACGGATCTGGAGGCGAATGTCGCGGAGTTGGAGGCCGCCAACGCCCGCGAGATCGACGCGAACGAGGCGCTGCAGTTGGCGTTGGCGCAGGCGCGCGACGAGTTGGATGCGGAGGCCGAAGCGGCCCGCCTCGCGGCCGCTCAGCGCGAGGCGATGGAGGCGCTGATCGCGTCGCTCGAGGCGGAGAAGGCGGCGAGCGCGGCGGAAGTCGCGTCGCTCCGCGAGACCCTTTCCGAAGAGGAGCGTCAACGCCTTCTGGAAGCCGCAGCCGCCGAGGCGCTTCGCGAGCGGCTCCAGAACGCCGACGCGGAACTCACCGCCATGACGTTGGCGCTGGAGGAGCGGCGGCGCGAGGCGGAGGAGACGCTGACCCTCCTCGCCGCCGCCGACGCCGCGCGCGAGACGCTGACGGCGGAGCGGAACGAGTTGTTGACCGAGCGGGAGCGGGAGGCCGCCCTTCTCGCCGTCGCGCGCGAGCGGTTGGCGGAGGAGCAGGAGACGATCTCGGATCAGGCCAAGCAACTCGCGCTTCTCAACGAGCAGGCGGTCGAGCTCCGTTCCCAACTCGCCCAGCTTTCCGCCCAACTGGAGGCGTCGGAGGCGGCGGACGAGGCCGCGCAGGTGGAGATCGCCGCCCTGGGCCGCCGCCTGAACGCCGCGCTGGCGCGCGAGTTGCAGATGCAGGCGCGCGAAGCGCGGCGTCTGCGCGAAGAGGCGGAGAGCCTCGAGGCCTATCGCTCAGAGTTCTTCGGCGAGATGCGCAAGGCGCTCGGCGACCGCAGCGACATCCGCATCGTCGGCGA
>JBCAXH010000047.1:0-18314 GCA_038534155.1 Pseudomonadota bacterium
TGCGTGATGCCGAGCTCGTCTCCCGCCGCCGTGAAGCTCCCCCGCCGAAAGGCGGTGACCTGAGCCGAAGGTCTCATTTGGGAGCAAAAAGCGTTCTGTTGAGAAATTGGATAGTTCTCTTATACATACGCACCCGCGATCGTCGAACAATCGACGGGGGACTCAAGTGTTGATGCGGTTCCACGCGCATACAAATCACCTAGTAGATCTCGACCATCCGAATGCTTAGAAGAAATAGGTCAGCCGGATAGTCGCGAAGTCGTCTTTCGAGAAGCTGCTGACGAACGGATCTTTTGATCCTTCGAAAATGCGAATCTCCGCCTCCAGTAGCGTTCGCTCACCGATGCGGCGCTGATACTCCACCGAACCCTGCACCGCGCCCGTATCGTGATCGATGATGGCTCCGGCCAGTAGCTCCGTGTCCGCGATGTCGTTCAGCGTTAGGCGGGCGCCGGCGAAGACGTCGTTGTCGAAGATCGCGCGCGGCTGGTTCAGGTCGCCTCGGTCGTCGTATAGATATTCGGCGATGACGCCGAGGTCGATGCCCGTCTCCGCCAGATCGAAGAAGGTGTATTCGAAACCCGCGACGCCCGCGAAGAAGGTTTCGTCGCCGAACTCTCCCGCAACCGCTTCGGCCTTCAGAAGCCACGGGCCGCTCGTGTATTGAGCATCCGCGCCGAACTGCATGAGTCGTCGATAGACCGGCCGCAGCGCTGCAGTCGTCGGGTCGAAGACCAGATCGGGGTCGCGGCCGGTTCCGTAGAATGCATGGAGGCCGAGATCGACGTCGCCGAACCGATTGGCGAAGCGGAGCGCGAAATCGCCCGCGAATTCGTCGCCGTCTCGCGTGAAGACCGCCGCGTCCTCGTCCACCACAGGGCGCGTGCGGAGGCGTCCTTCCGGACCCGGAAAGCGCCGCTCGCGGAAAAACGGCAGGTAATAGGCTTCGAAGAGGCCGTAATCGCCCCGCCAGGACAGGCGAACCATCGGTTGGCCGAGCTTCTCGTCGCCGTCCACATCCTCGAGAGTGTCGATCTGATTGATCACGTCGACCGGGTTGTGGGACTCGGCGACGCCCCAAAACACCTGCGCGGCGCCCAGCGTCAGGTCGAAGTCGCCGAAGCGGTGGTTCAGGTTCGCTTCGCGAATGTCGAAATAGGTCCGGTCCTCGTCCTGCGTGTCGAGCCTTAGGAAGGGCTCGATCCGGATTTGCGTGTCGCGATCCTCCGACCGCCAGCGCGCGTCGCCGGTCAGGACGAGACCGCCCTGCAGCGTTTCGAACTGCGCCGGGTCGGCGGGATCGGAGGGAAAGACGCGCATCTCCACCGCCGCTTCGGGCCGGATCGACCAGTCGGCGAGGGCGGGGGACGCCGCAGCGCCCCCTGCGATTGCGGCCGAAACGAGCCGCGCAAGCGAAGCTGTCCGCATCAGAGGCGGTCCAGCGCCGACGGCTCGAAATCGCGCCCGCTCAGCGCGACGCCGAATTCATACTCGCCCGCTTCGATGACGGTGGTCTTGCCGGTCAGATGGTTGACCATCGTCTGCTTGTGCGGCCGCCAGACGCCGTTCTCGTACTGACGATAATCCTCCAGCGTCAGCGTCTTGAGGTGCTGACCGCCGCGGTCGAAGAACTCGACCTTGCGGGACTGGTGGATGTCCGTGTCGAAATAGCAGAGGAGTTTGGAGTAGCCCGACCGTTCGTAGCGCGGGATGCAGCCGACGATGTCCATCTCCATCCCGTCGATCTCGCGCGTCTCGATATACATGTAGTCGTACTTGCCGAGCTCATTGGCGGTGAGGTCCTCGAAGGCGAACTCGCTGCCGACGAAAGGACCCGACTTGTTGGCGGACGAGATGCGCTTGGTGCGCCGGAGCGCGGGCAGATAGAGCCACTGGTCGTCGCTCTCGACGATCCGCGCGTGGGAGAGGAGCGCCGTCCCCTCCACATCCGGCGGCGAGAAGAAGACGGTGAGCGATTTGTCGCCGTTGCCTTCGCCTTCCTTCTCCAGCGTGTCGATGCGCATCTCCCGCGTGGTGGAGCGGCCGGAGGCGTCCATCAGGGTCATGGTCAGATCGACGCTGGACGATCCGAAACCGGCGTCGGTGGCGTCGGATCGCGCCGCGATCTCCCATCCTTTGTCTCCGTCGGCGAAGGCGGGGGCGGCGAGAGCGGTCGTCATGGCGACGGCGGCCGCGACGGCGATGCGGGGCATTGTTCGCAAGTTCATTTCGAAGCTCCTGTTGATAGGGGGAATTCAGACTGTCTGGAGGGTTCCCGCGCGCTGTCGCCGGTCGAAGAGAACCAGGAGGCAGGGCAGGAGAACGAGATTCACGATCATGGAGGCGACGACTGCGAGCGCCGTCAGCAGCCCTAGATCGGCATTCAGTTTGAAGGCTGAGAAGGCGAGGACGGAGAAACCCGCAGCGAGGATCATCGTCGTCGCGAAGATCGCGGCGCCCGCCGTCCGATAAGCGTATGCGACGGCTTCAGCAGCGCACACGCCGTCCACGTCGCGGGCGCGGCGATATTTGGAGAGGAAATGCACCGTAAAATCGACCACGAGGCCGACCGCCACCGCGCCGACCGCCGCGACGGAGAAGCCGACCGTGCCGACCAGCAACGCCCAGACCCCGAAGGTCGCGGCGATCGGCGCGGCGTTGGTCAGGACGCTGAGCGCGCCGAGCCCGAGCGACCGGAACGCGATGGCGAGGATGGCGAAGATCGCGAGGACGAGAACGCCCGCGCCTTCGAACATCGCCTCGATATTGCGCTGCGCGACGAAGGCGAAGAGGACCTTAGACCCGGTCGCCTCATATCCGTAGCCGCCGCCATTCTCCGCGAACCACGCTTCCGCCCGGTCGAGGAACGCCTTCGTGTCCTCCGTCGAGATATCGCGCACGGTCGCGGTGACGCGGGTCGTCTGCCGGTCGATGTCGACCCGGTTGTTGAGGTCTAGGCCGTAGGGCAGCGACAGCTCGTAGACGAGGAGATACTGGCTTGCCGTCGCCTGCTCCTCCGGGATCGCGTAGAACGCCGGATCGTCGCCGTTCAGATTGCGGTTCACCCGCTTCATGATGTCGGAGATCGCGAAGACATGAGCGACCGCGGGATCGGCGCGCAGCCATTCTGCGAAGGCGTCGACCCGGTTCAGGAAGGCGGGCGCGACCACGTCGCCCGGCGCGCCGGGGTCGAGCACGAACTCCACCTGATCCGACCCGAAATAGGGCTCCGACGCGTCGATCGCCTGACGAAACTCGAGGCTCTTGTCAAAGTAGCGCGACCACTGGTCGTTAAGCTGGATCGTGGGCACGAACGCGGCGCAGGCGACCAACAGCGCGGAGACGCATATCGCGAAGGTCTTTGGACGCTCGGTCAGCGCGCGAGCGATCCGGGCAGAGGTCGGCGTTGGCGCCGTCACGTCGTACTCGAATTTCAACGGCAGCATCGACAAAAGCGCCGGAAGGAAGGTCACTGAAAGGATCCACGCCGCGAAGATGCCGGCGGCGGAGATGTTGCCGAGGTGATGGAACGGCGGGCTGTCGGAGAAGTTGAGCGCCAAGAAGCCGACGATCGTGGTCAGCGAGGTGATCAGGATCGGTGAGAAGTTCAGAGACACCGAAGCGACGATCGCGTCGCGCTTCGACGCGCCCTCCTCCATCTTGGCGCGGACGCCCGCGATCACGTGGATCGCATCCGCTACTGCGATGGTCAGAATGATGATAGGGGCCGAGAGGGAGATCGGCGTCAGGAGGACGCCGGTCCAGCCGCCGACGCCCATGCCGACCAGCGTCGAGAGAAGGATAAGCGACAGCGTCGCGAGGACCGCCGTCAGCGAGCGGATGACCGCGAAGATGACGACCAGGATAATCAGATAGACGAAGGGGATGAGGGTCTGCGAGTCACTCGCGCCCGCCTCCTCGAACGACGCCGACAGGCTCGCGACTCCAGTCAGGTGAATTTCGTGATCGGGGTGGGCGGCCAAAACCTCCGCCCGGATCTTCCGCGCCACGGCCGCCGCGCGGGTGGAGACGTTCTGGAAATCGGCCGGTAGT
Source organism: Pseudomonadota bacterium (assembly GCA_038534155.1). Classification (GTDB taxonomy): domain Bacteria; phylum Pseudomonadota; class Alphaproteobacteria; order Rhodobacterales; family Rhodobacteraceae; genus Pikeienuella. The sequence continues at coordinate 4,054 of JBCAXH010000047.1, forward strand.
TGCAGCGTCGCGTTCACCACCGTCGCGTCGCTCTGATTCGAGACGACGAAGCCCTTCACCAACGGCTCCGCCATCGCGGTCGCGCGCGCAGCCTCGATATCGGCTGGGCTTAGCGCCGACGGGTCGAAGACGAGGTCTTCGACAATCAGCTCGTCCTGCTCGCCACGCGTATTTTGAAAGTTCGTCAGACTGTCGACGCGGGAGACGAAGGGCAGCCGCCACGCCGCTTCGGTGAGCGCGTAAACCGCCGTCAGCGTGTCTTCAGTGAAGACGTCGCCCGACTTCGGGATGACGACGAACGCCAGGTTGTCGGGTTTGCCGAACGTCGCTTGGGCCCGTTCGTTGGCGATGAAATCCGGGTTCTCCGCGCCGAAAAAGACGCGGTAATCGCCAGCGAAGCGCAAGGTCGACGCGCCGTAGGAGATCGCGACGCATAGAACGACGATCAGCGGGACGAGCGCCCAGCGATAAGCGACGCTCTTCTCGGCGAAACGTCGGCCGAGGCGTTCGAGTTCGGTTTCATCTGCCATGTTTGGGCTCCAGTGATACGATACAGTATCGTATCTTCATGGAGCGGATATGTTCCGCCACCCAAGGGCGACAAGGGCGCCGATAGACTTTTTCATAGCCGCTTCCTAATTTACGACTATGGATGAGGCCGAAACTCTCTCCGGCGCCGGCCAGCGAAGCGCCACGGAGCGCCGCATCGTTGGAGCAGCTCGCGAGCTCTTCATGCGTGACGGCTTCGCCGCCACGTCGACAGATGCCCTCTGCAAGGCGGCGAGCGTATCGAAGACGTCAATCTACAAGTATTTCGGCAACATGGTCGGCGTCTTCACCGCCGTCGTCGCCGAAGAAGGGGATCTCTACAATCTAGGCGCCGACCCGATCGGTCACAGCAGGGAGGATTTTCTGGACACTCTCTCGGCCTATGGCGACCGGCTTTTGACGCTTCTGAACAATGAGCTTTGCATACAACTCGACAGAACCATCCACGAAGAGGCGCGCGGCTCCGCCGAATTGGCGCGGAGCTTCTACGACGCCGCCTACGGCCGCGGTCATCGCGAAGTCGGAGCGATGATCGGCGAGGCGCAGCGCAAAGGGTTCGTCTACCACGCCGTTCCGGCGGAAGACCTCGCCGACAACCTCATCAGCATGTGGGAGGGGTTGCGCTTGGTCAGAGCAAGGCTTGGCTTGACCAAGAAACCGTTTGAAAATCCCAAAGAATGGTCTCGTCACTGCGTCAATACATTGTTTGCAGTGAGGTCCGCTACTTGAAGAGACGCGCAAACGACGCACTCGTTATGCTGCCACGCTCTCTTTACGCTATAGTCTTTGTGATGTTCGCCAGGGAGGCTTCGCTTTCACACCGAGATCCGTCGTGCAGCCGGTAGCTGCCATTCGGCGGTTGTTCAAAATCGGTTAGCTAGGGTTCGGAGCTGCACTCTTCTGCACCGCAACGGCAATTGAAGGCATGATCTTCGCAGCCGGCCCATTCCGGACCTTGGCGACCTGCCACAGATTTTGCAGGCGCGTTCCCCGTTGCAAACATTCATTTGATCCGCAGCATTTTGCCCCCGACAAGGTCTGAGCTGCGGACAAACTAGTCATTCGCACTTGCAGCGAAGTCTCTGGCTCTTGGCGAAGAGAACGACACGGAAACATCATAAATCCGTCAACCAGTTTTGTCGGCGGGACCCTAAGCGCGACGCGTCTCATTCCGAGAAGCTTTATAACCGAACAGGGGTCCCGACCATGACCATCTCCCGCCGCTCCGCCCTCAAACTGACCGCTGCGGCCGTCGCCGCGCCGGTGATCCTGCGCGCCCATGACGCGCTCGCTTCCTCCGGCTCCGTCAAGGTGTTCGCCTGGCAGGATTACGTGCAGCCGAACATCGCCGAGGCGTTCGAAGCCGAAACCGGCATCACGCTCGAGCTGACCACCTACGGCTCCAATGATGAAGCCGAGAGCACCGTGCGCGCCAATGGCGGCAAGGGCTTCGACGTCGTGTTCCCGTCGATCACCAACTCCGCGAACTATGTCGACGACGACGGCGACAACTTCTTCGCGCCGCTGCCGGCCGGCGTGAACGCGGACGCCGTCATCCCGTCGTTCCTGCGCGACAGCGCGACGCTCGGCGGCGTCTACAAGGGCGAGCAGATCCTTCTCCCCTTCGACTGGGGCACCGAGGGCGTGACCTACTCGAAAGCCGCCATGGGCCTCTCCGGTCAGGTCTCCTACGGCGATCTCTGGGCCGACCAGGCGAAAGGCAAGGCGGCGTTCCGTCAGAAATCGGTCGTTATGGGCACCGGCCTTTACCTCGACGCGATCGGCGAAGTGAAGTCGAACCGCATGCTCGACGTTTACAAGTCCGAAGAGGACGCCCGCCGCGTCTGGGGCGATGTGACCAAGTGGATTCTTGAGCGCAAGGACAGCTTCGGCGCCTTCTGGAACAACGCCACCGAAGCGACCGCCGCGTTCACCGACGCCGGCTGCGTGATTGGCCAGACCTGGGACACCACCGGTCTTCTCCTGAACCGCGACAACGCCGACATGGTCTACCGCGCGCCCAAAGAGGGCATCATCACCTGGCTAGACAGCTTCGGCATGCTGCGCGGCGCGGAGAACCGCGAGCAGGCCGTGGCCTTCATGAACTTCATGCTGAAACCGGAGACGGGCGGCATGTTCGCGAACAACACCGGCTACAACTCCGCCGTCGCGGGCGCCGCCGACTTCGCCTCCGCCGAGTTCAAGACGCAGTTCAACGAAGTCTACACGCCGGACGTGCTGGGCAACATGTGGTGGTGGCAAGCCGACACGCCGTTCTTCGGCCCGGTCCGCAACGAGTTCGTCGAGATCATCACAAACGCCTGATCCTCGGATCCCTGTGGGGCGCTTTCGGGCGCCCAAACCTCCTCCGCTTCGGCGGGGGAGGTTCCTTGATTTGAGAGGACGAATCCATGCGCGGACAGGACGTGCGCCTTGAGGCGATGCAGGTCACCTATCCGAACGGCTTCACGGCCGTTCAGAGGACGGACATGACCATCGAAGCGGGCGAGTTCTTCTCCATCCTCGGCCCGTCTGGCTGCGGGAAGACGACGATCCTGCGCGCCGTCTCCGGCTTCGTCGACCCGTCCGCCGGCGCGATCCGCATCGGCGGCGAGGATCAGCGCGGCAAGGGGCCGAACGACCGGCCGACCGCGCTCATTTTCCAAAACCTCGCGCTCTTTCCCCTTATGACGGTCTGGGAGAACGTCGCCTTCGGGCTGGAGGCGCGCGGCGTCTCCAAAGCCGAGCGCAAGCGCCGTGCGATGGAGCTTCTGGACCTCGTCGCGCTGCCCGATCAGGCCGAAAAGAAACCGACGGAGCTTTCGGGCGGCCAACGCCAGCGCGTCGCCATCGCCCGGGCGCTGGCGGTGGAGCCCGCGGTGCTCCTGCTGGACGAGCCGCTCTCCGCGCTCGACCTGAAGCTGCGCCAGCACATGCGCGCCGAGCTTCGCGCGATCCAGAAGAAGACCGGCGTGACCTTCATCTACATCACCCATGATCAGGGCGAGGCGCTGACCATGTCGGACCGCATCGCGGTGATGAACGCAGGGGTGATCGAACAGGTTGGGACGGGAGACGAGATCTACTCCAACCCCGCCTCCGCCTTCGTCGCCTCTTTCGTGGGCGAGGCGAACCAGTTCCGCGGGCGCGTCGCCGCGCTAGAGGGCGAGATGGCCTATATCGACACGCCTTCCGGCAAGCTGCTCGGGCGCAATCCGGGCGGGCTCGCGCCCGGCGCGGAGGCGATCCTCTTCGTGCGGCCCGAACAGGTCGGCTTCGGGGGGGCGTTCGGCAACCGCCTCTCCGCCGCCCTGTCGCGGCGCGATCTCGAAGGCGCCTTCATCAACTACGAGCTGACCACGGCGGGCGGTCAGCGGATCATGCTCCACAAGACCAATGACGGCGCGGACCCGGCGCCGGGCGGCGGCGCGACGGAGGTGGGCTTCGCCTGCGAAAACGCGCTGATCTTGCCCGAAGGCCCCGTCGCCCGCACCGGGCGGGAGATCGCGGCGTGAGCGATCTGATCCGCGGCTACGGGCGCGCGCTGACCGCGTTTTTCTTCGCAGCGGCGGTCGCGTGGGGGCTGATCCTCATCATCCTGCCCCAGTTCGCGATGCTGGAGCGGGCGATGACCCTGCCCAAGCGACAGCTCGACAGCTCCGTCGCCGGGAACCTGCAACGCGACAGCGACACCTGCGCCACCGTCCTCGCCACCTATCTGGAAGCGCCGGAGGACGCGCCCGTCTCCAACGGCGGCATGGCCTTCCCGTCGGCGAGCGGGATGTCGACCCAGTCGAATAGCGGGCTCGCGATCCCCTCCGCCTCCGGCATGGCGGTGCCTTCCGCCTCCGGCATGGCGTCCCCCACCGCTTCCGGCGCGCGGCCCTATATCCTTCAGTGCGACCGCTCGACAACGAGGAAGCGGCTCGTTCGCGACCCGGATGCGCCGAAGGAGTTCCTGGACGAGACCTACGGGCTGCCGCTGATCGAAGTGCGCGACACCGACCCGATCGAGGTCCAGATCGAGCGCGCGCAAGAGATCAACGCGCTCGCGGCGACGCTCTTCGACGACCTCCGACAGCGGGAGGCGGAGGCGTTTCCCTACACGCTCGACAACTTTAGCGTGATGACGGCGGCGCGGCTGATCCCGCTCAGCCCGGAGCAACGGGCGATCGAGGACGCGAAGCTGTCGAAGCAGCTTTACGGGCTTATCGGCTTGCGGTTCGAAGAGAACGGCGAGGTGCATGAGCGGATCGGTCTGATCATCCTCGTGCGCACCCTGACCTACGCCGTCGCTGCGACGGCGCTCGCGCTCCTGATCTGCTATCCCATCGCCTACAAGGTCGCGCTGGCGACGCCGCCGGAACGGGCCGTGTGGCTCTTCCTTGGCCTCGTGATCCCCTACGCCATCGTGGAGCTGATGCGGATCTACGCCTGGACGTCGATCCTCGACAATAACGGCGTTCTGAACGGGGCGCTCGCGTGGATCGGAGCGATCGGCCCCGATGATCCGATCCAGTTCAAACGCTTCCCCGGCACGGTCTTCGTGGTGATCGTCTACACCTACGTCCTCTTCATGGTGTTCCCGATCTTCAACGTGATGTCGACGCTCGACCGTAATCAGGTGGAGGCGGCGCGCGATCTCGGCGCTGCGCCGTGGCGGGTGCACTGGCGGGTCATCATTCCCCATTCGAAACCCGGCATCGCGGTTGGGTGCATCGCGACTTTCATGCTGGCGGCGGGGGCGTTCTCGGTGCCGCGCATCATCTCCAGCGGGCTGCAGGCGGAGTGGTTCTCCCAGACGATCTACAACAAGTTCTTCGAGAGCGAGAACTCCAACGTCGGCGCCTCCTACAGCTTCGCCTACACGCTGGTCTGCTTCGTCATCGTAGGCGTCTTCATGTGGGCGATGCGCACGCGGCTCAAAGACTTCGCGAGGGTGCAGTGACCTCCAATCGCCTCCTCTCCCTCTACACCTGGGCGTTCCTCGCCTTCATGTTCGCGCCGCTTCTTCTGATGATCGCGACCAGCTTCAACGACGCCTCTCCCCCGACCATCACCGACTGGCGGGGGCTGACGGGCAAGTGGTACGCCTTCTTCTGGATGCCGGTTGAGGAACTGCGCGCGGACGAGGTGCTGCGCGCCCTCGACCGGGATCGCTTCATGTCCTGTTTCGGCGACAGCCTGACGGTCGCCTCCGTCGTCGTGCCGCTATCGCTCGCGCTCGGCCTCGCGGGCGCTGTGCTGCTGACCCGGTGGCGCAGCCGGGCCAACGGCGTCCTCTGGTGGGTGCTCCTTTCGCCGATGCTGGCGCCGGGCGTCGTGCTCGGCCTTTCCGCCCTCGTCTTCTGGGGGCGGCTCGGGATCAATGCGGGGCTCTTCACCATCGTCATGGCGCAGACGACCTTCATCGCGGGCTATCCGATGCTGATCCTGATGGCGCGGCTTCAGCGCCAGCCGGTGGAGCTGGAGGAGGCGGCGCTGGATCTCGGCGCTTCACCGCTTAAGGTCTTCACCCGGATTACCTTGCCGTTTCTGGCGCCCGCGTTGGCGACGGCGGCGGTGATCGCCTTCATGGCGTCGATGGAGAATTACAACACGACGATGTTCGCCAAGGGCGGGGCCTGCACCTTCGCCACCGAGATCGGCGCTATGGCGCGGAACCCGAACGGCCATCCGCCCGTTATCAACGCAGTCGGCGCCATCATCATCGCGCTCACCGTCGCCGCCGCCGTCGCCCACGCCTTCCTTTCGCGGAAGGAGGCGCGGTAGTCTTCGCCGATGAAGATCACCGCACGCTGCCATCCCGCGCTGGAGCCGCTCCTGCCGAAGCCGGTTCCGGCGTCACCTCCCGCGTGGCTCCGCGCGATGCCGTCGGAGGTGGCGGCGGAGACGCTGGGCGGCGCCGATATCCGCACGCTCAAGCACTGCCCGCCGCTGATCGACGCGCTCTCCCTCGGCGTCCTTATCCCGCTGGCGACTGACCTTGAGATAGCGGGCGGCGAAATCGCCTGGGACTGGGACCCGCCGATTATCGAGGACGCGCCGATCTCCCGCGCGCCGGTCGGGGTCCACGCGCCAGAGCAGGCGGCGCACGCGCCTTTCGCGCAGGAGGGGCTGATCGTCAAGTTCATGAACTTCTGGACGCTGGAGACGGAGCCGGGCTGGTCCCTCCTTTTCACGCATCCGCTCAACCGCCCTGACCTGCCGTTCGAAACGCTCTCCGGCGTCGTCGACGCCGACGCCTTCCAGGACGGATACGTCCACTTTCCGGCGCTCTGGCGCGATCCGTTATTTGAAGGAGCGATCGCGAAAGGAACGCCCATAGCTCAGGCGATCCCCATTCGGCGGGCGGAGGCGGAGCTGGCCGTCAAGAAGATGACGGCGGAGGACGTCGCCGCAAGCGCCGCCGTGCAGGAGGCGCTGGAGGCCGAACGCGGCGTATACAGAAAGCGTTTCCGGCGCTGAGGCCGCGCACCGGGGCAGGCGATCAGAGTCGCTTTCTTAAATATTTTGCGACAGAATCGTGACGTCATCCACTTTGGACGCGAGGTCGCGGATGCATCGCAGGCTCATTACAGTCGGTCTTACGGTCGGCGCAATGTTAATCGCAACGCCGACAAGCGCGGTCGATCAGATGGCCGAGAGGCGCGCCGAATGCCTCGGCTGGATGATGAGCGGCTATCCCTCCGGGCTGGAGGAGACCGCCTGCACCGCGCAGTTCGACCTGCCGTCGCCCTTCCTTTTCAAGTGCGCGCGGGCGGAGCGACGCGGCTATGACGACGCGACCCAGCGAAAGGCCTGCGCGTCATTCCTCGCCAGCGCTTCGGAAGCGGCGGAGAGGGGGTATCTCAGACGGCGCGCGGCGAGGTGAGCGGGATGCGCCCCTTCGACGTTCGGACCATCGCCCGGAGGCCATGCGGCCGCGCCGCCCTGTCAGCGAGCATCGCCGCCAGCGCCGGCGCAGCGTTCGGCGAGCGCGTTTCCGCCAGCGCGCGATAGCGCAGCGCGGCGGCCTCCGGCCCGATGGCGCCGTCGAGCGCGACGCGCGCAGCCTCCCACGATCCCCGCCGAATAGCGACCCTCGCGAGGTTCAGCTTCGCGTCACGGTCCGACGGGTTGAGCGCGGCCGCCTTCGAAAATGCGTCTTCCGCCACCGCGTAGTCGCGCCTGCGAAGAGCGGCGCGGCCAAGCTCGAACCACGCCGACTGGTAGTCGGTCTTCAGGGCGATCGCTTTCCGAAAGGATATGATGGCGGCGGCGGCCTTGTCCTGCTCCAGGAGCACCTTGCCGAGATTGTAGTGGTCGCCCGCCGTAGCGGATCGCTTTGCGGTCGCCCGTCGCAGAATGCGCTCTGCCTTCGACCAGTCTCCGGATGATAGGGCGTTGACTAGTGCGCGTTCGGTCATGCCTAGATCTCGCCATCCGCTGGTTCGCCTCACCGGTACGCAAGACGCTGAACTTTACGCTTCGCGCCAACATCCGGGTCTTATGCAGGAGATGCACGTTATATCACAGCATCACTATGCGAGATCTCGTTCAACATTGAAGCCGCCAGCGACGTCCGAGTGATACGCGCCTTGGTGCGGGCACCTTTTAGGGCACTTCTGCCCAGTCGTATCTCATGCTGCGCAATTCATCGCGACAGCGTCCGCTTTGAGGTTCAGCCACCTTTTTTCGAACCTTCGATGACATGTCACATGGATGAGAGGAATCAACGCTAAGGGGATTGGAAACGTTTCCATAAGGGACGCCGCCATGCGCGCCGCTTCAAGGGTCACCATCAAAGACGTCGCCGATCGTGCCGGTTGCGGGATAGCGACAGCAAGTCGGGTGCTGAACCAATCGGGACCGACGAGCGCGGACGCAAGAGAAAGAGTCACCCAGGCGGCGAGCGATCTGGGCTTCACTTTCAGCGCCATAGGTCGGGCGCTGCAAAGTAACCGCTCCATGACGATTGGCTGCCTCGTGCCGTCGCTGGTCAATCCGGTCTTCGCCGAGGCCGTCCAAGGCATTCAGGAGCACCTGTTCGGGTCAGGCTACCAGCTCCTGATCGCTAGCTCTAACTATGACGGCGCTACCGACGAAAAAGCCGTCGAGAACCTGATTTCCAATCGAGTCGACGGTTTGATCGTGACCATGATCGCACCCGAGAAGAGCGAAGCGCTCGCCGGCGCGTCAGATCGCGGCCTGCCGGTCTCGTTGATGTTCCATGATCCCCTTGAGGGATTTGTGACTGCTCATATCGACAACTTCGAGGCCGCGCGCAGCGTCGCAGGGCGCTTCGCCGATCTCGGTCATCGCCGGTGCGGGTTCCTGGCCCTGCGGTTCTCCACCTCCGACCGGTCGCGGAACCGCTACGCCGGGTTCCACGCCGAGTGCCGCGCCCGCGGACTGGGCGATCCGACCCTAATCGAACTCACGGAGGCCGAGGCGAGGGACGCCGCGAAGCTGGCGGAGGTCCTCGCCGATCACGGTGATCTGACCGCGATCTTCGCTTCGAACGATTTCCTGGCGATCGCCGTTCAGCGAGCCGCCCAGTCATTGGGTCGCCGTATTCCGGAGGACCTGTCGGTTGTCGGGTTCGACGGGATCGACGTCGGAGAACTGCTCGATCCACCCCTCGCTACCGTCGAAACCCATCCGCAAGCTATCGGACGAAATGCGGCGGATGCGCTTCTCTCCATGCTGCGAGGCGAGGCGCCGACCCAGCGCGCCCCCTTGCCCTTCTCTTTTCGCGAAGGAGCCACCCTCGGGCGGCCCCGCGCGAGAAGCCGCGACGACGACCGGGTCGCCAACCGACCGTCGTCTGTTCCCCCGCTCGAGACCAAACTCAACCAAGGATGAACACATGAAACATACGATCTTGGCGACCTTGTTCGCAACGTTTGTCGCCGCTCCAGCGATTGCCGAAAACGCGATCTGCTACAATTGCCCGCCGCAATGGGCCGACTGGGCGTCCATGCTGGAAGCCATCGAGGAAAACCTCGACATCCAGATGCCGCATGACAACAAGAACTCGGGCCAGACGCTCAGCCAACTTATCGCGGAGCGCGGGGCCCCCGTCGCGGATGTCGCGTACTACGGGGTCACCACCGGCATTAAGGCCGGAAATGAAGGCGTCGTGCAGGCCTACAAACCCGAAGGTTTCGACGACATCCCCGAAGGCCTGAAGGACCCGGAAGGCAAGTGGTTCGCCATCCACTTCGGCACCGTTGGCATGTTCGTGAACGTCGATGCGCTCGGCGGCGCGCCCGTGCCGCAATGCTGGGCCGATCTGCATAACCCCGAGTACCGCGGCATGGTGGGATATCTCGATCCGTCCTCGGCTTTCGTGGGCTACGCCGGCGCCGTGGCGATCAACCTCGCGAAAGGCGGCGATCTGGAGAATTTCGACCCGGCCATCGAGTACTTCCAGAAGTTGGCCGAAAACCAGCCCATTGTGCCGAAGCAGACGTCCTTTGCGCGAGTGGTGTCCGGCGAGATCCCGATCCTCTTCGACTACGACTTCAACGCTTATCGAGGCAAATACGAGGAGGACGGCAATTTCGAGTTCGTCCTGCCCTGCGAAGGCTCGCTGCGCGTGCCCTACGTGATGAGCCTGGTGGCCGGCGCGCCGAAGGAGGCCGCAGGCAAGCGCGTTCTCGATTTCATCCTGTCGGACGCCGGTCAGGCGATCTGGACCAACGCCTATCTCCAGCCCGCGCGTCCGGTTGAGCTTCCCGCCGAAGTCGCTGAGCGGTTTCTGCCCGCCTCTGAATACGAGCGCGCCCGCTCCGTCGACTACGCCGAGATGGAGGCCGCCCAGTCCGCCTTCGGCGAGCGCTACCTGAACGAGGTCGACTGACCCCCCGGATGGGGCGGAGCCTCTGCGCCTCGCCCCGTCCAGACCAAGGAGCCCGGCCATGTCGTCGCGTCAATTTACGCTGCTTTGCCTGCTGCCGCTGGCGATCTTCGCGCTTGCATTTCTGGCGCTGCCGATCGTGCGCCTGATCCTCGGCTCAGGTGAGGGGGAGCGCGGTTGGGGCATCTACCTGCAGATCCTTCAAACGCCCCGCTATCTCTCCACGCTCGGACAAACGGTCCTCGTCTCCCTCGCCACCACGGTCGCGGCGTTGGCCATCTCCACCACGGCGGCCCTCTTCCTCGTGCGCAATCGCTTCCCCGGCCGTGGCGCGCTTCTTGCGATCCTGACGTTGCCGTTGGCGTTTCCCGGCGTGGTGGTCGGCTTCATGATCATCCTCCTTGGCGGACGGCAGGGTCTGGTGAACGCGGTTACGCCGGGCCACGTGGTCTTCGCCTATTCGGTCTTCGGTCTGTTCCTCGGCTATCTTTATTTTTCGATCCCGCGGGTGCTGCTGACCGTCATGGCGGCGGCGGAGAAGATCGACCCTTCGCTTGAGGAGGCCGCGCGCACGCTCGGCGCGCCGGGATGGCGGATAGTCCTCGATGTCGTCCTCCCCGCGCTCGCCCCCGCGATGATCGCCGCTGGGGCGATCGCCTTCGCTACGGCCATGGGCGCCTTCGGCACGGCGTTCACGCTGGCGACCAATATCGATGTACTGCCGATGGTGATCTACACCGAGTTCACGTTGTCGGCGAACATCGCCATGGCCTCCGCCCTGTCGGTCCTCCTCGGGATCGTCACTTGGGCGCTGCTCCTGACAGCGCGCAGTTTTTCGGGCGCCACCGTTGCGGCAGGGGGCTGAGAAATGCTGAAGTCGCCCGGAAAATTGATTCAGCTCGCGGTGACGCTGTTCGCCAGCGCCTTTCTCCTCGTACCGACGCTGCAATCGATTTTGGCGGGCGTTACGGCGAACTACTTTCAGGGCCTATCGTCCGGCCTTACTCTCAAATGGGTCGTTCAGGTCTGGGACCTCTACGCCGACAGCATCTTCCTCTCGATCGGGTTGGCGCTCTCCTGTCTCGTCTGCACTTTGGCGATCGGGGTTCCAGCGGCGTACGCGCTGGCGCGCAATCCCGGCCGCGCGTCGAGGATGCTGGAGGAGTTCATCTCTCTTCCCCTGGCGGTGCCGGGCCTCGCCCTCGCCCTAGCGCTGTTGCAGCTCTACGGCTCGATGAAGGGGTTCCGCGTCCACTGGACCTTCATTCTGGTCGGGCATGTTCTCTACACGCTGCCCTTCATGGTCCGCTCGGTGCTTTCGGTTCTGGCGGCCATCGACCTCAAGACGCTGGAGGAGGGCGCGGCCTCGCTCGGCGCCGGCCCGGCGCGGCGGTTCGTCGACATCGTGGTTCCCAACGCGCTGCCCGGCATCCTCGCGGGCGCGCTCACGGTCGTGACGCTCTCCATTGGCGAGTTCAACCTGACGTGGATGCTGCACACGCCGCTCCTCAAGACCCTGCCGGTGGGCCTCGCTGACAGCTACGCTTCGATGCGGCTCGAGGTCGCTTCAGCCTACACTCTCGTTTTCTTCGTGATGATCGTGCCGCTCTTGATGGCGATGCAATGGGCCAGCGCGCGCGCTGCGAGGGTACTGGAATGACGCTCTCGCTCACGAACGTCGCCAAGACCTTTCCGGGGGGAGTGCGGGCCCTTTGGCCCACGGATCTCGAGATCGAGAGCGGAGAGATCGTTTCGCTGCTCGGTCCTTCCGGCTGCGGCAAGACCACGCTTTTGCGCATCATCGCCGGGCTGGAGACGGCCGACCCTGGCGCGCGGATCCTCTTCGACGGCGAAGACGTGACGGCGCTTTCCGTCGAGAAGCGCAAGATCGGCATGGTGTTCCAATCCTACGCCCTCTTTCCGAACATGTCGGTGCGCGGCAACGTCGGCTACGGGCTGAAGATGCAGAAACTGCCCACGCCCGAGATCGAAACCCGGGTCGAGGAGGTTCTGCGGCTCTGCCAACTCGAACCTTTCGCCGGGCGGCCCGTCACCGCCCTTTCAGGGGGGCAACGACAGCGCGTGGCCCTCGCCCGCGCCGTCGCCGCCCGGCCGCGAGCGCTTTTGCTGGACGAGCCGCTATCCGCGCTCGACGCTTCGCTGCGGAGCCGTTTGCGCGACGAATTGGCGGTGTTGCTCCGCCAGTTCGGAATCACGGCGATCTTCGTGACGCATGACCAGGACGAGGCGATGGCGATCGCCGACCGGGTCGCCGTGATGACCGACGGCGCAGTCGCCCAGGTCGGCACGCCCGAAGCGCTTTACCGAAATCCCGCAACGCCTTTCGTCGCGCGCTTCGTCGGAGACGCCATGCCGCTCGGCGGCCGGATCGCGGCTGACCAGCTGCATCTTGACGGGGGCGTCCTGACGCTCTCCCGCGCGGCGGAGGGCGAAGCGGCCTACGTCCGGGCCGAGGACATCCGCATCGACCCGAACGGGCCGCTGACGGCCAGGGTCGAAGCGGTGACCTTTCTCGGCGCCAACTATCGCATCGAGCTCTCCGCCGCCGCGGACGAGGCGCTCTTCGCCCTCCATAGCGGGCTGAGCGCGCCCTCTGTCGGCGATTTCGTGCGGCTGTCGGTCGCCCCGGACGCCATCATCACATTGCCGCAGGACCAAACAGAATAATGTCAGGCTTCATTCAGATCACCGACACCCATATCGTGCCGGACGGAAAGCTGGCCTACGGCCGTTCCGACACCGCCGCCGCGCTCGAAAAAGCGGTCGAGACGATCAACGCCGCGCTGCCGCGGCTTCGAGGCGTCGACTGCGTCATCGTCACCGGCGATCTCACCGACCACGGCGCGGGAGAAGAATACGCCCGGTTCGCCTCCATCATGGAGGGGTTGCGCTTGCCCTGGATGGCGGTGCCGGGAAATCACGACGCCCGCGCGCCCATGCGGGAAGCGTTTGCGGATGCGGATTGGATGCCGGAGGCGGGACCAATCCATTGGATGCGCGATTTCGGACCCTTCACTCTGATCGCTCTTGATACGCTTCTGGAGGGCGCCCATCACGGCGAGTTATGCGAGGACGGCTTTGCTTTCGTCGATGCTCAGCTTACGGCAATCGGATCCCAGTTCGCCGTGATCGCCACCCATCATCCCTGGATGGCTTCGGGCGTTCCGTCGATGGACGCCGACAATCTGCGAAACGGCGCGACGCTGATGGAGAGGTTAGACGCGCATCCGGGACCGGTCCGCATGATATCCGGCCATGTCCACCGCGCGGCGACCGCGCAGATCGGGCGGGTCCATTGCGAAATCGCGCCCGCGTCCTGCCACGCCGTCAATCTGGACCACACGGCCATGAAAGCGCCCGCGCTTGTGCTCGAACCCGGTGCCGTCACCGTCTATGCTTGGATGACAGAAACTGGCCCTGGTCTCACGTCGAGCACGATGCCCATCGGCGAGTTTCCGGGACCCTGGGCGTTCTCGGACGAGTAAGATTTTCTCGATCGCTTATAAGCTCTGGTGGCGCGGCGACCAGACTGGACGATCCCGGATTTGACGTTGTCGGTTGAATTGCCTGCGTCTGCGCCCGACCTCCAAACAAAGCTTTCGCTGCCGGAGCCGCCTCTGACAACCGGGGAGCCTAAACGGAGCCTTGGTTGAGGAAGGCCTCTTTTACTTCGTAGCGAACGGCGAATGTCGTCGAATTCTACCGAATATGCTTACGGCGGGTTTGCGCTCGAAGCCGCCTTGCGGCGGCGCAGCGTCATTCTCGATCAGCCTTCGACTTGATTATCAGGGGCGGCCCATTCCTGCCGTTCGTAAGCCACCTCGGATATTGCAGCCGCGTTCCCGTT
>JBCAXH010000048.1:0-18051 GCA_038534155.1 Pseudomonadota bacterium
GAGATGGCCGCCGCGAAGAGCAGCATGGCCGCGTGGCCCCTCAGCGCCGCGCCGCTCGTCTCCCCATCGGAGGGGGTCGCTGTCGCCTGGCCGCCCATGGGGGATTTAGAGACCGGATGGCGGGCGGGCGCAACCGGGCGCGGCTACAGCGACCGCCAGCTGTCGCGGTCGTAGCCGAGGCGGCGGAAATCCTCCTCAAACCCGTCATGGACGATGGCGGCGAGCGCTTCGTCATAGGGGTTTTCGGCCCCGCGCGAGGAGACGTTGCGGGGACGGCTGAGCCGCCGCTCGATCCAGTCGTGGGCGAAGCCGAGGCGGGTGAAAACCTCCGTCAGCGGCGCCGCGACGCCGTCCTCCACCCGGTGGAGGCGCATCTCGCGGAAATGATCGAGTTGCAGCATGGGCGCCTGCCCGCGCCAATGTCGGTCGCGGGCGCGGTCGGGCTGGGAGACGGCGTAGCGGGCGAAGGTGGCGAAGGGCACGCGGGATCCGATCTTCGCGCCGGGCAGTTCATGGGCGGCGGCGAAGCGGCGGAGGCGGGGCAGCTCTCCACCCCGGATCGACTGGGGGTAGTCGAGGCGGGCGCCTTCGAGAATGGCCCGATAAAAATCGTCGAACTTGTTGCGCCAGGCGGAGTGGAGCCGGGCGTATGGGTTCCGCGCGAAGCCGTAGGCGGCGTAACGCTCGGGGCGGAGAAGGGCGTCGACATAGGCGCCCGGGGGGGCGAGCGGGAACTTCCGCGATAGGGCGACGAAACGATAGCGCCCGTTCGAGGGGTGGGTTCGGCCCTGATGCTTCGCGTAGCCGTCGTTCAGGGTGGAGCGGATGAACTTGGTCATCACCTTGGGCGTCATGGCGACGACGGTGCGCGTCTCCGGATCGATGAAGATCTGGTTTAACTGGAAATAGCGGTTGAACATCGGGTCCGTCCGGAGGCGCTTATCGGGCGGGGGCGCTGGCGGAGGGGTAGCGAGCGGCGGGCGCGGGCGCAAGGTTCGGAGCCGAGCGTCGGTTGTCACGCCGCCCTAGGTGGCGAAGAGCCTTTCATCGAATTGAAACGGAGGCGCCTCCGTAACCGCGACTCGCGCGGCTCCTGTATGCTCAGGGTTCAGTAGCCAGTTGAAGCTATGAGGCGCGATGACGCTCGCGACGCGCAAGAGGGGCGATGCGCCAGCGGCGAGCCATTCGTCGCCGTAGGCGCGCGCGTCAGGCGCCGCGTCGGCCGTTGGATAGTGATCGTCCGGCGCATCGACGCGCATCATCACGTAGCTGTCCGGGATCAGGTCGTAGGGAAGATCGAGATGGACGAGGACTTCCAGCACAGCCAGCGCGGGATGCTCGGCGAGGTAGACGACTGCGCAGCCGGGGCTGTTCCAGCGCCCGCCGTGGCGGCGCGCGCCTTCGCCTGAGAGGTCGGCGTAACGGCGATCCGTCAGTCGCCAAAGGATCAAGCGGCGATCCCATGGGCGATGCGTTTGAGCAGCGTCTCCGCCGCGCGGGCGCCTTCATCGGTGTCGAGGAGGGCTAACGGGGAAAGGTCGCCGAGGGGTTTCGTCGGACGGGAGAGCCATATGGCGGCTTTCCCGTCGCCGAAGACGGCTTGGGCTTCGGCGGTGAGACGGAGCGCGCGGGTCACGCGCTGGGCGATCTCCGGCCCGAAGCGGCTGGATTTCTCTGCCTTGCGCCAGTCTGCGGCGGTGATAAGACGTGAGACGTCGAGCGCCGCGCGGTCGATCGCGCCGGTCTCCGCGAGGTTCGCCACCACGTCGAAGGGCAGGCCGTCGCGCACTGCCTCCGCCGTCGCGAGGGCGGCGGGGAGGTCATGGGCGGTCGCGCTTCGCAGTAGGCTGTCGGAACGACCGACCCACCGCTGCTCCGCTTCCGCCATTCCGGCGGCTTCGCTCGTTGAACTCGGTTCTTCGGACACGTCACCCACACCCGCCGTTTCGCACTACACGGACGTTATCGCAGGCGTCGATGGAAAGAAACGTTAACGAGAGAGGCTTTTCCTCCCCCATAGGAGGGCGCTTTACGCCGTTTCAAGTTGCGGGGAGGTTGGATGCTGGCGAAACCATAAAGCGCGATACGGCGATGTCGGGAGCGCCCACCCGAGGGAGGGCGCGGCCCTTTGCGCTATCGTTCGACGATCACTCCGCCGCCACCGCTCCCGGATTGTTCGGATGCGTCGTCCAGTCCCCATGCTCCTCGGTCACCGTCTTCCCGGTCCGCAGGTCCACATCCCCCGGCGCCAGCCGCTCCATCGTGATGCAGTTCTCCACCGGACAGACGTTGACGCAGAGGTTGCAGGCGACGCACTCCTCGTCGATCACGGTGAAGACGCGGTCCTCGGACATGGCGATGGCCTGGTGGGAGGTGTCTTCGCAGGCGGCGAAGCAGCGGCCGCACTTGATGCAGGCGTCCTGGTCGATCCGGGCCTTGGTGACGTAGTTGAGGTTCAGGTGCTGCCAGTCGGTCACGTTGGGCGTGGCGCGGCCGATGAGGTCGGATAGGGACATGCCCTTCCCGTCGAGATAGCCTTCGAGTCCCGCCGTCATCTCCTTGATGATGCCGAAGCCGTAGGTCATGGCCGCCGTACACACCTGCACGTTGCCGCAGCCGAGGGCCATGAACTCCGCCGCGTCGCGCCAGGTGGTCACGCCGCCGATGCCTGAGATGGGGAGGCCCGCCGTCTCCGGATCGCGGGCGATCTCCGCCACCATGTTGAGGGCGATGGGTTTGACGGCGGGGCCGCAATAACCGCCATGCGAACCTTTGCCGTCGATGGAGGGTTCGGGGCTGAAGCTGTCGAGATCCACCGAGGTGATGGAGGAGACGGTGTTGATCAGGCTCACCGCGTCCGCCCCCCCGGCCTTCGCGGCGCGAGCAGGATAGCGGATGTCGGTGATGTTGGGGGTCAGCTTCACGATCACCGGCATGCGGGTGTTATGCTTGCACCAGCGGGCGACCATTTCGATGTATTCGGGGACCTGGCCGACGGCGCTCCCCATCCCGCGCTCCGACATGCCGTGGGGGCAGCCGAAGTTCAGTTCGATCCCGTCGGCGCCGGTCTCCTCGACATGGGGGAGTATGGCCTTCCACGCGGCCTCCTCGCAGGGGACCATGATGGAGACGATCATGGCGCGGTCGGGGTAGTCGCGTTTGACCTGTTTGATCTCGCGCAGGTTCACTTCGAGCGGGCGGTCGGTGATGAGTTCGATGTTGTTGAGGCCGAGGAGGCGGCGGTCCGCCCCCCAGATGGCGCCGTAGCGGGGGCCGTTGACGTTGACGACGGGGGGGCCTTCCTCGCCGAGCGTCTTCCAGACGACGCCGCCCCAGCCGGCTTCGAAGGCGCGGCGGACGTTGTATTCCTTGTCCGTCGGGGGGGCGGAGGCGAGCCAGAAGGGGTTGGTCGATTTGATCCCGATGAAGTCGGCGGTGAGGTCGGCCATGTCAGGTCTCCTTCAGGATGGCGACGGTCGGTTCAGGGGGCATGTTCTCAGATCTCCGTGCAGAAGATCAGGCGGTTGCCGAAAGGGTCGGGGATCGCCATTTCGCGCTGTCCCCAGGTCTGATCGATGACGCCGGGGCGGTTGTATTTGTATCCCTTGGCGAGAAGGGCTTCGGAGAAGGCGGCGACGTCGTCCACTTCGATGCGAAGGGCGGCGCCGGGCGCGCCGTCGCCGTGATGCTCGCTCAGGTGGATCTCGCAGGTGCCGAGGCGGACGCCTATGTAGAGCGGCGCGGTTGGTTCGAAGCGGTGTTCGAAGACGATCTCGAAGCCCAGGAAGTCGAGGTAGAACTCGCGCGCCTTCGCTTCGTCGAAGCTCCGGATGATCGGGATGGGCGGCGAGACCTTCATGGCTCAGGCGTTGAGGGCGCGGTGAATGTCTTCGGCGGCGTCGCGGCCTTCGGCGACGGCGGTGACGGTCAGGTCGTCGCCCCCGGTCGCGCAGTCGCCGCCCGCCCAGACGCCGTCCATCGACGTGCGTCCGGCGCCGGTGACGGCGATTTTGCCGCTCTTCAGCGTCAGGTCGGGGGCGTCGGAGAGACGCTGGCCGATGGCGGTGAGAACCTCGTCGGCTTTCAGCGTGAAGGTCTCTCCGGTCTGTGTCAGCCCGTCCGGCCCGTCTTCGGTGTAGGCGAATTCGATCGTGCCGCCGTTCACCGATTTGGGGGTCGCGTTGGCGATGATCCTGACGCCCGCCTTGGCGGCGAGGTCCTGTTCGAAGCGGGAGGCGTTCATCGCCTCCCGCCCGCGGCGGTAGACGAGGGAGACCGCCTCCGCGCCGAGTTTCCTGGCCTGAACGGCTGCGTCCACCGCCGTCATGCCGCCGCCGATCACCACCACGTCGCGCCCGACGGGCAGGGTGGCGAGGTTTTCGGATTGGCGGAGGGCGGCGATGAAGCCGACCGCGTCCTGCACCTTGTGCTGATCGGCGCCGGGGACGGAGAGCGCGTTTACGCCGGAGAGGCCGATTCCGAGGAAGACCGCGTCGTAGCGGGCGCGGAGATCTTCAAGGGATATCTCGATCCCCAGCGTCGCGCCGGTCTCGATCTGAATCCCGCCGATCTGGAGGAGCCAGTCGACCTCGGCTTGCGCGAAATCATCCACCGTCTTGTAGGCGGCGATGCCGTATTCGTTCAGCCCGCCGGGCTTGTCGCGCCCGTCGTAGATCGTGACGTCATGGCCTTTCATCGCCAGCCGGTGCGCGCAGGCGAGGCCCGCGGGGCCGGCGCCGACGACCGCGAC
The DNA here is from genome assembly GCA_038534155.1 of Pseudomonadota bacterium. Lineage (GTDB taxonomy): Bacteria > Pseudomonadota > Alphaproteobacteria > Rhodobacterales > Rhodobacteraceae > Pikeienuella. Next base: position 4,751 of record JBCAXH010000048.1, read on the forward strand.
CGTCTTTCCGGTGGCCGGCGCCCGGGCGAATGGATGGGGTTTCGACATGATCCGGTCGGTGGCGAAGCGCTGGAGGCGGCCGATCTCCACCGGCTTGCCCTCCGCCGTCTCGCGCACGCAGGCCTCTTCGCAGAGCGTCTCCGTCGGGCAGACGCGGGCGCACATGCCGCCGAGGATGTTCTGGTTCAGGATCGTCTTCGCCGCGCCTTCGGGCGAACCCGTTGCGATCTGGCGGATGAAGAGCGGGATGTCGATCGTCGTCGGGCAGGCTGTCACGCAGGGCGCGTCATGGCAGAAGTAGCAGCGGTCGGCGGCGACCAGCGCTTCGTGATCGTCCAGCGGCGGATGCAGGTCGGTGAAGTTCGCTTCGAGCTCTTCGGGCGGAAGTCGGCCCGCCGCTACGCCTGTCGTGTGCGTGGTCGCCATGTGGCTCTCCCTGTGGCTGATGGCGTTTTTGACCCGTTGGTAAAATTCTTTCGCGGAGGAGGGGGCGTTGTCAAGCAAAGAGAGAAAAACGAGGCGGCGGGGTTGATGGTAGTGCGATGTCGCACTAAATAGTCCGATATCGCACTAAATGAGAGGAGCCAGCGATGCCGAGCCGCCGTAGTTTTTTGAAGATCCTCGGGGGCGGCGTCGTCCTCGCCGCTGGAGGGGCCGGAGCGTTCTATGGGACGCGGACGCCGGCCAAGGCGCTGGCGCCGTGGGAGATGGCGGGGGATTACGACGAGCCGCGGATGCGGGCGCTTTCCTACGCCATTCTCGCGCCGAACCCTCATAACCGGCAGCCCTGGATGGTGGACCTGTCCGTCGCGGATCAGGTGACGATTTGGCGGGACAAGGACAAGAACCTGCCGGAGACGGACCCGTTCGACCGCCAGCTCACCATCGGCATGGGCTGCTTCATGGAGCAGATGGCGATCGCCGCTTCGCAGACGGGGCATACGGTTGATTTCGACCTCTTCCCAGATGGCGAGGAAGGCCCTGTGGCCGTCGCGCGGTTCGCAGAGGGCGCGTCGCCCGATCCCTTGTTCGCGCAGATCCCCTATCGCCGGTCATGCAAGGAGCCGTTCTCGGCGGAGGTACCGGCTGCGGCGCCCGAGCTGATCGCGTTGGCCGACGTTCATACGGATCAGGCGCTGGTGGAGAAGGTCCGCAAGGTCACATGGGACGCCTGGATGGTGGAGGCGACGACCTATCGGACAATGAAGGAATCGACCGACCTCTTCCGGCTTGGAAAAGCCGAGGTCGAGGCGAACCCGGATGGGATCGATTTCTCCGGCCCGTTTTTCGAGACGCTGATCCTGACCGGGATGATGACGCGGGAGGGCTCGCTAGACCCCAACAGCATGGAGTTCGCTCAGGGCGCCGCGATCTACGAGGAGATGCTGGGCGCGACGCCCGCCTATGCGGTGATCCGGACGACGGGGAATACGCGCGAAGACCAGATCGAAGCGGGGCGCCGCTGGCTGCGGCTGAACCTGACCACGACGTCGTTGGGTCTGGCGCTCCATCCGGTCTCTCAGGCGCTGCAAGAGTATCCGGAGATGGCGGCGCACTACGCGGAGGCCCATGCGCTTCTGGCGGCGCCGGGGGAGACGGTGCAGATGCTCGGCCGCCTCGGCTACGGGCCGGAGACGCCGATCAGCCCGCGCTGGCCGATCGAGGCGAAGGTGATCTGACCGGTCTTCGGCGATGGTCGCGGCGCTCCCGCCATCGGGGGCGCCGCGATTGGATTCCAGTTTTCCGGCATGCCGGAACTCCGGCATTCTAGTATTCCGGAAAACTAGAGGATTTAAGGTTCCGTAAAGGTTCGTCGGCGGCGAGGCCCGCTGTGAAGGCGCCGACGATGCTCCAGGAGAAGGCGGTGATGGACGCGATCGAAGACGAACGGGATGAGCGTGCAGGCGCCGCGCCGGGGGAGGTCCTCGGCGCCGTTTTCGCGTTCTTCAACGAGGTCGGGATCATCAACCAGCTCTCCTCCGCGCTCTTCCAGAAGCGGCTGCCGGACGGGGTGACGGTGGCTCAGTTCTCCATCCTCAACCACCTGATCCGGGTGCGGGACGGCCAGACGCCGCTGAAGCTCGCCTCCGCCTTTCAGGTCCCGAAGACGACGATGACCCATTCGCTCGCGGGGCTAGAGCGGCGCGGGCTGGTGGAGATGCGCGCGAACCCTGAGGACGGCCGGTCCAAATGCGTCTGGCTGACGGAGGCGGGCAGGGCGTTCCGCGAGGACGCCATCGCCGCGCTTGGACGGGACGCGGCGCGTCTGGCGCCTCAGCTGGATGTGAAGGGTATCATGGAGATGGTGCCGAAACTGGCTGAGGTTCGGGCGGTGCTGGACCGGGATCGCGATTGAGCGAGAAGGGCCGCGTCCTCTCATGGCATGGGTAGAGCGCGACCGGTGCTGGTCGCACGGGCCAGTTTCTTCGCTGGCTCTGTTGCGCGGGGTAAACGACCGCCCCTATACCGCATCCCAGTAAACGGGAGCGCCCATGATCACCCTCACCATCCCCCGCCCGGACGACTGGCATCTGCATTTCCGCGACGGCGCGATGCTCGAAGCCGTCGCGCCGGAGACCGCCCGCCATTTTGCGCGCGGCATCGTCATGCCGAACCTCGTGCCCCCCGTCGTCACCGGGGCGGAGGCCGCCGCCTACAAGGCGCGCATCCTCGCGGCGGTTCCTGATTTCACGCCGCTGATGATGCTGTATCTGACGGAGGAGACGGACCCGGACGACGTTGCGGCAGCACACGCCTCTGGCCTCGTCACCGCCGTGAAGCTTTACCCGGCGGGGGCGACGACGAATTCGGCTTCGGGCGTCACCGATTTCGACAAGGTCGCGCCGGTGCTGGAGCGGATGGCGGAGATCGGGATGCCGCTTTGCGTTCACGGCGAAGTCACGGACCCGGCGATCGACATCTTCGACCGGGAGGCGGTTTTCATCGACCGGGTGCTCGACCCGATGCGCCGGCGCCACCCGGAGCTGCGCGTGGTGATGGAGCATGTGACGACGGCGGAGGGGGTGAATTACGCCCGTAGCGGGGGCGCGAACCTCGGCGCGACGATCACCACCCATCACCTGATCATCAACCGTAACCACATCCTCGCGGGCGGGATCAGGCCGCATTACTATTGCCTGCCTGTCGCGAAGCGGGAGAGCCACCGGATGGCGCTGCGCTATGCGGCGACGAGCGGCGATCCGACCTTCTTCCTCGGCACCGACAGCGCGCCCCATGTGGACCCGACGAAGGAGACGAGCTGCGGCTGCGCCGGCATCTTCACGGCGACCAACACGATGTCCTGCCTCGCCCATGTCTTCGAGGAGGAGGGGGCGTTGGACAAGCTGGAGGCCTTCGCTTCGCGCAACGGTCCCGCCTTCTACGGCCTGCCGGTGAACGAGGAGACCATGACGCTTGAAAAGACCGACGATCCGGTGGAGTACCCGGCCAAGATCGAGACCGGCGACGGCCCCGTGACGGTCTTCGATCCGGGCTTTCCGCTGCATTGGCGGGTTCGGGAATAGGCGTTGCCTGAGGAAGAGTTCGCCCCGAAAAAAGTCGGAGCGCGCTTAAAGCGCTTGCGGGAGTTGAACGGGATGAACCAGACGGAGTTCGCCCGTGCAGCGGATGTTTCCAGAGTGAACGTCGCGAATTGGGAGGCCGGTCGGCAACGACCGGGGATGGCGGATGCGGAGAAAGTCCTTCTTCGCTTTGATGTAACGCTCGATTGGATTTTCCTTGGTCGCATCGACACGCTAAGGGTCGGCGTCGCACGCTCTCTAGGCGAGCTAGATTAAGAGGTCTTTCATGTTCCAGAACACGTTCCCCGACGATGCGCTGATGGCGCGGCAGACCGCGCGGATGCTCTTGGAGGTGAAGGCCGTGCATTTCCGCGCGGACGATCCCTACACGCTGACCTCCGGCCTGAAGAGCCCGGTCTATATCGACTGCCGCAAGCTGATCTCCTACCCGCGCCTGCGCGGCGCGCTGATGGACTTCATGACCTCGAAGTTGATGCGCGACGCCGGGTTCGAAGCCTTCGACGCCATCGCGGGCGGGGAGACGGCGGGCATTCCCTTCGCGGCCTGGATCGCGGAGCGGATGGCGCTGCCGATGCAGTATGTCCGGAAGAAGCCGAAGGGCTTCGGCCGCGACGCTCAGATCGAAGGCGTGATCGAGGAGGGGCAGCGGGTGCTGCTCGTCGAGGATCTGACCACCGACGGGGGCTCCAAGCTGAAATTCGCCGAGGCGATCCGCACGGCGGGGGCGCGGTGCGACCATACGGCGGTGCTCTTCTACTACGACATCTTCGAAGGCTCGACCGAGGCGCTGAAGGACGCGGGGCTGACGCTCCACTACCTCGCCACCTGGCGCGACGTGCTGGCGGAGGCGCGGGCGGGCGGCCATTTCGACAAGAAGACGCTGGATGGCGTGGGCGAGTTCCTCGCCGATCCGCTCGGCTGGTCGGCGGCCCACGGCGGGGCCTCGGAAAAGTAATTTGGCCCGGCTCCGGGTCGTCTTCGCTTTCCGCCCGCGCAAGCGGTTCCACGGCGCGCGGATCATGCGCGTCGATCAGCTCTCCGCCATCGCGCGGGCGCATCTGGGCGAGCGCTATGAGTTTCAGACGATGGAGCTTTTCCGGGCCGGACAGCCGCGTCGACAGCGTCAGGCGCTGAAGGCGCTCAGGGGGGCGGTGGTTGTTTTCCTGAAAGGCTCCGGCGCCTGCTTCGATGTAGACGGATTGGCGAGGCTGCGGGCGGAGACGGCGGGGATCTGCATCGACCATGTTGACGCGGTCGTCGGGCTCGGCCCGATCTATCCCATCGCGGACCTTCACATCTTCTCCTCTCACGCCGGAATGCGCGCGATGGCGCGGCGGGTTCCGGGAGAGGCCGCCTTCGTCACCCACCACGCCGACCCGCGCATTCTGACGCGCGATCACCGCGCGGCGGAGGCTGCGCGTCCCGGGTATTTCGGGGCGGACTTCAACACGGTGGTTCCCGAGGCGCTGAAGCCGCATTTCGATCAGGCGGATTTCGCGTTCAGCGAGGACTTCGACCATGCGCTGGCGCGAATGCCGGAGGTGAACCTCCATTGGGCGATCCGCGATCAGGGCTGGCGTGGCGATCCGCCGCTGCCGGCATGGAAGCCCTTCACCAAGGGCTTCAACGCCGCGTGGGCGGGCGCGAACGTGATCGCGGACAGGGGCGAGGACGACGCGGTTGAATATCTGGGGGAGGACTACCCCTATCTCGCGGAAGACGCCTCCGAACCCGCCCTGATGAACGCTTTCGCGCGGGCGGAGGCGACTGTGGGCGGGGAGGAGTGGCGACGCGGGCTTGAGCGGATGGCGGCGGTGCGGGCGCGCTCGGCGCCGAACGTCGTCGCGGCGGAGCTTAACGCCGCATTAAAGCGTTTCGTTTAGGTTTTGATTGACTTCGAGGCGCTTAGCGCCCATGTCCGCCTCACATCCCGCCCCCGCGAAGGCGCTCATGCCACGGCCATTGGCCGCGATATGTCCCGGGGAGCGTTCATCGAGACATCCGTTCGCCCCGGCTGCGCCAGGTGACGCGAGCGAACCGCCCGACTGACGGCCAGATACGGCCCGCGAGGCGGTGAAGGACTATTCTGTTGACTGACATGACGTTCAAGGCGCTCGGCTTGGCCGAGCCCATCCTGCGCGCGCTGAAAAAGCGCGCCTATGAAACCCCGACGCCGATCCAGGCCCAGGCGATCCCCGCCCTGATGGAGGGGCGCGACATGATCGGGATCGCCCAGACGGGCACCGGCAAGACCGCCGCCTTCTCCCTCCCCATCCTCCATGCGCTCGCCGCGGAAGAAGTGAAGGGACGGCGCAAGCCCCGCGCCCTGATCCTCGCGCCGACCCGCGAGCTGGCGATCCAGATCGGAGAGGAGATGGCGGGTTACGCCGCGCATCTGAAACTCTTTCACACCGTCGTCTTCGGCGGCGTGGGCCATGGGAACCAGATCAAGGCGCTGAGCCGCGGCGTCGACATCGTCATCGCGACGCCGGGACGCCTGCTCGACCACATCAAAGCGGGGCATATGAACCTCCGCGGCGTCGAGCACCTGGTGATGGACGAGGCGGACCGCATGCTCGACATGGGCTTCGTCAACGACGTGCGGAAGATCTGCGCGGAGACGCCGAGGGAGCGTCAGACGCTCCTCTTCTCCGCAACCATGGAACCTGAGATCGCCAAGCTGGCGCAGGATTTCCTGAACGACCCGATCCGCGTGGAGGTCGCGCCTCAGTCGACCCCGATCGACCGGATCAAGCAGACCGTGCGCCATGTGGACGGCGCATCGAAGACGTCGGGCCTGCTCGTCCTTCTCGAAGACCGGGACATGGAGAAGGTGATCCTATTCACCCGCACCAAGCACCGCGCCGACCGCGTCGCGCGGGAGCTGGACCGCGCCGGCATCGTCGCGGACGCCATCCACGGCGGCAAGGCGCAGAACGCGCGCCAGCGGGCGATCAAGCGTTTCGGCTCCGGCTCCGTCCGCGTGCTGGTGGCGACGGACATCGCCGCGCGCGGGATCGACATCGGCGGCGTCACCCATGTGGTGAACTACGATCTGCCGAATGAGCCCGAAAGCTACGTCCACCGCATCGGCCGCACCGCGCGCGCCGGGGCGACGGGAGAGGCGATTGCGCTCTGCGACGCCACGGAGCGGGGGTATCTCCGCTCGATCGAGAAGCTGATCCGCATGGAGCTGGAGATCGTCGGCGAGGGACCGAAAGGCCCGGACCTGCCGCCCCCTGCGCGAGGCGGCGGCGGCGGCGGGCGGCCCGGAGGTCAGCGCCGTGGCGGCGCGCCAAAGCAGAAGCAGCAGCGCCGCGCCGGTGGAAACGGCGGCGGCGGCGGCGAAGGGCAGGGCAAGCCGCGGCGCAAGCGCCGTTACGGCCAGAAGCGCGCCGAAGGCTGATCCAGAGCGCCCGTTGAAAAGATAAGAGCCGTCCGCGAGCACTCATCGCGGACGGCTCTTTCATGTCGGCTCCAAATCTGGAGCCCCACCCAAACAGCGCCGCCCCTTACGCCACCCGCGCCGCTGCGTCACGCGCTCCCCAGCACCGTGACGAAGAGACAACGCGCGAGATCGGAAAAGGCGCCAAGCGATATTTCGAAGATTCACCGCGATTTTTCAGAGAATTGCGGGCGGCGTGGCCGCCGCCCGCCGTTCCGGGGCGATTACACAGCGCCGGCGTACTCGCCGCGCGCGGGATAGTTCTTCTCAATGGCGAAATCGAGCGCGCCGACCAGTTCCGAGAAATGCGGGCGGACGAAGGGCATCGTCTGGACGGCGCCGTAATAGAGCGTACGCTCCGGCGTCACCATGAAGAGGCCGGGCTCGGAGAAGAGCGCGGGCTCCTCCAGCCCGATCGACGTCATGCCGCGCGAAGTGGAAATGTAGAGGCCCCATTCCTTCGCCACCGGCAGCGGCAGGTCGTAGGCGAAGCGCAGCTCCTTCGCTTCGATCTTCTCGGCCATGCCCTTGGCGCGCTCCTCCCCGTCGGAAGAGACGGCTATGGTGGTGACGCCGCGTTTGGCGAAGTCCGACGTCAGGCGCTCCAGCTCCTTCAGATAGGTGGCGCAAAGCGGGCAATGGAGGCCGCGATAGAAGCAGACGACCGTCCCGCGTTCCGAACCCTCCGCATCCAGATCGAAAGTCCCGCCGCCGACGAGGGGGAGGGAGAGGGCGGGGGTCTTCTGGCGGGGCATCAGCATGAGAACGTCTCCGGTTGGATTGTCGAAGATCGATGCATACGCTATTCTTGATCAAGATAGTCCGTAATTCGATACAGAGAGTCTGAAATGGATCGCCTCGATCGTCTTTCGACGCTGGTCTCGCATCTGGAGGTTCGTTTGGCGCCAGTCGATGACGGGGCGGCGGCGAACCTGTCTGTGAGCAGGCGGGCGCTGGTCTGGTCGACCGAGGCGTCGGATCATCTGCCGACCGGGCGGCGCGCGCTGGTCGACCTCGGCCCGGCGTCGGAGCCTTTGCGCCAGGCGCTGCCCGCCCGGATGGTCGCCGATCTGGCGGAAGCGCCGTCGCTGGCGGCGTTGGCCGCGCTGCTGACGGAGGAGCTGTCGACGCCCCGCTGCGGCGGGCGCTTCGCGCTGGACCGGCTCGGCGAGTTGGTCGTCGTCGCCATGCTGAGGGCTGAGATCGAGCGGGGGGAAACTGCGCCGGGGCCGCTCGCCGGCCTCGCCCATCCGGGTCTCAGCCGCGCCATCGTCGCGCTTCACGACGCGCCCGGTCGCGACTGGCGGGTGGAGGATCTGGCGGGGCTGGCGGCCATGTCCCGCTCCCATTTCATCGCCGAGTTCCACCGGGTCGTCGGCCAGCCGCCGATGGCCTACGCCAAGTCCTGGCGGATGACGCTAGCGAGGAATGCGGTGCTGGCGGGGGAGCGGTCCTCCGCCATCGCGAGGCGCCTGGGCTATAGCGGCGGGGACGCTTTCGCGCGGGCCTTTGCGCGCACCTACGGCTGTTCCCCGAGCGCGCTGAGGGCGGCGGAAGGTCAGAGGGCGGCTTCGTAGATCGCCCGCGCCGCCTCCAGCGTCATCTCGCGCGGGTTATTCACGAGGAGGCGCGTCTGCTTCATCGCATCCTCCGCCAGCATCGGCAGGTGGTTGTGGTTCACCCCCACCTCGGTCAGCCGGGACTGCATTCCGAGCTCTGGACCGAGGCGCTTGAACCCTTCCGCCATGCCTTCGGACGGGTGCGCCATCCCAGCCAGCTCCGGCAGGGCGAGGGCGGCGATCTCGTCATAGAGCGGCGCTGCCTCCGGCATGTTGAACTCCAGCACGTAAGGCAGAACCAGCGCATTGGAGAGCCCGTGCGGCACCTTGAAATGCCCGCCGAGCGGATAGGCGAGGGCGTGCACCGCCGCCACCGGCGCATTGGCGAAGGCCATGCCGGCGAGCATGGAGCCGAGCAGCATCGCGCCCCGCGCCTCCCGGTTGTCCGGCTCGGCGCAAACCGTGCGGATGTTCGCGCCGAGCAGCCCGAGCGCCTGCTTCGCTAGTGCGTCCGACATGACGTTTTTCTTGTGTTTAGAGGTATATGCCTCAATCGCATGAACCATCGCGTCAATGCCGGTCGCCGCCGTAACATGGGCGGGGAGGCCGACGGTGAGGTCCGCATCCAGCACCGCCCAATCGGGATAGAGCTGGGGCGCGACGACGCCCTTCTTCTCCGCCGCTCCCGTCGTGACGATGGAGATCGGCGTCACCTCCGACCCCGTGCCCGCCGTTGTGGGGGCGAGGATCAGGGGGAGACGTTCGCCGCTGGCCAGCCCGACGCCGTACATCTGTTCGATGGGCTGATCGGAGTTCATCAGGAGCGCCACAAGTTTGGCGGTGTCCAGCGACGACCCCCCGCCGACGGAGACGACCCCGTCCACCCGCTTGCGTTTCGCGAAAGCGACTGCGTCGAGGATCATGTCTTCGGGCGGGTCGGCGACCACATGGTCGATCAGGATGACCGCAATGCCTGCGTTCATCAGCGAATTCATTGCGACGGCGGCGATCCCGGCCTCCAGAATGCCTTTGTCGGTGACGAAGGCGGCTCGCGTGATCCCGAGGCCCGAAGCCAGCTCCCCGATCCGCGACGTGGCGCCGACCTCAGACAGGATGGATTTGGTGGTCTGGAACTGAAAATCGTACATGGGCTTCGCCCCCTCCCGTCGTCGTTTCGCAGGACGATAGACGGAGGGTGGGGCATGGGAAAGGGCGGTGCGGCGGGCTTTCGGTTCTCTGAACCGGCGGTTAAACAGAAACCTAGGTTTCGCGGAAAAGTTGATTCTCAGGTTCGTCTGTAATGCGTTTCGTTTACGGTCTCCTCCTCGCCGCCCCAATCTACGTCCTCGGCCTGATGGCGCTGCTCGCCGCCTGGGCCAACATCGCGATCCTGATGGAGGCGCGGCGGCTTGGGGTCGAGATCTCCGACAAGCAGTTGGCGCAAGGGCTGGTTGGCATCGTGATGAGCCTTCTGCCGGCCGCTTTCGTCTTCATCCCGGCCGCGCATCGTTGGCTCTTCGCGCGGCGAGAGAACTTCGGCGCGGATGTGCTGTTTCGGGGGCTGCGGCTGTTCTTCTTCGTTTATGTTTTCGGAAGATATCGGGCGAAGGAGCCCTTCATCGGCATCGATGCGCTTGAGGATCTTTCGCGTTCGGCGGTCTTCGTCACCGCGCTTGCGGCGCTCTACTTCATCTGGGCGGTCTTACCCGCGACCTATGGGCGTTTCTTGAATCCGCGCGCGGGCGGCGAAGCCTATGAAGTCGAACGACGCGCGGTTGATGATAGGCTTGCGGCGGAAGGGGAGCCGGTTAAGCACGTCGCGCTCTGGGCGGCTACAATTTGGCTGATCGCGCTTCACGCCGTCGCGGTCATCGGCGTGGCGCTGCTGCTGGCTATCGGAGAAATCGCCAGCGGTGGCAGTGACGGCGGCGTTAGGGAGTACTTTCTCATCGGCGCCGTCGCTGCGCCCGTGGCGATCGCCTACCTCATTGTCTGCCTGTTCCCACCGCTTCGCATGGCCTTTTTTCGTCGACGCTCTGAGACTGGAGTCAATGCGCTTATGATCGTCCTGCGCTTCGCGGCGGGCGTCGTGATCGTAGCGGCGTCGAGCACTCTGACTGAGCCGTTGCTCAGCGCCGAGTTCGAGGATTTCGGGCTAACCACGAATGCGGTCGCGGTCCTTTACGTTATGGCTGTCGGGTTTCCGGGTCAGTATTCGTTGGCGTTGCAGCGAAAGTGGCTTGAGCAATCGGCCGCTCGCAGCGCCATACCGGAACGCCCGGACTGGCGGCGAGGCGAAGTGAGCGACATCGCCGTTGCTCTTCGGCCATCGGACGCGTCTGCGTCTCAACGCATCAGCAGTCTAGAGGAGGCGCAATCGGCGAACGACCCGTTGGCTCGGGCGCGTGCGTCCGGGCGCTTAGGCGGATCACGGTCTGCAATGAGTTCGTCGCCAGTGAGCCGCACCTCAGTCGTCGCTCGGACGGTTGCGGGCGCGGAGTGGAAGACGCCAGTCTATGCGAGGGTCGCCCGTGCGTTGATCACGCCGCTTATCTTCTTGATTCTTCTTCCCACCGCCTACGCGACTTTTCCACCGCAGTTCATTCCATCGCCAGCATGGGTCGCGTCCGTCGATGGGGGCAGCGCGGCGCTTCTCATTCCGGCCTGCGTCGTCAGCGGCGTTCTGGCTTTCCTCGCCAGTTGGCGTCAAAAGTCCGCTTGGGGTAGGCCCAATGGAACATTTGCGGTTCTTCTGGCGACGCTCCTCATTCCCGCGATGATCTACTTCGCTGCGCCTCTGACCGCCACAACCGGTATTCCGGCGCTTCTTAGTCTGGCTGAGACCGACGCAGCGCCGATTACCCGCGACGTCACGATTGTCGATGTCGGCCCGCGCCGGAAACGGCGCGGCTGCGACATGCGTTTGGAAGTGACGTCTCCCGAATACGATCCACCTCGCGAATTTACTGTCTGCGAAGCGCCGCCCTTTGTTCACGACCGCGCCCGTCCGGGCATGACGCTGACGTTGATCGGGTTCGAGACGGACTACGGTATGCGTTATCGCGACATGCGCCTCAGCGGCGGGTAGCAAAATACTTCAAGCCTAAAATGTCTCGGTGACAGGGCCGTCCCAATCACCTATCTCATGAGCAAACGATAGGAGGACGTCCCATGCTGAAAGCCGTCGATCACGCGATGACCCCGGAGACCGCGCGCGGCAAACCCGCCGGGCTGGTATGGGAGGATCCGTTCCTCCTTGAAGATCAGCTCTCCGAAGAGGAGCGGATGATCCGGGATGCCGCTCACGCCTATTGCCAGGACAAGTTGATGTCCCGGATCACTGAGGCGAACCGACATGAGATCTTCCACCGCGAGATCATGAACGAGATGGGGGAGCTGGGTCTGCTCGGCCCGACGATCCCGGAGGAATATGGCGGGCCCGGCGTCTCCTACGTCTCTTACGGGCTGATCGCGCGGGAAGTGGAGCGGGTGGACAGCGGGTATCGGTCCGCAATGTCGGTGCAATCCTCGCTCGTCATGCATCCGATCTTCGCTTTCGGGACGGAGGAGCAGCGGCGGAAATATCTTCCCAAGCTCGCGACCGGCGAATGGGTCGGCTGTTTCGGGCTGACGGAGCCGGATCACGGCTCCGACCCCGGCGGCATGATCACGCGGGCGAAGAAGGTCGACGGCGGGTATCTGGTGTCGGGGGCGAAGAACTGGATCTCCAACTCCCCCATCGCGGACGTCTTCGTCGTCTGGGCGAAGTCGGAAGAGCACGGCAACGGCATCAAGGGCTTCATCCTCGAGAAGGGGATGAAGGGGCTGGCGGCGCCGAAGATCGAGGGCAAGTTCAGCTTGCGCGCCTCCGTCACCGGCATGATCCAGATGGACGAGGTCTTCGTGCCGGATGAGAACCTCCTGCCGGAGGTGCAGGGGCTGGCGGGGCCGTTCGGCTGCCTCAACCGCGCGCGCTACGGCATCGCCTGGGGCGCGATGGGGGCGGCGGAGTTCTGCTGGCATGCGGCGCGACAATACACGCTGGACCGCAAGCAGTTCGGCAAGCCGCTCGCCGCCAATCAGCTGATCCAGAAGAAGCTGGCCGACATGCAGACGGAGATCGCTTTGGGCCTGCAGGGTTGTCTGCGGCTCGGGCGGCTCTTCGACGATCACGCGGCGCCGGCGGAACTGATCTCGCTGATGAAGCGGAACAATTGCGGCAAGGCGCTGGATATCGCGCGGGTGAGCCGCGACATGCATGGAGGCAACGGCGTCTCCGACGAATACGGGGTCATCCGACATGTGATGAACCTCGAGGCGGTAAACACCTATGAGGGCACGCATGACGTTCACGCGCTGATCCTCGGGCGCGCGCAGACGGGTCTCCAGGCGTTCCAGTAAACGCCTGGAGACCCGCCCCGGCCTTGAGCCGGGGCTTCCCGCCATTGGACGTTTGACCCAGATCAAAGCGCCCGTGAGCGCCGTCCTCCCACATGCCTGCGATGATGAGCATGGAAGGTCGCGCGATGTGTGCGAAAATGATCACCAAATCCAAAGCGGATGTCGTATCCTTGCGACATCCGGGCCCGTTGGCGGGGCCCGTTGGCGGGACTACGTCCGTGGGTGAGACCCGGACCAAGGATGGTTTGATGAATTACGAAGCTGAGTTTGAGCGCCAGCTGGACGCTCTGCGCGATGAAGGCAACTACCGCATATTCGCGAATCTTGAGCGCCGGACGGGGTCCTACCCGCGGG
>JBCAXH010000049.1:0-13026 GCA_038534155.1 Pseudomonadota bacterium
GTTGGTGGTCAGGATGCCTTTTCCGGCGCAGGCGGCGACGTCCACCGTGTCGTAGCCGACGCCGTTGCGCGCGAAGATCTTCACCCGGCAATCATCCCGCGCGACGGAGGCGGCGGTGACGCGCGGCAGGTTCACGTGGATCGCGTCGTAACGGGCGGCGTGGTCGGGCGTGATCTCCGCCGTCTCCTCCATCCACTCCCATTCGATGTCGGGATTAGCGTTGAGCTCGTCGAATGCGGCTGGCGTGAAGCAGGGCTCGCCGGAGGCGGTGATGAGGTCGCGGGTGACGCCGACGCGGAAGGTCATTTGAAGCCCTCCAGAATGCCGGAGACGCCTGCGATCAGCGCCGCCTGATCGGGACCGGCGGCGACCATCTCGAACCCTTTCGCTTTGTAATCCGCCGCCCATGCGGGGTTCGGCGCCATCGCGCCGAGCGCTTTGCCATGACGGCGGGCCGCAGCGGCGATCTCTTCGCAGGCGTCGAGGTAGACGGAGCTTTCGAACTGGCCCGGAACGCCGAGGAAATTGGAGAGGTCGAACTGGCCGATCCAGATCACGTCCACTCCTTCCGTCGCAGCGATGGCGTCGACATTGGCGAGGCCGCGCTCCGTCTCCACCTGCGCGATGACGAGGACCTCGTCATTGGCGGCCGCGATCTTGTCGGCGGGGGCGCCAGGCGCGTACTCGTCATGGGCGAAGCCGAACGCCGCGCCGCGCCGTCCGGCGGGCGGGTAGCGGCAGGCCTCCACGATGCTTGCCGCTTCGTCGGCGTCGTCCACCATCGGAACCATGACGCCCTTCATGCCGATATCCAGAAGGCGCGCGATGAAGTCGTAGTCGGATGTCGCAGGGCGAGCGAGCGGCGTCACCGGCAGGCCCCGCGCCGCCGCCACTTGCCATTTCAGCGCATCGATGGAGACGCCCGAATGCTCCATGTCGTAGATAACGAATTCAGCGCCCGCATGGCTCATGATCTGCGCCATGCCGGGGCTGAAAAACTCGAACACCATCGCTCCGGCGATCTGGTCTCCCGCCGCAACGCGCGATCTGAGATGCGTCATATTCGATCCTCCCCATGGCGAGGGTGGACCGGCCATGCGGCGTTTGTCGAGCCGCCGCTCAGGCCCCGTTCGCGAAAGCGTCGTCCCGCAGGGCGACTATGGCGGGGTCGAGGGCTTCGGGTCGCAGTTTATGATGAACGCACTGGCCCTTGCGCCTGGTGATGACGAGCCCGGCGGCGAACATCGGCTTGAGGTGATGAATGAGCGTGGAGGAGCGCAGGCCGGTTTCCGCCATCAGCGCATCGAAGCGCAGGCCGTCTTCGGGCGCGGCGGCGAGCGAATCGTAGATCCGAACGCGGCGCGGATGGCCTAGGGCGCTCATGGCGGCGGCGATGTTGGATCGGCGGTTAGTCATCGGGCGGGTCTCTCTCTGTTTCGCGCACGGCTTTGAAGTCCGCCCGCGACGTTGGCGCCGCATCGATAAATTTTTGATTAACGTTCCCAGAATCCCGGGATTCTAGAATTCTGGAATCCCGGGATTCTGGGAACGTTAACCAGCGTCGGGTGCTCTTGCGCAGACGCCTCCCGAGCCACATCTGCGGTACGCGCCATGACGCTCCGCGAGGGCCGCCTGCGACAAGGCCATCTTTCGCAGCGCGCGCATCGAGGAAACTCTTGAGCTTACCTCACGATAAGGATAAATAAAACTCACGTGGCGATTTGATCGGCCAGATTGCGGGCCACGTTAAACAAACCGCTAAAGAGGTCTCGGGCGCGATCCCGGGCTTTTCGGGCCGGAGAACGCAAGCGAAGGCCCGGGACATGCCGAAAGATTCCATGACGAAACGCCCCCTCTCCCCCCGCACCCGCATGGTCCACGCCGGCGGCGCCCGCAGCGAACACGGCGAGATGTCGGAGGCGCTGTATCTGACGCAGGGCTTCGCCTATCCAAGCGCGGAGGCGGCGGAGGCGCGGTTCAACGGAGAGGACGACGGCTTCATCTACGCCCGCTACGGCAACCCGACCGTGCGCATGTTCGAAGAGCGGATCGCCGCGCTGGAGGGCGCAGAGGACGCCTTCGCCACCGCCTCCGGCATGGCCGCCGTGAACGCCGCGCTTATGAGCCAGCTGAAGGCGGGCGACCATGTCGTCGCGGCGCGGGCGCTCTTCGGCTCCTGCCTTTACATCGTCGAGAACCTTCTCCCCCGCTTCGGGTTGGAGACGACGCTGGTGGACGGCGCGGACCACGACGCATGGCGCGCGGCGATGCGGCCCGAGACGAAGGCGGTGTTTCTGGAGACGCCGTCGAACCCGACGCTGGAGATCTACGACCTCGCCGCGATCAGCGAGATCGCGCATGGGGTCGGCGCGAACGTGATCGTGGACAACGTCTTCGCCACCCCGATGTTCCAGCGCCCGCTGGAGCTCGGCGCCGACATCGTCATTTACTCCGCGACCAAGCACATCGACGGACAGGGCCGCTGCCTCGGCGGCGTGGTCTTGGGGACCCAAAAGTTCATTCGCGAGACGCTGGAGCCCTACCTCAAGCACACCGGCGGCGCGATGAGCCCATTCAACGCCTGGGTGATGGTCAAGGGACTGGAGACGCTGGACGTCCGCGTCCACTCGCAAGCGGCCTCCGCCGCGAGGATCGCCGATGCGCTGGCGGAAAGCGACGCTGTGCGGCGCGTGATCTATCCGGGCCGCGCCGACCATCCGCAGCGGGACCTCGCCGCGCGGCAGATGGAGACGGGCGGGACGATGATCGCCTTCGATCTCGGCGATCAGGAGACCGCGTTTCGGTTCCTGAACGCGCTGGAGATCTTTCTCATCTCCAACAATCTCGGCGACGCGAAGTCGATCGCCACTCACCCTGCGACGACAACCCACCAGCGCCTCAGCGAAACCCAGCGAGACGGTCTCGGGATCGGTCCCGGGTTAATCCGGCTTTCCGTCGGGCTGGAGGACCCGGACGACCTGATCGCAGATTTGCTCGACGCGCTGGCCGCGTAGGGTCTGTGCGTGCGAAAGCAAGCGCCCGTCACGTTGAATATACTTTTGTGGACGTCTTCCCGGACGCCTCCATATAAGGGCCTCAACCGACGCGCGAGGAGGCGCGACATGAACAAAATGCCCGGGCCGTTCGAACCGGCGGCCGCCCCCACCCTAGACGAAGCCGAAAACGCGTTGGAGACGCTGCGCCAGCTCGTGGCGCATGATCCCGCCGCGGCGGCGTCGCTCGGCCTCTCGGCTCTCACCGCCATGCGCCCCGGCGCGGCGGCGGCGCTGAACCGCGACTATCCCGAGGATTTTGAGGTGGACGCCGCCTACAAGGCGACGCTGCCCGACCTGCAGAACGGCCCCGAGAGCCTGATCAAGGGCGCGAAGGCCGATATTCAGCATGTCGGCATCTCGAACTTCCGCCTGCCCTTGCAGATCGCGACGCGGGACAATGGCCCGCTGTCGCTGGAGACGTCGGTGACCGGCTCTGTTTCGTTGGAGGCGACGAAGAAGGGCATCAACATGAGCCGCATCATGCGGTCCTTCTACGGCCACGCCAGCGAGCCATTCAATTTCGAGAAAATCTCCGAAGTGTTGGAGAGCTACCTTAAAGATCTCGAGAGCTTCGACGCCCGCATTCAGCTCCGCTTCCGCTACCCGATGCTGAAGGAGAGCCTGCGCTCCGGCCTCTCCGGCTACCAGTATTACGACGTCGCGTTCGAGATGCTGAAGTCTGGCGGCGAGACGATGCGGGTGATCCATCTCGACTACGTCTATTCGTCGACTTGCCCCTGCTCGCTTGAGCTTTCCGAGCACGCGCGCCTCACTCGCGGCCAGATCGCGACGCCGCACTCGCAGCGTTCCGTCGCCCGCATCTCGGTGGCTCTGGAGGACGACGCGCCGCTCTGGATCGAGGACATCGTCGACCTCTGCGTGGAGGCGATCCCGACCGAGACGCAGGTCATGGTGAAGCGCGAAGACGAGCAGGCGTTCGCGGAGATGAACGGCTCCAACCCGATCTTCGTCGAAGATGCGGTGCGTCTCTTCTGCGAAGCGATGGCGGAAGATGAGCGGATCGGCGATTTCCGCATCGTGGCGAGCCATCAGGAATCGCTGCATTCACACGACGCGGTGTCGATCCTTACCCACGGGCCGACCTTCGCGCAGGCGAGCTACGATCCGCATACCTTCGCGACCCTGATCCACCAGGGCTGACGCCGGCATCAGCCTACACTTCGCGCCGCCGTCGCTTTCACAAAGCGACGGCGGCGTTGGTTTGGGGCCGGGTCAGATGAAGTCGAGATCGACCTCATAGACCCCTGCGACCGTTATGGTGGCGGGCTCCGGCCCGTCGATGATGATGACGAGGCCGTCCTCGCCTTCCTCCATCTCAATTTCCGCCTCGCCGAGGATCGCGATCCGGTCGAGCCCCTCCTCATAGTCGATGATCACATTGTCGCCTTGGGTGAGCGCGGAGAAGACGAAGACATCCGCGTCCGCCCCGCCGATCAGCGTGTCGTCGCCGACGCCGCCCTCCAGCGTATCCTCCCCTCCGCCGCCGTCGAGGTGATCGTTCCCGAATTCACCGCGGAGATGATTGGTCTCGTGATTGCCGAACAGGTAGTCGTCGAAATAGGAGCCGGTCAGATGCTCGACCTTCTCGAACTTGTCGAACAAGGCGTCGCCGGCGAGGCCGACGCCGCCAAGGGTCGGGTGGTCGAGATAGATGGTGACGGCCTGCGCGCTGTCGCGATAGCTCGCCACGTCAAATCCCCTCCCGCCGATGAGCATGTCGGCGCCGACGCCGCCGATCAGCGTATCGTCTCCGTCTCCTCCTTCTAGCGTATCGCCGCCGCCGCGCCCCTCGAGGAGATCGTGACCGCCGAGTCCGACAAGCTTGTTGGCGGCGCCATCGCCGAAGAGACGATCTTCGCGCTGATCGGAGCCGGTGACGTTTTCGATGCCGATCAGGACGTCGCCCTGCGCATCTCCGCCGACGCCGGTTCCCGCCGCGAGGTCGACCTCCACGCCGTCGAAAGAGTCTTCATAAATCGCCTCATCGGTTCCGGCGCCGCCGATGAGGGTCGTATCCCCGTCGCGACTTATCAGAAGGTCGTCGTCAGCGCCGCCATCCAGCAGCATGAACCGCCCATCGGCGATCAGCGTGTCGTCGCCGCCGAGACCGATGAGCTGATCCACGAAAGACGCCTCCATGTAATCGTCGAACTCACCCCCCTCCACGCGTTCTATCCCGGACGTGTGGATGTCGGAGTTGAACAGGATCGACCGGATGGTGCCATCGAAGGACAGCGTGTCGAAACCGAGCCCGCCGAAGATGCGGTCGCCCACCACGTCGCCTCGCAGCGCGAAGATCAGGTCGTCGCCGTCGCCTGCGAAGATAGTGTCCGCGCCGCCCCCGCCGGTGATCGTGTCGTTTTCGTCGCCGCCGTCGATCTCGTCGTCGCCCCGTCCACCGAAAATAACGTCCGCGCCGTCGCCGCCGTCGATGGAATCTTCGCCGTCGCCGGCTCTTATGACGTCGCCCCCTTCCTCCCCTTCGATCGTGTCGAAGCCGTCGCCGCCATGGATGATGTCGCCGTCTTCGCCGCCCTTGATCAGGTCGGAGCCTTCACCGCCATAGAGATAGTCGACGCCGAGCCCGCCGAAGATGAAATCGTCTCCGAAGCCGCCGTAGATAGTGTCGTCGTCCGACGCCGGCGCGTCCGGAAGCGTTCCCTCGCGGAAGATGATGAGGTCGGCCCCGCGACCGCCGAAGAGGGAGTCTGCGCCGTCGCCGCCGTAAAGCAGGTCGTCGCCGTCTTCGCCGATCAGCGTGTCGCTTCCCTCTCCGCCATAGGCCTGATCGTCGCCGAGAAAGCCGAAGAAGACGTCGATCCCGACCCCGCCCCAGAGCGTGTCGTTCCCCGCGCCCGCGTCGACGGTCAGGTTGCCCTCCGACATGTTGAAGATCGCGTCGTCGCCGCGCTTCGCGTCGACGGTTTTCGCCTCGCCTTCCTCCGTCGGCGCGTCTTCGATCGTCACGTCATCGTCGCCGTTGGAGAAATCGGATCCGAATAATCCGAAGAAATTGAAAATGCTCATTGCGGCGGTCCTCAGCTGCGCCCCGCAAAAAGGACTACCGCTGAGACATGCGCATCGCTGTGAACTTTCTCATTGGTTGCAAACGCGAGATTCGCGAGCGAAAGGCCGTCTCAGCCCTCCGCCAGCACGGCCCGCGCGACGTCCTCGCGCACTTCGCGGCGCTCGATCATGGCTTTCGCGACCCGGTCGATGTCGTCGCCCGTCGCGCCGACTGCGATGGCGACGTTGCGGGCGTGAAGGCTCATGTGGCCGCGCTGGATGCCTTCGGTCGCCAGGGCGCGCATCGCCGAGAAATTCTGGACGAGGCCGACCGCGGCCGCGACGCGGGCGAGGCGATCCGCCGTCGCCGCGCCCATGATCTTCAGGCAAGCGCGGGCCGTCGGGTGGGCCTTCGTCGCGCCGCCGACGATGCCGACGGGCATGGGGACCTCGATGATCCCCGAAAGATCGCCCGCCGCCGTCTTCTCCCATTTCGTCAGCGGGCCGTAGCCGCCGGGCCGCGTGGCGGCGAAGACGTGGGCGCCCGCTTCGATCGCGCGGGTGTCGTTGCCGGTGGCCAGCGCGACCGCGCTGATCCCGTTCATGATGCCCTTGTTATGGGTCGCCGCCCGGTAGGGATCGGCGGCGGCGAAGGCGTAAGCGTCGAGCATACCCTCCACCACATCGGCTCCGATCACGGCGGCGGGCCAGATCGCGCGGGCGCGCACCAGGCGGCGATCCGCGAGGTTGGAGAGGATGCGGAGGCCGACGGTCCCGCCCGTCCATTCCTCGACCTTCGGCGCGATCTTCTCCGCCATCGTGTTGACCGCGTTGGCGCCCATCGCGTCGCGCACGTCGACGATGAGATGGAGGATCAGGAAGCCGCCCTTGATCCGGACTTCGATCTCGCGAAAACCGCCGCCGAGCTGGACCAGCATCGGATCGCAGGCGTCGCAGAGCGCGCGGATCTCCTCGACCCGTTCGAAGAGCGCGAGGCGCGCGCCTTCCGGATCGCTCAGGCCCTTGACCTGCACCTGCGCGATCATGCGCGGCGCGTCCGTCGACGTCGACGTCCCGCCCGCGTCGCGGCAGGCTTTCGCCCCGTTGCAGACGGCGGCGATGACGGAGCTTTCCTCCGTCGCCATCGGGACGAGCACGTCCTCCCCGTCGACGATCATGTTGGTCGCGACGCCGAGGGGGACGGACATCACCGAGATGACGTTTTCGGAGAGATCGTCGGCGAGCGCGCCCTCCGGCCCGGCGGCGTCGGCGAGATGCGCCGCCTCTTCATTCGACAGCCCCGCCGCGCGGACGATCTCCGCCAGTCGGTCCTCGCGTGCGATGTCGTGAAACCCCGGAATGCGCGATGTGGCCATGCGCCCCCTCCCCTATTTTTCAGTCGTCGCTCAGCCGTGCGATTTGTCGAAGGCGGCCTTCTGCTCCGCGCTCGCTTCGGTCTGATAGCGGTCTTTCCATTCGCCGAAGGGCATGCCGTAGAACACTTCGCGCCCTTCGTCTTTCGACATGTCGATCCCGCGCTCGTTCGCGGCCTCCTGATACCAGCGGCTGAGGCAGTTCCGGCAGAACCCGGACTGGTTCATCATATCGATGTTCTGAACGTCCGTCCGTTCCCGCAGATGGTCGCGCAGGCGGCGGAAGGCGGCGGCTTCGAGCTCAAGGCGCGTCTGATCATCCATGTCATGTCTCCTTTCAGGGAGGAGTTAGGCGGCGGCGTCCCGCATTTCCATCGCTTCGGCGATCCAGCGCGCGAGGTCTTCGCCCCAGCCGCGCTGGCCGTCTTCGGTTTCGATCAGGTCGTTGCGCACCTCGATCAGCACATGCTCCAGCCCGCGCGCAGTGCCGTGGCGCCACATGCAGTCGCCCTTCAGCTCGCCGGAGTAAGGCTCGTTATCGCCGACGGTCAGGCCGTGCTCTTTCAGCATCCGCTCATAAAGCGGGCGGAAGATGCGGTCGTCCCGATCCCAGAGCAGGCCAACCTCCCACGGGCGCTTCGGGCGGCCCTTCAGCTGCGGCGTGAAGGAATGGATGGAGAGAAGACGAGGGTGGACGCCTTTGGCCACCGCGCCGTCGATCAGACGGGTCGCGGCGTCATGATAGGGCCGATGGAAAAGCGTCAGGCGCCGCTCCTTCTCCGCCGCATCCGCGTGACGGTTTCCGGGAATGATCGACCCGTCGTAGAGCTTCATCAGAAGCGTCGGATCGTCCTCCGCCCGGTTCGGGTCGATCACGAGGCGAGAGAAGCGGCTCGCGATCATAGGGCAGCCGAGCCGCTCCGCCAACGCGATCGCGACGCCGCGCGCGCCGACATCCCAGGCGATGTGGCGCGCCATATCCTCCAGCGGCAGGCCGAGATCGCCGCCAGCCACATCGGGCGGCACGCGGTTGGACGCGTGATCGCAAAGCACGATCCACGCCGGATCGCGGTCTTCGCCGATGATTTCGTAAGGAAGTTCGCCCATGCCCTCCGCTTAGCGCCGCATCGCCTCCCGCACAACGCAGAGACGGGCGAGCGGTCGCGGAAATTTCTCCGATGAGGGGAGGCGCCGGAGGCGAGAGGCCGCTATAAGGCGCGCGGATAGCAGTCAGGAGGACCCGCCCATGCGCCGCAACCGCAACGTCAAGATCGTCGCCACGCTCGGCCCAGCATCCTCCGACAGGGATATGATCAAGGCGCTCAGCGAAGCCGGAGCGGACGTTTTCCGGCTGAACATGTCCCACGGCACGCAGGATGAACAGGCCGCGCGCCATCGCATTATCCGCGAGGTGGAGCATGAGTTGCAGCGGCCCATCGGCATTCTCGCCGACCTGCAGGGGCCGAAACTTCGCGTCGGCACCTTCGCCGACGGGCCGCAGATGCTGGAGGTCGGGGCGTCCTTCCGCCTCGATCTTGACGAAGCGCCGGGCGACGCGACCCGCGTGCGCCTGCCGCATCCCGAGATCTTCAAGGCGCTCGAGCCCGGCGCGCAGCTCCTCGTCAACGACGGCAAGATCCGCCTGAAGGTGGTCGCCTGCGACGACGCCAGCGCCGATTGCGAGGTGGTCGTCGGCGGCGAGATTTCCGACCGCAAGGGCGTGAACGTGCCGGACGTCGTCCTGCCCCTCGCCGCGCTGAGCGAAAAGGACAAGTCTGATCTCGAATTCGCCTGCGAACTCGGCGTCGACTGGCTGGCGCTTTCATTCGTGCAGCGCGCCTCTGACGTGGAGGAGGCGGTGGCGCTGGCGAAGGGGCGCGCCGTCGTCCTCTCCAAGATCGAAAAGCCCGCGGCGCTGACCGATCTCGACGCGATCATCGAGGTCTCCGACGGCATCATGGTCGCGCGCGGCGATCTCGGGGTGGAGCTCCCCGTCTCCGACGTGCCGCCGCTTCAAAAACGCATCGTCCGGCGCTGCCGCAAGGCGGGCAAGCCGGTCATCGTCGCCACCCAGATGCTGGAGAGCATGATCGAAAGCCCGGTGCCGACGCGCGCCGAGGTCTCCGACGTGGCGCAGGCGATCTATGAGGGCGCGGACGCCGTGATGCTATCGGCGGAGAGCGCGGCGGGCGATTTTCCGGTCGACGCGGTGATGACGATGAACGCGGTCGCCGAAAGCGTCGAAGCCGACCCGACCTATCGGGAGATCATCAGCCGCTCGCGCACGCCGGCGGAGCATTCGATCGCCAATGCGATCACCGCGGCCGCCCGCGAGGTGGCGGAGACGACGGACATCAAGGCGATCTGCTGCTTCACCCATTCCGGCGCCACCGCACAGACCATGAGCCGGGAGCGGCCCTTCGTGCCGATCATCGCGCTGACGCCGTTCCGGTCGACCGCGCGGCGGCTCGCGCTCGTTTGGGGCCTCCATTGCGCGGTGTCGGAGCAGGTGGAGCGGTTCAAGCTGGCCGTCGTCAGCGCGGCCCGCGCGGCGCTGGAGGGCGGCTTCGCGACGAAGGACGACCACATCGTCGTCACCGCCGGCGTGCCCTTCAACGTGCCGGGGACGACCAACATCCTCCGCGTCGCGCCCTGCGACGAGAGCAAGATCTACGCGGGCGAGCCGGAATAGCGCGTCAGGCGGCCCGCGCCGCCAGTCGCCGCGTCCAGACAAATTCCAGCGCCACGCAGAAGCAGATCGCGAAGATGGCGAGGCCCTGCAGAACCGTCAGCGGATCGCCGAGGATCGCGACGGCGAGGAACGCCGCGATCACCGGCTTCAGGAAGAAGAGGTAATTCGCCCGCTGCGGATCCGGCGCGGCGGCGATGCCCGCCAGCCAGACGGCCATCCCGATCGCGGTGTTCCAGATGCCGATTGTCAGGATGCCGAGCACCTGCGTCTCCGTCTTTTCGGTAATGGAGAGCGGGTTGACCCAGACCCCCCAGCCGAGCCCGACCACAGTCCAGAGAAAGAAGAACCCGATGGCGAACGTATAAGCCGTCATCCGCACCGGGCCGTACTCGGCGACGAAAGGTTTGGCGAGCACGAGATAGACTCCGCCGAGCGCCCCGCAGGCGAGAGCCATCGCGGTTCCGATCAGATCGTCGCCCGTAGTTGAAAGCCCCGCGCCGTTCGTCATCAGAAGGACCACCGCGCAGAAGGCGCCCGCGCCCGAGACCATTTTGGGCGGCGTGATCGGGGTGCGGTTGATCACCCAGTCGGCGATCACGAAGAAGATCGGAATGGCGGTGACGATGGTCGCCACTTGCACGACTGAAGTGAAATCGAGCGCCCAGTGGAAAATCAGCTGGCCGAGCGCCATGCCGAAACAAGAGAGGAGCGCGATCCTGACGCCGTCGCGCCGGAGCGGGGTGACGATGTCGCGCGCGCCGGGCCAGACCTGCGTCAGGAGCATAAGGCAGGCGCCGCCGATCATGAAGCGCCAGACGGAGAACTCGGGGCCGGGCGTGTCGGCGATCTTGGCGACGAACTCGGACGAGGCGTGCCCGCAGACGCCGATGAAGCACAAAAGATAGGCGACTGAGCCGCGCATTGCCGTTCCCCCAGGATTTCCCATCATCAGAAGCGGGGGCGCATTGCGCGTCAAGCGACTCCGACAGTTTGGGGATCGCGTCTCAGAGCCGCTTCATGCGGCGCAGCGCGGCAAGCGTCGCAGTCTCCGTCTCCTCCTTGATCGCGCGGCGGCGGCGGCGTTTCGTCTGCGCCTGAAGCTCGAAGCGCCGTACCGCCTCTGACTTTCGGAAGCTGACGGCCGCTGCGGCCCGGCGGCGCGCCTCTTCGGCGGCGAGCGCCGCGTCCTCGGCGCCGAGCGCCGCGTCGCGTTGTCCGACGCCCTTCATATAGCTGGTGAGAACCGCCGCCATCGCAGGCGCGCTTTCGACGATCGCGGCCTCGCGCGCGGCGTCTGACGACAGCGCCTCGCGCCGGGCGCTGACTTCCCTCCGCGCCCGCATGACGGCGCCGAGCGCAAGCTGATCGCGATGGAAGGCGGCCTCGGCGACGGCGCGGAGGCGGCGAAGCCGGTCAGGCGTCACGTGCGTCCTCCGAACCGTTAGGGCCGAATTGCGACTTGGCCTTCACGCGCATCGCCTCGGCGAAGCGGATCGCCGCCGCGACCGCCTGATAGTGCTGAGGCGAGATTTCGGCGCCGATCTCCACCGTCGCCTCCAGCGCGCGGGCGGTCGGCGGGTCTTCATGGATCGGGACGTCCGCCAGCGCCGCAGCCTCGCGGATCCTGAGCGCGACGCCGTCGACGCCCTTAGCGACCACGCGCGGCGCGGCGTCGACGCCGCGGCTCCACTTCAGCGCGACCGCGTAGTGGGTCGGGTTGACGACCACCACATCCGACTTCGGCACGTCGAGCATCATGCGGTTGGTCGCGATCTCCTCCGCGCGCTGACGGCGCTGCGCCTTCAGCATCGGATCGCCCTCGGCGCGCTTGTGCTCCTCCTTCACCTCTTCATGGGTCATGCGGAGTTTGCGGGCGTGATCGGCCCGCTGCCAGACAAGGTCGATCAGCGCGATCGCGGCCGCGATGATCGCGATCCGCCAGAAAAGCGCGACGCCCAGCGACGCGAACTCCGAAGGCGCCGCGCGCGGCTCGGCCCGGACGAGGCCGATGATCTCGTCCGTTCGCCCCAGAAGAAAGGCGAAGAGAACGCCGGAGATCGCGAAGAGCTTCACAGCGGATTTCGCGAACTCCGCAAGGCCCGTGATCCCGAATTTATGTTTCGCATTTTCAATCGGCGAAAGGCGCGAGAGCTTCGGTTTGATCTTCTCGGGAGCGAACACCATGGCGCGCTGAGCGAAAATCGCTGCGAGCACGAAGGCCGCCGGCGCCGCGAAAAAGGGCCAGAGATGCCCGGCGCCGCCCGCAACCCAGCGCGCGCTCAGATCGCCCCCGTCGAGCATGCGCGGCGCCAATGTCTCCGCCCGCGAAAAGGCGGAGGCGCTGACATCCCCGAAAGCGACGATCGCCTCCGCGCCGAGGGCCGAGATCGCGATCAGAAGGCCGAAATAGGCGGCGGCGGTCGCCACGTCCTGCGACTTCGGGATATCGCCGCGCTTGCGCGCGTCCTCCAGCTTTTGCGGCGTCGCCTCGTAACTCTTGTCCGCGCCCTGGTCCTGTTCGCTCATCGCGTCGTCTCGATCCCGGTGGCGGGCGACGGGCCGAAGGGCGCGGCGAGCGCGGCGTCGAGACGCCCCTGCCAGTGCGTGAGCGCGACAGGCCCTGAGAGGAGAAGGAGGAGGAGCGCGCCGCCGGTGATCGCCGGGGCGCCGACGAAGGCCACCATCAATTGAGGCATCGCCCGGTTAATGGCGCCGAGCGCCAGATTGTAGAGGATGGCCGCCGCGCAAAACGGCGCGGCCAGCCCGAAGGCGAGACCGAACGCATCAGCCCCCTTGGCCACGCCCCAGGCCGCGAGATCGCCGACGATGGGGAGCGCGCCGTAGGGCAGCACAGCGTAAGAGGCGATGATCGCGGCGA
>JBCAXH010000050.1:0-11593 GCA_038534155.1 Pseudomonadota bacterium
AGGGCATCGTGCGCGCCCATCTCGGCCTGATCATCCCGACCGAGCGGGAAAAGTGCCGCATCCGCATCAACGAGGAGATCGTCGCCTGGGAAAACGGCAAGGCGTTCGCCTTCGACGACACCTATGAGCATGAGGTCTGGAACGACACGGATGAGGAGCGGGTCATCCTCCTCTTCGATTTCAACCGGCCGATGCGCTGGCAGGGGCGGTTCCTGAACAAGGCGCTGATGTGGGCGATGAAGTTCACCGCCTTTTATCAGGAGCCGAAGAAGAACCTCGCCGATTTCGAGGCGCGGTTCGAGGCGGCGACCCGCCGGGCCGATGAAAACCTGGAGAAGATGAGCGATTGACGGCCAGCCCTGCTGACCGCCCGCCCGATCCCGAGCTCGTCGCGTTCGTCGCGGACGAGCTCGCGCGCCCGACCCTGCCCGAAGCCGTCGCCTTCGCCGAAGATCTGGCGAGGCGCCCCGGCGTCGCCGCCGTGCTTTTCTACGGTTCTTGCCTGCAGCGCGAGACGACCGAAGGGATGCTGGATTTCTACGCCCTCACGGATGCGCCCGGCGCCTGGGATCAGGGCGCGCTGATCGAAGGCGCGGGGCGGGCGTTGCCGCCTAACGTCTATCCGGTTGAGTTTCAGGGTCTGAAAGCGAAAGTCGCCGTCGTCCATATCGACGACTTCGCCGCGCGCTGTGGGTTGGAGACGCTGGACACCACGTTCTGGGCCCGCTTCTGCCAGCGCGCCGCGCTGCTCTGGGCGCGGGATGGCGCGGCGCGCGACGCCGCGGTGAGCGCCGTCGCCGCCGCCGTTGAAACGGCGGCGGTCTGGGCGTCGCGCCTCGCTCCCGCTCGCGAAGGCCCGGACGCCTGGCGCGCGCTTTTCGCGGAGACCTACACGGTGGAGATCAGGCCCGAACGGAAGGGCCGAAGCGCCGACATCGTCGGCGCGGAGGAGGCGCGCTTCGCCGCCCTATGGCCGCTGACGCTGGCGGCGCGCGAGGCGGCGCCGAAGACGAACGGCGGCGCGTGGCGTCTGCGCTGGTGGGCGGGCAAGGCGCTTCACCTCTCAAGGCTGGCCAAGGCGGCGTTCACCTATTCCGGCGGGATCCGTTACCTCATCTGGAAAATCCGGCGCCACCGCTCCCGATAACGTCGCCCGCCCCATCGCCTCTAACTGAAAGCGCATTGCGGCCATGACCGCATCGCCCAATGTCTTCGCCCCTCCCTTCGCTCTTTCACCATTCCGGCATTCTGGAATAACGGAAGGTTTAAGAGATGATGAAGAAGCGGCGCTCGCCGACGTGCGCCTTCTTAACGGGGATGGGCCTGAAACGAGAAACGGCGCCGGTATGACCGACGCCGTTTCATGGTACGCCCTACGGGACTCGAACCCGTGTTTCCGCCGTGAAAGGGCGGCGTCCTAGACCACTAGACGAAGGGCGCGTGAGGCGGGTGTTTAACGACCCCGCGATCCCCTTGCAAGGAGGGAATTAGACCGGCGACGCCGCGTCTTCAACCCGCAGTTTCGCCTTTCGCCGCCCGCCCCAGTCGTCGATCTCCAACCGACCGGCGAGGTGCGCCGGATCGCCCTGGCGCGCCTCCAGAAACGGGCCGAGATCGTTCTGGAAGGCGCGAAAAGCGATGGCGTCGATCCGCCCGCCGGACGGATCCGCCAGCGTCAGGCGCAGGTGATCCGCGCCCGCCCGCTTGGCGAAGGCCACCTTCATCGCGGGGAGGACGAAGCGCGGCGCGGGGGCCGCCTGCCCGAAGGGTCCCGCCGCCTCCAGCATCTCGACGAGCTCCGGCGTCGCCGCCGCCGCGGTCAGCGCGCCGTCGATGCGCATGGCGCGCGCAGTGGGCAGCGATCCGAAATCCTTCGCGAGCTTCTCGCCGAGCCGCGCCATCGCCGCCTCAATTCCGTCGGTCGCCACCGTCAGCCCGGCCGCCATCCGATGCCCGCCGCCTTTCAGAAGCGCGCCTTCGCGCGCGCAGGCTGCGATCGCCGCGCCGAGGTCGACGCCTTCGACCGAACGGGCGGAGCCCTTGCCCTCCGCCCCGTCGACGCCGATGACCACGGCGGGGCGGTTGAACCGCTCCTTCAGGCGCGCCGCGACGATGCCGACGACGCCGGGATGCCATCCGTCGCCCGCCGCCCAGACGAGGGGGCCGTCGGCGCCCCGCTCCTCCGCCTGCTCGACGGCGAGGCCGAGCACGTCGGCTTCGATCTGACGGCGCTCCGCGTTCAGGCGGTCAAGCTCCTGCGCCAGCCCCTCCGCCTCTTCCGCCAACGTGGTGGAGAGGAGCCGCGCGCCGAGATCGGCCTTGCCGATCCGCCCGCCGGCGTTCACGCGCGGGCCGAGGAGGAAGCCGAGATGAAACGCCGTCGGCGCGCTATCCATCTTGGCCGCATCCGCCAGCGCCCGAAGGCCGGGCCGCCCCCGCTGCGCCATCACCTTCAGCCCCTGCCGGACGAAGGCCCGGTTGACGCCGATTAGCGGCGCGACGTCGGCGATCGTGGCCAGCGCCACCAGATCGAGCGCGCCCATCAGGTCCGGCGCGCTTTCCCCCGCCGCGCGCCGCAGCCGGTTCGCCGCAATGAGCAGGAGGAAAACCACCCCGGCGGCGCAAAGATGCCCCATGCCGCTTTCGTCGTCATGGCGGTTCGGGTTCACCACCGCCGCGCAGTCGGGCAGCGTCTCCCCCGCAAGGTGGTGATCGGCAACCATAACCTCCGCCCCGGCCTCCATGGCGGCGGCGATGGGCTGGTGGGAAAGGGTCCCGCAATCGACGCAGATAATCAGGTCATGCGCCTTCGCCAGCGCCCGCATCGCTTCGTCATTCGGCCCGTAGCCTTCGTCGATCCGGTCCGGGATGTAGACGGTCGCGTCCCGCCCGACGGCGCGCAGCCAGTCGAGGAGGAGCGCCGAAGACGCCCCACCGTCCACATCGTAATCGCCGAAAATCGCTATCCGCTCGCCCTTGCGCGCCGCCGCGGCCAGCCGCGCCGCCGCGACGTCCATGTCCTTCAGAGAGGAGGGATCGGGCGTGAGGTCCCGCAGCGTCGGATTGAGATAGGCGACCGCATCCGCCGCCGCCACCCCGCGCGCGGCCAGCACCCGCCCGACGATCTCCGGCGCCGCGATGGTCTGCGCAATGGCGGCGCCGAGGCGCTCGACATCCTCTCCCGGCCCGGTCCAGCGTCGGTTCAGAATCGAGGCTTCGACGCCGAGAAAGGCGCTCATCTGCGCATGTCCCCGCGCCAACCGTCGCTGGATCGCGATGGCGCGACGCCTTGTCTGGGCCGCGAAACAGGCTCGCCGCGCAGCATTCGGCCGAGAACGCGCGCGCCCGTCAGCCAGCCAACCGTAGCGAAGATCACCCAAAGAAGGAGAAAGGCGGCAGGGACCATGCGTCCTTCGCTCCATGTCTCAAAAAAACGGTTCAGCGATACTGCGAGCGCGGCGCTCCATAGCGCTAGCCAGATTGAGAGTGCTCCGATGGCGACCCATCGCCTGCGCGGCCGTCGCGGTGAAACACTCGACTCAGTCGACCCGGACGCCGTCCCTCCACGCGCAGGTTCGCGGCGCGCACCGCCGAAGCCGACGCGCCGCGCCAAGGTCAGATGTCCTTGGTGCGGTAGTGCAGCCGACGGACGGAGCCGGAGCGCGAGCGCATCAGGATCGTCTCGGTCTCGACGAAAGCCCCGTCGCGCTTCAGTCCCTTGACGATGGAGCCGTTGGTGACCCCGGTCGCGGCGAAGATCACGTCGGACCTCACCATCTCGTCGCGCGAGTATTTCCGGTCGAGATCGGTGATCCCGGCCTTCGCCGCCCGCCCGCGCTCGTCGTCGTTCCGGAAAAGAAGCCGCCCCTGGATCTGCCCGCCCATGCATTTCAGGGCAGCGGCCGCGAGCACCCCCTCCGGCGCGCCGCCGGAGCCCATGTACATGTCGATGCCGGTCGTCTCGGCTTCGGCGCAGTGGATGACCCCGGCGACGTCGCCGTCCGGGATCAGGCGGATCTGCGCGCCGACCTCTCGCAGCTCGGCGATCATCGCCTCGTGGCGTTCGCGCGTCAGGACGCAGACTTTGATCTCGCCCGGCTTGACGCCCTTCGCGTCGGCCAGCGCGCGCACCCGCTCGGTCGGCGACATGTCGAGATCGACGAGGCCCGGCGCGAACCCGGGCCCGATCGCCAGCTTGTCCATGTAAACATCCGGCGCATGGAGCATGGAGCCGCGCGGCCCCATCGCGATCACCGTCAGCGCGTTGGGCGCGTCATGTGCGGTGAGCGTCGTCCCCTCCAGCGGGTCGAGCGCGATATCGACGGCGGGGCCGTCGCCGCGCCCGACCTCTTCGCCGATATAGAGCATCGGCGCCTCGTCCCGCTCGCCTTCGCCGATCACGACGACGCCGGCGATGTTCAGCATGTTCAGCTGTTCGCGCATCGCGTTGACCGCGGCCTGATCTGCGGCCTTCTCCTGACCGCGCCCGATCCACTCGGCGGAGGCGATGGCCGCCGCCTCCGACACCCGGGCGAGGCCGAGCGAGAGCATCCGGTCCTGAAATACGGTTTCATTGTCGTCGGACATAAGCGGCGCTCCCTCAATCTGTCGCCCGCTTCTAAGCCCGCGAGGCGGCATAGGTCCAGAACGCGCGGCCGATTTCCCTTGCGGGACGGGCCGCGCCCGTCGTCAATGCCGAAAAACAAGAACCTGAGGGGAGGGTTCCCATGCTGCTCGACGTCTTCCTGCCGCTGTCGCTGGCGTTCATCATGTTTTCGCTCGGCCTCGGGCTCACGATCGCGGATTTCACCCGCGTCGTTCGCCTGCCGAAGGCCTTCGCGATTGGCGCCTTTGCGCAGATCGCGCTCCTGCCGGTCGTCGCTTACCTTCTGTTGCAGGTCTTCGCGCTGCCGCCGGAGCTGGCGCTGGGCGTGATGATCCTCTCTTTCTGTCCGGGCGGGGTGACGTCGAACATCCTGACCAAGCTTTCGGGCGGCGCGGTCGCGCTTTCCGTCACGTTGACGGCGGTGGTGAGCCTCCTCTCGGTCGTCACTGTCCCCCTGCTGGTGGACTGGTCGGCGACCGAGTTCATGGGCCTCGCGGCGCCGGACGTCGACGTGACGGCGCTCGCTGTCGCCATGTTCGCGATCACCGCCGTCCCGGTCGCGCTCGGCGTCGCGCTGCGCGCCGCCGCGACCGGTTTCGCCGACCGGACGGAGCCGTGGGTCTCCCGAATCGCGACTGTTCTCTTCGTCGTCATCGTCGTCGGCGCGCTGGCTTCCAACTGGGCGCTTTTCGTCGACAATCTCGCGACGCTCGGGCCGCTCCTGATCCTGATGAACGTCGTCCTCTTGGCGCTGGGCGTCGTCCTCGCTCGCCTTGGCGGGCTAAACGCCGCCGATAGCACGGCGATCGCGCTGGAGACGGGGGTGCAGAACGCGACCCTCGGGATCACCGTCGCCGGGCTGATCGCAGCCGATCCGTCGGGCGCGCTCTCCGCCTACGCTCTACCGGCGGGCGTCTACGGGATCACGATGTACGCGGTGGCCGCGCCCTTCATCCTTTGGGCGCGATCCCGGCGGTAGCCGCGAAGCGGCTTGTCAGATCTGCTCGATCCGGATCGCCACGGGAGCGTCCGTCGCCACCGCGCTCGCTTCGATCGCGCCGAGCGCAGCATCGAGGTTCTCGCGCACCGTCTCGTGGGTGACGATCAGCACCGTCGCCTGGCCGCCCTCGCCCTCCTGATGCATCCGGTGGATGGAGACGCCCTTGTCGCCGAGCGCCGCCGCCACCTGCGCCAGCACGCCCGGTTCGTCCTTCAGGGCGAGCCGCAGGTAATAAGCAGCCGGCGCCCCGCCCGTCGCCCGCGCCGCGTCGGCGAGGCTCGCGGCGGGAACGCCGAAAGCGGGCGTGCGGTCGTCCCGCGCGATGTCTACGATATCCGCGACGATGGCGGAGGCGGTGGGCCCTTCGCCCGCGCCCGGTCCTTCGTAAACCGTGCGCCCGACGAAATCGCCTTCGAGGACGACCATGTTCGTCACCCCCTCCAGCTTGCCCACTGGGCTCGCGGCGGGGACGAGGCAGGGCTGCATCCGCTGCTCCAGCCCCGCGTCGTGCATACGCGCCACGCCGAGGAGCTTGATCCGATAACCCATTTCCGCCGCGTGGCGAATGTCGGCGAGGGAGACGCGGTCGATCCCCTCCGTCTTCACGCCGTCGAAATCGACGCGGGTCCCGAAGGCCATCGCAGCCATCAGAGCCAACTTGTGCGCAGCGTCGATCCCACCCACGTCGAAGCTTGGGTCCGCTTCGGCGTAGCCGAGCTTCTGCGCGTCGGCCAGCACCTCTTCATAGGCTTCGCCGCCCGCCTCCATCCGCGTCAGGATGTAGTTGCAGGTGCCGTTCAAGACGCCCATCACCCGCGCGATCCGGTTGGCCGCCATGCCTTCGCCGAGCGCTTTGACGCAGGGAATGCCGCCCGCCACGGCGGCCTCGAAGCGGAGCGCGGCGCCGGAAGCCTCCGCCATCTCCGCCATTGCCTGTCCATGATGGGCCAGCATCGCCTTGTTGGCGGTGACGACATGCTTGCCGACGGACAGCGCCGCCTCGACGGCGGCTTTCGCCGGGCCGTCCTCGCCGCCCATCGCCTCGACCAGCAGATCGACGTCGTCCCGCCGCGCCAGCGCGACCGGATCGTCCTCCCAGGCGTAGCCGGAAAGGTCGACGCCGCGATCCTTCCCGCGCGACCGGGCGGAGACCGCCGTGATCTCCAGCGCCTGGCCCGTGCGCGCCGCCAGGAGCGCGCTATGGGTCTCGATGATCTTAATGACGCCGCCGCCGACCGTGCCGAGGCCGGCGATCCCGATGCGCAGGGTGGTGCCCGACATGCAATGCTCCCGAATTCGAACTCGCGTTGTTCTAGAGCAGCGCGCGAAATCAGTGAATCGAAAAAGTCGCAAAAGATGCCCACTCTTAGGGCAAGTTTCGCGCCTACCTTTCGCATGCTGCTTTAAGCCGGGTCAGTCGGATTGACCACAGCAGGCGAACCCAGGCGCGAACCATGATCCTGCTTCCTCAAAATACGCATGAATCCGACGCCGCCACACGCGCTTACGCCCGGCGATGGCATGCCGCTTTCCGATGGATGGCGAAGCCGTCGCTGAGGAGGTGTCCCGCTTGCGGGACGGCGACGAGGCGACCCCTCGCTCAGGCCGCCGCGTTCTCGCCGAAAGACGCGATGATGTCGGCTGCGTTCGCCAGCACTTTCTTCACCCCGCGCGCCGCCTGGCGAATGCGCTGCTCGTTCTCCACGAGGCCGAGGCGCACGAACCCTTCGCCATACTCTCCGAACCCAACGCCGGGAGAGACCGCGACGCCAGCCTCCTTAAGTAGGATCTTCGAGAACGCCATAGAGCCGAGATGCGCGAACTCCTGCGGCACCGGCGCCCAGGCGAACATGGTCGCGGGCGGCGGCGGCACGTCCCAACCCGCCTTCGCCATCGCCTCGACCATGACGTCGCGGCGGCTGCGATAGACGCCGCGGATCTCCTCTATGCACTCCTGCGGCCCGTTGAGGGCGGAGGCGGCGGCGACCTGCACCGGCGTGAAGGCCCCGTAGTCGAGATAGCTCTTGATTCGGGTCAGCGCGTCGATCAGGCGCTTGTTTCCTTGCGCGAAGCCCATGCGCCAGCCGGGCATGGAGTAGGTTTTGGAGAGCGACGTGAACTCGACGGCGACGTCCTTCGCCCCCTCCACCTGCAGGATCGAAGGCGGCGGGTTGTCGTCGAAATAGATCTCGGCGTAGGCGAGGTCGGAGAGAAGCCAGACGCCGTGCTTCTTCGCGAAGGCCACCAGCTCCCGATAGACGTCGAGCGAACACACCTGCGCCGTCGGGTTCGACGGAAAGTTGACGACCAGCGCCGTCGGCTTCGGCACGGAGTGGATCACGGCGCGGTGCAGCGCTTCGAAATACGCCTCAGGATCGAACCGCCCGTCGGTCAGCGCCGGGATATGGCGGAGCGCCGCGCCCGCG
Source organism: Pseudomonadota bacterium (assembly GCA_038534155.1). Lineage (GTDB taxonomy): Bacteria > Pseudomonadota > Alphaproteobacteria > Rhodobacterales > Rhodobacteraceae > Pikeienuella. The sequence goes on from JBCAXH010000050.1 coordinate 8,033, forward strand.
ATCATGAACCCGTAGGGATGGATCGGATAGGACGGGTTGGGCGAGAGGATCACGTCGCCCGGCGCCGTGATCGCCATGGCGAGGTTGGCGAGACCTTCCTTCGACCCAAGCGTCGCGATCACCTCCGTCTCTGGGTCGAGCGTCACGCCGAAGCGGCGCTTGTAATACCCCGCCTGCGCGCGGCGAAGGCCTGGAATGCCCTTGGACGCGGAATAGCGATGGGTGCGCGGTTTCCTCACCGTCTCCACCAGCTTGTCGACGATATGGCTCGGCGTATCCATGTCCGGATTGCCCATGCCGAAATCGATGATGTCGCGCCCTTCGGCCCTGTACTGCGCCTTCAGCCGGTTCACCTCGGCGAAGACGTAAGGCGGCAGGCGTTTGATGCGGTGAAATTCTTCGATCTGTTCGGGCATGGGTGCGGGCTTTCCGGCTGGGCGCGCGGGGTCTACCGCGACGTCTCTCAATCGACAAGGCGCTCGCCAGCGCCCCGTCTCACTTCACCGCGCCTTACTCCACCGGACCTGCGACGGCGCGGCGGCGGGTTTCAGCAGATTCGGCGGCGACGCTCAGATCGATCTGGACCGCTTCGCCAATCGCCGGGTCCGGCGCTCTCTCGGTGTAAACGCCCTGAGGCGGCGTATCGGGCGTATCGGCGAGCTTCGGCCAATCCGACGCGAGCGCCGTCTCCGACCGCTCCGGCGCGACCCGGTCGAAGATCTCCGTATCGGCGCATGCGACGAGTAGACCAGTCGCCAAAAGCGCGAGCAGGTTATATTTGCTGCGCTGCAACATAAGCATTGCGCCTTCTGATCTGCTAGAGTGGTCGGCGCGCACATTAGGCCGGGCGCGAAAACGACGCCAGCGCGAAGGCGAACGGGCCGGAGGAAACGAACGATGAAGACCGAACCTACGGAATTCCCGGGCGCCGACTTTCCGGGCGTTGAGGAGAGCGCGGAATACGCGACCAACATGGCCCATGTCATGCAGCTCTCTCAGGAGATCTGGGCGCGCATGGTCGAAGCGTCGGCCAAGGACGAGCATCCGCTCCACGCCGATCCGCTGAACGTCGCGCCGGTCTTCGCCGAGCTTACGCAGGAGATGCTGAACAACCCCAAGGAGCTGGCTGAGAAATCCCTCCAGCTCTGGACCCAGCACGCCGAGCTTTGGCGCCGCACGATGATGGGCTGGATGGGCGCGGAAGAGGCCGAACCGCTGATCGAGCCGAAGCGCGGCGACAAGCGCTTCAAGGACGACGAGTGGTCCAACAACCAGGTCTTCAACTACATGAAGCAGGCCTACCTCCTGTCGGCCTCATGGGCGCAGGACGTCGCGCACAATATCGGCGACATGCCTGAGCGGGACCGGGCGAAGGTCGACTTTTACGTCCGCAACATGGTGGAGGCGATGAGCCCCTCCAACTTCGCGATGACCAACCCCGAAGTGCTCCGCGCCACCGCCGCCGAAAAGGGCGCTAACCTCGTCCGGGGCGTGGAGGCGATGGCCAAGGACCTCAACCGCGGCAAGGGCAAGCTGATCATCAGCCAGACCGACATGGACGCGTTCGCGGTCGGGCGGAACATGGCGATGACCGAAGGGTCGGTCATCTGGCAGTCCGACGTGATGCAGCTGATCCAGTACGCGCCGCTGACCGAAAAGGTCCACGCCCGTCCGCTGATGTTCATCCCGCCCTGGATCAACAAGTTCTACATTCTCGACCTCAACCCCGAGAAGTCGATGGTCAAATGGATGGTGGAGCAGGGCTACACCGTCTTCATGATCTCCTGGGTCAACCCGACGGAGAAGCAGAAGGACGCGACCTGGGACAGCTACATGGACGACATCATGTCGGCCATCGACGTGGTGCGGGAGGAGACGGGGCAGGACAAGATCAACGTCGCCTCCTACTGCATCGGCGCGACTATGACCGGCGGGATGCTGGCCCATATGGCGAAGACGGGCGACGACCGCATCCAGTCCGCCACCATGTTCACCGGGCAGCTTGAGTTCTCCTCCGCCGGCGAGTTGCAGGTGCTGGTCGATCAGAAGACGCTCGAGGTTGTCGATGAGCAGATGGACAAGGGCTATCTGCCCGCCGAAGCGATGGCGAACGCCTTCAACATGCTGCGCTCATCTGACCTGATCTGGAGCTACGTCGTCCAGAATTACATGCTCGGCAAAGACCCGTTCCCGTTCGATCTGCTCTACTGGAACGCCGACAGCACTTCGATGCCCGCGCAGGTTCACCATTTCTATCTGGAGCGCTTCTACAACGAGAACGCCATGGCTTGCGGCGACCTCTCCGTGCAGGGCGGGAAGATCGACCTCTCCGACATCAAGCTGCCGATCTATCACCTCGCGAGCCGCGAAGATCATATCGCCCCGGCAGCTTCAGTCTATCGCGGGGCGCGGCTTCTGGAGAACGCGAAGAACCGCTTCGTCGTCGCCGGCTCCGGCCATATCGCCGGCGTGGTGAACCCGCCCAGCTTAGGCAAGTACCAGCACTGGGTGCGGGACGACATGGCGGCGGAGACGCTTGAGGGCTGGCTCCACACCGCCGAAGAAGTCAAAGGCAGCTGGTGGCCGGACTGGGACAAATGGCTGGCGAAGCAGTCGGGCCGCAAGGTCGCGGCGCGGGAGCCGGGGGCGAAAACCGGCGTGATCGAGGCTGCGCCGGGGTCCTATGTGCGGGTGCGCTTCGACCAGCAATAGGGGTGCTTCGCCCCGTGTCCGCATGCGGACATGGGGTTAAGTATCTGAATTCATACGGTATTCGATTTGGAGGGGGTGCGGACCGCGCCTGTCCGCAGGCTGTCGGTTATGGGGTGCCAGCGGTGGTGCGGGCGAGGTTGAGGAAGGACGGGGCGAGGTGGGATGCGAGGCTTGGGCGGTGGGCTAGGGGCGTAGGGTAGCTTTGTGCTGGGTTGCTATTGATCTAGCTGCCGTCACCTGCCGCGTCTGGTGCGCTCTCAAGCGGTTGATCCCAAGCCTCAGGTATACGATTGCGTAAGTCAGCAATGAGTAGGTCGAGAGCTTCCCATGCAACGCCGGCAAGACGTCCAGCCTCTTTACTTTCAGTTCGTCGCCGTTGGTATTCTTCCTCGGAAACTATTTCGTAGGGCTTGTAACCGGTTCTCCAAGCACCTGCTATCTTCTCTGGAACTGTGTCTAGTGCGATCTTCCACGAGAAATCGTCAAGTTTTTTCATTAAATCGTCTAGTTTCGTGTTGAGATCTTCATCGTGGAAAAAGACCTCGTCACATTCATGGCGATTTAGGAGTCTTGATAGCTCGCTGTAACGGTCGCTTTCAACAAACGACCACGGGTCGTTCTCCTTAAGCAAAAACCGAAGTTTTCTTGAGTGTAGTGAAATAAACTCACGCGCAATACGGACATCGTTCGCAGTAGCCTTCTCATCTACTTTCTCAGCATTCTGAAATGGCCAATCAGTAAGCTCAGAAGTAACCCAAAGCACCAGTGCTGCTAGGAAAACGTAAAGAGGTTCTTGAAGTGGTCCCGGAAATTCGGACAGGTCGCTAAGGTGTATCCCAATGACGATGA
>JBCAXH010000051.1:0-10246 GCA_038534155.1 Pseudomonadota bacterium
ATTCGTTTGATGTGCAGCATTTTGGCCCTAACAATTTCGGCGGTGCGGACAAAGCTGCCGTTAGTCATCGGCACGATCTTCGTGCTGCCATTGCGAAGTTCTAATGGGGTTGGCGGAAGGCGGACGTCCACGGCGAGTGCGAGGCGATCTGCTCCGAAATGCAAAAGCAGACCTTCAGGTCGACCTTGGCTTAGGATCGCCGAATGCGGCTGCTTTGGGGGGAATGACGCCGTTCTACGCGACTACGACGGACGAGCAGCTTGAGGCGAACTCGTACATCCAGCAGTGATTTCGCTCAGTGAGGTTGCTAGCAGAACTGGACGACTTAGGCGGTAAATCAATTCGATCTTGCAGATCGCTCAGACGACCTGCTTATTGCGAAATTAGGCTCTTTCTTGACCCATTTTTATGAGTTTGAGTCGACGTCATAGGCAAGGTTAACTGGCAAGCCCGCCTGACCAGTGGCCGCGCATCCGCTCGTTAGACTCACCTCGTCCAACGCAGCGTAAAACGCCGGCACGACCAGAAGAATGAGAAGGGTAGTCGAGACGAGACCTCCGGCGATCGAGGTGACGAGCGGGATCAGAACCTGAGCTTGCAGGCTCGTCTCCGACAGGAGCGGCAAGAGGCCCGCGACAGTGGTGAGCGAGGTCAGGAGGATCGCGCGGAAGCGCGCCTCAGCCGCCGCCGGAGCTGCCTCGTCGATCGACGCCTCGCCCGCCTCCAGCCGCGCCTTGATGAAATGGACCAAGAGGATCGAGTCGTTCACCACGATCCCGGCGAGCGATGCGAAGCCGAGCATGCTCGGCATGGACATGTCGATGCCGAGCGCGAGATGCCCGCCGACGGCGCCGATCAGCGCGAAGGGAATGATCGTCATGACGACGACCGGCTCGACATAGCTGCGCAGCTGGAAGGAGAGCAGGAGATAGACGAGGACAAGGCCGATCGCTAGGCCGACGGCCATCGACGCCTGCGTCTCCGCCGCGGCGGCGTTCTGGCCTTCGGTCCCAGCCTCCAGCCCCGGATAGCGCGCGACGAGCTCGGGCAGGAACGTCGCTTTCGCGTGGCCAACGATCTCGTCCGCATTGCCGAGTGCGACGTCGACATCGCCCGTCACCGTCGCCGTCGGGCGGCCGTCGATCCGCTTGATCGAGGCGTAACCGCGACCCTCCTCGACATGGGCGACGGCGGAGAGCGGAACACGAGCGCCCGACGGCGTCAGCAGCGCGAACCCGTCGAGATCGTCCGGCCCGTCGCGGTCGGCGGCGGCGAGGCGCACGTCGATCTCCCAGGTTTCGGACCCGGCCTGAACCTCGTCCGCGGTCACGCCCTGAAAGGCCGCCCGGATCTGATCGGCGACGGCGCGCGCGTCGAGGCCGAGCGCGCCCGCGCCGTCCCGCAGCGTGAGCCGCAGCTCCGGGCGTCCGGGGGCGAGATCGTCGGCGATGTTGTAGGCGCCCTCATGGCGCTGGAGCCAGGACCGCAGCTCCGCCGACGCCAGGGCGAGCGTTTCGACGTCGTCATGGGCGAGCCGCAGTTCGATCGCGCGGCCGGCGGGGCCTAGCGCTGGTTCGGTGAGGTTTAGGCGGCGCATGGCGGGGGTCGGCGGCGCCTCCGCCCGCCAGAGCGCGAGGATCTCATCGAGCGTCGATCCGCGCGTCTCCGCCGCGAGAAGATCGGCGGAGACCGTGGCGAGATGAGCGCCCGCGCCGCCCGCATCTTCGTTTTCGTTGTAGGTGACCACGACGTGCCGCACCAAAGCCGCCCCGTCCGGATTGCGGGGCGACAGGGCGACGTCGACGCGGTCGAGCCCGGCGAGCACATGGGCGACCGCCGCCTCCGTCTCCTCAAGGGCGGCGCCGGCCGGCAGTTCGATCCGCGCCTCGATCTGATCGCCGTCGATCTCCGGGAAAGCCTGGAACTTCAGCGCGCCGCCTGCGATGGCGGAGACGGACGCCATGAAGGCGAAGGCCGCGATCCCGAGCGTGAGCCAGCGCCAGCGGACCGCCGCCCGCGCGGCCGGGCCGACGATCCGCCGGCGCGCGACGTCGAGCCAGCGATCCGCGCGGCGCTGCGGCTCCGGCGTGGCCGGCGCGCCGTGCCAGAGATGCGCGGGCAGGATCAGGAACGCCTCGGCTAGAGAGACGATCAGCACGAGCAGCATCACCACCGGAATGACGCGCAGAAGCTCCCCGAGGTTTCCGTCGAGAAAGGCCAGCGAGCCGAAGATCGCGGCGGTGGTCAGGAAGGAGGCGACGACGCCTGGCGCGACCTGCCCGGCGCCCTGAACAGCGGCCTCCAGCGGCGGCAGTCCGGCGGCGCGCTTAGTCTCGATGTTCTCGGCGATGACGATGGCGTCGTCCATCAGGATGCCGATCACGATCAACAATCCGACCAGCGTCAGCATGTTGATCGAGTAGCCGAGCGCCGCCATCGCCGCCAACGCGCCGAGGAACGAGACGGGGAGGCCGACGGCGATCCAGACCGCTTGCCGCAACCCGAAAAACAGCCAGACCGCCGAGAAGACCAGCGCGAGCCCCTGCGCGCCGTTGGCGATCACCATCGTCAGACGGTCCATGAGCACGCCGGACGCGTCGCCGGTCACGGTGACCTCGACCCCCGGCGGCAGCCGCTGACGCTCTTCTTCAAGAAACGCGTTCAGCGCCGCCATCACGCGCAGCGTGTCGTCCTCCGGCGTCTTGGTGACCACGAGCACCGCCGCGGGTTCGCCGTTCAGCTCCGTCCGGACTTCGCGCTTGTCGAAGGTCTGCGTGATGCGCGCGACGTCGGCGAGGCGAATTTCAGCGCCGCTGCGGCTCGATGCGATCACCACGTCCCGGAAGGCGTCGAGCGCGCGGCGCTGATCGGTGAAGCGCAGCAGGGTGGAGCCTTCGTCGGAGACGATCTCCCCCAGCGGCAGGTCGACATTCTGCCGCCCGACCGCGCGCGCGATGTCCTCAAGGCTGAGGCCCAGCTCGCGCGCCGCTGCGTCGGCGATCTCGATCCTTATTTGCGGGTCGGAGAAGCCGTTCACCTCCACCCGCGGGACGCCGCCCCAGCGTAGCATGCGGACCTTCATCTCGTCAGCGAGGGCCTTCAGCGCCGTCGGATCATGCGCCCCGCTCGCGGTCACCGCCACTGCCGCGACGGGGTCGACGCGGCCGAGCTGGCGGATCACAGGGTCTTCGACCGCGTCCGGCAGATCGTCGATCGCGTTCACCTCGACCTCGACATCCGCAGTGAAGCGGCCGAAATCGCCGCCCTGCTCCATCGCCGCGATGACGACCGCGCGGCTCTCGAGGGCGTCGCAGCGGATTTCATCCACCGCCTCCACCCCGTCCAGCGCATCCTCGACCGGACCGCAGACGGCGCGGGCGACTTCTTCGGGCGCCGCGCCCGGATAGGCGACGGTGATCTGCACGTCGCGCGGAGCGATGCGTGGAAACGTCTCGCGGAGGAGGCTCGGGATTGAGACCACGCCGACCACGATCAAAAGAACCATCAAAAGGTTCGCGGCGGTCGGGTGGGCGGCGAAGTAGCGGATCATCACTCGGCGCCTCCCGCCGCCGCCGCGTCTAGCCGCGCTTCAGTCTCCGCGTCGGGGACGGGCGCGAGCAGCAGCCCTTCGATCGCCGGAGACGGCTCGCTGGTGATCACGCGAGCGCCTTCGGGTAACCCGCCCGGCGCCAGAACGGCGACGTCGCCCATGGCGAAGACCGGGGTCGCGGATGCGAAGGCGAGGCGGTCGTCCGCGCCCGCGATCATGACCCGCCCATCCCGGATCGCGCGGCGCGGGAGGAGCGTTGCGTTTTCGATCAGCGGCGCCGAAAGCGTCACCTTGACGAACATGCCCTTGATGAGCGGCGGGCGTTCGCCCGGGGCGGCGGCGTAGGGGTCGTCCACGCGGACGATCACGCCGAGCGACCGCGTCTCCGGATCAACCGTGTCGGATATCCGGGCGACCTCAGCCGGCCAGACCGCCTCCGCGCCCTCGTCGCCCAGCGCCACGCGGGCGGAGAGCGTTTCGTTTAGCGCCTGCGGCGACGCTCCGCGCAGCGCCAGCCGCGCGAAGGCGGCCATCAGCCGGGGCGACATCTGCACGTCGATCTCGGCCGCGGCTGCGCCGTCGATCGAGGCCATCGCGGAGCCGACGCCGACGAACTGGCTAATCTCCACGTCCACGCGGGAGACGCGCCCATCGAAAGGGGCCGTGACGACGGTGCGGGAAAGATCGAGCTCGGCGGAGGCTTTCGCCGCCCGCGCGACGGCGACCGACTGCTCCGCCGCCTTCAGCTGGGCGGGCAGAAGCGCGAGCGTGTTCTCGTAGTTCTGCACCTTCAGACGCTGGGCGAGCACCTCCCGCTCGCTCGCCTCGACGACGGAGCTCGACACCGTTCCGCTTTCACTCAGGCGCGCAACCCGGGCGAGGTCCCGTTCGGCGAGGTCGAGCGCCCGCGTTTCGATTGCGAGCGACGCTTCGGTGGTGGCCTTGGAGAGGCGAACCTCCTCCGCGCGGGCCTCGGCGCTGCGGATGTCTGCCTCCGCCCGGGCGACGGCGAGTTCGTAGTCCTCTCTGGCGATTTCGATCAGCGTCTCGCCGGCGCCGACGAATCCGCCGCGGATCAGCTCGTCATGCACGTAGGCGACGCGCCCCGCGACCTGGGCGACGGCGGTCCAGACCCGCGCGGGCGCGACCTCTCCGAACCCGGATACCTCCGGGACGAAGGCGCGCGGCGCAGCGACGACATAGGTTGCGGACACGCGCCGCTCCTCGACCTCGACGGTCGCGGGCGGAGGACGGTTGGCGGTCGCCCACCAGAGCAGCGCCGCGCCGAGGAGAACAGGGGGTATGAAAGCCAGTCGGCGGAGTTGTTTCATTCTAGGACCCGTGGATCGGAATGCGACCGGCCCACGAACCGTCCTCGACGTTCGGGAGCCGGTCTGGCGCGATGGCGTCGCGCGGGCGGGCGAAGGGTGGCGCGGCGGGCTCGGGGGGCGGAGGCGCCGCGCCGAGGGGTCATTGCCGCGCGCGCTCCGCCATCGCCGCCAACTCGTCGGCGTCGATGATCTCGTCGCCATTCGCATCGATCCGACCGAAAGCCACGGCGTAGCGGCCGGTCCTCTGAATCATGCGCGACCGGCCAATGCCGTCCTCGGCGTTCAGATCGATCATTCGGGTGAATTCGTCGATGGTCAGCGCGCCGTCGGCGTTCGCATCAGCTTCGAGGAAGTTCTCTTGCGCCGCTTCGCGCTGTTCGTCCGCCGCGGCGGTCGAAACGGCGCCGATTGTCAGAGCGAAGCAGAGGGAGGCGACTTTGAGAAGTTCGTTCATGGGATAGCCTTTCACGGGGTCAGCGGGTGATGGTGGTTTCGCGGGTGGAGGTTCGGCCGTTGGGGCCGGTGGTCACGCGGGCGCCGGAGCAGGCGCCGCCTTGGCAGTTGCGCTGGCCGCTGCGCGTGAAGGTCCGCCCGGCCGCGCCGGTCCGCGAGACGTCGCGGGCGCAGCTGCGGTTCGAGCAACTCCCGGTCGCATGGGCGCTGCTGGCGCCGCGCAGACCTTCGAACATCGTCTTGCGCTCCCAGGCCTGCGCATCAGCCGCGGCGGTGAAGGCGATCGCGGCGGCCATCGCCGCTGAAGTGATGAGAACGCGCATCATATGCTCCTTGGCTTCATGAGGCGCCGCTTCGCGCGCCGCCTTGGCGTGAAGGGAACCTAGGGAGCGCTCGTCACCCGCCGATGGCGCCGGTGAAACGGTTTGTCGGCTTTTGTAACGGCGTGTAACGGAGGGCGGATGGCGCTTGCCCGTCGCGCCCCGCTCGCGGAAGGTGCGCCCATGCCGGAGCCGAGACCCGCGATCCTGATAGTCGATGACGATCCCGAAATCCGCCGTCTGACGGCTGCGTTTCTGGAAAGCGAAGACTTCGACGTGGAGACGGCCGAGGACGCCGCCGCAATGGACGCCGCGCTTGCGCGGCGCCGGACCGATCTCGTCGTTCTCGACCTGATGCTGCCGGGGGAGGACGGGTTGTCGATCTGCCGCCGCCTGCGCGCGGCGAACGGTCCCGCTATTCTCATGCTCACAGCGAAAAGCGATGAGATCGACCGCGTCATCGGACTGGAGATGGGCGCGGACGACTATCTCGCTAAGCCGTTCGGGACGCGTGAGCTGCTCGCCCGCATCCGCGCCGTCCTGCGACGCGTCTCGGCGCCCGCGACGGACCGCTCGCGGCGCCTCGCCTTCGATCGCCTCGTTATCGACCTCGACGCGCGGCGCGTGGACGGCGAGACCAGCGGCGAAATCGATCTGACGAGCGGCGAATTCGATCTGCTCGCCCTCTTCGCGCAACGCCCGCGCCGGGTGCTGTCGCGCGACCAGATACTGGAGCATCTGCGCGGTCGCGGCGCCGATCCGTTCGACAGGACCGTCGACATGATGGTCTCCCGCCTCCGCCGCAAACTCGCCGCATCGGGCGCCGAGGGCGAGCTGATCGCGACGGTCCGCAACAGCGGGTATCTCTTCACGGCCGTCGTGAAGACGGCGCCGTGAGGGCGCGGCTCGGCCTCTCGTGGCGGCTCGGCCTGATCCTGCTGGTCGCGATCCTCGCACTGTGGCTGGCGGGGATCGCCGCCTTCTACATCAGCGAAGGCGCCCGCCGCGCAGCGGCCCTGCCGACGCCCGGCGCGCTCTCCGCGCTCGCAAAGGCGGTCGAGCGCACGGAAGACCAGGATCGCGCGCTCATCCTGACGGCGATGCAGACCGCGACCCGCAGCGTCCGCGTCGAGCGAACGCCGCTGGCGAAAACCAGTATGCCGTCGCTTTGGCCGGCGGACGCGGCGACGCTCGACGGTTACGTTCGCGCGCTCAACGGCAGGTCGCTCTCCGTCATTCCACAGAAGATGGGCGGCCCCTTCGGCGGCCGCTTCGCCAGCGCGTTCAACGCGGTCGAGTTCCGCGTCGGCCTCGCGGGCGGCGAGACGCTCGTCGTCCGGTCTAGCAGTCCGGTGCCGGTCGCTCCCATCGGCGTGCCGATGGGGTTTGGGGCCGGTCTCGTCGCCGTGCTGATCGCGCTCGGCGCGCTGATCCTGCTCAACCGCGAGATCAGGCCGCTCGCCCGGCTCGCAGCGGCGTTGGACGCCTTCGATCCCAACGACGCCGCGCAGACGCCGCCGCATGTGCGCGCCCGGTCGCCGGAGATCCGCGCGCTGGTCGCCGCCTTTGGACGGCTGCACGACCGCCTGAAGACCTTGACGCAGGAACGCATGGCGTTGATTGGCGGCGTACAGCACGACGTGCGCAGTTTCGCCACCCGTCTTCGCCTTCGCGTCGACAGGATCCCCGACGAGGCCGAACGCGCCCGCGCGGAAGCCGACATCGAAGACATGATCGCCTTACTGGACGATGCACTTCTCGCGAGCCGGGCTGGCGCGGACGCACTCGACGAAGAGCTTCTGGAGCTCTTTCCCATCGTCGAAGCGGAGGTCGCTGACCGCCGGGCGGCCGGCGGGGACGCGAGCTTGGTTGTCGACGACAAGGCGAAGAAGGCGACGCTGCTCGGCGACCGTCTGGCCTTGCGCCGGATCGTCGCGAACATCATCGACAACGCCCTGCGCTACGGCGTTGTCGCCCGCGTCGCGATGGACATCGTAGACGACGAAATCGTCCTGACGGTGGAGGACGACGGCCCCGGCGTGCCGCCCGGCAAGCGGGCGTCCCTGCTGGAGCCGTTCACGCGACTCGAAGAATCGAGGTCGAGGTCAACAGGCGGTTCGGGACTGGGGCTCGCCATCGCGAGCAGTCTGGCGACTGCGCATGGCGGATCGCTTTCGATCGAAGACGCGCCTTCAGGTGGAGCGAGAGTGATTTTCAACGTTGAAAGGTTTCGGGCGAACTGAGTCCGCTAGTGCTCGAGTTCGGTAACAGCAGCAGTACTGAGTTTCGCTCTGTCCGCAGTGCAACGAGCGGAATGCTTCAGCTTGATGCAAGGTCGGCTTTTGGAAAGCCGCCGAAGCTTTGGGTCCACTCGGCCAAGGTCCGATAAGGGCCGCGACCAACCCTAAGGCTGAGCGGCTTGGCCGTCCGCTCGCTGCGCCGCCGCATGACGGTTGTGAGCCCCGTACTAGCCATTTTCTGCATTCTCACGAACGTCCGCTCTAGCGAGGCGATATTGCCGTCGAACTGCGCCTAGCGTTGCAGGCGCGATGCAAGCCGCCGAGAGAAGCGCAATGACCGAAAAGCCAAACGATTCAAAAACCACTTTGAAGACCGTCGTACCGACAAACATCGCGGCATAGGTCACCGCGCTATACAGACCGAGAATAGTCGCACGCTGCTCAGGGGATAGCGCCGTCAATTGGCCCACAAGGATGTTCAATCCAAGGTGGTTTGCGGCACCCCAAACGAAACAGAACGCAATGAGTGCCATGCCGAGCGGTGCCAGCGCAGAAAGCCCGATATATGCGAAAAGCAGTGTTGCGAATACGATAGGAGCGGATTTCGTTGCTCCATATCTGTCGATCAAGCGATCAAGCGGCGCTACAATGCCGAAGCCCACGCCATATGAGAGCGCAGCAAGACCAGCAATGCCGGTTCCAATCCCCAAGACCTGCGTAAGATGTGTGCCTAGGTAGGCATAGAGCCCGTAGAAGGCCGCCATGTAGCAAGCTACGGCAAGTAGGATCGGGGGAAGGCCTGTTATTCGTATAGCCTCAAGCGGCGAGGGGGCTTTGCCGATGGGTCGCGTTGCTGAAATTTCAGCCCGCCTTAATGCGACAAGCAAAATCAGACCAGTCGCGCCAAGAAGCACAAACACGATGCGCCAGTGAAGGAAATCAGTGACAATAGCCGACAGACTGACCCCAGCGACGAGACTGAGTGTCCAGCCCGTCAGAACCTTCCCAAGGGTTTCGCTTTCGCGTCTCTTTGGTGCGATCTCGGCTGCCAGCCCATAGATTGCAGGCAATGCGAGGCCCGCTGCCAATCCGGCCAAGGCTTGGCCCACGATTAGGACCCACAGCGCGATTGCCGATGCGCAGACCGCCATCGCCAGGCACAACCCTATGAGCGCGAGGAACAAGGCGCGTCGAAGCCCGATTTGATCTGCCTGCGGTGCAAGCGTCAGCGCGCTGACGGCTGTTGCCGCGCCATAGACAGCCGAGGCAAACATGACGTCCGTCGCGGAACTGCGCGGCAAGGAGGCAGCAACATCCGTTGCGATTGGACTGAGGACCAAGGAATTTGATCCGACAATACTGATGCCTAGCATCAGGAGCCAAACTGGGTTCATCTTGCACCTCATTCGAGGCCAATCCAGTAGATAAATTTGCCTGAACGCGATACTATATTCTGCAGCTCTACAGAAAAATCGAATGAGATTCAAAGAATGGCTAAGGATAGATACGGTTTGGATGAGATTGACCGAAACCTGTTAGGCCTTCTGACGAAGGATGCCGAACAGAGCTACAGCGATTTGGGTAAGGCGGTTAGCCTGTCTGCGCCCGCTGTCCATGAACGTGTAAAACGCTACAAATCCAGTGGGCGTATTAAGTCCGTTTCGGCGCAGCTTGATCCGAAAATGACTGGAAAGCAGTTCCTAGCCTTCGTTCACATTAACACGCGCGGCTGGGGAAAAAGTGAGGCGCTCATGGAGATCGAAGAGCTTCCTGAGGTCGAAGAGATTCATTCTGTCACGGGTGACACGTGCATGATCCTAAAGGTCCGGATGGAAAGCACGCAAGCGATGGAGGCACTACTCGCGCGCCTTTACGCGCTTCCCGAAGTGGTTTCGACCAAGAGCTATGTGGCTTTGTCGACATACTTGGAACGCCCGGTCCAAGCCGGTGTTTCCGATCTTTGATCTAGACAAAGCGGACTTTCCCTGAATGGCGGCAAAGTCCGCGACGCAGCCGGTTCGACGTGTTGCAGCGAATGACCGCGATGCGGAATTCGCCGGTCAGCGTGCTTCAATGGCCGCTTTCGGGATCAGGGCGTGGTCAACGGCCAACGTGGAACGTCTTGCTGATGAGGTTCGACTAATTACTATCGTACCTGCTAACGGCAGTTTTGTCCGCATTCCGCTTAAATCAAAGTTGCTCTTTGCTGCGTCGCGGCGAACGGCGACTCTTTCGGACGTCGATTTTCGCGGACGATTTCCAGAAATCTCCCGCACATGCGAAGGTGACCTGGTTATGATGTCGCCTATGGGCTGATTTCGTTGAAGAAGTCGGGTGTGATCGGCGAGCGTT
>JBCAXH010000052.1:0-8376 GCA_038534155.1 Pseudomonadota bacterium
CGGCGGACGCTCCGCGCGAAGGAACCGAGGTCGGCGCCCTCCTCCCCGCCCCCGCGAACCTCCATTCCCACGCCTTCCAGCGGGCGATGGCGGGAATGACGGAGCGACGGGGGCCCGCTGGCCGGGACAGTTTCTGGACCTGGCGCGATCTGATGTATCGTTTCCTGGACCAGCTATCGCCCGAAGACGTGGAGGCGATCGCCGCCCTCGTTCAGATGGAGATGCTGGAGGCCGGATACGCCAGCGTCGGCGAGTTCCATTACCTTCATCATCAGGCGGACGGCGCGGCCTATGACGATCCGGCGGAAATGAGCGGCGCGATCTGCCGGGCCGCCGCCCTGACCGGGATCGGGCTGACCCACCTGCCCGTCCTTTATCAGGTCGGCGGTTGCGACGGACGGGCGCTTGGGCCGGGTCAGGTCCGCTTCGGCTGCGACATCAATCGTTACGCCGCCCTGCGCGAGGCGGCCGCAGCGCAAGTCGCCGTCCTCCCGCCCGACGCCGCCATCGGGGTAGCGCCCCATTCGCTGCGCGCGGTGACGAAGGAGGGCCTCGCATCGGCCGCTCGGATGGCGGGCGATGATCCGATCCATATCCACGTGGCGGAGCAGACGGCGGAGGTGGAGGAGCTCCTCTCCGCCTACGGCGCACGGCCGGTGGAATGGCTGATGGCCAACGCCGATGTCGGGCCGCACTGGTGTCTGATCCATCTGACGCAGATGACCGGCGACGAGACGACGATGGTGGCGCAGAGCGGCGCAGTGGCGGGGCTCTGTCCGATCACGGAAAGCAATCTCGGCGACGGAATTTTCAACGGGGTCGACTACGCCGCCCAAAATGGGCGGTTCGGGGTCGGCTCCGACAGCAACATCCGCATCTCGCTGACGGAGGAGTTGAGGACGCTCGAATACTCTCAGCGCCTCCGCGACCGGAGCCGCGCCGCGCTGGCGACGGAAGCCGCATCCACAGGCCGGGTTCTCTACGAGACCGCCGCGCTCGGCGGGGCGCAGGCGCTTCGCCGACCGGCGGGGATGATCGCCCCGGGGCTCTGGGCGGACCTGACGGCGCTGAACACCCGCGCGCTGACGCTGGAGGGCGCGTCGGGCGACGCCCTTCTGGACGCATGGATCTTCGCCGCAGACGACAGCGCGGTCACCGACGTCTGGTCCGCCGGGCGCCATGTGGTTCAGGGCGGGCGGCATATCGCGAGGGACGGGATCGAGGCCGCCTACCGGCGCGTCATGCGCGGCCTGCGCGACCGGTTGTGAAGACGAAGCACGGACCCGGCTGGCGCGCGATCCATGGCGAGGCGCGCCGCCGCATCACGGAGCGGATCTGGGCCCCCGGCGCGCGCATCCCGGTCGAAGCTGCGCTCGCCGAAGAGTTCGGCGTCGCCCGCGCCACGGTGAACCGCGCGATCCGGGCGCTGGCCGACGAAGGCCTCGTCGAGCGGCGGCGCAAGGGCGGCACGCGCGTGGTGGAGGCGCCGCGCCGTCAGGCCCGCGCCGCGATCCCCCTGATCCGGGAGGAGATCGAAGCGACCGGCGCCCAAGCCGCCTATCGCCTGATCCCGCGCCCGCTATCGCCCCCGCAGAAAGAGATCGCCGCGTTATTCGGCGGAGCGGCGGCGAAACAAGTCGCCGGGCTGCATCTGGCGGACGGCGCGCCCTTCGTGCTGGAGGACCGGTGGATCAACATCGAAGCCGCGCCGGAGGCCGCGCGGATTGCATTCGACGACGTCTCCGCCAATGAATGGCTCGTCCGCAACGCGCCCTTTACCGACGGAGACATCGCCATGTCCGCCCGCGCCGCATCCCGTAACGAAGCCGAAGCGCTCGGCGTCGAACCCGGCGCGCCGCTTCTCATCGTGGAGCGGACGACGCGGGCGGATGGGCGCGTCGTCACAGTCGCGCGGCTCGCCTACGCGCCGGGATACGCGGCGCGCCTGACCATATGATCCGCCTCTGATGGCGATCGCGGCCCCCGAAATCGGGCGAAGCGCCTGGGCGGACGCGCGGCGCCGCTATGCGCTCTGGGCGGCGCTGGCGGTTCTGGCGGTGGTCGGCGCCGCTTTCGCCTTCGTCGCAGCGCGCGCGTTCTTCGCGGAATCGGAGCGGGACCGGGCGGAGGCGCGCGCCGCGATCTTCCGCGGCGCCGTCTCGGCTGAGGTGGAGCGGCTCAGCCATCTCCCCGCCATCCTCGCCGCCGATCCCCTCGTGATCGCGACGGCTGCGGGCGTCGCGCCGGACAGGCTGAACCGCAAGCTCGCCGCCCATGCCGACGGCGCGGAGGTCGAGGCGATTTACCTGATGGCGAGGACGGGCGTGACCATCGCCGCCTCCAATTTCGGCGCCTCGCAAACCTTCGTCGGGCAGAACTACGGGTTCCGCCCCTATTTCGCCGAAGCGATGGAGGGGCGGGAGAGCGATTTCTTCGCCGTCGGCGCGACGACGTCGCGGCCCGGCTTTTTCCTCGCCGCGCCGGTGCGCGGCCCGGCGGGCGACGTCAGCGGCGTCCTCGCCATCAAGATCGATCTCGACGGGTTCACCGCCGACTGGGCGGCGGCGGAGGAGACGGTCTTCGTGACGAACCGCGACGGCGTCGTGATCCTCGCCTCCGACCCCGCGCTTCTCTACAGCGCGCTTGCGCCGCTCCCGGCGGAGCGGCTAGCGGAGATCGCGGCTGCGCGGCAGTTCGGCGATCGCCCGCTCGATCCGCTGGATTGGGAGCCGGGCGCCGAGGGCCGCGCCGAACTGGCGGGGTCGGCGCGTCTCCACGTCGCCGTCGATATCGGCGACGTTGGCTGGACGCTGCATCTGATGGCGGACGAGGAGCGGGCGCGCGAGCGGGCCTGGTTCGCCCTCGCCCTCGCCGCCGCCGCGCTGACGCTGGTCGCGGCGAGCGGGCTGGCGTTCCGGGGCGAGCGGTTCCGCGCCGCGCTCCGCGTCAGTCAGGAGGACCGCGCCGCGCTCCGCGCCGGCAAGGAGCGGCTCGAGCGGGAGATCGAGGAGCGCCAGGCGGCGGAGGCGCGCGCGGCCGAAGCCGAAAGCGAACTCAGGCGGGCGGGGAAGATGGCGGCGCTTGGGCAATTGGCGGCCTCCGTCACCCATGAGCTCGGCCAGCCGCTCTCCGCCATGCGCAACTACCTCGCGGCGGCGGAGATCGGCGGCGCCGCGCCGACCGAGAAGATCTCCAGCCTCGTCGACCGAATGGAAGGGATCACGCGGCAGCTCCGCTTCTTCGCACAGCCCGGAGAGCGCCCGATGGAAGAGGTCGACCTGTTTTCAGTGGCGGAGGCCGCCGCCGAAATGGTCGCGCCCGACGCCGCGCGGCTGAACGCCCGGATCGAGACGACGCCGCCCGACGCCCCCGTTATTGTGCGCGGCGTCGGTCCCCGCCTCGAACAGGTGGCGGTGAACCTGATCCGCAACGCCGTGCAGGCGGCGGCGGAGACCGGCGGCGGCGTGCGGGTCTTCATCGAAACGGACCGCGCGGGCGCGATGGCGGCGCTGGTGGTGGAAGATGATGGCCCGGGCCTCCTCGGGGCAGAGATGGAGACCTTGCAGGAGCCCTTCGCAACCACGCGCGCCTCCGGGGAGGGCATGGGCCTCGGCCTTGCGATCTCAGCGGAGATCGTGCGCGAACATGACGGGCGGCTCTCCGCTGAAGAAAGGCCTGGGGGCGGGGCGCGGTTCAGCGTCTCGCTGAAGCGGGTGAAGACGACATGATCGCGCCGCGCCGGATCGCCGTCGTCGACGACGACCGGGAGATGCGCGAGTCGCTCCGCCATCTTCTGGAAGCCGCCGGCTGGCGGGTCGACGTTCCGCCCAGCGCCGAAGCGCTGATCGAGCGCGTCGCCGCCGATCCGCCCGACGTGATCCTCTCGGACATGCGCATGCCCGGCATGGACGGCATGGCGCTGCTGGAGGCGCTTGGAGCGGGCGCGCCGCCCGTCGTGCTCATCTCCGCCCATGGCGACATTCCGATCGCAGTGGAGGCGATGTCGAAAGGCGCCTATTCCTTCATCGAGAAACCCTATGATCCGCGCCGCCTCCTCCATGTTCTCGGCAACGCCGCCGATCGGCGGCGGGCGGAGATGGAGGCGCTGCGCCTGAAGCGGCGGCTCGCCGATCTCTCCGGGCTCGACCGGGTGCTTATGGGCGACAGCCCCGCGATCCGCGCGGTGCGTGAAGAGATTGAGGACCTCGCGGCGACCGACCTGCCCGTTCTCCTGATCGGGGAGACCGGCACGGGCAAGGACCTCGTGGCGCGAGCGCTTCACGATATCTCCCCGCGCGCCGCGAAGCCGTTTATCGGGGTGAGCTGCGCCGCGCTGCGCGCCGACCGGCTCTCACCGCTCGGTCGCGCGGACGGCGGCGCGCTTTACCTCGATTCCGTCTCGGCCGCCTCTGCGGAGGCGCAGGCGGCGCTCTCCCGCGCGCTGGAGACGAAGCGCTTCGCCAATGATGACGGCGAAGAGCAAGCGACTGACTTCCGCGTTATCTCCGCCATTGGCGAGCCGGTGGAAGCAGCCCTGGCGGCCGGTCGCCTGCGGGAGGACCTCCTGTTTCGGATCGACGCCGCATCCGTCACCCTCCCTCCGCTTCGGGACCGGCGAGAAGACGCGCCGCTTCTTTATGATCACTTCGTAGCCGCCTGCGCGGAGACCTATGAGACCGATGCGCCGGAGACCACGGCGGAGGATCTCGCCGCGCTGATGGCGCATGATTGGCCCGGCAACGTGCGGGAGCTCCGGCATGTGGCGGAGCGGCGGGTTCTGGCGGCCCGCCGCGGGCGCGGTTCGGCGGCGGAGGCGATCCGGATGGACGACGGCGGCGACGCGCCGGGGACGCTGCGCGAAGCGGTCGCGGCCCTGGAGCGGCGCATGATCGCCCGCGCGCTCAAGGCGCAGGACGGGCGAATGGACGACGTGGCGGCCGAGCTCGGGATCGGACGGCGAACGCTGAACGAGAAGATCGTGAAGCTCGGCCTGGACAAGCGAAGCCTCCTCTAACCCTCTGATATGAATTCAATATGAGCGCTCAAGCGCAGCTCTCGGAACATCGCAACCGCTTAACGCTTCCCTAAATCCTCTAGTTTTCCGGAATCCTAGAATCCCGGGATTCTGGAAACGCCCCGCAGTCGCCGTTCGGTGAACCTCTCCGACACTTGCAGGTCGACATGGCATGCTCTGCGGAAATCCGCAGGACACCCGCCTCGCCCCTGCGGATTGCTTCATTGCGCCGCACCCCCTGCGCGCTATGTTCCGCCCCAATAAAGGAATCTAAAACCATCTCTCTGGGAGGAGAACCATGAAGTTCACCAAGATCAAAACCGCCGTGCTCGCGGGCACCATGGCGGCTTTCGCCGGCGAAGCGCTCGCCGTTGAATGGAACGTGTCGCTCTGGGGCAAACGCCGCGCCTTCACCGAGCATGTGGAGAAGCTGGGCGAGCTGATCTCGGCCAAGACCAATGGCGAGTTCACGCTGAACATCTCCTATGGCGGCCTCTCCAAGAACCGCGAGAACCTCGACGGCATCTCCATCGGCGCATTCGAGATGGCGCAGTTCTGCGCGGGCTATCACCGCGACAAGAACCCGACGATCACGGTGCTGGAACTGCCTTTCCTCGGCGTCTCCAACCTGGCTGAAGAGGTTGCGGTCTCCCACGCCGTTTACGATCACCCGGCGACGCAGGCGGACCTCGCGCGCTGGAACGCGAAGCTGCTGATGACCTCGCCCATGCCGCAGTACAACATCGTCGGCCGGGGCGAGCCGCGCGACACGCTGGCGGAGATGGACGGGATGCGCGTGCGCGCCACCGGCGGTCTCGGCAAGGCTTTCGCGGCCGTCGGAGGCGTGCCGACCTCCGTCACCGCGACGGAAGCCTACAACGCGATGGAGAGCGGCGTCGTCGACACCGTGGCCTTCGCCCAGCACGCCCATTTCGCCTTCCGCACCATCGACATCGCCGACTGGTGGACCGCCAACCTCAACCCCGGCACGGTCAACTGCCCGGTGGTGGTCAACACGGACGCCTACAATGCGCTCTCCGACGAGCACCGCGCGGCGCTCGACAGCTCCGTCGACGAGGCGATCGAGCACTACCTCGCCAACTACGCCGAGCTACTGAAGAAGTGGGACACCACGCTTGAGGAGAAAGGCGTACAGAAGGTCACGGTCGCCGAGGCCGAGATCGACGCCTTCCGCGCCAAGGCGGCGGACCCGATCCGCGAAGAGTGGATCGCGACGATGGAGGGTCAGGGCCTGCCGGGTCAGGAGCTTTACGACCTCGTCGTGAAGACCCTCGCGGATCACCGCGCGACGAACTGATCGGCATTGAGGGCGGCTTTCGGGCCGCCCTCTTTTATTGCGGTAGGGTGGGTGAAACCCACCGCTGCGACGTGGTGGGTTTCACCCACCCTACCGGCCCTATCTAACATCGGAGCCACGTCATGGCCGGCACATCCTCCGTGCGCGAGGACGGCAGCCTTCTCAGCCGTCTGGACACGCGCCTCTACGGGATCGAACGCATCCTGGCCCTCGTCAGCGGTCTCGCCTGTTTCTCGCTGATGGTCTTCGCGGTCGTCTCCGTCTCCGGGCGGAACGCGATCAACATGCCGGTGCCCGGCTATGTCGACTGGATCGAGCAGATCATGCCGCTGATCGCCTTCATGGGCATCGCCTTCGTGCAGCGCGACGGCGGGCATATCCGGATGGATATTCTGGTCGGTCGCTTGAAGGGCCGCGCGCTCTGGATGGCGGAGTTCACGACCGTATTTTTCATGCTCCTCCTCATGCTCCTCCTCGTTTGGGGGTCATGGGCGCATTTCGAGCGGAGCTTCGACTGGAACGCGCCGAATTTCTCCACCGACAGCTCCATCGACATCGCGATCCCGCTCTGGCCCGCGAAGCTGCTGGCGCCGGTAGCGTTCGGCGTGCTCTGCATTCGCCTCACCCTGCAGCTCTGGGCCTATGGGCTGGCGATCAAGACGGGTGAAGAAAGCCCGATCGCGGTGCCGATCCCGCTGAGCGCGGCCGAAGTGGCGGCGGCGGAGGCGGCGACCGTCTCCGACGCGGCGCGATAAGGGGGCGAGGACATGACGCCAATCGATATCGGCCTCGTCGTCTCCGGCTTCCTCTTGGTCATGGTCATTCTCGGCATGCGCGTCGCCTTCGCCGCCGGGTTGGCCGGGCTGATCGGCCTCATCTGGATCTTCTGGTCCAAGCGCGGCTACGCGCTCGACCAGTTCGAATGGGCGCTGACCGTGGCGGTGAAGACCGCAGGACAAGTCCCGCATTCCAAGGTGGCGGCGCAGGAGCTGTCGCTGATCCCGACCTTCATCCTGATCGGCTTCCTCGCCTATCACGCGGGGCTGACCAAGGCGCTCTTCGAAGCCGCCAAACGCTGGGTCGGCTGGCTGCCGGGCGGGCTCGGCGTCTCCACCGTCTTCTCGACCGCGGGGTTCGCCGCCGTCTCGGGCGCCTCCGTCGCGACCTCCGCCGTCTTCGCGCGGATCGCGATCCCGGAGATGCTGAAGATCGGCTACGACAAGAAATTCGCCGCCGGGGTCGTGGCGGCGGGCGGCACGCTCGCCTCGCTGATCCCGCCCTCCGCCATCCTCGTGATCTATGCGATCATCGTGGAGCAGGACGTCGGAAGGCTCCTCCTCGCGGGCTTCCTGCCGGGCGCCTTCTCCGCGATCATCTATGGCGGGCTGATCGTCTGCCTGGCGCTGGCGATCAAGAACTTCGGCCCGCCGGTGACAGGGTTCACCTGGAAGGAGCGGTTCGTCTCGATCCCGCCCACGCTGCCCATCGTTTTCGTCGTCGTGATCATCATCTGCTTCATCTACAACCCTTTCGGCGGCGACGCCTGGGGCACGCCGACCGAGGGCGGCGCGCTAGGCGCTTTCGTCGTCTTCTGCATGGCGGTCTGGAACGGGATGCGCTGGAAGCAGCTGAAAGAGGCGCTGATCGAAACGGCGAAGCTTTCGGTCATGATCTTCACGATCATCTGGGGCGTGCTGATCTACGTCCGCTTCCTCGGCTTCGCCGACCTGCCCCGCTCCTTCGCGGGCTGGATCGGCGGGCTGGAGCAGTCGCCGATGCTGACGCTGATCATGATCCTTCTGGCCTATGCGGTCCTCGGCATGTTCATGGACGCGATCGGAATGCTCCTCCTGACCCTGCCGGTGGTCTACCCGGCTGTCATGGCGCTGAACGGGGGCGAAGACGTGGCGGCGGCTGATTCAGCTTTCGGTATGTCCGGCCCGATGTGCGCGATCTGGTTCGGCATTCTGGTGGTGAAGATGGCGGAGCTCTGTCTGATCACGCCGCCCATAGGCCTGAACTGTTTCGTGGTGGCCGGGGTGAG
>JBCAXH010000053.1:0-8094 GCA_038534155.1 Pseudomonadota bacterium
AGAATGAAGAGGATCCATGCGACGATCAGGAAGGCGATGACGGCGTTGATGAAGACGCCCCATTTCACGACCGCCGCGCCAGCCTCCTCAGCCGCCGCCAGTGTGGCGTAGTCGCCCTCGCCGAGGACGGTGAAGATTTCCGTGAAGTCCACGCCGCCGGTGAAATGGCCGACGATGGGCATGATGATCCCGTCGACCAGCGCCTTGACGATGGTCGTGAAGGCCGCGCCGATGATGATGCCGACGGCCATGTCCATGACATTGCCTTTGACGGCGAATTCCTTGAATTCCTTGAGCATGACTGCTCCCTCTCTCTTGACCGCACTGCGTTGATCGCAGTTGCCGGGTCAAAGATACCGCAAATTTGGCGAAAGTGAGAAAGTTAATGCGCCCGTTCCGTGCTGGAACGGGCGATTGTCAACCGCGCAGCTCGCCGCCCGAGGCCTTGGCGACGGCGGCGACGACCTTGGCGGCGACGCCTTCGATCTCCTCATCCGTCAGCGTGCCGGATTTCGGCTGGAGGCGGACGGAGAACGCGACCGATTTCTTGCCGGCGCCCATCTGCGCCTCCGCCTTGTCGCCCGCGAAGACGTCGAAGACGGTGACCACGTCGATCAGCGCCTTGTCGGCCCCGCGCGCGGCGCGGACGATCGTCTCCGCTTCGACATCGGCGTCGACAACGAAGGCGAAGTCGCGCTCCACCATCTGGTAGTCGGAAATACTGAGCGCCGGGCGCGTCTTGGCCTTGGCTTTCGGGAAGGGCGGGTTTTCGAGGAAAACCGTCACCGCGACCGCCGGGCCCTTCACGTCCATCGCCTTGAGGACGTTCGGGTGCAGCTCGCCGAAGGCCGCGAGCGAGTTCTTCGGGCCCAGCTTCAGGACGCCTGAGCGACCCGGATGGAACCAGTCGGGCGCGTCGCGGAAGATCTGCAAGCGGTCGACGGGGGCGCCGAGGGCGGCCAGAACGGCTTCGGCGTCCGCCTTGGCGTCGTAGACGTCCACCGGGCGGCGCGATCCGGTCCATTCGCGCGGGCCGCTATGGCCGACGCGGAGGATCGCGGCGACGTCGCGCTGCTCGCCGGGTTCGGGGCCGAAATATTCGGCGCCGACTTCGAAGAGCGCGATCTCGCCGAACCCGCGCGCCTGATTACGGGCGGCGGCGGCCAGAAGGCCGGGGAGCGGCGAGGGGCGCATGTCCGACATCTCCGAAGAGATCGGGTTTTCAAGCTTCCGCAGGTCGTCCCCGCCGCCGAAAAGCTTCGCCTCCGCATCCGAGACGAAGGAATAGGTGACGCATTCGTTCAGCCCGAGCGCGGCCAGCGTGCGGCGGGCGAGCGTGGTGCGCTTCTGCATCGGGGTGAGGACGGCGCCCTGCACGCCCGGCGCGGTGCGGTCCATCGGTTTGGCTTCCAGCTTGGTGAGGGAGGCGACGCGGGCGACCTCCTCCACCAGATCGGCCTCGCCCTTCACATCAGGGCGCCATGACGGCACGGCGACGTCATAGCCGTCGCCTGACTTCACGGGGCCGAAGCCAAGATCGGTCAGAATGCGCGCCTGCTCCTCAGCCGCGATGTCCATGCCGACGAGCGAGGCGCAGCGCGCCGGGTCGAGGCGGTAGGAGCGCGATGTGTCCGGCACCGCGCCCGCGATGACCATCTCCGACGGCTCTCCGCCGCAAAGGTCGAGGATCATCTGCGTCGCCATGTCGATGCCGGGGACGCAGGAGGCCGGGTCGATCCCGCGCTCGAACCGGTAGCGCGCGTCCGAGGTGATCTTCAGCTTGCGGCCCGTGGCTGCGGTGGTGACCGGATCCCAATAGGCGCTCTCGACGAAGACGTTCACCGTCTCCGGCTGGCACCCCGTCGGATCGCCGCCCATGACGCCCGCAATGGCTTCGGGCGCGTTGTCGTCGGCGATGATCATCATGCCCGGCTCGAACGTGTGCTCCTCGCCGTCGAGCGCGACGAGCGTCTCGTCGCCCTTCGCGTAATGGACGCGCAGGTTCCCCTGCACCTTGTCCGCGTCGAAGACGTGGAGAGGACGGTTGCGGTCGTAAGTGAAGTAGTTGGTCACATCGACCAGCGCCGAAATCGGGCGCAGGCCGATTGCCCGCAGGCGCCGCTGGAGCCAATCGGGCGACGGGCCGTTCTTCACGCCGCGGATCAGGCGGCCGGCGAAAACGGGGCAGTCCTTCTCCATCACGTCGGGTTCGATGGTCACGGAGATCGGGGAGGGGAAAGCTCCCGGAACGGAGGGGATGTCCTTCGTGATCACCTCGCCCAGCCCGCGCGCCGCCAGATCGCGCGCGACCCCGGCGACGCCCAGCGCGTCGGGGCGGTTCGGGGTGATGGCGATTTCGATGACCGGATCGTTGAGATCGGCGTAGTCGATGTAACGGGCCCCGAGCGGCGCGTCCGAAGGCAGGTCGATGATGCCGTCATGATCTTCGGATATCATCATCTCCCGTTCGGAGCAGAGCATTCCGTTCGATTCGACGCCCCGGATCACCCCCGGCTTCAGATCGACCCCGGTGCCCGGCACATGGGTTCCGGGCGCGGCGAAGACGCCGACGAGGCCGGTCCGCGCGTTCGGCGCGCCGCAGACGACCTGGACCTCTTCGGAGGGTTTTTCGGGGCCGTTCGGCCACGCCTCCACCCGGCAAAGGCGCAGGCGGTCGGCGTTCGGATGCTGAACGGCCTCGATCACGCGGCAGATCGTAAAGGCGCCGAGCTGCTCCGCCGGGTCCTCGACCCCCTCGACCTCAAGGCCGAGATCGGTCAGCGCCTCGGTGATGTCGTCGAGGCTCGCGTCCGTCTCCAGATGCTCTTTGAGCCAGCTCAGCGTGAATTTCATGGTTCAACCCGCAGCGTCGTCTTCGGTCGCGGCGGGTCTTAGCGGAAAAGGCGGGAGGGGCAAAGGGCGGGCGGGCCGCGACCGAACAGCTTGGAAGGAGGACGCGCTCTCTTTGAGCCGTTGGCAAGCAGAGCATCGACCGATAGCATCTTCGCGTTAAGTTGGCTGAAGGGGCGCGCCACTATGAAATCACTCTATCCAGCAGCATTCCTCCTCACGTTTCCGGCGACCCTCTTCGCTCAGGAGACGCCGGTGGGCTCGGCGATCGTGAGCGACAACGTCGTCCGCATCGCCTACGGAACGACGGAGAAAGCTCTGACTGTCGGCGACGACGTCATCTTCGGCGCCAACATCTCGACCGGCGCGAACAGCGGCAATGTAGACGAACTCGCCGACGGCACCCGGCTCTCCATCGCCGCCGACAGCCGTATCCTCGTCGACGAGTTCGTCTTCGACGCATCGTCCAACTCAGGGACCTTGTCGCTGCGCCTCGCGCAGGGCGCGCTTCGGTTCGTCTCCGGGCGGATGCCCTCCCGCAGTTACGAAGTGCGGACGCCGAACGCCTATCTCGGTATTCGCGGCACATCCTTCGTCGTGTCGTATTCGCCCGGCGACGGCACCACGCTCTACGTCGAAGAGGGCGTTGTGGAGTTTCGCGGCGAGGGCGCGGGCGCGGAGTCGGTCGCGGCGGGTTTCGCCTCCAGCGTCGCCGCGAACGCCGCGGCGCCGACGCCCGCGGCGCCTCCAGGGCCCGCCGCGGCCGCCGCGGTTGCCTCGGTGAACGTCTCGGTCGCAGTCGCCGCGGCGCCTTCGGTCGCGGTTCCGGGGCAATTAAGCCGCACGGCGGTCAACGCGCCGACGGCGGCCTCAACCGCGGCGTCCGCCGCAGCGGAGACCGACGACGCCAGCTTCGGCGGCGACGGCAACTACTGATTTCGCACAAGGAATAGATCGAATGGCACTCCGTAACGCCCTCTTTGCGCTCGCAACCGTCGCATTGGTCTCCGCCTGCGCCCCGGCCCCTTCCATCGAAACGCTCCAGGCGAAGAATACGCCGCCAGTCACCGGAGCGACGACGCTTGAGGGCCTCGATTTTCCGCTGCCTCCGGGCGAGTGGAGAGAGGTCTATGAATTCACCAAACCCGGCGTCGCGCCCCATGCGCCGCAGCGTTTCAAAGTGCTCGCGAGCGTCTCCAACGGCGTGATCGATCGCGCCGCCATCGTCTACGTAATGCGCAAATCGCGCTTCAAAAACCTGTGGCGCAGCTTCCAGGGGTGTTTCGAGGATGGCGGGCCCAACGTCCATCACGTCGAGATCGCAGCCAACGAGGGCGGCTCCGAGCCGACGCCGGATCCAAGGCTAAACTGCTGGCATGTACGCTCCGTTTCGATGGGTCGCGCAGGCGGCGCGCATGAGGCGATCGAAGCGCTTCACCTCTTCGCGCAAAGAGAGGGCGCGTATATGCCCGCCGTCATGGTCGGCGCGCGGTTCGTGCAGAAGCGGCAGTTCGACCGGCGCGACTACGTCGAATATCTCTGGAACCCCGACGTCCTGGCGCCTAAGCTGGATGGCGTCTGGACGCCAGAGGACTGGCGCGCGGACGCCGTTTCGCAAAGCGCCGCCAAGCGCATAACGGTGGATCGGCTCACCGCTTGGGCGAAGGAATGGCGGCCGGGCCTGCTCGGCGGCGGCTCATCGTAGTAAAGGCGTCTGACGCGCTGGCGCGGCCCTCCGCTCACACCGCCAGCGTTCGCAACAAGGCCTCCGAAGCCTCGTCCATCGGGAAGTAGAGCTCGATCTTCAGGTCGCTCAGCGTCACGTCCGCGGGCGTGCCGAATTGCGAGATCGTCGCGAACATGGAGAGGCGGGCGTCGCCCATTCGCAAGATCGTCGGGATCACCGGCTCGGGCGGCGCGTCCGTCACGCCTTCTACTCGGGCGAGATAATCCGCGACGCGGTCCAGCTTAGCGACGCCGCCCTGCGCGGCGCTCTCGGTTCGGAGGCGCGCGGCGGCGTGGCGGGCGACGTCGGGCCAGTTCTCCACCATCGGCGGGAGGTGATCGGAGGTCACGAGGTCCAGAAGGCTCTCGCCGACCCCAAGCCCGAACTGGCCGTAGAGCCACGCCGCCGCCTCGTTCATCTGGCGCACGGTCCAGAGCCGGTCCACCGCGAGGCCCGGAAACGGCATGTGGTGGGCCAGCGTCAGATCGATCGCGCGGCGGATCGGGGCCATCTCCTCGCTCTCCCACCGCCGCTCTGGATAGCGCGGTGCGAAGCCGGCGTTGGCGAGCATCTGGTTGCGGGCGTCGAGCGGCAGGTCGAGCGCGTCGGAGAGGCGGCCGATCATCTCCCGGCTCGGATGGGCGCGGCCGGTTTCCAGAAAGGACAGGTGGCGGGGAGAGACCTCCGCCTCCATCGCCAGGTCCATCTGGCTGTAGCGTCGGGCGGAGCGCCAAGTTTTCAGGGTCCGGGGAAACTGGGACATGGGCGCGAGACTATCGCGGGGGCCGCGCGCGGTCACTTACCTCAGAAGTAATTGCGGCGATGACCTCGGCCCGCCTACTCCGGCCTCCAGACACAGGAGGCGCCTCATGACCCAAGAGTTCCACAAGTTCTGGCTGAAGATCACCGCAATTGTTGTCGGCTCTTTCGGACCCATCTTTTTCCTTGGGACGATGGAAGCGACGCTGGAGCCCGCGCGCTGGAGCCTCGACTTGCTCGCATGGCCGCTGGACGGCGCGACGACCTTCGCGGACACGGACACGCGCTTCCTCTCCGCGCTGACCGGCGGGTTCCTGTTCGGCTGGGGCGTGACGATCTGGTGCCTGTCGCTCTGGGTCTACGACGCGGCGCCGGAGGGGGTTCGCAAGAGCGTCCTGACCGGGCTCGTGGCGTGGTTCCTGCTCGACAGCGCCGGATCCATCGCGTCTGGAACCACGTCCAACGCCTTCTTCAACATCCTCGTCCTTCTCATCGCCGTCGGGCCGCTCTGGCGCCCGGCGCGCGCCAGCTAACGGAGACCGCCCATTTTCCGCGTTTATCTGATCGCGATCCTCGCCGTCATCGGCGTCTACACCGCCGTCGTCGTCGCCGATCACGGCCTGAACCTCCTCCCTCACTTCTTCGGACCGATGGCCGAGATGACGTGGCAGGGGCAGTTCAACCTCGACTTCATGACCTTCCTGATGCTGTCGGCGCTCTGGACGGCATGGCGGAACGGGTTCTCCGGCGGCGGGTTCGGCCTCGGGGCGCTCGCGTTCTTCTTCGGGATGCCGTTTCTCTGCATCTACCTTCTGGTCCTGCTGAGCCGGGAGAACGGCGACATGCGCCGCGTCCTTCTCGGCGTGAACGACGCCTGACCTCCCCCGTTCCTCCGCCCGACCCGCTGCGATATGCTCTGCGAGGGCGGTTGCGCGGGGGAGCGTCATGAAGAGATTTTTGATCGCGGCGATGCTGGCGCTGACCGCGCTCGCCGCCCCATTCGAAACGAGCAAGGCGCAGACCTACCCCGACTACGACGAGGTTTACGTCAACGACTTCGCCGATCTTCTGGACGCGGAGCGGGAGGAGCGCGTCCGCGACATGCTGGTCGAGGTGAAGGACCGCGCGGGGATCGAATTCACCGTCGTCACCGTCTCCCGCATGTCGGACTACGGCTGGAACGGCGAAATCGAACCCTTCGCCACCGGGCTCTTCAACCAGTGGGGCGTCGGGAACGCGGAGGAGAACGACGGGGTCATGCTCCTGGTCGCGCGCTTCGACCGGAAGCTGAGGATCGAGATCGGGGCGGGCTATTCCTCCGCCTTCGACAGCCGGATGAAGCGGATCATAGACGATGTGATCGTGCCCTATTTCCGCTCCGATGATTACGGCGTCGGGATCGAACAGGGCGTGCGGGAGGTGATCTACGACCTCGCCGGCTCCTATCCCGGCGAATTCGACGCCACCGCTGCGGAGAAATTCTCCAAAGACGTCCGGCGCACGGTGGGGGAGCCGCAATGGTGGTGGGCGCTCGGCGGCGTTCCCTTCGCGGGTTGGGGCGTCTTCGCCTTCCGCCGCTACCGGCGGAATAAGCCGCGCATCTGCCCGGTCGACGGGGAGGAGATGTACCGCGTCGACGAGTTCATCGACGATGAGCATCTCGAAGATGGTCAGCGGCTGGAGGAGCGGCTGAAGAGCGTCGACTACGACGTCTGGCGCTGCGCCCGCTGCGGGCATGTGACGATCGAGGCCTATCGGTCATGGTTCTCCAAGCTCAGCGCCTGTCCGTCCTGCAGTTACCGAACGTTGGAGGGGGAGGAGACGATCCTGATCCGCGCGACGACCTCCAGCACGGGCAAGCGGCGCATCGACTACACCTGCCGCCATTGCGGACACTTCTATTCGGAGACGCGGACGATCCCGAAGAAATCCAAGAGCGGGTCGTCGTCCGGCGGCGGCTCTTTCGGCGGCGGATCTTCTTCGGGCGGGGGCGCTTCGGGAAGCTGGTGAGCGCCTTGCCCGGCGGCGGCCCGGCGACTACCGTCGCACCGAGCGCGGCCCGCGCCACCACCCTCCAATCGGGGAAGCGAACGGCGCGCAGGGCGATCTTTCACAGCGTCTTCCACGTTGAGCGCGCGCATGCGGAGGGGTTGCGGGACGGGCGGGTTGTCACGGGCGGGACGGAATGGCGCGTCACCGAAGACGCCCTGATCGCCCCCGACGGCGCCCGCGCCCCGCGCGTGGCGGGGCGGACGTCCTACTGGTTCGCGTGGAGCAGTTTCGAAGGTCCGGGCGCCAGCCTCTGGGATGACCGGTAGGGTGGGTGACAACCCACCACGTCGCAACGGTGGGTTGTCACCCACCCTACCGGACTGATCCTGCGTCGTTTTTGGCTTCACGCGGCCAACGGCGGAAGAAACATCGCCCGCGAGATGATTTCCGCTTTACGGAAAGTCGCAGCCGCGAAATGCTATGGAGGCAACGTCAGCCGGAAGCGCAAGCTTCTGAACAAGCAGGAGGCAGGCACAAAGAAGATGCGCGAGTTCGGGAAAGTCGATGTCCTGCAGGAGGCGTTTACTAATGCGCTAAAGATGGATGGTTAGGTGGTGTACAACCGCTTCAAAAGAGTTGGGTTTGGCCTCAGTGCGATAGGCTCGCTGACATGGCTGCTTTGGCCCGAAGGCCCTTGGCATCCAGATCCAGATGAAGTGGTCCCAGTTTTTCGGACAGCTTGGCGGCTTGCTAAGGTGTATCGGTTG
>JBCAXH010000054.1:0-4505 GCA_038534155.1 Pseudomonadota bacterium
TCCGCAATCGGGAACGCGGGTGCAATATCCTAGTTGGTTCGCGAACGGCAGGAATGGGCCGTCACGAGACGGCACCCGCTTCTATATCCTCCGCGAAAGCGCGCGAACCACTGCGGGCATGCTGATGGTATCTCTGCTTGCTGAACCATCGGACAGAAACCGCTCCGTCACATTGATTGTGGTCGCCATCGCCGCAGCGAGGCCGGGACGCCTATCAAGCAACGCCCGACCAAAGTAACCGCCCGCGATACTGCACACTTGAGCCGGTATCGTATCCGCGTCGCCCACGCCAAGCGCGAGCGCGTGAACGGCCTTCGAGAGATCAGCGCCGCCATAGCCGAGCGCGGCACCCATCTGTTTGAGGAAAATCGCGGGATCGTACTTGTCGAACCCACTCCTTATTCGCGTACGCTTCGCGTAAATCTCGGTCTGGATCGCGACGGCCATCTCCCGCAGCGTCCTGTCGCGGCGCGCGCGACCTAGGCTCCAGCCGTCGTTAAAGGCTTTTACGAGCGTGGCGCGCGCGTTGTCGTCCCCGAGACCGCTGGCCGCGAACGCCTCCACCCCCGTCTTGATGAAGGCGCTGAAATCGTCGCCTGGCGCGCTGTTAATCGCCCGGTGGAGGAGATAGGCCATCATGCCCGAATAGGCGCTGGAGGTTCCCTGATCGAGCTCCGACAAAGCTGCGAAACGGTTGTGGACCGCCTTGGGCGTCCGATCTGCATATTGCGCCGCGAGGTCGAGGAACAGGAACGCGCCGATGACGACCGGATCTCCCGGCTTCCAGAACACCTGCTCGTCCGGCGCCGTCGCTTTCACTTCAAAGCCCTCTCTCTGATCGGCGGGCAGGTTGCTCCAGGTTTTGAAGCCCTCGTACATGACGTTGAGCGAGCGCAGCGCGGCGTTGCGTGTGAGCGCCGCCGTCTCCACCGCGCTCGACCCGGTCGGCCTAACAAACGCTGCGATCTCAGCCTTGATCCACGCCTTGAACGCCGCCTCGTCCAATTCGGCGTCCGGCGCGGACGCGCGCCACTGGGCTACGATGGAGAGCTTCACGGACGCATCGTCGGTCACGATGCCAATCGCGTCCTTGAGCGGTCCGGCCGGGTCCGCCCAAACGCCGAAAGCCGTGGCCGTCGTCCGCCCGTCGTAGTCGGAAAGCTTCCTGAGCCGCCATTCGTCCGGCCCGGAAGGGAACGCGTCCGCGGCCGCGACGACGCCATGCGGGTCGGAGAGGCCAGTCGTTTCATGACCGCCGCCGATCGCGTCGCCGACCGCGCTGAAGGCCAACATACCGTCGACCTTGTCGCGAAGTTCCGGATCACTCAGTTTTTTTTTGAGCCTTCGTCTTCGTCTTCGTCGTCTTCTTCGTTTTCGCTATCCAAACCCACCGCTTGCCGGGCCGCCGCGCTGAGGAGCTTGCGTTTCTCCTCATCCGACAGATCCAGTCCACCGATAACGTCAGAGATCGCCTTGAGGGAGGACGCCTCCGCTCCGGGATTGTCGGCGGTCGCGAGCGCCTTGAAGACATCAGCCGCGAGTTTCTGCCCCTCTGCCGTCGAGGCGGTCGGGCCGTCGCCGAAAATCGACGCCGTTTTGAGAAGGTCGAGCGCCTTGTCCAGCGCGTTCGAGGTCGGAACCGCCGGCGCGGTTTGAAGCGTCAGCCCGCTGGCGGCGAGCTGGTCCGGAGTCAGGTCCGGACCCGCGCCCCGGTTTGCATTGGGCGAGACGCCGGTGATCTCCGGCGCCCCGCAGCCGCAATGATCCTTCTCCCAGTTCCAATAGCGGGTGTGGTCGATCACCTCGCAGGCGCTGCACTCGGAAAGTTGCGTCTCTGCCAGAACGCCAGGGGTGGGAAGGGAGACGACGCGAACCTCGGGCGCAGGCGCCTCCACCTCCTCTTCCCTATATTCGATGCTTCCCTTTTCGGTGACGTTCACCACGGTCGAGACCGGCATTTCCGCCGAAATCGACTGGCGGAGCGGCATGACGACGAAGCAGCCCTGCACATCCGCGATTTCGTTCAGGACGAGGTCGCTGACGGGCCGCCCGTCGATGGTCAGCGCATCGAGCCGCTTTAGCCGGGCGTCCGGGTCTTCGGCGCGCCAGATCAGACGGCGGTAGTAGATCTTCTCGGCGTTCAGATGCTCCATCAGCCGCTCGCCGGGCCCTTTGGCCGCCGCCAGGGCCTCCAACTCGGCGACCCGCGCTTCGGCGTCTTCGACTGCTTTGCGCGCGTCATCCAGGGGCGCGATCTGGAGAGGGCCTGAGATAATCTCCTCAGGACGGTTGGCGATGAGCGTGTTCTCCGCGGAGAAAACCTGAATCCGCCTATTCAGCCCAACCAAGAACGCAATCGAAAACTCGGTTATCACGAGATCGTCGAAAGGTCTGACCGTTCGCTCTTCCGACCGCAAACGAAAGCGGAGAAACTGCGGCAACTGTCGAAACGCGCTCAGTTCGAAGTTCTCCGCCAGCCGCGTGCCTCTGCGAAGATCGCCGCCGTCCCCAAAGCCTTCGTTCGCAAGGACGATGGTCTCAGTATTGGTTGTCGTCTGCAGTTCGAGGATCAGACGCTCGTCGCTGCCGTCAAAGCGATCATCGCCAACCTCGACGACGACCTCGATCGTGTTGAACAGCTCAGTTTCGAGGTTCGTACGCGTAGTTCGGGCGTGGTCCAACGCCCCTTGGGCGATGGTTAACGCGGGGTTCTCGCCAAATCTTTCGGACTGAATGTCATCGAAGCCCGCCGCGAGGTCGGGGAGGAGGAGCCCCGGTTCCAATACATGCCGCCAGCGGGAAATCTCAGCCTCGTCGAAATCGTCCATCGGCTGCGCGATCCAGAGGCCGCCCCGGCGCCCGGTCCAGCGGGTGATGACGCGGTAGCGGCGCAGCACCTCATGATAAAGGATCGTCAAAGCGTGGCAGTGATTGTTGTTCGTCACCGCCCGCGTCTCGATCCGCTCACCCTGTTCGCGGACGGTCTGCGTGATGACCGTGGAGCGCTGGCGGCGCACGGCGGCGCCGGAGCGTTCGATCCGGTCGGCGAGGTTTTGCACGCTCGTCGCATTGGTCCGGCGAGACCCCGTGGAGGTCTCGGAAACGCGCTGGCGTCCGAGCGCGCCGCCGAGCGAGACCGGGATCGGCGGCCCCCCGGCGGCGGCGATAGCCGCCGCGCCGCCTTCGGGCGGCACGCCCGCCTGAAGGTTCCCGGAGGTCGCGACGGCGCGCGCCTCCCGCTCCTCCCGCACGGTGGCGGCGATCGTCTCATCGATCAGGCGGGTGTGCGCGAGATTGTCGCTCGCCCGTTCCGAAAGTCCGATCTCCCCTTCGCGGGACCCGATGTCGCGCGCCGTCCAGTCGATCACTGCAATGCGCACCGTCTCGCAGGGCGCGAGCGGCAGGGAGTAGATCAGACCGCCGACGACATGGCCGACCGCCCTCCACGACGTCTCGTAATAGTCGAGCCTGCCGATATGGACGGTGGGCAGGTCGGCGTCGCCCTCCACTCCGATCTTCGCCTGCGGCAGCTCTCGGCCGCGCGTGGCGTCGACGAAGACGGCGTGGTGGCTCGTCACTTCCCCGTCGTAGATGCGCTTGCACTCGTCGCCCGAACCGACCGTCACCTGGTCCGACGCCGCCGCCCGGATATCCGCCTCCTCGAGAAGATCGGCCTGGATCGAACGGTCCACCGCGTCGCGCGCTTGCTCCAGGATCGCATCTCTATCGAGAATGAAGGCCGGCCCCTCGTCATCCGGGACGCGATCCGGGATCAGAGCGTCATCCGGCGCTTCCTCCGCGCCCACCAAGAGCTCGACTATGCCGCTCTCCAGATCGGAGGCTATAACGCTCAACCGAGCTGCCTCGGCCGCTTCGGGCGACAGAATCTCGACGAGCGCGCTCTGCGGCGCAGGCGTGCTGAAGGTCGCGAAGCCGAGCCGGTCTGTCCGGATTGTCCCGCCCGGAGCGCCGGGAACCTTAAGCGACAGACCCGCAGCGGGCCGACCCGCAAGATCTCGAACGATGAGACGCAGCTTGCGCGTCTCCCCCGCATCGCTCCGCTCCATAGTTCCCACCCTAAGCTTGTCCAATGATGAACATTTTCATGCATCGGGCGAGCAGTAAAGGACCATGCTCAGGAGATAGAATTCCTAAACATCTATATCTCGATCACTCGACGTTCTTGATGACTCCATTGACTGGCGATCTTTCGATCGATGCAATTAGACTGCTTCACGCAACAGTGGGCTACGACGCCAAGGCGTTCCATCTCGAGAGAGGCGCAAGCAGATACAAGCTTTCGGCGCGCCGTCCTCTTAATCAGATGAGCGTCCGCAACTGGGACTGCATTCGCTACAACTAAGGTGCTCTCGAATGGCGGCTTTGGGCCGCCTGCGCGGATCGCACCGGCTGGGCCAACTCGCATCACGCCAAATGACCGGATCGAGCCGATTTCGTTGAAGAAGTCGGGTGTGATCGGCGAGCGTTCGGCTCAGGGTTAGAGT
>JBCAXH010000055.1:0-4241 GCA_038534155.1 Pseudomonadota bacterium
GCCTCGAACATGCGCTGAAGGCGACGGGTCGGGATTTCATAGGAGTTCAGAACGGCGACGAAGCCGATGATCGCGCCGACCGCGACGCCGATCAAAGTCAGCTCCGCCCAGAGCGGTTTGACTGGGAATCCGTGCGCCGCCTTCCGCCGCCGCGCCGTCCAGATCGCCCCGGCGGCGGCGAGCGCCGCGAGGATCCCGGCGACCCAGCTGCCCATCACGCCGAGCGTGCCGTTAATGCCGCCGAACATCTGAAAGGTCGGGTCGAGCGGGCCGATCGTCTGCCCGTCCGTCAGATACCAGCCGACGTTCCGCCAGATCAGCAGCCCGCCGAGCGTCACGATGAAGGCCGGGATCGCGAGGTAGCCTACGAGCCACCCTTGAAGCCCGCCGACGATTGCGCCGACCACCACGCCGCAGACGATCGTCAGTATCCAGATCATCGGATGACCGAGGCCGAGGCCGAACCAGTCCGGCAAGACCACCGTTTGGATCATCGCCATCGACGCTGAGCAGGTGGCGAGCAGGGCGCCGACCGAGAGGTCGATATGGCGGCAGACGATGATGAAGACCATTCCGGTCGCCATGATCGCTACGCTGACGGTCTGGATCGTCAGGTTGAAGATATTGCGCGGCGTCAGGAACCGACCGTCGGTGAAAAGATCGAAGGCCAGCGCCAGCACGACGAATGCGCCGATCATGCCGAGGAGGCGCGTGTCCAGCTCCAGCGCGGCGAAACCGGATTTCGGGCTGGCGGATTGCGGTTCGGCTTGGGCGGCGTCTGTCATGGGTGAGACTCTGGTCGCTCTTCGCTACCGCCCCGGCCCTGAGCCGGGGCCTCCCGCCGTTTTCGTTAGAGCGCCGGGAGGGGGCGACGGCCCTGGCGCGAAGCCGGGACCTCAAGGTTCAGATCAGTTGCAGGGCGCCGGACCGCCCGAGACGCCTTGGCAAAGCGCGTCCTTCGTAATCCAGCCCGCATCGACGACGGAAGGCAGGTTGTCCGTCGTGATCGGGTTCGGCGTGAGGAAGATCGCCGTCATCGTCGTCCCCGCCGGAGACGTCCACGACTGCGCGCCGTCCACGTCCGCCATCGCCGTCCCTTTCGCCAGCGCCACGGCGATTTCGCCCGCCGCCTTGCCGAGCTCCCGCGCGTCCTTCCAGACGGAGACGGTCTGGGTGCCTTTCGCGACGCGGTTCAGCGCGGCGTGGTCGCCGTCCTGTCCCGACACCGGAATGCCGTCCATGCCCTGCGCGGTCAGCGCGGCGACGACGCCGCCCGCCGTGCCGTCATTGGAGGCGACGACCGCGTCCACGGCGTTGTCCTGCGCGGTCAGGATCTGCTCCATGTTGCGCTGGGCGTTGGCGGGGAGCCAGCCGTCGGTATAAGCCTCCGCCACGATCTCGATGTCGCCGGCGTCGATGGCGGCCTGCAGCACTTCCTGCTGGCCGCCGCGCAGGAAGTCGGCGTTCGGATCGGTTGGGGAGCCTTTGATCATCACGTATTTGCCCTTTGGCTGCGCCGCAAGAACGGCGCGGGCCTGCATCCGGCCGACCTCAACATTGTCGAAGGTGAGGTAAAAGGCGCGCGGGTCTTCGATCAGGCGGTCATAGCCGACGACCGGAATGCCTTCGTCAGCGGCGGCCTGCACGGCCGGGCCGATGGCCTGCGCGTCCTGCGCGAGGATGATGAGCGCATCGACGCCCTGCGCGATCAGGCTCTCCACATCGGAAAGCTGCTTCGACGCGGAGGATTGCGCATCGGCGCTGACATAGGTCGCGCCCGCCGCCTCCAGCGCCGCCTTGATCGCGGCTTCGTCGGTTTTCCAGCGCTCCTCCTGAAAGTTGGACCAGCTTACGCCGACGGTTTTGGCGTGGCTGGCGGCCTGAGCGGCGGAGGCCATGCCGAACGTGATCGCCGCCGCTGCGACGAGTTTGAGGGCTTTCATGCGTTTCTCCCTTTGATCCGCGTTCTGTGACGCTGACGAATTGTCTTTCGCGGCTTCTATGAGCGCCACGTTGAGGAGAGCCTGCGGGTATATAATTTAGTTGTCAAATTTAATTTGACGAAGACGACCTGTTTGATACCGTCGACCACGCCATTCAGGTCCATAAAGGCTCCTATGTCTGGGTTGTGACGGCCTGATAAACCTATAATTGTTTTGCGAGCGAACTTTATCGGTCGCCGCCGGGAGGAATAGTGCTGCCAATCGCTCGATATGCGGATCTCGCTGGGAAAGGCGTCTTCATCTCCGGCGGGGCTACGGGAATCGGCCGTGATCTCGTGCTCGCCTTCGCTGAACAGAGCGCGCGCATCGTCTTCGCCGACGTAAACCGGGAAGCGGGCGCTGCGTTGGCTGATAGGCTCTCCGGCGCGGCTGTTTTCCGCCATTGCGACGTGACCGACGATGATGCGCTGACCAACGCTGTGAGCGAGGTGGAGGCGCACGGCGGCCTCGACGTCCTCGTCAACAACGCGGCGAACGATACCCGCCACGATATCGAGGAGATCGACGCCGAACGGTGGCGCGCCATGGTCGACGTCAACCTGCGCCATCAGTTCGTCGCCGCCCGCGCCGCCGCGCGCGTGATGAAACCGCGCGGCAGGGGCGCAATCGTGAATTTCGGCTCCGTCGCGCCTGAAATGATGGTTGAGAACCTCGCCGTTTACTCGATGTGCAAATCGGCGGTTCGGGGGCTGACGCGATCCCTCGCGCGCGATCTGGGTCCGTTCGGCGTTCGGGTGAACTCCATCTTACCCGGTTGCATCCTCACCGACCGCCAGCGGGAGCTTTGGTTTGACGACCAGGCGAAGATCGACGAGGTGGTCGAACGCCAGTGCC
The DNA here is from genome assembly GCA_038534155.1 of Pseudomonadota bacterium. Classification (GTDB taxonomy): domain Bacteria; phylum Pseudomonadota; class Alphaproteobacteria; order Rhodobacterales; family Rhodobacteraceae; genus Pikeienuella. The sequence goes on from JBCAXH010000055.1 coordinate 2,838, forward strand.
TGCGGCGGGAGCTGTGCGGCCGCGACGTGGCGGAGATGGCGCTCTTTCTCGCGTCCGACGCCTCCAGCGCCTGCACGGCGCAGGATTTCATCGTCGACGGGGGCATGATTTGACGGTTCGCGCGCCTGCGGAAACCGTCGATCTTCGGCTGGGTCGAAGCGCGTCGCGCATGCTGGCGGAGATCAGGCGCGTCGGCGCCACGTCTCGGGCCGACCTTGTGGAGGCGATCGATCTAAGCCCCGGCGCCGTCTCCACCATCTCCGCCGAGTTGATCGAGCGTGGTCTGGTGCGGGAGACCGGCGCCTCCCCTTCCCCCAATGAGGCCGCGCCCCGGGGCGCGCGCGGCCGTCCGCGCGTTGCGCTGGAGATCAATCCGCACGCCGCCCACTTCATCGGCGCCAAACTGAACGACCGCACGCTCACCGTCGGCGTCATGAATTTCAGCGGTGAGCTCCTGGCCAGCGAAACGGTGGGTCGCCCTTCAACGAGGATCGACATCAACGACCTCGCCCGACAGCTCGACGGGGCCATCGACAAGGCCCTCGCGCATATCGGTCTGCCGCGCCAGGCGATCACCGCTCTCGGCTTCGGGGTGCCCGGATATGTGGAGCTGGAGAGCGGCCTTTTGCGCTGGAGCCCGTTCTTCGAAGGCGCGCCGATTGAGCTGAAGCGCCTGCTCGAAGACCACCTGCGCCTGCCTGTCCATGTGGACAACGACGCCAACCTCGCGACGCTGGCGGAGCTTTGGTTCGGTTACGGACGGGCTGAGCGCAACTTCCTCACCGTGACGGTGGAGCATGGCGTCGGCCTCGGCGTCGTCATCGACGGCGCCCTGTTCAGGGGCGGGCGCGGTCTCGGCGCGGAATTCGGTCATACCAAGGTTCAGTATGAGGGCGCCCTTTGCCGTTGCGGGCAGCGCGGATGCCTCGAGGCGTACGTCGCCGACTACGCCATCGCCCGCGAAGCGACGGCTGTTCTCTCCCGTTCTCCGCCTTTGCTGAGCGACGAGGACGCGATGGCGTCGCTCGCCAAGGCTGCGACTGCCGGGGACGAGGTCGCGAAGTCGATCTTCGACCGCGCCGGCAGAATGCTGGGCCTTGGGCTGGCCAACCTCGCCAACATCTTCGATCCGGCGATGATCATCCTCACTGGGGCGCGGATGATGCATCATCACCTGATGGCTGAAGAGATGGCGCTGACCTTGCGCCAGAACTCCCTCAGAACCGGGCGATCCCAGATCCAGCCGGTCGTCCACAAATGGGGCGACGAGCTCTGGGCGAGAGGCGCCGGCGCGCTCGCGATCGATCGGTCGATTTGCGCTGTCTGAGCTCGAGCGACGCGCCTCTCCTAGACGAACTCGAAGTCCCCCGCGTCGATCGTAGGCACGTTCTGGAGGAAGGCGAA
>JBCAXH010000056.1:0-3394 GCA_038534155.1 Pseudomonadota bacterium
ACGGGGTGGCGGGCGACGACAGCCTCTTCGGCGGCGCCGGGAACGACGGCTTCCGCGCGCGGGGTGGAGCCGACCTCTTCGACGGCGGCGAGGACACCGACTTCGTCAATTTCACCGACTCGACCGGCGTGAACGTCTTCCTCGACGGCTCCGGCACCAATGGCCGCGCGGCGGTGGGCGACACCTTCGTCGACGTCGAGAACCTGATCGGCTCGGCCATCGGCGGCGACCTCCTCTTCGGCGACGAAGGCGCGAACCGGCTGACGGGCCTCGGCGGGAACGACCTCATCCGCGGGCGCGCGGGCGTGGACCAGCTGGAGGGCGGCGCGGGCGACGACACGCTCATCGGCGACGAGGGGGCGGACGTCATCGTCACCGGAACCGGCGCCGACACGATCGTCTTCAACCAGGCGCCCAACGCCGCCGAGCGCGACCGGATCACCGATTTCGAGAGCGGCGTCGACACGCTTCAGATCGACGCCTCGGTCTTCGTAGGAGGGCTCGTAGCGGGGCAGGCGGCTGTGCTGGTCGCGAACGGCAATCCCATCGCGGACACCGGGGACGCGACGTTCCTATACGACACCGACAGCGGGACCCTGCGCTTCGATGCGGACGGGACCGGGGACGGCGCCGCCGTCCTCTTCGCCTTCCTGCAGAACGTAGCGGCGCTGGATGCGGGGGACTTCGAGTTCGTCTGAGACGAAGTCGACTTTCGAGAAGCCGTCAGCCTCCAACGTCGCCATGGGCGAACGAGTTTTTTCGCGAGGCGTGAACAAGCGCTTTTTCTGCGGCCCGCGACGGCTGCGAGAGACGCCGTGAAAACCACGCCTCCACCATCATATTGATCTTAATGATTTATTAACCTTTTTGACTGGCCGCCGAGCGCTTCGCCGACCAGAGCTGCTACGACTTCGTCAGCGCCACCGACGTTCCGCGTTGTTTTCAAAGCGCGATTTTGCACTCGCAAAGCCGTGCTTGTTGAGACAACTACGCAGGGGGGACCAGAAACCGAGGGGTGCCGGCGATGACGATTTCGATGACGTTGGGAACGGAACTGCTTCAGGGCGAGTTCACCATCAACACAGCGACGACGGGCGATCAGATCAATTTCGATCTCAAGGCGAAGGCCGACGGCGGCTTCGTCGTGGTTTATGGGGACGATGACGGGACGGCGCGGACGCAGGAGCTCGACGCCGATTTCAATCTGACCGATCAGAACCTCATCGACACGTTAAGCCTGCCGGGCGGGGCCTATCAGGTCACTGACGCCGAGGTTGTTCAGCAGCCGGATGGGTTCCTGATCGCGATCGTCGACGTCAGCGACCAGAGCGGCGGGTTCGCTTCCTTCGAGTTCGGGCGCAATTCGAACGGCGAGCTGGTCTTTCCCAACGACTTCGAGATCGGCGTCGCCACAACGGCGATCAATCCCGATGCGACCGTCCTCAACAACGGAACCGTCGTCGTCAGTTTCATCGACACCAACGGAACCGACCAGGCCCGCTTCATCGAGGTCGACGTCGACAACGAGAGCTTTTCGCAAACGACGCTCGGCGCCGCTCAGATCACGGACGCCGCCGTCGCCTCGCTGACGGGCGGCGGTTTCGTCGCCGCCTTTATCGACACCTCGACCACGGACGGGCAAGTCGCCTTTCAGCGGTTCGATGCGAACGGGAACTCGGTCGGTTCTCTCACACGGCCCTATAGCAAGCTCGACGCCGGCGCCTTTCAGGGCGTGGAGGTCATCGGCCTGCCCGGTGGCGGCTTCGCGCTGGCGATCGACGACGGGGCGCTCCTAGCGCTCCAAGTTTTCAACGCGAGCGGGACCAACATCACGCCGAACGGATTCACGATCGTAAGCGACGACCGGGATGAGCAGGACATCGGCCTGACGCTGATCGACGACAGCTTCATCGCGCTCAGCTACACGAGGCCATTCAGCGCCACCGACGACGATGCGCGCGTGCAGCTGTTTGAGCTAAACGGAACGGCTATTGGCGGACCGATCAGCATTGCTCAGACCCTCCGCAACGAACGCGACGTGAAGGTGGCGGGCTCCGTCGACGGCTCCGGCGTGTTCCTGACCACGTTCACCGACGACAATTCGACCGGCGATGGCAGCGGCTCGTCCGTCCAGGGCATCGCGCGGCAGATCGTCAGGAACTTCACCGGCGACGGCGACAACGACAACTTTCTCGGAAACGCCAGCGGTTTTCGCGAGATCATGCGCGGCAACGGCGGCGCCGACACGATCGCCGGCGGCGGCGGGCGAGACGATCTTTTCGGCGGCGACGGCGACGACCAGATCATCATCATCGACGACGACAACGAGTTCGGGCCGGAGGTCCTCTCCGGCGGCGCCGACACAGATCGCCTCACCTTTGCGAACAACATCGCGGGCGACCGGACGTTCGACCTGACCGACGACGATGTCAGCGGGTTCGAGCTTTACACCATCTCCGCCATCGCGGGGAGCGCCGCCTCCGACGTCAACGTCATTCTCAACGCCTCCCAGTTCGAGCGGAACGGAGGAGCGCTCAACGGCGCCTTGGCGAGTTTCGGGACGACGGGCGAAGCGACCTTCACGATCAACGCCGATTTATCCGCGACGCTCCTCAGTAGCCTGACCTTCGGAAACGGGTTCGGCTCGTCGCCGGACCAACGCCTGATCGTCAACATCATCGACCAGCCTGGCGCCGCGCCCAACGTGCTCAGAGCGAGCGCCATCGCAGACGAGATCAACGGCAGCGAGGAAAGCGACTTCATCACGCTCTCGTCTGGCGGCGGTCGAGACACGGTGCGCGCGGGCGACGGGTCGGACACCGTCACTCTGGAGAACTCTCTCGGCGACAGTCCCGCCGGCGAGGTTTTCGACGGCGGGGAGGGGCAGGACCAACTCGTCTTCCTCGTGACGCAAGCCGAATTCAACGGCTTCCTCTTTCAGGATGTGGAGCTTTCGGGGTTCGAGACCTTTCAGTTCATCAATCCGGGAGAAGAAGTCGGCTTCATCAGCCTGACCCTGAACGCATCCCAGTTCGAGGAAGAGAACGGCGTGAAGACCGCCGCTTTCGATACCTCGTCGCTGGTTGGTGAGGATGAGATCTTCTTCATTCTGAATGCGGACGAAGCCGATACGGACCTCAGCGGCCTGACGTTCACAGATGAAGAGCGGTTCGATCTGCAGATCAACGCCTCTTCCCAGGCAGGCGGATCGCTGACGGGGAGCGTCCTGTCCGAAGTGATCAACGGCAGCTTCCTTGAATCCGGCGACGATATCGACGGCGATGGGGGCGACGACCAGATCCGCGGCAATGGCGGCGCCGATACGCTGGCGGGCGGTCAGGGCGTCGACAGTCTCTTCGGCGGTGGGGGGAACGATCGCTTCTTCGCTGATGAT
>JBCAXH010000057.1:0-2592 GCA_038534155.1 Pseudomonadota bacterium
GATCGCCGCCCGTGGCCGAACCGATCAGGTTCTCGATGTCGTTGAAGGTATCGCCCACAGCGGCCCGGCCATTGGTGCCCGAGCCGTCGAGGAAGGCGTTCACCCCGCTGCTGTCAGTGTAATTCACGAAGTCCGTATCGTCCCCGCCGTCGAAGAGGTCATCACCGCCCCGCGCCCGGAACCCGTCGTTCCCGGCGCCGCCGAAGAGGCTGTCGTCGCCCGCGACGCCGTCGAGCGTGTCGCCGCCGTCGCCGCCCTCGATTCGGTTCGCGTTCTCATCGCCGAAGAGCCGGTCGTTGAAGTCGGAGCCGATCAGGTTCTCGATGCCAATGAACTTGTCGCGCCCCGAGGAGAGGGTGGATTGCGCGATCCCGTCCCGGTTCAGGAGGATCGCGAGGGTGTCCGACGTGGCGTCAGAGAAATCGGCGGTGTCCGATCCTTCGCCGCCGTCGAGCGTGTCGTCGCCCTGACCGCCCTGAAGCGTGTCGTCGCCGCCGAGCCCCTCCAGCGTATCGTTCCCGCCGAGGCCGCGGAGGCGCTCGCCCTGTTCGCTGCCGGATAGGGCGTCCGCCCCGTCATCGCCGGTGCGGACGCCGAAAATCACGAAGACCTCGCCAGAGTCTCGCGCGCGCGCATCGCCGTTTCGCGCGCCGACGACGATGTCGTCCACGCCGTCGCCGTTCACGTCGCCCGCCGCCGAGACGTCCCGGCCGAGATTGTCGAAGACGTCCAGCCCTTCGATCAGAACGCCATCCACATCGCCGATATCGGCGAGGTCGATCACCGCGCCGAAACCGTTTTCGGAGCCGAAGATCACGGTGACTTCGCCAGAGTTCTCGGCGTTTGAATCCGCGAACTGGGCGCCGATGATCAGATCGTCGATCCCGTCGCCGTTGAAATCGCCCGCAGCGGAGACGAAACCGCCCAGATTGTCGGCCGGATCCGCGCCCTGAATGCGGAACCCGTTCGTCCCGTCCAGCGTGTTGACATCGAAACGCGCGCCGAACCCGTCGGCGGAGCCGAAGACGACGAACACCTCGCCGGCGGCGTTTCTGCCGTTCGGATTTGCTTGGCCCACGCCCACGATCAGGTCGTCGAACCCATCGCCGTTGACGTCGCCAGCGGAGGATACTGCCAGATTGGCGTTGAGATCGGTGGTGAACCCCGCGAGCGTGAACCCGTCGGTCCCGTCCAGCGCCGCCGCATCCACGTTCGGCGCGAAACCGTCGTCGCGGCCGAAGACCACGAACGCCTCGGCGAAGCTGTCGTTGTCGCCGTATTCGCCGTAATAGGCGGAGCCTCCGACGATGACGTCGTCGATCCCGTCGCCGTTGATGTCGCCAGCGGAGGAAACGGAGCGCCCCGCGCTATCGTAAGTGTCGGCGCCGTCGATGCGGAACCCATTCGTCCCGTCGAGCGCGGCGAGGTCGAAATTCGCATCGAACCCGTCTTCCGCGCCGAAGATGACGAAGGCCTCTCCGCCCTGTTTGCGTCCGGTCGGGTCTCCGTTCGGCGCGCCGACGATGATGTCGTCGATCCCGTCGCCATTCACGTCGCCCGCATTGGCGAGAGCGTCGCCAAAACGGTCATTCGCGTTCAGACCGGCGACGGTGAAGCCGTTGGTCCCGTCGAGCGCGTCGAGGAACACTTGCGCGCCGAACCCGGTCGCGGAGCCGAAGATGACGTAAGCCTCGCCTGAAGCCGAGCCGTTCGTGTCGGCGCCGTCTGCGCCGTCTGCGCCGATGATGATGTCGTTAATGCCGTCGCCATTGATATCGCCCGCGCCGGACACAGCGGCGCCGAGCACGTCGCTCGCGTTCTTCCCCTGGATCAGGAAGCCGTTCGTCCCGTCGAGGTCCCGCGCCCTGAGGGTCGGCGCGAACCCGTCCGCCCGGCCGAAGACGACATAGGCTTCGCCCGCATAGAAATCGTCGCCCACCCGCGCGGAGGCGGCGCCGACGACGAAATCGTCGATCCCGTCGCCGTTGATATCGCCCGCATTGGAGAGCGCGCCGCCGACGCGGTCCGTTACGTCGTTGCCATCGAAGCGGAACCCGTTGGTTCCGTCGAGGTTTTCAAGGTCGATCGTTTCGATGGTCACGGCGCGGCCTCGCTCTGTTAGGGCGGCGCGGCGACCCTGATCTCACCGTCGCGCGCGCCTGTTTCGGTCAGCTTTCGTCCTGTCGGTCGGGTCGGGCCGTGCGAAGGTTCAAACAAAGATGCCGTAAGCGCGGCGCCGTCTCGTCGCGGCGCATGGGCATCGAGGAACTCAATAGATTTAGCCGACAGCCCAGGCCCTTAGCCCATGCGCACTATGGCGCGCGCTCCCAACGCGGGGCCGGTCTCAAACGAACTCGAAATCCCCCGCATCGAGGGTTGGCACGTTCTGGAGGAAGGCGAAGAGGACGGAGACGTCCGCGCCGGTCCCGTCCGCATCGAAGCGCAAGGTCCCGTTGTCGGTGTCGTAGAGGAAGGTCGCGACGCCGGTGTCCGCGATGGGATTGCCGTTGGCGACCAAAACCGCCGCCTGACCCGCCACGAGCCCGCCGCCGAAGACGGAGGCGTCGATCTGAAGCGTGTCGACGCCGCTCT
>JBCAXH010000058.1:0-2025 GCA_038534155.1 Pseudomonadota bacterium
ATCGTGCCGATGTTGCAATGCGGCTTGTTACGCTCGAACTTTTCCTTCGCCATAGCCTTAGGCTCCTTCGTCGTCGGGCCTGAGGCCCGTTTCTATACTCCCGGGCCGTAGAGGGCGATCCGGGCCCGCTTCATGAAAAGGCGGGATAGTTTCTGCGCTTTCGTCTCCGCGCGATCGCGGGTGATAACGCCAAAATCGTCATTGTAAATGATAGATCGCGCATCAACGCTGATCGGGGTCGCCGGAACCAGAATTTCGCCGGTATTCGCGTCGATCAGCTTCACTTCGCCCGACATTTCCGTGCCGCGCCCGATGAAGGCGCGCGTCGTGTTGGAGACGACGTCGAAGTCGTCGATGCGCACGATCGCGCGGGTCGGCGCGCCGCCCTCCGTCGCGATCGCGATCTCGTCGAGGTAAAGTTCGAGCGAGCGAGCGATGTCGTCAGCCGCGTCGCCCGCGGCAGGGTCGATCTCGATGGAGACGTCGGACGGGCTGAGCGTGACCGCTTTGGAGACCGCGTTGTCGGTTGGCACGCTGGTCAGCGGGTCGGGCCGCGCGCAGGCGGCGAGCGCCGCCAGCGATGCGATGGCGATGAGGCGCGAGGTCGTCGAAAGAGTGCGAGCCATGTCGAATGTCCTCCTGATTGGCCGAGCGATGCTTGGTCTTCAGGAAGGTGGACGCCGCTGCGCCTTCGGCAAGGCGAAAGATGCGAAATCGTGCACTTTCGCAAAGTCGGGGCGCGGCGGCCCGCTCGGTTACTCCACCGCAGCGGTCGCCGGGATCGTTCGCGACGGATCGGACAGCCATTCGGCGGTGCCCGCCTCGATCAGCGACATGACCCTTTGCAGCTGGTCCTCGCCTTCGCTCGACGCGATGGCGCCGAAGAGGCCGCCGACGCCCATGTGATCGAAGTTCAGAACCTCCGGCCCCAGCACCCGGTCGCCGGTGCGCGGGTCGCGCAACTCGAACTCAGCCTCGATCTCATTGGCGGCGCAGCAAAAGAAAAGCTCCAGCGTGGAGAGAATGTCGAACCGGGTTACGGTGATCAGCATCTCAACCGGCTCCGCGCCCGAAAGCACCGCCTCGCCGCCGCGGGTCGCGCCATTGAGGAAAATGAGCGAAATGAATTCGCGCTGCGTCTCGAAGCTCGGGTCGCTCGGCGCGTACCAGTCGATGAAGGCGCCTTCGGCGATGCTCACGTCGACATCCGACAAGCCAAAGACATCGCCCACCGCCTCGCTCGACGAGGCGATCCCGGCTGGCCCGCCGAACGACAGGCCGCCCGCGAGGGCGATAATCGACAGAAAGCGCTTCAACGCAGTTCCTTCATCCGTAGACGCAACAGCGCAACCACACGCGCGCGCGTCCGACAATATGAGGGCGATACGCCTTAAGAAGTGTGAAAGAACACAATGGAGCGGGTGATGGGAATCGAACCCACGTCTTCAGCTTGGAAGGCTGCGGCTCTACCATTGAGCTACACCCGCCCGAACCCGAAAGTCGGGGCGATGACCGGGAGATACCGATCATCGCCGTCTTAGGCAACGCGAATTAGTTGAGCGCGTCGTTGGCGGCCTTGGCGGCCTTGAACTTCACGGAGGTCTTCGCCGCGAAGGTCATCGTCTCGCCGGTGCGCGGGTTGCGGCCCTGGCGGGCTTCTTTATGCACCGCCGCGAACTTGCCGAGACCCGGCAGAACGGCCGCGCCGCCGTCTTTCATGGCGGCGATTGCGGAGGCTGCGTAAGCGTCGAGAGCGGCGGCGGCCTGAGCCTGCGTGATCCCGGCGCCTTCGGCCATCGCGGCCACGACTTCAGATTTCTTTTCCATTTTTAAGGTCCTCTTGCCTGTTCATATCGCGGCGGGCCCCAGCCTCGCGCCGCTGTCCCTTGTTTACCCGTGTTTGGGGCGGAGAGAACCGAAAAAACAACGAAATGTCGGGGAAAACGCGATATTTTGGGGGTTGAAGCGGGCGCAGACCCCGATTTAGCGGATGATTTCGATCCATGAGAGCAGAATCGCCGCGAT